>NZ_WMEW01000029.1 GCF_009856355.1 Halobacillus litoralis | reverse complement strand
AAGGGATCCGCTCGCTTCCCGCGCTCGACTTGCATGTATTAGGCACGCCGCCAGCGTTCGTCCTGAGCCAGGATCAAACTCTCCATAAAAGTAGTTTGACTTGCTCATCTGCACACCGAATGTGCTTTGTTTCAAATTCCTTCATTAAAGAAGAAATGTTTTGACGTACTGGTTGGTTCGTTCAGTTTTCAAAGATCAAATAAATCAAATGGTGGAGCCTAGCGGGATCGAACCGCTGACCTCCTGCGTGCAAAGCAGGCGCTCTCCCAGCTGAGCTAAGGCCCCATTATATGTTTGGAATGGTCGGGAAGACAGGATTCGAACCTGCGACCCCTTGGTCCCAAACCAAGTGCTCTACCAAGCTGAGCTACTTCCCGTTATAATGGCGCGCCCGAGAGGAGTCGAACCCCTAACCTTCTGATCCGTAGTCAGACGCTCTATCCAATTGAGCTACGGGCGCATGTATATATTTGGTGCCGAGGGCCGGACTCGAACCGGCACGGTGGAAACCCACCGCAGGATTTTAAGTCCTGTGCGTCTGCCAATTCCGCCACCCCGGCTCGGCAGTTTTGTATATGTCATGTTGTTTATTATAGAAATCATTAAGTAACTGAGCTTAGTAAATGGAGCGGAAGACGGGATTCGAACCCGCGACCCCCACCTTGGCAAGGTGGTGTTCTACCACTGAACTACTTCCGCTTAAGAATGCGGGTGGAGGGACTTGAACCCCCACGCCGTGAAGCACTAGATCCTAAATCTAGCGTGTCTGCCAATTCCACCACACCCGCATAGAATACATGGTGAGCCATGAAGGATTCGAACCTTCGACCCTCTGATTAAAAGTCAGATGCTCTACCAGCTGAGCTAATGGCTCTCAAGAAGTTTAAGTTAGCAACAGGCAACTCATGGTGCCGGCCAGAGGACTTGAACCCCCAACCTACTGATTACAAATCAGTTGCTCTGCCAGTTGAGCTAGGCCGGCTAACTAAATGTAAAATATAAATGGTGGAGGATGCAGGGTTCGAACCTGCGACCCCTTGCTTGTAAGGCAAGTGCTCTCCCAGCTGAGCTAATCCTCCGATATGTATCAACCTGGCGACGTCCTACTCTCACGGGGGTAAACCCGACTACCATCGGCGCTGAAGAGCTTAACTACTGTGTTCGGCATGGGAACAGGTGTGACCTCTTCGCCTTCATCACCAGATCGATGTTGTTCCTTCTTTTTCAAGGACAAGAACTATTATACCGTGTCCCGCTTTGAAAATCAAGGTGTTTTTTGAAAGTTTTTTTGAAAACCCTCAAAACTGGATAAGGAAACATTTATTGATCAAACATCATTCACGAAGTCTACATAGATAAGTCATCGATCCATTAGTATCTGTCAGCTCCACGTGTCACCACGCTTCCACCTCAGACCTATCAACCTCATCGTCTCTGAGGGATCTTATCTGCTCGAAGCAGAGGGAAATCTCATCTCAAGGGGGGCTTCATGCTTAGATGCTTTCAGCACTTATCCCGACCACACGTAGCTACCCAGCGA
>NZ_WMEW01000028.1 GCF_009856355.1 Halobacillus litoralis | reverse complement strand
TGAGGAGTTAAAAAACATTAAAATCTTAGATGAACAAAATGACACAATCAGCAATATGAGAGACATATAGAACTTCCCAGAATATTTCTTAATTTAACTTGAATTCAAGTCTTCCGCTATTGGGGGCATTAATTGAATAAGATAATACAAAAAGAACTTCCATTTTTAATGGGGGTTCTTTTTTTGCAAGCAGCATAAAGAAGAAATCTTCTCAGAAACAAAAATTGATGTGGCTTCTTTAAGTAAGGTGATTTTCAAGAGCTACTACCTTGAATTTTCATAATGTCTAATATTGGTGAAAGCTATTAGAGTAGTTCTCTTCTAAGTTCTAAGATTAAACAGTCAAACCATCGTTTTGTAAAATGCTCTTGTCAATATGTTAAAAATTATATTCAATTTGACAAAAATATGTTACATTGAATTTGAGGAGGAAAAAAATGAAAAAAACGGGTAATCTATCAAATTCTGTATATTTATTGCGAGCAGAAAGGAGGTTGTCGCAAAGTGAATTAGCTAAATTAATTGGTGTAAGCCGTCAGACAATAGCATCTTTAGAATCAAATAAGTATAATCCCTCTTTGGTTCTTGCGTTTAAAATTGCACGTACTTTTGATAAGAACGTCGAAGATATATTTACATATGAGGAGGAATAACATGTTAACCATTATTACTTACATCTTGTTTATCCCACTAATTTTAAGTTTTTTGCATTGGGCTACTTTCATGAATACTGAAGGGAAAGATGAAAGAGGTCAAATTATTTTGGGGAGAGTTAGCCAAGTTACATGGGGGCTAATTATTTTCGGAGGTGCTATCCTTCTTATAATTGATGTTTTGATCAATCTTTCTAAAACATCATTTCAACAAGGATTACTTATCCTCCTTTCCATTGTAATGATACTAAATTCTACCTTCATATTTAGAATTAAAAAGACAATGTAAGGAATATGATGTTCACCAATGATGGAGTGAAATCTGTCAATTATTTTGAATTCGAGTCTTATAAAAAGGGGGGCAATTCTACAACAAAAGAATTGCCCTCTTCTTAATGTTTTGGGCAGGTTAGGTGAAGACTTGGGTTCTAGATAATAGCCAGTTTTGAAACTAAACTGGATTAGTATCGTATGTTTATTAAGAGAAATGATTTTGGAGGAATTAGATGGGAAATGAAATTCCTGAAAAAAGAAGAGAAAAACTAAGACAAAAAGAGTTAAGCAATCCTTCAAGTAGTGGACACGGAAGCAATCTTGCAGATTTAGTTGGTGGCTTAGGCTGGAAGGGAACTGGTATATTTATTCTCCTAATAATAGCTGGGTTTATAATTTATTCCTTGTTTTTTCGATAAGAGACATATTGTAAAACAATAAGATATATTTCTAATTCAAGTCTTACGTAAACGGGGGCGCGCGACAAGTTCTGCTATAAGCGCTTTTTCAGCGTGAAAGGCAGGAAGTTTATTTGTTTAAATTTCAACTGTACAACGGAGGATGGGAATGAAGGATCCATGTTTCCTGAAACCATCCCGTCAACACTCCTGCATGCGTTAAGACGGACAGGTCTTAG
>NZ_WMEW01000026.1 GCF_009856355.1 Halobacillus litoralis | reverse complement strand
AGTAACAAAGGAACTTATAATGTAGTACATACCTTTAGATGGAGCGCCGAATGCTGGGAAACTAGCACGTTCGGTGTGGAGCAGGGGAAAAGCTGGAGATAACTTCAAACGCTTACCTATTGCTAACTATTGTTCAATATAATGCTTGCTTTCAACATTAATGATGTTTAATAAAATCGAAGCTAAGATAAAGGGGGAATTGTTTTGGAAAGGAAAACTATGAACTTCGTAAAACTTTTATTAGGAGTAGTAGTAGGAATTGCTATTTATGAAGTGGTAAAAGGATTATTTTTTTAAGTGATATCTATGGTGTGTAGTTAAATAATAGGTGTGTTACTTAAAGTGTGTTTCAATTTACCTCGAATTCAAGTCTTGCGCTAACGGGGGCGATTCTGAAACTTAACGTTTGGGGCAGGTTAGTTGAAGGTTTAGGGAGGGTTTTTGTGCCAAAATCAGTTTTAGGAAAGTTATGCTTGTTAATGTTGGTTATATTTTTCATCCAGGTTGTTTTGTTTGTGAGAATGATGTCTATTAACTTTTTCGGAGCTATGGTTCAATTCATTAAATTCACTCCATATACAAGTATAGTTGGCATCATACTTGGGTTAACGAGTTTAAATAAAGAAAGGGAAAAGAGAATAGTACCTCTTATAACACTTATTATTGGTATAGTATTCCTTTTAATATTTCTTCTCTTCTTATTCGGTTTTTCCTTTGGTGGGTAATTTCACATCATGGCTAAAGACAAATTATTATTTTGATTTCGAGTCTTATGGAAACGGGGGCGTTTATATAATAAAGAATCCCCACTAATAGAAGGAGCAAACCAATAATTGGTTTGCTCTTTTTGTATATCTGATTTTATTATAACATTTTTGTTTTTAAAATTTCAGGCTATATTTTTCAGAATAAATTGATAACCTTGTTATAGACTTATTAGGAGGTTTTTGGATGATTGACTATAGAATAAAGAGCGTTGAAAATTTTTCAGGAAAAATAGGGGAACTAGTGTCTATGTTAGAACACACAAGAGCAGTTACGTTACAAGAAGTTAAGGGTTTAAGCCAGGATGCCTTAGATTTTTTTGTGGATGAGAGTTCAAATACAATAGGGAGCCTTTTATTACATATAGCTTCTATCGAGTTTGTCCATCAAATAATTTCATTTGAAGAACGTGATATAAACAATGATGAACTACAAAAGTGGCAAGCTGCCTTAGAACTTGGACCAACAGCTAGAAAACAAATAAGAAAAAAGGATCTAGAGTATTATCTTAATGAGCTAGCTGGAGTTAGAGAACGGTCTCTATATAAATTAAGGGGTTATCCAGATGAGTGGTTATTTGAAGAAAAACAGTGGGACAACGGTACACTTTACAATAATTACTACCTTTGGTTCCATGTCTTAGAGGACGAAATTAATCATCGAGGACAAATTAGGTTATTAAAGAGATTAATTTCTGATAATAGAAATAATAATTCCCCCAATCTTAGATAATCTATAGGTAACAATTTTAAGCCAACATATCCATTGATATTATCTTGATATCGAGTCTTACGTTAACGGGGGCGATTGATCAAAAAGATAATGCCCTTATTACATTAATGCTATATTTAATGTGAATATTATTCAGAAAGGATGAGTGTTCTATTGTGTGTATTTTGTGATACAAAGAGCATTGTTTGTGAAAATGACTTAGCTAAATGTTTCTATGATAAATTTCCAGTTAATAAAGGTCACATTTTAATAGTCCCAAAAAGACACTGTGAGGATTTATTTTGATTTAACTATTGAAGAAAAAATTTCAATAGATGAATTGGTTTTGAAAAGTAAATCATTATTGGATTCTAAGTATAAACCAGAAGGCTTTAATATTGGAGTGAATTGTGGAGAGGCTGCAGGTCAAACAATATATCATTGTCACATACATTTAATCCCGAGATATTCCAATGATATTGACAATCCTTTAGGCGGTGTTAGAGGTGTAATCCCTCAAAAGAGGTTATACAAATAATCATTTATAATTTCAGGAGGACTTTATGACAACAAACATATTTTTAGTGCGTCACGCTCATTCTACATATACACCTGAGGAATTAAAGAGACCTTTATCAGAAAAGGGACTAAAAGATGCTGACATAGTTAAAAAACTACTAATAGAAGAGAACATAGAAAACGTAATTTCAAGTCCTTACTTAAGAGCAGTGCAGACTGTTGAAGGATTAGCTTCTGCTCTTGGTGAAGACATACATATCTTTAATGAGTTCAAGGAAAGGAAGTTAACAGAAGGTGCTGCCAGTGACTTTGAGGAAGCTATTAGGAAAGTATGGGAGGACCCAAGTTTTAGTTGGGAAGGCGGAGAATCAAACAAGGTCGCTCAACAAAGAGGAGTAAGAGGAATTAAAACCGTGTTAGAAAAATACGAAAACAAAAATGTGGTAATAGGTACCCATGGTAATATTATGGTGCTTATAATGAATTACTTTGATGAAAAATACGGATTTGAATTTTGGAAAAAGCTTGCTATGCCAGATATATTTAGACTTTCTTTCAAAGACAACAAGTTAGTTGATTGTAAAAGAATATGGAAGGATACTTAATGAGTTAGGTGGCATTAAGTAAAAGAATAATCAAAGATATCTTGAATTCGAATCTTCAAGAAACGGGGGCGCGCGACAAGTTCTGCTATAAGCGCAATTTTGCGTGAAAGGCAGGAAGTTTATTTGTTTAAATTTCAACTGTACAACGGAGGATGGGAATGAAGGATCCATGTTTCCTGAAACCATCCCGTCAACACTCCTGCATGCGTTAAGACGGACAGGTCTTAG
>NZ_WMEW01000025.1 GCF_009856355.1 Halobacillus litoralis | reverse complement strand
TGAACCTTGAAAACTGGATAAGGAATTATGACTCATCTAGCGATGAGATCATGATGACAAGACATCTAATTGATTTATATAAACGTCTTTTCACGAAGATAGTTAAGTGAATAAGGGCGCACGGTGGATGCCTTGGTACTAGGAGCCGATGAAGGACGGGACTAACACCGATATGCTCCGGCGAGCCGTAAGCAGGCTTTGACCCGGAGATTTCCGAATGGGGAAACCCACTGTTCGTAATGGAACAGTATCCTATACTGAATACATAGGTATAGGAAGGCACACCCGGGGAACTGAAACATCTAAGTACCCGGAGGAAGAGAAAGCAAACGCGATTTCCCAAGTAGCGGCGAGCGAAACGGAATCAGCCCAAACCAGAAAGCTTGCTTTCTGGGGTTGTAGGACACTCCTTTGGAGTTATCAAGGAGGAAGATAGACGAATCGATCTGGAAAGATCAGCCGAAGAGGGTAACAGCCCTGTAGTCGAAATCTTCCTCCCTCCGGAGTGGATCCTGAGTACGGCGGAACACGAGGAATTCCGTCGGAATCCGGGAGGACCATCTCCCAAGGCTAAATACTCCCTAGTAACCGATAGTGAACCAGTACCGTGAGGGAAAGGTGAAAAGCACCCCGGAAGGGGAGTGAAATAGAACCTGAAACCGTGTGCCTACAAGTAGTCGGAGCCCGTTAATGGGTGACGGCGTGCCTTTTGTAGAATGAACCGGCGAGTTACGACCGTATGCGAGGTTAAGCAGCAGAAGCGGAGCCGCAGCGAAAGCGAGTCTGAACAGGGCGAGTGAGTATGCGGTCGTAGACCCGAAACCGTGTGATCTACCCATGTCCAGGGTGAAGGTCAGGTAACACTGACTGGAGGCCCGAACCCACGTAAGTTGAAAATTACGGGGATGAGGTGTGGGTAGGGGTGAAATGCCAATCGAACACGGAGATAGCTGGTTCTCTCCGAAATAGCTTTAGGGCTAGCCTCAGAATAGAAAGTCATGGAGGTAGAGCACTGATTGGACGAGGGGCCCCTATCGGGTTACCGAATTCAGTCAAACTCCGAATGCCATAGACTTTGTTCTGGGAGTCAGACCGTGGGTGATAAGGTTCATGGTCGAGAGGGAAACAGCCCAGACCGCCAGCTAAGGTCCCAAAGTGTGTGTTAAGTGGAAAAGGATGTGGAGTTGCTTAGACAACCAGGATGTTGGCTTAGAAGCAGCCATCATTCAAAGAGTGCGTAATAGCTCACTGGTCGAGTGACTCTGCGCCGAAAATGTACCGGGGCTAAACACACCACCGAAGCTGCGGATTGATCTTACGATCAGTGGTAGGAGAGCGTTCTAAGTGCTGCGAAGTCAGACCGTAAGGACTGGTGGAGCGCTTAGAAGTGAGAATGCCGGTATGAGTAGCGAAAAAAGAGTGAGAATCTCTTTCACCGAATGCCTAAGGTTTCCTGAGGAAGGCTCGTCCTCTCAGGGTTAGTCGGGACCTAAGCCGAGGCCGAAAGGCGTAGGCGATGGACAACAGGTTGATATTCCTGTACCACCTCCTTTCCGTTTGAATGACGGGGGGACGCAGGAGGATAAGGAGAGCGTGCCATTGGATGTGCACGTCCAAGCAGTGAGACGGTCGGAACAGGCAAATCCGTCCGGCAACGTCAAGCTGTGATGGGGAGGGAACTATAGTACCGAAGCTCCTGATTTCACACTGCCAAGAAAAGCCTCTAATGAGGAAAGAGGTGCCCGTACCGCAAACCGACACAGGTAGGCGAGGAGAGTATCCTAAGGTGAGCGGGAGAACTCTCGTTAAGGAACTCGGCAAAATGACCCCGTAACTTCGGGAGAAGGGGTGCTCCTCTGCCGAGGAGCCGCAGTGAAAAGGCCCAAGCGACTGTTTACCAAAAACACAGGTCTCTGCGAAGCCGTAAGGCGAAGTATAGGGGCTGACACCTGCCCGGTGCTGGAAGGTTAAGGGGATGCGTTAGCTTATGCGAAGCGTTGAACCGAAGCCCCAGTAAACGGCGGCCGTAACTATAACGGTCCTAAGGTAGCGAAATTCCTTGTCGGGTAAGTTCCGACCCGCACGAAAGGTGCAACGACTTGGGCACTGTCTCAACGAGAGACCCGGTGAAATTATACTATGTGTGAAGATGCACATTACCCGCGACAGGACGGAAAGACCCCGTGGAGCTTTACTGCAGCCTGATATTGAATGTTGGTACAGCTTGTACAGGATAGGTAGGAGCCTTGGAAACCGGAGCGCCAGCTTCGGTGGAGGCGCTGGTGGGATACTACCCTGGCTGTACGGACATTCTAACCCAGGACCGTAATCCGGTCCGGAGACAGTGTCAGGTGGGCAGTTTGACTGGGGCGGTCGCCTCCTAAAGAGTAACGGAGGCGCCCAAAGGTTCCCTCAGAATGGTTGGAAATCATTCGCAGAGTGTAAAGGCACAAGGGAGCTTGACTGCGAGACCTACAAGTCGAGCAGGGACGAAAGTCGGGCTTAGTGATCCGGCGGTACCGTATGGAAGGGCCGTCGCTCAACGGATAAAAGCTACCCCGGGGATAACAGGCTTATCTCCCCCAAGAGTCCACATCGACGGGGAGGTTTGGCACCTCGATGTCGGCTCATCGCATCCTGGGGCTGTAGTCGGTCCCAAGGGTTGGGCTGTTCGCCCATTAAAGCGGTACGCGAGCTGGGTTCAGAACGTCGTGAGACAGTTCGGTCCCTATCCGTCGTGGGCGTTGGAAATTTGAAAGGAGCTGTCCTTAGTACGAGAGGACCGGGATGGACACACCGCTGGTGTACCAGTTGTTCCGCCAGGAGCATCGCTGGGTAGCTACGTGTGGTCGGGATAAGTGCTGAAAGCATCTAAGCATGAAGCCCCCCTTGAGATGAGATTTCCCTCTGCTTCGAGCAGATAAGATCCCTCAGAGACGATGAGGTTGATAGGTC
>NZ_WMEW01000024.1 GCF_009856355.1 Halobacillus litoralis | reverse complement strand
TAACGAGTAACTTATCATCACAGTACATATCGTTAGATGGAGCGCCGGATGCTGGGAAACTAGCACGTCCTTGGTGTGGAGCAGGGGAAAAGCTGGAGATAACGTCAAAGGCTTACCTATTGCTAACGATTGTTCAATCATCGATCGCTTTTTAACTAACGGAGCAGGTTAGTTTAAGACTCAGTACTTCCAGGGAGGAATAAAGATTTTATTAATTTTGACAACTCTATTGTTAATAGTCGGATCTTGGGTTTGGTTTAATTATAATCTTAAAAAGGGTATTTCGCAGTTTTTATTAGTTCTATTTTCAATCGGCACTCCGTTTTTGTTTTTTTATGGCGGTATAAACTACGCTGCTTATATTAGTAGCCAAGGAGCAGCTTTTGGTTCCGCTATCCTTCTGTATGTGTTATTAGGAAATAGTATTATTTTATTGATTACTATTGTAATTTTCGCTAATAGGAAAAATGGAAGAAATGAATAATATAATTTTGCGATTAACCGGGAGATAATTTAGGAACAACCATTAAGGTATCTTGAATTCAAGTCTTATAAAAACGGGGGCGTTACTTGAACAATTGCCTTATGTGCTAACATTGAAGAATACTTATTATGGAAAGAGGATGGGGGGTCTTTAATTGAAAGTGATTAGGATTGTATCAGCCATCATTGCATTATCCTTATTAGTTTTTAGTTTTACAACCGATAACAAACAAATCTTATCTTATACTCAGTTTTTTATTGGGACCATACTTTTAATTTACAGCATTTCAGAGTTTCAAAATGAACAGAAAGCTCGCGCAGTATATTTATTATTCCTAGCTGTAATTATTGTATTAATAGGAGCATTATCTCTTTAAATTTGATAAGGATGACCATCTGCCTGATTCAAGTAAGGTAGAAAGTTAGTAAATTACATAAAACATCTCCAAATCAAGTCTTGCGGAAACGGGGGGCGATTCTTCAGGAGTTTTTACTTTGAGAGTTTGAATAAGGTGGTTCGTTTTACAAATCAACCAATGGTATATGGAGGGATACAAATTCTAAAACGTATTAGCTTAATGGTATTGAGTTCGTTATGCTTCATAACAGTTTACTTTATTTTTTCCTTGTGGTTAAGTGCGAAACAAAGCATGGTCGTTTCGTTGGTCATAGCCTTGTTTATGTTTGGTATTATAATTTGTGGAATTATATGTCTTTTCAAACCAATAAAATACTTGCCCAAAAAACGCTCAACAAATCTAACATTAATTATATTATCTGGCGTCGTTTCTATAGCCACTATTTTCATCACATTATTCAATTATGGATTTGAAAAGTCAGCCTATGATCATGAAAGCATAGATTCTTTCACGGCAAGTGATAAAATCAGTTTTTATCATAAAATGGTTCTGGATACTTCGTCAGCCAAACAGGATACGGAGGATTTTTCCTCTGAGCAAGTAGGAGCATTCACCTTTTATTATGATGGACAAGACAATAAAAAGTGGATTAATTCATCAGTTAAAGCCGTTGAGGCAAAGAAAAATCAGTTTTCCAGTATCTTCAATTTAAAAGAGAAGCCACCTGTAAAGATTATCTTATACAACAATATTCCGACCCCGGAAAATGCCCCCAAACCTGTTGAAGGAAGTATTGGAGGGTATTACGTTGCAAGTGAAGAAACCATATACCTTCAAGTTCCATCGGGGAATAAGAGAGAAAGGGAATTTCAAAGAAAAGTTGTCCATGAATACACACATCACCTTTTTAACACTTTAATAAAAAAATATGACTTATCATTCGCTGATTTTCCAATGTGGTTTCATGAAGGATTGGCGACGTATGTTGGCAGTATAAATGTTGGGGTTGGAGATAACTACATAAGAGAATTAGAGTATCTGAACTTTAATCAAATGAAGACTCCTGCACAAATAAATGACCATCTTAGGAGTCCGTATAACCCTTATTTTCAAAGTATGTGGTTTATAAATCACCTTTTGAATGACGTAGGAAATGACTTCATTCCTAAGATAATCAAAGAGAGAAAGAACCATCAATTTGATCAATCATTTAAAAATGTAATGGGTATAGGCTTTGAAACATATTCGAATGATTTTCTTCAACAGTTGAAAAATGTTCCTTCAGATTTAATAACAGCAAGAAAAGAAGTCAATCCTAAAATGGCATTAGAAAAAGCTCTGGAAGTGAACACTATTGTTCCTAATCTGTATCAATCAAATATTCAGTTGGGGAAAATCTATATGGAGCTCGGGAACTTTAAAAAATCAAAGGAATACGCTCAAAGGTTGGTAGAACAAAACCCTGGAGAACCGTCTCCCTATCAGGGATTAGCTACTAAAATTGTAGTGGCAGACTTGGAAAGAGCTATAAAGTTATCGAAAATCTCTGTTAAACATGCAAATGAAGACGAATTTAGCTTTTATCAAGAGAAATTAGAAACTTTGATATCGGTAAAGCGAAAAGTTGAAGAAGGTGAGCCACTCTCAGGGTACCTGGAAATCTTCAGAAATGATTATGTACAGTCGGATATCTTAAGAGAGCAACTTATAAAAGACTTACTGAATAAGTATCCAAATGTAGAGTCAGGAAGAAAGGAAATGGTTTCTTTATTAGAAAGTTAAAAAGGTAGATTCCAGTAAATTATGGTGATTATCTCGAAACTGAGTCTTCCTGTAACGGGGGCAATTCTGATGTAAAGGAATTGCCCTCTTTTTAACGTTTAGTGCTGGTTTCTGGAAGACTCAGTTTCGAGATAATGCTTCAATAACACCTCTTATCTTGTAGAGAATTCATCGTACGTTATATTCCTGGTCTTGTTTTATTTCATTTTTCACGATGAAAAAAACTTTAAAGCTGAATCCTCCAAAACATCTTATCAGTCTTATTATTGGCTTGACAATCATTTTCAGTTGCAATAACATTTTAATAGTGAGAATGATTATCAAAATCAAAAGGAGGAGATACATATGGAAAGTATTCAATTACATAAAAAGTGGGGACTAATTTTATTAGTCTTAGTTATTACTACACTACTTGCCGCTTGTGGAAATGAGGGTGCTTCTTCAGAAGATACGTCCTCAGAATCTACGAATGCGGATGATTCTGGCGAGGAGACGAATACACTAGAAATTGAACATGCTATGGGGATGACAACCATCGAGGGAACACCTGAAAAAGTCGTCACGCTTTATCAAGGAGCCAACGATGCGATTACGGCCTTTGAGGTAGAGCCTGTTGGAATTGTGGAGTCTTGGGTAGAGAAGCCTATTTATAAATACCTAAGAGATGATTTAGAAGGAACTACGCTTGTAGGGGAAGAAACTCAGCCCAATTTAGAAGAAATTGCTAAGTTAAATCCGGATGTGATTTTTGCATCTAAACTCCGACATGAAGAAATTTATGAGAAACTAAATAAAATTGCACCAACCATTGCTATTGACCAAGTCTATGATTTCAAAGGGACGGTTGATTTAATGGGACAGACGCTGAACAAAGAGGATAAAGCAGAGGAAATCATGACGAATTGGGATAACCGCATTGAAGACTTTAAAGCAAAAGCTTCTGAAAAATTAGGAGAGGATTGGCCGTTAAACGTTTCCATTCTAAATTTCCGTAGTGACCATGCTCGTATTTATTTTGATAGTTTTGCTGGATCGATCCTGAAGGAAGCTGGATTTACTAGACCTGAAAACCAGCAATCCGATGAATGGGGAATGAAATTAACGGATAAAGAAAGTATTTCAGAAATGAATGCGGATGTATTTTATATTTTCATGAGTGATGAACCAGCGATTAAAGATAATTTCGAGGAATGGACAAATCATCCACTTTGGAAAAACTTAGACGCAGTTAAAAATGACGAAGTCCACATGGTTGATGAAGTGACATGGAACATGGCTGGAGGAATTCGTGCTGCCAATTTAATGCTGGATGACTTATATAAACGATTTGATCTAGAGAAATAAATCCCAAAGATAGGAGGTATCCTCCTGTCTTTGTTTCTTTGAGGAGAAGCATAATGAACAAACTATCGACCAATCGATCATTTCAATGGTATATTCTTTTTGCCTTTTTGCTTCTATTTTTTACTGCAGCTGCTTTAAGCATACTTGTAGGAAAAACCCCAATCCCTCTTTCTACAGCTTGGGACGCCTTCTTTCATTATGACACTTCAGATACGAATCATATTATTATTCGTACGTCTCGTTTAACACGAACTTTAATAGCCATTACCATTGGTGCGAGTCTATCCATTGCAGGAGCTTTAATGCAAGCCTTGACTCGTAATCCTTTGGCAGCTCCAGATATATTCGGCGTTAATGCAGGGGCACTATTCTTTATTGTGACTTCTGCTACTTTCTTTTCGGTAGAATCCTTAAGTGGGTATATGTGGATTGGTTTTTTGGGAGCTGGAGTTGCAGGAGCGATCGTTTATTTACTTGGTTCTATGGGCGAAGATGGTTTATCCCCTATCCGCATTGTTTTGGCAGGTGCTGCCATTAGTGCGCTGTTTATTTCATTTACTCAAGGAATGCTTGTAATGGATGAACAGCGCATGCAAAGTGTTTTATTTTGGCTGGCTGGCTCGGTTGCTGGACGGGAACTAGGCATACTTCTTCCTGTACTGCCTTTTATAGGGGCAGCGATTATCCTTTCGTTATGGATTGGAAAGCCTCTGAATATTTTGATGTCCGGGGATGATGTAGCCAAAAACCTGGGTCAGAATACGGGGTTGGTCAAATTAATAATAGGAGTTATCGTTGTTTTTTTAGCTGGAGGATCGGTAGCGGTAGCTGGGTCTGTAGGATTTATTGGCCTTGTAGTACCACATATTGTAAAAGGTTTTACTGGTCCTAATTATCAATGGATTTTACCAATGAGTGGTGTTTTCGGAGCTACCTTGTTATTGTTTGCTGATATTGCTGCGAGACTGATCATTGCCCCTCAAGAAATGCCTATAGGAGTGATGACTGCTCTATTCGGAACTCCTTTTTTCATTTATATCGCTAGAAAAGGGGTGAAGAAAAGTGGGTAACTATTACACACTTAGAAGTAAAACCGGCAAAGTTTCTATACAAATTCATAAACGATCTTTGTTTACTTTAGTTGCCCTAATCCTGACAACCGTTGCTGTTTTTATTATTAGTTTGTCATCTGGAAGTAGTTACATTCCGCTTAGAGCTGTATTAGAAGAAATTTTTAGTGAAAGTGACCATGCTTTTATTCTCAATGAACTTCGACTTCCCCGTGTACTTATGGGGCTGGTCGTAGGAGCAGGTCTAGGTGTATCAGGCTTGATATTACAAGGGATGATCCGAAATCCATTGGGGTCTCCAGATATTGTTGGAGTAACAGGTGGAGCTTCTGTGGGAGCTGTTATTTTCATTGTTTTCCTATTAGGTGAAATAAGTGTGCAATGGCTTCCGCTTGCGTCTATTACAGGAGCAGCGATTACAACAGCGATCATCTATTTATTGTCATGGAAAAATGGAGTCACCCCTATGCGTTTAATTTTGATTGGGATTGGTATTTCAGCCTTAACCAATGCAGTGGTTACCATGTTTATGGTGTCCAGTGAGTCGGCGGTTGCATCTAAAGTGTATTTATGGTTAACCGGCAGTTTATATGGTGCCAATTGGCACGAAGTTACGATTCTCATCCCTATTATTGTTATTCTGATTTTCCTATCCCTCTTTTTCACCGGAGTGGTAGATGTAAAACAGCTGGGAGATGATGTAGCAACCGGCATGGGGGTAAGGGTCCAGTTTTTCCGCTTTCTTTTAATTTCCTTAAGTGTTGGCTTAGCTGGTGCAGCAGTTTCTTTTGCTGGAGGAATCGCATTTGTAGGACTGATCGCGCCTCATATTGCACGGCTTTTATTGCAGCGTTCCTTTGGTAACTTAGTTTTTGGATCCGCTTTGATTGGGTCACTCATCGTTATGATAGCTGATATTATTGCGCGTACGGCTTTTTTACCATCTGATATTCCAGCTGGTGTATTCACTGCTGGAATCGGAGCTCCATTTTTCATTTATCTACTATATCGAAATCGAAAGGGGATGAATGAATGAATTCCATCCCATCCTTACTGGAAGAGACGGCATGTATTGAATTTTTGCAACATCAACAAAAGCGCATCTGTGCTCCCAATATAAAGGTCACCGCGTCAATGATGATGAAAAAGTACGCCCAAGTTCTTCCTTCACATGTTTTAAATTCTATGTTGTGGGAAGAAAAAAGCAAAATTATTCCTATATCAGCGTGTACGATTAGTGAAAAGTTGGATGTGCAGGTGAAGACAGAACAAATTATTTATGTAGACTCGCGCCACGAGGCTTGGAAGGAGCTCTTTAGTCAACACCTGTTTCCCTTGTTACAATCCTTTCATAAAAGGACGAACTTGCCTGCTTTTATTTTGTGGGAAAATATTGCCGTTCGGATTAATTCATTCTTTAGAAAAGCACTAGAAAAATATCCCGAACACCAACAAACTATCATTCAACTTGCTAAAGAATTGAATCAATTAGACGGCAGTTATTTCAACTGTGACACACATCCTATGAAAACGTATCTTGTTGATCCTAACTCACTCGGTGAGCATAAAATACGGCGTACTTGCTGTTATTTTCATAAGTTAGATAAAAAGAAGGAAAGTCTCACGCATTGTCTTGTATGTCCTCTTCAAAGTTCTAATGGTTGTTCTTAATATTGAAAACTTTGTAGTAAATATTGAAAGAAATGAATAAAAGCTATATGTAATTTATAGTAGTGTTATCCTGATATCGAGTATTCGTCTAAAGATGCGTTAGTATAATACCTACATTAATATCTTGAAATCAAGTCTTTAGTGGCGATTGTTTAATAAGAGCAATCGCTTTTCGCTTATTGGTAGTATTGTTGAATACTGAACTTCGGGATAAATACGTCTATGAGATTAGAAAAGAATTGCTATTATTTACGTTGAATTTATAGAATTAGGGCAATAGCATTAGAATGATAAAATATTTAGATATTCATTGAACGTCTTTAAAATGGGATTAAGGAATATAGATAGCTCCAATAACAGAATAATTTCACTGAATATCTCAGTTTCGAGTCTTTAGCTAACGGGGGCGCGCGACAAGTTCTGCTATAAACGCATTTTAGCGTGAAAAGCAGGAAGTTTATTTAACTAAATTTTAACTGTACAACGGAGGATGGGAATGAAGGATCCATGTTTCCCGAAACCATCCCG
>NZ_WMEW01000023.1 GCF_009856355.1 Halobacillus litoralis | reverse complement strand
CGTGCATCCGGAAGATGGCAGGAAATATCATGCTCATGGAAAAGAAGCGATTGATAAAGTTCGTGAGGAAAGTGACCGATTATGTAAGGGAAGAGGACTCTCCATAGCAGAAAACATTAAAGCAGGGGTTCGTTACACCCAAGCAGAAAAAGGCTTAATTGATCGAGAGAAATTCAGTTGGAAAGATGATATTCGAGAGAAAATTGACCTTGAAAAACAGGTCTCCCAAACATATGAAGAATTGAAAATGAGTTTAAAAGAAAAACATAACATTGACATGAAAGAGCGTGGAAAGAACATTACATTTACGCACCCCGATAAAAACAAGAAAGTTCGTGGCTCCAAGCTGGGGAATGATTATGAAAAGGAGACGTTGCAGCGTGAGTTTGAAATCACAAAGGAAACCCGAACAGACCAACCAAGCCAGGAGCGAGGAACAGCCACCTTATCATACGAACAGGGAAATCCAGAGTTATCAAGAATTGCAGAACCATATAGAGGAAAGTCAGAAGTTAATGGAAATTCTGAAAGGTTACGTCAGCACGCAAATCGACAGGGACACCGACTCGAAAATGACCACTCAACAAGAGTTGAACGACATCAGAGAGACGAGCCAAACCGTTCAGCAGAGGATGAATTCGACTTTACAAGCGCAAGAGAAACTCTTGAAAGATCAAGAAGAGAGACTTATAAAAACTATGGAAACGGGCGCCAACCTCATGAGTCAGAACAATCAAAAGACCATTCAAAAAGTGAATCAACTCCAAAACGAGATCGTTCAGCAACTGGAGAAGATCGAGCAAAATTTCAGCGAGAAAACAGGGAAAGTGCTCCAGACCACCGAGAGCAACTTAAACGAGATGAAGAGCCGGACAAACAAAAGCTTAGACGAGATCGACAACAGAGCAAAGAGAACGATATCGAACGTTAAAAAAGGAATTCTTATAAATTACTGGTTAGATGCAGCAAAATACGGTCTAGCAACCTCTGTATTCCTTGTGCCCATATACTTAGGGGTAAAAGCTTTGTTAGGAGTATTTGGCATTGAAACACCTTAAGAATTTTTAAATCCATAAAAAGAGCTCCCTGCGCAAACAGGGAGCTCTTTCCCCTTTAAGGGGGTGATGCCATGACAATATTTAAATTGTCGCTATTTGCCTTAAGTATAACATAAACCATTATTACTATACAGCAACGGTTTCCATTTAGAAACGGTACCCCCGTTCTCATACAGAACCCCCTACCGCCCTTCGGTTGCTTGGATATCTCCGTTTTCCAAAAGTCCAAGACCAGGACTTTAGCAAATACTCAATATCATACATCCCCCACCCTTAAATGATCCCTTCTATATAGATCTTCTTATCTTAGCTCCTATAGAGTACAGAATCTTATGTGAGCAAGACCGTTTATTCTTTAGCCTCGTTGAGATGTCTAATCTTTCCTAAGTATTTATGCTTGCAAAAGTGGAACGAAGGCAACATCCTGAAGGCTTGTCGAGGAAAACGGAAGGCATAGAACGACTACCTACATCGACAAAAATTAAAAATGTCAATGTAAGTAGTAGTCGTTCTACAGAAGGACAACATCCGTCAGGAATTACGAGGTGTCCGTAGTGTATCCCTATTAACGATAGAATTTCTTCTAGACAAGCTTACTACTTCAAATGCCCCTGGTAGGTTCAGAATAACCGAGTATTCTTACTTGCAGCTTGTCCTACTGCAACCGTAGTTGCAACATCCTTCCTTCGATCAGCACTAAGGTAGCTTTCACCCTTCAGACACCAACGCAATAGGGAGCGTTTTCATAGTGTCCTAGTCTTAATTATTGCATCGGCTAAGACATAACCTATCAAGTTTATTTTCTCAACGTGTTAGTAGGCTTTCCACGTTGGAACAACATAAAAAAGGTGTACTTTACCCTGCTTCCTACCAATGAGAGGAAAGCCGGGTAAAATACACCTTTGAAAAATTATTTATAACGGTTGAAATTTGCTATGTAAACCGTATATAATTAACTATATCTTAGTATTTTACCCTGTGTCGCTTTGGTCGGTGGAGACAGGGAAAGTCATTTCCGATAAGTTCGCCAAAACTTATCATCAAGGAAATGGCTTTTTTATTTGTCCGTATGTATTTATAATGACAATTTTACCCCTTACACTCTATCAAATCAATAGAATTGAGGGAATAAACTAGCAGAATCTTTTGCATGGATTTGCACAAAGGGCTACTGTTGTAAATTAAAACTAACAGATCTTTTTAGATTTGAAATTACTAGGGTTAGTTTTCAGGACACAATTGACTACAAAAACCCAGAAAGGAAGATTGCATGACAGACATTTCTTACAATAAACACACATTCATATTTGTGGCTCGTGGGCAATTTCTTCAAAAAAGGACTTTTTTTAGATAAAAGGAGGAAAAGTATGAAAAAAATTCTTAAAAATATAACTAAAGTCCTTTTAACCGTAATGTGTTCAATTTTAATACTAATAGGATTTACTTTCGCATACTTGATCTATCAAGATCTTAAATTCGATGAAGATAATTACGAAGAACCAACGGCGGAAGAAAATGTAAATAAATAGAAATACATAGCACAACCCTCGTAATAAATAAAATATAGAGAAATACACTGAGGGTAAGCAACATGCACTTATTCCTTCTTTTGATTCGCGTAGAGCTAATAATCTCAATGAACGAACTTACAATTAATGTCATTAATCAGATAACATTACTCTGGCCAGTAAGATAGATTATGCTCATGGTAGTAGAGTATAGCCAACTTGATATGATAGAATTTAATCTACTAAGGGAGCGATGGTTCACTTATATTTTCCGATGATTGTTGGGATCTATCGGTTATGAGGTAATAAAATAAATACTTTAATAATATTGGGGTTGAGGTTATGGTACCTAATGAAAAAGAAGTCTTAGCTAAGGGAAACTTAACCTTTGAGGATTATAAGAAACACAACCTTCATCATCATAAGAAAATGATGATTGGATATTTTATTTTTGTTTTCTTAGTTGGCCTGTGGTTATCTTCTCTCTTTATTACAGGAGGGCTGGTTGCGGTTATTCCTTTATATTTATTTTTTTCTACATTAATTGCGTGTTTTTTCACACTGGTATTAGCTGGATTATTACACTTACGCGTTCGAAAGGAGTATAGCAGTGACCAACTTCTTCAAAACGAATTGAGATATATCATTAATGAAGATGGTATAAATTCTAAAGTAAGGAAGTCAAATACTTATTTTGAATGGAATGATTTTATAGCAGTTCTGGAACACGAGGATATGTTTCGGTTATATACATCTAAAAATAAAGGCCTTGTTATACCCAAGCGTTACTTTTCCACAAAGGAAGATATCATCTTTTTTAAAAAACTAGTTACTAGAAATATGGATTCAAAAAAAGTCAAAATCCATTAACTATCTAATTGGAAGCTATCCTACTTCTTCGTATAACGAATATAAGAAGCAACCGCGATAAGAGCACTTAGTAAAGTGAAGTAAAATCCGCCCTTTGTCATTCCTAAAGCAGTGTTTAAGTTACCTCCCTCATTACCAGGAAACCAAGGGCTCATCATAATCCATTGGAGGATAACGAATGAAGGAATTAAGATAGTCAAGAAACGTATGGAAGTTTGTCTGGGAATTATTAAAAAAACAGTAAGAGTAATGGCAGTGGTGACCCCAATTAATGAACCGGTCCAATGGTGTAAACCACTCCACGACCAGAACGCTAATGAGAACCAATCCATAAACAATCCGATTAATACACCTAGCAGGCTTGCGACATATATTACTTTCATAAATTTATCCAAGTTTGTCTCTCCTTAAATCCTTTAAAATAATTGGTAAATATCACTATAGATAAGTTTATCACAAGTTTTATAGGGGTTAAAAAAAGATATAGGGGAGACTCCCCTATGTCTTTTTTTCATGCTGAATCATCTTCTTGGAATATCTTATCTCCAATCCCTACTAGGAAAGCAGAAGTCGCTGCCACACTTATAACAACGGGTGACACATAAATTAAAAGTAATGCTCCTGCTGTCAGCGCAGCTAAGCATAATGCTACAGTTTCTAAACTTACTTGAGCCTCACGTACTTTTTGATAAGAAGGGGCTGTAGTATCAACTTCTAATTCATAAATTATGGATACAGCTAAGTCTGTTTTCGTCCCATCAACTTCAATCGAATCTTTGTACGCGGTTACTTTTAGAGTATGAGTGGTAGATGTAAAATCAGAAGAAAATTCAATCATCCCATTTCCAACACTAGCTCCTAAGCCGTCTAATTGGTTAGCGTACTTGTCCATCCGTTCAGCACTCAGATTAGCTTTCAAATCATCTCCTATTATATCTTGAAGGTCATAACCCACTTTACCTTCACTAATCATAATTTGGTCTGCATCACTGTTTGGACTGAAGCTAGTATCTGTTTCTAAATATACATTAAATTTTGGAAGATCAACTATTTTGTAGGTTTTGTTAAAAATAAATTTCGGTCCAAATATAGCTTCATTTGAGAAAAATCCAGGTAAGGAGCTTCCTACTTCCAACATAGCATCGTATAGTTTTTCCTCTTTTTCATTTCTTGATCCTGTTGATGGATTAACACTACTTACTCCTTTATCTCTTCCCGACATATCATTTTTGTCAATGCCAATAGCACCATCACCAGAACCTACTGTATATTCATAAAATTGACTAAATGCCCAGTTTCGTGGCATAGGGTAACCCAGATTCCCACTAAACCCTGTAGACATGTTAGCAACAAAGCTGTATTTTGCTTGGATACTTGGGTTTTCGTAAGCACGTATACAGATATTTCTTGGACCATACACACCTAAATTGTATTTGGAGCCTTGAGATTCTAATGATTCTTTCACACCATTTAGATAAGGTAAAATTAAGTTAGTAACTTGGAAATCATAGGCATCAAAGTCGACCGCAAAGTAGATAGTTGTACCTTCAGGAAACCCTAAATCTTCTGCAGTCTTATGCGCTCTTAAACCATCTCCAGATCCTCGATTATGGTTGAAGTAACTTGCGTAAAATCCTCCGTCCTGATAGATAGGGAAAACATTAATATTGTACTCTTCCAATATTTCCAGCTCTTCGTTAGTCATAGCTTTAGATCTAGATCCTCCTACGGTACCAGTGAGGTATCTACCTATAGTATTATACCCCCGACTAACTAAGGTTTCAGCTTTCGCTCGATCAACTATAGTAGAAGCGTCACACGCAGGAGCACTACGAGATGTTAAGCCATTACTTGTTAGAAGTTGTTTGATTGTTGCTTTACCAGCTGTACCCGTAGCAGGAAGGGTCATAAATTCTTGAAATTCACGAACTGCACTCTCGACAGAGTTATCATAAATGCCGTTATAACTTCCTGGATAATAGTCATTAACGGCTAAAGCAAACTGCAGAATTCTATTTAGCCTATCTTGGCCATTACCCGGAGCAAGAGTAGGTGTATTAGCAAGTGTACCATTTCCGTAATAACCATTAGCAATATTTCCTATCCCAATTTCGTGTTGGAAAGCATAAATAAGAGCTTCGCTTGTTTTCCTTTCATAAACACCATTTGTTGGAATATAAGGAAAATACATACTATAATTTTGATTTAAAATTTGTTGCATTTCTCTTACATAGTTTGGATATGTCCTCGCCAGTTCAAATCCATCTGTATTTAAAATTGCTTCCATTAATTTTGCATCAACATAACCACTTGGTACTAGTCCAACATCTACTTCAAAATCTTTAACCGTACTTTCTGTTCCTCCAAAGAAATTACCTGTAAATCCTCCCGGGTTATAACCTTTACACCAAAAACCACCTTGTAGAATCTTATTCATGTTAGTAGGTTCTTCACCAAGGCTTTGCTTGGATAATCCAGGAAACGCAGCTTTTGTACCAGGTCCAAAGTTGGGCACAGGATTGGTGATCCCCATCTCAATTTGAAGACCAACTATCAATGCTCCTACCGTAGTATTACCAGTGTAACCATCTTCCGGAATTACATCGTAACCTTTTCTCCCTTTATAAGTATCATTCAACCACTTTTGTACTTCTAAAACCATTGAATCCATTCCATTCACCCCTTAATAATATTAATATCAATATTAATATTGATATATTAATCTAACTTTTGTTGAAACCTTATGGTTAAAAAATCGTAGCTACATTTCTATGATTCATTGTTTTACATAGGAATCAATCCCAAAATTTTTTAATGTTATGACCATATCTTTTGCATTCTCATTGTTCTCAAAGGTGCCAGCTACTACTTCGAAGTAATTGCCTGATTTCCTAACATAATTATCTACTCCTTGATCACTTAGAATCTCACCCTTATTTTGAGCATTCTCATAGTTTGAAAATGTGCCAGCTACTACCTCGCTTTTCTTTTTTTCATTGCTGTCTTTCAAATTTAATCCCGCTATTTCTGCAATTCCTTTAGCATGTCCTAATGCAACATTTCGCAGATCTTCATTTGATTTTAGGTGTTTTGCATCCTTTTCACTATCAATAAAACCATTCTCTGTTAAAATAGCTGGCATATTTGTTTCACGTAAAACTGAAAAGTTAGCTTCTTTTAGACCTCTATCATAAAAATACTTAGCTTCTTTTAAAATCTCTTCATGAAGAGCATTTTGGAACTTTTCCGCCTTACTATCTTCTGGCAAACCATTATAAATATAGGATTCAAACCCCTGGGCAGAACCATCAAATGCGTTAATATGAAATGAAACGAAATAATCAGCTCCCCATTCGTTCGCGAATTCTGAACGTTGAAGGAGATCCACAAAGTAATCACTTTTTCGAGTTAAGCGAGTTTCTACTTCTTCGTAATTATTTTCTAATATTTCATTAGTGTACTTGGCTATTTTCAAGACAACATCCTTTTCTTTTAAACCATTACCGCTCGCTCCTTGATCATGACCTCCATGGCCCGGGTCTAAAATAACCTTGGCCGACATTCTACCCCTCCTTAGGTTTCCTCTTTGTGATTTGCTTAGCTCCACTATAAAATCCACTTGCAGATAAACCTAATACTAAGCCGGCAATTACACCTGCTTTGAGATCGTATGGCGCAATATAAAACACTCCAAATACCACTCCCATCAATAAAGCAACGATCATACTATATCTTTTAGACATACCAAGTGATTTAACCATTTCTACTATTGCTGTCACCAAAGGAATGAGGGCAACTCCATACACAGAGAACTCCATGTTATTTTTCCTCCTTTCAATTAAGTTTTTTATCAGATCATCTAAATCAAATGATGACCGATAAATGAGGATTACTTTGTATATTAACAGTAGGGGTAACGGTACAGACCTTTTAAAAGTACTGAAAAACTGAAGCGATTAAAACTGTAGTATTCCTTTTAAAGAAATTAACAGCTTTTCAAAAGTTTGGTTTCTTATATTAAAAATATACTTCTCACTATATCCTAGTTTTAGCGCGGTTTTTTGGATTGTCATCCCTTGAATATATCTGTAACAAATGAAGTGGTGTTCGATATCATCCAATACTTCCAAGGCTTTATCTATTGCACTGATTATTAGTTTGTACTCGTAAAGATTTTCATGAATTTCTATTGCCCTTCTACTTTCTATTCTATCTATCAGCACATATTCGTTTTCTCCTTTTATATTGAAAGAGGAGATTAGATCCTTTTGAATTTCATAACCTTTTGGCATATTGGGTAAAACAAACTCTAATTGACTATGAAGATTCTTAATACCTGCATTATACGTCTGGTAATTTCTTAAATGTTTTTCTAGCCTTTTAATATTTTTCGATCTTTCTGTTTTTTCCATAAGTTTAGTCCTCCTTACCCTTGTAGATAAATATGTTGTAACCCTAACTAAGATATTAATATCGATATCAATATCTTAGTTAGGGTTCATTAACACTAGAATTCTTCATAACTTGAAGCCAAAATGTATTCCTTTAATTCTTCAGTTACTTCTAAAACTTCCTCACACTTAGGACAGTTAAATGAATTAGTATGAAACAAAAAAGGTTCCAGATACTTCCCAACTTTAATTGGATTTTTACAATGTTTGCAGATAATCATTAATAAATGTTTTTTTTGCTGCATATAAATAGCACTCCTTTACAAAAAACCAGAACGTTTGTTCTGTTTAAAGTATAGCTTATATTTAACAAAAAAAAAATAAGCCTGCTAGGACTTATTTAAAAATTCTTAAGCTATATTTTTAAAACACTGTTGTTTTCATTACCAAATACCGCTATTCCATCCATCCCATCTCTTTAAATACTCTTTTAAGTGATTCGTTTACAATTTCCGATTTAACACCTTTAGGTTTGCCTGCTGCATTCTCATCAATAACATTTGCCACCTCGCGTTCAAGATAAAATCCCTTAAACACGTGCGTTTTTTCTTTTGTGGTTTTTTTACCTACAATATTATCAAGGAAATCGTTATTGATATTGCTATCTTCTTTATTAGCATCCTCATTCACTGAATTATTTGTTCCCTCATCTTTTTTTGTCATCATCTATCACCCTTTCTCTCTAAATAAATACAATGATGCCCTAGTATGTTCACCAGTTGTAGTTTCTATAATAAAAGTAGAACTAATAAATATCCGAAACCTTAAATTTAGTTAGGTAAATTCCGCTTTTGTTTACTAATACGTTTCTCAATTTCCTTCTGACTATACCCTAACTTCTTCAATTGTTGTCTTGTGTGCACTTCTAAACCTAACTCATGTTGAGCTTTACCCGATAATATCCCAGATGCTTTGCTGTCTGGTTTTCCTAACAACTTCCAAAAATCTAAACAGTTTTTTCCTAACTCCCATGTGTCCTCACCTCCCTAATAGTTGTGTTTTAATGTAGTAATTCTAGGCAAGAAAAGGAGATATACTTCAGGGTCCTTCTAAAATTAGATGTATTAATTAATTTTGTTTCTTTAAGTCTTAATTAATTTACTGTGCACCAAACAAACGTGACCAAAAGCTTTTTTTATCAGACTGCTTCTTATCTTGGATAGTATCTTGGTTATCTGCATTATTAGATTCTGCTGGAGTAGCCAGTTGCCTGATGGTTTCCAACTGTTTGTCGCGATCTATATTTACTTGTTCTATACGTTGGATCAAAGTTTTATGAAAATTATCTTGATTATCCATCCTCATATCTTGATGGTCTAGCTGTTTTTTTATTGATTTATTATCCTCCCTTAAAGCTGATATTTCTTGTCGCAAAGCTCTTAGTTCTTCGGCTAGTAATTCCCCGCTGGTTTTTTCAGGCTCAGGTCTAAACGATTCTCCCCCAGTAGCAAAGTAATATTCAATCTGTTTCATGCTCCAGTTTTGCTCTCTGTGTAGAGATTGTATTTCTTTAAAACGTTCTATCCCCTCCTGTTTGTATATGTTATAACCATTACTACTTTTTTCATGCGGCACGTACTTCCTTAACTCCTTAAACCAATTCCTAATAACGTTTGGAGTTTCATCTAAGTACGTGGCAACTTCTTTCACCGTAAAACCCTCAACCAAGTTTAGATCTGGATTACCTGAACCTTGATTCTCTCCCTTATTCATATTTATAACCCTCCCAGAAACCTATATATAAACCTTGTTTCCTTAATATTAAAGGGTGGTTATGAAAAAATACAAGGTTTTTATCCAACTTCCAGACCTAGATATGAAATCATTGTATATGGGCTTAGCTAATACACTCTAAACTTAGTTAGTACTCATGGTGTATTCTACTGAATAATCTATTCAGTTACAAGAAAGACCAATTTAAATATTTTCAAGAAAAGATAAAGCGTTCACGAAACATGATGATAGTGGACCACGACAGAACTGATTAAACTGTTAGCTACGAATAATAGGACATTGCTAGGAGCATTTGAACTCTTGAAGCCTACTATAAAAGTCAATTTATTACTTGCTAATGATTAGCTTCTTTTATAGTTATAAAAGCTACTTTTCTTAGATTTTTTGCATACGCGGGTTAGGTATTAGCTTTGATATTATTGGCTTGAAAGGAGGAATGCAAAATGCTTTATGAATATTGGGAACAATACTCACCTATTGGAGGGGATCTACCATTTCAAATGACTGTCGATGACAACGCTCCTGAAGGAGACCATGTACCAGTAAGCATTCAGATTAATATGGGTTACACTCCCGGTGCTGGTGGTTATGGCTCAGACTGGGAGATGGAGCTCCAACGCTATGTAGATGGTGAATGGGTTTTCATTGCAGGGCGTTCAGGCTACTGTCACTTAGATAGTTATTCAGATCGTGAATTTACAGGGATTAACGAAGGGCTTACTCGAATTGTTTTGCATAACACTATTCCAAACCAAAGCTACCGTCGTATCGAATCCGACAACTTCTATGTTATTCACTAGTAAATAAAAAAGAGAGGTCAAGCGTGCCTCTCTTTTTTTATGAATTATAAAATTACATCCTGATGAGATTACATAAGTACACAACCATGATAGTAATGAAACATAATATTCATTATGTTTCATGTGAAACCAAACGAACAAAGCCCGGATATCCTTGATAAACCAAGGATATCCGGGCTTTTATATAGGTTCACACATGGTATAATAAAACATAATAAAATAAGTGTTGTATTCTAAACAACATATAAGAGGTGATCCAATTGCCCCCACGTCTCGGCCAACAGAGCGTCGAACCCATCCGGGACCCGGATTTAATCCGGGAAATGAAAACGTATTTGCTACATAAAAGCTACCGGGATTATTTTTTATTTACCTTCGGCATCAATTCCGGCCTGCGAATCAGCGATATTTTGCCCCTGCGGGTGTTGGATGTCCAGGACACATCCTATCTGCGGATCCGGGAAAAGAAAACACGGAACATTCGAAAAATCAAAATGACCCCCAATTTGCGCAGTGAAATCGATAAGTACATCCGGGGCAAAGCCGCGTCCGATGCCTTGTTTCCTTCCAAAAAAGGAGGCTCGATTGATCGGACCCAAGCCTGGCGCATTATTCATGAAGCTGCGGAGGTCTGCGGGGTCCCCGGACCGATCGGCACGCACACCTTGCGAAAGACGTTCGGGTATCACTTTTATCAGAAAACCAAGGATGTGGCCATGTTGCAGCAGATCTTTGGCCATTCTAGCCCTTCGATCACGTTACAATACATTGGAATTAGTGATGACATGGTCGATCAAGCCTTGGAAGATTTCTCTTTGTAAACATGAACAGAAGAGAATAAGGGGACCGTTTGCATATGCGAACGGTTTATAATGCCCCGTCCTTCCTGGGAAGTTTCATTTTGATTTAGAATCATTGATCTAAATCATCATACGTTCTTAGTACCTTGCTCTCTCTTATATCTTCAGGTTTTATTTTCTCTTCGAAAATTTTAGACTTACTTTTAATTTTACCTTGTCTCCTAAAATTTGAATGCAGACTTTTATTTGCTCGTACATGAAGTGCATTGTTTTCATAATCAAATTCTAATTCTGCTCTATCTGGTAATTTATTTTTAATGTCTTCAATCTTTTTTTGAATATTGTACTTTTCTTCTTCAGTGTAAGTGTACACGTTATTAACCCTTTCTTTTTATGTTTTATCCTTCTAACTTTGTAAAAACATTAAGATTAAGGTCTTTTAGTAGATAATACCCTATATTGACCTTTTAATATATTTTAACCTTTAAAAACCTTATTTACCTAAGTATATTAGTTCTTTCCCATCTTTCTGAGCAATATTGAGAGCTCCATTGACTCCGTGTGCTCTGCCATAATATTCTGCCTTATCTAACCCTGCTTTTCTAAAATCAAAAGTGATTTTAGAGTCTCCAGCATGGAA
The DNA here is from genome assembly GCF_009856355.1 of Halobacillus litoralis. GTDB lineage: Bacteria > Bacillota > Bacilli > Bacillales > Halobacillaceae > Halobacillus > Halobacillus litoralis_B. The sequence goes on along the minus strand of NZ_WMEW01000023.1, from coordinate 1,939 downwards.
GGTAAAATCATCTTCTTTTATAGCAGTACTAAACTCTATAACATTTACCATTCCACTATCCACACGTTCTTTTATATCAGATAAAACATTTTCAACAATACTCTCATCCAGAGTGTTTTTTGCTTTAGACAAGCATTCCTCAATGGGTTGGCGTTCGAATCTAATTCTTACATGATTAGAATCATCGGGTGCTTTAAAAAGAATTTCTTTACCTGAAGCCATACAATCAATATCTTCTACTCTCATATGATTTATTAACATATCATTATTTTTAATTTCAGCTATGATTTCTTTCTTATTATTCCACAGCAAGGCATTAACAAGAATTTTCCCTTTATGATCTTGCTCTAATTTAAATAATTCTTTCCCCTTAATTCTCATAGTTAATGAAGTTGAAAAGAAATAATTACCTCCTGATATTACAATGCCTTTATCAATACTCCAACCTAACTTGCCTTTAGGTTCCCCCCTATTATTAGCTCTTTTCATTTCACGTAAATCTTCAATTGACCAAGCTCTTTGATCAGCTTGCCTATGATGAATTGGACAAAGAGCTATCATTCCGTCTTCGTTATGCATTTCCCCTTCATTATAAGGAGGGTCAAAGTGATGATATTCGAGAAAAGGAACTCTACAGTCTTCCACTGGGCAGCCAAAACCGACTTCTCTTCTCAACCTTCTTCTCTTTTTTCTTCCGATAGGATCCCTTGCCATACTTAACCTCCTCTATAATTGTAAAAATCATTGCATCTCATGATCACAAACATATTCATATTAACCATAATTTTCCATAATTCTACAAAGAATACGAGTAATCCTTTTTTATAATGATGGTATTTAGATCAGAACCTCTTTAGAATAATGAACTTCTATCGGAATACTCATTTTGAGTATTCCGATATTCCGCATTCCAACTGACGTTTGAAAATCAAACGTCAGTTGGAATGGATTTGAACTTGTAAAATTATCTATTCTAAAAAGAATAGATAATTTTACTCGCCTAATAGGCGAACGCTTTTGTATTTCAAAGGGGGAGCGAAAGCGATTGGGGGAAACCCCCAACAAGCTCAAATGGGTACCATTTGTAGAGCTTGCCAACCCTCATGCTATGATGTATGATAGTTTCAACACCACGGTGAAACTATCTGAAGAATAGCTTTCAAATGGTACCCATTTGAAAAGGAGGGGCGGGCTTGGAAGAGAACCGAAATGAGAACCGACAGATCAAATTTCGAGTGAGCGACGACGAATTTGAACGTCTTGAGCAGATGGCGAAAAACGTTCAAATGAGTGTGCCTTCTTTTGCGAAAAAGAAGGCACAAGGGGCGAGAATGCGACCGCCGAAGATTGATCGAGAAGGAGCATTTGAGATGGCCCGGGAATTGCGAGCAATCGGTAACAATGTGAACCAGATCAGCCGGCGAGCCAATCAGGGACATACAATTCCTGCTGAGGAATTAAAAGAGGTACAAAAGGAGCTGCAGGCTATATGGCAACAATTCAACTCGGCCATACAAAAGTAGCTAATCGGCTAATCTCGTACTGTGAAAAAAGAGCGGTCGAGAAAGAAGGAGTAAATACGTTTCCCGAGGTGGCCAAAGCCCAAATGAAGGCTACGAGAGAAATGTGGAGTAAGAATAACGGTATTCAGGCGCATCACGTAATTCAATCGTTTAAGCCAGGGGAAATCACTCCGGCCCAAGCCAATAAAATAGGACTGGAACTAGCTGAAAAATTAGCTCCGGGTCATGAAGTCATGATATATACGCATGATGATAAAGAACATATCCATAATCACATCATCATTAATTCCGTGCATCCGGAAGATGGCAGGAAATATCATGCTCATGGAAAAGAAGCGATTGATAAAGTTCGTGAGGAAAGTGACCGATTATGTAAGGGAAGAGGACTCTCCATAGCAGAAAACATTAAAGCAGGG
>NZ_WMEW01000022.1 GCF_009856355.1 Halobacillus litoralis | reverse complement strand
TAAGTAAATATAATAACGAGAGATATCAGTGGAAGTTAAATAAGATGACCCCGGTACAATACCGAGGCCATCTCTTAGCTGCCTAAGGCTCTTTTTATAAACTGTCCATATTATGGGGTACAGTTCATGGAGAGCGGCTTCTTTTCTCACCTTTCCTTAGTTAAACAACGAGCTGATAAAGCTCTTCAAGGATTGAAAGAAGCTCTGAACCGCATTTCGCAGGTTATTCCAGAAACCGTCCTCATTGATGATGTCCTGAATACTGCCCGTCAGATCATCCAGCTGGTTTTTCACTTGATCGAAATTAATGTTGAGATTCCTCATCTGATCAAACAAGTCCGTCAAACGCTGACGGTCCTCCTCACTAAGTTCAATGTTCAGCGTCTGCAGCTGCTCCTGAACAATCTGCTCCACCTCTTCCTTCGTTGCCGGATCCTGCTCGGCAATGGCTTTCTTGATTTCTGTCAGCAGTTCACTGACCTTATCCTTGTCTATCCCCTGTTCTTCAGCGATATCTGTCGCGATGTCCAGTTCATCACTCGCGACTTTCATACGGCTCTCATCCAGCTTGACGCCTTTGGCATCATACGCCTTGTAGATCCCGGTAAGGGCAGAATGTCCACTAACTTTAACGGAGGAAGCCACCAGCACCTCTGCGTTTTCAACGCCTGCAGTCAAGAGAGCATTTGTATACATTTCTTTCGTCACCTGTGTTATGTTATCTGGTGTAACAATTTCAATGGACAGCCCTTCTCCACTATCCTTATGAAGAATTTTCACGGAAGAATACATATTGGAATTCGGATTACCACCGATGTACGCATTCAAATCCCGGCCATTGACCGAAAACTCGTCCACCTGTTCATGCTGGTCCACCTTAAGAAGATCCGCCACCTCAGATTTCTGCGCTTCTGACAGCGCTTCTCCGTAAACAACAATCGGCAGTCCCAGCTTTTCATTGATACCCTGGTCACCTGTAGAGGCGTAACTCTCCAGAGGCACCGCCCATACAGAAATAAGAAGAAGAGCCATCATCCAGATACTTGTGAGCTTTTTCATAACTTCGACCCCTTAATCATGGTTGATTCCTTCTCGATACATGAGATGGAATCACCTTACTAGTATACCCGTATTCCCAAACGGGTCTTTTACATAGACGTTTGAGGGGGAGAAAAGGTTTCAAATGCACGTATATTTTTAAAAGGAGCGTGACAATGCCATGATACGAAAAATCGGCCTTTATATCTTTGCTGCCGCTTTGTTCTACGCAGGAATCACTCATTTCATCTACGACCACGGATTTGCCAGGATGCTTCCCCAGTGGGTTCCACTGAAACTTGAAATTGTCTATATGTCCGGGATCACCGAATGGCTGCTGTCGCTGCTCCTGATTTTCCCGCAGACGAGAAAAGCCGCCGGACTCGCTACAGCCGTCTTTTTGATTGCTGTCCTGCCTGCCAATATTTACGCAGCCATCTACTCCATTCCGGCTCCTTGGTCGGAGGAAGCCAGTCCAGCGGCTCTCTGGATCCGCCCGCTCTTCCAGCCTCTACTCATTTGGTGGGTTCTTGCCTGTTCACAGGATTCGAAACCAGCGCATCGGTTTGATAAAATGAAAGGGAATTGAATTGGAGGAGGTAGTTTGTATGCGTTTAGCAGATAAGAAAATCATCGCTCTTGTCAGTAAAGATTTTGAAGATCTGGAATTATGGTATCCGCTTCTCCGTCTTCAGGAGGAAGGAGCCAAGGTTCATCTTGTCGGTGAAAAAGCCGGCGTGGAATACCCGGGAAAATACGGTGTTCCGGCCGTATCGGATTCAGCTTTTGATGAGATTGACCCTTCTGACTATGACGGAATTCTCGTACCCGGCGGCTGGTCTCCGGATAAGCTCCGCCGTTATGACAAAGTCCTCGATATGGTCCGTCATATGCATGAAAATGAAAAACCGATCGGTCAGATCTGCCACGCCGGCTGGGTACTGATTTCTGCAGGTATTCTGGAAGGACGTACCGTCACCAGCACACCCGGCATTAAAGATGACATGACGAATGCAGGAGCCACGTGGGTGGATGAAGCAGTCGTCCAGGACGGCCATATTGTGTCCGCGAGACGTCCACCTGATCTTCCTCCTTATGCAAAAGCTTTCGCCGATCTGCTGGCTGAACAATAATACGAAAATCCCAAAGCGGCTTACCGCTTTGGGATTTTTTTATTGATGATCAGATACGGCACGCTTGGCAAGCATTGACACAACTGCATCATCCATCGGTGGATTGTGCAGCCCTGCCCGGACATCTCGGTAATATTTTTCAAACGGATAAGTTTTGGACAGCCCGCGGCCGCCTGCAATCCGCATAGCAAGATCCACCACTTCGGTTGCAGTGTTCGTAACCGCAAGCTTCACAGCCGCCAGATCAGGTCCGATACGCTCCCTCTTTTCAGGTTCCTCATCCCACTTGCGTGCGACGCTGTAAAGATAGGCATGCGCCTGCATCAGCTTCCATTCCATCTCCCCGATTTTATCCTGGATATGAGGTACTTCTGAAATAGGTTTATCGAGACTGTTCGGCTGGAACTCCTTCGCAAAAGCCACCGCATCATTCCGTGCGGCTGTTGCGATCCCTAAATAACAGGCAGGTATATGAAGAAGCCATCCTTTTGGAGATGATTTCCCATCCTGCTTTAATTCTACGAGGTCCTCTTCATTCAGCTCCACTTCGTTCATGACCAAATCATGGCTGGCCGTGCCCCTCATCCCGAGCGTATCCCACGTCTGATCCACTGAAAGGCCGGGCTGATGGCGATCGATCATAAACCAACCCACGGTATCTTGATCTTCCACATAGGCAGATACAATATAATAATCGAGATGCTCAGCCATCGAAGTAAAGGACTTCCGGCCGCTCAGGACATATCGGCCCTCTTTCTTCACCGCGGTCGTTTCTGGGATTCCTCCACGTGTAGGACTGCCGGTTGCCGGCTCTGTCGCTGCCCGGTTGACAACCTTCTGACTGGACACGACTTCCTGAACGAGCCTGTTGTAGGACGCAGGCTCCCATAAACGCTCCTGAGAGAGTTCCATCATCGTTCCCATATGCCAGCCAATGGATAAAGCTACAGCCCCGTCTCCTTCTGCAATTTTTTCCTGAAGCAGCAGCAGTTCATACAGGGAAAGCCCCTCCCCGCCATCCTTAGGTGGGAGAGCGAGGGAAGGATATCCCTCCTCCTTGATCACCTTCAGCGTTTGAGGTGAAAAGGCAGCCTGCTGATCGGTTTCCTGGATGTGCTTTTTCGCTTCGTCTGCAATGGTCACGGCTTTTTGAAAAAGACGTTCCTGACGATCATTTTTAATCCACGTTTCAATCATACCTGTCATTCCAATCCACTCCCCGTTCCTAATGTATGTTTAAATCATACCTGACAACTCGGAATGAAGCCAATCCCGCGCTTCGTTCGATTCTCTTTTCAACATACCCTCCCTTTTCAACATTCATTCCATTCTTCGTTCTATGTAAAAAAACCCGGCTGCCTTCAGCCGGGTTTCTGGTTAACCTTGTTGGACTTCTTCACCTTCATAGATGTGAATGGACAGAGGAGCAGCTAGAAAATCAGAAGCTTTTCCGACGAATGCCTGGAAATGCTCACTTTGGTTATGCTTCTCCACCGCTTCCGCGTTCTGCCAGACTTCCACCATTTTATACGTGTATTCTTTCTCCATGTCCTTCACAAGATCATAAGAGACATTTCCCTCTTCTTCTCTTGATGACTGGATCAATGGACGGATTTCATTCAAAAAGGCTTGTTCCTGATCTGGAGTCACTTCAAATACAGCATGAACAATATACATACAATCTTCCCTCTCTTTTCATGGCATTCGTGAATTCACACTCCGTTAGGATCAACCATACACACGCTCTTTATCAGTCGGTGCTCTGGTTCTTCTGTGAGCCGAATTCTCCTCTACATCGTAATGGATAAGCGGTAAGAGAGGAAATCATCCGCTCACCGGATCAGCAGGAAACATTATCCATTCACACGAAAAGCACCGTCTGAATGCATCAGATCGGTGCTTTGATCACTTCCTTCTGGGAATCTGCTTCAACGCCTGTTTCACGGAAGCGTAGGTCTGCAGCGACAGTTCACTGAAATCCGCATAAGGGGCACTTTGGATCGCAAAGGTCGGCTTAATGCCGGTAATCACCAGCGTCGTCCCCATCAAATCAAGCAGCTGATTCATTTGATAGATCCCCATATGTACCGCTTCATTGTATGAATGAACCGCTGACATATCCATGATAAGGTAGTCTTCCTTCGTTTCTTTCACGTGATGACTGACCGCTTCCAGCATCTGCTGCAGGCGCTCATCATCCACTGTTCCAACAAGCGGGAGAACCGAAATATTATCTTCCACCGGTACGATCGGAGTGGAAAGGCGTTTTACTTCAGAAAGATAATGGCCAATCAGCTCCTCCTGCTCCCGACGCTGGGTCACGTCTTTCTGGACCCCTACAAAATAGGTCTGATCCATCTGAGAAATGTAGACAGGAAAGATTTGCAGCTCGTTCCAGAACGGTGTCCCATCCTTTCGATAGTTTTTAATCTCCAAAAGGATCGGCTCTTTGCTGTCCAGCCCCTCTCTAATGCGTTGGACCTGACTTTCATTCGTATCCGGCCCTTGAAGAAAACGACAGTTCCGTCCGAGGATTTCCTCAGCTTCATATCCAGTCAATTCCTCGAATCCTCTGTTACAATAAATCATCGGATTATCTTCCTGACCTGGATCTGAAATCACGACACCAGCACCAACACGGTCGATCGCCGCTTTTATAAATTCATTTTGTTGAATTTCTTCTAATCTAGCAAACGAAAGTTCATTCACGGTCATCCAGCTCCCTTTTATATGGAATGAATACTATTATAATAAAATGAATGACAAACCCCTTGCAAGTTAATCCATCCACTTCCACTTATTCCCACGGTAACAGGGTGAGTTTCGGCCAGTATTTCTTCCATTTAGCTGCCTTTTTCACATACACTTCCTCGGGAACAAGACATTTGTTCGGCCGGACGATTAATCCAAATAAATCTTCAAGACCGAAAGGTGCGTATACCTTCAATGTTCCGGGGTGTTTCCTCTGCACAGCCACAGCTGAGGCTGTCGACGGCCACGTATCTACGGCCGCTTCGATCGATGGGTACGGCTGGATGGGGATATGGAATTTTTCTTCATACCACTGATGAACAAGAGCTTCATTCGTTACGTCTATTTGAAAAGGATACCGGGACAACTCCTTCCGCAGCTCCTTTTCCAACTGTTGTTCTTCCTCCAGGCTTCCTTCAGGATCGAAATAGATTACATCCGCATCTCCAATTCCATAAGCGGGGTCATACCCGTGTTTTACATTCCACACACTCTGTGCGACGATGCCTGCTCCTATGTAATAGTGGCTCAAGTACTGATCGGCCGTATCAAAAACCGGTTGAAGGTACGGGGTCTTCTCCAGCAGAATTTCAGTCAGCTGCTCTTCCAGGCGGCTCATCGTCTCCACTCCTTTCTTTAAGGTGTTGAAGGAAAGCATTCACTTGAGGAAGCATGCGCACCTCAGGTTTCACACAGGCCCACGTTTCTCTGACCACCGCCTTCCCCTCATGATCCACCAGAGGAAGAGAAGCATACGCTGCTCTTTCCTTATGCGAAATACTCCCGGGAAGAACCGTCATCCCCAGGCCGTGTTTCATCAATTGTTTAGCTGTTTCAAAATGATCCACCTTGATCGTCGGCTTGTGTGTAAGTTCCTGGTGGTTATGACGCCACCGTTCAAGCAGCCGGCTGAAATCCGGATCGGTTTTGAATTCGATAAACGGTCGTTCGGATAATGGCGGAAGTGGAAACACATCCAGGACATACAGTGGATCATTGAATAAATGGATCGAGTCGAATCCAGGAATCGGCTCCCCCCTGATGATGGAAAGCTGATGGCTGTATGCAGACGCGCGGATTTCACTACTGATCCCCGTGACAAGATCAATCGTCACATCAGGATAAGCCTTCGTAAAAGACTGAAGCATCTCCGGCAGAAAATGCTGACTGTACAGGGAAGATGCGCCTATCGACAGGGTGCCGGACACTCTTCCTTCGGCCATGGCCAGCTTAGTCCGGAGCTCCTCTTCCTTTTGAAGCATTTCTCTTGCGGAGGAGAGTATAAGCTCGCCGAATGGGGTAACCCACAATTTCTTGGATGTACGGACGAAGATTTCTCCCCCCCACTCCTCCTCAATGTATTTTAACCGCTGAGTAATCGCCGGCTGAGAGAGAAGGATTTTTTTGGCCGTAGAACGGATGGTTCCACATTGATGAAGCTGAACCAGCAGGTCATAATCTTCCATTCTCATGAAACGCACCCCCTATTACTTTTCCTTATCACTTATTATTATAATTGAATATTATTCAAATCGCTATCGGTCGAGTAAGATGAAGAGGAGAAGGAGGGAGCGTATGTCTCATTTCAAAACAAGCCGGCTGCTTGGAAGCTATTTTCTGTATGAATGCGCGCGGGCCATGTATTTCGTCCTGACGACGTGGGTGTTATTTCAATGGACCAATAACCCTTTATACACCGGGATGTTTGTCAGCTTCGGGTTTCTTCCCGGTCTCGTTTCCAACTTGTTTTTTGGTGTTCTCGTTGATCGGTACAGCAGAAAGAAACTTGCACTAACAGCCGGGACCGTCAGTGTATTGATTCTCCTATTCTTGTGGACGGCATTTACGGCAGGGGCAGCCACTCCATGGCTGATCATCCTCGTTCATATGCTGCTTCAAACGGCAGGTTCCTTATTCCGCCCTGCCCTGCAGGCACTGACCGCCGGCATTTTTTCTAAAGAAGAACTTCCCAAGATGTTCTCCTGGTCCAATTCCGCCACCATTACCGGCAGCTTGGCAGGGGCAGGAACGGGAGGGTTTCTGGCAGGTGCCGCTCCGGAGGAGGTTTCCTTGGGATTCGTTCTTCTTTTATTTACAGCAGCTACTCTCTCCCTGCTTCATCTGGAAGAGGCTCCTCTTCGAACACCTGAAGGGAAATCGCCCTCATTTTTATGGGACATGAAGGAAGGGTTCCGTTATGTTCATCACCACCGCATGTTTTACGGTTTGTTCTTTCTATTAATGATTGGACAGCTGACCTTCCATACGTCGCTCGGCTTTTTAAGTGTCTATACGAGTGCGCACCTGCTGCAGGGGCCCTTTCTCTATGGACTTCTTGATGCAGTATTCTCCATCGGAGGCATGGCCGCAGGCCTGCTGGGAACATGGTGGTGGAAAGTGTTCCGCAGTCATCTTGCTGTTTGGGCGTTTGCAGTTACAGCGACCGGTCTGCTGTTTGTCAGCTTAAACAATGCGCTGTGGTCCGCCTTTCCCGGTTTTTTCTGCATTGGCTTCGGTACATCATTGATCCGGGCGCTGCTGCAGTCCGTTCAACAAATGGCCTCAGACCCTGCCTTTCATGGCAGGCTCTCCAGTCTGCGCATGCTTGGCAATCAGACTTCTGTCGTCATCAGCGGACCTGTTTTTGGATACATCGCTTCCACCTCTGGTGTTTCACTGGTCTTTTTATGGCTGGTTCTGCCTGCAGGGGCAGGAATGGTATGGGCATGGATTCAATCCCGTCAGTCTTATTTCCAGACCATTATAAGCCGGGCATCCGCCTGATAATAAAAAAAGATATGCTTTTTGAAAGCATACCTTTAGTCATATATAAGTTAAGTACGGTTATCTTGTCTCTTCCTTCGGTGTACGGTACACTTTTTCAACTTCGATCCCCAGTGTCTTTAAGTAATCGACGATCTGGTCCAGTCTCTGCATGTTTTCACCTCAGTATGAAATAAGATTTGGCAGGAAATTCGACGACCATCTACTTCTTGCTTTATATACGTCTCCCATCGCAAAACGTTTCACTTGACTTACAATGAACCATACCCTTGACTTCTATTCGTTATTCACCTTTTTACACATCCGGACGTTTTTTATAAGCGTTCCGCCTAAAGTCTTCTCTTGTTGATGGACCTGCTTGTAACCGTTCTTCACAAAGAAGGGAACAGCAGCAAAACTGGCTTCTGTATGAAGATTAACCGCTCCCATGGATGCAGCCTTTCTTTCCAACCGTTCCAATAAGATGGATGCTTTTTTCGACCGCTGCTCTTCCGGGCTGACATATAGAAAATCAATGACGGCTCCATCCGTTAAGGTGGCCATTGCAATGATTTTCCTTTGTTCCACAGCAAGCAGGGTGTACCCGTTCAACAGCCGTGCAGACAGGTTGGTATTCATAGAAACAGCACCAGCCCATGCTTTTTTCTGAGCATCTGTATACACATGCCCGGGAATGCCCATGATTGCACGGACCATGAGACAGATGACCTCTTCGGTATCCTTGTGATCCATCCTTCTTATCTGCACCAAATCTCTCTCCCCTCCATCATAACAAAACTGCCTTGTGGTGACGTTAAGGTTTTATGACAATTCAAATAATTCCTTTACCTTTCCGATAAATGCCTGCACCTGTTCAGTAATTTCCTCTTCACTCATTGGAGTGACGACTGAAAAATAGCGGGTGGTCGGCTGAATATAAGGAAGGGGCATAATCAAGTGCTCCGCCGCTGTATGGGTTACGACCGTTTCTGAAATAAAGGAAAGCCCCAGACCTTCTTTCACCCCTTGAACAACTCCGTGATTGCTTCCGATCGTAATCGTCTTTCGTGGACGGATGTTGTATGATTCCAGCATCGATTCCATCATTGCCCTGGTACCGGAACCTCCCTCCCGAATGATCCACGTGTGATCCTGCAGATCCTCGAATGACAGATTTAAGCATTTGCGAATCGGATGATTGTCCGGAACGATGACCACCATTTTATCCTTCATAAAAGGGAAGGAAGATAACCCTTGGTCCGCCACCCGGCCTTCTACAAGCCCCACGTCCAGCGTATGAAGCTGAACCTCCCTGTTGATTCTCTCAGAGTTGGCAATGGTCACCTGCAGATCCACTTCAGGATACTCCTGATCATACGCCCGAAGAAGAGAAGGCAGAATATACTCCCCTACCGTGTAGCTGGCCCCGATTTTCACAGTTCCTTTCATTTGGTCATGGTACTGCAGCACCTCTTTCTTCGCTTTATCCATCACTCCGAGCACCTGTCTGGCTCTTTTATAAACCATCTCGCCTGTCTGGGTGACTTCAAAGCGCTTTGGAGAACGATCGATCAGCACCGTATTGAATTCCTCTTCTAAGTGCCGGATATGGGAGCTCACCGTCGGCTGTGACAGCTTCAGCAGCTGTGAAGCCCTCGTAAAGCTTTTCTCATCGACTACCGTAATGTATGTTTTCAATGATTCAAAGTCCATTTTGAACCTCCTATTATTACTAAATCCTATTTTTAACATTATAAAGTTTTATTTTACTAATAATCAACAGCCGCTTATGATAAAGAAGGAAAAGAAAGGAGGAACATCATGAACATGATTACATCAACGATCTATAAACAGCCACTTCTTTCTGGTATTGCATTCACAGCCTTTTTATCAGCGGTCGGTTTCCTGGCTGCCCAGCTTCCGGGAGTCAGTCAGATCGGACCTTTAGCCGCGGCTATACTTCTGGCCGTCCTCTATCGTCATTACTTTGGATATCCGGAACAGATGAAGAGCGGTATCCAATTCGCTGCGAAAAAACTACTGAGACTGGCTATCATCTTATTTGGTCTCCGCCTGAATATGAACGTCATCGTAAATGAAGGGCTTCCATTATTATGGAAGAGTGTCCTCGTCATCATTTTTGCTGTAGGATTAATGGTCCTTGGGGCTAAAATGTTTAAAGCAGACCTTTCCCTTATGACCCTGCTCGGAATCGGCACCGGCATCTGCGGGGCTTCAGCCATCGCAGCCGTTTCCCCCATCATTCATGCTAAGGAAGAAGATACAGCTGTAAGTGCCGGAATCATATCAATTGTCGGTACGCTTTTTGCGATTGGGTTTACCGTCATCCGGCCGCTCCTCCCTCTGGACGCAGACGCCTATGGCATGTGGGCCGGACTCAGCCTTCACGAAATCGCCAACGTTGCCCTCGCCGGGGAACCCGCGGGAACAGAGGGACTGGGAATGGCTTTTCTCGCGAAACTGGCCCGTGTGTTTCTCCTCGTGCCGGTCAGCCTGCTGCTTCTCTGGGTCATGAAAATAAGAAGTAAAGGCGAAAACCAAGGTTCCATCACCTTTCCATGGTTCCTGATTGGCTTTATTATGATGAGCCTTTTCGGAAGCTACGTCGAAGGGACGTATATGACGATTCCTGACCCTGTCATGAACAGCCTGCTCACCTTCACTTCCTTCCTGCTGACGATGTCGATGGTCGGCTTAGGACTCAGTGTAAGTCTCAGGGATGTAAGGGACAGAGCTTTAAAACCGACCCTGATTTTAGTTTTCGTCTCCATCCTGCTGGCTTTTTTCACATATTGGATCTTTTAACTCCTCCTTTCCGGGGAGTTTTTTTGTCCCTTTCCTGCACTCTTTGTCGAAGTCCTTAAGCCCTGGGCTTCTTTTGGTAAAATAAAGGAGAATCAGGATGCCTGACATGCCTGTCCTTTCTATGCATATAGTGAAAAAAAGCAGCGCTCTTGTAGAAAGGATCCAGGTATATGAATGCTTCTGCTAAAATGAGTGCATCCTTGTATGCTCTGCTGTCCATCACATTCTGGGGAATTTCTTTTGTTTCGACCAAGGCGGTCCTGGAAAAGATAGACCCGTATTCCCTGCTTGTTCTACGCTTTGGAATCGGATCTCTCTTTCTCTTTTGTATGATCATCATCTTTCAGTACCCCCTGAAAGTCCGAATCGTCCATCTTCCACATCTCCTGATCCTCGGTATTCTGGGGGTTTACATTCATCAGTTGATCCAGGCGACCGCCCTTTTATCCATTCAGGCTTCTGATGCCGGCTGGCTCATCTCCTTTTCACCGATCTTTACCATTGCCTTATCATTCATCTTTCTTCACGAGCCTCTTAGTCTAAAAAAAACAGCCGGAATCATCACAGCTGTGCTTGGTGTTCTTCTCATCACATCCGGAGGGAGCGGGGCTTTCGTTAAGCTTTCCTTGAGCGCGGGATATCTGCTTATGATCCTCAGCACATTGAACTGGGCGGTCTATTCCGTTCTGTTGAAAAAGCTGGCTGTTCCTCTTCCCTCTATCGTTCTGACGTTTTACATGAGCACCATCGGCTGGCTCCTGACCCTCCCCTTTTTCATCAGAAACCATGGTGTGGCTCAACTGGCTGCTTTGGAATTGACCCATTGGGCGCATCTGTTGTTTCTCGGTATTTTCGTGTCCGCTGTGGCCTACTGGTACTGGGCCAAAGCCCATGAGGTTCTGCCCGCTTCCCAAGTGTCGGTATTTATGTATTTGGAGCCTGTGGCGACGTTGGCGGCCGCCATTCTTCTTCTTCATGAAAAGCTGGCAGCGACATCAGTCATTGGTGGACTTTTTATTTTCATGGGCGTGCTGCTCGCTCAAAATCGAAAACGAGAGTAAAGGAGGAAATTGTGATGCATGTGGAAGAACGCGTAAAAAACGCTTTTTGTACGCTTACAGACCACTCTCCGGCGGCGTTGAAAGAAAGGATGATTGAATGTGGGATTACACTGGAGGAACTGGGACCCTACCTCAAAGATCCTGATGGGAATCCCTACTACCGCCAGATGATCTATCAGGATGAACATGTGGAAATGATTGTGATGAATTGGGCGGATATTGAATGTGCCCCTCACGATCATGGCGAATCGTCCGGCTGGATTTTTATCATGAACGGCGAAACCAAACAAACCATCTATAAGGGAAAGGGTGATAAGCTGCCTGAGCCCCTTTTTACAGAATACAAGAAAAAAGGAAGAACCCTGTTCGCTCCAAAGAAAGGGATTCATAAAATGGGAGGCAGCGGAGAAGACTCCCTTGTCACCCTGCACTTGTACTCTCCACCGATCCAGGGGATGAAAGTGTACGACCTGGAAACCTGTGCGGCATGTGTCGTTTCCGCTGACTGTGGAGCGTGGTGGCCGGAGGAACAGCGTCAGCGCTTGAAGGAAATACAGCTGGAGAAAGACTGAACAGAAGATTGTACCCAATTCAGAATGGATGGAGACCGTGCTTCCATCCGTTCTGGAATATAAAAAAGGAAGCGGCGATCCGCTTCCTTTTTTTAATGCAGCTTATATTGATCCTCCTCTTCCACAAACCGGTTATACCGCCTTTGGAACCAGTGGAAAAGATGAGAAACAAACACTTTTAAAATGGCATAGCCCGGAATGGCCAGAATAATTCCGACGATCCCGAATAGATGGCCCGCCGTAAGCAGGACGAAAATAATAGTGACTGGATGAATGTGCAGGCTTTTTCCCATAATCTGCGGGGAAATGAACTTTCCTTCCAACAGCTGCACAACTGTCCAGACAAAGACCAGCTTGAGTACCATAAACGGGGAAGTCACAATAGATATGATCAACGCGGGCGTAATCGCGATCACAGGTCCCAGATAAGGGACAACGCTTGTTACACTTGCAATCGCTGCCAGCAGCAGGGCATAATCAAGTCCGATGATTAAAAAGCCGATATACATCATGACGCCGATACAGAAGCTGACGATGATCTGCCCCTGGATATAAGCACTTAACTGGTGATCGATTCCTTTGAATACACTTGATACTTCCGGACGTGCCTTAGGTGGAAACAGCCGGATCATCACACCCGGAAGCTTATGACCGTCTTTGAGTAGGTAGAACAGGATAAAAGGCAGAGTCACGATGGCAACAACGACACTGGTTACTGTGGAAATAATGCTCGTGATCCCTTCCACCGTCTGTGTGGCATAGGACGATATGTAGTCCGGTACCTGGTCGATCATCCCGTCTACATCTTGAAACATGTTGGTGTAATACGATGAAAAGTAAGAGTTCTTCAGCCATTCATCCATGGACGAAATTAAATCGACGATATAGCGCGGCAGTTCCTCCGATAGACTGATCAACTGTTTTTCAAGGAAAGGTATGATCAAAACGATGACCAGCGTGATTAACCCGACAAGAACGAGCAGTGTTAAAAGGATGCCCCAGATGCGCTTGATCCTCCACTTCTCCAGCAGGTTGATCACAGGTCGCAGCAGATAATACCCAACAATAGACAGGATGAGCGGAAGAGCTGCGGTTTTAACAAAAACGGCTACAGGTTCAAAAATAAACCACACATTCGAAAATACCAGGATATTCAATCCGGTCATTAGTAGAATACCTAATAAAAACAAGGTTTTCCGGCCCCCAAAGAAGCGGATGACCGGTGTGGAGTCCCAACGATTCATAGACAATTCTCCTCAGCACAGCATGGTTGATTTCATTCTATCACACGGGATGGATCTTCCACCCTATCCAGCCTTCACAGCTGGAAGCCGGTTTCTATGGCTCTTCTTTTTCGTAGACAAATAGACACCTGCAAAAATCATCAGCAGGCCGTAGATAAGATTGGGTGTTACAGGCTCTCCAAGAAGTACACTTCCCCAGATTAAGGCTGTGACAGGAACAAGATAGGTGACCATGCTTGCAAACTCAGCTCCAGCCTGTTCAATCATATAATAATAGAGAAGATGAGCAACTCCTGATCCAAGGCACCCAAGACCGATGACAGCCCATGCGGTTTGAAAACCCATCTTCCCCACCTGCTCCCAACTGTCCGGCCCCATCCAAAGCATTCCAACAGCGCCTGATGCCCCTCCAACCAGCAGGCCGGCCAGAGCCAGCAGGACGACATCTGTCCCTTGGAGATACCTTTTCGTAAAATGGGATACAAAGCCGTAGCAGGAGGCCGCCAAAAGCATCGTCCCCACTCCAATGAAGCTTTCTCCTGCCATTTCCCCCGGACGAAACCCAGTTAAGAGGACAATCCCCGCAAAACCGATAATAATACCTCCCCACTGTCTCCATTGCAAACGGACGGAGAACAGCAGCACTCCTATCATTCCTGTCATAATGGGTGTGGAGGCATTTAATACAGCCGCCATATTACTTGTCAATGATGTTTGACTCAAAGCAATCAGCCCCCAGGGAAGCCCTGCATTAAATAAGCCGACAACAATAAGACGTTTCCAAGGAAGGACGGCCGGGCGGTTCCCTTTCCACCACCGATAAAGAAATATCGGCAGAAGGACAGCGGCTCCAGCTATACACCTTAGAAAAACCGTCCCTCCTATCCCGAAAGCAGGAATAAGAAGCTCGATGAAAACAAAGGATAATCCCCATATAAAACTGAGCGTCATTAATGCCCCATACAGTTTCACTTCTTCCCCTCTCTTCTCCCCTGACATGGAAATTAAAACCAATATCTCTATACTCTATCAAACCTGAACGTACCAATCAATAGAAACGAAAGACAGAGGCTGTTTTTACATACAAAAAAACCTTCAGGAAAAATCCTGAAGGTTCTGTGTGACGTGGCAGCGTCCTACTCTCACGGGGGTAAACCCGACTACCATCGGCGCTGAAGAGCTTAACTGCTGTGTTCGGCATGGGAACAGGTGTGACCTCTTCGCCTTCACCACCACATCGATATAAAGTTTG
>NZ_WMEW01000021.1 GCF_009856355.1 Halobacillus litoralis | reverse complement strand
AGGGTGTGGAGAGGAGCTGGGAGGCCTGACACGTATAAGCCGGGCATTGCAGTGAAGGGAACTTTCTTCACGGAATTGACCGGCTTATACCGCGAAGGGCTGCTCCTCGGAACCGGATTACAAAAAACACATGCGCAGGCGCCCCGGTCAGCCCCGACGGGTCGTGACGGTAAAAGTTACATGGCATATAAACATCGGTGAAAAACCCCTGACAGAGACCTGTCAGGGGTTTTTCACACGCGTCCAAGCACCTTACTTACATAATTCTCTGTTTCACGGAAAGGAGGAATGCCACCGAACTTATCGACGTTGCCCGGACCGGCATTGTAGGCCGCAAGAGCCAGAGATGGATCATCATTGTAGCGGTCAAGCATCTGCTTTAAATACTTAGTCCCACCCATAATGTTCTGTTCCGGGTCAAAAGGATTTTCCACTCCGAGCCCCCTTGCTGTAGCCGGCATCAGCTGCATCAGCCCCTGGGCTCCGGCATGACTCACGACATCTGCATCAAAATTGGATTCTGTCTGAATGACAGACCTGATCAGACGTTCATCCACACCGTAACGGGAAGAGGCCTTCGAGATCAAACCATCAAGACTTGGAGGGCTTTCGGTTTCCCCCATGGAGGCCGGCTGTGCCGGTGCTGTTGGGACAAGTGACGCTGGTATTCTCCCCGCTCCGTTTAAATAAAGGGAATCCGTACTCGTCTGCACAGGAGAAACGCCTGACGCCAACGTCCGGCTGACGGCTGCCTGAAACAGATCCTGAAAGGATAATCCCTGCAGTGCCTGCCCTTGGTTCTTCTGCTGACTGGTGATAAAAGAAGAAACGCTCTGCATCTGCATCATCCATTGAAGCCTGTTGATATCCATTGCTTCCACCTCGTCTCATTAATATGTAAAGTGTACAGGATGCGACGACTTCCGACAATATTCTAATGGATCATTTTTACAAGTTTCCAATCTTAGACAGAACTTGAGAAAAAACTTTCCTGAATCACTCATTTAAGTATCCTTTTTCCCTCTCTTTTTCCCAAAGCAGAACCGGCCCAGGCAGTGGTATACTAAAAGAAGCAAAAGAGTTTCCTCATCACCGTAAGTGGTAGGGCGTGAGGTTGTCCACGCTTCTCTGCGATTGCTGATATCGTAACTGTTCTTACATAGGTACACTCTTTTGTCTCTTACGTCGAATGACCCTATTATTTTTCCCCGCCAGGAAAAATAACCTGTAGATTTCATGGTACGTCTTCCCTCATCGAAAGACGAGCACCATCTCCCTTTTGAATGTCAAAAGGGAGTTTTTTTATGCTGTTCATGAAGGACAAAATATTTTCTAAAAGATAAATATTGCCTGCCTGCCCCTCATATATTGAAAGTACAAAGGAGGTGGGAAACCATCATGGACTTCAACAACAATGCGTTTTATTTCCTGGCTGCCCTGCTCGCTGGTTATGCCCTGTTCAGCTTAGGTGACACGGGTGGGAATTTCTTTGATCAATTCTTGTATTACGCAGGCTACATTGCGATGATTCTGTTCTCATTTGTACTTATATTTACTGGCTTAGCCCGGTTCCTCAAACAATATCAATAATAAAAAAAGGACTGCTCCCTGCAGTCCTTTTTCATATGCCGAACCATCGTTTCAGGAAGCTTTTCCGCTCAGGGGCTTCTTCTTGTTCCACCGGCGGATGGTAATGGATCTCTTCTTTCTCCACGGCGTAATCGAGCGTTAAAACCGCTCCGTATTCCGTTTCTGTTTCCTGATTCGAAATAGTTGTATGATGAATGTTGTGCTTATCCGCCAGGTCCTTTAACGGCGATAAAAAACGATAGCTGATTTCCCCGTTTAATAAAAGAGTGGCCTTGGGCCAGCGGCTCATTTCCTTTTCCAACTCCTCAAAACCTTCTTCCTGCATCACTTGTCCGTTAGTCAGGGCAAGCAGTATCCGCTCCCGCAGCGTACCCAGGAATTTCCTTCGTTCACCCGGGTTGGTTTCTCTGCTTCCGTATATTCCTTCCTGCAGGTAATCCTCCAAATCCGGTTTTTTCATATTCCTATCACCTCACTCTTCTATTATGAACGTTCAACCAACGGACATCCATTCAAAAAGCCCAGTAGAAAGGACGGGTCCAGAGACACCGTCCTAAGGTACAGATATAACTTCTATATGAGAAGGAAGTACATCAAGAGCAACAGGGAGTGGATCTCCCTCTTCCCCATCGACATTTGTTTTTACCGTTTCCGCGGATGAAAGCTCAACACGGCGGGCCTTGAAATACTCGACGGAGGAATCCCCCTGTAATTCCCCTTTCAAAATCGACGTCACGATGGAAGCCAGCCGCATCATATTCATCCGAGGGAGAATAAAGCAGTGCAGCACACCGTCATCCACTTCCGCCTCAGGAGCCAGGCGCTCAAATCCACCTGTGGAATTTGTTAAAGCGGCCAGAAACAGGAAAGCGTCTCCTTCCCACACTCTATCCTCATCGAATTTGATTCTGAGAGGACTGGTCACATCTGAAGACAGCGTTTTGATCCCTTCCATTACATAGGCAAGCGGACCGAAGCGTGTCTTCTGCTCCGGGCTGACTTCATACGTCGCTTCCGCAAGAGCCCCGGCAGCTGTAATATTTACAAAATACCGGTCGTTCACTTTACCTATATCCACTTTCCGGGAATGGTCATTCCGCAGCAGCTGGATTGCTTCATCCGGATGAAGCGGGATGTTCAAAGCTCTGGCGAAATCGTTGACGGTCCCCAGTGGGATAACTGCCAATAAAGGCCGGTGGTCCTGATTGACCATGCCGTTGATAGTTTCATGAAGGGTGCCGTCCCCTCCAAGGGAAACGACCAGATCATATGCTTCTTCACACGCATTCCGGCAGTACTTTGTAGCATCCAATTCTTTTTCTGTCTGCACTTCTTTCACGTTATAGCCTTTATCCTCCAGTATCTCCTGAATCTCAGCCACATAGGTAACGGCCTCTTCTTTACCGGAAGATGGATTGACAATCAGCATCGCGCTTTTCATGATTCAGCCTCCCTGTTTGAGGGACCTTATTCTTCCCGGCCCCCACTGGGTAAATGTTCAGGATATTGATAAACCGTCCGCACAGGAATGAACCCGAACGATTGGAAGAATTCCTGTCCTCCCTGTTTCGTCCCCTGCCACTCGACCTGGATGCACGTGACATGCTGCTGTTTCATCCAGTCCAAGAGGGCGCGGCACAGCTCCGTACCTATGCCTTCCCGGCGGTAAAATTCATCCACATACAGTTCTCGAATCCGTCCTGTTCTCTCCCCGACGGAATCCTGATCCAACACAGCAAGGCCGTATCCGATCAGCCGCCCTTCCACTTCGGCGGCCATCAGCTTTTGTTCCGGTGCGGCATTTGTAAACTGATCAGCCGCCCAGAATTTACGATCCCGGAGCACATCTCCTGACAGCTGTCCTTCCTGTTCATCTTTCACTGCATGCAGAAAATCCACGGCATATCTTGTAAAGTGCATTAAATCCCTGTCCTCTACTTCCCTGATCACTGCCAAATCAAACGCCTCCTCTACTTCTTACGAACCACCTGATATTCCGGGGTTTCTTCTATTACATTATGCGCAAAAGAGCACACAGGGTCGATCTTTAATTTATGTTTTCTGGCATAATTCACGGCTTCGTCCACCAGCTGCCCGCCAAGCCCCTGTTCACGCTCGGCAGGATCTACATGTGTGCTCAGAATGATCATTGTATCATCTTCCAAATCAAAAACCAGTTCTGCATCCGGATTCTGTTTTTCTCCCATATAAAGTCTTCCTTTTTCTTCATGAATCATTCGTTCCATATTCAACTCCCCTTTCTTATAGGCTCTGTTAAAGTCTGTTGTTGATATTTTAAACGATTACTAAATCGTCTCTGTCTGGAATTAAGGGGCCGGTCCGTTGTTTACTCAGAGCATGGGATGGCAGGGAAAACCGTCCGCTTTCCGCGGGGAACGATGAGCCTCCTCGAACTTCGTTCTCCGGGGTCTCAACTTGTTCCTTTTTCCCGCAGGAGTCTACCTGTTTTCCCTGCCATCCCTTTCATAGTGGTGTAACGGACTTCGGTTATGTCCATTCTAACTACCCTTCTTAGCAGAGGCGGCCTTGGGAATGGCGAGACTCCTGTGGGATGAAGGTACATCGTGAGACCCCGGAAGGCACAGCCTGAGGAGGCTCACGGTACCCCACGGAAAGGGAGTCATTCCCAAGGCCGCCTCATACAAATCCCATGACAGAAAGGGGGGATAGGAGCTCACATGTTAAATAACAACACCAAGCCATAACAGAGCCTTCTTATAAAAAGCATTCCCTCCCTCCCATATGAAAAACATCCACGGAAGGCCCGTGGATGTTTTTCAGGAATATAACTTCAGGCAGTTGTCTTCAAGTCTTCCTCCAGCGGGATGTTCCGCTGCAGACCGCGTTTGGCAGCCACAAAGAAAGCTGTAACAACGCCGGTGGTAATGATTGCAGCAAGCACATAAGCGACGTTTAATGGAAGACCGAATCCGATCGGCGCATTGATGATGTACGTAAACGTAGCCATCGTCATAAATGCTGCCGGGACAGCGGCGATCCAATAGTTTTTTCTGGCGAGGAACAGATACATTGCTCCCACCCACAGCGCAATGACAGCCGTGGACTGGTTGGCCCAGGAGAAATACCTCCAAAGCAGGGTGAAGTCTATACGTGTCAGAGCAAAGGAAATGACAAACAATGGCAGCGCAATCCAGATACGGCTGGCAAGCTTTTTCTGGGAGATATTCAAGTAGTCAGCAATGATCATACGGGCACTGCGGAAAGCTGTATCCCCTGAAGTAATCGGCAGGATAATGACACCAAGGACAGCAAGCGTTCCACCGACAGCACCAAGCATAGCGATCGATACTTCACTGACGACAGCAGCCGGTCCTCCACTTGCAAGCACTTCATTTAATCCGCCCGATCCTCCGAACAGACTCATTGCTGCAGCCGCCCAGATCATGGCGATGACCCCTTCCGCAATCATCATCCCGTAAAAAATGCGGCGCCCCTGTTTTTCTTTTTGAGTCGTTCTTGAAATAATCGGAGTCTGAGTGGCGTGGAAACCGGACAGCGCTCCACAGGAAATCGTTAGAAATAACAGCGGGAAAATCGGTGCGTCATCAGGGTGCATGTTCGTCATCGACAGCTCTGGAATCGGTGCGCCGGTAACTACCAGAGACACGCCGACTCCAATCGCACTGATTAATAACAGCGCTCCGAAGATCGGATAGAAACGCCCGATAATTTTATCAATCGGAAGCATCGTGGCCAGCAGATAATATACAAATATCGCTGCCAGAATCACCGGCAGTGACAGCCAGCCGCTCGTCATATTGTGCAGAAGATCAGCGGGCGCAGTCACAAACACAGTTCCGACAAGAACGAGAAGTAGAATAGCAAAGGCGTTCACCACATGCTTCATCACTTTTCCGAGAAACTTTCCAGCCAGCTCAGGCAGGTGAGCCCCGCGGTTCCGGATGGATATCATTCCGGTTAAGTAATCATGGACAGCTCCAGCGAAAATGCAGCCAAATACAATCCACAAAAACGCGACAGGCCCGTAAAGTGCCCCGAGAATAGGACCGAAAATCGGGCCGACTCCGGCAATGTTCAAAAGCTGGATCAACGAGTTCCGCTTTTCCCCCATCGGCAGATAATCCACACCGTCTCCGTGGCTGTAAGCAGGAGTTTCACGACCCGTCTGAACTCCGAACTGTTTTTCTACGTATTTTCCATAAGTAAAGTATCCGACGATTAAAAGCGCAATACTGACTAGAAATGTAATCATCAGCTGCTCTCCTCCCCTTGTTTGTAATCGGTTGCATAAAGCATACCATGGTAACGCTTACAAAAGAGGGGGTTCTGTTTATCATGTCGTTCCACGTGTTCAACATGCAGAAAAAACGCATCGAAAAAATGCGTCTTTCACAGCTCCAGCTTTCTTCGTAAATCCTTTACATAATTCCTGCTCACAGACAATTTTTCTTCCGCCCCCCGCAGCTCGAGCTGCCAGGCTCCGTTAAACCATGGGGTGAGTCTGTAAATATAATCAAGGTTGACGAGGTAACTTTTATGAATCCTGAAAAACGAGAACGGCTGCAGCCGCTCCTCTACGTCTTTCAATGGATCGTTTGTCTCATAGACCGCTGTCCGGCCGACGATCTTCGTTGTTCTGTCCTCTCTGTACACATACAGGATATCTGATGGGTTGAGGTATTCAATCGTGTCGTCCACCTCAACTGCAAATTTGGAAGGAACTGTAACCGGATGATGGTCTTCCTGAAGCTGAAGCTTCTTTTCAATCCGTTTGATCGTCTCAGCCAGCTGGTCCTCATCAAACGGCTTAAGCAGATAATCGAGTGCCTGATGACGGAAGGCTTCTACTGCAAAATCCGGATAAGCTGTGGCAAACACGATTTCGGGTACCTTTTTTAAATCCTTTATGGCAGCAGCTACAGCCAGTCCATCCATCTTGGGCATTTCGACATCCAGAAACATGACGTCCGGCTGGTATTTCAAAGCAGCCACAATAGCTTCATCGCCGGAGGCCGCTTCCCCGACCACTTTCATCCGTTCAAAGGGTTGAAGCAGGAACGATAACTCCTCCCGGCTGAAGCGTTCATCATCAACGATCAGCACCCTTATATCAGTCATGCTGTCTCCTCCTTTTCTTCCAGAGGAAGAATGAAGCTGATTATCGTCCCCTGCCCGGGCTTGCTTTCGATGTGCAGTTTCGCTTCTTCCCCATGCATGTATTCCAATCGCTTGTTAACATTATACAAACCAAATCCAGCCCCCTTCTCTGAGTCTACAACCCCTTCACCCAGCTGTTGAAGGCGGACCGGGTCAATCCCCCTGCCATTATCAGCAATGGATACGCGGACACAGGTGCCCTCCTTTTGAATGGTTAATGTGATCCGGGCTTCTTCATCCTGATCCTTCACCCCATGCTTCATGCTGTTCTCCACTAGAGGCTGAAGCGTAAGCGGAGCGATTTTTGCAGACAGGGCGGATTCATCAATGTCATAATCAATCTTCAACCTGTCTACAAATCGCGTTTCTTCTATTAAGAGATAGGCACGGACGTGCTTCAATTCTTCCTCAAGACTGACCCATGTTTTCGTTGTCGCCCCGAGATTTTTTCGGAAAAATTTAGAAAGCGCGATAAGCAGAGAACGTGCTTTATCCGGCTCCGTTCGTGTCAACGAAACGATCACGTTCAACGAATTGAACAAAAAGTGTGGGTTCACCTGGGCCTGCAGGGCCTTTACTTCGGCCTTTCTTGCCAGCTCCTCCGCCTGGTCGGCATCCGCCAGTTCAAGCTGCTGGCTGAGGAGCGCACTCAATCCCTGAATCAGTTCCAGAAGAACGGTTGGAATTTCTTTTTCTGTTCTCACATAAAATTTCAATGTCCCTACCACTTCATCCCGTTTTTTCAGAGGCACAATCACAGCCGCCCCCAGCGGGCAGTCTTGGTGCTGACATTGAATATCCTCATGCCCGACTATGACACGGCGTCCAGAGCGGATCACCTCTTTCGTCGCATCGGTTTGAATGGCTTCCCCGTAATGATGGTGATCATCAGCAAGACCAACGTGAGCAAGAATCGTCTGTTTATCCGTCATAGATATAGCGCTTACATGAACTTCGTCATAAATGATCCGGCACGCTCTTGCCGCCGATTCCTTTGTCAAACCTTTACGGAGATGGGCGACAGTCAGTTCAGCGAGCTTCAGGGCCTTCTGTGCCTGAACGGCTCCTGCTTTTTCCTCCTCATTCAACACATTCCGGATAATGAGCAGAAAGAGTGCAGACCCGACGCCATTGGCGGCGATCATAGGGAGGCCGATTTCCTGGACAAGTGCCCATGCTCTTGTAAACGGCTGCGCCATCAGGAGAATAATTCCCATTTGGATCGTCTCCGCCAGAGCCCCCACGAACAAAGCCGTTTTCAGCTTCAAGGGCTTTCCTTTTTGATGAAAAAATCCAGCGATCAAACCTGCAACGACAGCGGAAATACCACAGGCCAAACCCGTAAATCCTCCAAGGGAAAACCGGTGCAGCCCGGCAATCACTCCCGCTCCAAGTCCGATCCGCCAGCCGCCGAACAGACCTGCAGCCACAATACCAATCACCCTGGAGTTCGCCAGTGCTTCAGTATCCACAAGCTGATACGCCCACCGGCCGAATTCCAAGGAATTGGTGTCATACGTAATTCCAGTGTATGTTCCGATTATTCCAAACAACCCGAAGAAAACGATGGCCGTCATCTGCTGTTTCCCTGTTAACATCCTCTGATCGGCCAGTTCACGGAAAAAGTGGAACCGCGTGAATATAAAGGCTGCCGTGACGATGATCCCAAGCCGTTCCAGCATAGGCAGAAAAAGTTCGAACATCGCACATTCCTCTTTCTATCTTTTTTTCTATTGTATCACGCTTCCAAAAAAGTGACGGAAAGCGGGAAAACGTCAGAATAATTTGATACACTAGGGGAAAATGAGGTGATGATAATGAAAACAAAGATCGCTATGATTCAAATGGATATTGCCTTCGGAGACCCGGCTGCCAACCGAAGAACAGCGGAGGCTAAAATAAAAGAAGCGGCTGATCAGGGAAGTGCTTTGATCCTGCTTCCCGAACTCTGGACAACGGGATATGACCTGACACGCCTGGAAGAAATCGCTGAAGATATGGAGGGGCCGACGCATCAGCTTCTGCAGAAGCTTGCCCGTGATTACAGCGTAACAATTGCCGGCTCAATCGCTGAACGAGATCGAGAGTCCTTCTACAATACGATGGTCGTTTACGACGAACAGGGCGGCCGCCTGCTCAAATATCGCAAAGTTCACTTGTTCCGCCTGATGGATGAAGAAAAATACCTGGAGTCCGGAGATACACAGGGAACCTTCCACTTACATAACGTGCCGCTGGCAGGAGCGATCTGCTATGACATCCGTTTCCCTGAATGGATGCGTACGGAAATGCTCGACGGGGCCCGGGGTCTGATGGTTGTCGCAGAATGGCCGAAGCCGCGCGTCGATCACTGGCGGAGCCTCCTGATCAGCCGTGCCATTGAAAACCAATGCTTTGTCATGGCCTGCAACCGCTCCGGTTCTGATCCGAATAATACCTTTGGCGGTCATTCACTCATTATTGACCCATGGGGAACCGTTGTCGCCGAGGGGGGACTGGACGAAGAAATTGTCTATGGGGAGGTCGACTTCTCCGAAGTTGAGGCGATCCGCAGGCAGATTCCGATTTTCCAGGACCGCCGTCCAGACCTTTATCAATGACTTCACAGCTATCCACTGGGGATAAATGGATATAGGCGGAAGATCATGAACAAATATGATAAGACCCACAAAAAAACCGCCGGACCTTCAAAGGTCCGACGGTTTTTCTGCTTCATAAGCAGGCGTTTGATAAAAATAGTTTGGTGAATCCATCCGATTCTCATAAGAAGAATGGAAAATGTGAGTGGCTGCCGGCGATACAGGTGGGATCAACCACGTCCAATCGCCTGTCGCCTGCCGCCCGCAGGCTTGTTCTTTCTGCTCGAATCGTTGGAACTGTTTGGCTGCGGTGTGATGATCGACGATATTCACCCGATCCATCTGGTAGGAATAAAGAACGGCCTGGTTCAATTCAATCAAGGCACGGTCCTTCCATAACGATGCATTGCGCCGGGTATTCAGCCCCATCGCTTCAGCCACTGCCGGAAGCAGGTCATAGCGGAATTCATCAGCCAGATTACGGGCTCCGATTTCCGTTTCCATGTACCACCCGTTGAACGGCGCCGCGGTATAGTTCAGCCCACCGATTTCAAGACGCATGTCCGAAATGATCGGCACGGCGTACCACTTCAATCCCATATCTGTAAACCAGTCAAAATCCGGGTGCCTTAATGGGACTTCCAGAATTTTTTCCCGGGGGATTTCAAACCACTGAGGCTGCTGATGATCCGCTTCAATGACTAAAGGAAGAACATCATAAGCCGTCCCTTCCCCCTGCCATCCAAGTTCCTGACAGCGTTTGGTGAATTCCAGAGAAGCAGGATCTCCGATCACTCTGCCATTTTCCTCGTAGCCGGCGTACCGGATGAGCTGGTGGTTCCAGAGACGCACCTGGTGCTTCTCGGTTTCCGGTTTGAAGATGGTGATGGTTGAGCGGATCCGCCCTCCATTCGTGGCGTAATCGATGTGGTCAAAAAGAGCGTCGCGCATAGCTTCGGCCGTGTCCAGATGACGGGCATCGAACACGCGCAGCGTATCCCAGAACAGCCGGCCGATGCAGCGGTTACTATTCCGCCATGCCACTTTGGCACCGAATTCCAATTCCTCAGAGGTATGGGTATAGGTTCCTTCCTCTTCAATGGCCTGTCGGACAACAGCAAGCCGGGCCTTTACCCCGGAAAGCTGCTGCTCATGGTAAAACAGGCGGATGAATTCCTCCGCCTTTGTATATAGATCTGTATTCACAGTACGACATCCTCCTGTAGGTTGCTCATTCCCCATCCTACCATACTCCTATAGATTCCCCTATCGATCAGTCCGCTTTACGCGCCGCCTGCTGGATTGGATCCCACACACTGTTGTAGGGAGGGGCATAGCTGAGATCAAGATCCTGAAGATCATCCACCTTCATTTTGTGGAACAATGCAGTGGCAAGCACGTCGATCCGCTTGTCCACCCCTTCCTTCCCTATAATCTGTCCGCCAAGGAGCTGCCGGGTCCCTGCATCATAAATCACCTTTACAGTCATCGGGTTTTCCTTAGAATAATAGCCGGCTTCGTGGGTGGATTGGACGGTCATCGTCTTCACCGAAAACTTCTCCTGCACGGCTTCACGCTCCGATAAACCTGTGCGTCCAAGCGTTAAATCAAAAAATTTCAATATGGATGTGCCTACGATTCCGCGGAAAGGTGTACGGATACCAGCTATATTCAATCCTGCAATCTGGCCCTGTTTGTTGGCATGGGTCCCAAGCGGAATATAATCCATTTTTTCTTTGATCCGGTGATATTGAACAGCGCAGTCGCCGGCGGCATAAATGTCCATAATGCTTGTCTCCATAAACGCATTGACAGCCACAGCATCCTTGATCCCTTTGTATATACCCGTCCCCTCAAGAAACGAGGTATTAGGCGTCACTCCCGCGGCCACAAGCACAAGGTCACTTTCGTAGGTCCCTTTATCTGTTACAACCGCTTCAACGTGGTCCTGTCCCTGAAAGCCTTCAACAGACTCATCAAGATGGAGTTCAAGTCCGTTCTCCCGTGCTTCTTCATGGACCAGTTCACCCATGTCCTCATCAAAAATTTTCGCTAACTGACCACCGCGGTCAATGATTCTTACTTGTTTTCCAAGCGCCCGGTAGCTTTCCGCCATTTCCAAACCGATGTAACCCCCGCCGATAATCGTTACCTGCTGAACAGCTTTCGTTGTTCCTTCCATAATCTCCTCGATATCAGGAATCGTCTTCAACGTATAAATCCCGTCCAAATGCTGTCCATTCCATGGAGGCACGATGGGAGAAGCGCCGGAAGCGATTAACAGCTTGTCATATTTCAATTCCACTGTTTCACCATCAACCAGGTTTCGGGCGTAAACCTTTTTCCTGTCACAATCCACCTGTTCGACTTCATGGCGGATGCGAACGTCAATCCCGTATTTCTCCCTGAACGTTTCAGGGTTCCTTGCTATCAGATCTTCGGTTGAATCCACGACCCCTTTTAACACATAAGGAAGTCCGCACTGACCGTAGGAAGTAATCTCCCCTTTCTCAAGTACCGTAATCGTATGCCCATCTGTATTACGGACAATCTGCATCGCCGCACTCATTCCTGCAGCATCCCCGCCGATAACCACAATATTCATCACGCTCACTCCTTTTCCTGTCCGCAGACGTATGTTCTATTTATACTTCTTTACCATTAATGTTCCCACTCAAACTTCCGTCATGTTACACTGTCTATATTATCTTTTTGTTCGACTTTTCCAAAAACATAAGCCTGAGGTGACCATACATGAAAGAATTTCAAACATCCAAAGCCATCAAGCGTCTGCCTGATCAATTTTTCGCAACGCTGATTGATAAACTGAACGCCTATGAAAGGAAGGGCTGGGACACCATTAACCTTGGTCAGGGAAACCCGGACCAGCCGACTCCCGATCATATCGTCGACTCTTTAAAAGAAGCTGCAGACAACCCTGAGTTTCATCAGTACCCGCCTTTTCACGGGTATACGTTCTTTAAGGAAGCGATCGCTGAGTTTTATAAGCGTGAGTATGACGTTGATCTGGACCCTGAAACAGAAGTCGCTATCATGCCCGGAAGTAAAACAGGACTGGTGGAACTGAGCCAGTGCTTTTTGGATCCCGGAGATGTCGCCCTCGTTCCGGATCCCGGGTACCCGGATTACTGGTCAGGAATTGAAATGGTCGGAGCGGAAATGAAGCCGATGCCGCTGCTGGCTGAGAATGATTTCCTTCCTGACTATGAAGCGATTGATGCCGAAAGCTGGGAAAAAGCCAGACTCATGTTCCTCAATTACCCCAACAACCCAACCGGAGCTGTCGCGGACCGGGCGTTTTTCGAAGAAACGATCAAAGAAGCAGAAAAGCATGACGTCTGCGTCATTCATGATTTTGCTTATGGAGCGATCGGTTTCGACGGCGTCAAACCGCTCAGCTTTATGCAGGTGGAAGGGGCCAAAAATACAGGGGTGGAAGTGTACACCATGTCGAAAACCTATAACATGGCCGGCTGGCGTGTAGCTTTCGCTGTCGGAAACCCGAGTGTTATTAAGGCGATCGAAACCATCCAGGACCACTATTTCTGCAGCATATTCGGCGGCCTTCAGAAAGCCTCTGCCACAGCTCTTCTCAGTTCACAAGCTTGTGTAGAGGAACTCGCATCGACATATGAACACCGCCGCGATCTCCTTTTATCCGGTTTGGAAGAGGCCGGCTATCACGTAGAACCGTGCAAGGGTTCCTTCTTTGCATGGCTCCGTGTACCCGAAGGCTACAGCTCCCAGTCCTTCGCGGATGCCCTGCTTGAGGAAACCGGGTTGTTTGTAGCACCAGGGATCGGTTTTGGAGCAAGTGGAGAAGGTTATGTCCGCATCGGACTGAACAATTCAGAAGAGACATTAAAAGAAGCTGTTGTACGCTTCAAGAAATTTGCGGAGAAATAAGCATCAAAAACGCCTGTCCTATAAGGAACAGGCGTTTTTTTTATTGATATTCTTCTTCATACTTATGATGTGATCGCAAGATAAAAGTTGCACTTTTATTGTAAATGGATTTAAATATATATTATACAAAGATTACACATATCTTATAGGAGGGGTTTGAATGTACGCGCTCGTAAGAAGAGACAGCAGTGTAATTGAAATCCTCAGGGATCCCATCGACCGGAGAGAACGGATATTCACACGCGAAGAAGATGCGAGAGAATATGCCGATAAGCTCAACGTATTAATTGTCCAGGGACCTAAATGGGAAATAGAGAAGTATTGATTCCATCACTCCTCCCTTTCCACGACTATTCTTCCTTAATCAGCCTTCCTTGCAGCAGAAGAACTCTGGAAAACCTACATCTGTACAATTCCCAAAAAAAGCCGGGCCTATTGATAAAGGCCCGGCTTTTTTCTATTCATTTAAAACGGATATTCACGGTAGCCGTTCATGACTCCGATCCATTTTACAGTGGTAAATTTGTCGAGAGCCCATTCACCGCCGAAACGACCAAGTCCTGACTCTTTTTCTCCTCCGAACGCGACATGCGCTTCATCGTTCACGGACTGATCATTGATATGAATCATTCCCGTTTCCACACGCTTCGCTACTTCCACGCCGCGGTGGACATCACGGGTGAAAACAGACCCGCTCAGTCCATATGGAGAACCATTCGCCACTGTAATCGCTTCTTCCTCGGAAGACACTTGAATCACAGAAGCTACAGGGCCGAACACCTCATTATTGGCTATCGGCATCTCGTTGGTGACACCGGTCAGTACAGTCGGCTGCAGAACATTGCCGTCTGCTTCTCCGCCTGTAAGAACTTCCGCCCCTTGATCAAGGGTCTTTTGCAGATCTTCCTGAATACGCTCGACAGCATCACGGTTGATCAGTGGTCCGACGGCGGTGTCTTTTTCAGAAGGATCCCCGACTTTCAGGCTTTCCACTTTCTGTTTGAACTGCTCGACGAATGTATCGTGAACACTTTCATGAACAATGATTCTGTTCAGAGACATACAAATCTGTCCCTGGTGCAGGAATTTACCGAAAGCAGCGGCCTGCACCGCTTTTTCCACATCTGCGTCCCCGAGGACGATCATGGCGTTGTTTCCACCGAGTTCAAGTGCCGTATCCTTGATGTGTTTACCAGCCAGCTCACCAATATGACTTCCCACTTCTGTTGAACCGGTAAAGGAGATCAGCTTAGCAGCCGGGTGGGTGACAAAGGCGTCGCCGATTTCAGATCCGCGCCCGACCACGACATTGATGACACCTTCCGGGAAGCCGGCTTCCTCAAACAAGTCAGCGATTAATAGACCAGAAGTTACCGGTGCATCTGAAGCGGGTTTAACGACGACTGTATTCCCTGTCGCAACAGCTGGTGCAATGGATCTCAGGGCAAGGTGGAACGGGAAGTTCCAAGGTCCGATGATGCCGATCACCCCTTTAGGAGAACGGTAGACACGGTTTTCCTTCCCTGGTGTGTTGGATGGAAGAATCGTGCCGGACATTCTCGTCGGGAAACTGGCTGATTCACGGATGATGGACACAGCCGCTTGATATTCTACTTCCGCTTTGACGATCGTGCTTCCGGATTCCTTCACAAGCCAGTCGACGATTTCGTCTTTCCGCTCCTGCACGACGTGCAGTAGTTTATCGAAGTATGTCTGCTTCTGAGCCGGCAGGACGGACATCCAGCTTTCCTGGGCCTGAACAGCCGCGTCATACGCTTCATTCAAATCATCTTCATTGGCTGACGGGATCGATGCGATGGACTGCTCTGTATATGGATTGATATTCTCGACAAATTTCTCACTGGAGCCATTTTTCCATTGGCCATTGATATATTGTTTCGTAAATGTTTGGGGACTCATTTCTATTTACCTCCATTCAGGAACTTTACAGGGCTATCATTCCCGCCTGGATGCCTTTCAAACATTTGGACACTTTACAAATTCTTCTTCATATCCACGTGGGGAATGCCGTCTTCAAGATATACGCCGGTCATTTCCTCAAATCCGAAAGAAGCGTAAAACCCTCTTAAATGTTCCTGTCCTGAAAGCCAGATGTGATCGGTATTGTAGTTCGCTTCTACCACCTGAATGGCTTTATCCATCAGCTTACGAGCGGTTCCCTTTCCACGGTAATCCTTATGTACAATGACACGCCCGATGCTGTAGGATTCTTTCTCCTGATCTGGTGGTACAATGCGGCAGTAGGCGGCTATTCCCCCCTCATCCTCCATCCAGATGTGAAGACATTCCGGGTCACGTCCGTCAATTTCCGGATACGGACATTCCTGCTCTACGACAAATACTTCGACGCGTAATTTCAAAATGCTGTACAGTTCCTGTTTTGTCAGCTGCTCATACGTTTTCTCGCTCCAGTTCAAGTCCAATCCCTTTCACTCTCCCTCTATTTTCCTATAATTATGACGGTTTGAAGGCAGGAAGGAAAGGGGAAAATAAATACGTCACTATCTATACCAATCCCACTTAATAAGGAGGGAGCACGAATGCTTTTAAAGATACTGCCGATATCTTTACGTAAATATTTTGAAATGTCGAAGCGTCAGCGGAAACACGAAATGCAGATGACTCTCTGGTACATGCCGCTCATCTATATCGCCGCTTCGATTCTTTTTGTCATAGCTACGCTTTATCTGGACCTGTCTTTTCAGCTGGAACAGTATACACATGAATTCTTCCGGATTAATGCAGATATTACGCGGATGCTCGTCAGTACACTGATTGGCGGAATCCTTACATTGAGTGCCTTTACATTGAACTCCCTGCTTGTTGTGCTGACGACTTTCAGCGGGCAGTTCTCCCCGCGGATGCTTCTTAACTTTGTTGCTGACAAGCGGACCCAGCATGCTCTGGGCATTTTTAATGGAAACTTTGTGTATGTGCTTCTCGTATTTCTTTTCATCGGGAATACGGAATACGAATATTTTGTTGCCGTACCAACCATTACGATTTTAATGGCTTTCACGTCTTCCGTTACGTTTATTTACTTCATCAATCATGCAACCACATGGATGCAGGTACATAACATTACGGACTCCATGAAGCAGTCCTCAGAGAAAATCATCAACCAGACACTGCGAAAGGATCTGGAATCCTACCGTTGTGAAAACCCGGGCAATCTGTTGGAGGACTATCAGGAGGAGACATTCCACGTAGGTGCTGTTAAATCCGGATATGTCCAGCTTGTCGATTATCACACAATGATTGAAGAGGCACGGAAAGATAACATCATCGTTCAATTCAAAGCACAGGTGGGTGATTATATCCTGCGTGGAAATGAGCTGATCACCTACTGGGGGCCGGGCTCCGAACACGTGGATAAGGAGAAGTACTGCCGGATGATCAGCATCGGCTATAAGGAGACGGAACTGCAGGATCTGCAGATGGGAATGCATAAGCTGGCTGAAATCGCAATCAAATCCATCAGCAACGATGACCCGAAAACGGCTTCCAATGCGATTCACCGGATGTCAGAACTGATGCTGACTGTAGAAGATTATATTACCTTCACCCCTTACTTGATGGATAAGGATGAACAGGTACGGGTCATTCTGCTTTCCGAGTCCTTTGAGTATTACATTTACCGTGGGTTTGGATACATCCGCCATTACGCCCGTGACAACCACCTGATTATCACTGATCTTGTCGGTTCAATCGCATCCATCGCTGAATCCATCGACAGTTCCAAGCACGAAATGCTCTGGGAATTTGCCTGCAATACGATTGACCATATTGAAGAGAAAGTCATTTATGAACTGGATAAAACCTTCCTGCTGCAGGAAGTAGAAAGGCTCGCTCTGACGACGGGTCATAAGCTTGACTATTATCATATTCACCAGCGTTTTTATCCAGTCGATTAATGAATAAGAGCGTGAAGAAGAGGATATCTTCCATTACGGACCCGGAGGGAAATACGTTGACATCCTCTTCTTCATTACTTACGTTTAATATATGAGCATATACTCATATAAAGGAGGTTCAAGAATGAGTCATCACCACCATCATCACGTCGATACTTCAACGGGAAAAATAAAGACGGCCTTTTTCTTGAATTTCGTTTTTACCATTATTGAAATCATCGGCGGGTTGTTAACAAATAGTATGGCGATTTTATCCGACGCCCTGCATGACCTAGGAGATTCGCTGTCTCTCGGCCTTGCATGGTTTCTGCAGAAGTTTTCCAAAAAGGGGACATCTGAAAGCTTTTCCTTCGGATACCGGCGTTTTTCACTTCTGGCCGCTCTCATTAACAGTATTGTTCTGATTGTAGGATCGGTTTTCATTATAACGGAAGCTGTCCCACGGCTTTTCAACCCGCCTGAACCGCATGCAGGCGGAATGCTTGCCGTGGCTGTCCTCGGGATCATCATTAACGGAGCCGCCGTTTTCCGGTTGAGGGGTGGAGACTCCATGAACCAGAAAGTGCTGAGCTGGCATCTGCTGGAGGATGTGTTAGGCTGGGCTGCTGTTCTTTTAGTCAGCATTCTCATGCTGTTTTTCGACCTGCCTGTGCTCGATCCTCTGGCTTCTATCGGGATTACCATTTTCATTCTGTATAATGTCATTAAGAATCTCGTGCAGACGATGAAGCTGTTTCTGGAAGCCGTCCCAGCCGATGTGGATCTAAAAAGGATCATTAAAGAAATCAACGAACTGCCCGGTGTGTTATCCAGCCACCATACCCATCTTTGGTCCCTGGACGGGGAAAACCACGCTTTTTCCACTCACGTCGTCGTAGCTGGAGACGCAGGGAAACAGGATATCTGCACCATCAAGGATGGCGTTAAAGGAGCACTGAAATCGATTCAGCTGGAACACGTAACGATTGAAGTGGAATATGAAGATGATCCTTGCGGGCTGGATCCATAACACCTGCCGGTTCATCGTTTAAAAAAAAAGAGGAGAACCTGGGTTAACCAGTTCGAGTTGTCCAATTGTCGTGTAAAGAGCCAAATTCCGCTTGTGGGTGGATGAATGCCGCGGCCACGCCCTCCGCTGACTTGACCGGAAAGATAGCCTGCCCAAGTGGATCTTCGGCCCGTGCTGTTCCCGCAGGCATCACCATCGAACGCCCCTCATGCCGACGTTAGCATATATAGGAGGGATTCTGCCCTGTGCAGGTTCGCAGATTCAAAAGAACGGCATGGGCTGTGCTGGTGCCGGCTGCCTGCCGGAACATAAAAAAGACTCTCTTTCATCCAACAATGGGGAGTTGGATGAAGGAGAGTCTTTTTCAATTTTTAGAGAACCCCCAAGGAGCGGTAAGAAAGAAAAAAGCTTGTAAAGAAACAGGGGTTTCTCTACAAGCTGAGGAGAATCTTCTATGGGATAGAAGATTCTCCTCTTTCATTTGGTACAGTCATGGGAAGCATCGGCAGAAACAGAGCAGGCCGATGCTTCTTTCGGCCGGTATCAACGACCTGACGTTGGTTTTTTTATAATTCGAGCGTTTCTGGTGTTTGGGATCCTTTGTTCATGTAACGGATGGTTTCCGGAAGGATTTCAAGAACGACAAAATCCGGATCATCCTTCCCGTCAAACCAGCGGCTCATCTGGTCGTTCCAAATCCACTCTTTAATTTCCTGGTCTCCACGGATTTTCGCCTGTCCCTGCACTTCCAGGTACGTATCCCCGTAGCCCTCTCCTTCATATCCAAGCAGAATATGAACGTGGGGATTTTCTTCAATTTCCTCAGCTTTATGTGTTTCCTTGCTTGTGGGGGTGAAAAATGTGAAATTCTCATCATTGAAAAAAGTCATATAGCGGGTGTGCGGTTTACTATCCTTCACCGTAGCCAGTGTTCCAACTTTATGATGATCCATCAATGTATAAATCTTCTGCTTCAATTCTTCCTGATTCAATGTCATGCCCCTTTCCACTTTTCTTTTCTTTGATTTCACAGTCAGTTTTCCCCGAAATAATGGAAGTAAACCAAAAAGTGTGCCGGGATAAATCCTTGACATGAAGATGAGGACGCCGGGGTATAGTACATCTATGCGCGATGCCCACCGGTGTCTGTGCTAAAATAAAAAGAAATGCTCATCGACAGAATGAACAGGAGGAAGCGTGTTGAATCGGCAGCTGTATACAAAAAAATGGAGCCTCATCATTATGGGCTCGGTTTTTATAGGTCTGATCCTATTTTTTATAAGTGCAAAATCAAGCAGCTCTGAGCCGGTTGATCGCTCCGAGCTGACCCCTACATTGTTTATCCATGGATATAAAGGCGGCCCCCGCAGCTTTCAATCGATGATGGACCGGATGGAAAACCTCCAATGGGGAAAAAAACATATGACCATCTATGTTTCTTCATCCGGTATGGTATCGATTCAAGGGAATTTTTCCAATACGCCGCGTCCGTTTGTCCAGGTCCTTTTTGAAAACAACCGGGCAAGCATCCAGGACCAGACATACTGGCTCCAGCAGGTGATGAAAAAACTCCACACCGAACATAAAATCCAGCAGGTGAATCTTGTCGGTCATTCCATGGGCGGCCTGGCTTCTGCCGGATATTTAATGTCTGAGTCCGACATTCCTGCTCCAACCGTCGAAAAACTCGCCGTCATAGCCAGTCCCTTCAACGGAATTAAGAAGGAAGGCTACTTTGCCTCCAACTACGGAGAGGCGACCACAGATCTGCAGCCCGGATCGAACGCACTCGAGCAGATGGAGGAAAAGAAGGAAAACTTCCCTCCGGAAATTGAGGTCCTCGCCATTGCAGGTGTCATCAATGGAAAAGACCCTGAAGAAGACCACTGGGACGGACTTGTTCATACATCCAGTGTCAGCAGGCTGGAGAAAATCGTACCGTTCGGCCAGTACAGAGAGGAACAAATTTACAATGACCTCGCCACTCACTCCGGTCTCCATGAGCTGGCAGAAGTTGACCGGATGCTGGCCGTTTTCCTCTGGGATGAAACAGACAAGGAGAATCTCAACTCCTTTGACGAACATCTGTAATCCGGCCCGACCCGGCACCCTTCCAGCGGTGCCGGGTTATTTTTTCTCCAAAATAAACAGCCACATAAACGTCAGCGACTGCTTGAGGTCCTCATCAAGAGTATCAATCAAGTGTGGTTCCACCCCTCTTTTATAAACCCCTTCTCCATCGATAACCTCCCAGCCATTTTCAACAGCCAGCTTCTGTAACTCCCAGGGCATCATCGTATTACAAATCACCTTCTCGCCGTAAAGCCTCCGGTAGCTGTTCACCCTCGGCATCGCCGTCGGACCGAGAAGACCTATGCAGAGACGTCCCCCCGTCTTCAGTACCCGTTTCATTTCCTTTAATCCTGCCGCGGGTACCTCGGTCCATTCCAGTGAGTTGATCGCCATCCCTCCATCAAACTGTTCATCTTGAAAAGGCAGACAGGTCAAATCCCCCTGCACAAATCTCAACGGGACATCACTGCTGATCCGTTTGTTCGCTTTATCCACCATATCCTTGGAAAGGTCCACTCCTGTAACGTTACAGCCTTCCAGAGATAACAAATAGGAACCATACCCGTCTCCACAGCCAAAGTCCACGGTGTCTCCTGCAGCCATGTGCTTTTTTACAAAGGGAATGATTGAACTTCTGCTTCCCTCTTCCCACATCATCCGGCTCTTTGCTCCCCACATGTCTGAACGGCTGTCCCATTGACGTTCTGCTTCCTTATGCCAGTTGAACGTTTCACTCATTCTGAACCCTCCCGAAAATTTTTCTCTGCTTCTATTATAATATAAAAAACCGCGCCACTCACTGGTTTCCCCTGTTCAAAAAAGGGGGATCCTACCAAGTAACCAAAAGAAAAGAGTTGCATGATTCATTCACCCACGTTATGATAAAAACACAAGATAAGCTATTAAATGATTTAAATAACACTATATATAGTATGAACGAATCGAAGATGCCACAAGGCTTAATAGGGAATCCGGTGTGAAACCGGAGCTGCCCCCGCAACTGTCATCACTCGCGAAACGGGAAAACCACTGTGCCACGCACGGGAAGGTCCGGAGTAAGAACGAGTGTCAGCCAGGAGACCTGTCTTCATTCGTCATAGTTTCAACTTCTTCGGGGATTGAGAAGATGAAGCGATGAAATGAAAGAGCTCTGCCTCTTCCTTTTTTCGTTTCATGGTTTCATCCGCTCATCCCGATGAGCGGTTTTTTTATGAATAAAAAAGGAGTGACACTATGGCTGCCACATTAACAACGACAAGCTGGGTGGACAAGATCAAACAATGGAAGGACGACTTCCCTCAGCTTCCTCTGGATGGATTTCTGGAAAAGCAGTCTTCACAGATCGCAGACAAAACCTATGATGAACAGGCAGATGCCCTCATCCTCGAGTGCCTTGCAGAAATAGATGAAGCTGCTCCGGACTGGACCTATGCCGCAAGCCGGATCCTGCTTACCCGCATGTATGAATCTTCCGCCCGGAACCGGGGCACAGCGAAGGCATATCAGAATTTCCGTGGTTTGATTGAGACATTGATCGATAAACAGATTTACACACATAAGCTGCTTACCTATTACAAAAAAGAAGAGCTGGATGAACTGGAACAGGTCATCACACCGGAGCGGGATCATCTGTTTACGTATATCGGTTTGAAAACGCTGTCGGACCGTTACCTGGCTAAGAGCAAATCCGGTGAAATCTTTGAGCTTCCACAAGAGCGGTTTATGATTACTGCCATGATTTTAATGGCTCAGGAAGATGAAAACAAGCGCCTTTCTTTCGTCAAGGAAGCCTACTGGGCCCTCAGCCACCTGTACATGACCGTTGCTACACCAACGCTTTCCAATGCCGGAAAGAGATATGGACAATTAAGCTCCTGCTTTATTGATACGATCGACGATTCTCTACAGTCCATTTATGACAGCAACACAGACATCGCCAATT
The DNA here is from genome assembly GCF_009856355.1 of Halobacillus litoralis. Taxonomy (GTDB): domain Bacteria; phylum Bacillota; class Bacilli; order Bacillales; family Halobacillaceae; genus Halobacillus; species Halobacillus litoralis_B. Next base: position 25,253 of record NZ_WMEW01000021.1, on the reverse strand, counting down.
TGAGCAAGCATGGCGGGGGCATCGGTGTATATTTAGGAAAAATCCGCAGCCGCGGCAGTGACATCCGCGGCTTCAAAGGCGTCTCCTCCGGCATTCTTCCCTGGATGAAACAGCTGAACAACACAGCTGTAAGCGTGGACCAGCTCGGTCAACGCCAGGGTGCGGTAGCCGTCTATCTGGATGTATGGCATAAAGATATCTTTCCATTTCTGGACAGCCGCCTGAACAATGGGGATGAACGTCAGCGGACCCACGATTTGTTTACGGGAGTTTCCATTCCGGACCTATTTATGGAAGCCGTGGAAAATCGGGAGGACTGGTACCTATTCGACCCCCATGAAGTCCGGAGCGTGATGGGCTTTTCTCTTGAAGATCACTACGATGAACATAAAGGATCCGGTTCTTTCAGGGAAAAGTATCAGGCGTGTGTCGAAAACCCTGATTTATCCAAGGATAAAGTGCCGGCCATTGATATTATGAAACGGATTATGATCGGCCAGCTGGAAACTGGAACACCTTACATGTTCTACCGGGATGAAGTGAACCGGATGAACCCGAACAGCCACAAGGGTATGATCTACTGCAGTAACCTTTGTACAGAAATCGCCCAGAATCAGAAGGCTACGGTTCAGGAGGAACAGTATGTCGAAGACGGAAAAATCATTTCGGTTAAAACACCCGGAGACTTTGTCGTCTGCAACTTGTCGAGTATCAACCTCGGCCGGGCGGTTCCGGCAGGTGTCCTGAAACGGCTCATAAGCATTCAAGTACGTATGCTTGATAATGTCATTGAACAGAATACGATCCCTGTCCTGCAGGCGCAGTTGACGAACCATTCCTACCGCGGAGTGGGACTTGGCACCTTCGGCTGGGCCCATCTTCTTGCTAAGAAGCAGCTGGACTGGGAATCCGATGAGGCTCTCAGCTATACATCAGAGGTTTATGAAGCGATCGCCTATCACGCTGTTGAGGCGAGCAGTGACCTGTCCGCTGAAAAAGGAAGCTACCCGTATTTTGAAGGATCCGACTGGGATACAGGAGAATTTTTCGTTAAACGGTCGTTTGACCAGGAGAGCTCATGGAACTGGAAAGCCCTTCAGGAAAAGGTCTCGCAGCAGGGCATCAGGAATGGTTACTTAATGGCTGTTGCGCCAAATTCCAGTACATCTTTAATAGCCGGCAGCACAGCAAGCATCGACCCGGTATTTAAGAAATTCTATTCCGAAGAAAAGAAAAACTATAAAATCCCGGTGACGGCACCTGACCTAAACCATGAAACCTACGGCTATTATCCATCAGCCTATGATGTAGACCAGCACGCAAGCATCCGCCAGAACGGTATCCGTCAGAAATATATCGATCAGTCGATTTCTTTCAACCTGTATGTCAGAAATACCATTCAGGCCAAGGAACTGCTGGCTCTCCATATAGATGCCTGGAAAAATGGTTTGAAGACCACCTACTACACCCGCTCCACTTCAAGTTCCGGAGACTTTGACGCATGCGAAAGCTGTTCATCGTAAAAGGAGACAGATACTTATGGAAACTTTAAATAAACGTAAGCTGGTCGACCATGAAGCGCCCAATGCATCCACCGGCATTGTGAATGGGCGCAGTTCGAACATTTTGAACTGGGATGACACCCGCTACCCATGGGCATACCCGATGTATAAAACGATGCTCGCAAACTTCTGGATTCCGAGCGAAATCAACATGAGCAATGATTTAAAACAGTGGCCGGAACTGAATGAACAGGAGCAGGAGTCCTTCAAGAAGATCATTGGACTTCTCGCTTTTCTGGATTCGGTACAAACCGATTACTCAGGGAAAATCGCTGATTATTTAACCGATTCCAGTTTATCTGCTCTTATGCAGGTACTGGCTTTCCAGGAAGTGGTCCATAACCAATCCTACTCCTATGTCCTGTCTTCCCTTGTCGACCAACAGGAACAGGAGAACATTTTCGAATACTGGAAGCATGATGACGTGCTGATGGAGCGTAATCAGTTCATTACGGACGGCTACCAGGATTTCATCGATGATCCATCACTGGACTCCTTTTTGAAATCGATCGTCTACGACGTCGTTCTGGAGGGACTGTTTTTCTATGCCGGATTCGCCTTCTTCTATAACCTGGCCCGCAACCAGAAAATGGTTTCTACAAGTACGATGATCAATTACATCAACCGTGATGAACAGATTCACGTCAGCCTGTTCACCCGGATCTTTAATGAAACGTTAAATGAAAACCCGCAGCTTGATGCTGATGCTTACCGTGCATTTGCGAAGGAAACGTTCAAGACTGCGACAGAACTGGAGATCAAATGGGGACGCCACTTGATTGGTGATCAATTCCCAGGCATTCCGATGGACGATCTTGAAGATTATATCCGCTATATCGCAAACAAGCGGTGCCGGATGCTCGGCACCGGGAAGCCCTACCCTCAACACGACACCAACCCATTCAAATGGATTCGTGCTTATCAGGAAGTAGATGAAGGGAAATCCGATTTCTTCGAACAGAAATCAAGACAATACACTAAAGTATCCGACAGCAACGGATTCGATGACTTATAACACTCGAGAAAAAGCCTGCAGAGATCTAAACGTTCCTGCAGGCTTTTTTTACACTTTCACAACCATGTCAACTTTCCTCACATATTTACAATAAAGGTATTGATTTTTCAGAATATTTCTTTTATAGTAAATAACAACTACTACGCATGTCATATTTCCTGACATGGAAAACAAGGAGGAACTGATCCTATGAAGAAGGTCGAAGCCATCATCCGCCCGGAAGCTTTCCAAGAGCTCCGGCAGCAGCTGGACGCTTTGGGAGTCAAAGGGTTAACCGTTTCAGAAGTAGCCGGATGCGGTCAACAGAAAGGACAGGAAGGCATTTTCCGGGGCAGCCGCTTCGAAATTAAACTGTATCCGAAGGTGAAGGTCGAAATGGTCATTGAGAATCACGAGCTCGGCTCCGTGGTCGACGTCATCCTGGAAGCCTGCGCGACCAATGAAGTCGGGGATGGCAAAATCTTCGTCTCCACCATTGATGAAGTCTTCCGCATCCGGACAGGGGAAACAGGCAAACAGGCACTTATTTAATTTATAGGAGAGGACGATCCATTTATGAAGAAAGTAATTCCTTTATCACTGCTGGCTCTTTTCAGCTTTCCTGTCGCCGCCAGCGCTCAGACGACCGTAACCGCTGAATCTGTTCTGCAGTCCGTCGACATGGCCTGGGTAATGATTGCCGCCTTTTTAGTATTCTTTATGCATGCAGGCTTTGCGATGGTCGAATCCGGATTCACCCGTTCCAAGAATGCTTTGAACATCCTCATGAAAAACTTCATGACGATGTCGATCGCTGCTGTTCTCTATTTCATCGTCGGTTACGGCATTATGTTCGGAACATCCGGAGGCGGGATCATCGGTATTGACGGCTTCCTGCTTTCCGGCCAGGAGGATCAAATCGGATTTTTCGTATTCCAGGCCGTATTCGCAGCTACCTGTGCAACCATCATTTCCGGTGCTGTTGCTGAACGTATTAAATTAGGATCCTACCTTTTACTTACTGTCGTCATGACCGGGTTCATATATCCCGTTGTCGGCCACTGGGTATGGGGCGGAGGATGGCTGGCAGAGCTTGGCTTTGTAGACTTTGCCGGATCCACCGTCGTCCACCTGACCGGTGCCCTTGGTGCCGTAACCGCCGTCCTGTTCCTTGGGCCGCGTATCGGGAAATACAGCGGCAGGACGGTCAATGTCATCCCCGGGCATAACATCCCTCTCGGAGCCCTTGGTGTATTCATCCTGTGGTTTGGCTGGTTCGGATTCAACGGCGGAAGCACACTGGCTGCCGATCCGTCCCTCGTCCCTTCTGTCATTGCGACGACACTGCTGTCTGCTTCTGCCGGTGTCCTCGGTTCCGGTTTCTACTCCTATGCCAAGTTCAAACGTATTGACGCTTCCCTTACATTAAACGGTGCGCTGGCCGGCCTCGTAGGGATTACGGCGGGTACAGCAAACGTTTCGCTGGCTGGAGCCATCGTTATCGGGTTGATCGCTGGTGTCATTCTTGTCGAAGCCGTTCAGTTCCTTGATCGTGTCGCACGCATCGATGACCCTGTCGGCGCTATCGCTGTGCACGGCATCTGCGGGATCTGGGGAACACTGGCTGTCGGATTATTCGCTGTTGAAGGCGGACTGCTGTACGGAGGCGGGGCTTCCCTTCTCGGCATCCAGGCTGTAGGTATTCTAGCCGTCATCGCCTGGACAATGGTTACAACAGCAGGTACCGTAGCTGTCATTAAAGCAACTGTCGGTATCCGCGTCTCCCGCCAGGAGGAAATCTCCGGACTGGACTTTGCCGAACATGGTTCCCAAGCGTATGAAAGCTCCAGAGGAATCTTCAACGAAAATCTCGATTATGGTTCTAAAGATTTCGGAGTGGGACTGCTGCACCGTTTAAACGACCTGCAGGCCGAACAAGTTCCGGAGAAACCGAAGGAAAAAACCGCTCAATAAATGAAGAACGAGTCCTTATCCTTTGATAAAAGGGATAGATTCACACCATTGTGAATCTATCCCTTTTTAGTTCCTTTCGTCTATTTTACGAACACACGTTCTTATTTTCCGAAAATTATGGTATCCTTGTAGATAGATACCGTTCCCTATGATAAACAGAACACTGTACTAGAAAGGGTGTGAGGCCTGCAATGAGCACATACGAAGCCCTCATGATCATGTTTGCGTTTGGAACATTCATCATTACCCTCCTTGCGCTCATCATAAAAATGAACAATAAAAAATAGACCTTCACGAACGTGAAGGTCTATCCTGTCTTCCTGTGCGAACGGTATCGCGGCGGCAGCTGCATCTGCCGCCGATTCCCTTTTATTATAGCACATATCGAAGAGAACTTAAGAAAAAAGTTTACCGCTCATACACCGTTTTTCCTCTCCAACTTTTCATCCATCTTCTTGTTTCCACTATACACCCTCCGCCATCATTCCTCTTTATCCGGCAGGTTTCACGTGGAACAGCATAATTAAGGTCTGATTGCAAAACAAGGATAAATACATCAGCACGCCGAATATAGAAGGAAAAGACAACGGATGAAAACTTTTTTCCGGGGAGTGTCGTCTAAACAGATGAGGTGGGACAAATTGATACGCAGACAGCGGCCGCAGTCTACATACGAACCTGATGATCTCGATGAACAACGGATTGAAGAATGGATACGCCACTATGGCCATGACCTCAAATGGCTCGCTTATTCTTATGTAAAAGATTATGCCACTGCGGAGGACATTACCCAGGAAACTTTCATCAAAGCCTACCAAAGTTACGAATCCTTCAAACAAGAAGCCTCTGTAAAAACATGGCTGTACAAAATTAACGTCAACCTTTGTAAAGATCACTTGAAAAGCTCCTATATGAAGCGTGTCGTTAAAAAAGGAACCGAACTGTTCAGATCCATCCCTTCCCCAAGGGAGACTCCGGAGGAGTTGGTGATGCGTCAGGATGAAGATGAAGCGCTCCTTGCCCACGTGTTAGCTTTAGAGGATAAATACCGGGAAATCATCATCTTATACTACTTTGAGGAATTCGACATCAAAAGCATGGCGGATGTATTGAATACCAGCCCTAACACAGTCAAAACAAGGCTGAGACGGGCCCGCCAGCTGCTTCAAGAACGGATGACAACGGAAGGGAGTTCACAAAGTGAATGATTTGACGGACAGGAAATTAAGGAAAATGAACCACCGCGTCAAATATGACCATGTCCCCTTTGATGAACGCTATATGAAGAAAAACGTGATTCAGTCGATGCATAAAGGAAGCCCCCGTCCCAAGTCCGGGAGCTGGATGAGAAAAAAGCTGTGGGTCCCCGCTTTCGTTACAGCCGCTGCTTTTACAGTGACGTGGAATGCAGACCACCCCGCTTCCGATGAAGCTGGTCGTATGGCCTATAAATCCATCTCAAGTCATGTGAAGACTTACGGAGGTGCATCCGGTGCCGATATGGCTCACACCCCCTCCCCTATCGTAAGAGAAACGTATATCATTTATGAGGACAAGGAATTCCACCAGACAAGCACCCGTGTTTCAAAAGAGCAGCTTGGTGAGGTGGTCGGGGTCATCGGCCACCAATCTCCCGGCGAGGAAGCGGAACCTTTGACACGAGTGAACAACTTCCAGCCTGAAGCGAAGATTTATACGATCAAGGGTGAAAAGCATACAGATAAAGTAGCCGTTCAGAGCTGGCGCAGCACGAGTATCGGACCGGCGTCCTTAAGCAGACAGGGATACTTCGTCTTCGAGAAACACCCTTCCGGAAGCTCTGACAGCTGAAAAAGAACGGTCACCCTTTCCGGTGGCTGTTCTTTTCTATTTCACGCTTCCAATGATCTAAAGATTCCCATATCGTATCCTTAATCCCGGGATTATAAAAAACGGCAGCCGGGTGGTACAACGGGATAATGGTATACGTCTTTTCGGTCAGCTCATACCCTGAGTCACCTTTTTTCTGGACAGGAACATGAAAGGATCGGCCGATCACATCGGTCATCTTATGATTTTTTCCTGTCAGCCGCTGATAAGCGACACCTCCGAGAGCGACGATGATGGCCGGATCCATTTCAGCGATCTGGTAGTCCAGCAGGCGGGCATGGGCGTCAATCTCTTTTTGATTCGGTTTCCGATTGGCCTTCCGCCTCCCTCCGCTCCCCTTCTTATTCGTATCCACCCATTTATAAGGGCGGCTTCTGACGACACTTGTAATATAAACATCTTCCCGGGAAAGCCCGGCATAGTCCAGGTGTTTATCCAGCTCGGCGCCTGCGCGTCCGATAAACGGCCGGCCTTTAACGGCTTCGTTCTCACCCGGCGCCTCCCCCACAATCATAATGTCCGCCTGGTCATCCCCCGCGCCAAGGACAAACCCTTCAACATCGTAAGGCTCCATGTTCTGTTCTGCTTCTTTCACAAGCTCTTCCGGCCAATTCATATTCATCCTCCCTTTCTTTCTTTTTTATGTTCCACCAGGTCCGGGTCGTTACACGCGGAACAGCGGATTTATCCTCCTGCTGTATAATCCGAAGCCAGGATGACACGCTAAAAGAAAAAGGAGGCAGTGTCTGTGACAGAACAGGATATGGCTGACATTTTCAGCGACTACGGATACAGCAGCGTCTATCATCGGTTTAAGACACCTCTATATGTAACAGGACTGCTGGACGAAATGGAACCGGAGCTTTTGGAGGATTTTTTTGAGCATATGGACCTCTCCCTTGATTTGTTCTTTGATGAATTCCGCTTCTGGATCCAGTACTATTCAGCCTCTCAAAATAATCATTCATAGCTGTCTGTGTTTGTTCAGCAAAGTAAAAAAGCAGGAGGACTCATGCCTCCTGCTTCATTACTTGATCTGGAAAACGAGATACGTCGTTACGAAATAACTGACAATGATTAAAACCGAGGGCAGAAGATAGCTCCACGACTGCACCTTTTTTCTTGTAATGCTGTAAATAATCAGCAGGATAAACAAAACCGAGGCCGCCCCCGTAAAAAGGTTGGCCGGGGAAGACTGCTGAAGAAGGTTTCCTTTGATATAAATCAAATCGGTAATCGCCAGGATCATTAAGTTGAAGGCATTACTGCCAAGCAGCGAACTGATCCCAAGATTGAAGTTTCTCAGCTTCAGAGCTGTGGCTACACTGACCGCATCAGGGAGTGATGTACTGATGGCTACTAAGAAGGCACCAATAAACGATGCTCCAATTCCAGTGATGACAGATATCCTTTCGGCTGTGACGGTCAAAACACTCCCGATGACCATGATGAGAAAGGCATACATCACAAACTTGAACAGCACCTGCTTATAAGTGTAGTCCTTGTAGCGGTCGTTCTGTTTTTTTATTTTCCTCCCCTGGTAGGAAGTCCGGTCATTAATGAATTTAGAACCGATAAAGTACAGGAGAATGACGGCAATGGACGTATAACTGATGTGGAAAATGTGGGTGGGAAGAGTCAGGCTCAATCCAGCTATGACAATGATCGTCATATAAATAACCAGCCATCCGTACATCCGGCTTTCCGCTGTGGCATGGGTCAGAATTTGATATCGCCTGTAGATGATATCAAAAATGGCCAGCCCCATAATGTTAAATAAGTTACTTCCGATTAAATTACCAACAGCCAGATCAGGGCTGTCAATGATAATCGCTGTTACACTTGATGTCAGCTCCGGCAGGGAAATGGCGATCCCAATGATCGCTCCCATAAACGCAGAGGACGCTCTTGTTTTTTCCTTTACTGCATCTCCATATATCGATAAACGGGAGGCAACAAAAAATGTACTGATCCCTGATATGATAAAGAGTGCAAAGATGATCCAGCTGCTCATATAATCACTCCAAATTTCATTCTCGCAACTTCTATCCCATTCCCCTGTCCCCCCTCATATAAACGAAAAGACCAGCGGAAAACGCTGGTCTTTTCTGGATAACGCCTCAGGATTGAGGTACGGGCTCACTTTCATGCTCTTTGATCAAATCAGCGGTCAACTGTCCGGAGAGCGTCACCATAGGGACGCCGCCGCCCGGATGGGTGGATCCGCCAACAAAGTACAAGCCTTCAAACACCTGACTCTTGGAAGGGATCTTGAATCCTCCATTCGACTTCTTATCGGCCGCAATGCCGTAAATGGACCCTCCGTTCGGACCGTAGAGAGCTTCAAGATCTTCAGGCGTAAAGCGGTATTCAAACTCAATCGAATCACGCAGGCCTTCGATTCCCATACGTTCCAGCTTATCCAACACCACTTCCCGGTAGGCATCCCAGTCGACAGGCTTCTGTTTTTTGCCCGTCATCGGCGGTACGTGGGTCAGCACAAACAAGTTGTCCTTGCCTTCGGGAGCCTGCGTATCATCGGAACGAGCGGAAATGCCGATATAGATCGTTGGATCGTCCGCCGGCTTCCCTTCTTCGAAAATCTGCTTGAACTCTTTCTCAGGATCTTCAGAAAACAGGAAGTTATGGTGCTTCAAGTGGTCAAACTTACGGTCAGTACCAAGAAGCAGCACAAGACCGGAAACCGTTGGATCAAACTTCTTCTCGAGAGATTTTGTTTCCTTCTTCACTTTGGATGTCTTCGGCGCAAGCTTTCTGTATGCCGGAATAGCTTCGAGGTTGGAAACGACGATATCAGCCTCGTGAAGAGTACCACCTTCCGTCTCCACACCCGTCACACGGTCGTTTTCGACAACGAGGCGCTGCACAGGTGTGTTCAACTGAACATCCACACGAAGCTCTTTCATCAGCTGCCCCATACCTTCTGCAATCTTATACATGCCACCTTTGACATAGTGGATCCCGAGCCCCAGCTGCACATAAACAAGCTGATTTAATATGGCCGGTGCTGAATACGGGTTGGACCCTACATACATGACGAAATAGTTGAACAACTGCTCCAAATAGGGATTGTTGAATTGTTTATGTGTGGACTTCGCAACGGTACTCATTGGATCCATCTGCATCAGCTCGTTCAGCTTATGATGCTTCTTCAAATCTTTGAGATCCTGAATGCTGTATTTATAAAAACTCTTCATACACAGTTCATACATATCCTGGCTGTAGGAGAGAAAATCCGTCAACTTCCGGTTCGGCCGGTTCGTCACTTTGGACATTTCCTCAAGCATGTTCGGGAGGTCACTCGTTACATCCAGCTGTGTCCCGTCCTCAAAGAACGTGCGCCACTGCGGCTCTACCCGTTCAACTGTAATGTAATCTTCCAGACGACGGTGAACACTGGCAAAAAGCTGCTCCAGCACCCACGGCATCGTCAGTATGGATGGGCCTGTATCAAACGTGAACCCTTTCCCTTCTCTTCGGTTCAACTTTCCGCCGATATTGCTGTTCTTTTCAATGACCTTTACATCATAGCCGTCTCCGGACAGCCGGATCGCAGCTGACATTCCACCTAGTCCTGCACCTACAACAATCGCTGTTTTCTTGTTCAAACCCATCCACCTCCAAATTTAATAAACAAAAGGAATGAAGCGGTATCTTTTCACACACCATTCCCTGTACATATCCCCGTGTTCTTTCGTCAACATCGCTTCTTCAAGCCGGATTCTATGTAGTAAAGCGACTGTTATCATTATGCCAAATAGAACAGCGGGATAGACATTGCCGGTTCCAAGGCAAAACCCGACAATGATAAAAAACAATCCTGTATACAAAGGGTGCCGCAACAGCCGGTAGGGCCCTGAACTGACGAGTCTGTCCCCTCTACGGACCGCTACGTTTCTCGTAAACTGCTCCTTCAAATGAAGGATTCCCCAGTACCGGAGAAAGGTCCCTGAAGCATACAAGATTAATCCTGTCCACCACACCCAGGGGGCAGTAGTGATTCCAACCTCCCCTTCCCTTAATATAAGAGAAGAGCCGACAGTCAAGACGACCATAATAAAAATCAGTGGAAAGGAACGGTGCTCCTGATCATCACTGTCCGATCTGTCGTTACGGAAAATGAAAAATTCCGCAAGCCAGAAGACGGTCACGAGCATAAAAAGCAGTTCAAAAACAGTCATGACAGCCCAACCCCCTCCTTTCCACTTTCATAGCTGCTACTATGCTCCTTTTTCCCCTGTTCTTCCCAACGTAAACAGGTCTTGCCCATCGTCCTGCACGTCTTTACTATATAAAGAAAGGAAGGAGCTTTATGATGGAAGCATTTTACTGGGTTTTTATTCTGTCCGCTGTAACCACCACTTTTTTTGTGATCTTCAGGAAATTATCCAGAGGGACCTACTGGACGATTGCGATCCTGGCCCTCTTCTACCTGCTTGTCCTTTCCTACAGCCTGCTGAACGGTCCACACTAGCGTCGTTCGTCCCTGTGCTGTTTATTGATGGCCTCACGGATGTGATAGAGTTCGGCATACATAGCTGTCACGTAGACGAGCAGGATGCTCAAAAACATGGAAAGGATAAAGGATGTTCCACCGAGGTCAAATCCGAGAACGGCAGAAAAGCCGACAATCGCCCCGATGATCACTCCGATGGCGGTTAAGTAGATGATTTTTTGGAACGTTACAGAGTAAAACATGGAAACAAACACCTCTTCCTACTTTTATATCTATCTTCTACTATACCCCGGGCCGGCTCCCCTTACACGTAGAGACACTAAAGACAGGAGGGGATCCGCACTTTTCCAAATGTCTTCTCAAGCCCGGCACAGCAGTCTTTAAAAAATAAAAAAAGTGCAACCAAAAGGTTGCACTTTTAAAGCGTTCCGTTTATGCTTGCATACGTTGTGTTTCTTCTTCCAATCCGTGTTTCTTCTCGGATTCGGCAACAACCACGGCACAAGCAGCATCGCCTGTAATATTCAAAGCTGTTCGTGTCATATCAAGAAGACGGTCGATACCAATGATCAACGCAATACCTTCAACCGGAAGGGAAACCTGGTTCAGTACCATGGCAAGCATGATCAGACCGACACCTGGGACACCGGCCGTACCGATACTCGCGAGCACAGCGGTTAACACGACCATAATTAATGAAGCAAAGGATAAATCAGATCCATAAACCTGAGCGATAAAGATCGTCGCCACACCCTGCATAATCGCTGTCCCATCCATGTTGATGGTTGCCCCGAGAGGCTGGACGAAACTACTTACGGATTTCGGAACATTTAAGTTTTCCTGAGCCGTTTTCATGGAAATCGGCAGAGTTGAACTTGAACTGGATGTACTGAACCCAACCGTCATTGCCGGGAAAAATCCTTTGAAGAACGTAATCGGGTTCATCTTACCAAGGAAAGAAACCGCTGAACCATACGTTACGATTGCATGGATAAACAATCCGAGCAGGACGACAAACATATACATACCCATCGCACGCATACCGTCAATACCCATCGTTCCAATGGCTGAAGCCAGAAGACCGAAAGCACCATATGGCGCAAAACGCATAATCAGATTAACGAGGAACATCATAATCTCGTTCCCCTGCTCCACCAGTTTATAAATGCCTTCGGTTTTCTTACCAAGCATAGCCAGAGCAAAACCGATAAAGATTGCAAAAGCGATGATCTGCAGCATGTTGCCATCTGTCATAGACTGGATCGGGTTGGTCGGAATGATGTTCGTAAAGGTTTCTACAACACCAGGAGCTTCCTGAGCCTCATACTCCGCACCGGTCGTACTGATATCAATATTGCCCGGCTGAAAGAGATAAGCCAGTCCGATGGCAATGGAGATGGCGATAGTAGTCGTAGCCAGAAAGAATCCGATGGTTTTTCCGCCGATTCTCCCGAGTTTCTTCGGATCCCCAAGGGAAGCTGTTCCCAGTGTGATGGAGAAGAACACGATCGGGACGACGAGCATTTTGATAAGATTTAAAAAGACCGTCCCTAATGGACTGAAAATATAGGCATCCAAAGTCGTAAATAGATCAGGGGCAGCTAAGTGAAGGCCCAGACCTACGACAGCACCAAGGATTAAACCTATAAAAATCTTGGTTGTTAACTTCATGACGTAACCTCCTGAAAACAAATATGATAGCGCTTTCTTATTATTTCCTTTGAATGCAGTTTTTTGAAAAAGTGTGAAAAATTGCATTCTTAAACCATTAAAAAAAGACGTACGCAGTGGGGCGTTTGTACCTCTTTGGGTATGAGTGTCTAAACGTAGCTTCAATCATTAACTTTTGGCTGCAACCATATGGATGGATCGTGCTTTATAGATTATAGCACAGAATGACTAAATTTTGAATAGAATTTGCTGGCAGTTTTTTATGCATGCGCTTCAGGAACAGTTTTCATACGATTCACCGGCCGGAAGAACCGCTTAAGGACAGTCTTTACAGGAATATGAGAAATTTTAGAATTTATTACAATTTTATAAAAATATAAAACCGGGTGCATATTATATACATTTCATGCATAAAAAAACGGCCGCCTCTGAAGCGGCCGTTCTTATTAAAGAACTCCCTCTTTTTCCCATTTTTTGAGTTCTCTCCGCAGGACCTTGCCGCTGATCTGGGTCTTGGGAAGTTCCGCTGTAAAGGCTATTTCCCTGGGAGCAGCGTGTGCAGCCAGGCTGCTCTTCACAAAGCCGCGGATGTCTTTTGATAACTCTTCCGAACCTTCATATCCCTCATTTAAAACGATATAGGCTTTTACGATTTCCCCGCGTACATCATCCGGCTTCCCAATGACCCCGGACTCTTTGACCGCAGGATGCTCCATCAGCTTGCTTTCAATTTCAAAAGGACCGATCCTTTCCCCGGAAGAGTTGATCATGTCATCACTCCGTCCCTGGAAAAAAATATAGCCGTCTTCATCCATATAGGCCAGATCACCAGCCAGGTACCAGTTCCCTCCGAAGGGAAAATAAGTATTGTATTTCTCAGGATTTTTCCATACTTCCTTCATCATGGACGGCCAGGAGGCCTGTATAGCAAGATGACCGGTTTCATTGGCCGGAAGCTCCCTGCCCTCTTCATCCAGCACAGCTGCCTTTATTCCCGGGATCGGCCGTCCCATGGACCCCGGTTTAATGGTTCTCGTCGGCAGGTTGGCTACAAGCTGCGCCCCCGTTTCCGTCATCCACCACGTATCATGGATTCGAAGTCCCCACGTTTTATAAGCCCAGTGAATAACCTCCGGGTTTAACGGTTCCCCGACACTCAGCACATGCCGCAAGTTGGATAAATCGTAGTCTTTATGAAGACCTTCCAACTGGGATTTCAGCATTCGGAAAGCGGTCGGTGCACTGTACCAGACAGTTACCCCCGCCCGTTCCAGTACTCCGTACCAAGCCTCGGCAGAAAAACGTCCTCCATGAATGACGGTCGTTACCCCGTTCAACAGGGGAGCAAACACTCCATACACCGTACCTGTCACCCAGCCAGGGTGGGCGGTACACCAGTAAACATCCGACTCATGGAGATCCAGTACCCAGCGTCCTGTCTGGTACTGCTGGATCATATTCCGGTGGGCATGGATGATGCCTTTCGGCTTCCCGGTCGATCCGCTCGTATAATGAATGTTTAAACCGTCCTCCAGATCGACCCATACCGTTTCAAATTCCGGAGTTTCCTTTTCTGCTTCTTTTGTAATTGAAATGTACTCTCCGTCCTGTTTGTCGGTAACAAAAATAGTCTTCAGACTTGGAATGTCTTCCGGGATAACACGATCCAGGAAAGAGTGGTCGGTTATTAAATATTCCCCTTCACAATCGTTGATCCTGTCCTTTACCGCTTCTTCCATAAAAGCTTCAAACAGTGGACCGACGACAGCACCCAGCTTGATGGCAGCCAGCATGGCGATGTGGCAGAAAGGATGCTTGGGAAGGAAAACAAAAACGAAATCCCCCTTCTTCACGCCATTCTGCTGGAGCACACGCGCCCAGCGGTTCACTTCACGCTGAAGTTCAGCATACGTGTACGTGGTCTCTTCGCCTTCAGATAAAAAGTGCAGAGCTGTTTTGTCGCCTTTACCTTCTGCTACGTGTCGGTCGACACACTCATAGGCCATGTTTACCTTCCCCGTCCCATGCCAGGTGAATCTGGAGTGGATTTCCTTCCAATGGAACGGATCCCCTTCCCTCCATTCGCGTCCGACCTGATAATCTCCCTTCGCAGGTGGAATAGTTACGGTTGTCATAGTTGTACCTCCTTATCGTTTCGTAAAATCAAGTTCCCGGAGAATCTGCTCTTTCAATTCACCCAGAACGGCATCGCCGCGTTTTCTCGGTTTCGGTCTCTGGATGAACAGCTCCGACTCGATTCGTCCCGGCTGCCCTCTCATGATGACAATGCGGTCACACAGATAAAGGGCTTCATCAATATCATGCGTAACCAGGAGGGTTGTAGTGTGATGCTGTTCCCATATCGAAAGCAGAAGATCCTGCAGCTGCATCTTCGTAAAAGCATCCAGTGCGCTGAAAGGTTCATCAAGAAGAAGGATGTCCGGGCGGCTGAGGAGTGACCTTGCAATAGCGGCCCGCTGTGCCATACCACCGGATAAATCCTTGGGATAATGATGCTCAAATCCTTTTAACCCCACCGTTTCAATCAGTTCCAAAGCGGCCTCCTTTTTGGACGGTTTGGAAAAACCGAATGTGACGTTATCGAGGACATCCAGCCACGGCATGAGACGCGGCTCTTGAAACATCATTCCGAAAGCATTGGCGTGATTTTCAGATTTTGTCCGGATGCTCCCTTCGTACTCCGGATCCAGACCGGAAAGAACACGAAGAAGCGTACTCTTCCCACATCCACTCGTACCGAGCACTCCGACGACCTCTCCTCTTTTTACCTGTAAATCTATATTTTCAAATCCTGTCGTTCCGGATTGGAACGTTCGTGACACTTGATTGACTGCCAGCACATGGATCGTTCCTTTCTGTTAGGCATTTTCTAAATTATCCTGCCACTTCAATGCTCTCGTCTGTATTCTCTTCAATACCTCATCCGTAAGTTTGCCGAAAACAGCAAAGAGAAGGATGCTTCCAATAACAATGGCAGGGGCAGACGTATTCTGACCATACACCATCAAATAACCAAGTCCCTGGCTGGCACCCAGCAGCTCAGCGGCTACGACGAACATCCAACCGAGACTGAGGCCGCTCCTGAGTCCAACGATAAACGATGGAAGCGCGGCTGGCAGGATGATTTTTTTAATCTGCTGCAGACTCGTAAATTGATAGATACGCCCGACTTCAATCAGTTTCCGATCGACTCCCTGAATGCCGGACGTTAAATTTAAATACACAGGAAAAAACACCCCGACAGCCACAAGCGTAATTTTCGACGCTTCACCAATTCCGATCCAAAGGACGAACAAAGGCACCCAGGCAAGCGATGGTATCGCCCTCAGCGCCTGAAGCATCGGATCAAGCAGCTGGCGGGCGAGGCGGCTGTATCCTGTAGCTGCTCCAAGTACAACAGCTGCGGACAGACCGGCAAGAAACCCGGCAGATACACGGTAAAGGGTAATGCTGATATGCCCCCATAATTCCCCGTCCTGCGCCATACCGGTCATTTCCTCAACAACAGCTGTTGGAGAAGGCAGCAGGTAAGGGGCCACCCATCCCGCCCGGGAAGCTGTTTCCCATAGAACGAGCAGCAGCACCGGAAGAATCAGTCCCAGCCAAGCTCCTCCCCGCTTCCTTTTCGGAGACGTCTTGATTTTCGTTCGCTGCACAGCTGGTGATGAAACAGCAGCTTCTGTACGACTGGACATCGTTGGACCTCCTTATTTAATCACTTCTTCGGCAAATTCAGGCCGGACAAGCTCTTCCGTCAACTGGTCAACATCCACATCCGGTTTGATCACTTCTTCTTCCTGCAGGACTGTGCCGGCGCCTTGAATGGTTTCTTTCAAAGCATCTCCCGGAACCGGGCCGGACAAGTCGTTGCGGTCCAGACTCTTCTTCGCTACCTCAAGATCGAGATTGGCTTCCTCCGCTAGAATTTCAGCGGCTTCATCCGGATGTTCTATCGTCCACTCCCGTGCTTTTTCGTAGGCTTTAATAACATCTTTCACGACGTCAGGGTGTTCATCTGCAAACTCAGAGCGGACATTCAACGTCCCGTACGTATTGAATTCAGGCTTTCGGTAAAACAACTCTGCCCCGGCTTCCAGTTCATTACGCGCCATGTGGGGGTCGAGCCCTGCCCATGCATCAACATTGCCGGAGTTCAAGGCGGATGCCCCTTCGGGATGCTGCAGGTTGACAAGCTCAATATCATCCACACTCAGACCGTGATCCTTTAAAGCACGGACAAGGAAGATATAAGGATCGGTCCCGAGCGTCGCAGCGACTTTCTTCCCTTTCAAATCCTCTACAGAGGAAATACCGGCATCCGGATTCGTCACTAAAGCGGTCCATTCCGGCTTGGAATAGAGGTAGATGGATTCTACAGGAGCATTGTTCGCTTTAGCCATCAGCGCGGCCGCCCCAGCCGTCGAACCGAAATCAATACTGCTGGAATTCAAAAACTCAAGCGCCTTGTTGCTTCCCTGGCTGAGCACCCATTCCACTTCAATACCCTGGTCTTCAAAAGCTTCTTCGGCCCACCCTTTTTCTTTCAGTACGAGACTGGTTGGGGAGTAATAGGCATAATCAAGGGTCACTGTATCCAGCTTATCTTCCTGACCTTCCGCATTACTTGAGCACCCGGCAAGCCCTACAGCGGCCGCTGCTCCAATAACAGCTATGGCTTTTTTCCAATTCATATTTTCCCCTACTCCCTATTTAAATTTCGCATGCATACGTATCGATACTTCCACGCAGCCGCTGTGCTTCTTTGTAAGTACAACGGTTATGGACAACTTCAAGACCCGCTTCACTGGCGATTTCCGCTGCTTTTGGTGAAATGACACCTTCCTGGAGCCAGAACACGCCGGGTTGGATGTCTGCTGCTTCTCTGGCAATTTCAATCGCCGCTTCAGGGCTTCGGAAGACCTGGACGACATCCACGTTGAATGGGATCGATCTCAAATCTGGATAAGCTTTCTCTCCAAGCACTTCTTCCTCCCGCGGGTTCACGGGCACAATCTGATAGCCGAGCCGCTGCATTTTTCTTGCAAGACGGTGACTCGGGCGGGAAGGCTTTCCGCTGAGACCTACAACAGCCAGCCGTTTCGGACGTGTCTTTCCTTCTTCCGTTATTTTCGCAGAGCTCAGCGCCCACTTGATGACTCCTTCGTCATTCTCTGTAATGGCGCGTTTTTCGGATGCATTTCCCGTCGCTTTGGCAATGGCACGGTCAAGGTCATTAATCAAATCCTTGCTGGATTCAAGTCCGATAGAAAGACGGATGAGCTCTTCCGTCACGCCGCTTGCGGCGAGCTCCTCGACGGAAAGCTGCTGGTGCGTAGTGGAGGCCGGGTGGATGATCAGAGACTTCGCATCGCCGACATTAGCGACATGGGACCACAGCGAGATGTTGTTGATCACCCGACTTCCAGCCTCTCTTCCCCCTTTGATTCCAAACACGACAATGGAGCCGTAGCCGCCCTCTAAATACTGATTCGCCAGTTCATGAGCGGGATGGTTTTTCAATCCGGGATAGGAAACCCAGTCCACATCCGGGTGTTCCGCCAAGTATGCAGCCACTTCCAGGGCGTTATCTGAATGACGCTCAACACGAAGATGAAGCGTTTCAAGTCCCTGAAGCAGAAGAAAAGCATTCTGCGGACTGAGGCAGGAACCAAAATCACGGAGCAGCTGGACACGAAGCTTGGTAATATAGGCGAGCGTACCGAAATCCGCTGTATAAACAATTCCGTTGTAGCTCGGATCCGGCTCTGTGAAAACAGGAAACTTTCCATTGCCCCAGTCAAATTGACCTCCGTCGACAACGACGCCGCCGATGGCTGTACCATGACCGCCAATCCATTTCGTAGCCGAATGGACGACAATGTCAGCTCCGTGTTCAATCGGACGGCACGTGTAAGGTGTGGCAAACGTGTTGTCTACAATCAGCGGGATTTCATTTTCGTGGGCAATGGCGGACACTTTCTCAAAATCAAGTACGTGAAGACTCGGGTTGCCGATCGTTTCGGCGAAGACCGCTTTCGTGTTCTCATTGATGGCGTGTCTGAAATTTTCAGGATCAACTGGGTCCACAAAACGAACTTTAACGCCATATCGTGGTAAAGTATTGGCGAATAAATTATAAGTTCCGCCGTACAGATTGGAGGCTGCCACGACTTCATCTCCTGCCCCCGCCACGTTCAAAACAGCAAGAGCAATGGCAGACATGCCGGAAGCTGTCGCAACAGAAGCCACGCCGCCTTCAAGAAGCGCCATACGCTTTTCGAAAACATCCACCGTTGGATTTCCGAGCCGGGAATAAATGTTTCCTGGTTCATCAAGGGCAAAAAGGCTCTGGGCGTGATCGGTGTCATGAAAAACATAGGATGTCGTCTGGTAAATCGGGACCGCCCGTGAACCGGTTGTAGGATCCGGGGACTGGCCTCCGTGCAGAGAAATGGTATCGATATCGTAGCCTTCAAAAGTATTGGTCATTGTATGTCCTCCTAAAATTGATTATTCCCATCATTTTAATAAGCATTTTGAGAAAAGGGGCCTCTCCAGTGCTTTCAGCCATGCAAAAAGCCCCCTTCCATATAAGAAGAGGGCTGAACGTTCGAGTATCCTCCTCTTATCTTCCAGATCCATGATCTGTAGGACTTGGCACCTTTTCAAACCGATGTTTGAAGGTTGCCGGGCTTCACAGGGCCTATTCCCTCAGCCGCTCTTAATAAGAGTAATGGTCATTTAATTTTGATTATAATGTGAATTATAGCTGATTCTCCACGTAAGTGTCAATAACATTCTGAATTTTTATATAATGGAAGCGTCAATGGTACTTTTCAGCTGATGAACGATATCTTCACCGCTCTCAATTCCGATGGATAAGCGGATCACGTAATCATTCACCCCGATTTTTTCGCGCTCCGCTTCTGACAGAGCTCTGTGCGACGTACGGACAGGGTAGGATACGGTCGTCTGGACGCCTGCAAGTGTAGGGGCAATTTTAATCCACCCGAGAGACTTGAAGAAGGTTTCCACATTAACACGCCGGGATAATTCTATCGTGACAATGGCTCCATTTCCCCGCTCGGATACGAATTCCGGATAAAACACTTGATCGACCCCATCATGCTGTTGAAGAGCTTCTGCTACGCTTTGGGCATTGGCAGACTGCTGCTTCATACGCAGAGCAAGCGTTTTGGCCCCTCTCTGGGTCAGCCATGCTTCAAATGGACTTAAATTGGCTCCCAGGGTGACGATTTTCTGAGAAGCCTTGGAAATCAATGGCTCCGCTCCGACAAGAACGCCGCACGTCACGTCACTATGACCGCCTATGTATTTGGTAGCGCTGTGAACAACAAGGTCTATTCCGTACTCATAAGGCTGAACAAGGTAAGGGGTGGCAAATGTATTATCCACCATCGTTTTCAGACTGTGTTTTTGAGCGAGCTGCTGAAGGCCCTTTAAATTTTCCACACGCAGGAAGGGGTTCGAAATCGATTCCGTATACAGCAGGTTTGTATGGGGCTGGATGGATTTCTCAACCTCTTCCAAATCGGTAAAGGAAACCATGGATACCTCGATTCCGAAGGCGGGCAGTTCTTTCGTCAGAAGTTTATGTGTCCCTCCGTACACATCCTCTGCGGCTACGATATGGCCGCCTGGTTCAACAGCCGCCAGAATACCTGCCAGGATTGCAGACATACCTGAAGAAGAAGCGACCCCTGCCGGAGCACCTTCCAGCTCAGCAACGGTGCCTGCAAGCTCATCGGTATTCGGATTCTTTTCCCTTGTATATAAATATGGACTTTCTCCTTCATAATAACTTTCAAGATGGTCGAGATCCTTAAAAGTAAAGGCGGACGTCTGGTAAATCGGTGTAGTCTTGCTGTTGTGCACCTGTGACTGATCCTGTTTATGATGGACAATTTTTGTTTCAAAGCTCGGTTGTGTCATTGGTCGACTCCTTTCAGATCACTTAATCAAGAATTATATCGATGGAAAGGTGTTATTGTCAAAGTTTTTCGACATATTCAGACACGGCCGAGATCAAGTGGTGCCGGTAAACCGATGTGTGGGGAACCCATGACACCGCCTTCATGTCTTCTGTTTTTCCAGTGCACACAGAAACACCTGTGACCCTTTCTTTTTCTCCGGTCAACCAAGGAGACAGTTGTTTCAGAGGAACGGCAAGGACATCTGCCACTTCATGTCCAATCGGCATATCCCCGCCCGTCCATGTATAGAAAAACAACCGGCAGATTTCCCTGTCCACCATGCCTTTCCCGCTCAATTCTTCTTTTACATATCCCGCCGGGGTTAAGTCAGAACGTTCCAGGGACAGTCCAAGTTCCTCCCTGATTTCCCGCAGGCCTCCTGGAATCAACCCCTCCCCGGATTCGATGTGTCCGGCGGCCGTTATATCATAGAACCCGGGATAGTCCGCTTTATCAAAAGCTCTCTTCTGAAGCAGCATATGCCATTCAGAATCCGACTTTGCCAAAACCCAGCAGTGAAATGTTTCGTGCCAGTCTCCGTCTCTGTGAACCTCTCCCCGGGCTTTGACCCCCGTTTTTTCTTCTTTTTCATTAAAAATATCCAGTAGTTCATCCATCGCTTTTACTCCTCTCCATAAACACGACTGTTTCCATAATTACTGTCTATGATATCCAGAAGTTTAATTTATCAGCAAGGAGGAAACCTTAAACAAAAGGAGGTGGAACGATGACCGAAAAGAAAACACGCCGCGGCCATGTAGAGCAGTCGAATGAGGCGGCAGAAGCCTTTAACCGTTCAGCCAAATTCAATCAGGCTTTTTCCCACGAACCACCGGAAGCTTTACAGGAAGATCACAACCATTCGGAAGGAGATTCCCTTCTCCACCATTACTCTGATGACGACAAATGACCTGCGTTTACCCGCGGGTTTTTTTATGTCACATCAAAAATATAGAAAATTCTGTTAGTATAGAGAGGAGTGTGAGAAGCATGATGAAAGGATGAAAACACCATGGGGAAAAACACAGCAAAATGGAAGTGGCTCATCATTGGCGCTGTCCTGATCATTTTTGCAGGAGGTACATACATTTATACAGGTTCTCAGGACTCCACAAAACTGGTTCACGAAGCAGACAGTTCCTTACTTAGAAAGGCCAAGCCTGTCGATATGGAAGACGTTCCCGGCAGCTGGAAGGAAATCGAATCCGAGGAGCGCCTGCATGAGTATTTTGAAGAGCGCATTCCTGGTCTGGCCCTTGCTCGGAAAGAAGGGTTGACCACCACACCTGACGCCTCGGCCTCACTGCCGGGTCGTGACGGCCGGGCCCGGATTTACGAGGTGTGGCATGGGGAAAGGTTTATTCACTTCCTGTACCGTATTGATTTATCCGCCCTCCTTTCTGATACGGAAGGTACGGACGGCATCGGAAATGTGCCGTTGCTGCAATCCATCCATATGAAAGCGACGGAGGACCAAAGCGCCCAGACATTGGACCTCAGGCAGGCAGGATCCGGGAACCGGGAAGCTGTCATCTACGAAAACCGTCTGTATGGAGCGATTTCCACCCCGCCGGTCGGTGACCCTTGGGACCTGAGTGACTTTGAGATGAAGGTTGAAGAGGTTAACCGGACGGTACCGACATCCCTGACGTTCCAAATTAACGGGGAGGACTATGAAACAGAAGCTGTCCCTGTTTCCTACGTATATAATGAGGAAGCGAATACCTTGAAAACATTCACTACCACCGAAACGTACGAAAAAGGCGGACTCGTCATTAAACCGGAAGAAGTTCAGATCCGAGCCTCCTACGGAAAAATGAACATGCACATTGAAGATGAACATGATGCGTTCAACCATACGATGCAGGCCTATCTTAAGAGGGACACAGGAGAACGAATCCCGGTATTCCTCGGATATGATCAAAAAGAAAACGAACACACGTATGAAGGACGGTTTCAACCATTAGGAGAGATCCCTGACGAGCTTTCGCTTGTTGTGGAAGATGTCCACCTTAAGGAAGATGCCTCTTATTCATTTACTGTGGATATAGACAGTGTGGACTTGAACGAGTCTACTTCGGAACGGATCAGCGAAAAAATCGGCGAAGCACGCCAAACGGATATTTATCTGGACAGCGTGGAAACGACGAGTGACCAGCGCATGAGCTTGGAATTGAGCTACAGCCCGCACGACTACCACCAAAGCGAAAAACTGGTCGGAGAATCCTTTCACCCCCTTCCCGCATCAGGAAAAGGGCAGGAAGAACATCCTTCTTTCGTTTCTGTACAGGGAGATGACGGCCGGGAAATCCAGGCCGATTATGCAGGCACAGATGGGATGGCTACAATCTCCTTCCCAACCCACGACATACAGGAAGCCTCGACGCTCACCGTTACCGTCAACCAAATGGTCTATGCAAAAGAAGTCGATGCGACCTTTGATTTGAAACCCCAATGACAAAGCAGAGGCACAGCCTCTGCTTTGTGGCTGTAGAAAAGGCCTTTGTTAACCAGTGAGAGCTGTCCATTTGTCGTGTGAAGGGACACATTCCGCTTATTGGTGGATGAATGCCGAGGGCTCGCGCTCCGCTGACTTGTCCAGGAAGACCGCCTGCCCAAGTGGACCTTCGGCTTGTGCTGTTCGCGCGGGCATCACCACCGAACACTCCTCGTGCCGACGTTAGAATTTATAGGAGAGATTGTGCCCTATGCAGGTTCGCCGATTCCAAAGAACGGTAAGGGCTGCGCTGTTGCCGGTTACGTGGAAAAGAAAAAGAGAAAGAACAGGCGCTGGTGGCAGCTGCCTGCCGGAATATGAAAAAAACTCCCCAAGGAGCGGTGCCCCTTCTACTCCTGCGGAAGAACGAGTGGTCCGAGATCGCCGAGCGTGGTTTTTTTGCGAGGAAGCTCGGGCGCTCGTCCGCGGAAAGGGAAGGGGCTTTCGCTCCTGGCGGTAAGAAAGAAAAAAGCTTGTAAAGAAACGGGGTTTCTCTACAAGCTGAAAGCAGAGGCGCAGCCTCTGCTTTCATAGTGCGTCTATGAATTGAGATGCCGCTTCATTGAAGCGGTCATAGTGGGTGGCCGGTGTCTGGTGATAGGCATGCTCAATCACAACCATTTTTGCCTGCGGACAGCCCTGGTAAAAATGACTGTGTTCACTGATCCAGAACTCCTTGCTTCCATATACGAGAAGCAGCGGCTGACTTAAATTCCTCAACCGGTGACTGCAGTCATAATGAAGCGCCCGTTCATAAAAAGCATACCACGCTTCAGGATCAGACTTCGCCATATGTTCATTCAGCTCCCGCTTCAATCCCCCGTCCCTGAAGTGGGAATGGCTTAACAACTTGGCGAGGGTTTCCGGACTTTTTTCCACCCAGTACATCCCCCCGTGAAATTCAAAGCGGAGCCCGCCGGTTTCGACCTTCGGAAACCCCCCTGCCAAAATGACCGCTTTAGCACGCTCAGGGAATGTCAAGGCTGTTTCCTGAGCTACCATACCTCCACACGAATAACCGGCGATGACCGCCGACTCCAAATGAAGATGATCAAGCAGTGCCACCACTTCCCGGGCATACCAGGTAATGTCAGGGGAGTGAGTCACCACTTCCGAGTCTCCGTTCCCGCTCAAATCAGGCAGGAGGATCCGGTACTTTTCCGCCAGCTCATGCTGCATCTTGAATACTTTCCGTCCCATCCCAGGCGGATGGATGAAAACAATCGGCTGCCCTTCCCCCAAATCCTCATAGAACAACGCTTTCCCTGAATGGCTGTCTGTATAATAAGGCATCCCTGTCACTCCCTGATCGATTATCATGGACTCTTAGGATTCCCTTGATCGAACGGGTTATTCAACCGGGTATTTATGTCCATTTTAAGAACAGTCCATCAGCAGATTGACACGTTGTTTCAGGCGGTCGTACACTAGAAAGGACTCTATATCCCGGAAGGAGAAACCTATGAAGCGCTTGTTACTGTTAGGCGGATTGCTCAGCCTCGCCTTCATCCTTGCGGCCTGCGGATCCAATGAACTTGAGAATACATTAGATTGGGAAGTCCAATCTTTTGAAGGGACAACCCAGAATGGAGAATCCTTCTCTACGGAAGATTTAGAAGGCGAAGTATGGCTGGCAGACTTCATTTTCACCAACTGCAATACCGTCTGCCCGCCCATGACGAGAAACATGGTGAAAGTGAAGGAGATGTTGAAGGAAGAAGGGGTGGAAGTACATAGTGTCTCCTTCAGTGTAGACCCGACTGTCGACACTCCGGACAAGCTGAAGGAATTCGGAAGTAAATACGGAGTGGATGAATCCAACTGGACATTCTTGACGGAATATACGCAGGAAGAGATTCAGGCGTTTGCACAGGAGAGTTTCAAAACATCTGCCCAGAAAACGGAAGGCAATGATCAGGTCATCCACGGTTCTTCCTTTTACTTAGTCGGAGAAGACGGGAAAGTCCTGAAAAAATACAAAGGGGACACAGATGTTCCATTTGAACAGATTGTGGAAGATACCAAAACCGCCGTGGATTCATAAAAAAGAAGCCGTTCTCCGTATGGTGAACTATAACCCGAATAATGGACACTTATAAAAAAGTGCCCCGTTATTCGGGTTATTTCTATCTCTAGAAATTTAACCCGTTTATAATGAAAATAAGTTTATGAACGGAGTGGATGGAATTATGAG
>NZ_WMEW01000020.1 GCF_009856355.1 Halobacillus litoralis | reverse complement strand
TTTTTTGTAATCCGGTTCCGAGGAGCAGCCCTTCGCGGTATAAGCCGGTCAATTCCGTGAAGAAAGTTCCCTTCACTGCAATGCCCGGCTTATACGTGTCAGGCCTCCCAGCTCCTCTCCACACCCTAATTTACTTATCGGGTTCTAAGTGGCGGCTCATTTGGAGGTACTGGTTGAAGACGATGGTCATTTCTTTGAGTCGGCTGCGGACGTCTTCGTCGATGAGTTCGCCATCGGTGGAAAAGTGATTGGTATGGGTATAGACGTAATTCGGTGTGACCATGCAGCGGAAGTAGTTCAGGATCGGTTTCAGCTGGTTTTCGATGACCAGGTGGTGCTGCAGGGTGCCGCCGTTGGCGATAATCGTGACGGGTTTGTACCGCATAGCCAGAGGTGATACGGCATCAAACACGTTTTTCAATGTTCCTGGAATGGAACCCTGGAAAATAGGGGTCGCGATGACGTAGGCATCGGCCTCCTCGATTTCCTGGATCAAACGCTGCATATCCTGGTTATATTCTTCCGCCGGGCGACCGTCAACGAATTGAAGTTCATAATTTTCCAGATCAATAATTTTCGTTTCATGGTCATCTGGAAGGAGTTGAATATATTTATCTATTTCATCAAGCAGTGTCCTTGTTTTTTTTCCGACAATTGTTCCGTTAAGCAGCAAGATCTTCATGACATCCTTCTCCCCTTTTGGTCTTTGTGTATAGTATATGCCACTGGTGTTGTCTGGGCTATTCTCTCTTTTTGATTCCGGTTTGTTCTCCTTTTTATGGTAAAGTATACGCACAGTGAAAGCAATGGAAAGCAGTGGTTGTAACAGGCTGGGAAAACGGGAATGAATAAGGAGGGAGGTCGTGGGAATGATACGTTTCTGGAGAAGGATCAAGTTTCTTTTTAATGTGCGGAAGTCTGTGCCGTTCATCATCCGTTTTTTTCAGTCCCGGCAGGTCAGTCTCAAAAAGAAATGGGTCTCTGTTCTTCTTCTGGCAGCTTATCTCGTTTTTCCGTGGGATTTGATTCCGGATGTGCTCGTCTTTTTCGGCCTTGTCGATGATCTGGCAGTTTTTACGTATGTTCTTCAATGGATGGTGAAAATGGCACCGGAGTCGCTGCAGGATGAATTTCGGGTATACAAGGAATAGAAAGGTTTATCATCAGGAAAGATGAGGTATGTAATGGATGGAGTCTCTATACTAGTCAAGGAGTGATAATGATGAGTAAAGTTATGTTTACAGCGCATGCAACAGCCCAAGGCGGCCGTAATGGACACGTGAAATCCGATGACGGTCTTATTGATCTGAATCTTACGATGCCTGGTGAAGGTTCAGAAAAAGGTTCAAACCCTGAGCAGCTGTTTGCTGCAGGATATTCTGCCTGCTATGATGGTGCCCTGAACCTTGTGGCAAGCAATCAGAAAAAGGATATCGATTCTGAAATCACTGCTGACGTAAGCCTTATGAAAGACGAAGCAGACAATGGCTTTAAAGTCGGCGTTGTCCTTAACGTGAAAATCAAAGGTGTTTCCCAGGAAGAAGCGGAAGAACTGGCAGAAGAAGCTCATAAGGTCTGCCCTTATTCCAAAGCTACACGCGGCAACATTGATGTAGAAATCAATGCTCAGGCAGTTTAAACAAAAACAATGAAAGATCCCGGGAAATCCCCGGGATTTTTTTTATGGGCGTTTAGGCGGATGATTTCTATTTCAAACGGTCGTGTGGTATTTTATAATGGAAGGGGTGAAGAGCTGTGCAAATCACCAATGAAGCGCGTGACTTACTGCAGCAGATATTAGAAGAGGAAGAGGCACCCGGCCTCCGGTTGTTTTTCGCCGGATACGGCTGCGGAGAGCCTGATATTGGGATGACACTTGGTGAACCTGAAGCCGACGACGAATTGCATTACATCAATGCGATCCCTGTCGCGGTTGACCAGAGAATCGCACATTTAATTGAACCATTGACTATAGAAGGAAAACAGACGATGGAAGGACCGAAGTTTCAAATGACCGGTCTTCCTGAAAAAGACTGTTAACCGAAAGCCCACTTTTGTGTGGGTTTATTTTTTTAGCTTGAAATAGAAGAAAGGGGAGCGGCATACTCCATGATGGCACCAGGACACCAGGTTGTCGGCTTCACCTTCGGGGTAGGCGCGCTGACGTTGATTCCTGCTTTTGAAGTTGTTTCCGAACGGCCGTTTCAAATGGTCTTATTTTTAGTATTTGTATTAATCGGTTCGCTGCTTCCAGATATTGATACTCCGACCTCCACGTTCGGGCAGAAATTCTGGCGCGGCTTACTGACGGTTTTTACGCTCGCATTTTTGTGTTATTTGTTTTTCCCATCTTATTTGAATACATATCGAGAGGAATTGAAGATTTTTGTCATGATGCTGCTGCCGGTTCTCATTATGATCCGCGGCCATAGAAAAATGACACACTCCTTGTTGTTTGTCGGCCTGTTGATTGTTTACAGTGCTGTTCTTGAGCAGGCATTCCAAGTTCCACGTGTTCTTGCTGCCGGTCTGGTGATCGGAGTCATTTCTCATTTGTTCGGTGACTATCTGACTAAAAAAGGGATTCCGCTTTTTTATCCTTTTTCTAAGAAGCATCAGCAGTTCCTCATTACGTTCCGAACCGGATCACCGAGTGAGAAAATGATTGTCTACAGTCTTGTCCTATGGAACGTCTGGTTCCTTACCTCAACAATTTTTTGAACGGCATCATCGAATCAACTTCATATAGACAAACGGCTGAATTTTCAATAAAATGGAAATAGATATAGGAGAGGAGTCCTTGGACCTATGAAGGATCATCAGTTAATAGAGCCGAGACCGTTCGCCAGCCTGCATATGCGGCATACTTCCTCGTTGTACATGATTTACCTGGAAAATCTGAAGATCCACTCTCAAAAAGAAGCACAGCTTCGTACGAGAGATATGATTCTTGCTGATTTTCCGACTCACATCGATGAACAGCTGGCCTGCCTCGAATTCTTTTATATGAATGATTTCTTCGAGGACTTAGCTGTCGTACTCCATTCTCCCTACATACATCAGGAAGTTCTTCCGCTTTACAATCTTCTCCTTCAACGCGTGAATACACCCGTGTCCAAGGAGCAGTTGACCGAGCTGCAGCAGTATCAGTGCAGCCACCCTTCCCTGCACTGCCTTCACCTGTTTCTCATGATTTACGCTTACTATGACTTGAAAGTATTTACTGCTCTGGATAAGTACCTGGACGATTGTGACCGTGCTTTAGCCAGTGTGGATGAACCGCTCATGTATTACTATCTCAATCAGCGTTACCAGGAACTTTTGTTTCACCATTACTGGAAAACGGATAACCCGATACTAGCCAGACGGCATGCTTATAAGATGATCAACACGGAGCTTTCCCCGCGCCGCAAAAGCCGGATGTATTTTATTCTCGCCCTTTGTCAGCTGTTCAACGGCTATGATTCGGCCATGGATCCGCTGACGGAAGCCCTGGCTATCGCTGATCAATATGAATTGTCTTCCTTTGCCGAGATGATCCGCCTTCATACCATTCCGTTTATATCCGCGTTTCACAATCGGACAGAAAGCGTTCATACGACAGATCCGGTGGAACAGGCTCACCTGGATCTTGCGGATGGGCGCTTGGAAAGAGCCAGGGAGGTATTGGAATCCCTCTCATCTCTTACACCTTTTCAGGAAAGCTACCTCGGGTACGTGAATCGGGATATGGACATGCTTTACAGGGCCTATACCCGTTTTATAACGGAAAGGGGTGACCATTTCTTTGCCCGTGTCCCATTGGAATATATGAAACGACTGAAAACCCATTAGGAGGCTTTGGAAATGAGAAAAGCATTTCAATTGTCGGTGGTTGGTTGTGTTCTTATGTTTTCTCTTTTATCGGCAGCGGTCGTATCACCGGCCGGCATTCAGAATGACAGATCCGGATCGGAAGTGATGTACGATCCCGGTGACCCAGGTATCGGTTGAAAAAACAGCTGCCCCTTTAGAGGGCAGCTGTCAGCTTGTAGAGAAATCCCTGTTTCTTACAAGCTTTTTCTTTCTTACCGCCAGTAGCGGTGATCCTTGGGAGTTCTCTAAAAATCGAAAAAGATTCTCCTTCATCCAGATCCCCATTGCTGATGGAGGACAATCTTTTTCACATTCCGGCAGGACGCTGTCATCAGCGCCTGTTCTTTCATTTTTTCCTTCCCCCGCAAGCGGCAATAGCGCGGCCTATGCCGTTCTCGATCAGCAGCATTTGTTTGTATCTGCCGGTATAACCCACGTTCGGATGCCATAAAAATAACCGATGAACATCATTTTTGAATCATACAAGAGGAACAAGGGAAGGACGCCCATTGTCTTCAGAATAGCATAGGCGTACTTTATCGGGGATAAAAGAGAAATCTATGTATGGGTCGATCTTACGAACTCAGTGATTTACCGGGACGAGCTCTTCTATAGTTACGATTTCCATTTCATTTTGTCGTTCTTTTCTTGACTGAAACAAAAAATTCCCGCCTATACAGATTCTTATTTATAGGAAAACAAGTGAAAAATAAAAGAAATTAAAAAACAGCTGCCTTTTTAGAGGGCAGCTGTTTTTTGGTTCACGCATTTTTCTTGTGACTGCTGGTTTCATGGGAATCATACTTCCGCCGAGGCAGCGGTTCTTTTCGTATGATCTTTATGAAAGCATAAACAAAGAGAATAATAATCACGGTAAACGGAAGAGCGGATACGAGCGATGCCGTCTGAAGGGCATCCAGACCTCCGGCTACCAATAGAACACCGGCGATGGCTGCCATCAGCAGTCCCCAGACGATTTTAATGACAAGAGCAGGAGTCAGGCTCCCGTTCGATGTCATACTGGCAAGAATATACGTCGCTGAGTCTGCAGATGTAATCAGGAACGTAGCAATCAGGAAGATGGACAGCATCGACAGAATCCCTGTCATCGGTAGAAACTCATAGGTTTCAAAAAGGGCAATGGTAATATCGTTGCTGACAGCTTCTGCAATCTGTGTTCCATTATTCAGATCGCTGTTTAAGGCCGTTCCTCCGAATGTTGCAATCCATAAGCAGGCAATGAGCGGTGGAACGACGAGCACACCGAAGATGAATTCACGAATCGTTCTCCCGCGCGAAACACGGGCCACAAAGGCGCCGACGAAGGGGGACCAGGCAATAACCCAGGCCCAGTAGAAAATGGTCCACTCCCGCAGCCATGTTCCTCCCTCATAAGGAGTGAGGCGCAGGCTGTAGGTCACGAAATTCGTAATATAATCCCCGAGTCCAAGAGTGAAGCTGTTCAGGATGAAAACCGTAGGGCCGGCAATGAACACGAATAAAAGCAGTAAAAGGCAGAGGCCGAGATTCAAATTACTGAGCCACTTGATCCCTTTATCCAGCCCTGTACTGGAAGAGGTTAAGTATAGGATTAAAAGCACACCTGTGATGACAAGCTGTACCGTAGTGTTGTTAGGTACGCCGAAGACAGCATTCAATCCTCCATTCATCTGCAGGATTCCAAGACCGAGGGACGTGGCAATCCCCATGACTGTAGCGATTACAGCAAGGGAATCAATGGTATGTTTCACAGGCTTTGACTTCCCGAGAACGGGTTCAAGGGCTGTAGATACCAGGCCGTTTTTCTCCTTACGGAACTGCAGAAAAGCAATCAGCAGTCCGACTATGGTGAAGACAGACCACTGGTTAATGCCCCAGTGAAAAAAGGAATAGCCCATGGCAACACGCGCCGCTTCCTCTGTCTGCCCTTCCATTCCGGGAAACGGGGTTTCAAAAAAGTGACTCATCGGTTCAGCAACGCCCCAGAAAACGAGGCCGACGCCGAAACCAGCGGAAAAAAGCATGCCGATCCAAGTAAAGAACGGAAATTCCGGCTTGGAATCCGGCGGACCGATTTTAATTTTTCCGTACTTGCTTAAGCCAAGTCCTACAAGGAAAATGACGAAGCCGAAGACTGAAAGTAAGTAAAACCAGCCGAAATTGATCGTGGTAAATTCAAACAAGGTCCCGGCTACAGCGCCGAAGCCTTCCGGGTTGACCGCTCCGATAACGACAAGAACGAGAATGACCGAAGCGGAAATGAGGAATACAGGATTGTTCAGATGATCTTTCATCGTCGTCTCCTTTCATAAGAATGACGTGGGAAAAAGGGGTGATTTCTGAGGTGTTATGTATGTAATTCCCTACATTTTCCTTAAGAAACCCAAGTCTTTCTTTACGCTTCAAATTCACTTCTCAGCATACCGAGAAGAACCGTATCATAATAAGAGCCCTGGACGAATTCATTCTTTCTCAAGCGGCCTTCTTCTACAAAGCCCGCTTTCTCATAGAGTCGTAGAGCCTGGGTATTGCCGCTCCACGTGTCCATCTGCACACGCTCGAGGTTCAACGTATTGAACAGATGCTTCAAAAGGGTGGAAAGAACATCGCTTCCATATCCCTGTCCCCAGTAGGCCCGCTCACCGATACTGATGCCGACTTCTGCTGTGCGGGTGACAGGATTTAACGCTCTGTAATCGCATTTGCCGATGGGGACGTTCGTTCCGATCGTATACACGATAAAAACGCGTCCCTTGTCCCATAAAGCCTGCTGGGTCAGGTTTTTGTCATAAAACGCCTCGATATCTTCCTTCGGATTATTGTTTTGGTAAGCGGATGAACTGCCATGCCCCAGATCAGCCAGCTGTTCATCATTCCCCCATCGGTATAAATGCTCCAGATCATGTCTTGCGACTGGACGCAGTTCGATTAAATGTCCCTTTAACATCATCCACCTCCTCATTTTTGTTCATTGTAGCAGAAGAACTATGGAAAAATAAGGGTGGTCTTAAACGCTCACATATGTATAGATCCATAGATGGTCAGCAAACCGTCTGGTAAAGGAGGGAGTCGTAAATGGCGTGATGTATAAAAGTGTCGAATCATGCCGTTTTTTGATTTTTATGGGAAAAATGGTACACTTTGATTTGAGGAGTCCTTATAAAATTTAAGGGCTGTTTTTTTATGCAGGAATTGACGACAATTGTTTAATTTTTCTAGGTTTGGGTATTCGATAGTTATGCAGTGTCCGACTTTTTCCCCGCATTTCACATCCTCTTTTACCATTATTTAGGAAGGAAGGAGCAAATCATGCAGAAAGTTACTTCGGTGTTCTGGGTTACACTAGCCATTGCATTATTCTCTGTTATCTGGGGGGCATGGGCCCCGGGAAGCCTGGAATTGATTACAGGGAAAATCCAGTCGTTCATTTCTGTCAACTTTGGCTGGTATTATTTATTAATCGTGACCGGCTTCGTCGTTTTTTGTCTTTATATGATTTTCAGTCCTTACGGAAAGATGAAGCTTGGAAAGGACAGCGATACACCGGATTATAATTATGCCACCTGGTTTGCCATGCTGTTCAGTGCAGGCATGGGAATCGGCCTTGTTTTCTGGGGGGCTGCGGAGCCGATTTATTTCTACGCAAACAATGCACCCACAGCAGAAACAGGTACGGCGGCGGCATTGAATGAGTCGATGCGTTTTGTCTATTTCCACTGGGGCGTTCATGCCTGGGGCATTTACGCAATTGTTGCTCTTGTCCTTGCCTATTTTAAATTCCGCCGCGGTGCCCCCGCTCTGATCAGCTCCACACTGGAGCCGATTTTTGGAGATAAGATGAAAGGCCCGTTCGGAAAGCTGATTGACATCATTGCGGTTTTCGCCACGATCGTCGGTGTAGCGACTACCCTCGGCTTCGGCGCTGCGCAGATCAACGGTGGACTGACATACCTGACTCCGATTGAAGACTCTTTCGGGGTGCAGCTGATCATTATCGGGATTGTTACAGTTCTGTTTATGATGTCTGCTTATACAGGGCTCAGTAAGGGGATCAAATACTTAAGTAATACAAACATGTTCCTTGCCCTTGCTCTGCTTGTCATTATGCTGATCGTCGGACCAACGCTCTTCATTATGAACATGTTTACCGATACGATCGGAGCGTATCTGCAGAACCTGCCGACAATGAGTTTCCGCCTCTCTCCGAACAATGCAGAGAACCGTGAGTGGATTAACAACTGGACGGTCTTCTACTGGGCCTGGTGGATTGCCTGGTCTCCGTTTGTCGGAATCTTTATTGCGCGTGTATCCAAAGGACGTACCATACGTGAATTCCTATCCGGCGTGCTTCTTGTCCCATCGGTTGTCGGATTCCTATGGTTTTCCACTTTTGGATCTTCTGCCATCAAGGTGCAGCAGTCCGGGGATGCCGATATCGCCGGACTGGCTACGGAACAGGCGATGTTTGGAATGTTGGATAACTATCCACTCGGTTTGATTCTTTCCATTATTGCTATGACACTGATCGGAACATTCTTCATCACGTCTGCAGACTCTGCAACGTTCGTATTGGGCATGCAGACGACGAATGGGTCTCTGACCCCGCCGACGATGGTCAAGTTCGCATGGGGAATCGTTCAGTCTTCCATGGCCGCTGTCCTGTTGTATTCCGGAGGACTGCAGGCACTTCAAAATGCTTTGATCTCTGCGGCTTTTCCTTTTTCCTTTATCATGATTCTCATGGTTGTTTCCCTTTATAAAGCGCTTAGGGCTGACAAAGCCGCTCTTGAAAAAGGGAAGAGGGAAAAAGAAAAAACATCCGCCTGATGCATGGAAAAAAGGTCCGGGAAACCGGGCCTTTTGCTTTTTGTATTTTTCTTCAAGACAAGGTATGATGGAAGCTTAAAGAATGACTAAAAAAATATCTGCCTGTGAAAAAGGAGTAAAGAAACATGTGGGAATGGAGAAATATTTACCGCGGCCTTCTAATGGGAGCGAGTGATGTGGTCCCCGGCGTCAGTGGAGGCACCATCGCCGTTGTTCTGGGGATTTATGACCGTTTAATTGAGGCCATCAACGGATTTTTCAGTAAGGAATGGAAGAAACATTTGAAGTTTCTGCTGCCGCTCGGCATCGGGATTGTCACATCCATTGCCCTGCTGGCCAGTGTCATTGACTGGTTGTTTGAGCATTACCCGGGTCCGACGCAGTTTTTCTTCCTGGGATTGATCATCGGGGTCCTTCCGTATTTGACCCATAAAGCAGACATGAAAAACAAATTCCAAGGTAAGCACTACGTCCTTTTATTGATTGGTGCTGCAGTCGTGGCATCCATGGCCATTTTCCAGACGTCAGAAACGACGGCAATGGAAGAGATTACGATGTCTGGATATCTGCTGTTATTCTTCTCTGGATGGATCGCCAGCAGTGCCATGATCCTTCCCGGGATCAGCGGCTCCTTCATTCTTCTGATTATCGGCGTCTATACAACTGTAACCTCAGGAATTTCTGATTTTCGTATTGATATCATTGCCGTGGTCGGTTTCGGAATTCTGCTCGGTTTGATTTCCATGAGTAAAATCGTGAAATTCTTCCTGGATCATTACACGTCAGGCACTTTTGCTGTCATTATTGGTCTCGTGATCGGTTCTGTGTTTGTCATCTTTCCCGGCGTTCCTGAATCGACGGGTCTCCTCACTGCCAGTATCATTACATTCCTTGGGGGACTGCTTGCAGCCTGGCTGCTTGGACGTGTGGAATACAAGGGATAGAATCTCTGAGCGGAAAGCAGGACAAACGGTTCTGATTTGATTATGATGAGGAAAGAGCTTGGTTAAAGGAGATTGATAGAAATGGAATCTATACAAAGTGTGGAAACGTTTAATGAAGCGATTGCCGGTGAACATCCGGTCATCGTGAAATTCCAGGCAGACTGGTGCCCGGACTGCCGCCGCATGGACATGTTTATCGGCGGGATTATCGAGGAATATAATAATTACCAATGGTACGATGTCAACCGTGACCAGCTTCCAGAACTGGCTGAAAAGTACGAAGTTATGGGAATTCCGAGCCTGCTGGTTTTCCAAAACGGCCAAAAGACCGCTCATCTGCACAGTGCGGATGCTAAAACGCCGGAAGAAGTACAGGAATTCCTGCAGGCAAGCCTATAATACGTAAACGTCCACATGGCTGGTTCCATGTGGGCGTTTTCTATAAGGAGGTGGAAGGATGTCAAAACGATTGCTGCTCGTAGGCGCTGGTCATGCTCACTTGGAAGTGCTGAAACAGCTGGCTGAACACGGTTTATCTGATGTGGATGTCTGTCTTATTACACCGTCCCCTTATCAATATTATTCCGGTATGTTTTCAGGTTTTACGGAAGGGATTTATACCGAAGAGGATACACGGGTGGATCTTCGTCCCCTTGCCCAAAGGGCCGGGGTACAGCTGATTCAGAAAACAGCGGTTATGATCAGGCCGGAACAGAAGAAGGTCATCTGCCACGATGGAAGTGTTTATCCCTTTGATGCTGCCAGCTTTGATATCGGCTCGCGCAGCCTGCCGGAGTCTGTGGAGCACTCAGCAGCCCAGTCGATTAAACCGAACTACCATTTCACTGAACGCATGAAGGATTTAAGGGAAACACCCCAGCCTCTGATCGTCGGAGGAGGGGCGGCAGGAACAGAACTGGCCCTTTCCATCCAGAGTTACAAACATATGCATCAGAGACCGGGACAGGTTCGTCTCGTTACATCAGGATCTCTTCTATCAGACACTCCGAAATGGGTGCGCGCGCGGATGAAGCACATCCTGAAAAAGAAAGGGGTTCGTGTGTGGGAGAATGAGGAAGTGAAACACGTTGCTGATGACAGCATTGAAACCAGCAGAGGGAACAAAATCCGCCACACCGGTGTGCTCTGGCTGGGAGGGGCTGTCGGTGATTCGATTTTCATTCGTGCAGGACTGGACGTGGATGACCGTGGTTTTGCTTTCGTATCCCGTACGCTGCAGTTCAAAAACTATGACTACCTGTTTGGAGCGGGAGACTGCATCACCCTGGAAACCGATCCTGATCTTCCGAAAAGCGGCGTTTATGCTGTCCGACAGGGCCCGATTTTATGGGAAAACTTAAAAAATCACTTTCAGCGTCGTCCGCTTGAAGCGTTCGTGCCTCAGAAGAAAGCCCTGTATATTCTATCCACCGGGGACCGGAAAGGGTTTTTGATCTATGGAGCTGTTCATGCGCACAATCATAAAGCATGGAAGCTGAAGCATAAAATTGACCGTGAATTCATGGCCAAATATAAATAATAAAGCCTTTGAACCGTATGCCGACATGGGATGGTTCAAAGGCTTTATTATTTATATTCAAATCTTTAACCAGGCCCTTACTTTGTTACGGAAAAGGTAGGTGATTACGAGAATCAGGGCAAAAACACTCAAAGCGGCGAAAATCAATGTTCTGTCTCCACTCGCCAGGCTTGTACCGACGAGGCTGTAGGCGAACGTACCGGGCAGCATGCCGAGAACAGTAGCCAGGATAAAGGGTGGAAGCTTCACACGAGTCATCCCTGACAAATAGCTGAGAATATCGAACCCGACAAGGGGGATGAGTCTCAGGACAAATACGTATAAAAATCCCTGTCCCTTCATCCGTTCATAAATCGAAGAAGCCCATTTGGACTGGTGGAATTTCAGGACGGAATCTCCAAAAAAACGTCCCATGATCCAGCCGGTAATCCCGGCTCCGGTTGCTCCGATGACGATATAAAGCATGCCCGGCCACAGGCCGTACGCAAAGGCCGCCGCAAGCGATAAAACGGAGGTTGGGAAAACGACAATCGGTCCGATGGCATACAGCCCCATGAAAATGAGTGGGCCGATACTGCCGAAGGACAGGATGTAGGCCCGGATGTTCTGGGGATCAATATTGAACCGGCTTCGGGCAAACCAGGCCACCGCAATAAAAGCGGCCAGGAATAAGAGCGATCGGAGCAGGTTTTTTTTATTCATGATGGTTCACCTCAAATCGTTGAATGCAGGAAGTCGGGATGTGCAGGGTGACTTCCTCTGTATCTGCTGTGAATTTTCCAACAGGTAACGCCACTCTGGAGGCCAGAGCCGGAACGCTGATATGGGCGACCGGACGGCCGTGCTGATAAGTGAGATGTTCCAGCCGTCCTTTGAATGTGCGGGTTTCAACCCCTTCAAGGGTGGAAAGGTGGATTTCTGCCAGTGGAACGAACTCGTTTTCATTCAGGATCAGATGACCGCCCATAAAGGATGCAACCTTTTGGTTGGCAGGGGAGTGGTGGAGCACCGAGGCGTCCCCGATCTGTTGAAATTCCCCGTCCTGGAAGACAGCAATCTGGTCCCCCATAATCATCGCTTCTTCCATATCATGCGTGACGAACAATGCGGTCGTTTTCTGTTCCACGAGAAAGTCCCTGACCCAGTAACGCAGGTCCTGCCTTAAGGCAGGATCCAGGCTGCTGAACGGTTCATCGAAAAGAATCACTTCCGGTTCTGTCGCCATGGCGCGGGCAAGGGCTGTCCGCTGCTGCTGACCGCCGGATATTTCTGAAGGAAAATGATCTCGGTACCGGCTCATTCCAATCGCTTCCATCAGTCTTTCAATCTTCGGCTTGCTGTATTTTTTAGATACTTTTGCTCCATAGGCAATGTTCTCCTTCACGGTCATATGAGGGAACAGGAGCGGCTGTTGGAAAACGAGGCTGATGTCCCGCCGGTTGGCTTTCGTGGCTGTAATGTCCTTACCATTCATCCACAGGGAACCGTTTGTCGGTGATTCAAGACCGGCAAGGACGCGCAGAAGCGTCGTTTTTCCGCTTCCCGAAGGTCCAACGACACTGAGAATTTCCCCTTTGTTCAATTGAAAGGAAAGGTCGTTTAATATCAGGTCTTCCTGGAAGGTCTTCTTCAATTGCTTTACTTCTAATGTAGTCGGGCTCATCGTTTATTCCTCCAAGGCAGGCGAGAGTACGGAAGCAGAAGAATGACAGCTTCCACTAAGGTATACATCACCACTGGTATGACAGCAAACCAGAGGGAAAACGCGGACATGACGGAAGCATCGGCACTTTCCAGAAATGGAAAGAATACAAGAGGCAGCGTCAACACACGCCCTCCGCCAATAATGGCCGTAATGGCATACTGACTCAGACTGATGACAATGGTTAGAAAGGTGACACTCCGGAGTGCAGGCTTCAAAAGGGGCAGTTCAATCGTGAACAACTGCCTGAAAAAGCCGGAACCGAGAATGTGAGGCTGTTCAAGCATTGCCCGTCCGATCTGCTGGTAACTGTTATGAAAAATTTTGATACTGTAAGGGACGGTCGGAACAAGGTGGATGATGATGACACCGAGTACGGTATCTGCCAGCCCCGCGCGGATCATAAAAATGTGCAGACCCATGGCGATGGCGAGTACCGGGATCAGGATGGGGGAGAGCAGTAAAGCCTCCACCCATGGTCTGCCTTTAAGGGGGACGGTTGTGAGCGCTTTTCCTGTAAACACCCCGATCACCACATTCAGCATCAACACAATGAAACCGATCCATATGGAAGTGAATGTTGCTTTCCAGAGCATAGGGCTCTGCAGCAGCTGTTCATAGCTGCCAAGCTCCCAATCCAGTCCGGATCCAGACGGAAACCGCCACGGAGCACTGAAGCTCTGGGCGGCCAGGATGAGAACCGGCAGCAGGAAAAACAGCAGCGTAATAACTAGAAATAGACGTGGTCTCTGGTTCATGAACGATTTCCTTTCACAGCTCTCCACCTGGCTTTATTTAAATACCCATATCCGATAAAGGACAGAACCAGCAGAACGAAGCTGATGCTGACCATAGCGGCAAAGGCCAGCGGGCGTTTCTGCCAGGAGCTTCCGTAAAACCAGTCATAGCTGAGAACGGAAACCATTTCTGGAAACGTCGTGCCGAGAAGAGCGGGTACTTCGTAAGCCGATAAGGTGAAGGAGAAAATGATCAGGCTCGTCTCCATTAAAACTGGAAGCAGGTGAGGCAGCTCAACAGCTGTGATTCTGTTCCAAACCGAACCTCCCAGTGTATCAACGAGTGCATAGTATTCCGGCCGGATTGAAGCATAGACCGGCAGCAGCATCAGGATGACAAGCGGAACTTCCTTCCATACATAGGTCAGGATGATTCCGATTCCGTGCGGGTCCCTGGTTAGGACCGGGAAATGCTGTGGATCGGAAATCCATCCGGCAGCCGTCAGAAGCTGGGCGGCCACCCCGGTTTCTGAAAGAAGCAGGATGACCAGATACCCCCAGACAAAATGAGGGAACAGCATGGGAATCCAGACGCTGACACGTGGTGTTATTTTCTCAAGTATCGGATAAAAGCTTCGTGTCAAAACCAGTCCGATAAGGATGGACAGCAGGGTGGCAATCAGTGCTGTCTGCAGACTGAAAGCCAGGGACATCACAAACCGCTTGGATTCAAAGATCTGCCGGTAATAGTCCAGGGTCCAGCCTCTGTGGCGGCCGAAGCTGTTCAGAACAGCCGTCAGCAGCCCATAAAGAGGAAGGAGCATAAACAGGACAGACGGCAGGAAAAGCAGGTATGGTTTAAGGCTGAACGATTTCATCAAACCACTGCTCTTTCATCCATTCGACGTAGGCGGCTTCTGATTCAGGCAGGAAGCTTTCCTCCAGTCTTTCCGTAGAAAGCACGCTCTCCCCTCTGTCCACCGCTTCAAATTCCTGTTTCATGTCTTCCGGCAGCTGATCGAAACTGATCGGAGTGTTTTCCCCCCAGTAATCCGGCTTGAACTTGGCCAGCTGTGCTTCCGGGGAAAGCAGGAAGTTAATGGCGGCAAGCGCCCCCGGCGGGTTGGAACTGTTGAAGGGGATACTCAAAAAGTGGGTATTCCCAATTGATCCAGGCTCCAATACGAACGAACGGGTGGATTCAGGGAAGACACCGTCCTCGATCAAGGATTCCGCCCGGGACTCATTGTAGCCCATCGTCATCCATACTTCCCCCTGGCTGTACAATCGGTCAAGCTCCGTTAAGTCATTCGG
This sequence comes from Halobacillus litoralis, assembly GCF_009856355.1. Classification (GTDB taxonomy): domain Bacteria; phylum Bacillota; class Bacilli; order Bacillales; family Halobacillaceae; genus Halobacillus; species Halobacillus litoralis_B. The sequence goes on along the minus strand of NZ_WMEW01000020.1, from coordinate 34,660 downwards.
ATAGTGCTCTCCTGACCGCCATAAGTCCGGTTGAATATCTTTCAGGTAGGCCCAGGTGCTTTCCGCTGCCGGCTGGATGTCCGCTTCACTCAGAGAATTTTCATAGATATTGGACGGTTCTTCTGCCTGGGCATATAAGACATGGCGTAAGAAAGCATTTCCGGAAAAATCCTCCGCCCTCGGATAGGTGAACTTTCCTGGGTGATCATGAATCCAGTTTTGCAGTTCGGCAAAAGAGGAAGGCGGTTCGCTGATCTGATCGGCATCATAGTAAAAGACGAACTGGACTTTCCCCCACGGGGCTTCCATCCCTTCCACAGAGGTTCCGAAATCCGTCTGGAAGGCTGGATCCTCCGTGTCATAGTATTCGTTGAAATTCGGCAGCTTGTTCGTAAAGGATCCGGCCAGAAGTTCGTTTTCTTTTGCATTTTTAAAGTTTTCTCCATTGATCCAGATGATGTCGATGGGACCGTCCTGTTTCCCGGCCTGTTTTTCTGTCTGGAGCTTTTGGAGAATTTCCGCAGCATCCATAGGGACACGCTCCAGGGTTATGTTGTGTGCTTCTTTCAGGCGGGGTGCCGCCCATTCGTCAATGTAACGATTAATTCCTTCGTCACCGCCCCACATATAAAGGCGGACCTCTGTGCCATCTGCTTCTTCCTCAACGGCTTCCCAGGACATATCCTTCCATGCTTCCTCCTGGGATCCACCGCTGCTGCAGGCGGCCAGTAATAGTGTCATGAACAGCATAAGCAAGCCCTTTTTTTTCATCGTTTTCCCCCTTGCGGTCATTTTATATAAAAATAAGTACAGGTCTCTGTCATCTATCATACAAACAAAATCGCTGGAAGGGAACTAAACCCCTTTCATCAATAGGCTTACCTGAGGTCAAAGAGGGGTACAAGAAGCGGAGAAGGAGGGGAGTCCATGCTGTATGAACATTTTGCACGGCCATCCGGATGGGTGGGAAAAATCGCTGGACACTTTATGGAAAAAGAGAATGAACAGCTGAACCGCTGGACATTATCGTTTCTCGATCTTCAGGAAGGAGAAGAAGTGCTGGAAATTGGATGTGGAGCAGGAAAAGCTTTAGAACAGGCTTCCACAGTCAAAGGGCTCCACTTGTATGGCGTGGATCCATCCGAAGTGATGGTCGAAACGGTCCTGCACAAATGGCGGAGCTTCAAAAACGCCGGGCAGGTGGGGGTTTTTCACGGATGGGCTGAAGATCTGACTCGTTTCCACCGCCCGCTGGATAAGGTCTATGCCGTCAACAATGTCACCTTCTGGGAAGAGCCTGAGGAGACACTGGCGCATCTATATACAATAATGAATCAAAATGGAAGGATTGCTTTAACGCTTCGTCCTCACGAGAAGGGGGCCGGAGATGATACAGTGCACGTCCTTGGAGGCCAGATGAAAGCCATGCTGACCCACGCCGGTTTCCGGAATGTCTGTATCCATATCCGTCCTGAACAACCGAATAAAGCTGTCTGTGTGACAGGGATGGTGTGATAGGATGGTAGGAAAAGGGGGAATAGCTGTGAAATTGAAAAAGGAACAGCAGGAATACATGACTGAACGGGTCAAGGAGTGGTTTGAGCTTGAGCGTGGAGAAGTCATCGGGGACCTTGCGGCAGACCAATGGGTCCAGCAGATGGCTGAGGAAATGGGGCCTTTCTTTTATAATAAAGGAGTCGAGGATGCCCGTCAGATGGTGGAGCAGAAGGTGATGAATGTAGATGAGGATCTCCGTTCGCTTGAGCGTCCCGCCGGCCGCCCGAAGCGACGATGAAGAAAGACCGCTTCAGGATCATGGTTCTGAAGCGGGGGACAGGATTATTTCCTTCTTCTTCTGCCATCGGTCCTGCTGAATCTGCTCGTTCTTCACCGGGGATGCGGTATCTGACAACTATATACGTCGGCATAAAAAAAGAGGAAATCAATAGAAAGCGGGGAAAAGCATAAAAAAACCACTATGACGTTACGTCATAGTGGTGGAAGGAGACAGCTCAAAAGCCCCGGCCAGCAGCTCATAGGATTTCAGCCGTTCTTCAAATGGAGTGACAATGGTATTGATGATAATTTCATCGACCTGATAAAGGGCCGCCAGTTTTTCAATTTCTTCCTTCACCCGTTCGATGGATCCGACGATCATCCGCTTCCGGTTATCCGCAATCCGTTCCTCTTCAAAAACTGTATAGGAGTGGGAAAGCGCCTCTTCCGGTGTGGGGAAATGGGTGCGTCGTCCACCTTTTTCAATCTGGAGCAGTGCAAGATCCAAGCTTGCCGCTAAATACTCGGCACGCTCATCGGTTTCTGCACAGACGACGAAAACAGAAACATTCGCCTCCGGTTCCGTCTGCTGCAGAGAAGGGGTGAAATGGTTGAAATAACGTTCCATCGCTCGTGTACCTCCACGTCCATTAATGAAATGGGCAAATGAATACGAAGCTCCAAGTTCGCCGGCCACTCGTGCACTTGTTCCGCTGGAACCGAGCATCCACACGGGTGGGGCGGTTTCTCCTGCAGGGGTAGCCTGTATCCCCATTCCGTGCGGGTCGTGCCCGTGCAGATAGGCGATCAGTTCTTCGACTTGGGAAGGATACCCCTCCACATTCGGGAGGTTACCTTTATTCAGGGCGAGATTGATATTCGGCAGACCACCGGGTGCACGGCCGACACCGAGGTCGATCCGGTCCGGATGAAGGGTCTCCAGCACGCGGAAGGATTCAGCCACTTTAAACGGACTATAGTGAGGCAGAAGAACGCCTCCGCTGCCAATCCGTATGGTTTCTGTATGAGCGGCGAGGTGAGCAGCGAGGATTTCCGGTGAAGATCCCGCAAGGCTGCCGGAACTGTGGTGCTCAGATACCCAGAAACGGTGATACCCCAGTCTGTCGGTCCATTTTGCCAGTTCGGTTGTTTGTCTTAATGCTTCCTGTGGGTCTGTCCCAGCTAACACAGGGGACTGATCCAATACACTTAATTTCATTATGGGCCCCCTTTGAAGTGAACGTTTTAATTATCTTTTATCGTCCCATGGACACGTGAAAGATGCAATACATATGGCTTGGAATATGTGTGAAAACAGGCTTTAGAAAGAGGAGGAAGTACGCGCGGACCCGGCCCCGGGAAGTGCCTGCAAACAGAAGACGGCCGCATGCGGCCGTCTTCTTTGCTTGGCTACCTCGATAATAATCCGAGCAGCCCGTAATTTAAAATCGTTGACTGATCCAGCTCAATCAGGTGTTTGACAGGAAGGTCTTCCATCTGCACGGAGGTAATGAATACAGAGGCGTTACGGAATTCATCCTTCGGCGCCACGGCTATCCATTCTCCATCTTCAAGTCCGGATACGACTTCAACAAGCCCGTTTTCTTCAATACCGGTGGTCACCTCCCGACGTTCCAGGAGGCCGTCTCCATTCATCACCCAGGCGTACAGGTTTTCTTCTGTTGACAAGGCATCGTCCAGGGCAGCGACCGCTTCCCTGGATTCGGAGGTGATCACTTTCATGTCTGCATGATAGCCGGGGAGAAGCTCCTCATCGACTTCATCCATTGTCACAGTGAATGGATAACGGCTCTTCCCTTCAAGATCGGTCTGTTTCGGGAATTCGTCCAGTCCCGTAATGGTTCCGGTGGTTTCCAGTTCAAGCTCTGGTACAAAAACATCAACGGTTAGATTCTCTTCCACCTGTGTCCGGTCTTCTTCCATGATTTCGCCTTCCAATACAAGGTCGGCCGATTTCATCGTAAGAATAGGCGCCTTGAGTTCTTCATCGATATCCGTGACGGTGCCGGAAAACTGGCTGGTCACCGTGATCTGCTCCCCTGTTTCCTGCAGCTGGTCCAGCTGGTCTTCCGCCATTTCGAGCAGCGCCTGCTGTTTCGAAAGCTCAGCCTGTTGTCTGGCAAGCTCCTCTTCCTTAAGGTACTCAGCTTCTACTTTAGACCCTGCAGAGGAAGCGGCGTCATTGTCCGTGGAACGGCTGTCCTCTCCGAAAAAAGAGGAAGTGGATGGATCGTTGGAAGCAGAGGGGTCAGGGATATCATAGCCCTCCAGGTTATCGATATAGTCCTCCACGGCTGTGATTTCCTCTTGAATGCGCTGGACCTCCCCTTCAAGACGGGTTTCCTGTGCGGCGTAATCTTCGACGTTGTATGTATAGAGGTCATCGCCTTCCTGCACCTTGTCTCCCTCACGTACGAGAAACTGCTGGAAGGAACCGTCAGCTCCGTCAAAATAAACCGGGACGGAGGCCTGCGAAGCAAATACGCCTTTCGCTTCGACTTTTTCAAAAAGGTCCTGGGTAACGGTCTGCGACCATGTGTGGAGATAGGATTTGCGGTCGATGTGGCTGTCTTCGTCCAGATAAATCAACAGCGCATTCGTCGTAATGAAAGCGATGATCAACAAACCCAGCATTCTTCCTTTAATATTAATTTTCTTCATAGATATCCACCTGCGGCTTTCCTACCTTATTAAGTAAAGAAGATACAAATCGTAATAGGCAAGGGCGGAAGTTCCGGCCCACAGCAATAGATGCCAGAAAATCACACCGGTCCAGATCCAGCCGGTTTTCGTTCTAGACAAACGGGAGAGGCATTTGACCTGATACCAGATGATAAACAGCTGGAAAAGAGAAATAGATCCGAAAAAATAAATGACCCACTCCAAAGAGGTGAAGTAGGAGGCAGCTACTCCAAAAGAGAGAGGAGAAACATACCAGTCAATCCCTGCATAGACCATCAAAGGCACCCAGGTGATGCGTTCAAGGAGCATGACCAGGAGCACATTCATCTGCACAATGATCAGCTTTTTGTAGGATACGTGATTGAATAACCAGTAAAAGAACGAAGAGATAAATAAAAGGAATAAAAAAAACAGCAGTCCGTAAGCTGCCCTGCCGATCAGGAACCAAGCCTTCCTCAGTTCATAGTCGGCCCTTGTCAATTCTGTCATGTTGGCAGAAATCGCATCGGTGCCGAGGCCGAGCCAGGCTGTCCAGACAAAGGTGAGTAAAGTGAGAGCGAGTAAAAAGAATAATAGATTCCAGACGTTTTTCAGTTTTTCTGCTTCATTCAGCTTGAACAAATGATCATCACGCCTGATGAACAGCTTGATCAAGTGGACAGAGTAAGTCATACACTTCATCCTTTACCAGTGAAAAATAGCATTCTCTGTATCATTTTAACGGAAAATGTCATGGGTTGCTATAAATTGCTGAGAATCTTTGGGAAAAGTTGGAGAGTGATGGAATGGAAGGCTGCAGAGCTGTAAAAAGCCCGGCATCACGATGCCGGGCTGATGGTTAAGACGGGGCTGTTTCGTAATTGGATGCCAAGTGTTTCGGTTTGAAGAAAAGTGTGCGGTCTTTGTAAAGGAAGACCATGGATAAGATAAATGCCAGAAGATCGGCAGCCGGAAAGGCGAGCCATACACCGGTGACTCCGAAGAAGTTCGGGAGAATCAGTACTAATGGAATCAGGAAAAGCACCTGACGGGCCATAGAAAGAATCATCGCCGGTTTGGCCATGCCGAGCGCCTGATACAGACCACCGCTGACGACCTGAGCACCGATCAGAACGGCAAAGGCAAACATGATGCGGATGGCGTGAACTCCAGTGTCGATGGTCGCTTGATCCCCGGTGAAGATCATCATCAGCACATTCGGGAAGGCCATCATGACAACGAAAATACCGGCAGAAATGATGGTCACGACTTTCATCCCGAGTTTCACGGTTTCTTTTAGACGTTCATAGTTCTGCGCGCCGTAATTATAGCCGATAATAGGCTGCATCCCCTGAAGAACACCGATCATCGGCATAATGGTGAACATCGCAAGCTTCTGGACGATACCGAAAACACCGACTTCAAATTCTCCGCCGAATTTGATGAGCATGAGGTTGATGGCGATCATCATCGCACTTCCTGCCACCTGACGGATAAACGCCGGCATACCGATTGTAATGATTTCCCTGATGATCTTTGTTTGAAGCTTCAAGGCGGCTCTCCGGACGGTCAGGGAGGACTTTCCTTTGAGGAAATAATTCAAAACGACGATCGATACAGTCGCCTGGGAAATGACAGTAGCAACGGAAGCCCCCTGTACGCCCATATCCAGTCCGAATATGAAAATGGGATCAAGAATGATGTTCAGGACCGCGGGAATGATCATGGTGATCATCGCAAACCTGGAATTTCCTTCAGAGCGAATGATATTGTTCGTTGCAAAGGCGAAGGAGAAAAACAGCGACCCGACCATAATCGGGAATAAATAATCCTTCGCATACGGCATGATGTTCTCTGTCGCTCCGAAAATCTTCAGCAGCGGCTCTAAAAAGGTGAAGGCACCGATGAAGCCGACACTGCTGATGAGGATGATCATGATCAGGACGTTTCCGAAGACGAGATCGGCTTCATCCTTTTTATCTGCCCCGAGTCGTCGTGAAATCACGGAAGCCCCACCAATACCGACGGCAGCGGCAATCGCCATGATGACCATCATGACCGGGAATCCGATGCTTACACCGGAGACGCCGAGAATCCCCACGCCGCGGGCGATGAACAATGTATCAATGACATTGTACAGCGCCATTACGAACATTCCGATCATGGCTGGAATGGACAAGTTGGCCAGCAGCTTTGGTATAGGCTGAGTGCCTAAACGCTGACTTTGTTCTTTCATACGTCTTCTCTCCCTGCTGTTTGTGATTTTATGCGCTCCTGCGTTCTTTTCAACCAGGATGTCATAATCTGCTGTTCCTCTTGAGAGAGGTCAGCGAAAGCTTCTGTTTCTATTTCCTTAATGGTTGTGACGATCATTTCGTGAAGTTCCATGCCGGCTTCAGTAAGAGTGATCAGCTTTGTGCGCTTATCCTCTTCGCTCGGCCGCTTCGATATTCTTTCATATTTAAGCAGGGATTCCACGACACCATTCATAGAGGAAGGCTTAATGTGCAGACGCTTCTGCAGCTCCACCTGCGGCTGCTCGCCCTCTCTGGCTAAAATGTGGATGACTTTTCCCTGCGCATGGGTCAATCCATACTCCCCGAGCCGTTCGTTATATACGTTTCTTAGAAAATGGGAAACCATGTGAATGTGATATCCCAGAGATTCATCCATGTGCTTTTTCATAATTACTTAGCCCCCTAAACAAAATATAGTATAAAACAAAGAGGACTATTCGTAAACCCTTCTGCCTCCCTGGATGTGTCCGACGTTTCGTTCATGGGTGGATGGAGGAAGTAGTGTGCAATGAGATTAAAAGAGAAACAGGGGTGAACAAAGGGATATCAGGGGCGGTCTGTTTCCAGGATCAGTGATGCAGTTCATCCGCTCCCCCCTGATAGGGGAAAGGATACGGGTGGTTTTCAGGCAGGGATGAATCGCTGGTTTTTTACTTAGACACCGAAATAAATAAGGTGAAGACAGATAAATGAAAAAACAGGAAATCGTTTCAACGAGACGTTTTTCGTCAATTATGTAAGGAGGAAGGAAGGGATATTATGCCGCGATTCGAAACCGGAATACTTCTCTATAACGGAAATAAAGAAGACAATGAAATCACACCTGCGCTCCGGCAGGTTCTGCCTGAAGTCACTAAAGAGGTCAAAGATCTGCGTGTGATACAGACGGCTTCGCTGGTAGAGCTTCGTGACGTATGCAGGACGCACGGTCCGGAAACAGATGTATTTCTTATCCTTGGGGGAGACGGCACGATTCATGAATGCATCAATAGTATGGCCGATTTGGAAAAGCGGCCGGTGATCGGTATTCTTCCCGCCGGAACGTGCAATGATTTCAGCCGTGTGCTTGATATTCCACAGCGGCTGGATCAGGCAGCTGCTTCGATTATGAAGGGAGAAGAGCTGCAGGTGGATGCCGGAAAGACAGAAGATACGTACTTCATCAATTTCTGGGGCATCGGCCTTGTTGCCCAAACATCATTCAATATTGATGAAAACCAGAAAAACCGGCTCGGCGTGCTGAGTTATTTCATCAGTGCCTTAAAAACAGTGAACCGTTCCGAACCCTTCGACTTCTCATTGACCATTGATGGAGAAAAACTGGAAGGAGAAGCGGTGATGATCCTCGTGATGAATGGGCAGTTCATCGGTACCCGGAAAGTTCCGATGTCATCGCTGGATCTGCAGGACGGGAAATTTGATGTGTTGATCGTCAAAAACTCCAGTCTGGCCGTATTTAGAGAATGGCTGGCCATGGGAAGAGAGAGATCCGTTGATCAGAAAATACAGGACATCAGTTACCGTCAGGGGCGTCATATCACTATTGAAACGGAATCGAAGGAAGAAGTGGATATGGACGGGGAAATTAAAACGGAAACTCCCGCACAGATCGATGTGCTTCCGGGACATTTCACGTTTTTGGGAGGCGGACCGAACGCCCTCCATACGACATCTGACGTGTAGGGTCTTTCCCAGCTTATCCGCCCGTGTCTGATTGACATTGCGAATTTGTTAAACTTATACTATCTTTATCTTTTAAAAAGGATGGGCGAACCGGATGAACGAACATGAATTATACCTTAAGAAAAAACAAGATCCATCATTGAAACTGTTTGTCGTCTTATCAAAGGCGCAGCGGGCGATCGGTGATTTGGTGAAAGAAGATATCCAGCGTTATGAATTGAACCCGACGGAATTCGGCGTACTGGAGCTTCTTTACCATCAGGGTGACCAGCCCCTGCAGAAAATCGGAGAGAAAATTCTCCTTGCCAGCGGCAGCATTACGTATGTCGTGGACAAGCTTGAAAAGAAAGGATATTTAAAGCGTGTCCCTTGTCCGACAGACCGCCGGATTACGTATGCGTCGATTACGGCAGAAGGCAGGGACCTGCTTCATGGTATCTTTCCGGATCACTGGCAGCAGATTGAATCCATCATGAGCGGCCTGACAGATGAGGAAAAAAACGAGGCCATTGCCCTGCTGAAGAAACTGGGGAAGAATGCCGGCCTGCATAAAGAGTAGCCAATATTCAGATAATACGTTAGAATAGACGTAATACTAAAGGCGAAGGGGGTAGGAAGATGTTACAGATGCATGCGCTTGATTATCAATTGAATTATCTGCGTCGTGCAATTATTCACATTTCAGCCGTCAACGGGACACGTATGTCCAAAAATGACAGCTGAATAGGAATCTGTAATGTCTCATACCTGATTCAATACGCATGAACAAAAGTCAGAGGTAACGGGACCTCTGGCTTTTTTTGTGCTCTTAATACGCCTTTAGGAGGAACAGAAATTGATCATAACCCTTAAACATATCTATAAAATCATTGGCGGCGAAATTTTATTTGAAAACTTGAACATGGAAATTAAAGGAAGCCAGCGTGTCGGTCTTGTCGGAAGGAACGGAAGTGGGAAGTCCACCTTGTTCAATATTCTGACCAAAGAAGAAGCGGTCGATGGGGGCGACGTATTTATCCAGAAGGGAGCCGCCATCGGATGCTTAAAACAGATGCCGTCCCATTGGACACGGTCCGGCCGGGAATATCTGCGATCAGCTTTTCAGGAACTTTTGGAAATAGAGGCAGAGATGAAAGCGCTGGAACAGAAAATGATGGTTCCAGAACATATGGAGGAAGCCGTTGAGCGGTATGGCAGCCTGCAGGAGCAGTTTGCAGACCGAGGGGGCTACGAGGTGGAGTCTTCCATTCGTCAGGTGGCACACGGGTTAAAGGTCCACCATCTCCTCGATCAGCCCTTCGATACGTTGAGCGGGGGAGAAAAGACGAAGCTTGGTCTTGCGAAACTGCTGCTGGAAAAGCCGGATGTGCTGCTGTTGGATGAACCGACCAACCATCTGGATTTGAAAGCAGTCGAGTGGCTGGAAGGGTTTCTCCAGCAATATCCCGGAACGCTCTGCATCATCTCCCACGACCGTTTTTTTCTCGACCGTGTGGTCACGGATATTCTGGATCTTGATTCCGGAAGCGTGGAAAGTTATAAGGGGAATTACTCGTCCTTTGAAAAGCAGAAGGAAGAAAAGCTGTTGATCGATTTTCACCATTATGAAGAACAGCAGAAAAAGATCAAGAAAATGAAGGATGCGGTCCGCCGGTTGAGACAGTGGGCGAATGAGGCTTCCCCTCCAAGCGAAAAATTGTTCAAAAAAGCGAAAAGTATGGAGCGTGCGCTGGGTTGGATGGAGAAAATCGATAAGCCTGTCATGGATCCGAAACGAATGAAGCTTTCCCTCGAAGCGGGAGGCCGTTCAGGTAAAGATGTCTTTATCGTGGATGGCGGAAGAAAGGCCTATGGGGAGTCCGTCATTCTCAAAGGGTTCAACCTGCACGTCCGGTATCAGGACCGCCTGGCCGTTGTCGGATCGAATGGCAGTGGAAAGTCTACACTGCTCCGCCTCCTTCTTGAAGAGGAACGGCTGGATGAAGGGACTATCAAACGGGCACCTGGAATGAAAATCGGCTATCTTCCTCAACATCCGCTCAAGGAGGCGGACCCAGATCAGCGGATGATCGATTTTTACCGCACCTCTATCCGTGTAACAGAAGGAGAGGCGCGCAGTCAGCTGGCCGGTTTTTTATTTTACGGCTATGATGTTTTCCGGAAGATCCGTCATTTGAGCGGCGGGGAACAGATGCGCCTGAAGCTCGCCATCTTCATGCAGCAGGACCTTCATGTACTGCTGCTCGATGAACCGACCAACCATCTGGATATTGAATCCCAGGAGGTTTTGGAAGAAGCGCTTGGTCGCTTCTCCGGCACGGTGATCGGGGTTTCCCATGACCGTCATTTTCTCAACCGGTGCTTTCAGGAGACGATGTATCTGGCCGGAGGCAGAGGATACCGGTACTCGGGGACGTATGAAGAGACGAAGCACCACTGGCCGGATGAGAAAGAAGAGGAAGCTGAAAAGGAGCTGCCCCCTGAAACTGTGGAAGAGACCGCTTCATTGGAAGATCAGATTGCGGGGCTCGAAGAAGAGGGCGCCCGTTTGGAGAAGGAACTGGAGAACGCACCTTCTTCAGAAGTGGAAAGGCTGAAACAGAAGAAACAGAAGCTTGATGCCAGGCTGGAGGCGTTGTATGAAAGCTGGCTGGAAGAAGCGGCTGAATGAACAGAAGCTGGAGGGCGTCCTCCAGCTTCTGTTTGTTTTCCAATTGTGAGCTTTATCTTGTTTATAATAGAGAGGCATGTTTGGCTGGATCGTTTTTATGTTCCTCATAATAACGGATAAGGGGCTGCGTATAGTAGAATAAATCCGGGCAGTACAGGCCGGAAGACTTTAAATCGTTCTCCGCATTCGATGCCTCATAATCAGCGCCGGTTTCAAAGTAGTCGAGCGCTTCTCTTCGAATGCCGAGCTTTCTGCGGATTTGTTTCAGCTTTAACGGCTGGCGGGCAGCTGAAAGGGGTACCGTCAGATGAGGCTGTTTATCAGCATACAAGTGCGTGAAGTGATGATAGATGTCCTTTGCCGTATAGGGATGAGGGTCTGTCAGGTGATAGGTTTTTCCTTCTCTTTCCGGAAGGTGGGTGAGAACATTGGCTGCCTGGACGACATAATCGTGCGGAACGAGATTCACCCGTGCTTTTCCTTTTCCGAAATAAGGGACTACAGGAAGGGACTTCAGTACATTCAGCAGGTTCAAGATATAGTAGGGGCCATCGAACTTCGCTGTCGAACCTGTCCGTGTATGGCCGACAACGATTCCCGGCCGGACAATGGTTATGGGCAGAATCCGGTATTCGCGTACAAGCTTTTCTGCTTCATATTTCGTGTATTCATAATGATTCTTGAAACCATGATTATGCTCCAGTTCATGTTCATAAACGGGCCCTTGTCTTCTGCCGGACACGTAGGCGGTACTGAAATACAAGCAGCGGTTCAATCCGGTGCAGCCTTGCAGAAAGCGGAGGACTTCTCGTGTCCCCTGGACATTTACCTGAAGCGCAGGAGCGAGAGGTACGGCCAGATCATATAGGGCAGCCAGGTGATAAAAATGAGTGAGCTCCTGCTTCAGCTTCTGAGCCGTTTTCGCATCGAGCCCGAGATTTTTCTTTGTAATGTCCCCGCTCAGGAGGGTGATGCGGCTCGGATCCACGGCTGGATCCTCGAGACAGTCAAGCAGCCGCCTGCGGGCTTCCTTTTCAGTATGAGATAAGTGAAGAAGGTAGATATGCTCCACCCGGCGGGTGCGGAACAAGTCCTTCAGAAGCTCAACTGCCAGAAAACCGGGGAAACCTGTAAATACATACGTATGTGTCATAGAACCGCCTCCATTTTGTTTTTATTTCCTTTCGGGATAAGGGGAGGGAATTCCTTTTCCTCTATGGGGAAAAAGGGGGATTAAAGATAAAGGATATGTGGTAAATATAGGTGAGGAATAGACGTTTAAACTCAATGGATCAGGGTAAAAAGCTGTATGAACGTTTATTGAACCGGCATGAGGAGGGGAGCCATGGGAAACCAGAATGTTGTTGTGTACACCAGTCGCGATTGTGCCTCTTGTAACCAGGTCATGGATTTACTGAATGAGTGGAATATAGATTTTGAGGAACGGAACGTATCGGAAAACCGTACTTATTTTAAGGAACTTCAGGGGAAGGGTGTCTACGGAACCCCGGCCACCTTTGTCGATGATCACCGTGTGTTAGGCTTTCAGAAACGTAAACTCCAGCAGGTATTGGGGTTGAGGGAAGATATATATGCCCAAGCGGACTCATTTAACTTTTCATAAATAAAGGAAACAAGTGATGAGAGTCACTTGTTTTTTTATCGTTTCGCGTACGGGGCGATTGCGCCTCACTTTTTTACCGGCTTTGTCATAGGCTGAAGTAAATACGTTAAAGGTGGCACAGTCATGTACCCATATTATTCCTATCCTTACTATGAGAACTGGTACCGGTATCCGGCTCCTCCTGTGTACAGCCAGGATACTTACCCGCAGGCTTATTATCAGGGGAATGCCTTCTATCCGTATCAAGGAGGCGCCTCCTACGGCTATCCGTATTACCAGGTGAATAGTAACCCTTACTCCGGTTATACTGAAACCGGGAATGAAGGCGGTCCCTCCTCTTTTCAACCCGCAGCAGCAGGGAAGAGTGTGATCGGCTATTTTCAAAACGAAGAGGGTCAATTTGATTTTGATAAAATGATGAATACCACCGGTCAGGTGATGAAGACCGTTCAACAAGTCAGTCCGATCGTCAAAGGCATCGGCACCTTTGTGAAGGGGATCAAATAGACGCGCTGCCGATGTCAGCGCGTTTTCTTTCTTCCATATTGAAAAAACTGCAGGATGCGGAGGAAAAGGTTATGAGCATTGGATGTTTGTGTATTCACGGGTATACGGGAAGCCCGGAGGAAGTGCAGCCGCTCGTCGATTTTCTGGAAGCGAGAACGGATTGGGAAATCACCAACCCGACCCTGCCCGGCCATGGGGAGGATCTCGACTTGGAAGGTCACTATTATCAGGAGTGGATTGCAGCTGCTGAACTGGCGCTTCTGGATTTGATGAAACGACACAATGAAGTGTATATCGTTGGGTTCTCCATGGGGGGGATGATTGCGGCTTATTTAACAGCTAAATACCGGATCGACCGGCTCGTGCTGCTTTCAGCTGCTGGAAAATACGTAAGCCTGCCGCAGATGGTGAAGGATGTGCTGGAGATGGCCGGAGATGCGTGGAATGGTGTGCTGGCAGACAATGAGCTGTTCCGGCGCTATCAGAAGAAACTCCGGGACACCTACGTGTTCTCAACCGTTGAATTCATGAAATGTGTTCAATTCACACGTCCCTATTTAAGAGAAGTGACCTGCCCCGTCCTGATTATCCAAGGGGAGTTGGACGGCATGGTCCCTAAAGCAGCCGCGGATTATTTAGAGGAGGAAATTCCGTCAGAAGAAAAAGAGGTCGTCTTTTTGAAGCAGTCCAAGCACCTTATCTGCCACGGGGATGACCGGGACGAACTGTTCAACAGAGTGCTCGAGTTTATCGGCAGTGCTCAGCGGGAGGGGGTAACATGAATCATAGAAAAGACGGATCACCCTTTTATTATGGATGGGTGATCGTTTTTATTGCGGGTTTGAGCGTGTTTTTCTCAGGGCCGGGGCAGACGTATTCCATCTCCATTTTCATCGATTATTACATAGAGGATTTTGATTACACACGATCGCTTGTCTCCGGTATTTATTCCGGAGCTACTCTGGCGGCAGGACTGACGTTATTTTTGATGGGGCGTCTGATTGACCGTTTCGGCCAGCGGGTGATGATGATCACTGTCGGGACTTGTCTGGCACTGGCACTCTTCTGGAATGCTTTTTTATCAGGCACAGTGATGATGTTCATCGGCTTCTTCCTGATCCGGCTGTTCGGACAGGGGTCGATGACGCTGATTCCGAATACACTCGTTCCGCAATGGTTCATCCGGAAAAGAGGACGGGCTCTCAGCGTCATGGCTGTTGGAGGATTTGCAAGCTCCGCTCTGCTGCCCCCGTTGAATACGTGGCTGATAGAAGCATTCGGCTGGAGGATGACATGGGGGATCTGGGGGACGGCTCTTTTGGTGATTTTTGTACCGCTCGCCTTTTTCCTTGTAAGAAACCGGCCGGAAGATACAGGCGACGTGCCTGATGGCAGCCGGAAACCTTCAGACGGGCAGGAGGTTAAAAATCCGAATGTTGAAGGGAATGAAAAAAACTGGACATTGAAAGAAGCCATGGCCACCAGGGCTTTTTGGTTCATTTTGTTTTGTGTAACGGTTCCTGCGCTCGTCAATACAGCGATTACGTTTCATATGGTGTCCATTATGGAACTGCGCAGTCTTGATGCCGGCGTTGCAGCGATGGTGTTGACGCTGATGGCCGTGGTCGGTTTTCCGGTCACCTTTGTCAGTGGGTGGCTTGTTGACCGGTTCAAGGTCCACTATATTCTGGCCGTTACATTTTTCGGACATCTTTTGACGCTGCTGCTTCTGCTGGTGACGGACTCCTGGGCGGCTGCTGTTGGCTTTGGCTGTTTATGGGGAGTAGTGAACGGATTTGAGCGGATTGTGTTGAACATCGTCTGGCCGAATTATTTCGGACGTGCCCACCTAGGGAGCATTAAGGGGCTTGCTCAGACCGTGATGGTCGTTGGTTCCGCTCTGGGGCCGCTTCCTTTCGGTATTTTTTTTGACTGGCTTGGAGGTTATCAGGAAATCATACTGCTTACCATGTTGTTTCCAGTCACCGCAGTGGTTCTGGCTCTGCTCTCTCCGCAGCCTGATTATGAAACCTATCATGGATAAAAAAACACCGTATGCCGGCTCCGGCATACGGTGTTTGTATTTTTAATCCTTGAAAAAGGCGATGGCGAGGCCGCCTTCACCTGCATAAGTAGCAATCAACGGCCCCATATCCATAAACAGGCTTTCCTTGAATGGATAGCGGTCCTTGATCATCTGAAGCACTTGATTCCCGCGTTCTGCATCATTGGAATGGGAAAGGGCAATGACCCGGTCTTCGAAGGAATGGGCGTATTCCCCGATCTGATCCACGAAACGGCGGATCGATTTTTTGTTTCCCCGTACCTTTTCCGTTACTTCCACAGCCCCGATTTCACTTGCTTTCATTAGAAGCTTGATGTTCAAGGTCTTGGCGAGCGCGCCCTTGACTTTATCGAGGCGGCCGCCTTTGATGACGTTTTCCAATGTTTTCAAAATGAACAGCGTAATCGTATTCTCGATGCGGTCCTCCATGTGGGCGACAAGCTCATCGAAGGATACCCCATCATCCATTTTCTTTCCTGCTTCATCTACAAGGAGGGCGATGCCGCAGGAAGCTGTTTTCGTGTTCAGGACAGCGATCCGGCGGTCCGGCTCTTCTTCAAGCAGCATGTTTTTACCGATTTCAGCACTTTCGTACGTGCTGCTCAGTCCATGGCTGATGGCAAGGACGAGGATATTTGTAGATGGATCCAAGCGTTTATAGGTTTCATAAAAATCATTCGGACTCGGGGAAGAAGACCCGGGAAGCTCGTCTGAATTTCTCATTTTTGTATAGAATGTCTCCAGATCAATGGTTTCCTCGGATTTATAATGCTCATCCCCGAAATGAATATTTAAAGGGACAGAGAGAATATTGTGCTTCTCCATCATTCCCGGCGCGACATCTCCGCCGCCATCGATGATTAGTTGTGTAGTCATTCAGTCACCTGCTCTCAAAATATCGTCTTTCCAGTATACCAGATTCGGTTCAGGGTTCTTTTTTCACTTCATGGGTTAATGTAGGCTCGACTTTCTTTGTCGTACTTAAAATAAACATCATCAAGCCGAATAAAACGATGGATCCACCGAGCCACTGAACCCATGTAATGGATTCCTTGAGGATCCAGTAAGCTAAAAGAGACGCTCCGATCGGCTCGAGAAGAACCGCCATGGATATGGAGGCGGCGCTCAACCATCTCAGTGTCCAATTGAACAGCGAATGTCCGAAGAAGGTCGGAATCACGGCCAGGGCCAGGAAAATGAACCATTGTTCCCCGGAGTATCCTGTGAAGGAAACGCCCGCGGCCAGGTTATAGAGACCGAGGGTTACGGCTGCCATTCCGTAAGCAATCAGTGTATAGGTGAGAAGGGACAGCCGCTGGCGGAGGCTCTGACCAAGCAGGAAGTAACCAGTTACCGTAACCGCTCCAAGCAGCGCCAGAATGTCGCCGGCCAGTGCCATTCCGCTCAGCTGGAAATCCCCCCATCCAATGATGACGCTGCCAATCAATGTAATGAAAAGGCTGAGAATGGCTCCGACAGTGAATCGTTCCCGGAAAAACAGATAGGCGCCCGTAAAAGCGAAGACGGGCTGCAGGGAAACGAGTAGAACGGAGCTTGCCACGGATGTATATTTTAGGGATTGAAACCAGAAGATAAAGTGAAAGGCGAGAAAAATTCCTGAGATCGTGGCCAGGAGCCAATCTTTTTTATGGATGTGTTTGAATTCACCGGAATGTTTCCATAATACATAAGGGGCCATCAGACCAGCGGCAAGCAGCAGCCGGTAGAATGCCGTCATTGAAGCAGGGGCGTCGCCCGCAAGCTTGACGAAAATGGCCGAGGTGGATATGGAAACCACTCCGATAAACAGAATTAAATAAGGATGCACCGGAGGCTTTTCCAATCTAGCCCTCCTCTGGTATAGGTCGGTTTTTAATCATTTTATCATTATTGGGTTTGAAAAGCATAGCGGAAATGTGTAGAATATAGTGTGTTAAATATGTTATGATGAATAAATCTATCAGGCAGATACCAGAGAAGCCTCTCCCGTTTCCTGTGGCAGAAGGCTTTTTTTACATGGATATAGGTAGAAGATTTAAACATAAAGGAGTAGGAATTAAGTGACAACATTCGAATCACTAGGATTATCAAAGCCGATTCTCAAATCATTGGACGTAATGGGCTTTGAAGAAACCACACCAATTCAAGAACAGACGATCCCTCTAGGACTGGAAGGGAAAGACGTGATTGGGCAGGCTCAGACAGGTACGGGTAAGACGGCGGCATTCGGTATTCCGATGCTTGAAAAAATCAACAAACAGGTGAAAGGTGTTCAAGGTCTTGTCATCGCCCCGACAAGAGAACTGGCTATTCAGGTAGCTGAAGAAATGAACCGCCTTGGTAAAGGGAAAGGCGCACGCGTTCTTCCGATTTACGGTGGATCCAATATGGAGCGCCAGATCCGTGCGTTGAAGAACAACCACATCGTGGTAGCGACACCTGGACGTTTACTTGACCACATTCGTCGTAAAACGATTAAACTGGAGAACGTGCACACAGCTGTCCTTGATGAAGCGGACGAAATGCTGAACATGGGCTTCATCGATGATATCCGCGACATTCTGAAGGCTCTTCCAGAAGAACGCCAGACACTCTTGTTCTCTGCAACCATGCCGAAAGAAATCCGCGACATCGCAACAACTCTTATGAACGATCCGGAAGAAGTCAAAGTAAAAGCGAAGGAAATGACGGTGGAAAACATCGAGCAGTTCTTCGTGGAAGTTCCGGAAAAGCACAAATTTGATACACTGACGCGTCTGCTTGATATTCATGATCCAGCATTAGCGATCGTCTTCGGTCGTACGAAGCGTCGTGTAGACGAAGTCGCTGACGGTCTTCAAGCGCGCGGATTCAGCGCAGAAGGCATTCATGGTGACCTGACTCAAGGGAAGCGTATGTCTACATTGAACAAGTTCAAGCGTGGACGTATCGAAATCCTTGTAGCTACAGACGTGGCAGCCCGCGGACTGGATATCTCTGAAGTTTCCCACGTGTACAACTTCGATATTCCACAGGACCCGGAAAGCTATGTACACCGTATCGGCCGTACAGGTCGTGCCGGACGTAAAGGGGAGTCTGTCTCCTTCGTAACACCACGTGAAAAAGATCAGCTTAACTTGATCGAAAAAATCACGAAGAAAAAAGTGGAGCGTCTGAAAGTGCCTTCTTCTGAAGAAGCTGCACGCGGTCAGCAGAAAGTGGCTGTCGAAAAGATTGCTGAAACAGTGAACAACAATGACTTGAACAACTACAAGAATGCAGCGGAAGAACTGCTTGAGCGCTATGAGCCTTCAGATCTTATCGCAGCAGCTCTTAAGATGATGACAAAAGAGCGCAGTGAAGTTCCTGTGAACCTGTCCTATGTTGCACCAATCAGTGTGAAAAACGCTCAGCGTGACAAAGGCAAGAAAAAAGGCGGCTACCGCAAAGGCGGCGGCAACCGTAACTTCAACAACAAGAACAAAAACAAATCCCGCAACCGCAACTTCAGCGGTAAAGGCGGCAAGCGCGGCAGCTACCAAAACAAAGGCCGCAGCTAATAAATAAAAAGATCCGCTTCCTATCTGTCAGGAAGCGGATCTTTTTTTGTTTCAAGCGGCCGCCTGTATTACAGCGACCGGTTCACAAGTGCAAACAAGGCAAGAAAAATGATGATGCCCCACAGCAGGTATCTGCCGATGCGGCCACGGCCGTACCGTCGTTTTTTCCACCGGTTAGGGTCAAACGAAATCTCGTCACTGTCCCGGCTGGAATGACGGGTGCGGATCTGCCAGAGAGAAAACGGGCGGGCTTTTTTCAGAATGGCAGGAGCGATGGCGAAACCGCCGATCAAGCCGAAGAGGTGACCGAGAATGTTAATGTTCTGGCGGGTAAAGGTCATGAAAAGCCCAAGGGCAAAAATGACGATGATAATCTGCGCGTTGGCCTGGTCGATTAAATGCTTCCGGAACAGCACCATGAACACGTACACTCCGAAAATCCCGAAGATGGCTCCGGAGGCCCCGAGGTGCGCGTAGTACGCATCAGGGTTGACGATGAATGTGCCGATGTTGCCGGCGATGCCGGCGGCCAGGTACATGACGATAAATCTCACGCGGCCGAGCATCTGTTCAAGTGCAGGTCCGAACAGGACAAGGGAAAAGGAATTGAATAAGGCGTGCATGAAGCCGGCGTGCAGAAAGATGGGGGTCAGCAGTCTCCAGTACTCTCCATTTAACACGAGTACGTTGACGCCGATTCCCCACTGCTTCAAATCCACAGCAAAGCCCAGCTGAAGGAAATCAGCAAGCAGCCATAGACCGAAATGAATTCCGACGAGCGCGGAAACCACTGGATAAAATCTCAGAAACTCTTTAAAGCTCTCTGTTCGTAAAAACATGACATTCGTCTCCTTTATGATGTCTTGTTATCTAAAAGTGTAGTCCCATCACCATCTGCGTATTCTTTTTTTAACAAAGGTACGTTGGGGTATACTGGTGATAGATTGATATGGAAAAGGAAGATGCGGTGTGATCAAAGGAATTGGAATCGATATGGTCGAAATCGATCGTATTAAACAAAGTATAAAGCGTCAGCCGCGCTTTGTTCAAAGAATATTAACAGAAAATGAATATCAGCGCTGTCTGGCTCTCCAGGAACAGCGGCAGGCAGAGTTTGCTGCCGGGCGCTTCGCAGCCAAGGAAGCCTTCGCGAAGGCAGCAGGTACCGGCATCGGAGCACTCAGTTTTCAGGATATGGAAATCCTCGCTTCAGAAAATGGGGCGCCGCTTATGACGGCAAAGGGCTATGAAACGTGCCGTATCTGGGTGTCGATCACCCACAGCCGGAGTCATGCAGTGGCCCAGGTGGTTTTGGAAGAGGCCGGTCGGGAATAGTCAGGCAAGACATAATTGAACCGCTTGTCTCATAACATGTAATGCGGGTAGGAGGGAACGAATTGGATATTGTAACCGCACAAGAGATGTACGAACGGGATCAGGCTGCGGCAGAGGCCGGTCTGGCAGGACCAATGCTTATGGAGAATGCCGGACGTGCGGCCGCCTGTGATCTGGTCAGACACATTCAGAAATCGGACAGGATCATCGTATGGATAGGTGCCGGGAGCAATGGCGGAGACGGTTTCGTGATTGCACGTACCCTTTTGAACCTTGGGTACACGGTCGAGGCTGTGCAGGTTGTTCCGGATGACAAAATCAAGGGAGACGCAGCTGTGCATAAGCAGATCTTCCAAGCTTCCGGTCACACAGTGAAAAAATGGACGGATGTGGAAGACGCGGAAGAGTATCTGCGACGCGCGGATGTTTCTATAGACGCCATGCTCGGCATCGGTGTCCGGGGTGATCTGCGTGAACCTTATAACCAAATCGTCCGGTACTGCAATGAGGCTCCTCTGCTTCGTCTTGCCGTCGACCTCCCAACCGGCGTTCCTGCGGATGAAGGAGTAGAGGAGTTCACGGCCTACAAAGCCGATTATACATCGGTGATCGAGGCTCCGAAACTGAGTGCGTTTCTCCAGCATACACAGCCCTGGTACGGGCAGTGGTCTGTCGTTGAAATCGGCATTCCGCCAAAAACCGCTCCTTCTGTGAATCGGCGTTTGTGGACGGTGGATGATGTGAAGCAGACACTTCCTTCCCGTGATGACCATTCGCATAAAGGTTCCCACGGCAGGGGTCTGGTCATTGGAGGTTCGGTTCTAATGCCGGGGTCTGCCGCGATGACATCACGGGCTGCGCTTAGAAGCGGAGCTGGATTGGTTGCCATCGCCACGGAGGAAGGGGCGGTTCCATCCATTTCCCCTTATATCCAGGAGGCCACATTTGTCCAGAGGGACACGCTGGATTTGTCTGCATACGATGGTGTGGCGGCTGGCATGGGTATCGGAAGGGGAGAAGCTTCTCAAGAGCTGATCCGCCACGCTGTTACTCATACCGACGTCCCCTTATTGATTGATGCGGACGGGTTGTATGTGCTGAAAGACTTTCTCGGTGAATTGGAAAAGAGGACGGCTCCGACCATCCTTACCCCGCACCCGGGAGAGTTTGCCCATCTGACCGGCTTGTCGATCAAGGAGGTCCTGCTTTCTCCGTTTTCTCTGGCCGAAGCGTTTGCCCGCAGGTATGGGGTTTACCTCGTCCTGAAAGGTCCGTCGACCATCATTACGGCGCCGGATGGAGAGCAGCGCGTGGATGCCACAGGGAATGCAGGGCTTGCTAAAGGCGGCAGTGGAGATGCCCTGGCGGGCATTCTGCTTTCGATGCTGATGCAGTCCACATCCACGTTGGACGGACTCAGCAGTGGCTGCGTCCTGCACGGATACACAGCGGATCAACTCGTACAGCAGGGCCATTCAAAAGTGGACCTGCTGGCCACCGATGTCATTGACGGGCTGTCCCATACCTTTCGTACACTCTCTTCATCCATAACATAACGTTCCCTTTGTCCATAAGTAGAGACAAAGGAGTGGAGTCTGATGCAAAGACGTTTTCTGATCCTTTTATTCAGCCTGTTCATCCTGGGGGCTCTGACCGCGTGCGGCTCCCAGTCAAAAGAGGATGTAATCAAGAAGCTTGAGAAACAGACAGAAGAGATGGCGGGTTATAAAACGGAAGCGAACATGAAGATGCGCACAGGCAAGGAAGAGCAGAAGTATCACATTCAAGTGTGGCACAAGAAAGACGATTACTACCGCGTCAAACTTCAGAACGATCAGGATGAAAAGGGGAGCCAGGTCATTCTGAAAAACGATACCGGTGTCTATGTTCTCACTCCGGCTTTGAATAAGAGTTTCAAATTCCAGAGTGACTGGCCGCAGAATACAAGTCAGCCCTATTTATTTGCTTCTCTTCTAAATGATATCAAGGCCGATCCGGAAGCGGAATTCACAGCAACGGAAAACTATTTTAAATTCAAGACGAAAACCAACTATCAAAATAACAAAACACTCCCTTACCAGGAAATTTATTTCGATAAAAAATCCTACCAGCCCGTTATGGTCAAAGTCTTTGATCAGGATATGAATGCGCTCGTAGAAGTTTCGTTTGCGAACTTCACTAAGGATGACTCGCTGAAAAAAGAGGATTTTGATGTAGACAAAAATATGGCGATGTCCCCAGCTGAGGCTCCGGTAGCGAACATGGAAGGAGCGGATGAGGAGCTGGAGGAAGTGCTGTATCCGCAGGAAACCTTCGGTGCAGAGCTTGCGGAAGAGCGGGAAGTGAAGACAGATGACGGCAGACGTATGATCATGACCTATGCCGGAGACAAGAACTTCACACTCGTTCAGGAAAAGGCGGAAGTGCAGCCGGCAAGCGCCCAGTACTCGGTTCATGTGAATGGGGATCCGGTGCAGCTGGATGACGGCGTCATTGGGGCGCTGGAGCATAACCGTCTGGAGTGGAGCCATAATGGAACGACCTACCAGCTTGCCAGCAACGAGCTGACCCAGGAAGAAATGGTCGCCGTGGCCAGTTCCATCAACCATGGAGCTATGGTGAAATAGATGAAGGGTGGAGCAGGCGGTATCGTCTGCTTTTATTTTCTTTATAAAAAAGCCGCAGGTGCCGTTCAGCGCTCTGCGGCTTTTTTATGGAGGGAGGCTGTCGGGAGAAGGGGGGCGGTGCCCATTTGACAGCGGGGAATGTTCCGCTCAATAATAATAGGATAGAAAAAGGAGAGGAGCGGGCAAGGTGCAGCAGGACAGATACTATAGAGATTCGATAGCGGAAATTGATTTATCAGCGATAGAAGCAAATATTCAACAATTGAGGCGCAGGCTCCCCTCTGAAACAGGGATTTATGCGGTCGTCAAAGCAGATGCTTACGGTCACGGCGATGTGCAGGTCGCAGCGGAAGCTCTGCGCGCAGGTGCGGCCGGACTGGCAGTTGCCATTATGGATGAAGCGCTCAAGCTTCGGGATGCAGGGATGGAGGCCCCGATTCTTGTGATGGGATGGACGCGCCCGGAAGACGCTCCGCTGGCGGCGGCCAACGACATCACGGTTACGGTTTTTCAGGAAGAATGGCTGCATCAGGTGCAGACGGCCGAGTGTGAGAAGCCGCTGTCCATTCATTTGAAGCTGGATACAGGAATGGGAAGAATCGGTGTCCGTGATACGGAGGAAATGGACGGTGTCCTGCGGGCTGTCAAAGCCGATGATACGTTCAGGCTGACCGGCATCTTCACTCATTTTGCCACCGCTGATGATGAGGATACGGATTACTATCAGCAGCAGGCGGACGAATTTCAGCGATTGGCAGAGCATTTTAAGAGGAATTGGCCGGAAGATGTCGAAATACATACGAGTAACAGTGCAGCAAGTATGCGTTTTCCTGAGCGGATGGACCACTTTGTCCGTTTCGGGATCAGCATGTACGGACTTTATCCCTCCGAAGATGTGAAGCAGGAGCGGCCTGTAGAATTGACCCCGGCC
Source organism: Halobacillus litoralis (assembly GCF_009856355.1). Lineage (GTDB taxonomy): Bacteria > Bacillota > Bacilli > Bacillales > Halobacillaceae > Halobacillus > Halobacillus litoralis_B. Next base: position 10,923 of record NZ_WMEW01000020.1, on the reverse strand, counting down.
TTTTCCCTGACCAGCTGTCTTGTGCACGTGAAACGGGTGGGTCCCGGAGAATCGATCAGCTACGGAGCGACGTATACGACAGAAAAAGAAGAATGGATCGGAACCGTTCCATTGGGTTATGCCGATGGCTGGATCCGCCGCCTGCAGGGCATGGAAGTCCTCGTCGACGGGAAACGCCATCCGATTGTCGGAAGAATCTGCATGGATCAATTCATGATTCAGCTGGATCAGGAATATCCTATAGGGACAAAGGTTACCTTAATTGGTAAACAGGGGAATGACGAAATCACGGCGGATGAAATAGCTGCCTGGCTGGATACCATCAATTATGAAATTCCCTGTATCATCAGCCACAGGGTTCCCCGTGTATACCGGAAAGACGGGAAGACGATTGAAGTAAGAAATACGTTGTGACAGGAAAGAAGAGGTTTAGGACAAATCTCCCGATGTAAGGATGGAAAGCAGCCCAATACACAAAAAAATTCCAACACGCCTTTGCAATGGACACTCCCGTTTGATAAGATTAGAGTGGACTATTTGACTGGTTTCTTTTGAGAGAAGATGGTGGAGGTGTATGGTTTTGTCCGACAGCATGCAGGAGATTGTCATCCGGATTCCGGATAACCTACTCAATGAAGTGGATGGCTTCATTCAACTCGATAACAGTGATCGGAGCGATTTCATGTGTCAAGCAACTAAAATGTATTTGCGTGAGAAAAAACAACGTCATATTCGGGAATCGATGCGAAGAGGTTATATGGAAATGGCGAAAATCAATTTAAACATCGCTTCAGAAGCGTTTCAAGCTGAAGAGGAGGCCGAACACACCCTGGAGCAATTAGTGAGCGGGGTGTGAAGCCTGTGATAGTCAAACGAGGTGACGTTTATTTCGCTGATTTGTCCCCGGTTGTGGGATCCGAACAAGGCGGCGTTCGTCCTGTACTCATCCTTCAGAATGACATTGGTAATCGCTTCAGCCCGACCGTAATCATTGCCGCGATTACAGCGCAAATACAAAAAGCCAAACTTCCTACTCACGTTGAAATCAATGCAGAAAAATATGGGTTCGAGCGAAATTCTGTGATCCTATTGGAGCAAATCAGAACGATTGACAAGCAGCGTTTGACCGACAAGATCACCCAATTGGACGAACCGATGATGCAGCAGGTGAATAAATCCCTGCAGGTCAGCCTCGGTTTGATCGACTTCTAACTTACCTTTTTTCTTTTTTTTAAATAAAGTTGCCTGGTTTGCAGGCGGCTTTATTTTTTTTGTCGAATGTAGTTTATAATAGAAATACAGAGGGTATTGATGTTGGCATGTTTTTTTACAAACGGATTGGTGTTATTACCTGACCTTTTTTGTTAACATTATACCCAGATAGCAAAAGCAGCAGTTGAAAATATGAAATGGTATCAATGGCGGAGGGTTCGATAATGGATGAACGATTAAAAAACGTAGTGCTGGAACACAGCGACGATATTGTCAATATGTGGTTGAAGGAAGTTGATGCTCATAAAAAGAATGATTATACATCAACGATTTCTGAGGAAATGTTTGAAAATACGAACCGGGAGTTCGTGAACGTCATATTTTCAAGCATAGAAAAACAGGGGTTATCCTCGGATCTGGATGATTTTTCTGAACGCCTCATCAATCTTGGCTGGCCTTTGAGCTACCTGACGGACGGTATGCAGGTATTCCGCCGTGTTGTAACGGATTTTATTCTCAAGCAGTCGGAAAAGGTTGATTCCGATCATTTTTCTGAAATTCTGAGAGAAGTGGACGGATGGGTGGATCCGATCATCAACCGTCTCGTCAATGAGTATTCAGGAAGCTGGGAGCACATCGTTTCACTGCAGCGGGTGGCTCTGCAGGAATTATCAGCACCGCTGATCCCTGTGATGGATAACATCACGATCATGCCGTTGATCGGTACGATTGATACGGAAAGAGCCAAGCTGATCATGGAAAACCTGCTGGATGGCGTGATTAAGCATAATGCGGAAGTCGTGCTGATCGACATTACGGGTGTGCCGGTTGTCGATACGATGGTGGCGCATCACATTATCCAGGCGGCAGAAGCGGTCCGTTTGATCGGTTCACGCTGTATTCTCGTCGGAATACGCCCGGAAATTGCACAGACGATCGTCAATCTCGGTATCGATCTTGGGAAGTTCCCGACGAAGAGTTCCCTCCGCAAAGGCTTCCAATCAGCTCTTGAGCTGACAAACCGCCGTATTGAGGACACTCGTTCCAACGACCAGGACATTGAAAAACTGATTGATTCGCTAGATGGGGAGTGAAACGAATGAGGATACCTATATTAAAGCTTCATAACTACCTGTTGATTTCTATTCAAATCGACCTTGATGATCAGACGGCTATCCAGTTCCAGGAAGACCTGTTGAAAAAAATCCATGAGAGTGGAGCTACAGGTGTCGTCATTGACCTGACTTCTGTCGACATTATCGATTCGTTTATTGCTAAAGTACTCGGCGATGTCGTAACGATGTCAGATTTAATGGGGGCAAAAGTAGTGCTGACTGGAATTCAGCCTGCGGTAGCCATGACGCTGATCGATTTGGGCATTCATATGCAGGATGTTCCTACAGCTTTAGATCTAGAACAAGGATTGATTAAACTTCGCCAGGAATTGGAGGAGTGAATATGGATTTTCAATCCTGTGTGAACATACAAAAGGAGTGGGACATTGTCGGAGCAAGGCAGCTGGGCCGTGATATCTCCAGGAAGATCGGCTTCGGTACCGTTGATCAGGCAAGAATCGCCACTGCCATCTCGGAATTAGCGAGAAACATCTATTTATATGCAGGGACCGGAAAAGTGTGTTTTGAAACGCTTGAGGACATGAATAAAAAAGGCATCCGCATCGTTGCCATGGACGAAGGACCTGGGATTCAGGATATCAGCCAGGTCATGGAGGACGGCTTTACGACTTCCGGAGGACTGGGGGCAGGCCTGCCCGGCGTAAAGCGGCTGATGGATGAGTTCGATATTATATCCCAGGTAGGGGAAGGTACAGAAATCAAGGTTGTGAAATGGCTCCGTTAGAGGAGGTATAAACGATGAGTACATTAAAACTCGACTTGGAAAATTATAAAGAGCTGCTGCAGGAGTATATTAATACGAAAGATGAGCAGGCTCTGTATCAGGCAGAGCAGTTCAGTAAATACTCCATGCAGCAGAATATATCACCGGAAGAAATTATTAACGTGCACATTCAATCATTACAGGAAATATACCCGGATATGCCGGAGTATATTCAAACATCCATGAATTTCCTTTTAGAAACCATGATTTCCTATGGTCTCGCCTATCAGGAATATCAGACTCTCCGGGAGAAACAGCTGGAGCTCAAGTCGGAGATATCGGTTGCAGCCAATATGCAGAAAACACTCCTGTCCACGGTGAAGCCGGATATTGATGAACTGGATGTCGGAGCACTCAGTGTACCGGCTAAACAGATGAACGGTGACTATCACCATTTTGTCCATGACGAGAAAGGCGGGCTGGGTATAGCGGTGGCTGACGTCATCGGAAAAGGAGTTCCGGCCGCTTTGTGCATGTCCATGATCAAATATTCCATGGACAGTTTCTCGGAGATGCAGACTGACCCGAATGTCATCCTGGGCAGCTTGAACCGGGTCGTCGAACGGAATGTCGATGCAAGCATGTTCATTACAATGTTCTATGGCTTGTATAACAATAACAATCATACGTTTACTTATGCTTCTGCCGGTCATGAGCCGGGCTTTTATTATCATAAGGATACGGACGAATTTGAAGAGATTGATGCTCCGGGCCTTGTTCTCGGTGTGTCCCCTGAAATCACCTATACCCAGTATGAGAAAAAGGTGGAGAAGGGCGATATGATCGTCCTCTTGACCGATGGCGTGACAGAATGCCGCACGGGTGACCGTTTTATCGAGCAGGAAGAAGTGCTCCATGTCATCAAGCAGTATTCCCATCTGCCTGCACAGGGCATCGTTGACCAGGTGTACAAGCACTTTGAGCGCCTCCAGGACTTCCATCTGCGTGATGACTTTACGTTGATCATCCTGAGAAGGAATGTTTAACGTTTTGTTAATCCGGGTACTGGCTATTTAGGTTACTTTTCAGCAACACGGGAGGGATATTTATGAATTTATCGATAGATGTGACAAAAAATGACGGCGTGGCGAACGTAATGCTTGGCGGAGAAGTCGATGCATTCACGGCGCCCCAGCTTAAAGAAACGCTGCTTCCATTGACGAAGGAGCAGGATGTCGTTGAAGTGAATCTTCAAGATGTGAACTATATGGATTCCACAGGACTGGGCGTGTTTATCAGTGCCCTGAAAGCGACGAAGGAAAACGACAGCACGCTCCGCCTCGTTCATATGCAGGATCGTGTCTACCGTCTGTTTAAAATTACCGGGCTGACTGAAATTATGAACATTGATTCTACAGTGCAAGGTGGAATGTAATGATGGAACCATTTGATTTTGTTGAAGTGAAGGTGCCTGCGAAAGCGGAATACATCGGAGTTGTGCGTCTGAGCACGTCCGGGATTGCCAACCGCATGGGCTTTTCGTATGAAGATATCGAAGATTTGAAGGTGGCTATTTCAGAAGCGATTACCAATGCTGTCAAACATGCCTATAAAGAAACGGGTGAAGGTGAAATCACCATCGGTTTCGGTGTTTATCAGGACAGGCTTGAGGTAATGGTGGCCGATCACGGCGGAAGCTTCAACCTTGGTGAAGTGAAAGAGGACATCGGACCTTATAAACAGGACGGTGATATTGAAGAGCTCCGCGAAGGCGGATTTGGCCTGTTTTTGATTGATGCCTTAATGGATAAAGTCGAAATCAACAGTAAATATGGAGTGATTGTATTAATGACAAAATACCTCCATGAAACCGGGGTGGGTCAAAATGGCGACCAGATCACAACACCACAATGAAGAAATTTACGAATGGATTGCCTACTTACAGGAGAATCCGAAAGATGAGGCTGTACAGGAGAAAGTGGTCCTTGTTTATAAGGACCTTGTAGAGTCCATCGCCCGTAAATATTCGAAGAACAGTACGATTCATGAAGACCTCGTCCAGGTAGGGATGCTGGGTCTGCTGGCAGCAATCCGCAGGTATGATAAGGATTTCGGGAAATCGTTCGAATCGTTCGCGATCCCGACCATCATCGGCGAGATTAAACGCTTCATCCGCGATAAGACGTGGAGTGTACATGTCCCCCGCCGGATCAAGGAACTAGGTCCGAAGATCAAAAAAGCAGCTGAAGAACTGACGAATATTCAGCAGCGTTCTCCATCCGTCCTTGAGATTGCCGAGTACCTGGAGGTCTCCGAAGAGGATGTACTGGAAACGATGGAAATGGGTAAAAGCTACAAGGCCCTTTCTGTGGACCGGAAAATCGAAGCAGATTCAGATGGAAGTACCGTCACGATTCTCGACCTTATCGGGAATCAGGATGAAGGATACTCCAATATCGATCAGCGGATGCTGCTGGAAAAGGTCCTGCCGATCTTGAGTGAACGTGAACAGGAGATTCTGCAGTGCACGTATTTTGAAAACATGAGTCAGAAAGATACAGGCGAGCGGCTTGGCATTTCCCAGATGCACGTATCCCGGCTGCAGAGACGGGCGCTGCGTAAATTGAGGGAAGCTCTCCAGTCGGAATCGGTTGAGGTGTTCTAGTGGAAAAGGGGAACGAACGGGTGGAGTTATCTGTCTTCCAAAAAGCAAAAAAAGGGAATTATTACTGTGGCGACAGTTATTTTTACCGTGAAACAGATGATGCGTTCCTTTGTGCACTGGCTGATGGCCTCGGCAGTGGAGAGATGGCGATGGAATCTTCAAAAGCGGTCATGGAAATCATTGAAGATCACCCTTCTCTTTCTGTAGAGGCGCTCGTGAAAAAGTGTAATGAAGTGCTGGTCGGAAAACGCGGAGTTGTGCTCGGTATTTTGAAAATCGATTACAGCGGAATGACGTATTCGTATTCTTCCATCGGGAATATCGGGGTCATTACTGTAGATCCTGACGGCAAACGACACCGGAATATCCCACTTGCAGGGTATTTATCTGGCTATTCCAGATCGCTGAGGGTTACTCACGGGAAAATCCAGAAAGGAATGATTTTTCTGATGTTCTCTGACGGAGTAAATGACCGCCGGTTGTCTGCAAAGCTGACACACGTACGAAACGCGGAAGAGATTACGACCTTGTACAAAAATCTCTACGGCCAAAACCGCGAGGACGATACAACATTAATAGCGATGGTTTATCACTAACAATCCTTATTCTTCGGTTTATATCCGGGAATAGGGATTTTTTATTCGAAGAGCAGCCCTGAAACAAGAAGGTAAACGCTTCTTTGTTTTGTTACAATAAGAGGGACGTCATTGAAGGAGGTCTTTTTTTGAGTGATTGGAAAAACAGCCCGGAGCTGATCAAATCAGTAGCCGGACAAATGAAGCTGAAAGATAGTATTATTCAGCAGGTGATTCAGCTGCTGAACGAAGGAAATACCGTGCCGTTCATCGCCCGTTATCGTAAGGAGATGACCGGTGGACTTGATGAAGTTCAAATTAAGTCTATTGAAGATCAGTGGAATTATGCCGTCAACCTTGCTGAACGTAAGGAAGAAGTTGTTCGTTTAATTGACGAGCAGGGGAAATTAACGGATGGATTGAAAGCCGACATAGAGAAAGCAGAAAAACTCCAGAACGTGGAGGATCTCTACCGACCATATAAGCAGAAAAGGAGAACCCGAGCCACAGCAGCGAAGGAGAAGGGGCTTGAACCCCTGGCCCTGAAAGTCTGGAAACAGGAGGAATTTGCCTTTGCATCGGAGGCGGAGACCTATGTTTCTGAAGAGCAGGAGCTGCTGTCCGTTGAGGATGTGCGAGCCGGCGTCAATGATATTCTGGCGGAATGGATTTCGGAGGATGCAGCATTTCGTGAAAGAATTCGTAAACAGACGCACGAAAAGGGGACCATCGCATCTGCGGAGAAAGACAAGGCCAAAGATGAAAAAGGCGTCTTTGAAATGTACTACGATTACCAGGAACCCGTCCGGTCGATGGCTTCCCACCGTGTGCTGGCTGTAAACCGTGGGGAAAAGGAAGGTATCATTAAGGTATCCGTCCAGCCGCCCGAAGACAGTATTAAGCAGTACCTTGAAAAAGAAGTGGTGAACCGGGGAACAACCGGGGCACTCAGAGATATTTTGACGGAGGCCATCCAGGACAGCTATAAGCGATTGATCCAGCCTTCTGTGGAAAGAGAAATCCGCAATGCCCTTTCTGAAGTGGCGGAAGAGCAGGCGATTGATGTGTTCTCCAGTAACCTGAGAAGCCTTCTGCTTCAACCACCGCTGAAAGGGAAAGTCGTCCTTGGTGTGGACCCGGCATATCGGACCGGTTGTAAGCTTGCTGTCATCGATGAGACGGGGAAGGTGCTTGACATTGGAGTCATATATCCAACGGCCCCTAAAAAGGATACCAAAGGTGCAGAAAAGAAACTCCTTGCTTTAATGGATCAGTATCAGATGGAGCTTATCGCCATAGGGAACGGAACAGCCTCCCGGGAAACGGAACAGTTTATCGCAGATATGATTCAGAAGCACAGCTGGGAAGCTTCCTATATGATTGTGAATGAAGCAGGGGCCAGTGTATATTCAGCGTCCAAGCTTGCCCGGGAAGAATTTCCGGATTTCCAAGTGGAAGAGAGAAGTGCTGTATCCATTGCCCGCCGCGTTCAGGACCCATTGGCGGAATTGGTGAAAATCGATCCGAAATCGATTGGTGTCGGACAGTACCAGCACGATGTTACCCAGAAGAAATTGAATGAGTCTCTGACGTTCGTCGTAGAAACGGCGGTTAACCAGGTGGGTGTGAATGTGAACACTGCCTCCGCTTCGCTTCTTCAATATGTATCCGGTTTGAGTAAAACAGTGGCGAACAACATCGTGAAGAAGCGGGAGGAACTCGGAAAGTTCTCGAAGCGCAGCGAACTCAAGGACATACCTAGACTTGGAGCCAAAACCTTTGAGCAGAGTATCGGATTTCTCCGTGTGCTGGAGGGGGAAGAACCGCTCGACCGGACGTCCATTCACCCGGAAAGTTATCAGGCAACGAGAAAGCTGCTTCAGAACATTGGATTTACGAGTAAGGACCTTGGAGATGCCCAGTTGAGTGAAGAACTGAAGCAGTTGGATATGACGTCCGCTTCGGAAGAGTACGGTATAGGGACACTCACACTCACAGACATCCAAAAAGCTTTGATCCAGCCGGGCCGTGATCCACGTGATGATCTTCCTAAGCCATTGTTGAAGACCAACGTTCTTTCCATGGAGGATCTGGAAGAGGGGATGGAACTGGAAGGAACCGTCCGTAACGTCGTCGATTTTGGGGCCTTCGTCGACATCGGTGTGAAACAGGATGGGCTTGTCCATATTTCCAAACTGGCAGACAAATTCGTCAAACATCCGATGGACATGGTTTCTGTCGGAGACGTTGTTACGGTATGGGTGGACAAAGTGGATGTCCAGAAACAGAGGATTGCCCTGACGATGATTTCTCAATAGGAGCGGTATACCTGGGAGCTGCGGCTTCCGGGTATTTTATTTATAGAGGTGCTGATAATAGTACCAGCACTGATTGAGCAGCTTAATCTGATATTTGTCTTTATTGAAAAAAGCACGCTCCATCTGTACTTTTAACCAGGAAGGCATGGCGGACAGCTCCTTTCTGTTCCTCTTTTTAAGTACGTATGATACAGTATGCACAGAACAAGGAGGTGTGCTTGTGCAGTCGTTGACCCAACAGCAGCTGGCAGTGTGGACAGACAAGTTATCCAGAAAATACTTTGACAAACCATTTGTAGATGATGTATACTTCAACTCTCGTCTTCGAACGACAGGTGGACGATACATTCCTTCAAAAAAAACCATTGAAATCAACCCCAAGTATGTTGTAGAATTGGATGGTGCTGAATTAGAAGGGATTATCAAACATGAATTGTGTCATTACCACCTTCATATAGAAGGAAAAGGTTTTGGACATGGCGACCCTGAATTCAAAGATCTTTTACATAAAACAGGATCTCCGAGGTTCTGTGCGCAGCTTCCTTCTGACAAAAAGAAAGGCTTTCACCTTTATGAGTGTGTCCAGTGCGGACAGACTTATCAACGAAAGAGGAAAGTAGATACGAAAAAGTATCACTGCGGGAAATGTAAAGGCCGTTTAAAAAAGAAGTAAAAATTGTGTTGACGAACAACTTCACACATGTTAAATTAAATAAGCCTTAACAAAACAACCCAGAAAAACGCAAGAAACAACAATTTTTTACGAAAAAGGGTTTGACATTGAAGGCAGGATGTTATAAGATATTAAACGTCGCCGATAAACGAGCGGCACAAATTGAGACATTATTCCAACGTAGCTCAGTGGTAGAGCAATCGGCTGTTAACCGATCGGTCGTAGGTTCGAATCCTACCGTTGGAGCCATTACGGAGAAGTACTCAAGTGGCTGAAGAGGCGCCCCTGCTAAGGGTGTAGGTCGCGTAAGCGGCGCGAGGGTTCAAATCCCTCCTTCTCCGCCATTTTCTTAATGGCCCGTTGGTCAAGTGGTTAAGACACCGCCCTTTCACGGCGGTAACACGGGTTCGAATCCCGTACGGGTCACTTTACATCACCCTTTAAGGGGTCCGGTAGTTCAGTTGGTTAGAATGCCTGCCTGTCACGCAGGAGGTCGCGGGTTCGAGTCCCGTCCGGACCGCCACTATTTTTGGGCCATAGCCAAGCGGTAAGGCAACGGTTTTTGGTACCGTCATGCGCTGGTTCGAATCCAGCTGGCCCAGCCATTTTTTCTTCGAAAAAAGGTTGACAACATTGTTAATAAGATGTATGATTGTTCTTGTGCTTTTAAAAAGAACAAGTCATTTCCAAGTGTAATAGATTCCTTTCTTTAGAGCCATTAGCTCAGCTGGTAGAGCATCTGACTTTTAATCAGAGGGTCGAAGGTTCGAATCCTTCATGGCTCACCATTTATTTGCGGGTGTGGTGGAATTGGCAGACACGCTAGATTTAGGATCTAGTGCTTCACGGCGTGGGGGTTCAAGTCCCTCCACCCGCACTTTAATTACCATGATCAGCATTCCATTATTATGATGCTGCGGTCGTGGCGGAATCGGCAGACGCGCTAGGTTGAGGGCCTAGTGGGAGTTAATCCCGTGGAGGTTCAAGTCCTCTCGACCGCACCAACTATTTTAAAAAAGTTGTTGCAATCAACACGGAAACGTGTTAAGATAGAAAAGTCGCTTTCAACGCAAAGCTATTATAAAATGCGCCCGTAGCTCAATTGGATAGAGCGTCTGACTACGGATCAGAAGGTTAGGGGTTCGACTCCTCTCGGGCGCGCCATTTTAACGGGAAGTAGCTCAGCTTGGTAGAGCACTTGGTTTGGGACCAAGGGGTCGCAGGTTCGAATCCTGTCTTCCCGACCATCGAGAAATACAACATGATATATGCGGGTGTAGTTTAGTGGTAAAACCTCAGCCTTCCAAGCTGATGATGAGGGTTCGATTCCCTTCACCCGCTCCATTATTCAATCACCATTGGGGCCTGTAGCTCAGTTGGTTAGAGCGCACGCCTGATAAGCGTGAGGTCGGTGGTTCAAGTCCACTCAGGCCCACCATTATTTGATCTTTGAAAACTGAACGAACCAACCAGTACGTCAAAACATTTCTTCTTTAATGAAGAAATGTGAAACAAAGCACATTCGGTGTGCAGATGAGCAAGTCAAACTACTTTTATGGAGAGTTTGATCCTGGCTCAGGACGAACGCTGGCGGCGTGCCTAATACATGCAAGTCGAGCGCGGGAAGCGAGCGGATCCCTT
>NZ_WMEW01000001.1 GCF_009856355.1 Halobacillus litoralis | reverse complement strand
TCTCGAAGGCATGCGCCTTCAAGGCGCCATGGCGATTTTCACAGCGAATGTGAAACGAATCGTGAAACTAATGAAGGAATAGAAAGGGTAAGCCTCATGAAAATAGAAGAAAAGCGGATTGCATGGACTATTTTATCCATACAATCCGCTTTTTTGAATTCTACCTTTCACAAATCCTCAGTTTTTCAGTGGCCTCTCCGTATGAAGGGGATTTTTTTTACTTATTCTTCATCAATAGTTCAACGGCCGGTATGTCGGCAGGAGCCCACTTTAACGAAGGTAAATTCTCTCTATGTAGCCATAGGAGCTTGGAGTGCTCTTGAGCTGTAGGATTGCCTTCAATCAGTTTAGCTCGTAAAGCAATCAATTGGATGATAAAGGAGTCATACTCGTGTGTGTGATCTTTAATTACATCCTGAGCTTGGATTTCACAGGATAGCTCTTCTTGAATTTCCCGTTCCAAAGCTTCCTGTAGGTCTTCGCCTTCTTCTACTTTTCCACCAGGGAACTCCCACATGTTTGGAATCGTCATTTCTGGTGAGCGAAGGGCGCAAAGTATTTCATTTTCTTCATTTTCAATAACAGCAGCCACGACTTTAACGGTTTTTTTCATTGAAGAACGTCCTTTCCTACTTGATCTACGATTATCGTAGCATAGTGACTATTCAAATCTTTTACTGTTAGAATAACATACCTTCAAAAAGGAGCTTTATGATGAATTATAAATTTGCGCTGTTTAAATCATGTATGGCTTTTTAGTGCACCGACAACAAATCTCCATAAGGGAAATATAACCATTACTATAGTCTCGTAGAAGCATTGCTTTTTTCGACAATTCCTCTAGAATAAGATAAAAAAGTAGGATTTGATAGACGTGAGACGATTATTTAAGGACAGCCTGCAGGGGAAAATCTTCGTATTCACTTTACTCATCATCTTTGTGCCGTTAACCGCCTTAGGGGTGTTTTTTTACTATCAATCGATGAATCTGACGATCGATAAGCTAAAAGCAGCGGATGAGAATGTCGTCGAGCAGATCGGCTCCAACCTGTCCTTCGTGCTGGAGGATGTTCATGATTTATCTCTGTTCTTCATCCAGAGTGATCAGGGGCAGGATTTACTGACAAATGAGCCGGTGACACCTGCGGAATTGAATGAAAACAAGCGCAGCGTCGAACAGCTTCTGCTTCATTTGATCGGGTCGAAGGACTACATTTTTTCCGTGCAGATTGAAAAAGCGGAAGACGTACTTGTGCATACCGGCCCGCGTACAGCGGCGATGTCGGAGGAACAGCGTGCGCGCCTGGATGATCGGAACGGGGGAGGGCTGCTTACGGTCCATGAAGACTCCTCCAGTTTGTCATACTCAAGACTCGTGAAGAATGTGAACAACGTGACAGAACCTCTGGGGTATTTGACGATCACGATTCACAGCAACTATCTTGATCAGCTGTTCCAAAGCAAGGTGACCGGTGATTATGACCGGTATTTCCTTTTACATGGCGGCAAAACCGTCGTTTCCGAGGGAACGCTCTACAACGACCGGGACACGCTTGAAATATTGGAGAATGTAGAGGAGACGGTGCAGTCCAGCGGGACAGAGGTGCGGACGATCGAAAAGGACCGGTACATCCAGTCTACCCGTGCCATTGAAGGGACGTCGCTTGCGGTGGTTCACCTCGTATCCCTCGATGCGTTGATGCAGGATAGCACGATCATTCCGGCGTTCATTGTTATGGCACTAATTGTAAGCCTTTTCATCTGTGCGTTTGTCGCGTTCCAGTTTTCGAGATACATCGTGAGACCAATGAAGGAGCTGCAGTCCTTGATGAAGCAGGTGGAGCAGCGGGAGTTCAACGTCCGTTATGCACCGAAGGGGTTGAGAGAGATTGATAACCTCGGCGCCGGCTTCAATTCGATGCTCGAACGCATCACGTTTCTCATCGATATGGTGTACCTCGCTCAAATCAAGAGCAAGGAAGCGGAGCTGAAGGCGTTATATGCACAGATCAATCCGCATTTTCTCTACAATACGCTCGATACGATTTACTGGATGGGCCAGATGGAGAACGCGGTGAAATCCTCGGAAATGGTCCATGCCTTGTCGCGTCTGTTCCGTCTTCTTCTGAAGGATCAAAAAGAGGTGTGGACGGTCGAAGAGGAAGTGAATTATGCAAGGCACTACCTGGACATCCAGAAGGTTAGATTCGAGGATACGATACAGTTTGAAATTGACGTCGATCCGGATGCTTCGAAGCTGCCGACGGTCAAAATGGTGCTTCAGCCTTTAATTGAAAATGCGATCACCCACGGCATTGAGCCGCAGGGAGAGGGTATCACCCGCATCCGTATCCAGCGGGTGGCGGATGAACTGGAGATGACTGTGGAGGATAACGGGGGCGGAGCCGATCCGGGGGAATTGAAGGAGCTGCTGGAACGGGAGATCAAAGGAAAACGCGGCTTTGCCTTAAAGAATATCCACGAACGGGTGCTCATTCATAGTGGCGGGGACTGCGGGCTTTCTTTTCATAGAAATAGCGAAGGTGGTCTGACAGTCGTAGTGAAACAAAAAGGGGAGGTGGCGGAATGAAGTTGTTGATTGTTGAAGATGAAGCGGTCATTAGGAGAGGGCTGGTCACATCGATGAACTGGGACGAGCTTGGGGTGACCGAAGTGGAAGCCGCAAAAAACGGGCAGGAGGCGTTGGACAGGCTGTCTCACTTTCAACCGGATGTGGTCATGACGGACATCCGCATGCCGAAGATGGATGGCTTAACCCTTCTGCAGAAGCTGAAGGAAGACTCCCCCGGCCTTTTTACAATTTTACTGAGCGGCTATCAGGAATTCGACTATGCCCAAAAAGCAATCCGTCTCGGTGTGACGGAATATTTGATCAAACCGATTGATAAAAAGGAAATTGCCGCTGTGATGGCGAGAATTGCCTTGCAGAAGAAGGACCGCGAGTCCAAGTCCGAGACGTTGGCGAAAGCGCAGGATCAGGAGCGAACGGAGTGGTTCAACAGCCTGATGAAGGAGGACGGCTTTGTTTCCGACACTCTCTGGCAGCGGTCAGGTGAGCTAGGCATCTCCTTCATGGAAGGAAAGTACCGCCTCTTTTTTGTAGAGGTGGATGATTACCCGATCCTGAAAGAAACGTGGAAGGTGGAGGATTTCCAAAGGCTTTATCGTGATGTTCAGCTTTTTCTGGACGAGGAGATGCCGTCAGAGTATACCGTTCAGTTCTGGCCTGTTCATGCATTCTGGTGCGGGGCCATCGTCAGTAGTGTTCAGAGCTTGAATTTGAAGCCGCTCCTTCATGCGCTCCGCCACAAAGTGAAGGAAGCTTATCAGGTCAGTATTACCATTGGCATGAGCCGCGAGTTCCAGGATGCCCGGGTGCTTCCTTTTCCGATGCAGGAAGCGAAAGCGGCGCTCTTACGGAAACGCTATGAAGGAAAAGATACCATCTATATGGCTGCGGGTCAGAGGGAGGAGCTCAAGCATGCCGGCGACGGCGCTCCTTTTGACGGTCCTTCGTTTATGAAAGCCATCAACGAAGGAAATACGGGGCACGTGAAAAAAGCGCTCCAGCAGCAGTTCCGTGCTTTTAAACTTTCGCGCACTCCGCTCCCCGAAGTCCGGACGTGGTGCTTGAAGCTTCTCCTCTACACAAGGGAGGACACCCAGCTCCCGGTGAAAGCAGAGGATCTTTTTACAGCGTTGAACCGTTTTGACAACTTGAAGGATATGGAGGAGCTGATGGTGACCAACTTCGCTGAGCTGTTGAAAGAGGCGGAGGTGTGGCGGGAGAATCACGGCAATACGCTCGTCTTGCGGACGATTCACTATTTGGAGGCACATTATGATGAGCCGCTCACACTCGATGAACTAGCGAAGTACTCCTTCGTTTCGCCTTCGCATCTGAGCCGGATGTTTAAAAAGGAGACGGGGACGACGTTTGTGAAGTGGCTGAATGAATACCGGGTGGAGAAGGCGAAGCAGATGTTCAAGGCCTCTCCGGCGCTGCCGATTTACAAGGTCGCCGAGGAAACGGGCTACCCGGATTATAAATATTTTGTGAAGGTCTTTAAAGCAAACGTCGGCCTGACGCCAAAAGAATACAAGGCGAATTTGGAAAGGCATTCGATATGAATGTCTTTTTTTGAACAAAAATGAAGATGAATGCGCAAAATTGAAGGCATTCACATTAAAGTGTAAGCGCTATAATTTGGCTATAATCTAATTTTCCTAAGGGGGATGGAATCATGAAGTCGTTATCTGTTAAAGGTGTTCTTCTCATGATGTTGGTCTTATTGCTGGCGGCCTGTTCGCAGGGGGAAGCCGACGGGGAGGATGGAGGAAGCAGCGCTGTTTCCATGATGCACTATTACAATAAAGAGCTGAATGAACCGGCGCCAACCGCACAGCTGGAGAAGCTGGAGGAATTCAAGGAAGCGAACGGGGACATCACAATTGAAGAGGAAATCCAGTCCCACGATAACTACGAAACGAAAATCAAAACGCTGGCGGCAGGGAACGAGCTTCCTGATCTGTTCCTCATTAAGGGTTCGATGACGAAGACCTTCTCAGAAAACGGGCAGATCATCGCGCTCGACGATTTTCTGGAAGGGCGTGAAGATACTTTTGTCGATGGTACGCTGACACCGTTCCAAGTGGAGGACAGCACGTACGGCATTCCGGTATCAGGCGGGGCGACACACTTGATCTACTACAACAAAGATCTGTTTGAGCAGGCCGGTATCGAAGAATTCCCACAGGACTGGGCGGGCTTCATGGATGCGGTCGACACGCTGAAGGAAGAAGGCATTACACCGATTGCTCTCGGAAACAAAGGAAAATGGGTGTTGAATTCCAGCTACCTCAGTACGCTCGGAAGCCGCTACACCGGGACAGACTGGTTCCAGAGCATCTTGAATCATGAAGGTGCGGCCTTTACGGATGATTCGTTCGTCCAGGCCCTGGTAGCGATTGATGAGCTTGCGAAAAATGAAGCCTTTAACGACAACATGAACAGCATTGATAACAGTGAACAACAGGCGATGTACATGAACAAGGAAGCGGCGATGTTCATCGAAGGAGACTGGGCTGCGGGCACGATCACAAACAGTGCTCCTGAGGATGTCCTTGCGGCAACCGAAGTGGCGATCTTCCCAGAGCTTCCGGGTGCGGCTGAGCCGGATACCCTTTCCGGTGGTGGGGGCTGGGCTTATGCGGTCAACGCCAATGTCTCCGATGAGAAGCTGGCGGACATTAAGAAGCTTGTTGAGCACTTGACGAATCAGGAAGCAGGGAAGCTGATTCTCGAAAAAGGACAGATTCCGGCTGTGACGGTTCCTGGTAAAGAAGAGATGGACATTCCGGATATGACGAAGAAGATTTTGAGTGTTGTTGAAAACAATCAGTACGTACCGATTTATGACACCATGCTTGATCCGGCGTTGATCGAAGTGATGAATACCAACCTTCAGAACATGACGATCGGTCAGGTATCTCCGGAGGAAGCGGCTGCCAATATTCAGGCGGAGTATGAGAAAGGAAGCCAATAACATTGGGTTGAAGGTGATTGGATGGTAGGTAAAAGCGCAATCAAACCGAGTAACCGCAAAATTTATCTTTACCTGCTCCCGGGGCTTGCGATTTATGCCTTTGTTGTCCTCATACCGCTGCTGATGGCTGTACGGTACAGCTTCTACGACTGGTCGGGTGGACCGAACCTGACCTTCGTAGGGGTGGATAACTTCAGAGAGCTGCTGAGGGATCAGGTGTTTTGGACGTC
This sequence comes from Halobacillus litoralis, assembly GCF_009856355.1. Lineage (GTDB taxonomy): Bacteria > Bacillota > Bacilli > Bacillales > Halobacillaceae > Halobacillus > Halobacillus litoralis_B. The sequence goes on along the minus strand of NZ_WMEW01000001.1, from coordinate 825,340 downwards.
ATTTGGAAACAACGTATTTATCATTATCATGAGTGTGATTGGGCAGGTGGGCATCGCCTTTTTCATCAGTGTCCTTTTGACACGGTCCTGGGTGAAGTTCAAGCAGTTCCACCGAACGGTCCTGTTCATTCCGACCGTGCTGGCAGCAGTCATCATCGGATTTTTATGGTCGATGGTCTACAACCAGAATTACGGGCTTTTGAACTTTGTCCTAAAGGCGGTCGGGCTGGAAGGCTGGGTGCTGCCTTGGCTGGATGATCCGGATATCGTCATGGGAGCGGTCACGATCCCGCTGATCTGGCAGTTTATCGGCTTCTACATGATCATTTTCATGGCGGCGATGCAGAATATCCCGGATGAGCTCTACGAAGCAGCCGAAATCGACGGAGCTTCCTCGTGGAAGCAGACGTTGTACATTACGCTGCCAATGCTAAAAAACACCTTTAAAGTCGCGATCATGCTTTGTATTGCCGGCAACATGAAAGTATTCGATCACATCTTCGTCATGACCGGTGGCGGACCTGGAAACAGTTCGACGGTGATGGCGCAGTATGCCTATGATGTATCCTTTGAACGCTTTGAATTAGGGTACGGCAGTGCCGTTTCCATCGGAATGCTGGTCCTCAGTTTACTGCTGATCGGCATCAGTCAATGGATAGGAAGGAGGGGAGAAGAATGAGGGCTTTTGCCTGGATTGGAAAATCGACGTTGAACACTCTGCTTTTCATTTTCTCCCTTTCGGCCATTTTTCCGATTGTCTGGATGATCTATTCATCCTTTAAAACGCAGTCCGAGTTTACGCTGAACATCTTGTCGCTGCCGTCGGAATGGAACTTCTCCAACTACGTGGAGGCGTTCAAAATCGGTCAGCTGCACAACTACTTTTTTAACAGCGTGTACATCAGTTTCATTTCGGTATTCTTAATCATATTTCTCGCGTTCATCATCGGGTACATGCTTGCCCGCTTCGCCTTTCCGGGGAGAACGATCATTTATGTACTCTTTTTGTTCGGGATGCTGATTCCGATTCACGGCCTTCTGGTCCCGATTTTCATTGAGTTTCGAAGCACAGGTCTGCTGAACCAGCCGTATACACTCATCCTTCCGTATGTCGCGTTCGGACTGCCGATTGCAATTTTCTTATTCGAAACGTTCATCAAGCAGATTCCGAAAGAAATTGAAGAAGCGGCAATCATGGACGGTTGTAGTACGTTTCAGATTATTTTCAAAGTCATATTCCCGATGGCCGGTCCGGTCATCGCTACCGCTACAATTTTAAGCTTTTTATACGCTTGGAATGAATTCCCGTTCGCTCTCGTGCTGATCCAGAGCCCGGAGCTGCGGACACTGCCGGTCGGGCTGACGAATTTCAACGGCCAGTATACCGTGAACTACCCGCAGATGATGGCGGCCATGTCGGTCACTGTGCTTCCTGTCCTGATCGTCTACCTCGCATTCTATAAGAAAATTATTAAAGGCATGACGGCAGGTGCCGTGAAAGGATAAGCAGATGAAATTACCACCAGTTATTTATGATGTAATCGACCAGACCTCTGAACAGCTCAGCCATCGACCTCAATTGCAGCAGCTTTTTCAAAACTGCTTTCCGAACACGCTGGAAACGACAACAAAGCTGCTCGATGATGGCACGACCTTCGTTTTTACCGGAGATATCCCGGCCATGTGGCTGAGGGATTCAGCCGAGCAGGTCAGTCCATACCTTCCGTATCTGTCCATCGACAGGGACCTTCGGAGTTTGATCCGAGGATTAATCGACAGGCATTTGTTTTACATTCAGCACGACCCTTACACGAATGCCTTCAATGAGGCGCCCAACCATGCGCACTGGAATGATGTAGACAAAGCGGAGATGACCGCTTGGGTGTGGGAGCGTAAGTATGAGCTCGATTCCTTATGCTTTTCCCTGAACCTGATTTATGAATACTGGAAACAGACGAGAGATGATACGATCCTTGGCCCATCGTTTCTGCACGCGCTTCATATGGTTGTGACGGTGTGGGAAATCGAACAGGACCATGAAAAGAGATCGAGCTATACATTTGAACGAGACGACTGTCCCGATATTGATACATTGAAAAACAACGGAAGGGGGACGCGGGTCCGCTACACAGGAATGACGTGGTCCGGCTTCCGTCCAAGCGACGATGCGTGCGCGTACGGCTATCACATCCCGGCCAATATGTTCGCGGTTGTCGTCCTTGGAAAAATGGCAGAAATGCTTCGCTACAAGGGCAACCAGCAGAGGCTGTTAAGACGCCTGACCAAGCTGCATAAGGAGATCGATCAAGGAATCCAGATTCACGGCACGTACTTGCACCCCGAATTCGGGAAGATTTATGCGTATGAAACAGACGGGTACGGAAGCTACGCGCTCATGGATGATGCGGGCACACCGAGTCTGTTATCGATTCCGTATATAGGCTACCGCCCGATGGATGATCCCATTTATCAAAATACGCGCCGATTTATTTTGAGTAAGGATAATCCCTACTTTTATACAGGAGCGTATGCTGAAGGGCTGGGGAGCCCGCATACCCCGGAAGGATACGTCTGGCATCTCGGAATCTCGATGCAGGCGCTCACGACGAACGACCCGGAGGAGTTGAAGCGCTTGATTGATATGCTGGAGCGGACAGATGCCGGCACCGGCTATATGCATGAAGGCTTCCACCCGGATGACCCATCCATGTATACGAGGGAATGGTTCGCCTGGTCCAACAGCATGTGTGCCAAGGCCATTCTTCATGCCATCGACAACAAAGCCATCTAAAAAGAGAGGAGGAGTTGAAATGGACTATTCATTTCCGGAAGGATTTCTATGGGGAGCCGCATCCTCCGCTACACAGACGGAAGGGGCTTCACAGGAAGGCGGAAAAGCACAGAACATCTGGGATTACTGGTATACCATCGAACCGGAGAAATTTTTTCAAGAGGTTGGTCCAGGCGCCGCTTCTGATTTCTATCACCAATTCAAAGCAGATGTCCAGCGGATGGCGGATATTGGAATGAATTCCTTCCGCACCTCCCTGTCATGGGCGCGTCTCATTCCGGATGGTCGTAACGTCAATCCGGAAGCGGTCCAGTTTTATCAATCGCTTATTGATGAATTGTTGGAAAAAGGCATCCGGCCGATCATCAACCTCTATCATTTTGATATGCCTCTACATCTTCAGGAAAAAGGTGGCTGGGAAAGCCGGGAAGTCGTGGAAGCCTACGTTCATTATGCGAAGGAGGCCTTCCGGCTGTTTGGCGGTCAGGTGAAAGACTGGACGACGTTCAACGAACCGATCGTTCCCGTGGAAATGGGCTACCTTAACCATTATCACTACCCATGCATCATTGATATGAAGCGGGCGGTTCAAGTCGCTTTTCACTCCATGCTTGCCAGTGCCAAAGCTATTGAACAGTATAGAAAGCTGGGCCACGATGGAAAGATCGGCATCATTTTAAACCTTACGCCCTCGTACCCGCGCAGCGATGATGAAGCTGACGAAAAAGCGGCGGAAACGGCGGATCTTTTCTTCAACCGAAGCTTTCTGGATCCTTCAGTGCTCGGCCGTTACCCAGCGGATCTGACCGCTCTGTTAAACCAGCATCACATGCTTCCCGACTATGTGGAGGGGGATATGGAGACGATCGCTTCTCATACGGTGGACTTTTTAGGTGTGAACTATTATCAGCCGCGCCGTGTACAGGCGAAAGAACACCCGGTATCCAATCCGGCTCTTCCTGAGCATTTCTTCGATCCGTATGTATGGCCGGAGCGCCGGATGAATCCATACAGAGGCTGGGAAATCTATGAAAAGGGACTCTATGATATTGCGTTGAATATCAAAGATCACTACAACAACATCCCGTGGTACGTCGCAGAGAACGGGATGGGGGTTTCAGATGAAGAGCGCTTCATGGATGAGGACGGTATGATTCATGATGATTACCGGATCGAATTTCTCGAAGAGCATTTGAAGTGGCTCCATAAAGGGATCGGGGAGGGATCAAACTGCTATGGTTTCCACATGTGGACATTCATCGATAACTGGTCTTGGCTGAACGCCTATAAAAACCGCTACGGCTTTTACAGGGTGGATGTGGAGACCCAGCAGCGTTCCCTGAAAAAAAGCGGTCACTGGTTCAAGGGAGTGAGCAAGAACAATGGCTTCTAAGCTGCTGGGTGTAGACATCGGCGGAACGTATGTGAAATTTGCTGAGGTGACGATGGACGGAGAAATTCTGAGCCATTGGAAAGAACGGACGCCCTCCTCCTTGAAAGGCTTGTATGCTCTCATCCAGTCGGCTCTCGAAAAATGTTCTGGGGACCTACAAGGCGTAGCCGTCAGCTCCCCCGGATCGGTCACGGAAGAGGGGATTATAGAAGGTTCCAGTGCTGTCCCGTATATCCACGGTCCAAACTTGAAGGAAGATATGGCGCATCTATTTCAACGTCCCGTTACGATTGAAAATGACGCCAATTGTGCGGCACTTGCTGAATACTGGTCCGGAGCAGCAGCTGGTATCGGGCACGTTGCGGTTGTTGTACTCGGGACAGGTATCGGCGGTGCGGTTCTTCATCACGGACGCATCCAAAAAGGGGCCCATCTCCACGGCGGGGAGTTCGGCTATATGATTGTGAATGCGGAGAATCTCGGGAATGGCCTGAACACCTTCAGTGAAACTGCTTCGACCTCATCGATGGTCCGGAAGGTGGCAGCGCATCAAGGTGTCGAGACTTCTTCGATCACCGGAGAACAGGTCTTTCAGATGGCGGAAGACGGTGATGCTTTTTGTATGGAAGTCATTGATGAATTTTATACGATGCTTGCTGTAGGAATCCACAACATTCAGTATGCTCATGATCCTGAAGTGATTTTAATTGGAGGCGGCATCAGCGCCCGCCATGATCTAGTGGCGAATGTGGAGGAGAAATTGAGTGGTCTGCGTCATTCGATAGAAGAGGCACAGATTGTTCCGAACCTGGGGATGTGCCGGTACGGGGCCCACGCCAACATCGTTGGAGCGGTCTATCATTTTAAGACACTGGTGGATGGAGCGGATAAGATATAATGAAAAGCAGTCCGATGTGGCTGCTTTTTTATGTGAAAAGGAAGGTTTACTAAGTTATTAATTAAAGACAGTTTAAGTTTATTATAGAATGATCAGCCATACTGCAACACGGCTCTGACCTTTTATGAATGGGTACACCAAAGATGAAAAACAAAAAAAGAGCCTGTATGGCTCTTCTTATCAAACACATCAAAGCTGTTTTAAACCGAACGTACGAATGAACTCCTGATAGTTCAAGTCGAGTTGATCACAGTAATACTTCACATTTTTGAAGAAGTCGAAGTCGGGATCTGCGGGGTGATCGCGATGCTCTGAATAATAATCAATGAGTTGATAGAGTTCCTGGAAAACTTCTACTTTTGTTAATGGTTCCATATGCATCATTCCTCTGCCTCAAAGTATGAAAAAACTTTTTCTAATGATGCATACCAGTATAGCTGTATACCGGTAAAAAAACCATTGTCAAAACTGACAATGGTTTTTTTACCGCTCAAAAGGCCTTGTAGACATTTATTCCCATTAAATTTGTCTTACTATCTACTAAGAAAAGTGGTAGAATGCGAATATATCAGAAAAATGTTAATTTTCATTACATAAAAAGTAAGGTCATTTATCTGTTAGTGGGAGGTCGGATCGGCTGCATTATCTTTTTCAATAAAGTTCATCCAAAACTTTTGGTCTAAACAGACAAAGAAAATGTCTGAATATTTTTATAAAATGGACATTAAGCAATTGAATTGAAGAAAAAGGGGCGAATGCTGAGTGTTTAAGAAGAATAATGTGGCGGCGTTGATTTTTTCTGTATTGGTACTCTTGTTTATGGCAGCCTGCAGTGGTGATGGGGAAACACAGGAAGCAAGCGGAGCAGAGGAAGATAGTTATGATCCGATTACGATTACTTTCAGTCATAACCAGCCGGTAGACAGCCCCGAACATAAGGGTGCGGAGAAGTTTAAAGAAGTAGTGGAAGAAGAAACAGATGGCAGGGTGACCGTGGATCTCTATCCTGCGCTGCAGCTTGGCAGTCTGCGTGAGCAGGTGGAAGGGACGCAGATCGGTGAAATTGATATCACGATGCAGCCGACAGCGGTCGTGTCTCCTTTCGTGGATGACATTAAAGCCGTTGACCTTCCTTACCTCTTCCCTACAGAAACAGAGAAAATGTATGAGGTTCTGGATAGTGAAGTAGGAGACGAACTGCTTGGAACGTTGAATCAAGGAGGATTCGAAGGGCTTGGCTTCTGGCCCGGCGGCTACAAACTATTCACAACGAATGACGTGGAAATCCACCAGCCTTCCGACTTTGACGGGGTGGCGATGAGAACGATGGAATCCCCGATTCTCCTTGCTCAATATGAAGGATGGGGTGGAAATCCGATTCCGGTTCCATATGCTGAACTGTACAACGCGCTTCAGCAGGGAGTGGTGGATGGTCAGGAAAATCCGCTTCAAACCATTTACTTAAACAACTACCATGAAGTACAGAACACCATTGTTGAAAGCCATCACGGATTGATGACCTATGTACTTCTGACCAACCAGGCTTGGTTCAATGATTTACCGTCCTCCGTACAGGAGACAATTGCAGCGGCTGAGGAAGCGGGGCGGACAGCTGCAAGAGATACGCTGGCTGAGACAGAAGATGAGTATCGTCAGAACATCATCGATTCGGACGTCAATTATTATGAGCTTACGGATAAAGAAATAGAGAAATTCCAGGAAGCTTCTCTTCCGATCCATGAAGAGCAGTACAGCACCCCTGAACAGCAGGAACTGCTGCAGAAAATCTATGACAAGATTGATGAAGTGAACAATCAGTAAGAGGTTGTAAGGGGCTGTCCTCACGGGCAGCCCCTTAACGCCATATTCTTACCTTTACCGGGAAGGGGCCGTACATATGAAAGTATTGAAAAAGATAGAGGAGACCGCTATTGCCTTTGGACTGTTGTCCGTGACGATCCTGTTGTTTGTGAACATTATTCTTCGCTACGTCTTTTCTGCCAATACCACGTGGGCGGAGGAATTTATCCGTTATGTCATGATTTGGATTACGTTTATCGGAGCTGCGGTATGTTTCAGGCGGGGGATGCACGTAGGTGTGGATTTCGTTCTGGATCTGCTGAAGGGAAAGGCGAAAAAGACCCTGGAGCTTTTTATCGCTTTCGCTTCTATCGTCTTCATGGCGCTTTTAATTTGGTTCAGTATGGAACTGGTGTCATTCACAAGACAGACCGGACAGATTACTCCTTCTCTCCAGATTCCGCTCTACTATGTTTACCTCGCCATCCCGGTCGGGGCGGCGCTTTCCTTATTCCATTTGATTGGGAGAGTGGTGGACATCATAAAGGACAGACCATACAAAGAGACAGCTTCAAACGACATTATACATGAATAGGGGCATTGATCATGATTAGCTTATTATTGATTTTATTGATGGTTTTCTTGTTCTCCAGCACCCCGATTTTCGTATCTTTGGGGTTGTCGTCGTTCCTTTCCGTGATATTCCTGACAGATATCCAGCCAATGATTTTAATCCAGCGTCTGTTCGGCGGCCTGGATCAATTTGCACTCATGGCTCTTCCATTCTTTATACTGGCAGCCAACATTATGGACGTGGGCGGCTTATCCAAGCGGATTCTCCGCTGGTCCCGGGCTTGCGTCGGACATATTACCGGAGGGGTCGCTATGACCACACAGGTATCCAGCATGTTCTTTGGAGCTTTGTCCGGATCCAGTCCCGCCACTGTTATTGCGATCGGTAAAATCATGTATCCGGAAATGCTTCGTAAGAAATATGACAAATCCTTCGCCTCCGGACTACTGGCTTCTTCCGGCGCCGTATCGCTGATTATCCCGCCCAGTATTACGCTCATCATTTTTGGGTCAGTAACCGGGGTTTCAGTGGGAAGCCTATTCATTGCCGGTATCGGGGCAGGCTTGATTTACGGCCTTTCCTCTATTCTCTATATCTACTATTATGCTAAGAAAAACAATCTTCCTAAGGATAAACGGGCGTCCGGAAAGGAGTTCTGGACGGCTACGGTCAAGGCCTTCTGGGCTTTATTGATCCCTGTCATCATACTCGGGGGCATTTACTCCGGAATCTTCACTCCGACAGAAGCCGCAGGGGTATCCGCGGTTTATGCGCTGTTTGTCAGTGTCGTGATATACAGAGAGATGAACTGGAGGAGTTTCTATCAGACTCTGGTGGATTCAGCAATTACAACCGCACAGGTGTTAGTGCTCGTGGCAGCGGCTCAAGTGCTTGGATGGATTTTGACACGCGGAGGTGTGCCGCAGCAGATTGCTGGTTACATCGCAGAAAATATCGATTCCGTCGTTGTTTTCCTTTTGTTGATCAATGTTGTCCTGCTTATCTTAGGGATGTTCATGGAAGGGGTGGCGGCGATTACGATATTAGCTCCGCTTATTTACCCGGCGGCTCTATCCATGGGCGTCGACCCTGTTCATCTGGGTGTGATCATGATTGCCAACCTGGCTGTCGGTATGTATACACCTCCGTTCGGCATCAATATCTTTGTCACGCAGACAATCACGAAGTTGAACATGGTCGAAATGATGCCTGGATTGATGCGGTTCTTCGCGGTCAATGTCCTAGCGCTTCTGATCATCACCTATATACCGCAGAGTTCTCTTTTCCTTGTTGATTTAATTCAAAATTAGGTGGGATTTTTATGGCAATCACGATAAGACAGGCGTTAAAAATCGGAGGATTGAAACAGTGTACGGTCGCGGCCGGGGAAGGAGGGCTCGACCGTCTGCTTGACTATGTAACTATTATGGAGGTTCCTGATATTGTCCAGTGGCTGAAAGGAAAGGAATTGATGCTGACAAGCCTATACCCTATCAAAGGGGATGAAGAAGCCATGCACCAATTAGTAAGAGAGCTTCATGAGAAAGGGACCTCCGCTTTGGCGATCAAGCCGCAGCGGTTTATTGATGATATTCCCCAGGTGATTTTAGATGAGGCGGAGAAGTACGATTTCCCTGTGTTGAGAATTCCGGAGCATGTCAGTTATCTTGATATTCTTTCGCCTGTCATGAATGTCATTTTTGATGAAAAGGTGGTCATCCGTGAAGATCTGGAGCTTGCTTACCGCCTCCTGGACGAGATTAAAAACAGCAAGGGAGGAATCAGCCAGATGGCGGAAACGCTCGCCAATCTGATGAAGCATGAAATCAGAATCGACAGCTTCGTCCCATACCTTAAGATTCCTTCTGTCGATAACGGCTTGCAGGGGATGACGAGCAGTCAGAAAGAGGAACTGGCTATCGTCCAGCGCCCGGTTAAAATGCTGAGGTGGAACGAGAGGCGTAAAGTGGAGCAGGAATGCCTGACGGCTCCGATTATCATTGAGGGGCAGGTGGTCGGCGCGATTACGAGTATCGGCGTAGCCTCGGAATTTTTGGAAATGGACTTAGCTATTCTGGAACGGGCGAATACGATTCTTTCCTTGGAATTCATGAGGAAGAAGGCTGCCTATGAACTGGAACAGCAATACAAGAGTCATTTCTTCAAAGACTTATTGTTCTCTAAAATCCAATATGAAGCGGCCATGCACGAAAAAGGCATCATGTACGGATTTGATGTGGATAAACAGTATATTTTTACAACCATCGAGTTCACCAGAAGGGAAAAAGGCATGACGTATGTTTCAGAAATCATGAATCAGTTGGAGCGGGTGTGCGCCCGGATTGATGATGACATCATTATCGGAGCGGTTCAGAACGGCCTTTACCTCCTTTACCCTTCCGCCGGCAAAAAAACAGAAAGAATTGAGGCGGATATGAACGATATTTTAGCTGAGATGCAGAATGGCTCAGCTGGGGAGGTATATATAGGAGTGAGCCGCGCCGCCTCGGATATTGGTGAAATCAGGGATGGGTATGAACAAGCCCGGCAGGCTGTCATGCTCGGGCGCAACCTCTATCAGAATAAGCCGATAATTTACTACGAAGAGCTGGGTTTTTACCGGCTGCTTTCAGAAATTGATAACGTAACGGAAGTCAGTAAGTTTTACAAGGAATCTATCGGCGGTTTAATAGAATACGACAAAACGCATGACCTGGAACTCGTGCATTCCCTGACCACTTATTTTGACCACAATGAATCGTTATCGAAAACGGCAGAGGCTTTATTTATACATATCAACACGCTCAAATATCGCCTTCAGAGGATCAACATGATCACTAATTTAAATGTGAAGAACTCAGAAGATAAATTGAATCTGCATATTGGGTTGAAAATTCACAACTTCACCAAAAATGATTATCGATTTAGATAAAAAAACACATCCCTTTATGTCTTTATCGATAAAGATATCAACCTCACCTTTTGGGACAATGAAAGAAAGATATATAAAAAGGATGAGGCAGATGGATTCGAAAAGCAGGATTCAGACGACCTTGGACGCTTTTAATTCGATAGGAGCGACCACAGATGGAATGCAGCGCCTGGCTTATACAGAAGAAGAGAGCCGGGTGCACGCTGTTTTTTCAGAATTTTGCGTCAAAGAAAATCTACAGGTAAGAACAGATGAGGCAGGAAATGTCATTGCGCGAAGGGAAGGGCGGATGAAAGAAGCCCCTGCTGTAGCTGTTGGTTCGCACTTGGATACCGTCTACTCCGGTGGAAAATATGACGGTGCCGGCGGGGTGGCCGCAGGAATTGAGCTTATTCACCGTTTGAATGAAAAAAAGGTGATGACGGATTACCCCATCGAGCTTATTGCGTTTGCCGGAGAGGAATCTTCCCGTTTTGGTCTGGCGACAATCGGCAGTAAAGCAATGACAGGATTACTGAAGGCACAGGATACGAAACAATTCAAAGATAAGGACGGCATCAGTTTGGAAACAGCTATGAACACCGCAGGATTCCCTTCATCCACTCTGGGTCAGGCCGTCCGTGAGAAAAGCGCGTTCCATGCATTTATTGAACTTCACATTGAGCAGGGCCGCGAACTGGAACGGAAGGGAAGAAAAGTCGCCATTGCTACAGGTATTGCAGCTCCTACACGGCTGAAAGTGACAGTGGAAGGGGAAGCCGCCCACTCCGGTACAACCCCTATGGATATCCGCAGAGATGCGTTAACTTCCGCTTCCCGCCTTGTTCTGGATATTGAAGAGGCCGCTGATCAGGAGAAAAAGTACCAAACGGTAGCGACCGTCGGGGTCTTTCATGTTTTTCCTGGAGCTATGAACACCATTCCGGGCCGAGTGGAATTCAATGTCGACATCCGGGGGCTCGATGTTTCATCAAAGCAGCGGATCATCAAGGCGGTGAAGAAGAAAAGCCGCCAGCTGCAGACAGAGAAAGACGTGGAAGTTTCCTTCGATTTGCTTAGGGATGAACAACCGATCCTTTTAGATGAAAACGTTCAGCAATTACTGGCGGCGTCGTGCAGAGAGGTAAGTGTTGATCCGCTGTTCCTCCCGAGTGGAGCGGGTCATGACGCGATGAACATGGCTTCCATCTGCCCCACCGGCTTGCTTTTTGTCCCTTCCTACAAAGGGATCAGTCATAACCCAGATGAATATACAGCCGCAGAAGACTTCGTGACAGGGGTGGATGTCCTGGAACAAGCCGTCATGAAGCTTGCCGGCGCAAAAGAGGTGAAAATGAGCGGATGAAACAATACCATGCACCCGTCCTTTCCAATATACAAGTGAGCGAACGATACTGGCACATGACGGTAGATTCGTCAGCCCTGCCGTTTAAGCCGGACCCCGGACAGTTTTTCCATATCCGCTGTGCCGGTACGTACAGTCCTTTCCTCAGACGTCCGTTGAGCATCTATCAAATTCATGAACACACACTGGAGTTTCTCTATGTCGTCAAAGGTAAGGGAACAACGGCGATGACAAGGATTCGAAAGGGAGACACCCTTGATATGATGGGGCCGGTTGGAAAAGGGTTCGAACTTTATAAACAAGCAGAAACGGTCCTTCTCATCGCCAGAGGTGTAGGCATAGCCACCCTTGCAGCGGTAGCTCAGGCTGCCTTCCAGCAGAAAGCCCACTGCGTGGCTGTATTATCCGCCCGGACAGAGGAAGATCTTCTGGCTGCCGAATACTTGGAAGAATTCGGAGCCACAGTTTATAAAGTGACCGATGAAGGCGGAACAAGTGATGTCAGTCATGTGAAGCAGCTCATCCAAGAGGATATCCTTCCCTTCTATAAAATAGACAGCCTCTATACGTGTGGATCACGAAGACTATCCAAACTCGCTCAATCCATTGCTTTTGACCATCAGATCCCTGGGGAGATTGCATTGGAAGAGCATATGGGCTGCGCTATGGGCGCGTGTTTCGCCTGTGTCTGTGATATACAGGAGGGCCGGGAAAAGAAATCCGTTCGTGTCTGTATGGAAGGGCCGGTCTTTCCTCTTGAAAAGGTGGTGATGGAATGATCCAGATGAAAAGCACCGAAGTAAACATAGGGTCTTTAACACTGAAAAGCCCGGTCATGCCGGCTTCAGGAGCATTTGGCTCGGAGATGGAGCAGGTGGTTGATTTTAATCAACTGGGAGCGATTGTACCGAAAAGTATTACTAAAGACCCGCAGCCGGGCAACGCCAAACCAAGAGTCTGTGAAACAGAAGCGGGAATGATCAATTCCATCGGCATCCAGAGTAAAGGGCTGGACTATTACTTGAAGCACACCATCCCTTCTTTTGAAAAATATGATTCTCCCCTGATAGCCAGCATTTCTGCGGAATCTATTGAAGAGTTTGCAGAAATGGCTTCCATTTTGGGGAACCATTCAAGCGTAGCGGCGCTGGAGTTGAATATTTCCTGTCCGAACCTTAAAGGGAACGGAATGGCTTTCGGAATGGATGCGGCGGTTACGCGTTCGTTGACAGCGGAAGTTCGGAAGGTGACCAGCAAGCCGTTAATCGCAAAACTGACCCCGAACGTAACGAATATCCAGGACATTGCGTTGGCAGCAGAAGCTGGAGGGGTAGACGGCTTGAATGTTGCCAATACACTGCTGGCAATGTCTATCGACGTAGAGACAAGGAAACCGAGAATCGGCAACGTGATGGGAGGGCTTTCGGGGCCTGCTGTAAAACCGATGATTGTGCGGATGATTTATCAAGTCGCCCAAGTGACCTCCCTGCCGATCATTGGCTGTGGGGGAATCATGACGGGGGAGGACGCCATCGAGATGATGATAGCCGGAGCAACAGCTGTTCAAGTGGGGACGGCGAGCTTTATTCAGCCAACCGCGTTAACCGATATACAAAGAGAGATTGATGATTATATGGACAAGCACAACGTAGATGATATTAAGGAATTGATTGGATCCATCCAAATATGAAGGAGGGTGCAGGATGTGGGATCTTAAGATTATAAACGGGAAAGTTGTAAGCAGCGGTTATGTGAACGAACACACCCTCTATATCAAGGATGGGAAAATAGGAGCGGTCACCTCAGAAGACAACGGGGAAGAGGCGTCGAGGGTTATTGATGCATCCGGAAAATATGTCCTGCCGGGACTTATCGATACCCATGTGCATTCCCGTGACCCGGGTCCAACCTATAAAGAAGATTTTGCTCATTCATCACGCGCAGCCGCAGCGGGCGGCATCACCTCTATTTTTGAAATGCCGAACACAACACCTCCGGTTGACGGTCCGGAACATTTCGACCTCCAGCATCAAAACCTTCAGTCAAAGGCCTATGTCGACTTCGGCCTTTGGGGCATCTGTCTTGGTTCTTTGAACAACCACCAAATCCAGGCATTGAACGAAAAGGGTGTGATCGGCTTTAAATTTTTCTGGGGCTATGCTGTTCATAGTGAAACGTACCAGTTGATCTACAACTACAAGCCGGGAATGGAGAACGTCATCGCTCCTTTCAACGATGGTGATGTATTCGAAATGATGCAGGAAGTTGCTCAGACCGGTAAAATTTTTGCGGTTCATGCAGAAAACAACGACCTGATTCAAACCATGACGTCACTCGTAGAGAAAAAGGGAGGGCGTTCCTATGAGGATTTAATTGCTGGACGGCCGGATCTGGCAGAGCTGCTTACGGTGAATACTGGAATCGAGCTCGCTAAAGCGTCAGGAGTGCGTTTCCATGTGCTGCATGTCAGCTCAGAAGCAGGTGTCAAAGCAGTAAAAAGAGCTCAGGAGGAAGGGTATCCGGTTACAGTGGAAACCTGTCCCCACTATTTATTTCTATCCAACGAAGACTATCCCGAAATCGGACCACAGATGAAAGTTTATCCGCCGGTCAAATATAAACAGGATCAGGAGGGAATCTGGGCCGGAATTAAGGATGGGACGATTTCGCACGTCTGTTCTGACCATGCGCCTCACACCGAAGAAGAAAAGGAGGGAGATCTCTGGTCCATCCCGGCCGGCATGTGCGGGGTGGAATCAATGGCCTCTCTCATGCTGAATGCTGTTAACCAAGGAGAAATTTCTATTACAGATTTTGTACGGTTGATGGCGGAAGAGCCGGCCCGGATGTTTGGAATATATCCACAGAAGGGATCGTTGCAGCCGGGGACCGATGCAGATATCACCATTGTTGATCTCGATCAGGAGATGATCATCCAAAAAGAAAACCTTCATAGTAAAAGCAAGGTAACGGCCTTTGATGGCTTTGCTGTAAAGGGCGTGCCGACGGAAACCATCGTACGAGGGGCGATCGTCATGCAAAACGGTGAGATCACAGGGGATAAGGGTTATGGTCGTTTGGTAAAGCCGGTGGTAAATAAGCAGAAGCAGGTGCAGCCGTGATGGAGTACCCGGGGGCCCGCTCTCTTCTGCAAAGCCACCGCTCCATCAGGCGTTTTAAGGATACGGCGGTGCCACAGAATATTATCGATGACTTGGTTGAGTCGGCACGCTGGGCCCCCACATCCCATAACGTACAGGCCTACAGCATCATCGGTATTCGAAGCCAAGAGATGAAAGAAAAGCTGCAGATCTTGTGTGGGGATCAGTCGTACATCGGCCAATGCCCGATTTTCTTTGTTTTTGTTATGGATTTCTATCGTCACGCTCTGATTAGTGAACGACAAGAGGCCCCTTTTGAGGTGGATGAAATCGAAAACCTGCTTGTAGGTGCTGTGGATACGGCACTTGCCTCTGAAAACTTTCTTCTCGCTGCCAGGTCTTATGGTCTTGGCGGGGTAATGATCGGAGGGATTCGTAATGAAGCCGAACAAGTATCCTCCCTTTTGAACCTTCCGAAATGGACAGTACCGCTGATGGGGATGTGCATCGGGTACCCGGATCAGTGGCCGAATCAGAAGCCCAGGATGGTGAAACAAGCCGTCTATCATGAGGAATTCTATCAGACAGATGGAGTAGAATCTCTGTTACTTGAATATGAACAAATCACATCCACTTATTATGCGGAAAGAACGAATGGCAAAAACTCCAGAGGCTGGGGCAGGCGTATGGTGGATTATTTTGGGGAGAAAAGAAGAGCAGAGTTGACGGATTTCATCAAAAAGCAGGGGTTTTCTCTAAAATGATGGCTGACAGGGGGAAAGGACATGAGGATGATCATGACGGGTGACAGTTTCATTGCCCGCCGGATCCCGGATAAGGATGCCCGTGCTGCGGAGTTGAGACAGTGGATGGCAGATGCTGACGTGCGTTTTACAAATCTGGAAATCACAACGCATAAAAAAGAGGGATACCCATCTCCTGTGAGTGGAGGGACGTGGGCCATGGCTTCCCCGTCCGTTTTGGATGATCTGAAAGATTACGGGTTTAATTTATACAACTGGGCCAACAATCATACGATGGATTATTTATATGGAGGCTTGAAGAGGACAGAGGAAGAATTGGACGCAAGGGAGATGGTCCATGCGGGAGCAGGCCAATCGCTCGCCTCCGCATCAGAACCACGTTACATAGAAACAGAAAAAGGCAGAGCAGCACTGATTGGAGCTACGTCCACCTTTCAGGATTTTTGGAGGGCGGGTGACGGGAATGCTTATATTCCAGGAAGACCAGGGGTCAATCCTCTCCGTTATGAAGAAATGATACATATTTCTAAAGAGGAGATGGAAACATTGGTCTCCATCTCCAACCGGACTCATTTGGATGCTGCCAAGGAGCTTGATATAAAAGAGGGGTTCCTGCCCCCTGATCCTGCCGGAAGATTTGCATTTGCGGGCCGGACGTTTAAGGAGGGGGACAGGGCCTTCATCGAGCGCAGACCCCACCCGGCCGATATGGAGCGGCTCATCCGCACTGTGAAAGAAGCGGAACGACAGGCGGATTATGTGATTGTCAGCCTTCATTCTCATGAAATGGATGGAGTGGACAAAAATAAGCCGGCCGATTTTATAAAAGAAGCCGCTCGAAACTTAATTGATGCCGGGGCTCATTGTATCGTAGGACATGGTCCTCATGTGGTCCGCGGGATTGAAATCTATCAAGGGAAACCTATTTTCTATAGTCTTGGTAACTTCATCTTCCAGAACGATTCTGTAACCCATCTGCCTCGCGACTTCTTTGAAAAATACAGGATGGATGCTGATTCTTCAGCCGCTGATGGGTTCGATAAACGCAGCGCAGGCGGCACGAAGGGGCTTGGTGTTAACCCTTTTGTATGGGAATCGGTGATGGCCGGTATGAGTTGGGAAGGCGGCCGCTTAACGGGAATTGAACTGCAGCCGATCGATTTGGGATTTGATGAACCGAGGTACCGGAAGGGCTGGCCGGAATTATCCCGCAATGAAGAAGTGCTGCAGAGGATTCAGCGTCTTTCAAGAGAGTTTCATACAGAAATTATGATTGAAAATGGAAAAGGCTATGTCCAATTGTAAATAAAAGGAATATTGAAACAGCAGACCATGTCTGCTGTTTTTTGTTTGTATAATCAACCCTTGCAAGCCCCCGCCCATTTCGCGTCTTGTAGACAGAGACAGATTCTGAACAATGGAAGGGCGGTGTTTTTCCTCCTTACTCTTCCTATGTATAAGACGAATTGATCTCATGCTGAGTTCCTTTTTCACCCCTTCACGCCTATAAATCTTGATGATACGGTTTAAGGAGTTTTCATACATAAGAATTAGGGAGGTAACGACGTTTGAAACACACCCTATTATCAGCTTTTATTTTTATTCTGCTTACGGGTTGTCAGCATCAATCTGTGGAAGACGTGATTGAAGCTGGACACAGCTCGTCTATGGAAGTCACGGAAGTCGTGGATGTGACAGACTTTGGAGATGCGAAAATGGTTTTGTATCTTACTGATCAGGAAGGAGTAAATATCAAGGTCAGTGCCCTTGTTAAGAAGTGGCATGGCTGGGACTTAAGGAGCTCCACAGGTTTTTCTGCCTCGGAGAACGAATTGTACGCAAGGCACAGCAGGTGGCGCGTGCTGCCTGAGGAGGATCCCTTCAATGTTCTATATGGAATGGTCAACAGGAGGGAGATCGATTCCGTTGAAGTGGAAACGGATGATGGCTATACACAAATCCCCCTGCATGACACGGGGATGGGGAGGATTTTTTATGCTCCGAATACCGCGCCACCCGTGAGGGCACTCGATCAAGAGGGACATGTTCTTTATGAGGAAGACTTATCAGGGTGACTTCACTTGTATGATGGATGAAGAATCTTTTAAACGGCATTGGGAGAGGCTTCAGGACAGAGCTTAGCTGAATCATAATCATCAATAGTAAATGACGGTAAAAGCAATGGAGGTACAGAACTTGAAGAAATTATTTTTCTATTTGTTTATCGTGACGTTTGTCATGGCTGGGTGTACAAACCAAACTATCATGTTGTCAGGTGAATCCAACAGCTGGGAGGGAGAATACATAGCAGATAACGGACCTGATTCAGAAAACGGGGAATTTACGTTCCATTACAAGAAAGAGGAAGAATTGAAAGACTTGAAAATTACGATCAATGAGGGAGAAACTGTTCAAACATGGGCAGAATTGGATAATAGAACAGTGACGATATCTTCTCAATGTTCAGGCTGTACGCCTGAAACAGGCGAACCTATCAGCGTGGAAATTCAATGGGGCAGTCCGCAGCAAACAGAAAAACTAATTCTGGAGTAGACTTTATTGAAACCACTGTTAAACATAATCGTATAGAGATTTAAATAAACATTGTTTAGTAGTTTTATTAGGAGGAAAAAAATGAAGCAATTTGAGTATAGAGTAGAAGATATTCAAGTGCAGCTGAAAGCAAATAAAAAATTCAGTGAAGTGATGGAGGAAAAATTAAATTCACTGGGTAAGGATGGTTGGGAACTAGCTGGAGTCAATGGAACAGTCTTTTATTTTAAAAAAGAAGAAAAATGAGTGTGAAAGATTTGGGGAAAGCGGTCAATCAATTAAAGCAGTGGAAAAGAAGTCTCATCATGGCTTCTTTTTTCTTTGTTGTTTAACCGGAGTCTTCAGGAAATGGACAGGTTTGTGGAAGACTCCTTTTCGAGGTAACAGCCAGATATGAAAC
Source organism: Halobacillus litoralis (assembly GCF_009856355.1). Taxonomy (GTDB): domain Bacteria; phylum Bacillota; class Bacilli; order Bacillales; family Halobacillaceae; genus Halobacillus; species Halobacillus litoralis_B. The sequence goes on along the minus strand of NZ_WMEW01000001.1, from coordinate 806,789 downwards.
CGCATCTGTACTTATTCGTATATGTAAAAAAGCGATTTTTAGGAGTGGTAGTTATCTTAGACCTTATGATCTTTGGTGTCGTTGCTTTTGTAGGTGGACTCGCTGCTCTAATTGGTTTTTTGATCATTATAGGGAGAAGAATCACTGAACCTAATAAAGATTTAGAACAAAAAGTCGAGAGACTGGAAAGTGAAGTGAAAAGGCTTGAAAATTAAAACTCAGTTTTGAGTCGTTATGTATCGACGGGAACAATTCTCGAGGGATGCTGAGTTCTGTTTCTATGAATGGATTAAATCATAGAAACAGCAGGAAATTAAGGACTTTAAGGGGGCCTGTTGATGGAGAATCTTATCCCAGTGATAGGATTTATTAAATATAAGGACTTAAAGGACAAAAAGATCAATCCTCCGAAAAAGTAGGAGGGAAAGACAAGAAGTGAATCAATCCAAGACAAGGAAAGTATAGAAAGACTGATGCACAAAAAGGGAATGGGTGGGCAGGGGGCCGTTTTAAATGCTGCTCTACCCAGCAGTGAGGGTATGAATGAACCATATATATAAACCCAAAACCTTTAAGTACCAAGGGTTATTAGGGTTAGTACCAACATTTCACCGTAAAACTCACGCTAAACTATTTTTCACCACTAAATAAGTCTTCCTCCACTATAATAGATGTTTGTCTAAATAAGAATAGCGTAAAATGCGACATCTACGCTATTTTACAACATCATTTGTAAATAAAAGGCTTACCGTGAGTAATGTGTTAAAAAGTTGGTGGTACCCCTTCTCAAAAGGCTCAGAGAGCCAGTAATCACATATTAGGAGTTTAATTCTCTGGGTATATGTATAGCTTTTATCATTTAATGGAGAATAGTGAAAGCATAGTGTATTGATACACATAATAAGATCCCCTTTAGAATTTTCTATGGGGATCTTATCACATGCTTTTATGAAATTATCCGAAAAACTGTGTGCAAATTTGGTCAGAACCAGCTTTTCCTAAACGAGTTTCAATAAAACTGCACAATGCAGTACATACTATTACTCCAGCAACATTAAATACTGCAGCACAAGCCCCAGCACATGCTGCTGTGCCCCCGGATACTAGCAAGTCAGTTACCAAATCTTTACATTTCTCCAAATTGCTATCTTGAGTAGTTACAAGGCCTTTGAAAGATAATTGCTTAGATGAATTAGTTGTACTCCGTTTTTGAAGGTTTTGTAGCTCTGAGATTTTAAAAGTTTCATTTGTTGATTGATCTACCAACGTTTTATTCTTCTTATTAATAACCACGTCAATAACTTTCTCACCATCTTGCTCTAATACAAACGAGGCTTTATTATCATTGATATTGGTTACACTCGCCTTACGAGTGAATAACAGCTCTTCGCCTTCTAAATCTAAGTAATACTGCTTATATTGACCAACCTCATGTTGAACCTGTACTAGCGCTACTTTCTGTGTAGTAGATTTTTCTACTCTTATTAAGTATTCTTGAACGTCTTTTTTTAATTTTGTACCAGTTGTCTTTTTAACTAATTTCAATGCTTCTTTCTTGTCTTTTAAGCTCCCCTTCGATTCAACATTTTCACTACACGTAGGACAATCACTATTCAATTTTTCTACCTTAGATACGGCATTTGCAGAGTTCGGGATAGCAATTGACAACGACGAAACGAAAAGAGTAAGCACCAAGAGTATTTTGAATTTCATAGACTCTCCCTTTCTTGTTATAATTTGGTTTGAAAACATGCAATAAAAACAGCATAAAATGACAAATTATTACAGAAAAGGGAATGATGTGCCATTAAAAAAATTCAAATTACAGCTACAAGTTTTTTGGTCGCAACTCTAATAGTTATTTTAAATATAACGTTTGAATGGATTATCAGTCAGTTTAATAGTTCTTTAAACAACTCAACAACCAACTTTGAGAACCTAAGCCTAGGCCTACAAACATTTATAATTACCTTTATAGTATTAATACTTGTATACAAGAATAGAAAACCTTGAAAAAGTATTTGCCAATACTATTTCAAGGTTTTAACACGAAGATTTTTCCCTTTTTTACTCACGCTAAGCTATTTTTCACCACTAAATAAGCCTTCTCCACTACGATAGATGTTTGTCTATCTAAAAATAGCGTAGAATGCGACATCTACGCTATTTTACAAAATCATTTGTAAATAAAAGGCTTACCGTGAGTAATGTGTTAAAAAGTTGATGATACCCCTATTATCAAATATAAACAGGAGAAGGAGGGTTGCGACATGAAAAAAGGAACAAAAGATGGTTTGCTCGCTGCATTTGTTTTTGCAATCTTTTCCATTCTCTTCGGGTACTTTATATACGGGGAAATAGAGTGGCCAATCGTAATAGGATTAACGATAGGAGGCTTTATTTCCTGGTATTTTATTTTTCCTATTATAGAAAAGCGGGGGCGTCGGGAAAAATCGTAAAAATTTCTTACATTTGAGTCTTCACGAAAAGTATACAAATCACTAAAGTGAGAGCCTTCTTACGAGTGAATGGGGGTTTGTGAAGCAGAAAGGACCGAGTCGGTTTGTTTTTATTTATTTCTATAATTTTAGCTGGAGTATTAGGTTGGTTGATAATGATGGCTGGCCCGCAATTCGGAGGGATTATTGCATTTGGTATAATTGCTGGTTGTTTATTTAGATGTGTTTTTCTTTTAAATAAGCTTGTTACAGAGCTGGTTGACAAAGACTAAATAATTCAAAGGTTCGGCGCTCATCATTTTGGAACATAGTAGTGATGAACTCAACATTAAGCATTCACTTATCACAGACCAAACATTAATATCCTCATCTTGTCTTTTAAATTAAATCAGCTGCAAAAGACTAGGAAATAATGTCAGCTGTTATTCCTGTTAAGTGAACACTTCCGTTCAAAAGGAGTTCTTATGAAAGCTTTTCTTACGTTTACCTTTATCTTTATTTACATGTTTTTATTCAGTTATCTGGGGAGTGTTTTTGAAGTCCCCAAGAATATATATTACATATTAATCGGGTTCCCATTATTCTTGGGAGGAGTGTTGTTCATCCATTATTTATTTGAACGGAACGACTATGGGAATTCATGACTCATGGAGAGTGTTTGGAATAGTTCTCTAATGAAAATTAACTCAAAAAATATATGGGAATCAAGTTTGAAATAGAGGGGATAGTTGGTCAATAACTATCCTTTTCTTAATTGAACGGACAAATGTAGGAGGATAACGTATGCAGACTATATTGATTATTTTACCTGTTTTGGTATTGGCTTTCCTAATAAGGTGGGTCCGCATAATAAAAATCAATAGTGACATTCAAGTGGAACAAAATAAGAGGATTATATCCCTCCTGGAACACAGCGACTCTATAAAATAACCATCGCTTTACTAAGCCATTCAAATATAAAAAAAAGAGGAGAACCTGTAGGCTCTCCTCTTTCGTCTGATTAAGAAATCGTGAATCCTTCTTCTTCCTTTATGCCGCCTTTTTCCTCGAACTCATCAAGCAGCGCACGCACTTCATCCGTAGAATGGGTGCCCATCAGCTGATTTCTCAGCTCACCGGCTCCACGGAATCCGCGCACATAAATTTTGAAGAAGCGGCGGAGCGGTTTGAATAGACGCGGCTCCAGCTCTTCAGAGTACTTGTCGTGAAGATCCAGCTGCAGACGTAGAAGATCCAGCAGTTCATCACTTGTGTGTTCCTTCTTTTCCACTTCGAAGCAGAAAGGATTGTGGAACACACCGCGTCCGATCATGATGCCGTCGACGCCGTATTTTTCAACGAGCTCCAGTCCCTTTTGACGGTCAGGGATGTCTCCGTTGATCGTGATCAGCGTGTTCGGGGCTACTTCATCGCGAAGCGCCATAATATCAGGGATCAGCTCCCAGTGGGCATCGAAGTTACTCATTTCCTTCTTCGTACGAAGGTGGATGGACAGGTTGACGATGTCCTGTTCCAAGAGGTGCTTCAGCCATGGACGCCATTCGTCGAGGTTCGTGTAGCCAAGACGGGTCTTCACGCTGACAGGCAGTCCGCCGGCTTTCGCAGCATCAATAAGTTCAGCCGCCACTTCCGGACGGCGGATCAGGCCGGAGCCTTTTCCATTTCCGGCTACGTTCTGAACCGGGCAGCCCATGTTGATATCAATCCCACGGTAGCCCATCTCCGCCATGCCGATACTCATCTCGCGGAAGTATTCAGGTTTGTCTCCCCAAATGTGGGCGACGATCGGCTGTTCATCCTCTGTGAACGTCAGGCGGCCGCGCACGCTGTCCTTCCCTTTCGGATGGCAGTAGCTTTCTGTATTTGTAAACTCAGTGAAAAACACATCAGGTCGTGCCGCTTCCGTCACCACATGACGGAACACAACATCTGTCACGGCTTCCATCGGCGCTAGAATGAAAAACGGCCGGGGCAGCTCATGCCAAAAATTATCTTTCATAATATATCTGAACCCTTTCTTTATGAGAAGTTTGATTCCCAAAGCTAAAAGCGACGCTATCTATATCCATTACCATATTGAATGGATTTCAACCAGTATATACTTTAATAGTATCTTACGAAAAGTGCAAGGGAACGAGATGGTTGGAGTGGGTATAAATACATATGCAGGAATACGCTGTAAATAGTCTGATTATTAAGTTGATTAATGGTAAAATATAGGTGGCGATGCATTACAAAGAAAGGGAGTGGAGGGTTATCACCCGTTACTTTAAATTTGTCGCGACGTTTTCCGGGCAGGAAGATTGGATGATGCAGGAACTGAAGGATGGCAGTGCAAGATTTGGTTGGAGCGGGCCTGGATCTGATTTAAGAAGAATTAAGGAAATCCCTTCATCGCAGCGGACATCAAACGAAAAAGTGACCTGGAGATACACCCAGTTTTTGATGAAGCGTTTAACTGTTGGAGATCGGCTGGTGATTCAGCTGAAGAGGCCATTGAGGCAGTTTCTCATCGCAGAAGTGACAGGGGAATACGGTTCTACGGACCCGGAGATGGATGATTTCAACCATTATGTTGAGTGCCGCCTGTTAACCAATGATTATATTCGAGTGGCTTCCCAAATGGTGTCCCAGCAGCTGCGTCATCACCTCAGCAAGCGTGGTCAGTATTATGAAATCTACAACTCCGATGCTCTCGATAATCTTGAACGTATTGAGAAAATTTCAAGGGAGGGCGGGGAGGAATTTGAGAAGTTAAATCAAGAAGGAAATGCCGCCCTTTTTGCATCACAGGCGTTGGAAGAGGAGTTAATCAAGAAGACGTATGAAAGAATTTCACAACAATGGCCGAGCGCACATTTTGAAAGCTTTGTGAAGGAACTGATTGAATCGATGGCTGGAGTTGAGGTGAAAAAAGCTGGGGATTCAGGAAAGGGATGGGATCTGACCATAAAAATTCTTGATCCTTTTGATGGATCTGATTTACTTGATGATATTCCGGTTCAATGTAAGAACTATCAGGGGAATGTGAGAACGGAAAAGCCGATTGAAGATCTTATCCGTTGCAGTCGAAATTCTAAATCCAACTATGCTTACCTTTTCATCATGGGAGATATATCACAGAGTTTTGAAGATTGTTTTAAAATGAGAATGGAGGAAACGAAACAGGAACTGGGCCGGGACATCGAGTGGCGGATGATCGGTCAGGAAGACATAGCGAAATTATATTTGAAGAAACTGAATGCACTCACATAATTATCCAAGCACCTGAATGACCAGGTGCTTGATTTGTCTTTGTTTCACAGGATCATCGCGATGATTTTTACTTCATCTTTTTTCTTAAAATAATAACCTCGATCAATTTAAATACAATATAGGCACTATACGTTATAAGAAATACGCCCTTCCACATGGTGTTTGTCACAAAATCGAAGTTTCGGAGCGTCCCGGTCGTCAAAATGATGAGCGCACTGATCTGAAAGATGTGGATCCAGTGCGTTCTTATTCCAAAGGGATCAAAGGATTCGGAGCACATATAGACAGCATAAAAGCCTAGAACATAGTAGTTTAAGGCTATCGTTTCCTCAGGCAGGTAGTCATAATACAAGATAAAAGGTATCTCCGCTATTCCAACACTAAGCAATCGAAGAATCACGTTACCCATGGCATATCTGAAACTCCTTCCATCATTAGAGTAGGACCTGTGAAGACTGCAAAAAGCATTTATAGGAAATATTTACAAATATCCTTGAAATATATGGGTTAAACCTTTAAACTTAAACTAACTTGCATAACAATATAGAACGTTTTTATTTTTTGCCTAACTACCTTGCAATGCAAGAATGTTGGAGAGGGGAACGTCTGGATGTCGTCGAGCCAAATGTTGAAAGGAATTCTTGAAGGCTGTCTGCTCGCCATTATCGGAAAAGGGGAGACCTACGGCTATGAAATGATCGAAAAACTGAACGGCTATGGCTTTTCCATGGTCAAGGAGGGAAGCATTTACCCGCTGCTTCTCCGGATGAAAAAAGAAGGGCTGGTCACCACGACGAAGAAAAAGCATCCGTCCGGCGGCCCGCAGCGGAAATACTACGCCATTACCGAAGAAGGCCGACGCGAGCTGGAAGCCTTTAAAAACCGATGGAAAAGCATTTCCGGTGGTGTTGAGAATTTACTGGAAGGGGAAGAGGGTCTATGATTTTATCAGAGGAAAGCCGGGAATTCGTCGATCATCTAAGGCTGTATCTGCTTACGAGTGGCAGGAATGAATCCGAGGTGGAGGAGATTACAGAAGAGCTTGAGGATCATCTCCTTGAAGCTGAACAGGAAGGAAAAAGCACGGAGCATATCACAGGAAAGTCTCCGGAGGAGTATATGAAGGAACTGGCGGGGGAGATGCCTTTGGATAAGAAACAGATCGCCGGGTGGATCCAGGGGTTTATCCTCGGTATCGTCGCCTTCCTACTGCTTGGAGATGCTTTGGAAGGGGAGCTGTCGTATTCGCTTCTCGAACTGATCGGCTATCCTGTCATCGCCCTGTTTTACTTAGGAGCCATTATTTTATCCTTCCGCTACGTATCCTCTAAGCGTCCGACGAAGAAAAAGGAATTCACCTTCTATGCGGTCATTAGCAGCGGATTTATGCTGTTGTTCATGGGATTGATTTTCATGGATCAAATGCTTTCGATACCCCCTGTATGGACGGCCGGAGCGACAGCGGAGGGGGTCATCCTCGTTTTATCCGCTCTGACCCTTGTGGCGCTCGCATGGAAGTGGAAGAGCTTCTTCTTGGTTTTCGTAGCGCTGGTTTACTATGTGCCGCCTTTACTCATGGAAGCAGCAGGCGTCCAGGCCGATACGAGCCTGATGGTTGAGGCGTTCCTTCCTTTAGGGCTGATCTTGTTGTATATCGTGATTCATACCTTTATGGAAAAAAGAAAGCAGACGACATAAAGAAACCGCCCGTGCCGGATCAGGCGCAGGCGGTTTTTTTATGTTTAGTGCTGATGGAAATCGATCACCATTCGGCCCTGGATTTTACCCTGCTCCATTTCCTCGAAGACGTCCTGAACTTCGTGGAGGTGGCGTGTCTGCACGACCGGAACGACTTTTCCTTCTGCTCCGAATTGGAAGGCCTCTTCTAAATCCTTACGGGTGCCGACGAGAGAGCCGATCACTTCAATGCCATCAAGGACGAGTCGTGGAATGTTCAAATCCATCGTTTCAGACGGCAGTCCGACCGCTGTGACCTTACCGCAGGCGCGGACGGCATCGACAGCAGAGTTGAAGGCTTGTTTAGAAACCGCCGTAACGACAGCGGCGTGCGCCCCGCCGAGCTGCTCCTGGATGATTTTCTCTGCATCTCCATCCGTTGTTGGATTGATCGTCATGTTGGCGCCGATCTCTTTGGCGAGGGCGAGCTTATCGTCATTGATATCGACCGCGATCACTTTGGCGTTGAAGACGTGCTTGGCATACTGTATGGCTAGGTTGCCCAAACCGCCGCAGCCGTAGATGGCGATCCACTGACCGGCTTTCACATCAGATACTTTGATCGCTTTATACGTCGTCACGCCGGCGCAGGTGATGCTGCTGGCCTGAGCCGGATCGAGTCCATCGGGTACTTTTACCGCATAATCAGCTGTCACGATGCACTGCTCGGCCATACCGCCGTCGACACTGTATCCGGCGTTCTGGACATTCCGGCAGAACGTTTCCCGTCCAGTCGTGCAGTATTCACAGCGTCCGCAGGCATGGAACATCCAGGCGATGCTCACGCGGTCCCCGACCTTCAAGCTTGTGACATCATCAGCGATTTGTGAAACAACGCCGATCCCTTCATGCCCAAGCACGCGGCCTTCGACATCACCGAAATCACCAGCAGCAACGTGCAGATCCGTATGGCAGACCCCGCAGTATTCCACATCGACGAGGGCTTCCCCGGATTTCAGTGGACGGACATCCTTTTCGATAACCTCAACGTTGGCTTTCGCATGTGGATTGACTACAACAGCTTTCATATGCGTTTCCCCCTTATATTCAATGAATAATGAAATGGTTTGTTGAGAAGATCTTCCTTACATATTCATCATAGCACCATAATTGGGGAAAAGTTTGTGAAATGTTGAACAAACTATGAACTTTAGTAGTCTCCAAAAAAAGACTCCCTGCAATCATGCACGGAGTAAACAAAGATGAGTTTTTTTACATCGCTGGATGATCTTCCTTTTTTCCGGGGAAAGAGACAACGTGAAGCAGGGTATACAAAAGAACTCCAAGAAGAAAAGAAACAATTATTCCCGTCGCTGTTGCTGTTGCATACATTTGATGCTCACTCACTTCAATGAACCAAAGATTTCCACCCATCCATTCAGGCTCGGACAGGACATTTCGCCTCCCGGTCAGATGGAGGATGAAAGGGGACAGAAGGGTAAGAACGATATAAAGAAGGGCCATTTTGAGCCCACCTCCACCGATCCTAAGCAGCTTCATTTACGATCAACTCCTTACCATCAGGATTTGAAATAGTGATAGGTGCGTATCATCCCTACCACAAGGAGAACGACTAAAGCGGTACCGTAAAAGAACGATTTAACCGTTTGGCTGAGCGAATGGATACGACTAATTGCAGCGGATCCTAAGACGAAAAAAATCAGGATGGGTATCAAGTATTTTTCTTTCATAAGCGGGCCTCCAGTGGCTGGGTTCCATCATCGATTTCGGTAATCTTAGTGTATCATAGGTTGCTTGGTGTGGGATTAAATTCCATTTATGTTCTTAGGATAAGCAAAAAGGGATAACCCCCGCTCCTTATTAAAAAAGGTAGCGGGGGTTATCCTTACATCGCTTTTTTTGCTGGCGGAGCTTCGATGCTTTCACCTGTTTCTGCTTCCGGAAGAAAACCTTCTAAGTTGTCTTCGTTACTGTAATTCTCTATCCTGCCATAGAAAACACCCCGGAAGTTAGATTTTTCGTTCTAACTTCCGGGGTGTACTACCAAAGAGCACTCTTTTATTAAAACAGTCTTTCGATACCCTGAGAAACTATGGCATAAAGGGGAATAACGACAGCAATCGTGCCACCGAACACTACATAAAATCGTTTTTTACTCATGTTGATTTCATTGGAATTGTCTCTTTTATCGCTCATTACAAAACCACCTTGTATAGAATTCCACCACCAGCAGGTGCCAAAGTGATGCACGTCACCAACGGCGATTCCACCGATAGCTCCAGATCTCCTTTGTATCTATTTATTTGGTCATTTTGTCATACTTAGATACTCTTTATAAAGTTTTTAGTAAAAAAATTATGATTTAATAACGAACGAAATTATCGAAGTCTAAGCAAAATAAGCCACATGATAAAAGAACCCCCAGACCTCAAAGGCCTGCGGGTTCCATCATCTATTCCATTCTCCGGAACTTCCCAACCGCATAATAGAAGACCGGTACAAAAATCAAGGTGAGCAGCGTCGATGTCGTCAGTCCACCGATGACCGTAATTGCAAGTCCTTTGGATATCAGCCCGGAAGCCGAGTTCGAAAGGGCGAGCGGCACGAGAGCGAAAATCGTGGCCAGGGCGGTCATGAGAATCGGACGCAGACGCGTACGGGACGCTTCGACGATCGCTTCTGTGAGCTCGTGTCCTTCGCGGCGGTTGCTTTCGACACGGTCAAGCAGTACGACGGCGTTGGTAACGACGATTCCGATCAGCATCAGCATTCCGATCATGGCGCTCATCGACAGCGTCTGGCCGGATAGGAACAAGCCGGCGAGCGAGCCGATCGGGATGAAGATCAGGGAGGACAGGATGACAATCGGGGTCAGGATGCCTCCGAACGTAATGCTGAGTACAAGGAACACGAGTCCGACAGCTGCGGCCATGGCTAGCCCGAGGTCGGCGAAGCCTTCGTTGATCATTTCCAGTCCTCCGGTCAGGTTCACTTCCACGCTGTCCGGCAGGGTGAGGGAGTCGACATCGGCCTCCACGTCACGGGAAACGGCGGCGGTGTCGTCTCCGATGATAGTCGCGGAGACCGTGCTTGCCGTTTCACCGTCCTGGTGCTTGATGGATTTCGGCACTTCCACTTCTTCAATCGAAGCGATTTCCTGCAGCTCTTTGGCACCGTCCTGTGTCATGATGGTATACGTTTCGATATCCGCCTTTGTTGCGAAGGCTTCATCGAAGGCAAGCTCCATCTCCCATTCCTCAGTCAGGGTGAGCGTGCCGCCATCAAGGGGCTGAAGCCGTTCGCGGATCGGCTGCATCAGCTGATACGGGCTCACACCGAGCTCTCTGCCATCCTCATTAAGGGAAATATCGTATTTCGTCTGCGTATCCTCCATATCGTTGGATACATTCTTTAATTGATCGTTTTGTTCAAAGAGCTGGGCGACCTGGTTGGCGGCCTCTCTCAAATCTTCATTCTCATCACTGTACAGATTCACATCAATCGTATTGCCGGATGGCGGTCCATCCTGCTGGACTTCTGTGGCATTCACGACAGCCTCCGGGTAGGCCTCCTGCGCCTCGGCAAGCAGATCTTCCTCATAGTCGTTCATTACTGCATCGGCTTGGGCGTCCTCCTGAAGCTGGACGTAGAAGCGGGCGATGTTTTCAGAAACAGATGCATTCATGCCTGGAAGCTGCCGCTGGCTGGAAAAGCCGATGGATACCTGCGTGTAGTCGATCTGATCGTCATCCAGAAGGGTGGCCTCCATCGACTGCGCCAGCGCTGTCGTTTCTTCAAGCGTCGTCTCATCCGGAAGGGTCAGTTCGACTTCGAACGTTTCACTGCCTTCACTCGGCAGGAACGATACTCCGAGTGCCGGAATGAAGGAGAATGATCCGAACAACAGGACGAACGAAAGGGTGAAGACGAGTCCTTTCTTCTTCAAGGATCCTCTTAGGAATTTTTCATACCATGTGGCCAGCCGGCTCGTTTTTTCCTCGTGCTTCACGTCCTTGAAGAAGAACTTGCCGAGCACAGGGATAAGCATGAGAGCGACCAGCAGGGAGATGGTGATCGAGAACACCACGGCGAGACTGAACGGTCGGAAAAATTCGCCGAGAATACCGCCGACAAAGGCGAGTGGGAGGAAGACGATCAGGGTCGCGATCGTGGAAGAGGCGACAGCGCCGAGCACTTCCTTCGTCGCCTTGAAGACGACATCCCGCTGCTTCATATCCGGATACTGCTGTTTCCAGCGGTAGATGTTCTCGATGACGACGATGCTGTCATCGACGATTCGTCCGACGGCGACGGCCATACCGCCGAGCGTCATAATGTTCAACGTGTAATCAAATGTTTCAAGGAGGGCGATCGATCCGAGAATCGAAATCGGCAGCGACAGAATCGCGATGATCGTCGCCCGGATGTTTCTTAGGAAAAGCAGGATGACGATGACAGTGAACAAGGCACCGAATCCGCCTTCCTTCAACAATGCGGAGATGGATTTGTTCACTTCTTCGCCCTGGTCGAGGACGGTATACAGCTCATAGCCGCTGTTATCCACTTCTTCATTCAAAAAGGACTTCACCGCATCAGCAACATCGGCTGTGTTGGCGTCCTGGGCTTTTGTTACTTCAATCAATACACTGTCTTCCCCGTTGAAACGGGAGATTTCGCTGCGCTCGGTCACTTGAGTTATATCGGCGATTTCCCCGAGGGTCACTTCCTGAGGGGCTTCCGCCTGTACAGCTGGATTTGTCTGTGCTCCTGCGGCAGGCTCAGACCCTGCATTTTGTGATGGCTGCTGCTGTTGATCACCCGCTGGTGTAACCGGAATGGTGAGGTCTTCAAGAGCGGTCACATCACCAAGTGTTCCTGTGATTTCCACCGGTGTGGACAGACCGTCCTGCTGGAGGGAGCCGGCGGGAAGCTTGTATTCGGACTGCTCAACAGCATCAAGGATGGAAGATAGTGTGAGTCCGTACGTGGAAGCTTCTTCTTCATCCACTTCGATCTGCAGCTTCGACTCCTCACTTCCCGTCACCTGGACACCAGCTACACCTTCAAGGTTTTCAAGCGTCGGAACGATCGTATCTTCTACATCCGCCTGAAGCGCCTGCAGGTCCTCGGAGGAAAGCGCGGCCTGATAGACCGGTGTCGAGTTGATCGACAGAGCGGTTACTTCGGTGTCCGCATCCTCCGGTGTCGTTACATCGGCGATTGCATTAGTGATGTCTGATTGAGCTTCTTCGATATCTTCACCGAATGGATAGGTGATGGTAATAAAAGACGCGTTCTCCTGAGATGTACTTGTAATCGCGTCATAGTCCTCCATGTTCAGAAGGGCTTCCTCAAGAGGGGTGGTCACGTTCTCCTCCACTTCTTCCGTCGAGGCGTTCGGATAGACCGTCTGGACCGTCAGGACAGGAAAGCTGACGTCCGGGAAGGTTTCCACTTTGATTTTGTCCGCCGCAAAGATTCCCATGGCGATCACAAGGACCGTCAGAATCAGGATGGCGACCGTATTTTTCAAGCTGAATTTTGTTAACCAGTTCATACATCATGGCTCCTTTTTCAAGATGGTAGCCTCATCATAAAACCGTTGTATGAACTGAATATGAACAACCGAAATTTTTTCAGCGGCGGGGGAGGTGGACAGTGAAAGCTGCGCCCTCTCCGGGACGGCTCGTCACATGGATGGTTCCGTCGTGAAGCTGGACGATTCTTTCGGCGATCGATAAGCCGAGGCCGTTTCCGCCTTGTTTTCTCGTCCTTGATTTGTCTGCTTTGTAAAAACGCTCGAAAATCCGCTGCTGATCCTCGAGACTCATGCCTTCACCGTCATCTATGATGGTCACTTCCGCACCATCCGCATCTGCCTTCAAACGGATGGCAATCGTTCCTTCCGTCTGTGTATGGCGGATAGCGTTGCTGAGGATGTTCACCCACACCTGCTCGAGCTGGTCGGCATCTCCATAAAGGCTGCAATCTTCAAGATCTGCGTCGATGTTGATTTTTTTATCCGCCCACTGCGGCTGCATGTGGGCGAGCACCCGGCGGAGCTGTTCATCCAGCTTGTAGGAGGATGGTTCATACGGCGGGTGGTCGCTGTCGAGAGTGGCAAGCTTCAATAAATTCTGGCTGAGAGTTGACAGACGGCGGCTTTCCTTTTCGATGATGTCGTAGTAGGCCTGCCTATTTTCCTCGTCCGTAACGACGCCGTCCTTCAAAGCACGGGCAAAGCCCTGGATGGATGTGAGCGGAGACTGGATTTCATGCGACACGTTGGAGACGAACTGCTGGCGCATGCCGTCCAGTTCACCGAGGCCGTGGGCCATCTGATTGAAGCTGTGGGCCAGGCTGCCGAGCTCATCCTTCCGTTTCGTCTCCACTTGGACATCGAAGTTGCCTTTGGCAAGCTCTCCGGCCGTTTCCGTCATCGCTTTGATCGGTCTGACAATCCAGCGCGTCGAAAGAATGAACACGAAGCTTCCAATCAATAGAACGGTCAGAAAAAGGATAAGGACGATCTGACGGAAGCCTTCGAAAAAGAATTCAAAATCCGGCCGCAGGAACAACGCGTAGGAGCTACCGTCCTTTTCAAAAGGGAGCCCGATGTTGATCCGTGGAGGGAGAAGGTACTCATTGTGGACGTCGCCGTTCAGAACGCGCTCGACGTCGGCCTGATCGATATCCCAGTCCTGTCCTTCCTCGTAATAAAGGCTTTCCTCCGCATCGTCCTTAAACAGCAGCACCTCAAAACTGCCCGAGCTCATGGCGTCGAGGTAGAGGTCGGCATCGGTGTCCGGCTCTTTTTTATACAGCTCAATGAACTCCTTCCCGATATTCACCATCTGGGTTTCCAGTTTCTCGGCCACCTGCAGGGCGTGGAGCCGTCCGGAAATCGAAAACGTGATGACGAGCCCGATGACGATGGCAGCGATGAATGTGACGACGATTTGAGCATACAAGCTTTTCAAGACGTGACCTCCTCCATCCGATAGCCGACTCCGCGGATCGTCTTCACGGATAGGCCGGCGCCTTTTTTCTTCAGTTTGTCGCGGATCCGTTTGATATGAACGTCAACGGTGCGGTCGTCACCCTCGTACTGGAACCCCCAGATCCGCTCAATCAGCTGATTGCGGGTGAAGATCTGCTCGGGATAGGACGTGAGGGTATACAGCAGCTCGAATTCCTTCAGCGGCCACATCTCACTCTCTCCGTTGATGGTAATCGTTTTGTTCGTTTCGTTGAGCGTGACATTGCCGGCTTCAATCGTATGAGAGGCACGGATGTGGTAGCGCCGCAGCAGCGCTTTGATGCGCATCATCAGCTCCACAGGCTCGAACGGCTTCACGATGTAATCGTCGGTGCCAAGTTCAAATCCTTTCACTTTATCCTGGACCTCTCCCTTCGCTGTCACCATAAGCACAGGGATTTCATAGAAACGGCGGATTTCTCTGCACAGCTCATAGCCGTCCATGTTCGGCATCATCACGTCGATGACAGCGAGGTCGACGGCGGTGGAGGCGAGCACGTCAAGCGCCTGCTCACCATCATCAGCGGTCAGCGCTTCGTACCCTTCGTTTTTTATGTACATCGTGATCAGCTGTTGAATATGTGGATCGTCGTCGACGACGAGAATATGGATCATCAGCCGCCCTCCTAGCTTCCTTTTTTTAGTTGTAGTGTACCACAGACGTGATATCTGCTTACGTCTTCTCTTGGAAGGAACTTCATTTTCTCTGCCATCGATTGGGAAAAGGGGCTTGCAATATCTATGAATATAGAATACAATAACATGCATAAAAATTCATAGATTCTTACATCAGGACAAACAGACAGCCAGACACTCAGCGGTAGGATACAAACGAAGCGTGACTTCAACATGTATAAAGGAAATGAGTATGGTTCAGCAGCGGGTCCTCGCTGCTTTTTTGTTTGGATAGAAAAAGAGGGGGAGCACAACATGTTGCAGAATAAAAAACAGGCCGCCCGGGAGCCAGAGCAGAAACAGGAGAACAAAGGCATCAACATCAACGCTTTTGTACTGATTTTCTCTGTGATCGTCCTGGCCGCCATCTTGACGTACATCGTACCGGCAGGAGAGTATGAAAGGGTCGACCAGGACGGCCGTACTGTCGTCGTACCCGATTCATTCCAATTCACTGACCAGTCACCGGTCGGATTTTTTGATATTTTTACAAGTGTTCATACAGGGCTCGTCAATAGCGCGGGCATCATCTTTTTCGTATTGATCGTCGGAGGGTCTTTCGGAATCTTAAGTGCGACAGGAGCGCTTGATGCCCTGATCCGGACGCTGACGAAGAAGCTTGGCGACAAGGAGCTGCTGTTGATTCCAGCGCTGACGCTGTTGTTTGCGGTGATGGGATCATTGATGGGGCTGGCTGAGGAGACGATTATTTACATTGCCATCGTCGTGCCGCTTGCGATGTCGCTCGGATTTGATGCCATCGTCGGTTATGCGGTGGTTGCCCTGGGGGCGAACATCGGCTTTATGAGTGCCTTGACCAACCCGTTCAACGTCGGTGTGGCTCAGAGTGTCGCGGAACTGCCGATGTTTTCCGGCATGGGTCTGCGTCTCGTACTGCTGGCCACCTTTTATGTTGCCGCGGTGCTTTACATTTACCGCTATGCGAGAAAAGTGAAGAAAAATCCGGAGCTCCGCTACATGGGCACGTTTTCCGAAAACAAGGCGAAACCAGCCGGGCCGGCGAAGCTTGAAACGCGTCACAAAGTGATTTTGACTATTTTTCTACTAAACTTCGTCGTGCTGATTTACGGTGTGCTTCAGCTTGGCTGGTACATTACGGAAATCGCCGCTCTCTTCCTGTTGTTCGGCATCATCGTCGGCGCGATCGGAAAATTGAAGCCGAACGAAATGGCGGACAGCTTGATGGACGGGGCGAAAAAAGTGATGACAGGGGCTTTGATCATCGGGTTCGCTCAGGCGATTCTCGTCGTCTTCCAGGAAGGACTGCTGATGGATTCTGTCCTGTATTTTGCATCTTCCGTACTGAACCAGCTGCCTCCGGTGTTCAACGCAGCCGGCATGTTTTTCGTCCAGCTGTTCTTGAATTTCCTGATCCCATCCGGAAGCGGGCAGGCGGCGCTTACGATGCCGATCATGGCGCCGCTCGCCGACCTTGTCGGAGTGACGAGGCAGACGGCTGTTCTCGCTTTCCAGCTTGGCGACGGGATTTCCAATACGATCTTCCCGACCTCCGGCGTCTTGATTGCCGGCCTTGCAATGGCGGGCATCCCTTATACGAAGTGGGCGAAGTGGGTCTTCCCATTCATCCTTATTGAAGTGGGACTTGCGCTTGTATTTTTATTCATCGCCCACACCATCCAGTACGGCCCATTCTGATCAGTCTTTTTAACAGGAGGAACACGTCATGACACACACCACAGCTGAATTGACTCAATGGACGGTGCAGCAGCGCCGTCATTTCCATAAACATCCGGAGCTTTCCGGACAGGAACATAAAACCGCTGCCTACGTGAAGGAGCGCTTGGAGGAGTTCGGCATTCCACTGCTTGACGGCTTCACAGCACCGAACGTCGTAGCGTTCTTCAAAGGAACCGAAGGGAGCCGGACGGTGGCCTTAAGAGCGGACATGGATGCTCTGCCGGTGCACGAGCAGGTGGAAAAGCCGTTCTCTTCCACGGTTCCCGGCGTGATGCACGCCTGTGGGCACGATGCGCATACGGCGACACTGCTTGGAGCAGCGAAGTGGATGAGCGAGCATCCGGAGCTTGTGAAAAACAACATCGTGCTCATTTTCCAAAGCTCCGAGGAGGAATCGCCGAGTGGGGCCCAGCAGCTCGTCAAAGATGGAGTGCTCGAAGGCGTGAATGCCATCTACGGCCTGCACTACATGTCCAATGTAGCATTGGGGAAAGTCGGCTTTGCGGAAGGCTTTTCGATGGCATCCAGTGACGATTTTGACATCGTTATCGAAGGAAACGGCGGCCACGGCGGCATTCCGCAGGATACGGTCGATCCAATTTATGTCGCGACACACGTGATCCAGAGCTTTCAGTCGATCATCAGCCGGAACCTGAATCCTTTTCACCCGGGTGTCATTTCCTTCGGCAGGATGGAAGCGGGGAATTCCTACAACGTCATTCCTGACCAGGTGACACTGAAGGGGACGATCCGTGCACTCAGCTTTGAAGGTCAGGAGCTGATGTACAAGCGGACGGTCGAGCTGACGGAAAAAATCAGCGACAGCTTCGGCGCTGTCGGCCACTACCACTACATCGAAGGCACGCCGCCGGTGTATAACCATCCGGAAGCCTGTAACACGGCCCGCGACATCATCCAGTCGACGTTCGGGGACGATGTGTTCACAGAGGTCGAACCGACGATGGGAGCGGAGGACTTCGGCTATTATTTGAAGGAGAAAACCGGAGCTTTCATTAATGTCGGGATGGAAGGGGAGAAGAGTGCGTATCCCCATCACCATCCAAAGTTTGATGTGGATGAAGATACCATTCCGACGGGGCTTGAGCTGATGATTCAGCTGGCTTTGAAAGGGTAATAGATACGCTTCCTCTAATCCAGCTGAAGGTGAGGAGTGAAAAAAGGGATGACCTTCTGTTTAAACAGAGGGTCATCCCTTTTTACTCTATCACTGCTGAGGCTTGGCTTTTTCTGCATGCTTGGCTGCCAGAACATCTTCAGCCGTACGTTTATTTTCCTCGGCTTCTTTTTTCGTAGCTTCATCTCCGCCAACGACTTGATCCACTTTGTTTTTGAGAGCTTCATACCCTTGTCTTGCGACTAATTCTTTATCGTTTTTGTTGTTCTCGTCTCCAAAGTAAGTATCATCCATACCGGCATTGTGGTGGAAGCTTGTGTTTGTGGCACCAGGAAGCATGGCGGTCACATTGACGCCGGTTTCTTTCAGCTCTTCTCTTAACGCTTCGGCAAACATGAATCCGAAGGCCTTGGATGGACCGTAGACCGTTTCGTAAGGCGTAGGCAGTGTCGCCGATACCGAAGAAACAATCATGATGTCGCCTGCCTGATTCGGAACCATATGCTGAACGACGCGCTTAGCCATATGGACGGTTCCGGAAACATTAATGTCGATGAGCTTCAACTCTTCTTGGAGATCGTTTTCCAAGAAGGAACCTCCCATACCGATACCGACATTGAGAACAGCTGCATCCAGCTTTCTTCCCTTGTTTTTCACAAACTGCCAGAAAGCTTCCACCCCATCATACGTCGATGCATCCGCCTGGAATGGATAAGCTTCCACTCCTAATTGTTCAATCTCTTCTGCGGATTGATAGATGGTTTCACTGGACCCGGACATAGCCACATCATAGCCATCATTCGCAAATAATTTAGCCAGTTCAAAGCCGAGTCCTGATGTAGATCCTGTAATCATTACAAATTTTTTATCTGTCATCGTCACTACTCCTTACTATATAGAGAGAATTATCGTTTGTTGTTATCAGTATCTGTGCATGAGAGATGAATTCCCACCGCCTGTGCTTATCAAACATGAGGGAGGGTATTTGTAATCAATTTTCATTTCTTTTGAAAAAATGAGGAAATTTAAGTAAGAAAATGGTAGAATATTTTTCACAACCTGAAAATCCATTCAGGAACGAACGCTTTTTTTGAAAGCGTTTCATCATTATGAGGAAAAGGTGACGTATACGTGAACATGCAAGTGAAAGAAGTATCTATTTTCGACCATACGGGAAACCGGATTGTAACCGACGACCGTGAGGTTTCTGTGATTGCGAAGATGGAGGATCCGAAAATTGTCATTCTGGGAAATGTGGTCAGCGATGAAGAATGCGAGAGCCTCATCCAGTTGTCGAAGGATCGGATGAACCGTTCCAAAATCGGTTCCAGCCGTGATGTGAGTGAGATCCGGACGAGCAGCAGCACCTTCATTCCGGAAGACGATGTGAAAGCACGAGTCGAGAAGCGGATTGCGCAGATCATGAATGTCCCCGTCGAACATGGAGAAGGACTTCACATGTTGAACTATAAGCCGGGCCAGGAATATAAGGCCCACTATGATTATTTCCGTGCCAACTCAAGAGCAGCGGCCAACCCGCGCATTTCCACGCTCGTGATTTATTTGAACGATGTCGAGAAAGGCGGAGAGACGTACTTTCCGCATATGAATCTATCGGTATCCCCGCAGAAAGGGATGGCGGTCTACTTTGAATACTTCTACGATGATATGGAGCTCAATGAACGGACCCTCCACGGCGGATGGCCGGTCATTGAAGGGGAAAAGTGGGCAGCAACGATGTGGGTGAGGCGTAAACAGTATAAATAACAAGAGTGAGGCACCTTTCAGGTCAGGAGGGTGCCTTTTTCTATCCTTTTGTTCATTATAATGTTTTGACGATGGGGGGATTTCAGAGTATGATATAAAAAAATAAGCGGAAAGCACCATGAAAGGCACCGGAAAAGAGGAGCAGATGGATGGACGATTTTGTACAGTTCCAGTTGAACGTATTTGCGCTGCTTTGTCTGGCTGTTCTGTATGTCATTATGAGAACGAAATCGAAAGTGGAAAGCTTCGGCAAGCGCCTGCTCCGGATGATTATGGCGGCCACTTCAGCGGCTGTCATCCTTGAACCGCTCACGTGGATCTTCGACCGGAAGCTTTTTTCCGGAGCCTATCTGCTGGAATACTGGACAAATTTCGGTTTGTTTCTCATCGGCCCTCTCCTCGGCGGCCTGATGCTTTCGTATGTCGATTATCACCTCTTCAAATCTCCTTCTCGTGTGTATAAGAAGCTGTTTTATCAGCACATGACGATTTTCACGTTCGTTGTTCTTCTGATCAATGTCTTCCACCCTGTTTATTTTGATGTGGACCCTGAGGCGAACAGCTTCAGCAGCGGTCCGCTCAAAGAAATTCACTACCTCATCCTTGCCGGCATCTACGTGACGATGTTCCGGTTATTGATCAAAAACAAATCAAGAGTCAGCCGGTCGACGTACTGGATTTTCACCATTTTCTTTGCGCTTCCGATTGGCGGCATGATGGTCCAGCTGCTCGATTCCAAGCTGTACTTTTCGTGGACCTCGATCGTGCTCGGGATTCTTGCTGCCTACACGTTTCTTGAGTCGACCACTTCCGAACAGGATTTCCTTACAAAGCTCTATAACAGACAGAGCTATGAAATCTACCTCAGCCATTTGATCGAAACCAAGCAGCCTTTCAAGGTCGTTCTCATCGATCTCGATCATTTCAAGGAGATTAACGACCATTTCGGTCACCAGCAGGGGGATCAGGTGCTTATCGCATTTGCAGGGATATTGGAGAAAACGTTCAAAACCCGTGGGCTCCCGGCACGGCTCGGTGGGGATGAGTTCGTGGTGGTGCTTCATGATGAGGAGCAGCCGGTCAGTGACTATATGGAGGAAATGTCTGCCCGGCTGAAAACGGATCAGGATCCGTTCATCCAAAACCTTCAGTTCAGCTATGGATGGTCCTGTTATCAAGAGGGCATGGCGATGGAGGAATTGTATACGTCAGCGGATCAGAAGATGTACAAGGATAAGCGGGAAGGGCGCCTGGTGTGAGCCCTCCTGCTTTTTTTCTTAGATATCGATTGCAGGATCGCGCAGATGTGGTGTAACATTGATAATCATTATCAGTATACATAAGGAGGAAGTTATATGAAGTCGTCGTTGAAGTGGGTTGGGATCGTTCTCATCCTTATCGTTACAGCCGCCTGTTCGCAGCAGGAAGAAGAATCTGCACCATCCGGGGAAGCGCAGGGAATCGAGGTCCAGCATGAGCTTGGGACAACAACTGTACCGGAAAACCCTGAAGATGTCGTCACTCTGGAGCTTGGCGTTACAGAAACGGTGGCCGCTCTTGGTATAAAGCCTGTCGGAGTTGCGGATGATGATCGCCCGGAACGGATTGCCGAATCAACGATGGATGTTATCGAGGGCTACAAATCCGTAGGCGCGCGCTCTGAGCCGAGTTTGGAGTTGATCCGTACGCTTCAGCCGGATGTGATCATTGCGGATGTGGACCGTCATGAGGCAATTTATGAAGAGCTGAGTGCGATAGCCCCAACCGTGGCCGTCGTGAACGATACAGCCGATTATCAGGATGTGTTAACGGCTACAGAAACGATTGGAAGAGCGCTCGATCGTGAAGATGAAACAGAAGAGCTTCTCGATGAGCACCAGGAGATGCGGAAGGATTTGAAGGAGAGTCTTGAGGACGTGGAGGGAAACGTCCTGCAGGCGCAGTATACAGAAAGCAATATCTTCGAAGCTCCGACGTCCTCCTTCTTCATGCCGAGTTTCTTGGAAGAAGCAGGGCTGGAATATGCGCTCCAGAACGAAGAGGAGACATCTGAAGATCTGACCATTGAACAGCTTCTGAAAATCGATCCGGATACGCTGCTTCTGACGAAGAACGAGGATGATCCATCTGTGAAGGATCAATTGCAGGACGATAAGCTCTGGAACCAGCTGACAGCGGTCAAGGAAGACCGTGTGTTTGAGCTGAACCACAATGATTGGTCCCGCCGGCGCAGTATTCCGGCAGTCAACGAGCGGATGGACCAAATGAAAGAACTCTTTGCCGCCGGGAATTGATCCTATTTAAACTTTGATATCGTAGGTGAGTACATGCATGTCAGGAAAATGCTGCTTGTATATGGAACATCGTTTTTATTATTGCTGGTGGGGGCCTGGTTTTCTTTGAAAGTCGGCGCCTTCTCCTTTACAACCGAAGAACTTGTCCACTTCCTGCGGGAAGGTGGTTCAACGAATGAAGCGCTCGTCTTATACGATGTGCGTCTGCCTCGTCTGATCATCACGGTTCTCGTAGGAGCTAACATGGCAGTAGCCGGGGCGCTTGTCCAGAGTCTCACTCAGAACCCGCTGGCCTCTCCGAGTGTCCTTGGGATTAATGCTGGTGCTTCGTTTTTCGTTGTTGCCGGTATTCTTTTCGTGCCGTCGCTGACAGGGCTTTCCCTTGTCGGTGCCGGCTTTTTAGGTGGAGCCCTTGCTGCCGGAGTCATCTTCCTGATGAGTGCCGTTCTCCAGGGCGGACGGATGCTTGTGAAAATCGCCCTCGTCGGTGTCGTCATACAGTCGTTGTTTGCCTCCGGGACGCAGTCGCTCCTGCTTTTTAATGAGGAATCGATTCACCAGATTCTCGTCTGGCTCACAGGAACTGTGGCTGGTTCTACATGGGAGGATGTGGAGATTCTTCTTCCTTTGACGGCGCTCGGCCTCATTGCGGCTGTCATCATGTCAAAAGCCTTGTCTGTGATGTCCCTTGGAGAGGACGTCGCCCGTGGTCTTGGGCAGCGGGTGCGCCTTCAGAAATTCGCTGTCATTCTCCTCGTCGTCGTTCTGGCAGGAGCGTCGGTGGCTTTCACCGGACCGATCGGATTTGTCGGACTCATTGTTCCGCATATCGTCCGTTACCTTGTCGGACCCAGCCACGCGCTCGTCCTTCCGGCAGGTGCTTTGTTCGGAGCGGCCCTTCTTGTCCTGGCAGATGTGGGCTCACGGTTCATTTCTTTCCCGTCTGAAACCCCTGTCGGAATCGTCACAGCCTTGATTGGTGCCCCTTACTTCATTTATCTCGCCCGAAAGACTCAACGTTAGAAAGGAAGCCCTTTTATGCTGAGACGTCATCCAACATTCATCCTTACCTTTACGGCTGCGGCTGTATTCATCCTCGCCATCGTCAACGTCGGCATTGGTGATTTTTTCATCCCTCCTCTGGAAATCATGCAGATGCTGATCGGTCAGGGGGATGCGGACCTTAGATATATTGTGTTCAACTACCGGGCACCGCGGATTGTCCTGGCTATTCTGGTGGGAGGGGCGCTGGCTGTGGCTGGTGTGATCATGCAGACGATTTTGAACAACTCGCTGGCTGCTCCCGATACGCTCGGGGTTTCCGGAGGAGCGGCAGTCACAGCGCTTGTTACGGCGAGTGTTCTGCCCTCTACGTCGATGACATCTGTAAGTCTGGCCGCCTTTATCGGAGGAGCGGCCGCAGCGTTTATCGTTTATGCCCTCGCTTATAAAGATGGAGCCAACCCGGTTCGGCTCGCTCTTGTCGGGGTGTCGGTCAGTGCCCTCTGCGGCTCCGGTGTCGAGCTCAGTCTTTTGAAACTCGATGCCAATGCCCAGACGTCCCTGCTCTGGCTGAACGGAAGTTTATTCGGCCGCACATGGGAGCAGGTGCTGACACTTGCCCCAATAACCATCGGAATCCTCATTGTCCTCTTGTTGTTTACGAAAACCCTGGACTCCTTGAAGCTGGGAGGGCAGATTGCCATGGGGCTCGGCGTGTCCGTTGAAAAAATGAAAATGCTTCTGCTCGGATTGAGCACCCTGCTGACAGGCGTGAGTGTGTCGGCTGTCGGGATGATCGGCTTCGTCGGTGTCATCAGTCCGCACATTACGAGGCAGCTTGTCGGTCTCCAGCACCGCTATGTTCTGCCCGGAGCTGCTCTTGTCGGAAGCTTTCTTCTCCTGTTGGCGGATACGATCGGGCGCAGTGTGCTGCAGCCGCTGGAGATTCCGGCCGGCATCGTCATATCATTGATCGGAGCCCCGTACTTTTTGTTTCTGCTTTATCAGGAATCCAAACAAGGAAAAAGAGAAGCCTGAAGGACTGTTGCTACACAGTCCTTTTTACTTGGGTTTTAATTCCTAATTTTCCAAATCTGCTGCCTTCTCGTTTGTGAAATTCATCCAAGAGGCGTAATGTGTCTCGATGATGGAAGGTTCAGAAAGGATGGATGACGATGTGGAAAGAAGATTACGTAACCATTAATGACGTTGACCTGCACTATGTTACAGCCGGGGAAGGGGAGCTCATGCTGTTCCTGCACGGCTTTCCTTACTTCTGGTATAACTGGCACCATCAGATCGAAGAGTTTTCCAAGGATTATCAAGTGGTGGCTGTCGATATGAGAGGATACAACCTGTCGGACAAACCGGAGGGCGTTTCCTCCTATGACATGTCGATCCTCGTGGATGATGTGAAAAAGCTGATTGAAGCCTTCGGGGAAAAGGAATGCATCCTCGTCGGACATGACTGGGGCGGAGCGGTCGCATGGACGCTTGCCTACTCCAGTCCGGAATACATCAGCAGACTGATCATGTTTGACGCGCCGCACCCTTACACGTTCCGCCGTGAGCTTGCTGAAAACCCGGCACAGCGGGAGGCGTCGAGCTATATGGGGTATTTTCAGCGCCCGGATTCCCACGAGCGCCTTTTAGCCAACGATGGAGAGAAGCTGCGTCAGATGCTGTTTGATCCGGTTGTGGAAAAAGGAGCGATGACGGAAGCCGAGGTCGAGAAGTACATAGAGGCGTGGAAACAGCCCGGTGCTATGAAAGCGATGCTGAACTATTACCGTGCGATT
This sequence comes from Halobacillus litoralis, assembly GCF_009856355.1. Taxonomy (GTDB): domain Bacteria; phylum Bacillota; class Bacilli; order Bacillales; family Halobacillaceae; genus Halobacillus; species Halobacillus litoralis_B. The sequence continues at coordinate 781,947 of NZ_WMEW01000001.1, read as the reverse complement.
TCGTTCTATCCGTTTGAAGAGCATGTGAAGCAGCCGGTCCAGCTGCCTTATGAGCAGTTTGATCAACCGGTGCTGCAGTTCTGGGGCGATGCGGACGCCGCCTTTGAAAACAGCAACCTCGACGGGATGGAAGACTACCTGTCTGATCTGACCATCCACCGCTTCCCAGGTGTCGGACATGCGCCGCACCTTGAAAAACCGGAGGAAGTGAACCGGTTGATGCGTGAATTTTTAGCGGAGAAATAATTGAAAGGCCGTTCCTGAGAAGGAGCGGCCTTTTGCCATTTATGTTTTATGCTTGATAGGATGTCATCAACTACGGCTTGTTCTGCTCCATTTCAAAGTGAGCGAAGACAATACCATTGATAGACCAATCAGGAAAGGCACAAGCAGAAGAGCCATCAGGTTCGTTTTCCAGCTTAAAGGCACGAATCTGTCCCAAATCTCACCGGTGATTTTCCAAGTAACCGAAAGATAAAAAAGAAAAACAATGATAGAAACGATTTTTCTCATTCCATTTTCAACCTCCCTCACTCATCTATCTTTTTTTCATTAGAGCATATGTGTGTATGTTTTCCAAATAAGGGAAACCGTTAGTAGAACGTATGAGGGAGGGGTGGAGATGAATAAAGCACAGCAGATCATTTTCGGACTGGCGGTAGGAGCAGCGCTGTGTATCGGGGTGATCGCCGGGATGTCTTTCTCGGAAAATATTTTTGTCGTAATGGGTACGGGGCTGGCCGCTGGTTTTATCGTACGGTTCGTTGTCCAGCGTGCATTTGCGGAGATGAATAAAAATCAATCCTGAAGTGCTTCCTTCTCTGGTTTGTAACCTGTATTTCCTGAAATAGTGTTATCATAATGAAAGATTCTAACCATGGGAAAGAAGGATGTACGTTGAATAGATTTGTCATTGTCGTCTTGCAGATCGCCGGTCTTTACGGGCTGTATCTTACCGGATCCTGGATTCAGCAGGTGCTTGGATTGTTCATTCCGGGCAGTGTGATCGGCATGCTGCTGTTGTTTGTACTTTTATCTTTAAAAATTGTTCCGGAACGACTGCTTCAGCAGGGGGTGGCCTTTATGATCCGCCACCTGCCGTTCTTTTTCATACCGGCGACCGTCGGTATTATCAGCTATGCCCACGTGTTTAAAGGGAAGGGCCTGCTGCTCATAGCCATTGGGCTCTTCAGCACAGCAATGGTTATGGCCGTCTCCGGACGCGTCACACAGACGCTCGTCAAAAGGAGGGAGGAGGCATGAGTACCGCTCTTTTGATGATGGTGATGACGGTTGCCATTTACCTGGCGACCCTGTTCGTCTACCGCAGGCACAGGCGGCTGTACACCACACCCGTCATCGTTTCCACTGCATTGATTGTCATCATTCTACTTGTCTTTCATCTGCCGTATGAAACGTATATGACCGGTGGAAAATGGATTGATCGTCTGCTCGGACCCGCAGTCGTTGCGCTTGCGTACCCGCTCTATCAATTCCGGGATATCCTGAAAAAGATGTTTGTTCCGATTATGACAGGAACGGTGATAGGTGCGGTGGTTGGAATCGTTTCCGGACTGCTGCTCAGCAAATGGGCCGGGTTCAGTGACCTGATCATCCACTCGATCGTTCCAAAATCAGTGACAACGCCTGTCGCGATGTCGATTTCAGAATCGACGGGAGGGGTCATGCCGCTCACAGCTGTATTCGTCATGATTGCCGGCATAGGCGGCCTTTTGATCCACCCGTTCGTGTTGAAAGTGAGCGGGCTGACCCACCGGATCGGCCGTGGTGTCGGCATGGGCAGCGCCTCCCACGCCATCGGAACATCCGCTTCGATGGAGCGCGATACGATGGAGGGATCGATCAGCACGGTGGCGATGGTGCTGAGTGCGGTGATTGTGTCGATCATCGCTCCCGGCCTGACCCTGTTGTTTATGTGAAAAAGGCCTCCCTTATGAAGAGGGCATGGAATAAGAAAGAAGAGGCACTTCACATGGAATGGAAGTGCCTCTTCTTATTGGCGGTTTTCAAACAATTAACCGGGGCGTTTAGAATGATTCACCGCTTGAAAGTGGTAAGGGTTCTTTCGAGCGGTCTTCAGCTCATTCGTTTTACGATGAGAAGTCTAAGTCGTCTGAGACTCCATATAACTTAAAATCTTTTGATTCGTCAGAGGTGGTAGATCAGCGATGGTTCGATTGTTCAGTAATTCTTCCATCTTCGATTCTGCCTCATCCATCACTTCTTGAATAAGACAGTGGTCTTCGCCAGGGGCGTGATAATCCCCATCAATATTACACTTGAAGAGAGCGGCTTTTCCTTCGATGGTATGAATAATATCCAAAAAAGTAATATCGGAAGCAGGTTGAGCTAATTTGTAACCACCCTTTACCCCTGGGGTTGAATCTAAATACCCCGCTTTCACTAACTTCGTAATGATTTTTGAAAGGTATGTTGGGGAGACATTGAAAATTTCCGCTAACGGCTTAACACTTACAGCTTTCTCCTTAGGAACCAAGGAAAGGAAATAAATGGTATGAAGCGCATAGTTCGTTGCTTTTGTATATTTCAAAAGTGATCATCCTTATTTATAGATATTCGTCATCTATCATATAGAATAAGTTTTCTCTATCAGGCGGTCAAACGGAAAGGCAGCTATGAGTAGTAAACCGAAAAAGTTCCAGCCCCACACGAAGGGGACCGGAACTTTTGTCAGAGAAGATTTTCACCTTTGAAGCTTTAATCAAAATCTTCTAAGGTTAGATCATGATTCACACCGATGGCTGCTTTACTGCCTTCTGCAGCAGCTACAATGAGCTGGGCTATGGCCTGAGAGGTATCCCCAGCCGCATACACATGCTTAACACTGGTCCTCCCCATATGGTCTGTCTTTATTCCTCCATTTTCCGTCCGTTCCAATCCGAGTTTCTCCCCGAAATTCGAAGCTTGTTCTACTTTTGGAATAACGAAGCCTCCTTTACAAGCGGCTTCCGTACCATCTTCGAATGTCACCTTCTGTAATTGTCCCGCTTCTCCCTCCAGAGCTGTAAGGGGGGATTCCTTCACTTGTATTCCTTTCCTGTTTAATGTGTTTTTCTCTTCTTCGGATAATACGTCCCGGCCGTTTGTGCAGACCGTCAGCTGACCGCTCCAATTGGAGACAATTTTCGCCTTATCGTAGGCTGCTTTACTTTCCGCAATCAACACCAGTGGCAGGTCCCTTAATTCCCATCCGTCGCAATAGGGGCAGCTGAATAGACTCTTCCCATAAAACTCGGAGATTCGATTTACAGCTGGAAGCTCTTCTTTTAATCCGGTAGCAAGAATGATCTTACGACTGTAGTAACAATTCCCATCCTCTGTTGTTAATCGAAAGTGATGGTTATGATCTTGTTCTACATGAGACACTTTTGTGTTATTGAATAATACAGAGGGATATTTTCTTATGTCCTCATGGGCTGAGTCTCTAAAATCACCGGGCTTCACTCCATCTCTTGTGATGAATCCATGGGATTCGTGGGTCACAGCATTCCTCGGGGAGCTGCTGTCTATTAAAACTACTTTTCTCCTTGCTCTTCCTAATACAAGGGCAGCATTTAAACCCGCCGGCCCTCCACCGATAATGGCACAATCCAATATCATTTTAGTCACCTCGTTATATAAATAGATATTAAGGATACATTATATCTATAATTAAAATAAAAAAATTTAAAGGTACCCTCCCACAGCACGCTGGTTTGGTAATTCTTTATTCAACATAAGCGTCTGTTTTATAGTTCATTTAATTATAGACAATGTATATCTGTAATAGTAGCTCTTACATAATCATGGAGTCAATGGATCAGCTTCCTCCTTTCTTTAAAAGAAGCTGTGTCTGTTTGTCATCAGCACCGGCCATGGCGGGACTGTCCGTTTCATGAGTATCTTCACTTATCCAGTGTGGAGACTCATGAAAAGAGGCACTCCAAGTTTGATTAGAGCGCCTCTTGTGCATAGTCAAGGCGTATTTGATGCCTGAACTTTTCATAGCTTAACTGAAAAAAGCTTAATAACCAGGGTTCATTCTCTAATGACCTCATCGTTTTTATCGTAAAGCGTTACTTCTGCAGGAAAAGTGTGGTCCACATCAGCAGGGAGCTTCTCATATCTCACAAATCTTTCATCACTGGAGACATCTGCTGAGAATATGTAGTCCTTATTCATGGATTCAGCTTTTACATATTCTATTTTTAAGTCGGAGTTCTTTCCTGTCAGGATAGCGTAAGTCCCTTGATTCGTTTTTACTTCTTCGTAGGAAACGGTGTTGGAACCATATCCGGAATGGTCAATTTTATATTTTCCATTCCACCCCTTAATCAAATGGACATGTCCAAGATCATGCTGCTGTGTTTCAAATAAAGCTGCGTAGGATGTTGTATCGTCCAATTGAACAATCGTGATCATCTCCGGATCCACATCCCCAGATTTTCTATTCAGCCATTCCTTTATATTCTGCTGTACATCTTTTTCACCAGCCTCGATGGTATATGCGGTATGGATATACCCTATATAACTGATAAAACTTATTGCAAGGAGAACCATCGCATAGATCACTTTCTTCATTTCATTTCACCCGTACCTGTGCAGTAGTTTTTGTCATACTTTCTTGAAGTATTTCTGATGGGGTATATAAGGGCGGCCGGTATGATCAACATCATGATGATCAGTGGGTAATTATAAGTCGTTAACATCTCCAACCCTTTCTAATCTTTATATTTTGCAGGAAGTCGCTCTTGTTTCTATACGAATCAATTAAGGTATCGTTTCACTGGGATGTCATCAATGGAAAAGCCATCCCTTCGTTTTAGAATAAACGGGAAGGGTTATAAGAAGAATAAGAAAAGGATGAAAAATTTTCCGGGTATGCTCGTCCGAATCGTCACGGATCGAGGGTGATTTTCTTACATTATTCGTGTGGGGAATTTTTAGATTATCGTGACTTTTCCATCTATAAAGCGTTATCATAGAGATAACGAGTATATCTTAACAGAAAAGCGGCTGCATCCGGCGGTGGTTTTTCTGCAAAATCATAGTTATAAGGATGGTAAACATGAGCAACAGAGCAATCGAAACAGACGTGATCTTGATTGGCGCTGGAATCATGAGCGCGACACTTGGGTCGCTGCTCCACGAGCTTGCCCCAGACTGGAAAGTGACCGTGTTTGAAAAGCTCGGCCGCACAGGTGAGGAAAGCTCAAACGAATGGAATAACGCAGGCACTGGACACGCCGCCCTTTGTGAATTGAATTACACAAGCGAAAAGCCGGACGGCTCGATCGATATGACGAAAGCCGTGAAAATCAATGAACAGTTTCAAGTTTCCAAGCAGTTCTGGTCCTATCTCGTGAACAACCGCCGTATAGAAAAGCCGGAGGAATTCATCCGGCCGCTTCCACACATGAGTCTCGTACACGGAATCGAGAACATCAAGTTTTTGAAAAAACGCCATAAAACGATGACGCAGAATCCACTTTTCAAAGATATGAAGTTTTCTGATGATCCGGAAATCCTGAAAAAATGGATGCCGTTGATTATGCAGGAGCGTACGTCGGAGGAGCCTGCAGCCGCAACGAAAGTCGATGCAGGAACGGATGTGAACTTCGGTGCCCTCACACGTAAAATGTTCGACCACCTGGAGCATCAGAACGTAACGATGAACTACAACCACAGCGTCGAAAACCTCGAACAGACGAGCGGCGGCACGTGGAGTGTTAAGGTGAAAAATGCCAACGGGGAGACAACCCGTTACTTAACGAAATTCGTCTTCATCGGAGGAGGCGGAGGCAGTCTTCACTTGCTTCAGAAATCCGGTATCCCTGAGGGCCGGGGCATCGGAGGCTTCCCGGTAAGCGGACAGTTCCTCGTCTGCAATAAACCGGAGGTCGCAGAAAAGCACCACGCTAAAGTGTACGGCAAAGCACCCGTCGGCGCACCGCCGATGAGTGTGCCGCACCTTGATACCCGTTATATCGGTGATAAAAAGACACTCCTGTTCGGACCGTTCGCCGGATTTTCACCGAAATTCCTGAAGACCGGCTCCAACATGGACCTGCTGACATCAGTCAATGCCAACAACGTCATGACGATGCTGGCGGCCGGTATGAAGGAAATGGCCTTGACGAAGTATTTGATCCAACAGGTGCTCCAGTCCAAGGAGCAGCGGATGGAAGCGCTGAGAGAGTTTGTTCCTGACGCGAAAAGTGAAGACTGGGAGCTTGTCGTCGCCGGCCAGCGTGTGCAGGTGATCAAGGATACCGAAAAAGGCGGCAGAGGAACGCTGCAGTTCGGTACGGAAGTGGTCAGTTCTGCTGATGGAACGGTCGCCTGCCTGCTTGGGGCATCCCCGGGGGCTTCCACGGCCGTCCATGTCATGATCGACGTGCTGCAGCGCTGCTTCCCGGATCAGTTCGCCCAGTGGGAGCCGAAGCTGAAGGAAATGATTCCGAGCTACGGCACATCTCTTCAGAACGACCCGGCTCTCGTTGAGAAAATCCATGCCGAGACAGGCGAAGCGCTCGGACTGACGGAAAAAAAGCTCGTAATGAATTGAGAAGAGGTGACCGCCTCAGCAGTTGAATGAAAATCGAAAGCCTTTCATCTTTGTCGGATGGAGGGCTTTTTTGTATGTAGAAAAGTCACTTTTATTGTAAAAATATCAGAATACTTTTACAATTTTAAAAAAGGAGGAGATCATGTGGAAGCGAAACAGACCGTGTATGTGAATACTTTTACGGACGGAGTGCTGGACCCAGGTAAAGCTATGGAATATAAAGTGAAGGACGGGGGACATATTATCGCCAATACGACCCCTGGGTGCTGGGGGCCGATGATTACGCCGGCCTTGAAGGGCGGCCATGAAGTGACAAAGCCTGTGTATGTCGAAGGGGCGGAGGCGGGGGATGCCGTCGTCATTCATATCCAGACGATCGAAGTAACCTCTACCGCTACTGCCTCTGGTAACGATCAACCGGTGAAAGGAAGGTTTACCGGTGACCCTTTCGTCGATGGCAAATGCCCGAACTGCGGCACGAAAAATCCAGACACGTACATCGAAGGAATCGGCCAGCAGGCGATCCGCTGCCGGATCTGTGGTGAAGATGTTACACCGTTTGTATTTACGAACGCGTATACGATGGCTTTTGATGAACAGAAAGAACTTGGGCTCACCCTCCCCCGGGAAGCCGCTGAAAAAGTCGCCCATGATGCCAAGCATTACATGCAGACGCCGGAGGAATCGATCCAAAACCCGGTTGTAATATTCGCTCCCCATGATCTCGTCGGAGCCGTGGCTCGTCTGCGTCCATTTCTGGGCCAGCTCGGTACCACACCATCCCGTCCGATTCCGGATTCCCATAACGCTGGTGACTTCGGACAATTTTTAATTGATGCCCCGCACGATTTCGGCTTAACGGCTGATGAACTAGAGGAGAGAACGGATGGCCATATGGACATCAACCGTGTCCGCGAAGGGGCTGTCATCATCTGCCCCGTCAAAGTGGAAGGTGGAGGTGTGTATGTGGGCGATATGCATGCGATGCAGGGGAACGGCGAAATCGCAGGCCACACAACAGATGTTTCCGGTATCGTCACCCTGAAGGTCGATGTGTTGAAAGGTGTAAATCTGGAGGGTCCGGTGCTCCTTCCGGTGGAGGAAGATCTGCCTTACCTTGCCAAGCCTTTTTCAGAAAAAGAAAAACAGCAGGCCTTGAAACTCGCTGAAAAATGGCAGGTGGAACAGCTGGAGGATTCCTACCCTGTTTCTTTCATCGGAACTGGAACGGATTTGAATGCGGCTACGGAGAATGGCTTGGAGCGGGCAGCCAGAGCCTTTGGGATCGATGTGCCTGAAGTGATGAACCGCTCCACGATCACCGGATCGATTGATGTCGGCCGCCATCCGGGTGTAGTGACCGTGACGTTCCTGGCGCCGGTGCACTACTTGGAAAAAATAAAAATAGACACACTTGTAAAGGATCATTACAAGCGTTAGGCCGTTGGTTACAAAATCTTCCGTTTAGCTTTTTTCGTGCAGGGACATCTGGCCGGTTGACGTCCGTTACTTTTTTACGCTTTCCTTCTTCGGACCCCTTCCCATGGAGAGGGGCCCGTTGTTCTCCTCCATTCCACCATCCTTTTTCTATCTATAACTTCCCCTTCTCAAGTGGAAACCTTTGCTCGGGAAGGTTCGTTTGAAATAAGATAGGAACGGATATAGAAATATAGTCTTCTAAAGGAGGAATCTTCATTATGAAAACGTTGGAAAACGCATTAAAACATAGAGTAGGTCTTGGAACAGCACCTCTTGGCAACATGTTCCGCGATGTCCCGGAGGAAGAAGCACGGGAAACGATTCAGACTGCCTGGGATCAGGGCGTCCGTTATTTTGATACGGCTCCTTTTTACGGCGCGGGTCTGGCGGAAAGCCGCCTTGGAGATGTCTTGTCCCAGTATGACCGGGATGAATACGTCATAAGTACGAAAGTCGGCCGCTACATGAGCCAGGAGGAGGAAGACAAAGATGGCTTGTTTGCGCATGGACGTAACAACAAGGTCATTACAGATTATTCTGCAGAGGCAACGAGAAAATCGATTGAACAGAGTCTGGAACGTCTGAAAACAGACCGCCTCGATATCGTCTACGTGCACGATTTATCACCGGACTTTCACGGGGACGAATGGATTTCCAAGTTCGAAGAAGCGCGCACAGGAGCTTTCCGTGTGTTGTCCGAGATGCGTGAAAAGGGCATCATTAAAGGCTGGGGCCTTGGCGTGAATACGACCGAGCCGATTGAAATTGCGATGGAGCTTGAGGAAAACCGTCCGGATATCAACCTGTCAGCTATCCAGTATACCCTTCTTCAGCACGATCGTGCGCTTGAGCGTATGATGAAGACAGCAGAGGAAAAAGGCATTGATATTGTCGTCGGCGGCCCTTACAACTCCGGTGCCTTGTTCGGTGGGGATCACTTTAACTATGAAAAAGCGGGCGCTGACATCATCGGCCGTGTGAATCAGTTGAAGGAAATCGGTGATAAGCATGGCGTTCATTTGAAAGCGGCAGCCCTGCAGTTTTCTACCGCCCATCCGGCTGTGAAATCCGTCATTCCCGGGTCCACACGTCCGGAACGTATTAAAGAGGATCTTGATATGATTCAGCGCGACATTCCAGAGGCATTCTGGCAGGAACTCGTGGAGCGCGGCTTCATTTCCCCTCAGGCACCACTGCCTGAATAAACGAAAAGGAATCGTGATGTTCTTTTCGGAAATAAAAAAGGAAACCGCGCCTGCGGTTTCCTTTTTTTTAGGTTGATCGTTACCGGAGGAAGTTATGACACGTCCGGAAGTTTTGTCAGAGTGACTGCCTAGTTGAACGACGTATCTTTATTAAATAAGTCTATTCTTTCATCCAACCATTGCTCTGATTCCATATCATACCACTCGATGGTCATATATATTTTTTTGATTTGATCAGGTGGAAGCGATATACCATCCGAGCTTTCAATAGTTCCAGTTGGTATGTGAGTGATATCTAAATCTTCATGGCTGTTTACTGAATGACTTTGGATGACCTTCTTTTCATCACCATATAATGCATATACGTGAAAATGATAAGAGTCGGTAGAGTATTCTGACCGGCCTTTCATAACTATGTTTCCATTTCCAGCTTTTATGGATTCTGGTGAAAATTCTAATTGATAGTGTTTAACTACCCATTGCTTACCTTCACCCCTGAGTGAAAAATAATTTCGATATTGATCTGTCGAATCATTACTGCTGTAACTCGTGATTGCTATGAGTAAAAAAACCATACCGACAAACATAACCAACCTTCTGGCTGACTTCATTTTATATTCACCTCGCTTCCACCACCTTCAAGTCTTATTTTCTATATGGAGAAAAAATCCTCACATTTCTTCAATCTCAGGAACCTTCGACTGAACAGTGTTCAAAAAGGCTTCGACGACTGGAGACAGCCATTTCTTGTTTCGAATCAGCATATGGGAATACAAAGGAGAAAAGGATTCCTCATGGGCAACTTTTTTCAACCGGCCGGTTTCGATTTCCTGTTGTACCGTCCGTCTGGGAAGAGCTGCAAAGCCGAGGCCGCTCATCACCATCTGTTTGATGGCTTCAATGCTCCATAATTCCATCGTGGGAAACTCCAGATCCTGTTTCATCAGGTGTTTCTCAAAGATCATCCGGTAGCTGCACCCTTTCTCATTAGTTAGGTAAACGGGCTTCCTCTGCTTGATCTCCCCAAATTGATCGGGGCCGTCGGGATGGGTGACAAGCACAATGTCCTCCAGCCCTAAAGAATAATGGAGGCATTTCTCCTGCTGGAAATCCGGGTAAATCATGAAAGCAACATCTACGCGGCCACTGAGAACATCACTCTGGTTTTCGCCGCATGTACCGTTGGTGACGACGAGATTCACCTCCGGGTACTGGAGCGAGTAGTCCTGAAGGATGGGACCGAGCATGGAGATGGTCAGCGATTCCGGGGCCGCTATGGTCAAGGTGCCGCTCATCTTTTTGCTGTGCTTCATATTCCGGATTTGATCACGGGTGGAGAGCAGGTCTTCGGCAAGTGGGATCAGCTCCCGGCCCAGCGGAGTCAGCTGAAGCTTCCGTTCAACGTACGTGAACAACGGACCCCCGATTTCGCTTTCGAGTGCCTGGATGTGTGCGGTAAGAGTGGATTGTGTATAGCCGAGGTTCACGGCGGCTCCGGTATAACTGCCTGTTTCCAATATCGCTTGAAAAGTGACGAGATGCCTGATTTCCATGACAGACTCCTTCCTGTTATCGAAAAAAATGATCGTGGATTTTTTTATTTCAATTTTATTTATAACTATTCTCACTCTACAATAGAATCATCTGCACGTAAATCAAGGAGTGAGTTTATGAATATAGCTGCCTTTTTATCTTATATCATCATTACATCGGTGACGCCCGGACCGAGTAATTTATTGATGATGAATGAGGCACGTCGATACGGGTTTAAAGGAGCCTGGAAGTTTAATAGTGGGATCTTAACAGGTTTTGCGCTGCTTGGGATTGTCAGCGGGTTGTTTACCGCTGGTCTCTATCAGTGGATTCCAGTCATTGAGCCGTACTTCAAGGCGGCCGGCGCCCTCTATCTTGTCTATTTAGCCTGGAAGATCGGATTTCCTAAAGCCGGCAGCAGTCAAGCGTCAGAGCTGGAGTCCTCCTTCTATACAGGACTTCTTTTTCAATTGATTAATGTGAAAAGCATTCTGTTCTTCCTGACGGTGATGAGTGTCTTCATTATGCCGGCTGCGCAGTCTGTATCCATAATGATCTTCTATACTGCCGTCACGATTGTCCTGGGGTGGACAGCACTGCTGCTTTGGTCGATGTTTGGCTCTTTGTTAAAAAATGTCTGGCACCGCTATGACCGGATTTTCCGGGTCGTGATGGCCGCTTTACTCATCTACGCGGCTTCAGCTATTCTTTTCTAGGATAGAGGAGGGAAAGGGTTGTCTGATGTTTCCATTTTCTTGTATAGTACAAGGTAACAACTCTATATTTCTTATCCAGAAAGGTGGAGGGACTGGCCCTTTGAAGCCTTAGCAGCAGACTTCCCTGAAAGTACTGTGCTAATTCCAGATAGCGGGACGCTTGCAGATGAGAAGAGTATGCACACGTGTGAATCAGCCCTTCTTCGTCATGGAAGAAGGGCTTTTTTATGCAGATCCATAAGGAAAGGTTGATTCGTATGACGGTATCATCTCAAACAAGAGCTCCATTTAGAGGCGACCACGTTGGAAGTTTTCTAAGACCGGAGCGTTTAAAGGACGCACGTCTGCAGAAAGCGAAAGGGGAAATGTCAGCAGAGGACTTGAAGAAGGTGGAAGATGAAGAGATTCTCAAGCTAGTGAAAAAGCAGCAGGAGGCCGGACTCCCGGCCGTTACAGACGGGGAATTCCGGCGCAGCTGGTGGCACTTTGACTTTCTCGAGGGGCTTGATGGGGTAGAGGGATATGATAAGGAACAGGGCCTGCCGTTCAATGGAGTAGAAACGAAGCCCCGCGGGATCAAAGTGACAGGGCGCGTCGGTTTCAGTGAGCACGATATGATCGATCACTTCCGCTTTTTGAAAAAAGCAGCAGGAGAAGCCGCAGCGAAGCTTACGATTCCGAGTCCGAATATGCTGCTGTTCCGCTCCGAGGTGGCAGAGGGGCTGTATGAAAGTGATGAGGAGCTGCTTACGGATCTCGTTCAGGCTTATCAAGCATTTATCACCCGGATTTATAAGGAAGGATGCCGTTATCTGCAGCTCGATGATACTTCATGGGCTTCCTTTTTCTCAGAGGAAGGAAGAGCAGCTGTTAAGAAGCAGGGGCGGGACCCTCAAAAAGCAGTGGAACTATGCGCACGTGCTATCAATGAATCCATCGCCGGGCGCCCGGATGACCTTTTGATTACGATGCATATCTGTCGAGGTAATTTCCGTTCGACATTCATGTCGACCGGAAGCTACGAATCGGTGTCGGAAACCATTTTTGGAGGCCTTGACGTTGATGGTCTGTTTCTGGAATTTGATGATCAGCGTTCCGGAGGATTTGAACCGCTTCGTCACGTCAACCGTCCGGACTTAACAATTGTGCTTGGTCTGGTCACTTCAAAATTTCCGGAGCTTGAGCATCCGGATCATATAAAATCGAGGATTTTGGAAGCGTCGGATTACGTCCCGATGAATCAGCTCTGTCTCAGTCCGCAGTGCGGGTTCGCTTCCACAGAGGAAGGGAATCTGCTGACAGAAGAAGAGCAGTGGGCGAAAATCCACCATGTCCTCGAGATTGCTTCAGACGTCTGGAAATAACGGAATCCAAAAGTTCCTCTTTATAAAGAGGAACTTTTTTGTGTGACAAAGAGACTGAAACCTATTGAAAGTCTTTGATTTATAGATGATAATGATTATCATAATCATTATGAGGAGGATAACAGTGAAGTATTTGATGAAGCATATGCTGGTGACGATGGTCCTTTTTGGACTGGCTGATCTGGCTGTACATACGAAAACACAGGCGGAAGAACTTCCGGAACACTCGTACGTCGATTTTTCCAGTGACCGTTCTACATGGTTTTTCCGTACGGATGGGGGAGATAGGAGTACGGCCTTTTTTGATTTTTTCTCACCGTTTGATCCGACCGTAAAAGTGGAAGGCTATGATCCTTTAACTTCGTACGAATTGGAACATCGCTATTATTTCGGGGAAGATGACGCTCTCATGGTTCACATCGAGGATATGAAGAAAATGTACGACCCGTATTTCGATTACACGATGGAGGAGGATACGCTCCGAGTCCGGCACACCGCTTTTGACAAGCTGTTAACCTCCGGCATTGGTGAACGTTCTACGACGATACAGTATACGAAAAAGGTGTGGGACCTTTCGATTGATCTGTCTGAAGCAGAGGGCACCTATGATTACCGTGAGTTTCAGCCGGTGGAAGGTGGCAGGAACAAAGGCGCAGTTAAGCCGGATGAGCTGAATGAGGAGGCTGGCTTAACTGGAAAATCCTTCACACTCTCATCCGGTTCAATCGAACAGAAGGAAGAGGGGGTATATGTTCCTCTTGCATCTTTAATGGAATGGATGGGCAAAACCTCCTTTGAGGAACAAGGTTATCTAACTGTCCAATCTGAAGGTGTGGCAGACGTAACCGCTTCTGTAGACCGCCCGGATGTCGAGGTAAGTGATGTTGTCGTTCCGAAGCCGTCCAACATATGGCAGGGCGGGGAGGATGAGACATACACATGGGCGGATTATATGAAAGATGTTGAAGATGGGGAGCGTCAAACCGGCTGGCTGTGGCAGTCGTTTCATGTTGCTTCCGATGCTTCCTTCAAGGATGAAGATGGAGATCCTGTCCATGTGAAAGCTGACCGTATCGTGCCTTTTTCCCTCTACGTGCCCTCTACGTATGATCCGGAAAAGACACGGCTGACGTTTATGCTGCATGGTGGAACAGGGAATGAGCATACCCCGACCTACCGTCTGATGAAAGAGGGCATTCCTGTAGAGACCTATGCTGAAGAGTACAATTATATCCTTCTGTCTCCGAATGGTTGGACGCAGAACCCGGTTTGGCGCGAGAAGCAGGCGCTTTATTCCGTAGAGCGGTCATTGGCGGAAGCCTTGCAGCAGTTCCCTGTCCCGGATGATCATCTATTCATAACCGGGAACTCCCTGGGTGGACGCGGCACGCTGGAAATTGCGGCCCGCTTCCCTGATCGTTTCCAGGCGATGGCGGCGACAGCTCCGAAGATTACGGATCGTGCTCCCGAAGGAGGGACGATGGTGAACATTGAGGGAACGGACTATGACTTGAGTGCTGTGAAGGACCTGCCCGCGCTCATTGTCCAGGGGACCGCAGATACGACCACCTCTTTCAAGGTGCAGATTGGAAGTGGAGAATCGCCTGGATCCATCGTTTCCTCCGTCATGCCAAAGCTTGAGAATGCCCGTTACATGACAGTGGAAAACGGAGATCATTCCTACTCGTATGCCGCTGTTCTAGAACCGATTTTTGATTTCTTTGAAGACCAGCTGACCGAGGAGAATGCAGAAGCTGCTGACACGGCCGTCCTTTATAAAGAAAGTGCCCGTGCCGCAGCAAATGGAGAGCAGGTAAAGCTGGATCAGAATACAGAAGTCGTAAATGGAACGCTGATGGTTGCTCTATCCAGCGTCAAGGAACTTTATAAGGCGAGCGCGGATGTATATCCGATTCACTTGTATGACAGTGATTCGGAGCAGCCGGCAGATTACTGGACGCTTGTCGTGAACAACCAGACCATGAACATTACGCCCGGAGAGGAAGCATACCGTTTGAATATGGAGCGTTATAAAGAAGACGCTAAAGTGACCAGAAGCGGAGCCCCTAGTGATGAAGATCAGCTGGACGCTTCCCCGGTGTTCACAGAAGCCCCTTATGAGAAAAATGGCGAGCTTTATGTACCAGCGGAAGAAGTTCTGACGGCATTAGGCTTGGATGTAACCATTCGTGAGGAGAATGTATGGCAGAAGTATCGTGCTTTCTGGGGATCAGGTGCAGCAGTCATCGTTTTTGCACTCATCGGCGGCTGGGTTATCTTCAGGAAACGTTCTGCATCTAAGTCAGAATCGAATCAACGAAAGCAGGCATGAAAAAATCCCGCATCCTTTATTGGATGCGGGATTTGCTATAGAAAGATCAGTTGCGGATCAGATAATCGAATGCGCCAAGTGCTGCGTTGGCACCGTCTCCCATGGAGATGATGATCTGGTTGTGCGGGCTGTCGGTGACGTCACCGGCAGCAAACAAACCAGGAATGCTTGTGGATCCGTGTTTATCTGTAATGATTTCACCAATCTTATTCGTTTCAACATCTGTGCTGAGCCATTCCGTGTTCGGCACGAGACCGATCTGGACGAATACGCCCTCAAGGTCCACGTGCTGTTCTTCGCCGGAAGCACGGTCGATGTACGTGATGCCGTTCACATTCTCATCGCCGGTAATTTCCGTTGTCTGCGCGCCTGTCTTCACTTCGACGTTCGGAAGGCTGTGCAGACGCTCTTGAAGCACATCATCGGCTTTCAGCGTGTCTGCAAATTCAAGGACGGTGACGTTCTGCACGATACCGGCAAGGTCGATGGCTGCTTCCACGCCGGAGTTTCCTCCGCCGATGACCGCTACGTCTTTGCCTTCGAATAGAGGACCGTCACAGTGTGGACAGAAAGCGACACCTTTGTTCTTGAACTCTTCTTCTCCCGGAACGCCGGTTTCACGCCAGCGGGCACCTGTGGAAAGAATGACGGTCTTACTTTTCAGCACGCCGCCGTTATCAAGTTCAAGTTCAAACATGCCTTCATCATTTTTGCGCAGATCCTTGGCACGCTGTAGGTTCATGATATCGATATCATAGTCTTTGACGTGTTCTTCAAGGCTTGCGGCAAATTTCGGTCCTTCGGTGCTTTTCACACTGATGAAGTTTTCAATCGTCATCGTATCCAGCACCTGGCCGCCGAAGCGTTCCGCTACGATACCGGTACGGATTCCCTTACGGGCGGAGTAGATCGCTGAGCTTGCACCAGCGGGTCCCCCACCGACAACAAGAACGTCATAAGGTTCACGCTCTGTAAATTCTTCAGCGGAAGGCCCTTCACTGATTTTAGCAACGATCTCTTCAAGGCTGATGCGGCCGCCATTGAAGAATTCGCCGTTCAGGAAGGCAGATGGAACAGCCATGATGTTGCGGCTTTCTGCTTCATCTTTAAAGGCAGAACCATCGACCATTGTATGGGTGATGCCCGGGTTCAATACGCTCATGATATTCAAGGCCTGTACGACATCCGGACAGTTGTGACAGCTCAGGCTGACAAATGTCTCAAAATGAAACTCGCCCTTGATATTCTGGATTTTCTCAATCATGGTGTCATCCACTTTCGGAGCACGGCCGCTCACTTGAAGGAGGGCGAGGACGAGAGAGGTGAATTCATGACCGAGAGGAACACCGGCAAACGTAATGCCTGTTTCTTCCTGGGGACGATTGACGCTGAAGCTTGGTGTACGTTTAAGTGTTGTGTTCTGGACAGTAATTTTCGGTGACATGGATGCAAGTTCATCGGTGAGAGCCAGCATGTCACGGGAGACATTGTCGTCTCCCGCGCTGACTTTCAGTTCGATGTCACCTTCTAAAAGCTGCAGGTACTGTTCCAGTTGTGCTTTTATTTGTGCATCGAGAACCATGGATTAGGACACTCCTTAGATTTTACCTACTAGATCAAGGCTTGGTGTAAGGGTTTCTTCGCCTTCTTCCCATTTGGCAGGGCATACCTCACCCGGGTTGTTGCGAACATATTGAGCGGCTTTGATTTTGCCGATCAGGTTATCTGCATCGCGGCCGATTCCACCTGCGTTAACTTCTACCGTCTGGATAACGCCGTCTGGATCGATGATGAACGTTCCGCGGTCAGCCAGTCCGTCTTCTTCGTTAAGAACGTCGAACTGACGGGAAAGCTGCTGGGAAGGATCCCCGATCATAGCGTATTCGATTTTACCGATTTTTTCAGAGCTGTCGTGCCAGCCTTTGTGTACGAAGTGAGTATCTGTAGAAACAGAGTATACTTCTGCACCTAGTTCTTTAAGAGCTGCATAGTTGTTCTGCAGGTCTTCAAGCTCTGTAGGACATACGAAAGAGAAGTCTGCCGGGTAGAAACAAACAACGCTCCACTGACCTTTGAAGTCTTCGTTGGAAACGTCGATGAATTCACCTTGTTTGAATGCTTTCGCCTGGAATGATTGTACTTCTTTTCCGATTAGGGACATAGTAAAATTCCTCCTGTAGTAGGTAGAGATTTAACTGCAGAAAAAGGGCGCAGTTATTTATAATAATTATTATCCAGTAACTATTATTATATACATTGTTTTATTTGTCAACATTTATAGGATTTTGTCGGAATTCAGCCGGAGGACCTTTTTTAGAGCGGCTTAACAGACGGGTAGGGCATGTGGGGAATGGATCCCACAGGGAAGTGAACATGGAGATTTTGTGACAAAGGATGAGAAACTTTGACTTTGAGTGATTCTATCACATAAACTTAGCTTGATTACGGAAGTCTGTGTCAGATCGGGCGGGTGATCCATAAAGGGATGATCCCCGTTATCTCTATAGTAAAATACTCAGGCTCTAATAGCCAATCAAAAGGCTTTCATTTACTTAGTCTTAATATGGAGAAAGGATGGAAAAATTATGCATAAAATTTCAGCTGCTTTATTAGCACTGGTCGTCGTGCTTGGGTTGTTCACACCGGCAGTCCATGCTCATACATCATTGGAAAATTCGACGCCCTCTGAAGGGGAGACGGTGGAAGAACCGCTGGATACGATCGAACTGAATTTCAATACAGTCATTGAAGAGGGAAGCACGCTTGAATTATCGAAAACGGAAGGGGAGGCTCCTGCACCGGCCGATGTGACGATCTCTGATCAGACGATGACCGCCGTGTTTGATGAAGCCCTTGAAAATGGAGCGTATACGGTCCATTGGGAAATCATCGGTGCGGATGGTCATGTCATTGAAAAACAATTCAGCTTCACTGTTGATGGGGAAGATGCTGAAGAAGAAACGGAAACGACAGAAGAAGCTGTTCCTGAAGAGGAAACAGAAGCAGAGGGTGAAACCGATGCAGAACAGCCGGAAACAGACGTGGACAGCGAACAGGAGACTGAAGAGGAAAACAGTCTGCCTGTTTTCATGATCATCGTTGCTCTCCTGCTTCTGGCCGTTGTGATCGTGCTCGCCGTCAAGCTGTTCAGCAGCAGGAAGTGAGTCATGTCCAATGGGGATTCTGATTGGACTGACTGAGCTGCTTCTGTACCTTTCTTTTTCCTTATTAATGGGGGCATTGATCCTGCTGCTTGTACCGGATCATCTAAAGCCCCCGGTCCGTGTGAACCCCAAACTGATCCAGGCCTGTGCTCTTTTGGTGACGTTCGGATCTTTTCTTCCGGTGCTGCCGATTGTTGATCTGCTGTCATCTTCAAGGGGATGGGGGAGCGCCTTGATTCAGGTCATATTCGAGTTTGCGGTCGGCCGTGCCTTTTTATTGACCGCCCTGTTTTCTATGCTCCTTCTCCTTATCTGGACGTCAAAAGGTGTGAAGGAAAAAGCGGGCCTGCTTTATTTATCCTTGGGACTGGTCGCTGCGATGACGGCTTCCTATTCGATGGCTGCTCATGCGGCATCAATTGGGGGATCGGCCGGTCACGTGTTCCATACGCTGCATTTTCTCGGGGCATCGGTATGGATCGGCCTGCTCCTGATGGTGAGCTGGTACGCGGTGTCCAAGACAAACTGGGGCTCTTTTCTGCGATGGTATACGCCGACAGCTGCCACCAGTCTGATTGTCGTTTTTGCCGCCGGGTACTTCACCATGTCCGTGGATCTGTACAGCTTTGGGAACCCTGACATGAACGCATTGGAAGGCTATGCGCAGGCCCTGCCCTCCAACTATGGACAGGCCCTTCTCGTTAAGCACTTGTTTGTTATCGGCATCCTTCTCTTTGCCTTGATGAACGGTGTGTTATTCCGTAAAAAGGCGGGAGACCAGCGTTTCAATCCGCTTCCGTGGACGAAGGCGGAAAGTGGGTTTGCCCTCGGCGCTTTTGCTTTGACGGCTGCTATGGGCAGGGCTGGTACGCCAAATCAGGAGGGGACAAAAGGAGAAGAAGCTTCCTTTTTGTACCGGTCGTTTACAGGGGAAAGCGGCTCGGAACTCATCGAAGTGACGATATCGTTCGGACCGGTGAGCTGGATGCTCGGTCTGATCGGCTCGCTGTTCCTCCTGATCACTATCGCTTCCGCAGTGAAGAGGCCTTCACTTGGGATAGTGACGGCTGCCGGGAGTTTGATGATTGTATCGTTTTATTTGGCCGTCATGACGGCTGTATAAAAGGAAAACCCGTACGAGGATGAACCCTCGTACGGGTTTTTTTGTTAGACAAAGAGACTGAACAGAAGGACAAAGCCAAGGCCGGCGACGGAAATGATCGTTTCCAGAAGCGTCCACGTAGCAAAGGTCTCCTTCATCGTTAAACCGAAGTATTCCTTGAACATCCAGAACCCGGCGTCGTTGACGTGGGAGGCAATCAAGCTTCCGGCTCCTGTGGAAAGCACCATCAGTGCCAGGTTCACATCTGTCTGCCCGAGAAGCGGTGTGACAAGGCCAACCGTCGTCAACGCAGCTACGGTAGCTGAACCGAGAGAGATTCTTAGAATCGCAGCGATGATCCACGCAAGCAGCAGTGGAGACATGGAAGAGCCTTCAAACATCTGTGCCACATAATCACCGACACCGCCGTCAATCAAGACCTGCTTGAAGGCACCGCCGCCCCCGATGATCAACAGCATCATACCGATTTGGGCAATAGCGGTCGAACAGGAATCCATCACGTCCTTAACCGGGATGTTACGGGCGATCCCCATGGTGTAAACCGCCACCAGTAGGGAGATGATCATCGCTGTGGATGCGTTTCCAATTAAGTTTATAACAGAGAGAAAGCCGCCGGATTCTACACCCATGGTTTCCTGAATTAGTGTAATAATTGTAGAAATAGCAATGAGAATGACTGGCAGCATAGCTGTGAAAACACTGATACCGAAGCCTGGTGTCTCTTCAAGCTTAAAGGATTTCTGTTCGCCTAAAGAAGCGATGTTCCCCTGCTTTTTGAAGGAGTCCGGGACAATTTTCTTCGCCATTTTTGTGAAAATCGGACCAGCAAGAATGACCGTCGGGACAGCAATGATGATTCCATACAGCAGCACTTCACCAAGGTCGGCCCCGTACTCACCAGCGATAACTGTCGGGCCCGGGTGAGGCGGCAGGAAGCCGTGAGTGACGGACAGGGCGGCTGCCATCGGGATTCCCAGATACAAAATGGATACGCGCAGCTCTCTTGAAATCGCAAAAACAATCGGGATTAACAAGACAAGTCCGACTTCAAAGAACAGCGCAATTCCGATAATGAAGGAAGCAGCTACAACAGCCCACTGAATGTTCTTTTCTCCGAACTTATTGACGAAAGTCATGGCGATGCGCTGGGCACCACCGGCGTCAGTGATCAGTTTACCGAGCATAGCTCCAAGACCGAAGATCAAGGCGAGGTGGCCGAGCGTTCCGCCGAGACCGGCCTCAATGGTTGGAACAATATCCGTAAGCGGCATGCCGAGCAGGACGGCAACACCGAAGGAGACGATAATCAGGGAAACAAACGTATTCAGTTTGAGTCCCATAATCAAGATAAGTAAAGCGACGATTCCAATTGCGACCATTAATAATGGCATCGTAAACCCTCCGTTTGTTTAGTTGGTTAAGTTTCGTTGGTAATTGGCAATACTGGCGTAGTTTTCTTCCAGAGACCTGGACAGCTGGATGAACATCGGAAGCAGCTGGCGGTATTCATGGACCGCTTCTTCCTCCGGTGTATGCTTGAAGGTGCTGCCGATCATATCAGATACAATATCCAGTGAATCGGTTTTTCCTGCAGCATAGAGTCCTAGAATACAGGCTCCGAGACAGGAACTTTCATAGCTTTCAGGCACGACGACCTCGGACTCGAAAATATCAGCCATCATCTGGCGCCACACTTCCGAACGGGCAAACCCGCCGGTCGCCTGAATCCTTGTCACTGGTCCGTCCATACATTCCGTCAGGGCAAGGAAAACCGTGTACAGGTTGTAGATGACGCCTTCCAATGCAGCTCGGATCATGTGCTCTTTTTTATGGGATAGTGTCAGTCCGAAGAAGGAGCCGCGTACATCCGGATTCCAAAGCGGGGCCCGCTCTCCGGCCAGGTAAGGGTGGAAAAGCAGTCCGTCAGATCCAGGGCGGACGCCTTCTGCGATCTTCGTCAGCACTTCATATGGGTCGATGCCGAGACGTTTCGCTGTTTCTGCTTCCGATGAAGCAAATTCATCACGGATCCAGCGGAGAATCATCCCGCCATTGTTCACCGGTCCTCCGATGACCCATTGATCTTCTGTAAGCGCGTAGCAGAAGATCCGGCCTTTTTCATCGGTCTGCGGCTTGTCGATCACGGTCCGGATCGCTCCGCTTGTACCGATGGTGACAGCAATTTCTCCTTTTTTAATGGCATTGACACCAAGGTTGGAAAGCACTCCGTCACTTGCGCCAATCACAAAGGAAGTGTCAGCCTCAAGACCGGCCGCCCTGGCGTATTCTTCTTTCAACCCGGTGAATATGGTGGTCGTAGAAACGAGCTCGGAAAGCTTATCACGACCGATGCCGGCGACTTCCAAGGCTTTTTCATCCCAGTCAAGTTCCTCCAGATTCATCAATCCGGTCGCCGAAGCGATGGAATGATCGACCACATACGTGCCAAACAGCTTATGGAAGATATATTCTTTGATACCGATATATTTATAAGTTCTGGAATCGATTTCAGGGTGTTCCTGAACGAGCCATGTAATTTTGCTGAGCGGACTCATCGGATGAATCGGTGTCCCGGTTCTCCGGTAAATGCCGTGGCCGTTCCACTCAGTCTTGATTTTTTCCGACCATTTCTCACTTCGGTTGTCCGCCCACGTAATGCACGGTGTGATTGGTAAGCCATGTTCATCGACGGCAATCAGACTGTGCATCGCACTGCTGAAGGATATGAAGGAAATGGCTTTATCTTCGTGAGCCTTTTTTATTTGTGTGACCGCTTCCAAAACGGCCTGGAAAATTTCATCGGGGTCCTGCTCAGCTGTCGAGATGTCAGGTGTATGAAGGGGGTAACCGACATTGGCTTTTTCCACGACATCTCCTTTATCCGTGAACAGAACAGCTTTCGTGCTGGTGGTGCCGATATCGACACCCATCATATAGTTAGTCATCGCTCTCGACTCCTTCTGAATAGATCTGCTGGGATCTCCATAAATCTTCCACACTGCCCTGGACGTCATCGAAATTTTTATGAAGGGATTCAATCATAAGGTCACGGTCCTTCCGGCGGATCGCTTCAATGTACAATTCATGGTTATGAACGATCCGGTCAAAATCATCGTACTTTTCCTTGAAGCGCATGCGCATGGAAATGAGAATCAGACTTTCCAGGGTCGGCTTCAGGTTCTTCCAAATCATAAAAATGTGGGAATGGTCAATGGAACGGATAATCGTTTCGTGAAACAGGACATCTTCAAAGGAGAAATCGTCGGCATCTTTGTACTTGATGGCGATCTTCATCATTTCCAGTGTTTTGCTCAGTTCTTTCACAAGATCTGTCGTGTCCATTTTGACGAGCCGTTCAAATACGAATGTTTCGATTAATAGACGGACATCATAGATTTCCTGGATTTCCTTTTCGGATAGTCCAAGAACAACCGCACCCATCCGTTCAAGACGAATCAGATTTTCAGCTGCAAGCAGCTTAAGTGCCTCACGTACCGGGGAGCGGCTGACAGAGAATTCGGATGCCAGCTGGTTTTCGGACAGCTTTGAACCGCTTTCAATCAATCCAGCAATCATCCGGATGCGAAGCTCAGATGCGACGCGTTCACCGGCCGATGCTTTATTCAGCCATTTATCTGGATATAAATAAGGGATGGAATCTGTCATCGATTCACCTTCTTTGTTCAATTTCGTATACTTGTTTAACTTGTATACAAGTATTATGACATAGAATGCGGATATTGAAAACGCTTTTAACAAACTTTTTTGAAACGCTTTCTTTCAGTGCTTGTATGACGGGGCCTGAGTGTGTCATATGGGTGTGGATTCGTGGTAAACTGGTGAAAGATATTATGGACCGGAGGGGCTTTATGCGCATTTTTAAAATTTTGAACAACAACGCTGTTGTCGTGTACGACGGAGGACAGGAAAAGATTGTGATGGGGAAGGGGCTTGCCTTTCAAAAGAGGCGCAACGATATCGTCCCGAAAAATAAAATCGAAAAGATCTTCCTGCTGCGGGATCAGTCATCAGAGAAGTTCCAGCAACTGCTTTCGACTCTCCCTGAAGCTCACATAGATCTCGCTGAACGGATCATCAGCTATGCAGAAGGCCATTTGGAAGCGCCTTTGAATGACCACATTCATATTGCACTCACCGATCACCTTTCGTTTGCACTTGAACGTCTGGAGCAGGGGTTTCCGATTCACAATAAGCTTACACACGAAATCAAGTTTCTTTATAAGAAGGAATTTGAGGCGGGGATGTGGGCAAAAGAAGAAATCAGGAAAGTGATGGGTGTTGAGATTCCACCTGATGAAGTCGCGCATATCGCGCTGCATATCCATACTGCAAAAATGGACTCCCCGTCGATGGGGGAATCGCTTCAGACAGCGACGGTCCTCAGAGATATTGTTGAGAAAGTGGAAGAATGTGCGGAGATTACGATTGAAGAGACCAGCATCAATTATCAGCGCCTGGTCACCCATCTGCGCTTTGCACTCAGCCGTGTGGAGGAAGGCAGCCAGTTCGAACCGATTGACGAAGACATGCTCGAATTGATAAAAATGAAATACAGCGACGCATTCCGGACGTCTGAAGAAGTGGCGGACTTCTTGAAAGCGGAGTACAATATCGATTTTCCAGAGTCGGAAATCGCCTATATCGCCCTCCATATTCAGCGTTTAATGAAGTGATTGTTTTTAATTGAAAATGGTTGACGACAGCGTTTTCATCATATAGAATAAAAAGCGATTCAAAGTTAAATAACGCAGGATTGTTACTGCAGAAGCAGGCAAGACCTAAAATGTGTAAAGAAGCATAGGTGTATCCTTTTTTGGGACCTATCTCCATTCTTTATGCGTTTTAGGTCTTTTTTATTGGAAAAATAAAGGAGGAATCTTCATGAATCACAAAGAAGTTGCTGAACAGCTTGTCCCTCTGCTTGGTGGAAAAGAAAACATTGTCAGCGCCACTCACTGTGCCACTCGTCTCCGCCTTGTAATGGATGATGAGAGCAAAATAGATAAATCTGCCGTTGAAGAACTTGATGGGGTCAAAGGAGCGTTTTCAAGCTCCGGACAGTATCAAATCATCTTCGGAACAGGGACCGTCAACAAAGTGTTCGCCCATTTCGGCCCGCTTGTAGGTGCGTCCATGGGAGATGAGGAAGAAAAGAAAGACGCCTCGGTTTCCCATAAAGATGCAGCGAAAAGTAAAATGAACCCGTTCGCCCGCTTCGCGCGGACGCTTTCCAACATCTTCGTTCCGATCATCCCGGCGATCGTAGCTGCCGGTATGCTGATGGGGCTGCTCGGCTTAATGCGTACGTACGAATGGATGGATCCAGCAAGTGGATTGTTTGTCATGCTGGATATGTTCTCTTCAGCGTCCTTTATCATTCTGCCGATCCTGATCGGTTTCAGTGCAGCAAGGGAATTCGGAGGAAACATGTACCTCGGTGCGGTTATCGGGGGAATTATGACCCACCCGGCCCTCTTAAACCCGTGGGGACTTGCTGATGCCCAGCCGGAAACCCTTGATTTCTTCGGCTTCGGCGTTGAAATGCTCGGTTATCAGGGAACCGTTATCCCTGTGCTATTGACGGTTTACGTCATGTCCTGGCTTGAAAAGAATTTCCGTAAGATCGTTCCGAACGCGGTCGATCTTCTGCTTACACCGTTCCTGACTGTTATTTTCACCGGTTTCGTAGCGCTTCTTGTTGTAGGACCGCTCGGCCGTATGCTTGGTAATGGACTGACTACCGCTCTTGATGTGGTCTATGAAACAGCCGGTCCGATTGCCGGACTGATCTTCGGGGGCTTGTACTCCACCATCGTATTAACAGGGGTGCACCACAGCTTCCACGCCATAGAGGCGGAGCTCTTGAATAATGTCGGCGGAAACTACCTGCTTCCAATCTGGGCGATGGCCAACATTGCTCAAGGGGGAGCGACACTTGCCGTCTTCTTCAAAACACGCAACAAGAAAACGAAAGAAATCGCTCTTCCAGCTGCTATTTCCGCATTCCTTGGAATTACAGAGCCGGCGATCTTCGGTGTGAACTTGAAGCACCGCCGTCCATTTATCGGGGCAGCCATTGGTGGCGCCCTCGGTGGAGCCTACGTCGTCTTCACGAAAGTTATGGCGAACGGTATCGGCCTGACTGGTATTCCGATGTTTGCGATCGCGCAGGACCCGATCAACTACGGGATCGGCTGTCTGATCGCGGTCGGCGGTGCGGTCATTGCCACTCTTCTTCTTGGATGGAAGGAAGAAGCGAAGTAAATCCTTTTTTCAAGTCCTTACCAGCTTGTCTGGTAGGGATTTGTTTCGTATGATTCATACAAAGGTTCAAAGGAGGAATTAGTGATGAAAAATGGTGTCATCTCGCTCGGTGAAGCGTTAATCGATTTTATCCCTTTGGATAAAAACAATGTGAACTACCAGAAAAGTCCCGGAGGCGCTCCGGCCAACGTGTCGGTCGGTCTCGCAAGACTAGGGGTTCCATCTACGTTCTTAGGGAAGGTCGGCGATGATGTTCTCGGACGTTTCCTGAAGACAACCCTTGAAGATTTCGGGGTGCAGACCCATGCGATGCCTTTGACGGCTGATGTACGTACAGGTGTCGTGTTTGTAACGAACGCGGAAGACGGAGAGCGCAGCTTTGATTTTTATATCCATCCAAGTGCCGATCAGTTTTTAGAGCGTTCGGACCTTCAGGAATCCGATTTTGACACACATAAAGTGCTTCACTTCGGTTCCATCTCCATGATTGGAGATACGGTGAAAGATACAACGAAGCGGGCTGTGGAGCTTGCCAGGGAAAAGGGAATGGTGATTTCCTATGACCCCAACCTCCGCATGATGCTGTGGCCTTCTGAGGAACAGGCACGGGAAACGATCATTTCCATGCTTGGGGAAGCGGATATGCTTAAGCTTTCTGAAGAAGAGCTGGAATTCATCACAGGAGAAAAAGAAATCACGCCCGGCCTGAAAGCCCTCGAGAAGTATGAGATCCCTCTCGTTCTCATTACCATGGGCGGGGATGGGAGCTATGTTTCTACGAAAGAAGGCGTCGAGCACGTACCGGCGATGAAAGTAAAAGCGGTCGATACGACAGGGGCTGGAGATGCGTTTGTCTCCGGTATGCTTTATCAGCTGAACCGCTATGAGGGGAACATGGAGGAGCTGACGCTTGCGGAAGCTGTGAAAATGGCAGAATTCGCAGCCGTTTCCGGAGCACTGGCTGCATCGACAAAGGGAGCGATGACGGCCCTTCCGACCATTGAAGAAGTTCAAACACGCCTTCAGTCAGGAGAGTAATTGATGTCTAAAGATCAAGAACTGCGAAAGAGCGCTTATGAAGAAATCGAAAAGCATCAGTCTCTAGTAGAGAGCGATCCGTATCGTCTCCATTACCACATCATGCCTCCGGTCGGTTTGTTGAATGATCCGAACGGCTTCATTCAGTTCCAGGGCACGTACCATCTGTTTTATCAGTGGATGCCGTATAAAACCGACCACGGTGCTAAACTGTGGGGGCATTATTCGTCTGAGGACCTTGTCCACTGGACGCATGAAGAGATCGCTCTGACACCATCCGAGTGGTTTGAAAAAAACGGCTGCTATTCCGGCAGTGCCATCGAGCATGACGGAAAGCTCTACGCCTTTTACACAGGAAACGTCAAAGATGAAAAGGGAAACCGGGAATCGTACCAGTGTCTTGCAGTATCGGAAGACGGCATTCATTTTGATAAAAAAGGGCCCGTCGCCCATCTGCCTGACGGCTATACTGCCCACTTCCGCGATCCGAAAGTATGGAAGCAGGATGGCCGCTGGTTTATGGTCATCGGCGCTCAGACGGAAGATGAGAAAGGGGCTGTCGCTCTATTCACCTCAGACAACCTGATGGACTGGACCCATGCCGGTATTCTTGCCGGCGCCGGTCAGGAACCCCTTGGGGAGTTCGGGTATATGTTTGAGTGCCCGGACTTATTTGACCTGGATGGACGTGATGTGCTTGTCTTCTCACCGCAGGGACTGGAAGCAGAAGGAATGAGCTATCAAAACGTCTATCAGGCCGGTTATGTGACAGGTACCTTCGATCCCAGGCAGGGGACGTACGAACATGGAGCATTTACAGAACTGGATCATGGTTTTGACTTTTATGCCCCTCAGACGGCCCTGGATGAAAAGGGACGCCGGCTGATGTTCGGCTGGATGAGTGTACCGGATCAGAATGAGCAGGATCACCCGACGATCGCTTACAAGTGGCTGCACAACATGACGCTTCCACGGGTATTGACATGGCAGGACGGTCAGCTGTACCAACAGCCGGTTCAGGAATTGGAAGCGCTCCGTCAGGGAGAAGCGGTTGAACATCAAGTCACCCTCAGCAAAGAAAGCCGGAGCTTGGACGGTGTTGATGGGAAGGCCGTTGAACTGATGTTGAGTGATATCGACGTTGCAGAGGGCTGGATGAGTGTGGCCATCGGTGGAAATGCAAGGATTCTATATTCCAGGGGTCAACAGGTGCTCACTCTGGAACGTCAGAGCTATGTGGATGGAACCGTCGAAAAGCGGCAGGTGGAAGTACCGCAGCTTGATAGTCTGAGGATATATGTAGATACGTCCTCCATCGAAGTTTTTGCTAATGATGGTGCCTGCGTGATGACCGCCCGATTCTATCCATCTGTTCAGGACACGAGCATTCGTTTCAGCAGTTCAGCAGCTGTAAGCTTCTATCTTCGCAAATGGAACCTTGCAAAAGTTTTCTAGGTATATAGATGTGAAAAAGACAGACGGGACCCGTCTGTCTTTTTTTATGTCTTATTTCCTATCAAGCGCTTCACATTGTAATGGTTATTAACGACTTAAAAATACTGATGTGAAAGGATTTAATCGTAATTTTACTATTCTCGGAAAAGAACAAACATTCGTTGGAGTATTAGTTCTTTTTATTCATTTAACGACCATTCAAAAGGGAGTATAAAGGACGTATGAAACTGGATTTTAGAATGGTTTAAATGTAAATTTATTACACTCCATATCCCTCTTCTCCCCTATTTTTACATTTTGTGCAATCCTTTGCATAGTAGTGGGGAAATCGCTGTCATCCTTGTGAAAGATGCCTTTTCATGACTTTTGGCATAAGCGTGAATGGCAGGATTTCCGGCGTTGACCGCCCCTGTTTTACCACGTAAAGTTAAGACGTGTTCCGGAGCACACTTCATATACTTAACAATTCTGGAGGGGAAAGAAAACATGAAACGAAATCATTCGATCTTATCTAAACTGGCGCTTTCTGCTTTTATCCTGACCGGCACGTTTGCCCAGCTCCCAACAACTTCTCACGCAGCATCCACAGATGACACACCTGTGTGGTCCCGTGAAGACGCGCAGAACTTCACGTTAACAGATGAAAACACAGCCCCAAACATTGATTCCTTTACAGATGTTGCCCCGGACTACTGGATCTGGGACACATGGCCGCTTCGTAACCGTGATGGTTCCATCGCCAAGATCAACGGGTACTATGTACAATTCGCGCTGACAGCGAGCAAAGAATACACATGGGGCGGCCGCCACGATCATGCGGAAATCCGCTACTTCTATTCTAAGAACGGTAAAGATTGGGAAATGGGTACGGTCCCTTATGACACGGACAAGGCGCTTGGTTACCGCCAGTGGGCCGGCTCAGCAATGATGGAGAAAGACGGCACGATCCACTTGTTCTACACGGCTGCTGGACGTAAGGATGAAGGTCCGACATTCGAGCAGCGTCTGGCTAAGACCACATTTGAAATGGATTACGATAACAAAGAAGGTTTCCAGGTAACGAACAATGGCGACCACCAGATTCTTGCTGAAGCAGATGGCGAGTACTATGAGACACAGGAACAAAAGACCGGAAGCATTATCTATTCTTTCCGTGATCCTTGGTTCTTCCAACACCCTGAAACCGGTGAAGAATACATCATCTTCGAAGGAAATACCGGTGGCGATGAAAAGACACTCGAAGAGAAACACATTGGTGATGTAGACGAAGACGTTCCTGCCGGCGCTGAAGACTATAACGGAAATGTCGGGATTGCTAAAGCAGAAAACGAAGACCTGACAGAATTTGAATTAATGCCGCCTCTTCTTGAAGCGAATGGTGTGAACCAGCAGCTGGAACGTCCACACGTTGTCCAGAAGGGTGATGACTATTACTTGTTCACCATCTCCCACCAATTTACGTTCGCTCCAGGACTTGAAGGTCCGGATGGTCTTTACGGCTTCCACGCCAACTCCCTTTTCGGTGATTACGAGCCGATGAACGATACGGGTCTTGTTATAGCCAACCCGGCTGAAGATCCATTCCAGGCTTACTCCTGGGCCGTACTTCCGCACGGTCAGGTGATCAGCTTTGTGAACGAATACCATGATGAAAATGGAAACTTCCAGCAGGGTGGATCCTTTGCCCCAACGCTTAAACTGAAGTTGAAAGGTGATACTTCTGAAATTAAGCGTGAGATGGGTGAAGGTGAAATCCACGGGTAAGTTTTAATGAACAAAGCCGGCACGACCTGCCGGCTCCCTGTTTATAAACAAGGAGGAGAACGATGAAAACAAATACATGGATGAAACGTTCCTTTTTAGTGACGACCGCTCTTGTTTCCACGTTGGCATTTGGCAGTTCTGTTTCTGCAGAAACCAGTCAGACTTCCAACTGGACGATTGAAGATGCCTCACAGATTGAGCGCACGAAAGATACAACCGCCCCTTATATCGAGCCGGATTTTGAAAAAATGGCTCCAGAACTTCATGTTTGGGATACATGGCCGCTTCGTAACAAAGACGGCTCGGTCGCCAAAGTGAACGGCTACTACGTGATTTTCTCCCTGACGGCTCCGTCCGACCTGCTTCCAGGTAAACGACATGATGTAGCGACGATCCGCTACTTCTATTCCAAAGACGGCAAGAGCTGGAAGCTTGGCGGAGAGGCCTTTGATCCAACGGGCGCCTACGGTTCAAGGCAGTGGGCCGGCTCTGCGATGATTGAAGACGGGGAATTGAACCTGTTCTATACAGCTACAGGTCGTAAAGGGGAAGAAGGCGTCACCTATGAACAGCGTCTTGCTCTTGCTAAAGGGGAAGTGAACGCATCTTCTGAAGGCATTTCCTTCGAAAACTTCGATCACTCGATCATTCTTGAGCCTGAAGGCGAGCACTACCAGACCGAGGAGCAGGCGGCACAGGGAGACATCGGCTACACCTTCCGTGACCCATGGTTCTTTGAAGATCCGAAAACAGGGAAAGACTATATCCTGTTCGAAGGCAACTCTGCCGGAACACCAGCGGAGCGTACGCTGGATACGAACTATATCGGAAGCCGCTCTTTCCAAAAGGATTTCAGCTTTACAGATGAAGGATTTGCGAAGTTATTCAACGGGGCGATCGGAATTGCTGAAGCAACGAACGATTCCTACACCGAATATGAAGCTCTACCACCAATTCTGGAAGCAAATTACGTCAACCAGGAGCTTGAGCGTCCGCATATCGTAACCAAGGGTAATCAATACTACCTGTTCACGAATACGCATGAACATAAATTCGGACCGGACCTCGATGCACCGGACGGCCTGTACGGCTTTTCATCCGATGAGCTGACGTCCGGCTATGAGCCGCTGAACGACAGTGGGTTAGTTCTGGCCAATCCGGAAGAACACGCGTACCAATCCTACTCCTGGATGGTTCTTCCAAACGGAAAAGTGATCAGCTTCTATAACTTCCATGATCTTGATGGAAAGAACATCTCAGATCTTGGAGGAACGACTCCGGAGTATCAGATGTCCCACTTCGGTGGTACACTGGCGCCGACCATCAAGCTTGCGATCCAGAATGACAAAACCAAAGTCATCAAGGACGGCCATCCGGGGAAAATTAAATAACTTCGATTGAACCACCGGCTCTTATGAAGAGCCGGTGGTTTTTTGGATTTGATGTAAAAGTACAATTGTGAAAGATCATTTGGAAGATTTTCTCACAAGTATTCCAATTATTATTATAAATGGTAGAGTTATAGATGATTAGGGAGACCGGAGGGGTGTAGGAAAAGACTGAGCCGACGGGAAAGCTGTCCCGCTTCTGCTCGTAAGAAAAGATCAGATTCCCAAGGCTCCCTGAGGAGGCGGTCCGAAAGCGTAGGGTCCGCGATTATTTCCTTCTTGGCGGGGGATTGTCGTGGATGTCAAAGAACCTTGAACGAAAAACTGCCAATAGGGCAGGCGATTAACCTCTGATTCCTTTTGTAAAAACTCTGCAAATCCAGTAAAAATCTCTCCTGATAGGTTCACAGTCCTGGAGGGGTCCGATAAGCTGAAGGGATACATAGGAAGTAGAGAGAAATGGAGATGGTGATGAGTGAATGATTTAAGGACCCCTGAGAAAAGGTTCCGTCCGGAAATCGAAGGCGTGCGTGCGGTCGCCGCCTTCCTTGTGGCGGTGTATCACATATGGCTTGGGTCGGTTTCCGGCGGTGTCGATGTTTTCTTTATCGTATCCGGTTATTTGATAACGACATCCCTGCTTTCCAAAATGCTCAAGCAGGGAAATATCCATTTAGGAGAATACCTGCTCGGCCTCGGCCGCCGGCTGTTTCCGGTTGCGTTTCTTGCCGTGTTTTTCACCCTTGTCGGTTCGATCTGGATTCTTCCGCAGGCCCAGTGGAAGCAGATCATTGCTGAAGGATTCGCTTCGGTGTTTTATTTCCAGAACTGGCAGCTGGCCATCAGTTCCGTTGATTACCTGGCGCAGAACAACCAGGCGAGTCCTTTTCAGCATTTCTGGGCCTTATCTGTACAGGGACAGTTTTACATAACCTGGCCGATCGTCATCACGGCCGCTTATTTTCTGGCACAGAAAGTCTTGAAGACACCGGTCCGGAAAACGCTGCTCGGTGTGTTGATTACGTTATTTGTTCTATCTATTTCTTATTCTGTCTACAAAACCGCTGTGAACCAGCCGTGGGCGTATTTTGATACGTTTGCCCGGGCGTGGGAATTCAGTCTCGGCGGCATCGTTGCCCTGCTGCTCCCCTATGTTCAGCTGAAGAAGAGTATATCGCTCATCCTTGGGTGGGCGGGGCTGGCTGTGATTGCGCTCACGGGCATTCTGCTCCCGGTCTCCACCGTTTTCCCGGGATGGGTGGCTCTGCTGCCGGCTTCCGGGGTCATTTTTGTCATTATATCGGCTGAAAACAGCGGTGGATTCGGCGTGGACCGTCTATTAGGATCCAAGCCATTCCTGAAATTCGGAAACATTTCCTACGGGTTTTATTTGTGGCACTGGCCGCTGCTGATCTTTTATTTTGCCTGGTTCGATACAGGACAGGCGTCCATCCTCGCCGGGGCGGTCATTATTTTGACAGCGCTTGTGCTCGCCTACGTGTCGGTGACTTACATTGAAGCCCCTGTCAGGAGCTTGAGTGTGAAAACATCGAAAGTGAAAATCGGGAAAGCACTCACCGCTTTGATTGTACCTGTCCTTCTCGTAAACGGAGGCTGGACCTTTTACGTCAGTCAGATGCAGGGCAAAGCCTATGAAGCGGGGGATTATCCAGGCGCCCAGGCGGTTTTCTATAATGTAGAGGCCGATGAACTGGATCCTTATCCGTCGACCATTGAAGTGCAGGAAGAGCTCCCTGCTTTTTATGAAGACAGGGAATGCTTCATGTATACGAGTGAAGAAGGGATGAAAACTTGTTCGAAGGGGGAGACCGAGGACCCGGATTATACGGTGGCTCTTGTCGGCGGCTCCCACTCCGGTCACTGGTTCCCGGCTCTCAGTGAACTGTCTGATGATCTGAATTTGAAAATCGATCTTTACAATAAAGATGCCTGCCGATTCTCCAATGATGACTTTGATGGGCTGTTAAACGAAACGTGTATGGATTGGAATGAAAAGGTGCTTCAGGATCTCCAGGAGGACCCGCCGGACCTTGTCTTTACGACATCCACTGTCAACAGTGGAACGACCGTGCCGGACGGCTATATAGAACAGTGGAGGAAACTCGAAGGAACGACCCACATCATGGCTGTCCGTGACAACCCGCGGATGGAAGAGGATACGCCGCTTTGCATTGAGGAAAAAGGGTCGATCGAGGAATGTTCGGTTTCCAGAGACGAAGCCTTAGCTGATGTCGTCCCTTGGGAAAACACGGAAGGCATTCCGGATAACGTCACGTTTGTGGATTTGTCCGATTACTTCTGCGGGGAAGAAGTGTGTGAGCCTGTCATTGGTAATGTTATTGTATACCGTGACAAACACCACTTGAGTACAGCTTACTCCAAAACCCTTGCGCCCGCATTGAAAGAGCCTATAGAGGAAGCGCTGCAGAAACAATCCTAATAAAAGCGGCAGGAGAACATATGACGTTCTCCTGCCGCTTTTTCCTGTTGTTAAAAGTCTTCACTATAAACGCTGCCGTTGTGGTCGATGTAGACCGAAGAGATCATCGTACGGGCGAAGGGGGCTTTTTTGTAAGTCCCTTCGACTTCAATGGTCAGACTGTAGACCCCTTCTCCAAGCTTCGGAAGCTGGTAGGATCCGTCGGAGTTCTTCTTCACTCTCAGCTTCGTTTCTTTCTCCTGTCCGTTTTGATAATGGGTGATGGTCATATCTGTCTTATATTTCAGGCGGGCATCTTTGTTTTTCACTTTCAGCTCGTCCATGTTCACGGTGGCGCTGATCTTTTCGTTCAGCTCACTGTCAAAGGAGGTGTTGAGAAGGTAGGATTCTCCGCCTGGACTCCGGGCTTCCAGTCTCCATTTCCCTGCTGCGGGGTCATCGATCCGCAGGGTGTGATGGTACGACCCCTCGAGCACCTCGGTTTCGTCCTTCGCTGCCTGAAAGCCACTGTAGGTTTTTTTATCAGGGGAGACAAGCTTCAAGTCCACACCTGGACTGGAGGTGATCCAGTCGAAGGTGACGGCATCTGCTCCGGGTTCAACAATAACGGTCTCCCTTGTTCGTCCTGTATATTCGCCGCCTGAGACGTACTGGCCGGCTGCAGGATCGGTTTCTTCTGCTGCAGCGGCGGTTTCAAGCCCGAATGCCGCCAGCGGAGCGGTCTCATTCAAGTAAGGACGGAAAAGGGAGAAGGTTGAGGAACCTTCTTTAATGCCGGAGTGGTCCCATTTTCCAACCTGAAGCTCCTGAGCGTAAGGGAGGCGGGAGCTTTTCACTGTAACCGCTCCATCATTCCGGCCGTAGGAATTCAAGTACAACCCTCCCCAGTACAATGAGCTGCCGAAGCTTCCCCATTCCGTACCACCGAACGTATAAAAAGGGACCGTGCCGATCTCCCGCCTGCTGTCGGTCATGGAGCGGAAATAACTCATGTATCCGGTCTGCAGTGAATACGTGGCATCATTTTTACTGCCGATAATTCCGGCGAGCCATCCCGCCCAGCTGCTGTAGGCAAGATCTGCAAGCTGTGAGCCGTGATGAGGGGTGGAAAGCGTAATGACACGGTCCACATAGGTCGAGGCACCGTGGTGAACGAGGGCGGACTGGGCATCGATGCCTCCTTTACTGTGAGCGACGATGACGATTTTTTCACCAAAATGGTTGTACATATCAGCAATCTTTCCGGCTAACAGTTCTCCGTTGTCCCACATATTCTTGGTCGGGTACAAGTCGATAAAGGCTGTTTCGTAGCCGTTTTCAAGAGCGGTGTCATACATATCATTATCCCCGTACCACGTTTCTGAGGAGCTGTTGAGGCCGTGGATGAACAGAATGGGGCGTTTCTCTTCGGTTACAGAGCCGGGAAGGTCTCCGATATACCATTCCCCGGGGTTCCCGGATGCTCCGTCCTTAATAGAGCCGGCGTAGCTTGTAATGGGAAAAAAGAAAAGCAGGATGGCGCAGGCGAAGAAACCTTTGGTCAGTAACACCATGTACATTCTCCTTCATAATGGGATTTGAGGAGGTCGTGAGGTTGATTCCTGGCGTGTCCACCACTTCTATCGTACGAATCCTGGGAAAACTTACAAGGTGCATTCGGAACAGGTAGAAAGTCGGTGAAAAGGGGAAGGCTGCGGGTGGTAGGAGCCGGGAGGGAGAAAGAAGGCGGAAAGGTGCGATTTCCACTCCCTAAACACCAGCCGTCTTCATAGGATAGAGGAGGGGAGGAGTGGTAGAGGTGGCTGAAGATGTTTCACGCGGGAATAACCTTATTTTTATGACAGAACCGGGAGGTCAGACGGTTGAATCAGGAGCGACCGTGGATGTGACCAAAGATCTTCGAGGCGGTATTGATGTCCGCCCATTCTACTCGATCCGGGTCGCCGGCGGCAACCGGGTGGTTTCGGAGGGGCCGGTCACGTTCAAATTGATCATGAAAGTCGAAGGTGTGAATTTTCTTCTGCTGGATTCCTTCCGGGTCATCCCGGGCCAGCAGTTTACACGGGTGTTCAACGTACCGGGAACAGGATTGACGATAAAGACAGAAGCGGATGAAGGGTCGGGACTGAATGCTGTGGATGTCGTGGTGTTCGGGTATAAATTTTAACGGCAGGGATCTTCCCTGATTTTATTTTTGTTCAGTAAAAAAGCCCCGGGCTGCCGGGGCTTTCATCGTTTCTCGATCGTGTAGGTCGCCCGGTCTGTCATTAACACGAAGGCGTCCCTGCTGTAGATATACTGCGT
This sequence comes from Halobacillus litoralis, assembly GCF_009856355.1. Classification (GTDB taxonomy): domain Bacteria; phylum Bacillota; class Bacilli; order Bacillales; family Halobacillaceae; genus Halobacillus; species Halobacillus litoralis_B. The sequence goes on along the minus strand of NZ_WMEW01000001.1, from coordinate 745,747 downwards.
CGTATCCTGCAGGGGGATTTCATAATAAGGTGCCGGAAGAGGCTCCATCTGCTGAGGTCCGATTTCTGCTTCGCCTTCGCCGTATAGGAACAGGGAATGCATCGGCAGGTACTCATCCAGCCGGGTGGTGTCTGTTCCATAGGCGATGTGATCGAGATGCATGACGGTGGTGTCCTCATCATTCAGCTCATGCTTCGTAATGATAATATCTGCACCGCTCCATCGCTGGAAGCGTTCGTTGAAATGTTCAATGGTTAACGGTTGTCCATCCATTCTAAGATCCCTCCTTTCTTTATCGTCTCCCAATGAAACGTGCTCTACGCTGTTAATTCGTGGACGTGACGGGAAAGGAAGGGAGAGGAGGGAGATCGATGACTGATGATGGATATGAAGGCCGTCAGCTGCTTCGGCAGGCGGTGGATATTCAAGTGAAACTGGGACAGTCGGATATCCGGCAGGAGTTGGTCCACCGGTCGGTCCCCGTTTTATGGCTCGGGCAGAAGCGGTACCGTCCGATTGTCACCATCGGGACAAATCCGACATCCCGGTACTTTTTAAACGAGCAGGCTGTTTGGCAGACGACGGCGGAGCCGTTTGGTCCGCAGAGCGCGGATCTGCTCGCATCCTTTCAAAAAGAGGCTGTTCAGCAGACAGCCGTCATCAACAAATACGAGACCTATTTCAAGGGAGGAGAAGCCTATACCCGCTGGTTCGGCAGAGCGGGCGGATCGAAGCTCGAAGGCTTTATGAATGGAATCGGCGCCTCTTTTTATGAAAGTGATCCACCCCTCATGCATGTGGATGCATTTCCTTTTCCCACGCTCCGTTTTATGGGTAAAATAAAAAGAAAAGAAGAATGGCTGCGGCTTCCTGAAGTGACGGATATGCTGGACAAGACGCTGGATTATTTACAGCCTTCCTGTATTCTGCTCCTTGGGAAAGAGCACAGGAAAAGGTTTGCCGACGTTTACCCCGTGACGTACGATTGCACACGGAAAGTGGGGAAATATCCAGCGGCGCGTTTTCATATCGGCACCCATCACGCCCTCGGTGTTCCTGTCATTGGTCTTGATTTTAAGCCGTCCGAGCCGTTCCTGGCCCTTGGCAGCCGGAGGGATGAGCTCGGTACACACCACGGACGTTATGGGACACGAGAGAGTCAGAAGGAGATTGGAGCCTATATCCAGCAGTGTTTCTGGGAAAGGGGAGAAGGATAATGAGAAAAAGGCTGGGCATGCTGCTTTTAGTCAGTCTGCTTTTCATAAGCGGTTGTGTACAGGGAGATGTGAAGCTTACCGTTAATAAGGACAAGAGTGGAGATGCCCGGGTGCAGATTGGGGTGAATGAGGAAGAGGCGGGTTTGTTCATGGACCGGATGCAGGGCGTGATTGATGAAGCGGAGCAGGACCTGGAATCCCGCGGCTATCAAGTGGACCCCTACGAGGAAGACGGCTATGTCGGGTTTACAGCCGGAAAGGCGTTTGACAATGTTGAGGAGATCCAGGTTCCGGATCAGCTGGAACAGCCGGCAGCCGCTGGAATCGGGGATGTGATGGAAGGTCTTCCTGTAGAATGGTCGGAGGAGCCCGGGTGGTTTACGACTACATATCAGGTCGAAGCTGAAATGGATCTTAAAAACAGCGGGATCATGGGTGGTATGCAGCAGATGGTTTCGGACCAGCTGGATTTGACATTCACCCTTGACCTTCCGATCGCCCCGGAAGACCACAACGCCGACCGGGTGGATGGAAATGAGCTGCAGTGGGATATTCAGACCGCCGGTACGACGAACATGATGGTGGAAATCGCTGTGCCGAACATCCGGAACATCATCATAACCGCTGTCGCAGCTCTCCTGATCATCGGAGCTGTCCTCTTTTATATGCGGAAGAAACGGAAAACGAAACAGAATTGAGAAAAAGCCGCTGACAGGAAGGTGTCAGCGGCTTTTCTCTATTTTGACGCTTCTTCAAAAGCGGTCTTCATCTCCCGCATCGATTCGTATAAGTCAATGATCGGAAACGGGTAGTCCTCTCCGAGATGAACCCCATACTGCTCCTGCTCAATCATCCCCATTTCCCTAGGCTTAAAGATCCAGGGTACAGGCAGTTCGCGGAGCTCTGGAAGCCAACAGCGCAGGTAATCACCATCAGGATCATAATCCTCTGCCTGTTTTTCCACGTTAAAGGCCCGGAAGGAAACAGCATCATTTCCGACTCCGGCCGTATACAGCCAGTTGCCGTAGTTGCTGCTTACATCATAATCGACGAGCTGGGATTCAAACCAGGCGGCCCCGATCCGCCAGTCCAGCCCCAGGTTTTTCGTGAAAAAGCTGGCCACGTTCTGACGCGCCCGGTTGGACATGAACCCGGTCTGTTTTAACTCACGCATGCCTGCATCGACGAGCGGATAACCAGTGCGTCCATCCATCCACGCCTGCAGGTGTTCATCGCTTGTTTTCCAGGGGATCTCCAAGCCAGTCAGCCCCGTTTTGTAAAAAAAGCGGTCCCCGTATTTTCGGTGAACGAGGTGGAAGTAGTCCCGCCACAGCAGTTCGAAATAAAGCATGTAGGTCGATTCGTTCTTCGTATAGGCTCTCTCATAGTGCTGGATCTGTTCATACACGACGCGCGGGGACAGATTGCCGTTGGCCAGGTAAGGAGAAAATTTGGAGGAATCGTCCTCCAACAGCATCCCGTTTCTCGTTTCCTTATAAATACGGAGGCGGTCCTTGGTGAAGATGTAATCGCGGAGCCGTCGTTTAGCCGCTGTCGATCCTCCGCGGTAACGAGCTTCTTCCCGTTGTACCTCCCGGCCTGAGACAGCTGCGCCCCGAATCTTTCCTTCCTCCAGCTTGTTTGGAAGCTCCGCTTTTACAGCCGTTTGAGGTGGAGCGAGTGCTTGAGGAGGCATCATGCCAATTTTTTCGATCCTTTTTCTAAACTGGGAAAACGTATCCGGGACGTCCTTGATGGAAAACGGCAGGTCTTCCGGGGGAAACAGATTATGTCCGTGATCAACGTAAAAAGGTACGCCGGGAAGAGCCTTTCGAACTCCTCTTTCGGTCTGCTGCTCTTCCGTGGCGATTTCTTCATGAAGGTACACACCGTTAATAGTCAAATAATCGGAGAGCTCGAGGAAAGCATCTACCGGGTCCTTGTACCTAATCACAAGCGGGACATTCAGCTCAGCGAGATTCGTCCGCAGGTCTTCCAGACTCTCCTGGATAAATTGTGCCCGGTGTCTCCCGGTTTTTTTAAAACCATAGGAAAGATCCCTGTATTCATAAGGATCGAAAATATAAAGCGCGATGACTGGATACCCTGCCATAACAGCCCTCGTCAGCGGTTTATGGTCGTGAACCCGGAGGTCGTTCCGGAACCAGACAATCGAATAGGTGCTCATGCTCATTCTCTCCCTTTTTTCTCCTAGTGTACCCTGTGCAGAAGGGATCCTCACACTTTTAATCGGCTGGATGTGTCCTTATTCGACAACATCGGGTATAGTTAAAATAGACCACTCAACGGGAGAGTACATCATCCATATTTTTGATGTGTCCAGCCTGGGAAGGTGGCAGACACACGATAGAGGAGAGGAAGAAATGGAGCGTTTTCGTAAAAAATGGATGCAGAAGTCTGCGGTAATTTTGACGGCGTTCACTTTGTTCACGGCAGGAGTATCGGCTGCAGTTCCTCAAGAGGTTGAGGCGAAGAGCTGGAAACAGAATCTTGACGCAGAGGAATGGAAGTACAGCGATCCGATTATGTCTACCGTTTATAAGGATAGGAGAAAGGAATCGAAGGGCACGGATTCGTTTCATGAGGCAGAATCCTCGATTGAAACGATGACCAAGGCGGACATTATGGATCATTATCTGGATCGAAACAACCGGCGGGTTACGCCTTATACATTGATCAGGGTGGTCGATGCTGTGTTCAGTATTGATCTTCAAGCCATTTCCGACCTTGGAGCTGGAAAGCAGGCAGGCACGTATTCAGACCATGTCCTTGAACGCGTCCGGGAGGCTTCTCCTAAACCGTTGAGTGATGAAGAAATCGGTCAATTTTCCAAAGTCCGCGTCATGGAACTGTACTGGTCGTCCTTCAAAAAACGCCTGACCGCTGAAGAACGGTATACAATGATCAATGAAATTTTTGGAGTGAACTTAGTAGGAATCGCAGGACTGGAAGGATCAGGTGTAGCCCTTTTCTCAAAAAATCAGTGGATTTCCCAGTATGACACGGACTTATTCATTGTAGAGACCGGCAGTGATGACGTTGATGTATGGATATATCCGACAGAGTACTTCAAGCAGCAGACGGGACTTGAAGAAAATCCGGAAGAATTGAACAATCGTTTGACCAAGCTGGGATTCTCCTACAGCGAAGAAAAAGACGCTTTTTATTATGCTGATCCGAACGGTGAATCGGTTCCGGATGCTTTTAAAGGACAGACGCTGGGAACCATCATCGGATTCATACAGGAAAATTATAAGAATCTCTTAGTAATTGGAGACGCTGCGTAAGTTGCAGCGTTTTTATATTTCAGCTGCTCCAGGCTCCATAATTTTTGCTGTTCTGGATCATCAACGTTAAGGATGATGGGGCCGTCCCCGTTGGTGTTTCATAGAGGGCTTTTCCGGTCAATGCTTTCAGTGGCACACTCTGCCTTTTTTCATCGGTGCGCAGACGTTTAATTTCCTTCCACCTCTCTTCTTCCGTCCTATCATCGCCTCCAGTTCCTATAGGATTACAGGAAATTCCAATATCTATTTATCTGTTTATATTATGGTAAAAATAAGAAGTTGAATGTTATCCTGATTATGGAAAAGGAGGATGGACATGTATGAAACGTTTGATTCCCTGGCTGGTTCCTCTGATACTTGTTCTTATGATCTACGGCATCCAGTTCACGCTTGAATATAGTTCTTATCACGTTCCGTTTGGTGTAGGGATGGAGGGGGAGACCGTTGAAAAATATAATTGGAGGGGAAAGGTCGTGGAAACAGCCCCTCTTCCAGCTGAGAATGTATCCCACAACGGCACGCTTTTTGTAGAAAAGGAATTGAAAAAGATGTTTGGGCTCCTCATTTCAATCATCGCAGCCTTTCCTTTCATCCTGCTTACGGAGGGTGTTTATAAACGTCTTGGTATTAAAAGTACCGGAATGTTATCAAAGAGGTGGGGGAATATAGTGAAATGGGGATCGATCACCTTTCTATTCATTCTACTGGTTTTTATTCTCTTCATGTTCCGGGAGTCAGTAGAAGAAGGCCGGTCCTTTTTTGATGCTTTACCGTAATACGTCAGGCCCGTGAAATCAGCTTGTAAATCACAACGTATATGGCAGAAGAAATACATAGAAAGCCTGTCCCGTGCTCAAACCTTAAGCACGGGACAGGCTTTTTTCTTTTGAATTTACTGTTCCTTTTTCAATACGTCGACAAAGTGGGCAAGGATCCTTGCGGTCATCCCCCAGATCACTTTATCTCCATATTGATAAAAATATTCTTCCATCTGACGGGTGCGCCAGTTGTAGTTTTCGCCGCCCGGGATGAGCTCGTAAGGAAAGTTTTCCGCCGGCTGGGCTTCAAAATGGACGTAATGGATGTCCGGTTCCTGGTCCATAAAGAAGGAAAGCGGAACGGTAAACAGCTCCTTCACTTCATCCGGATTTCTTTCAAATGCACTTTCGTCGGTATTCAAGTATCCTGCAAAAGCATAGACGATCATTCCGAAAGGGGAGACGAGATAGTCGAGCGGATAGATGTCGGACAGCTGTCCGCGTCCGATGCCGAGCTCTTCCTCCGTTTCCCGGATAGCGGCTTGACGTGCTGAAGGATCATCCGGATCGATTTTCCCGCCGGGGAAACAGATTTCCCCGGGCTGACGTCTTAGTGTATTGGCACGCACCTCGAACAGAACGTGGATGTCTCCATCCTTTTCCAGGAGCGGCAGAAGGACAGAGAATTTACGGAACTGCTCGTGACCAAGCACAGAAGGCTGGTGTTGTTTCATTTGTTCGAGTATATGTTTCGAATTCATAGTTTCACCTCATGCCTTTACTATACCAGACCGTCCCTGCTGGGAGGAAAAGAGCCGCTCGACAATTACAGCGCTTCTTTGATCACCCTTTTGTAGTAAAAGACAGAAAGAAGACCGAAGATGGAGTAAAGAGCAGTATAGACTCCCATGACCATGAGCATCGGTGTCCAGATTTCATTACCGAAGAAGAACCATCCGGACTTCACGGCGAAGTAGCTGTGCAGCAGGCCGATCAGGAGTGGTACCCCGAAGTTGAAAAGCTGTTTGCCCTGAATGCCGCGCAGAAGGTCGCCCCTTGTAAAGCCGAGCTTCCGCAGTACCGTATAGCTTTCCTTCTCGTCTTCTCCTTCATCCATCTGTTTGAAGTAGAGGATGCAGCCGGAGGTGATAAGGAAGGTGAGCCCTAAAAAGGCCACGATGAACATGACGGCACCCATGTTCTGTTTCTGGGAGGTTTCCACGTACCATTGGGACCGGTGTTCGAAACTTTCAGTTAAACCGGCCTCCTCAAACAATTGAAAAGCCGCTTCGTTCCTGCTGTCATCCTCCAGGTTGATCCCGGTGTAGATCGAAGGTTCCAGTTGTTCTTTCATGTCCATAAACTGCTCTTCGGACACGACGCCGATCGGCAGACCGCCGGCGGTATAATAGGAGGAAATCACATAGTCTTCCCGCAGTCCTTGATAGGAAAGATCCACGGAGTCATTCTCAGACAGCCATTCCACTTTCCCATCGCCTTTTAACGAAATGTAGGACTGCATAATATCGTTGTAGCCGGTCATGATCATGCTTTCTCTATCCAAGTCGAGCTCCGGCACGGCGGTTTCACTGATGATAGGAATGGTCGTATTTTCTACATTGAAATTCATATCCTCGAGGTCTACATCCAGAATGTCCTCCACATTGAACTTCGCCTGCAGCACCTCCACCTGTCTGTAGGAATGCTCGAAGCCTTCTTCCTCCAGTGTATCGGAAAAGGCCATCGCTTTTTCTTCATTGGTAATAGCAAAATCATCAGGAGCATTGTTTTCCGCCAGGCTCTCGGCTGAGTACAGGGAAATGTAGCTCAGCGCCAGCAGTGCTATAGAAAGGGCGGAAACGGTCGTAATTACGGTGAGCAGGAAGGCATTGGATTTCATCCGGAACATCATCGAAGAGAGCGAGAGCACTTCGTTGATGTTCATATAGCCGGCTTTTCGTTTTCTGAGCAGGTTGCTGACAAAACGGACAGAACCTTTGTAGAAAAAATATGTTCCGATGATCGTGGACGCCAGGATGAACGTCATTGCGGCAAACAGCCCGTTGATTGATGTAATCTCTCCTTCAAACAGCTGGGTGGATACGTAATAACCCATGGCAATCATGACAATGCCGAGCACTCCCATGATGTGTTCCCACAGGGAGAGTTTCTTCACCTTTCCCTGGGTGCTTGAGGTGACACGGAAGAGGGAGAGGATCGACTGTTTCCGGATGAAAATGTACATCGTCCCCATGATCAGCAGGAAAATGCCGGCAAATACGATCAGTGTCTGGAAGAGGGCCGCCATGGAAAAGTGCAGGTCAGCCACTTCATCGACGTTCACAATCTTGAAAAAGCCCATAAGGATCAGTTTGGATACGGCAAATCCGATGAAAATGCCGACGGCCATCGATCCGAAATAGATGATCAGGTTTTCAATGGTCAACAGGCGGAAAATCCGGTTCTTCGTCATGCCGATCAGCTGGAATAAGCCGATTTCCTTACTGCGGCGCTTCACAAATAAAGCATTGGCATAAAGCAGAAAAACAGCCACGATGGCAATCAATAGAACCGAAGCGACCATCAATCCTGCGCTTCCCTTTACAGATCCGTCCTGACTCATAGCCGGGTCGTACTGCAGGGTCACAAAGGAAAAGTAAAGGGCGACGGAAAAGACGAGGGCGAAAACGTATAAATAGTAGTTCTTGAGATTCTTTTTCAAGTTACGCAGAATGAGCTGATTAATGCTCATAGCTCACACCACCCAATACACCCTGGGTTTTCATGATGTCCTTCAGGAACGTCTCCCGTGACTGGCCGCCTTTATTCAACTGGGTATACATCTGCCCATCACGGATGAAGATGACGCGGCTGCTGTAGCTCGCAGCTACCGGGTCGTGCGTGACCATCGCTATGGTGGCTTCCCGTGTTTCATTCAAGCCGCTCAATTTGCCCAGCAGATCGGATGCGGACTTGGAGTCCAATGCCCCTGTCGGCTCATCGGCAAAAATGATATTCGGTTCATGGATGAAGGCCCGGGCCGCTGAAGTCCGCTGTTTCTGTCCTCCTGAAATCTCGTTCGGGTACTTGTTTTGGACATCCGTAATGCCAAGTTCCTCGGCAAGAGCGTTGAATTTCCGCTGTGCCTCTTTGCGGTCCGTTTTGGAAATGGAAAGGGGAAGGAGAATGTTTTCCTTCACGGTCAGCGTATCCAGCAGGTTATATTCCTGAAAAATGAAACCGAGGTGGTGCTTCCTGAACTCCGCCAGCTGTTTATCCTTCTGCCTGGTAATTTCCTGACCGTTAATGGTAATCGACCCGTGGCTGACCCGGTCAATAGAAGAGAGGACGTTCAACAGCGTCGTTTTGCCTGATCCGGATGCCCCCATGATGGCGACGAACTCTCCTTTATCAATCGTGACATCAATTCCCTCCAGCACGTGCTGCTTCATAAATTTGTTTCCATAGCTCTTATGGATTTTTCTTGCTTCTAATAAACTCATCGTTTGACCTCCTTTGCTATCTGACTTTATTGTACGTGGGTCTGGAACGTGTTTCCTTCGATTCAGCTAACAAAATCGGAGGTGGAAGTGACACTTTTGTCACATGGCTTTCATTTAATAAGAGCTCTCGCGATAGGTTTTGAACAAGCAGACCAGGGTTCACCTTAGAAGCTTAAATAAGGTTCAAGTCACGTTCGTACGTCGATTTTGGAGGTGCAGAATAACTCAGGGTTTTACATGAGTGGTCCTTTTGTTTCGTTAAAAGGTACCCCTGGGGTTATGAACAAAGTCTATAATCCCAATGATACCTGCTGTAATGAGTAATAGAGCCAAAGTGATAAAAATCATCCGGGTGATTTTGTACGACCATTGTTCCGATTTGAAATCTCTTATCCCTTGTAAAGGGAAAAAGAGTAAACACAACCCGGACAACAGTGTGAAAATAAACATGAACGATCCGCTCCCTATTCATATGACTGCTATTCCATACGATGCGGCTCTTTTATACGTTTCACGAGGAGGAGGATCCATAAAAAAGTATCCTTCTACCATCAGGCAGAAGGATAGCGGTTAGTTCTTAGGACGCCACAGCTGCTCCATGGCAATGACAAGGGCGGTACCGACGAGCAGGCCGTTGCTCATTAAATTCTGCACAAGGGCCGGCATCGCAGAAAATACTTCCGCCGGCAGAAACATCGTCCCCATCCCGAAGAGATAGGCAATGCCGACGATGGTGATCTTTCTTGAGTCCAAAGGTTCGAGTGTAAAGTTGTTGATGGCAATCCCGACAAGCTGTACAAATGTCGCCATAAGCGCCGCGTTGGCAACAGAGGAGGGGATGCTTGAAATCACCCGTGTCACCGGTGGGAAAAAGGCTGTGAAAAGCAGCAGAACCGCAGCGTAGATGAACGGATTCTTTCGTTTCTGGCCGGTAATGGCAATGAATCCTGCTGACGTAGCCCCCGGCACGTTGGCGACGGTTGCCATGCCGCCGGCCATCATCGTGTTCAATCCGGAAAACATTGTTCCTTTGTCCACCTGCAGGCCCTGATTTTCTTTCCCTTCCCCCAGGGTCTGTTTCACCGCTGTAATGGAAGCGACGATATTGGAAATGGAAATGACCGCTGTGATGAACGCCATCGGCAGCAGGCTCCAATCCAGTGTCGGAGCGCCGAAAGCAAAGAGTTCGGGAAGTGAAAACAAAGGCATCTCCGCTTCCGCCTTCTGCCCGCCGAGAATCAGGCGGTGAATGACCCAGCCGATCACAATACCGATGAAAACGGCATAGCTGCTCAGCCATCCTCTGGCAAATGTCGATAACCCGAGCACAATAAAAAACGTCAGAAACGCAATGACCGCGGTCGTTCCCTGAATGGTTCCGCTGCCGCTTTGAATTCCGAGCATCCCTTTCAGCAGCGTTCCACTCAGCTGTACAGTTAAGAACAGGAAAAATGCCCCTGTCACAAGAGGGGTGAAGATCGGCAGGATTTTCTGAGACACCTTAAATGCCCCGAACAGAAACAAAAATCCACCTGTCATGAGCATCGTCATTTCCAAAGCCTGGAGCGTTCCTGTATAACTGCCCCCTGTTTCTGCACCGGTCATCGCCATGACGGTAAAGACACTGACCCAGATGCCTGCGGGAATTTCCATGATCGGTAACCGGTGCCCGAACATACCTTGAAGCATGGAAGCGATCCCAACGGTAAAGAAGGTCCGCTGGATCAATCCGGCGGTTTCTATGTAGTCTAATTGATAAATCGATCCGATCACAATCGGCAGCGCAACCGCATTGGCAAGCATGAAGACGAACCATTGGATGGTTTCAAGCAGGCTGGCTGCCGGACTGGTGTAATTCAATGTGTAAACACTCCTTCAAATGAAAACGTCTGGAAAGAATCTCTATGAGTGTATCACGTTGCGCCATGAAGTGGGGGACGGTCCCGACTGTGTCTGATTTTAGTGAACGTGTTCGGTTCCGGAAACCAGAGCGTGAACATGGACCCTTGGCCGGGCTGCGATTGAACATCCAGTTCGATGTTCAAAGGTCGGCGGATGCGGTCAACGAGATAAAGGCCCATTCCTGACGCTGATTCATTGCCATGATCGGTCGTTGACGTGAACCCTTTTTCAAAAATGCGCGGAATGTCCTGCGGTGCTATCCCTCTGCCATGATCAGCAAACGTAAGAAAAGACCGTCCATTTTTTCTGCCGCTTGTCACCATAATGTCGGAGGAATGACTGTACTTAACGGCGTTTGATAACAGCTGGCGGACGATGAAGGACAGCCACTTTGCATCGGTCAGTACAGATGGCTGAGGGAGATCAACGTCAAAGCCGATGCCCTTCTGCATGCACCACGACCTCAATGTTTTAATTTCGCTGAACAATAAAGGCTCAAGTGCGGTTTCCTCTATGTATAAGTCGTTTTCAATAAAAGGGATCCGCTTCCGGTGGAGCTGCTGATCGAGGAGGAGGTGGATGCGCATCCATTCATACGTCAGCCGCGAGCGCAGCGGATAGTCCTCAATCCCCTCAATCATCAGCTTCATGGCTGTCATGGGGGTTTTCACTTCATGAATCCAGCCAAGCAGGTCGTCTTTCTCCTCCTCCAGAAGATCTTGATGGTAGGCGGCCACGGCTTTAAACCGTTCCAGCTGCTCCCGGACGCCGGCTTCAATGATGGACTCCAAAGGGCTTTCAGCTTCAGGAAAAGTACTCAGGTCAAGATCGTTGTCCCGCTCTTTCAACTGCTTATAAAAACGGGTTTCTTTCGGGAAGCGGAGGATAAGAAACAGGACGAAAATGATCAGGGATAAAAACACGTAATAAATGACAGCACGGAACGGAATCGATGGGTCGAGATACGCAACGAGAAGGGCAAGAAACTGCAGAAATCCAAACAGCAGCATCCAGCTCAGCCGTTCACGCAGATAGGTGAAGATCATGAGCCGGCTCCGTCTCTTGCGACATATCCCTGACCGACTTTCGTTTCGATGACCTGTTCCAGACCTATTTCGTTCAGTCGTCTGCGCAGCCGGTTTACATTGACAGTTAATGTATTGTCACTTACGAAGCGTTCATCCTCCCATAGTTTTTGGATGATTTCTTCACGGGTGACCACCTTGTTCTTTTTCTCCAGCAGCTGTTTTAAGATGAAGCTTTCGTTTTTCGTTAAATCAATCGACGTATCGTTCACCGTTACGCGGCCCCTCTCAAAATCCACCGTTGCTCCGAACCATATCTGCAAGTCAGAGGCGTCGGAATTATAATTGTACACGCGCCGGAGGATCGCCTGGATTTTAGCGATCAATACTTCGAAGTGGAACGGTTTTTGTACGAAATCATCCGCTCCAAGGTTCATCGACATGACCATATCCGTCGGGTGGTCCCTGGAGGAAAGGAAGATGATCGGGACATTGGAATGCTCCCGGATCATCCGGCACCAGTGGAAGCCATCGAACTTCGGCAGCTGGATATCGATGATCACCAGCTGAGGTTCAACCGCCGTGAACCGCTCCATCACCCGGCCGAAATCCTGCACACCGTGAACCTCATATGACCATTGGGACAGCCTTTCCTGCATTTCCTGAAACAATGTCCGGTCATCTTCAATCAACAGCACATCAAACACAATGACACCCCATTTTTCCGTTATTTACCTTTTGTTATTATAGCAGACAGACGAGGATTTCCACATGGTCCCTTTGTAACGCGTGAACGCGGTGAATTTTTTGAACATTTCAGCATCTCCCTCTTTCATTTGCTTGAAGGAGAGCGTACAATGAGTACTAATATTTCTGCCTGCGATGTCAGGTGAAACCAATCGAAAAGGAGTCTTACCTATGTCCCTACCCATCGTTGAAGCCGCCTATAAAAAGGAAAAACCCATAACGGAGCAGATTCCTTTTGGAAGAACGTTCACAGATCATATGTTTGTGATGGACTATGAAGAAGCGAAGGGCTGGCATGAGCCGCGCATCGTTCCCTACGAGCCGCTGACGCTTGATCCGGCCGCTATGATCTTCCATTACGGACAGACCGTATTTGAAGGATTGAAAGCCTATCGTACAGATGACGGACGTGTGCTGTTGTTCCGTCCGGAAAAAAACTTTGAGCGCCTCAACCTTTCCGGTGACCGCCTCAGCATCCCGCCTGTGGATGAAGACGAGGTGCTTGGCTATTTGAAGGAGCTTGTCGCTCTTGAAAAGGACTGGGTGCCGGAATTTGAGGGGACTTCGCTGTACATCCGCCCGTTTATCATCGCTACGGAACCGAGCCTCGCTGTCGCTCCGTCTAAATCGTATAAGCTGATGATCATCATGTCCCCGGTCGGTCCATATTTCTCCGGCGGCATCAAGCCGGTCACAATCAATGTGGAAGATCAGTTCACAAGAGCCGTTAAAGGCGGAACCGGAATGGCCAAAACGGCCGGTAACTATTCTTCAGGCTATCAGGCACAGGCGAAAGCGGCTGAGGAAGGCAGTGCCGATGTCCTTTGGCTTGATGGTGTGGAGAAGCGCTACATTGAAGAAGTCGGCAGCATGAACATCTTCTTCAAAATTGACGGGGAAATCGTGACGCCGGCCTTGAGCGGAAGTATTCTTGAGGGGATTACGCGTACATCGATCATTGAAGTACTGAAAAAGTGGGACATTCCTGTAACGGAACGCCGCATTTCCATTGATGAGCTGTATGAGGCCTATGAGCAGGGGAAACTGGAAGAAGCGTTCGGTACAGGAACAGCGGCCGTCATCTCTCCCGTTGGTGAGCTGAACTGGCTCGGGAAGAAAATGGTTATCAACGACCACGAAATCGGCGCCCTCTCCCAGGACCTGTATGATACGATTACAGGCATTCAGCGTGGAAGAAAAGAAGACAGCTTCGGCTGGACCATAGAAGTATAAGAAACCTCAAAAAAAGGCTGCCGGGAACTTTTCCCGGCAGCCTTTTTTTAATTAACCGACCATATGGGCTTTCTGCTTTTCATTGGGTTGAAGATGGTTGTAGATCTCCATGACACGGGCGGTTTCTTCTTCCGTTAATGGAAGGAGAGGGAGGCGTACGCCTCCGGTGTGAACACCCATTTCATTCAACATCGCTTTAACCGGGGAAGGACTCGGGGCTGAGAAGACCGCGTCCATGACAGGGAGCAGTTTCTGATGAAGACGCGCGGCAAACGGGGCGTCTCCTTCGCGGAAACTCTGAATCATCTGCTGCATCTCATTCCCAATCACGTGGGAGGATACGGACACGATCCCGCTGCCTCCGATTGAGACAAACGGCAGCGTATTGGAGTCTTCACCACTGTATACGGAAAAGTCCCGGTCTGTTTCACGAATGATGGCTGCCGCAGCTTCCAGGTCGCCGCTGGCTTCTTTTACCGAAACAATGTTTTCTATTTCGGATAGACGGACAATCGTTTCCGGTTCCATGTTGACGACACTGCGACCTGGAATGTTGTACAGCATGACCGGAAGGGAAGTGGCTGCTGCAATAGCTGAAAAGTGCTGGTACAGACCTTCCTGTGTAGGCTTATTGTAATAGGGAGTCACAAGCATAACGGCATCCACGCCTGTCTGTTCCGCTTTCTTTGTCAGCTCTATGGACGCACGGGTGTTGTTGGATCCTGTACCGGCAATGACCGGTACGCGGCCGTCCACCACTGCTGCCACATGCTCAAACAGCTGCAGCTTTTCGTCCGTAGTCAGTGTCGGGGATTCGCCGGTCGTCCCGCCGACAACCAGCCCGTCACTGCCGTTCTCGATCAAGTGGTTGACTAAAGCTCCCGTTGCTTCCAGGTCCATATTCTCATCGTTGTCAAAAGGGGTCACCATCGCTGTCAGTACTTGCCCGAAATTCATTAACCTCACACCTTTTCTTGTATTTTGTACGTTCGAGGTGGTGAGGGCCATACGGCAGTAAAATCAAAAACGGCAGCACCGAGGGCTTCGATGCTGCCGTAGAAACTTTATACCGTTCCTGCGTAAGATAGCCCTCCATATAGTTTCCTATATGACAGTTCTGTGCCTGTTCAGCATCAGACCCAGCTTCAGGACCATGAGAGTCCGTACACTTCGGCAATTTCCCCTTTCCGCATGCCTCGATGGATCTCATTCTCCTCCACATGCGTACTCTTGTCATTGCACCTCTATCCTTACTCCAAATAAAATTTGAAATAAGAAACTATTTAGTTAGTAAAAATAGTACCAAAATTCACGACCACTTACAACAGGGAAGCGTTAAAATCATCCCATTCGACAAAAATACTCTCCGATCCCCAATGGCTGCCCGTCCTTTTTGTGAAAAATCCGTCCGGAGGCGGAGGTCAAATCCATCCCGGGCACATCGGCACAGCCCTCACGATTCTCTACACTGGAAGTAACTTATCCAAAGGTGGGGATCGTCATGTTGAAAGCGTCTGCTGCAGTATCTGAAACCTCGGCTGCCGAAGCCGGGCCCTCGATTTTCCGTAACAGAAATTTTCTGCTGCTCTGGGGAGCGGCTCTTTTATCAAGTTTCGGTATTTCGTTCTTTTTATTTACGCAAAGCTGGTATGTCGTTCATGTCCTTGGGCTGGAAGCCTCTCTGGGCGTGCTGTACACAGCTGCAAGCATCCCGCGTCTCGTTTTTATGATCGTCAGCGGCACGGTGGCTGACCGGTTCAGCCGGACGAAGCTGATGTTTCTCTCTGATTTCACGCGGGGGGTTCTGTTAACGGGACTGGTCTTCTGGTTTTTATTCGGTGACATCAGTCTTTGGACGTTCGTGGGCTTTGCGTTTGCCTTTGGTATTTTAGATGCGTTTTTCTGGGCGGCAGAGGGGGCGGTTCTGCCATCGATCATCTCAAGAGATCATTTAACCCGTGGGAATTCAATCATTCAAATGACCAATCAGACGTCGTTCATTCTAGCCCCGATGGCGGCAGGAGTGATCATTTCCCTTGGCAGCTATGCCCTCGTATTCACGGTGACAGCCGTGATGCTGTTTACCGGAAGTCTGTTTATTTATCTTATGAAGGTGGAGGAAGAGAAGGAAACGGAAGGAGAGGAGGAAGCATTCTGGGATGCTTTCAAGGAAGGTGTTCGTTACGTCAGAAACTCCCGGGTGCTTACCCTGATTATCGGAATGAGCATTTTATTGAATCTGTTTATGGTAGGGCCGATGACGATGGGGCTGCCGCTCTTTGTGAAGCAGCGTCTGAACGGCACGGCTCTCGACTTCAGTTTTCTCGAGGCTGGTCTGGCGGGCGGTATGCTGCTTGGAGCAGTTCTGCTCGGCATCCTGAATGTGAAGAAAAGACGGGGAAGAACGAGTCTTCTTGCTCTAGTCTTTGCCGGTGGTGCTTTTTTCGCCCTGAGCTTTACAGAAGAGTTGTGGCTGAGCCTTGGCTGTCTGGTGGTATTCGGATTTTTTCTGTCCGTCTGCAACATCCCGGTCCTGTCCGTCCTGCAAAGTTTCATTGAAGATAAAATGATGGGAAGGGTGATGGGGCTTGTTTCCCTGGCTTCAATGGGCCTCGTTCCGGTCAGCTACGCGTTGACATCCGTCATTTTAGCGGCAGGGGTGCCGATCCATCAGATCATGGCCTGGGGATCGGTGCTCGTTACCCTGTATGTCCTTTTTGTCTACCTCCGTTTTAAGGAACTCCGGGAACTGGACTGAAGGTGTCTGTCCCATAAAAAAGGAAACACTCTCTCTGTGGTGTTTCCTAAGTATTCCAGCGTCAGCGCTGTCCTTTATACCATCCTTTTTCCTTGAATCTGGAGATGGCTTCAATTCGATTGGAGACTTCCAGCTTTTCCAGAATGACAGATACATAGTTGCGGACTGTTCCAGGTGTAATGAACAATGCTTTGGATATATCCTTCGTATTCCGTCCGTCCGCCATCAGCTGCATCACTTCCCGTTCACGCTCTGTCAGCGGATTTTGGTCCGCGAAGGCAAGGTCGACGAGCTCCGGGTCAAAGATGCGCTGGCCGGCTGTAATTTTACGAATCGCTGTAGCCAGGTCCTCGCTCGGGCTGTCTTTCAACAGGTAGCCGCTGACGCCGGCTTTCCTGGCCCTGTCAAAGTAACCCGGGCGCGCAAAGGTTGTAAGGATGATCACTTTGCAGGGTTCCTCATACAATTCTTCCGCAGCGTCCAGGCCATCCTTGACCGGCATTTCAATATCCATGATGCAGATATCCGGCTTCAGACGGCGGACAAGACCGCAGGCTTCTTCGCCATTGGAGGCGTGGCCGACGACTTCCATATCCTCTTCTAAATCAAGCAGTGCACCGAGTGCACCGAGCAGCATACGCTGATCTTCGGCAATGACAATTTGAATCATAAGAGTTCCTCCTTTTTCCCTTGCTGAATGACTGTGGGAATATGCAGGGTCAGTTTCGTTCCCTGTTCACTTTCCAAATCAAGCCGTCCATTGACAAACTCCAGTCGTTCCCTCATCCCCTGCAGACCGTGACCCTGGAACGGGTCCATCGTTTCTGGAAGGCCGATGCCGTCATCCTCAATCGTGACCGTCAATTCCATGGAAGAGGCTTCAATCTGGACGTGACAACGAGTGGCACGGCTGTGTTTGACGATATTGGTGGCGGCTTCCTTCAGACACATGCTGAGGACGTTTTCAGTTAAAACCGGAATAGCGGTCTTCCCAAGGTTCCCTTCATAGGTGAATTCCATTTCCGCAGCTTCAATGATCTGCTGCACACGGATCAATTCATCCTTCAGCTTCATTCCTCTCATGTTGGAAACCATCTCCCGGACCTCTTTAAGAGCGTTGCGGGCCGTGTGCTGGATATCCTCGACTTCTTTTTTTGCCTTTTCAGGCTTAGCGGTCATCAGCTTGGCGGCAAGGTCACTTTTCAACCCGATCATGGACAGCTTCTGACCAAGTGTGTCATGCAGGTCACGGGCAATCCGCTCCCTCTCTTCAATCACCATGAGCTGGGAAATCCGCTGGTTGGCGTCTTCCAGCTTATTCTCAAGGTCCTGCTGCTGATTGCGGTAACGGACGGTGAACGGCAGCAGAATGACCCCGATGACAGTAATAATGATAAACGGAAGGTTCGGGAAAATGGAATCCAGCTGCTGCACAAAGGTGTAGGCAATCGTAGCAAGCGTCAGAGTCAGGTGAACAATGTATAAGGCAAGGAATCCTCCGAATTGACGGATGTTTCCAATGAAGAAAGCAAGAAATAATGAAAAATAAATATAGCCGAACAGCACAGTCATTCCGAGGCTGATAGCCATCTCAACGCTCACCCAGAGATAGACGAGACGACTGTCTGATATGAATGAAAAACGATAGGCCAGAAAGAAAATGAAGACAAGGATAAGCCCGGTCAAGATCTCATAAATGGAAGAAGCCCGGAAGATGAAGAAAAACGGCAGGATACAAAAGATAATCCAGACGTAAATGCTTAGTCCTGTGTTTTTTGGAATGATATGATACCACTTCTGCATGATCGCTACCTCCTGTGTCTAGCATATTGGAAAATCGGTCGGCTGTCATGAAGGAAAAAGCCCATTCTCAACGAATGGGCTTTAAAGTCAACTTTCATTCTGCATGCGGCGGGAGACCGGTGCGCTCTCTTTTGTCTTCAGGAGCGGCTGGACTTCCCTGAACGTCCGGAACGTTTTGTTCTCGGTGTCATAAAGGCGGAATTTGATGGACTCCAGACTCGTTTTCAGAGTAATCGTTGTCGCGTACTGGAGCGGTGGTGTCGCATCATGAGCTTTTTCCAGTGCATAGTTGGGAACCCTCGGGCTCAAGTGATGCACATGGTGGAAGCCGATGTTCCCGGAAATCCACTGCAGAACTTTCGGCAGCTTATAATAAGAGCTTCCATCGACAGCAGCTTTTACAAAGTTCCACTCAGATTCCTCTTCAAAATAGGAATCTTCAAACTGGTGCTGGACGTAAAACAGCCAGATACCGAGGGCACCGGATATATAGAGAATCGGGAGCTGGACAATGAGAAATGCTTCCCATCCGGCCATCCAGATGATCATTCCGTAAATCAATGCGGCAGCAGCTGTTGTCACATGGGTGTTCACACGCTCTTTCCGCTTCGCTCCCTTACGGTTGAATCGGTTGGAAACGAGGAACAAATAAATCGGACCCAGACCAAACATGATGACAGGGTTGCGGTACAGACGGTAGATGAGACGTTCTTTAAATGAAGCCTGTACATATTCATCCACGGTCATTACCCAGATATCACCTGTCCCGCGCTTGTCGAGGTTGCCGCTTGTCGCATGGTGGATGGAGTGGCTCCGCTTCCACTTATCAAACGGGAACAACGTCAGGATACCTGTAATCGTACCAATGATGCGGTTGGCTTTTTTATTTTTGAAAAAGGACTGGTGGGTACAGTCGTGAAAAATGATAAACAGGCGGACGACGAAACCTCCCGCCACAACTCCCAGTCCGGCAGCGAGCCACGGGGAGACAGCCATGCTTAGATAGGCTGCAATCCATAAGATTAGAAATGGAACGAGTGTATTAATCAACTGGCGTATGCCGGCGTTTCGATCTGGTACAGCAAAGCGGGCGACGCTTTTCTTCAGCTCTTTTTCTTTCTCCTTATCCATCGTAACGACTCCTTCGTAGTAATTCGTAATTCTAACAATAGAGTAAAAGGAGACGTATCTGAAGACATAAACGTCAGCACTTTCACATGACACTTGTCATGGGTGTTTTCCGGTTTTTGGATGTGTTTCACGTGAAACACATCCTCAGGCATCCACACCGGGGGTCCTCAATTTACGGAGCCCTTTCAAATCAAGCAGTGTAAATCCAAGCTTGGAGAGAATGGGGAGCACGATAAAGGCTGTGATTTCCATCACTTCTTGAAAAGCTCCTACACCCGAGGGCCCGAGGACCCAGGCGGTCGGGTAAAGCACCCAGAAGGAGGTCAGGTAGGCAGCCATCTGCTTATAATGACGACTCAGCCCGTCCCCGCTCCTTGCAGCCAGCTTCCGCAGGGGATACCAGATGATATACAAAACAATGACGAGAGCGGCCAGGCCGAGCGCATACCAGACGTATTTAAGCGTATCATTGGAAAAATCAGCAATCAGTCCGGTTAAGATCATAAACACATCCGCTGTAATCAATCCGCCGATCAAGGCTTTATCCTTCTTCGATTCATAAAACATGGCCGTCAACGAAAGCGCCAGCAGCAGAAGAGGAGTCGTGACCACCCAGTCCAGGTAGCGGGCAAAATAAATGGTTTGATCCGGCTCCAGCAGAACGCCCTGGCCAAGAGCGATGGAGAGGTAGGCAGCTCCGGACCAAAGGGGGATAATCATTGCGATGATATATTCCCCTTTGGAAACGCCACGCGGCTTCCGGCTCCATATGAAAAAGGTGAGAGCACCGATCAGCATGATGGCTGAATAGGAATAATGCATAAAAATATCAAAACGGCTCATAATCGTCAGCTCCTTATTACGTTTCTTCCATTATTTTGGTCATAACCGATAGAAAATAGACCCACACACTTAAGTGAACGCTTACAACGTGGTATGATGGAAGTGTGAATACCATCTTGATCGGGAGGGTTTTTCTATGACTACGAAACGCATTCTTGTTGCTTATGATGGCAGTGAAATGAGTAAAAGAGCTGTAGCCGAAGCGAATCTGCAGGCAGTAGAAGCTCCGCAGCGTGAGATTCATCTGATGGCTGTTGTAACACCTACCGGCCCTGCTACAAATGCCGCCGTGTCCAAGAGCCTCGGAAGGGAAATGGCCGATCGGTTTCAATCAGAAATGGAAGAACTCAAACAGGAATTCAAGGCCCATAACATCGATGTTATGACAGAAGTTGTAGTCAGCCCTGTGAAACAAAATGCCGCCGTCCAGATTGTTGCTTATGCCAATAAGCACGACATGGACCTCATTATTATCGGAAGCCGTGGTCTCGGAAACATGAAAAAGATGCTGCTCGGAAGTGTCAGCAGCAAAGTCGTCCAGCAGGCCTCCTGTCCGGTCCTTGTCATGAAATAACAAATGGACGAAAAAAGACTCTCCTTTGCATACACAGAGGAGAGTCTTTTTGTTTCTACGAGTTTTATTTTCCGCTTCTTTTTACAAGCCGTAGGACGTCATCCCGCCGTCGATGAATATATTCTGGCCGGATACGTAGCTGGAACCTGAAGAAGCGAGGTACAGAATGGAGGACTGAAGCTCTTCCAGCTGTCCGAGACGCTTCATTGGAGAACGATCTTCAATGGCAGAACGGAAGCTGTCATCGGCAAGTGCCTCTTCGTTCAAATCGGTTTTGAAGAACCATGGGCTGATGGCGTTCACCGTAATGTTGTATGGCGCAAGCTCAAGGGCGAGCTGCTTCGTCTGGTGGATGGCTGCTGCCTTACTTGTGCCGTACACAGAGCTGAAGGACAGGCTCACTTCACCGGCGACAGACGCTGTGTTGATAATGCGTCCGTACGATTGTTCTTTCATATATGGGGCAACGGCCTGAGTCATGAAGAAGATGGATTTGGCATTCGTATTCATGACCGTATCCCAATCATCCTCGGTCAGGCTGTTGATATCTTTAAAGGCGGCAGTTCCCGCATTGTTGACAAGGATATCGATTTGTCCGAAATCATTGTTGATGGTCTTGACCACACGCTCGATGTCGGAGGTGTTTGTGACATCGCCGGAATAACCTTTAACCTCAGAACCGGTCGCCTCGCTGATTTCAGCCGCAGCCTTTTCTACTTTCTCTGCTGTGCGTCCGATCAGGGCGACAGAAGCTCCGCTTTCGGCAAGAGTGTGGGCGGCTGTTTTTCCGATTCCGCTGCCTCCACCGGTCACAATGGCTGTCTTCCCTTTATTGTTAAACAATTCCATGATGTTCACATCCTTTTTTTCTAAGTTCCTCCCATAGGAAGAGGGTACGAGAATGGTATTACCCGGCCTGTATCCATGTAAACCAATCCGTCTTCAGTATTCCTAAGAGAGGAGATTCATAATTGTAAGACTTTTACACATTTTTATATGAGAAAAATGTTTATCATGGGAATTTCTGTGATATATAAAGGATGTGTACACAACAACAACCAACTTTTTGAAAGGAGTTTTTTAAGATGGCAGATCGTTTTAAGACTGGCGAAAAAGCACCTGAAAAGGGAACATATCAATTCGATGGGTTAGTTGATGGGGGCAGTGAGAACGACGTTACCGAAGACGAAAAACATATCGAACTGGAAAACGGGGATCAGTTCCCGCCGATCCGCTCCAATAAGGAAGCGGCTTACTGGAAAAAAGCGTAATGTAAAAATGAATAAGACCCCCGGAATGATTCATCCGGCGGGTCTTATTTATTTTATTAATATAATAAATGAGATCTGAAAACCATTCTATTGTGTTTAAACACTAAATTGCTGTACTTATCTTTGTGGTTGGCGCACGTTGTTTTATGTAAGCGTTATTCGTTACAATTTTCTTAACAATTAAAATACGACATTCCACCTAAACGGCCCGCATGGCAATCGATAGGAGAATGATGAAAGGGTGTGGTGTTCTTGGAAGCCATCAGCAAGAATTTTTTCTTATACCTCTCCAACAACAAGCTGTTAGACCGCTTTGCAAAGCGTTTTGGCGCTAAGTTCGGGGCTGACAAGATCGTGGGAGGAGAGACGTTCTCCCACGCAATTCCAATTATACAGCAGTTAAACCATGACGGGCTCGAGGTCACTGTCGACCATTTAGGGGAATTTGTGGATTGTGAGGAAGAATCGAGAGACCGCGCCGGGGAGTGTATCCGGACCATCCAGCAGATTGCTTCCGGAGGCCTCCGTTCGGAAGTGTCCCTTAAGCTTACTTCGCTCGGGCTTGATATCAGCCGGGACCTCGTCATCGAAAATTTGTCCCTGATATTAAAAGAAGCGGCTAAGCACGACATTACAGTCACCATCGATATGGAGGACTCCTCCAGATGTGGAGAAACGCTTGATATTTACAGAGAGTTGAAGCAGAAGTATCCGAATCTCGGTACGGTCGTTCAATCTTACTTATACCGTTCTGATGAAGATCTGGATGCCTTGAATGACTGTGACCCTTATCTTCGTCTTGTAAAAGGTGCCTACAAGGAATCACCGAAAGTGGCTTTTTCAGAGAAGAAGCTGGTGGATGACAACTTGAAGCACCTGATCAGGAAAAATCTTCTGAACGGTCATTACACAGCTGTTGCCAGTCATGATGACCGGATCGTCGAGTATACAAAAGCTCTCGCAGAAGAACACAATATTCCACGTGAACAGTTTGAGTTCCAAATGCTGTACGGCATGCGGAACCAAATGCAGAAGGATCTGGTGGAAGAAGGATATAAAGTACGCGTGTATCTTCCCTACGGTGAGGACTGGTATGGATATTTCATGCGGCGTCTAGCCGAGCGTCCGGCCAACATTGCCTTTGCCGTCAAAGGGATTTTCTCTAAATAAAACCACACAATCAGAAAGGGGAATTATCATATGGTACAGCCTTACAAACACGAACCATTCACGGATTTTGAACAACAGGAGCATAAGAAAGCCTTTGAAGATGCATTGAAGCAGGTCAAGGAGCAGCTGGGGCAGCACCATGACCTTCTGATTAACGGAGAGCGTGTCCGGACAGACGACACGATTACATCCACCAACCCCGCGAATACAAAGCAGGTTGTAGGTACAATCTCGAAAGCGAATCAAGATCTTGCTGAAAAAGCCGTTCAGTCTGCGTCCGACGCTTTTGAAGACTGGAGAAAATGGGACCCAAGAGCACGTGCTGAAATTCTTTTTCGGGCTGCTTCCAAGATCCGCCGCCGTAAGCACGAGTTCTCTTCCTACCTCGTTTATGAAGTCGGTAAGCCTTGGAAGGAAGCTGATGCAGATACAGCCGAAGCGATCGATTTTCTTGAGTATTACGGCCGCCAGATGATTGAACTCAAAGAAGGAAAAGCAGTGGAAAGCCGCCCAGGTGAAGAAAACCGCTATGTTTACCAGCCGATCGGCGTGACGGTCGTCATCCCGCCTTGGAACCTGGCTCTTGCTATTATGGCAGGTACAACCGTTGCTCCGCTTGTAGCTGGTAACACAGTCGTTATGAAGCCGGCCAGTAACAGTGCCGTCATTGCTGCCAAGTTCGTAGAAGTATTGGAAGAATCCGGCCTTCCGAAAGGCGTGCTGAACTTTGTTCCAGGAAGCGGCGGTGAAGTAGGCGACTATCTCGTCGATCATCCAAAGACAGCCTTGATTTCCTTTACAGGCTCCCGTGATGTCGGCCTGCGTATCATGGAACGTGCCTCTGTCCGCCAGCCGGGACAGAATCATTTGAAGCAGGTCATTGCTGAAATGGGCGGGAAGGATACCGTCGTCGTTGACAAAGAGGCAGACATTGATACAGCTGTCGATGCGATCGTTGTTTCGGCGTTCGGCTTTTCCGGACAGAAATGCTCATCAGGCTCCCGTGCGGTCGTTCACGAAGATGTGTATGACGAAGTATTGGAAAAAGTCAAAGCAGCTACTGAAAAATTAACGGTCGGCAACGCTTCTGAAGAAAATGTCTACATGGGTCCTGTCGTCGATCAAGGCGCTTATGACAAGATCATGAGTTACATGGAAGTCGGCAGGGAAGAAGGTCGTCTTGTAACAGGCGGCAAAGGCGATGATTCCAAAGGGTACTTCATCAACCCGACCATCTTTGCCGATCTTGATCCGAATTCCCGTATGCAGCAGGAGGAAATCTTCGGACCGGTCGTCTGCTTTACAAAAGCGAAAGACTTTGATGAAGCGATTGAAATTGCCAACAATACGGAATACGGCCTGACTGGAGCCGTGATTTCCGATAACCGTGCCCACCTTGAAAAAGCGAAATACGATTTCCACGTCGGAAATCTTTATTTCAACCGCAACTGCACCGGTGCGATTGTCGGTTACCAGCCGTTCGGCGGATTCAAGATGTCCGGTACCGACTCCAAAGCCGGCGGACCGGATTACATTGCCCTTCATATGCAGGCAAAAACAATCTCCGAAAAGTATTAAACCATGTTCATAAAGGCTCTCCATTCCGGGGAGCCTTTTTTATTTGAAGGAAGTCCGGTCTTTTCCATGAACCTTTGGCGATTTTCTTTTTCTTTCCAATGACAACCGATATAATGGAGGGTAACGAATGAAACCATTCAGCCTATTGAGAAAGGTTAGGATTCCCATGGAAGTTAAAGATAGGATTCTGCAGGCGGAAGATATCCATAAAGCGACGGAGTTACTCAGCTCCAAACTGGGTAAGCCTGTAATTATTGAAAACAAAAACTTTGAGTTGATCGCCTACAGCTCGACCCATGATGATTTCGATCAAACCCAGCAGAAAACCATCCTCTCCAAGAAATGTCCGATCTTTATTATCGACCGCCTGAAGAAAGAAGGCATTGTCCAGCGTCTGGAAATGCAGCCGGATCCGATCCGTGTCCATCCTATGGAAGAGCTTGGCTTCCAGCAGCGTGTCGTCGTGGCAGCAAGACACCTGAATCATACGATGGGGTATGTCTGGGTCCAGGAAGCCGACCAGCTGCTGGATGATACGGACTTTCAGTTCCTTGAGGACATCACGAATCATATTGGAAAGCTGATTTATGATCAGTTTATGAGGGATAACGCCAAGGAAGGCCGGAAAGAGGAGCTGCTTTGGCAGCTGCTGCAGCATGAATATGGCAGCGAAAGCCAGTTCCGCCATGAAGCCGGCCTGGCCAAGCTGAATCTGGCGGAGCGTTTTTCGGTCGTCGTTTTTTCGGTGACCGCTCCGCAGTACAAAAGCATGCTCGATGACCTCTTACAAACGGTGCACCGCTTCCGGATTTCCCGGCCGATGTATGTGCTGAAAACGGAATTCCAGCTTATTCTGCTCGTGGAAGGGAGAGCGGATAACCGCTTTTCATCCAGAGCAACAGCGAGGGATTTTATTGAGGAAGTGAAAAAAGAAACAGGCGAAGAAGCGTTTTATCATTTCCTGATTGGCGTCGGCAAGGAGTATACAACGTTATCCTTAATGAGAAAAAGCTTTCTGGAAGCACTCGAAGTAATTGAAACCGCCAACTTCATTAACCCGCGCCCGGAAACGATGCCGCGGGAATTTGCGACGCTCGGTCTGTACAGGTATCTTGCTGCCCTTTATGAAAAAAACAGCTCCGAGGATTACTACAGCGAAGACCTGCTGGCCTTAATGAAAAATGATATGGATAAGCAGACGGAGCTGCTGCTCACGCTTGAAACGTATCTCGCTAACAACGGGAAAGGAAAGCAGACGGCCGGCGAGCTGTTTATCCATCCCAATACACTCAATTACCGGATCAAGCAGATTCAGGAAATGACGACGATCGATTTCCAGGATTTCAATATGAAAGCCTATCTTTATACAGAACTCCTGCTTTTGAATAACGTCGAACACTACTACAAACGTTACCAGTCAGCACTAAGGTCGTGAACGATCTGCACATAAGAGTGATGGGCACGCTCCGCTTATCGGTGGATGCCTGCCGCGGGCACGGCCTTAGCTAACTGGATCCAGTGGATCTTCGGCTCGCGCTGTTCCCGCAGGCGTCACCGCTGAACGCTCCACGTAACACGAGGGGGGGCGCGGAAGGGTGTCTCTACAATGTTGGTTTGCTTATTCATTCAGGGAAGATAAAAGTCGATTCTCTTTCCAGAGTGGGAAAATCGGATGCGAATCTGGACAGCGTGAGAAGGGGGACCGCCTGTGTGGGCGGTTCACCTTTTTTATATACGTTCTTGAAGGGTTAAGAGTGAGGACAGACCGGGTACAGGGACACTATAACCGAAAGGACGTGACGATGATGGCAGAAAAAAGACCGGTCATTGCGCTTGCCGGAGCGAGTGGATATATAGGACAGAACCTGATGGGAAAGTTGAGAAAGCATGCCGACATCATCGCTCTATCCAGGAGCGGTGATCAAAAGGAAGATGAGGAGCAGGTGACGTGGCGTTCCTGTGACCTTTACTCGATGGTGGATGCTGAAAAAGGCCTCAAAGGGGCTGACATTGCAGTTTACCTCGTTCATTCCATGCTGCCTTCTGCTAAGCTGACCCAGGGGAAATTTGAGGATATGGACGTTATTTTAGCTGATAATTTTGCCCAGGCTGCAAAGAAACAGGGGGTCCGCCAGATCATCTATTTGAGCGGCATCATTCCAGAGCAGGAAAAGAATCTGTCCAGGCACTTGAAGAGCCGTCTGGAAGTGGAGGAAATCCTCGGAGCCTACGGCGTACCGGTGACTACGATCCGTGCCGGTTTGATTGTAGGGCCGAAGGGCTCTTCTTTCCCGATCCTGAAGAAACTCGTGAAGCGCCTGCCATTTATGATTCTTCCGAAGTGGACACGGACGAAAACCCAGCCTATTGCTCTTCCGGATGTGCTTCATGCCCTCGACAGCAGCATTGATAATGAAGAGGTGAAGGGGCGGCCCGTCGATGTAGGCGGTCCGGATGTCATGACCTATGAGATGATGATGAAACGAACGGCTGCTGTCATGGGTAGAAAGCCGCTCACCGTGAACGTTCCTTTTCTGACCGTTGAACTTTCCAAACTGTGGGTGCGTCTTGTGACGGGTTCATCCAAAGAAATGGTCTATCCTCTGATAGAAAGCCTGACCCACCCTATGGTTACCCGACAAAAGAATAAAGTCGCAGGGTTAAGTGACGGACGCATCTCTTTTGAGGAGGCAGCTGGAGAGGCGCTCGAAAAGGAAGAAGAGAATAAAAAAGGTAAGAGTGCTCTTCCGATGTTTCAGCCGATGCAGCAGGATGTCCGGTCTGTGCAGCGTATTCCGATTCCAGAGGGGTATGACGCCGACTGGGTCGGACGTTACTATGTGAAATGGCTGGAAAACACACTCAACCCATGGGTGAAAACCGAAGTGGATGAAGACAACTGCTGTAAGATCGGGATCATCTTTAATCAGTCTCCGCTTTTGTCCTTCGAGTATGCGAAAGAGCGGAGTACCGAGGACCGGGCGCTGTATTACATTTCCGGAGGTATGCTTGCTGACAGCGGGAAAAATGTGCGCGGACGCCTGGAATTCAGGAAAATCCCGGGCCGGCAGGAAGCCATCGTAGCGATTCACGACTATATGCCTTCCCTGCCCTGGTTTTTCTATAAGTATACACAGGCGAAAGCCCACCTTGTAGTCATGGCGTTATTCCGAAAGCATTTGGAGAAATGGGGGAATTCCACCGTTCTTCACCATGCATAAGCTGTCCATCCTTTTCCCAAACTAAGGGCGTAACACTTAAGCCTGTATGAGGTGATTGGGATGAGCAAAAAGGACAAAAAGCACGACCGGCAGTTCAAGGAACGCAGGAGTCACGGTGAGCACCGTAACGGCCGCCTGGCTCAATTTAAGAATCACAGTACAGAATTCGGCGCTGAACCGGATGAATATATCGACCGTGCCCGCCTTGGCTATAAGGGCGACGCATAAATAAGAGGCCTGTCCATCCATGGACAGGCCTCTTAAAGTAGAAAAAGTTCCTGGGTTTTAGTACAGGTGTTACCGCCGCGCTTTCCTCAGGATTTCCATAGATCCACGATCAGTTTTCCTGCACAGCGGTGCGCACTTTTTTCAAAGTTATAAAATAAACAGCGCTGATCAACATCCCTGCTGCAGCCGTCAGAAGATAGACGATGGACAGGTCGTTGGAAATACTGTCTACAAAAGAGGATAAGAACTGGCCAAGGAAAACAGCGGAAGAAAAGTACGCGAGGTTCTGTCCGCGATTGGACACGCTGCTTTTCTCCACCGTCATATGGTTGGCGAGAGGAATCGTAAACCCAAACCCGAAACCAATCAGGATCCCCGCACCGACAGCGAGCAGGAGGGACGTCTGGTTGAGCCCCAGTATGAGATACCCACTGCCGAATAAAAAGAATCCGGCCATCAGCGTGGAATAGTCACTGATTTTATTGACCACCTTAGGCATCTGACTGGCGGAGATGACGGCGACAAGAGAGATCATCGCTAAGAAATATCCGGTTCCTGTGGAAGTCATGTTAAAGTGCTCGGCCAGGTAAAACGGTACAGAGACCATCGTGACAAAAAAGATCGTCATGGCGAGCATCGCGGATAACAGGACGGGCCAGATCTTCTCGGAAGAGGCAGCACCGTCTGTTTCTTCCTCTGGCATGGTCTCCTTTTTTGGGAAGGGGACAAAGGAAATAAGAAAAACGAGAGCGATCCAGCCGAGAAGATACAACAGGAATGGGAACTGCCAGCCGAAACTTCCGAGAATGCCTCCGATACTCAGGAAGATGATACCTCCCGCTTCAATGGACATGCCCTGAAGGGCCATCATCTTCAGGCGCTGCTCCCCCTCGAAAAATTCTGCAAGCAGTCCCGTGGCCGAAGACATCACAACAGCCGTTGCTCCCCCGAGGAGAATCCGGTCACCCAGGACCATCACGAGTCCGTCCAGCCAAATGGCTGTGATACCGAATGCTCCATATAAAATCAGTCCTGTACATAAAGCCTTGTAAGGACCGGCCCTATCGATGAATTTACCGGCAAGTGGAGCGAACAGGACAACCCCGAGCGAGGGCAGTGTCGTCAGCCAGGCAGCGGAGTTCTCCATGTTGTAATGCCGGGATATATCGAGCAGGGCAGGGGTGATGGCACTGCCGACCATAACGGTCAGGCTCGCCGCCATCATTAAAGCGAATACCCCTGTCTTGGATAATGTGTTCATTTTACATACCTCCTTGAATGATTCGGATATCATCGTAACATAATTTTAGTTAGGAAACTAATTAAATGGTCGTTCAATGAAAACATTCTATGCTAAAATGGGATCAGAAAGGGTGAACGTGATGAATGAATCTCATAATGAGGATATTGGTTATCAAATCCAGAAAATATCCCACTCCATCAAACAATTGCAGAACGAAAGACTGCAGAAGGAAGATCTGAGCGTTTCCCATGTGAATGTGATGTTCGTTCTTTATGAGAAGGACGGGGTGACGCAGTCGTATCTTCAAAAAGAGCTGGGAATCAAAGCCTCCTCGCTGTCTAAATTGATCGATATTCTAATTCAGAAAGACCTTGTCTATAAAGCTTCGATTGAAAAGGATGCCCGAACGAAATTGATCTACCTGACTTCTTATGGAAAAGAACGGAAGGAGCAGCTTCAGCATATCCGTTATGATCTGGAAAATGAGGTGACCCGTGCGCTTACACCAGAAGAGGTCATCCAGATGCAGGAGATGCTGACAAAAATGAAGAACCACCTTGAGGGGTAGACTGCCGCCTGGTGGGAGGAAATGGGGAAATGATCAGAGCAGGCCAAATAGAAGTACTCCATGCACATAGAAAAGTCCCCGGAGCTCAGCGGCCTCGGGGACTTTTTTGATTAAGAGCGTGTATTCATTTCTGTAACGTTGTCCTGAGTATTGGATGGAGTAAAGGTCTTGCCTGCCGTTTGATTGGTCTGATCTTCTTCATCGCTGGAAAGCTCATCTTTCGCTTCCTTGGCTTTGTCTCCAACTTCCTGAAGTTCTTCGCCGGCATCCTTAGCTGTGGAAACAATTTCTTCAGACTCTTCTTTAATATCCTTCACTTTATCTGTGATTTCTTTCCCCTGGTTATTAAAGACCTCCTGCACCGTGGCAGCCGCTTCAGATGCAATATTGACGATGTTACGGACGCGTGTAACAAGATCGTCTTTTTTCTCAGATGGATTTTCTTTCACTTCGGAAGCGTATTCCGCTACAGAATCCTTCTTAGAGCGGGAGCCTTCTTTCAAGCGGCGGCGTTGTTCAGGATCTTTGGCAAGTACGATTGCTCCTCCGATAAGAGCTCCGGTTACGATTGCGATGGGAAGCTTTTTGCTCCCGCTTTTTTTAGTCGTCTGTTGAGTTGTCATAATTGAATCACCTTTCTACCATTGTATTTTTTTGAGCTTCATTCCTCATCGTTTCCCTGGCGGTCTGAATGTCTTCGTACTGAATTTTTCCTGTCTGGTAAAACTCGCCCTTTTTACGCTCCATCTTCATTTTTGCAATGGAGGGATCACGCGTGAGGGAGTTGATCCAAATACCTGTCAGAGCTCCTGCCGTCAATCCTGATAGCCATTCAAGAGCCTTCATGACGTCGTACGATCCAGCTGGGCTGCTGATTTAAGCGCTTTTCTTTTCTGGGACAGGTAATAGGTCATGGCTAGCGCCCCATAGATACCCCGCCAGCCTTCTTCATTGATTTTCTGCTCTCCTTCATGGGTGGTATTCTTCAGGGAGGAGGTCATATCTACAAGAGAGGAGGTGAGTTTCCTGGAGGATTCACCAATATCTCCAACGATATAGAATAACGGGCTCAATGCTTTGATCTTTTCATTCACATCGGCCAGCGTATCATTACTGTTATGCAGAACCCCGGTGGTTTCCTTCATGACGGAGTCCAGTTGTTCCGGCAGCTGATCCACTGTTTCGCGGACACCGCTTAAAACACCGGCCAGGTTATTTAGAGCTTTAATAAGAAAAATAGAGACTACAGCAAACGCGATTCCGATGATAAGTACGCCGATTCCTAGAAAATCCATGCCAACCTCACTCCTTTACTTTCTTTCGTTTCCATTTTACATATAAATCAATGGCTGCATCGCCCCACTGCATCGCTTTTATCACATTCTCATTGCGCTCGTGGGAAGCGTGGGCCACACTTTCTGAAACCCCCTGAAGGGAGCTGTTCACATTTCCTACTGTGGAGCCGACATTATTGACGGCATCCATCAGTCCGTTGATGCTCTGGTTTTTTTCTTCAAGGTCAGCCGCCATGGCATTGGTTTTCTTCAACAGGCTTTCTGATTCCGATGTGATGCCTTGAATCTGTCCCTCTACTTTCTCCAGGGTATTGGAAACACTGGACATCGTATTGGACGCTGTCTTCAATGTTTTTACGACAAAGATACTGATGAAGGCAAATGCAACTGCAATGATGAGTAGTCCAAGTCCTGCTAATGACATCTCGTTCCACCTCTCTTAAATTCGGTTTGTAAAAGCTATACCACTATTCTTTTTTTCTGAAACGCTTCTGAAAAAGAAAATATCTGCCATTCTTTCATAGAAGAGAAAGGCGGGGGGCTATAGACTCAGAGAATCTTTGGTTTTTCTATTTACGAGGCGGGGAATACAGCAGAATATGTAAGCGTTTACTAAATGAGGATTTTTAATATTAATTTTGCAAAAGTAATGAAACTACGGCTCTTCGACAAATTCCGACAAAACTTTTCAGAATATTTTAATGAATTGTAATTGTAAATCTATACTAGTGATTTTATGATGAATATAGGAGATAACAAACGTTTCCGAATTTGTTGATCTGCAGAAGGTCTGGGCAGAAAGTTTGATATTTAGACGAGGAGTGATTGTGTGGTCCAGGATACATCTTTAGAACATGATATTTATTTATTCCATGAGGGAAATCTCAGGTACAGCCACAAACTGCTGGGGGCCCATCCGGATACGAGAAACGGGGAGCAGGGCATCCGTTTTGCTGTCTGGGCTCCGCACGCCGTTCAGGTGAGTGTCGTCGGTCCATTCAATGACTGGGACGGACGGGAAAACCCAATGGAAAAAATCAATGACAACGGCATATGGATCGCCTTTCTTCCGGGCTTGGAAAAAGGGGCGCTTTATAAATACGAGATTTTAACTCCTCACGGACACCTGCGCTTGAAGGCTGACCCTTATGCTTTTTCAAGTGAACTTCGTCCGAATACCGCTTCGGTTGTCTACCCGCTGGATGATTATTCATGGGGCGACCATGACTGGATGAACCAGCGGAAAGGACGTAACCCCTATGAATCACCAATGTCGATCTATGAACTTCATTTAGGATCCTGGAAGTACATAGAGCCCGAGGTATTTTACAACTTCCGGGAATATGCAGATATGGTGATTCCTTATGTGAAAGAGCTCGGCTATACCCATATCGAACTTCTTCCGATGACCGAGCACCCATTTGACCGCTCCTGGGGATATCAGGCGACTGGATACTTTTCCGTCACTTCCCGTTACGGCACCCCGGATGATTTCAAATACTTTGTCGATCAATGTCACAAAACTGGAATCGGTGTCATATTGGACTGGGTTCCCGGCCACTTCTGTAAGGATGAGCACGGTCTGCGCAGGTTTGATGGGGAGGCGCTTTACGAATATGCCAACCCGAGCAAAGCCGAGAAAACGCAGTGGGGAACGCTTACGTTTGACTTTGGAAGAAGTGAAGTACAGAGCTTTCTCATCTCAAATGCGGTGTACTGGTTGAAAGAATACCACCTGGACGGTCTGCGCGTTGACGCTGTAGCCAGTATGCTTTACCTCGACTTCGGCAAGGAAGATGGCGAGTGGGAGCTGAATGAATATGGCGGTCGGGAAAACATTGAGGCGATCGATTTTATAAGGAAAATGAATAAAGCCGTTTTTGAAGAGGTACCGGATACGCTCATGATGGCGGAGGAATCAACGTCCTGGCCGCTCGTCAGTGCACCGACACATATCGGGGGCCTCGGGTTTAATTACAAGTGGAACATGGGCTGGATGAACGACATGCTCAAGTATATGGAAATGGACCCGATCCACCGTAAGTACCATCATAATTTAATCACATTTTCTCTTCATTACGCCTTTTCCGAGAACTTTGTATTACCGATTTCTCATGACGAAGTCGTCCATGGAAAGAAATCGTTGCTAAATAAAATGCCGGGCGACTATTGGCAGAAATTCGCCAACCTGCGTGCATTTCTGGCTTATATGTACGCCCATCCCGGTAAGAAGCTTCTATTTATGGGGGGTGAATTCGGACAATTCGATGAGTGGAAGGATTTAGAGGACCTGGACTGGGAACTGCTGGACTACGACTCCCACGCCTCCATTTTGGAGTACACGAAACAGCTTCATCAGCTGTATCAGGATATGCCTGCGTTATGGGAGCTTGATCACAAGGCAGAGGGTTTCACATGGATCGATCCGAATAACTATGAGCAGAGCATTATTTCTTTTGTACGGAACAGCAGGACATCAAACGATCAACTAGTGATTGTATGCAACTTCACTCCAGAGGTTTACCACGATTATAAAGTCGGAGTGCCGGAACAAGGCTCATATGAGGAAATATTCTCGAGTGATGCGGAGCACTTTGGTGGTTCCGGGCAGAGAAACGGTCTGCCGCTGGATACCGTATCCTCTCCATGGCAGGGTCAGAACCAGCATATCACCATGACGGTTCCCCCGCTCGGTGTGAGCTTCCTGAAAAGAACATCAGTAATCCAAGGAGGAGAATCATGAAAAATAAAGAATGTGTAGCGATGCTTCTAGCTGGTGGGCAGGGAACCAGACTGAAATCATTGACGAAACAGATTGCTAAACCTGCTGTATACTTCGGCGGTAAATACCGGATCATTGATTTTCCGCTCAGCAACTGTACAAATTCAGGCATTGATACGGTCGGCGTACTCACCCAGTACGAACCGCTTATTTTAAATGATTACATCGGCATCGGGGATACGTGGGACCTGGACCGCAAATTCGGAGGTGTTTCTGTACTTCCTCCATTTATGGAGTCTGAAGGCGGTGGTTGGTATACAGGAACGGCCAATGCCATTTACCGCAACCTGAAATTCTTGAACCAGTATGATCCGGAGCACGTACTTGTCCTTTCCGGCGATCATATTTATAAGATGGATTACGGCGCGATGCTTGACTATCATAAGGAAACAGATGCGGATGTAACCATATCTGTCATTGAGGTTCCCTGGGAGGAAGCCAGCCGTTTCGGAATTATGA
Source organism: Halobacillus litoralis (assembly GCF_009856355.1). Lineage (GTDB taxonomy): Bacteria > Bacillota > Bacilli > Bacillales > Halobacillaceae > Halobacillus > Halobacillus litoralis_B. Next base: position 711,130 of record NZ_WMEW01000001.1, on the reverse strand, counting down.
ACGCAGATGATAATGGAAAGATTACGGAATTTGATGAGAAACCTGAATATCCGAAGAGTAACCTGGCCTCCATGGGTGTCTACATTTTCCGCTGGGATGTCCTGAAGCAGTACTTGATCGACGATGCGGAAAAAGAGGATTCCTCCCATGATTTCGGAAAGGACATCATTCCAACTCTTCTTAACGATTATAAAAAGATGATGGCTTATACCTTTGAAGGTTATTGGAAGGACGTCGGAACAGTCGACAGCCTGTGGGAAGCCAACATGGACCTGCTTAAGAGAAATCCTGAATTGAACCTTAGTGATTCCAGATGGCGGATCTATTCGAAAAACCCAAACCAGCCGCCGCAGTATATTGCTCCATCGGCTACGGTGAAGAATGCGTTGATTAATGAAGGCTGCCGGATTTACGGCCGAGTGGATACATCGGTGATTTTCTACGGTGTCCACGTTTGTGAATCTTCTGTTGTCAAAGACTCTGTCATTATGCCGGATGTTAAAATCGGCAGAAATGTCACCATCAACCGGGCCATTATATCCAAAGGAACGGTGATCGAGGATGGAGCCGTGATCGGTGATCCTTCTCCGGACAGCGAAATCACGCTGGTTGCGGATGAAGGAAGTGTTCTGGCAAAAAGTTATGCTACAAATTGATTTTCGAGGAGGATATTATGGATCGCATCGCTGGAATTATTAACCTGGACCATGAGCAGGATATGCTCGATGAACTTACGTACTTTCGCTGCGGGGCAGCTGTACCTTTTGCCGGACGTTACCGGATGATAGATTTTGCTATTTCGAATATGACCAATTCCCGGATTGAATCTGTAGCGGTCTTTGCCAGAAGAAAATACCGGTCGCTGATGGACCATTTGGAACAAGGGAAAGCCTGGGATCTGGACCGCAAACGGGGCGGTCTCTTCATCCTCCCTCCTGACTGGAATGACCCGACCGATATTTCCCGCGGGGACCTGCAGCACTTCCATAATAATATCGATTTCATTAACCGGACGCTGGCGGATTATATCGTCATTTCCGGATCCCAGCACATCTGCAACATCGATTATCAGGATGTTCTGCAGGAGCATAAGCAGTCAGGAGCGGACGTGACGGTCATTTATAAAAATGTGAATGAGATGCATCACGAGCATGAACGGGCCCACAAGCTTGATATCGACGAAAACAATCGTGTGACGAATATTCACAATGACCGCAGCAGTCATAACGTCTATATGGATATGTACATCATTGATAAGGAATTCCTGTATAACCTGATTGAAAAATGCATCGCCCACGGATGCTCCAACTTTTTCCTGGATGGGATTAAAGGTAAACTTCCGGATATTCATATCAATGCCTATGAGTACCGCGGGACTCATGCCCTGATCAATTCTGTGGAAAGTTACTACCGCAACAGCTCCAAGCTTTTGAATGCCTCAGAGCATGATGATTTGTTCAAGGAGGATGCCCCGATTTTTACGAAGGTGAAAAACGAGGCCCCTTCGAATTACACCCAGTCCTCACATGTGAGGAATACGATGGTGGCCAACGGATGTGTCATTGAAGGGGAAGTCGAGGACAGCATCCTGTTCCGTGGCGTCAAAGTGGGAGAAGGGGCGGTGGTGAAGAACTCCATCATCATGCAGCGCTGTGAAATTGAAGAAGGAGCGGTTCTGGAAAATGTCATCCTTGATAAGGACTGCACCATTTCCAGCGGCAAAACGCTGATTGGAGCACCCGAAAAGCCGTATGTGCTAGCGAAGCGGCGATCAATGTAATCCCCCTTTGTCAGGGACTGTCTGGACCTTACCGCTCGGGCAGTCCTTTTCCTTTAACGATGGTTAAGTGATGGATTGAACAAAGATAAGGAGTGGAAATACGTGAATATTTTAATGATAGGTTCAGAATGCACCCCTTTTATTAAGACCGGTGGTCTTGCTGATGTCCTTGGCTCCCTGCCTCATGCCTTGAAAAAACAAGGCGCTGATGTTCGTGTCGTTCTTCCGAAGTATGAGAACATGGATGACCACTGGAAGGAACAGCTGACTCATCTCGATGAACTGGATGTCACGCTTGGATGGCGCAGTCAGTACGCAGGGATCGAATACATCAACTATGAGGGCATCCCTGTTTACTTCATAGATAACGAATACTACTTTAAACGGTCCAACCTTTACGGATATGGAGATGAAGCAGAGCGGTTCGTCTTTTTCAATAAAGCGGTCATGGACTTTATCTGCACGCTGGAGTGGACCCCTGATGTTCTGCACTGCCACGATTGGCAGACCGGACTCATCCCTGTCTACCTACATACCCATTACAAGGATGTGGAAAAGCTTCAAGGTATGAAAACGGTCTTCACTATCCATAATTTGAAGTATCAGGGAATTTATCCGCAGTCGGTACTTCATGATTTGATGGATTTCGATGAAAGCATGATGAGAGATGACGCTTTTGAATTTTTCGGAAACATCAACTTTATGAAGGGTGCTTTGAACTACGCCGATTTTATTACCACCGTCAGTGAAACTTATGCAAAAGAGATTCAAACCCCGTATTATGGGGAAAACCTAGACGGAGTACTTCGAAAGCGGACTGACGAATTAATCGGAATTGTCAACGGCATCGACGAGCATAACTATAACCCTATGAAAGATGAAGCATTAGCATTTCCGTATCGCAGCTCCATGGTCAAAAAGGCTCAGAACAAGATGTGGCTGCAGGCTGAATTAGGACTGCCTGTACGCAAGGAAGTACCGATGATTGGCATCGTTTCCAGATTAGTGGAACAAAAAGGGTTCGACTTGATCGGAAGGGTGATTGACGAGCTGCTTTACCATGATGATGTTCAAGTAGTCCTGCTTGGTACAGGGGAATATCAATATGAGCAGCTGTTTCAATGGGTACAGCACAGACACCCCGAAAAAATGTCAGCGAATATCCGTTTTTCAGAGCCGTTATCCCGTCAGATTTATGCGGCCAGTGACATGTTCCTGATGCCTTCCCGTTTTGAACCGTGCGGTATCGGTCAGTTGATAGCCTTAAGGTATCTGTCTGCTCCGATCGTAAGGGAAACAGGGGGACTTGTGGACACTGTTCAGCCATATAATGAGGAGACAGGGGAAGGGAACGGATTTTCATTTACAAACTATAACGCCCACGACATGCTGTACACGATCCGCCGGGCCGTCGAATTCTATCAGGAGCCTGCTTCTTGGCAGAATCTTGTAAAAAACATCTGCAGGAGTAAGTTCACTTGGAAAAACTCTGCGGAGCAGTACATGGATTTATATCAAACGATGTTCCGGTAGAGTTGATAGGAGGAACCTTTATGGTGATGTTCAGTAGTAAAGAGGAATTCAAGGCCGCGTTTAAGGCACAGTTGGAGGACCGGTACGGCAGAACACTGGAGACCGCTTCGGAGTACGATACGTATCGGGCGTTAGGGACGTTGATTCAGGAGAAAATCAATAACCAGTGGCTTCACACCCAGCAGCATTACAAGCGTAACAAAACGAAGCAGGTGTTCTACTTCTCTATGGAGTTTTTGATGGGCCGCCTGCTTGGGAACAATCTATTAAACATGAATGTTCTCAACCTTGTAGAGGAAGGGCTGGAGGAGCTTGGTTTGTCCCTCTCCGGTTTGGAAGAGAAAGAAAGTGACGCAGGCCTCGGTAACGGTGGACTCGGCCGTCTGGCTGCCTGTTTCCTGGATTCCCTGGCATCCTTGGAAATGGCCGGGCACGGCTATGGCCTGCGGTATAAGTACGGCATGTTTGATCAGCATATCATGAACGGAAAACAGGTGGAATTTCCTGATTACTGGCTTTCCGAGGATTTTGTCTGGGAAGTGAGACGACCGGATGAGGCGGTTGAAGTCCGTTTTGGCGGACAGGTTTCATCCACACGTGATAAGGATGGAAAGCTGCATTTTAAGTATGAACACTATGAACCGATACAGGCGGTCCCGTACGATGTCCCGATCACAGGATACAATAACGAGACTGTAAATACGCTCCGTCTATGGTCCGCTGAACCGTCTGTGGGAGATACGATGTCCCGTGCAGAAAAAGAAGGAGATTTCGGCCATTTCCTCGGGCATAAACGTTCACTGGAATCTATATCCGACTTTCTATATCCGGATGATTCCACGGAAGAGGGGAAGCGCCTGCGCTTAAAGCAGGAATACTTTCTTGTGTCCGCCGGGGTCCAGTCGGTGGTCCGCTACTTTGAGAACCTGGGCGTTCCATGGTCCTCCTTCCCTGAGAAAGCGGCCCTTCATATCAATGACACCCACCCGGCCCTCGTTATTCCAGAGCTGATGCGGATCCTTATGGATGAAAAAGGGATTGGATGGGAAGAGGCATGGGAAATTACCCGGGCTTCTGTCTCCTATACCAACCATACAACTCTTAGTGAAGCTCTTGAGTCCTGGCCTGTAGGTCTCGTCCGGTCGCTGCTTCCACGGATTTTCATGATCATTAACGAAATCAATGAGCGCTTCTGTCAGGAACTGTGGAGCACTTATCCAGGCGACTTCGACCGCATTGCCGACCTTGCCATCGTAGCAGACGGCCAGGTGAAAATGGCTCATTTATCCATTGTCGGCAGTCACAGCATCAATGGTGTGGCGAAACTCCATACAGAAATCTTGAAACAACGGGAAATGAAACGTTTCTACCATACATTCCCAGATCGCTTCAACAATAAAACCAACGGAATTACTCACCGCAGATGGCTCATGCACAGTAACCGCAAACTGACCTCACTCATTACGGAAGCGATCGGCGACAGCTGGATACGTGAGCCGCAGCAGCTGAGCCGTCTGATGAGCCGGAAGGATGACTTGAGCTTTCTCGATCAGCTTCACGATATCAAACACCAGAACAAAGTGGAATTTGCGGAGTGGGTACAGCAGACTCAAGGAATCACCGTCAATCCACACTCCATTTTCGATGTCCAGATTAAACGCCTCCACGGTTACAAACGTCAACTGCTTAATGCTCTTCATATTATGCATTTATACAATGAATTAAAGGCAGATCCTTCGATGGAAATGGTACCGAGGACCTTCTTCTTTGGAGCCAAGGCAGCCCCGGGCTATTATTTCGCGAAAACAGTCATTCAATTGATTAACCGTATTGCAGAAGTGGTCAACAATGATCCTGCTGTAAACGATTATATAAAAGTAGTGTTCCTTCCGAATTATTCGGTTTCCATGGCGGAAAAAATTATCCCGGCGACCAATATCAGTGAGCAGATTTCGATGGCTACGAAAGAAGCTTCGGGTACAGGGAATATGAAATTCATGATGAACGGTGCTGTTACTGTGGGAACGATGGATGGTGCTAACGTTGAAATCCATGACCACGTCGGGGACGATAACATTTATATTTTCGGTCTCACTTCCGAGGAGATCTGGGAGTATTACAATCAAGGCTCCTACTCTTCCAGTGAGATTTATCATAAGGATGACCGGATCCGCCATATTCTCGATGAATTGATTCACTACAGTCCTTTTTCTAAAGGCGAGACTGAATTCCAGGCCATTTACGATGCTTTGGTCACCTATAACGACGAGTACTTTGTACTGAAAGATTTTCCAGATTATCTGCTGGCTCAGAAAAAAGTCAGCCAGGATTATCAGAGAAAGCGTCAGTGGAACTTGAAGAGTCTCGTGAACATTGCCCAATCCGGGGTATTCTCCAGCGATCGAACGATTCAGGAATACGCCGAAGAGATTTGGAAGATCGATCGTGTCGGGGCACTGAAGTAGTTATATAGGGGGACGGATTTGTGAGACAAAAGGAAATGTATCATAACAGCTTTGAAGAATCCTACAGAGAGCCTTTCGGTGCTGCGCCGAAAGGTTCTGCTGTTACGCTGAAACTGGATGTACTCAACCGCCATCGTGTATCCCATGTCATTCTGCACTATATCCTGGACCGCACCGATCATGAAAAAACGAAGGAAATGGATGTGTGCAGCGAGGAGCATCAGTGTACGACCTATGAAACGACGATTAAATTACCGGAAAGTCCGCAGTTGATCTGGTATTTCTTTGAGATCATCTCTGAAGACCGCACCCTTTTTTATGGGCGGGAGCGGAGCAATGAGAGCGGCGAAGGCAGGGTATACGACCATATTCCGCCGTCCTGGCAGATTACGGTTTATGACCCTGCATATGAAACACCGGAATGGTGGAAGAATGCAACAATGTATCAAATCTTTCCCGACCGGTTTTATCCAGCCGGCGACATCGATATGAAAAAAGCACCGGAAACGAGTCTTGTTCATGCCCATTGGGAGAACGACCCTGTTTATATCCGCAATGAACGTGGAGAAGTCATCCGGTGGGATTTCTTCGGGGGGAATTTGCAAGGCATTACGGAAAAATTGGATTACTTGGAGACACTCGGAATCACCGTTCTCTATTTGAACCCGATTTTCGAAGCGGAAAGCAATCACCGTTATGATACGGGGGATTATCATAAAATCGATGAACTGCTGGGGACAAAGGAAGACTTTGAGACGCTGATTGAAGAAGCGGGGAAACGAGGAATGGAAGTTATGCTGGACGGGGTGTTCAGCCACACGGGAAGCAACAGTATTTATTTCAACCGTGAAGGAAATTACGATTCCCTTGGAGCCTACCAATCCAAAAATTCCCCTTATTACAGCTGGTATACATTCCATAACTACCCTGACGAGTACGACGCCTGGTGGGGTGTAGGGACGCTGCCGACATTAAGGAAGGAAAATGAAGATTACCAGAATTTTTTGATTCACGATGAAAATAGTGTCATTAAAACGTGGCAGGAATCAGGGATGAAGCACTGGCGTCTCGACGTAGCAGATGAGCTGACTGATGATTTAATCCGTCAGATTTACACCCAGCTGAAGAAGAAGGATGCATCCAGTGTACTCCTTGGGGAAGTGTGGGAGGATGCCTCCAACAAATCCGCTTATGGAAAACGCCGCGATTATTTTCTCGGAGGGGTCCTGGACTCGGTGATGAACTACCCGATGCGGCGGATTCTTCTCGACTTTGTTAAAGGCGATATGGATGCCTATACCGTGCACAGGCGCTTGATGACCTTATGCGAGCACTATCCGAAAGAATATTTTTATGCCGTGATGAACATGCTGTCGAGTCATGACGTTGAAAGGATTTATACGATGCTTGCCGACTTTCTGCCGGATGACTTTTCAGATGAGCAGAAGGAAAAGCTTATTCTCAAGCAGATCAAGGCTCTCAGTCTCTGGATCTATGCTTTTCCGGGGGTTCCCTCTTTATACTATGGCGATGAAGCCGGGTTGACGGGAGGAGCAGACCCGGATAACCGGAAGCCTTACCCTTGGGGAAGGGAGGACCAGGAGCTGCTTGACTGGTACACGAAGATTGGGAAATGGCGCCAAGAGCACGACGTCCTCCGTACCGGGCACTGGAAATCTTTTGCGCTGGACGATGATGTCATCGGGTTTGAGAGGTGGAACGACAACAATGTCGACCATTTTGGAAATGAAGCCTCAAACGAACGGATTCTCTTTTTGTTCAACCGGAACCTTCGTGAAAAGCGGGAGATCAATATTCCCATTCAAAAAGGAAAGTGGCAGCAGCTGGAGAACAAGAAAAGTATCTTCAGTTCGAAGAATAACTGGCTGACAATCAAACTGGATCCGTCAGAAAATATGATTCTGAGGTTAATGAAATAGGAGGCATACCCATGGGTTTTTTAGATGGTTTAATGGGAAACGCATCAGAAGTAGATGTATCGAAGCTTGAAAAGGATTTAGAGGATATCCTGGCCGGGGGTGAGCAGGTGGAGAGCGGCTATAAGGTGCTGCGCGACTCGTTCATTTTTACAAACAAACGTCTGCTGCTCGTGGATAAGCAGGGCATGACCGGCAAAAAAGTCGAGTACCACTCTATTCCGTATAAAAGCATTACCCACTTCAGTGTGGAAACAGCGGGAAGCTTTGATTTGGATTCTGAGCTTAAAATCTGGATATCAGGGTCTTCGGAGCCGATCGGGAAGCTGTTTAAGAAGGACAGCCCGATTGAATCCGTCCAAAAAACACTGGCTGAACATGTGTTGTGACCGCCGCGGCCTTCTTCCACGTCATGGGAAGAAGGCTTTTTCTATTGAAAAATGATTCCCATTCAAGCATCATGGAAGTACATAGTTGTGAAAGCGTTACCAAAGAGGTGTTTTTATGAAGCTTGAGCTTGTTCAGAAACAAACGACTGGGTTATTCATGACAACAGAAATGCGCCAGGCGGTCCAAATGCTTCAATATACATCGGGAGAGCTGTGGGAGTATGTTCAACGGGAGGTCGATGAAAACCCGCTCCTTCATTTTTCTGCAGCGGACTCTTCGATGCCTTCAAATCGATCGTCTGGGAACCGCATAGAGGAGCTCACACCCGGGAACACATCGTGGCGGGAAAATGTGGAGAATCAAATCCGTTTGATGCAGGTGTCCGCTTTGACGAAGTCCATGCTCACTTTTCTTGCGGGGCATTTGAATGATGATGGTTTCTGTGAAGCCACAGACGAGGAAACAGCGGACACTTTTCATACAACGGTGGAGGCGGCCAGGCAGGCACGCATGTCTATGTTCAACCTGGAACCAGAAGGCGTCGGCTCCAGGGACATCCGGGAGTATTTGATTTTTCAGGCTTTACAGCGTTTTCCCGGAGATGAGGTTCTGCCGGTTATCATTCGTGATCATTTCGATGATCTCGCTTATGGAAACTGGGAGGAAATCGAAAATTACACGGGTATTCAACAGCCTGAAGCGGAAGAAGCACTTATGCGGTTGAAGCAGCTCAATCCTCGGCCGCCAGCTTCCTCTTTGTCGTCAGCCGGACCGTCTCTGCCTCCCGATCTGATTTTGGAGGAAACCACAGAAGGCTGTCATCTGCACGATCCTTATTCCATAACGAAATACCTTGGATGGGATCAGGAGCTTCTTGAGCTGTATGATACGAATGAGGAGACTGCCGATTTTTTTAAAGAGGATTATAAACGGGCCCGGTGGCTGATGAAAAGTTTGGAAAGCAGAAAGAATACCTTGCTGAAGACAGCTGAAGCCATCGTGCGGCATCAGCAGGATTTTTTCAGCGGCCGTCCACTGCAGCCGCTGACACTGAAAGACGTGGCGGAACAGGTAGGAGTGCACGAATCCACTGTCAGCCGGGCAGCTGCCAATAAAGTCATGCAGACGCCGAAAGGGCTGTATCCTTTAAAAAGCTTCTTTGTCACAGGGTATCAAAATGACGAAGGAAAAGGGTATTCATCCAGTTATGTGAAGGAATGCATCATCCGGATCATCCGGGAAGAGACTAAGGGAAAACCGTATTCCGATCAAAGCATCAGCCGTCTCCTCTATCACCAGGAAGGGCTGCACATATCGAGAAGAACGGTTGCCAAGTACAGAGAATCTTTGAAACTCCCGTCCTCCACACGGAGAAAGGATGGCACGGGGGAGCCTCTTCTCCTACATTCATAGGTTAATATTCCCTTAAATCGGGGATAGACTATTAAAGTGGAATGAAGGAGGAGAGAAACATTGAAGAAAATCATCGATTATACGAAAGCGGTTATAAAGGAATTTCAAAAAGATAACGTTCCCCTTCTCGGGGCCGCCCAGGCTTATTATTACCTGTTGTCCATCGTTCCCATGCTGATTCTGCTATTATCCATCCTCCCTTATTTGAATATCGAATCAGATACGGCGATCCAGGCGATGGGGAACGTTCTTCCGAGCGGCACCGTTGATGTCTTCCGTGAGAACATCGTTGCGGTAGTGGAACAGCCGAACGGGGGACTGCTTACAGTCGGTATTCTTGGTACACTCTGGTCAGCTTCCAGCGGAATCAATGCGTTTATCCAATCCGCCAACGAAGCGTATGAAGTAGAAGAAACGAGGTCATTCATCAAAGTTAGGTTACTGGCGGTTGCCTTGACGATAGGTATGATCGTAGCGATTGTTGTGGCTCTTGCACTGCCTGTGTTCGGGCAGGTCCTGATTGATTTTATCAACCTTCCCGCTCAGACGGAAATGCTCATGCAGGTGCTGCGCTGGGTCATTAGTATAGCTGTGATCGGTCTTGTGTTACTGGCCCTTTATCACTTTGCGCCTAATAAAAATATTCCATTCAAGCACATTCTGCCGGGAGCTGTCATCACCGCTCTTCTCTGGCAGGTCATTTCTCTGGCTTTCTCGTTTTACATCACGAACTTTGGGAATTATTCCGCAACCTATGGAAGTCTCGGTGGTGTCATCATTCTTATGCTGTGGTTTTTCCTGACTGGTATTATTTTAATGATCGGTGCAGAAATCAATGTCGTCTATCACCGACGCCACGGAGGAAGAAAGTCAAAAGCAGCTTAATGGAAAAGAAGGTCTCCCCATACAGCGGGAGACCTTCTTTTATAGGAGGGAGCATCCGGTTTTCTCCAGAAGATCGTTCAGTGTCGGGCGTTGACCACCCTTGCTGCTTTCTACCGGCATTGCGTGAAGAAGAGATTCCAAAACAGCTTCCTCACAGGATTCACGAATGGCACGGAAGGCTTCGTCCATGTCTTCTTCATGGAGCATCTCTAAAGAGAGGGGCTGGTCCGGTTTATCATGTGGAATGGTGCCGGCTGTTGTAAAACCGATAACGACCTCACCGCTGCCATTGCCGACAATGGAACCGGTCCGGGACAATCCGGCTGCCGCCCGTTTGAGGATCCGTTTCAACTGCCTCTCTGAGACCGGAAGATCGGTCGCACAGATGACCATGACCGATCCCCGGTCCTTTTCCTGGTCCTGAACAGCCTGGCTCAATTCTCTGCCGACTGCTTTTCCATCCACCCGCAGGTCACTCAACGTGCCGAAGTTGGTTAATGTAAGAACGCCAAGTGTGTAAGAACCGTGGTTAAGATCAATCTTCCGCGAGGCTGATCCGATTCCACCTTTCATGGAATAACACAGCATCCCTGTCCCTGCCCCGACACTCCCTTCATCAAAGCTGCTTTCCGCCTCCTGGAGCGCTTGGAGAACATCCTCTTTCGTTACACTCCGGTTTCGGATATCATTCACATGCATATCATTGCATTCTCCGACAACGGGGTTGACGGTTCCCGTCGTCCGTCCGATCTCAGGGTTCCGCTCCAGACTGTAATCAACGAGTGCATCGTATACGCGACCGACTGCAAATGTATTCGTTAAGGCGATGGGGGTTTCCAATGTTCCCATTTCATCGACCTGGATTAAACCAGTGGTTTTTCCGAATCCATTGATGACATGTGAGGCTGCCAGCAGCTTTTGCTTGAAAAGGTTCCCTTCATGCGGGAGGATGACGGTTACCCCTGTACGGGCTTTTCCTTCCATTCGGGTCTGGTGGCCGACTTTGACGCCGTGCACGTCGGTGATTTGATTCCGTTCCCCTGCCGTCATCCGACCGATTGTAATTCCGTATGTTCTTGTTTTTGTTCCCATCTATGTATTCCTCCTTACCACCTCACTACTTCTAAACCGAAGTCCGTTATTCCTTTCTTTTGTATGAAAATACAAATGAAGGGTTTATTATGCGTGTGAACCGTCGGTAAAAGAGGATTTCCCCGTTTTATTATGAATAAAATAAAATTTATTCAAAAAAATTTATCCGCGATATTGGTTGCGCTTACATCGTTTTTATAAGTGGATTTGTAAAGGATTGTCATTGTCGTATTTGCATGAAAATTCACCGGTCATGCCTGATGAAGGCGTGATTCTTCCCTGTCTTCATGCTATACTAGTAAGAAACTGAAAAGACAGAATTTTTCTATTATTGCCTGCAATCTTCAAGAATAAGTCCGCTAGGGGGAAAGATAATGCAAAAACACGGATATCCTGTTCCGCAGGGGCTTTATCATCCGGAAAATGAGCATGAAGCTTGTGGTATCGGAGTTATTGCCAACATCGATGGGACAAAGAGTCACAGTATCGTAGAAAATGCCATCACGATCTTATGTAACCTTGAGCACCGGGGCGGTCAGTCCGCGGATGTCAGTACAGGGGATGGTGCCGGTATTTTAACCCAGATTCCTCATAAATTCTTTGAAAAACAATGTGAGAAAGAAGATATATACCTTCCGGAGGCTGGGAAATACGGGATCGGCATGGTTTTCTTCCCGGAAGATCATGCATTAAGAGTCGACTGCATGCGCCGCTTCCAGCGTATCGTTGAGGAAGAGGGCCAGCAGTTTCTCGGCTGGCGTACTGTACCTGTCAACGATTCCTTCGTAGGGAAGGATGCGAAAAAGACGAAACCATTCATTCGTCAGGCTTTTGTCGCACCTTCTGAAACGATCCAGTCACAGATGGATCTGGAGCGTCGTTTATATATTATCCGCAAACGGGCGGAAAGCGAAATAGCTTCCATGGAGCAGTATGATGACTTTTATATCAGCAGCCTGTCTTCCAATACCATCGTTTATAAAGGTATGTTGATTCCGGAACAGCTGGACTCCTTTTATATTGATTTGAACCACCCTGACTTTAAGACCGCCCTCGCTCTAGTGCACTCTCGATTCAGTACGAACACCTTCCCGAGCTGGAAACGATCACATCCAAACCGCTATACCATTCATAATGGAGAGTTCAATACACTGCGGGGAAATGTGAACTGGATGAGAGCGAGACAGGAGCTGTGTGAGTCTGAATACTTCAGCAAAGAAGATTTGGACAAGCTTCTGCCGGTCATTGATGCCAACGGAAGTGACTCATCCATGTTTGATAATGCTTTTGAGTTCCTTTACTTATCAGGACGTTCACTGGCGCACACCGCCATGATGATGGTCCCTGAGCCATGGTCCAATGATGAGACCATTCAGGAAGATAAGAAAAGTTTTTATGAATACCACAGCACGTTGATGGAACCATGGGACGGCCCTGCTGCCCTTGCCTATACGAACGGGAAGCAGATCGGTGCCTGCCTGGACCGTAACGGCCTGCGCCCTGCCCGTTATTACGTAACGAAAGACGGCATGATCGTTCTCGGATCCGAAGTCGGTGCGCTTGATATTTTCGCTGATGATATTTTGTACAAAGACCGTCTGCACCCAGGGAAAATGCTCCTTGTTGATCTTGAAGAAGGGAAGATCATCCCGGATGAAGAGATCAAGCTGCAGATTGCCCGTGAATATCCATACCAGGAATGGATTGATGAACATAAATTCGATTTGGAGGATCTTCCGGAGCCGGCCACAGAGCATCGTCCGATCGGTAACCTGATCGATCAGCAGCTCGCCTTTGGATATACGACGGAGGAACTCAATAAGATCCTTATGCCGATGGTTACGGATAAGAAAGATCCGGTCGGTTCGATGGGGTATGATTCTCCGCTGGCTGTTCTCTCTAAAAAGCCTCAGCTGCTGTACAGCTACTTTAAACAGCTGTTTGCCCAGGTTACCAATCCGCCGATCGACGCCATTCGTGAAAAGTTAATCACCATGGTGGAGACGACGATTGGTGCCGAAGGGAACCTCGTGGACCCTAAACCGGACAGCTGCCGTCAGATCCGGCTGAAGACGCCGATTCTGACAAATTCAGAACTTGAACAGCTTCGCCAGCAGACGGTGGAAGGATTCAAGCCGGTGACGCTGTCGATTTTATTCAAAGCGGAAGAGAATGGAATGAAAGCTTCTCTTGACCGTTTATTTGAAGACGCCGATCAAGCGGTGGAAGACGGAGCAACGCTGATTATTTTATCTGACCGCGGTGTGAATGAAGAGTATGCTGCGATCCCTACGCTGCTTGCCGTTTCCGGCCTTCACCACCATCTGATCCGTAAAGGGACACGGACGAAGGTCAGCCTGCTTGTAGAATCCGGGGAAGCCCGCGAAGTCCATCACTTTGCAACGCTTCTCGGTTATGGGGCAGAAGGAATCAACCCGTATCTGGCCTATGAGTCTCTGCGTGACCTTATTGAAACCGGTCAGATTGAAGCTGAATCCCATGCGGATGCTGTACAGACATATATTAAAGCGGCAACAGACGGAATTATTAAAGTACTGTCCAAGATGGGGATTTCAACCATCCAGAGTTACCGCGGAGCTCAGATTTTTGAAGCGGTCGGTATTCATATGGATGTGATCGACCAATACTTTACACGTACAGCCTCCCGCCTTGGCGGAATCGGTCTGGACATAATTGAAAAAGAAGTATTGATGCGTCACGAAACAGCTTTCAGCGAAGCCCGCGGCGGAAGCCGTACCCTTGATGCGGGGGACGATTACCAATACCGGAAAAATGGAGAGGATCATCAGTATAACCCGCAGACGATCGCGACACTGCAGCACGCCTGCCGTGCCAACGATTATGATCTGTTCAAGCAGTATTCACAGATGCTCACAGATGAAAAGCATAACCTTCAATCCCTGCGTGGACTTTTATCCTTTAAAAAACGGCCGTCTATTCCGTTGGATGAAGTGGAATCGGTCGAAGACATTACCCGCCGCTTCAAAACCGGTGCGATGTCCTTCGGTTCCATCAGTCAGGAAGCCCACGAGGCGCTTGCTGTTGCGATGAACCGCATCGGCGGCCGCAGTAACTCCGGCGAGGGTGGGGAAGACCCGGCCCGTTTTGAACCGGAAGAAAATGGAGATCTGAAGCGGAGTTCGATTAAACAGGTGGCTTCCGGCCGCTTTGGCGTAAACAGCCACTATTTAGTCAATGCAGATGAAATCCAGATTAAAGTCGCCCAGGGGGCCAAGCCTGGGGAAGGCGGCCACCTGCCTGGTAAGAAAGTGTACCCGTGGGTTGCTGAAGTCCGTGGCTCCACTCCGGGTGTTGAATTGATTTCACCTCCGCCGCACCATGATATTTATTCAATCGAGGATCTGGCTGAATTGATCTACAATTTGAAAAATGCCAATCCAAAAGCCCGTGTCAGCGTGAAGCTTGTATCGGCTGTCGGTGTCGGAACCATCGCTGCAGGTGTAGCGAAAGGCCGCGCAGACCTTGTTCTGATCAGTGGATATGATGGGGGTACAGGGGCGGCACCGCGTACAAGTATTAAGCATACCGGCCTCCCTTGGGAAATCGGCCTGGCTGAAACCCACCAGACCCTTGTGCTCGACCGTCTTCGTGACCGCATTGTTGTTGAAACGGACGGCAAAATGATGACGGGACGTGACGTCGTTGTAGCCTCTCTTCTTGGGGCGGAGGAATATGGATTTTCCACAGCGCCTCTTGTCGTGCTCGGCTGTGTCATGATGCGTGTCTGCCACTTGAATACTTGTCCTGTTGGTGTTGCTACCCAGGATCCTGAACTGCGGAAGAAATTCACGGGTGAAGCGGATCATCTTGAAAACTTCATGCGCTTCATTGCACAGGAAGCAAGAGAGATTATGGCGGAACTCGGTTTCCGTACGATCAATGAAATGATTGGACGTACCGATGTACTTGAAACAAACGAAGCCATTGATCACTGGAAAGCAAAAGGGGTCGACCTGTCCGCTCTCCTTTACCAGCCGGATGTACCTGATAACTATGGTTTATTTGCTGTGCGTAAACAGGATCATGGACTGGATAAAACGCTTGATATGGAAGAGCTGCTTCCATTATGTGAAGACGCGATCCAAACAGGCAGCCCGATGAAATATACCGGATCGATCCGGAATATCCACCGGGTGACAGGGACGATTCTCGGCAGTGAAATCACCCGCCGTTACGGCGCGGAAGGTCTTCCTGAAGATACGATCAACCTGACATTCAAAGGTTCAGCGGGGCAAAGTTTCGGCGCATTTATTCCTAAAGGGATGACGCTGCGTTTAATTGGAGATTCCAATGACTACGTCGGTAAAGGACTGTCCGGCGGGAAGATCATTGTTCATCCTTCACCGAAGTCGTCCTTCCGACCAGAGGAGAACACGATTATCGGAAACGTGTCCTTCTATGGAGCTTCTGCTGGAGAAGCTTATATTAACGGCCTTGCCGGCGAACGTTTCTGTGTGCGGAACAGCGGGGCGGATGTTGTCGTTGAAGGTGTAGGAGACCATGCCTGTGAATATATGACCGGTGGCAGGGTCGTCGTCCTTGGAGGTACCGGCCGCAACTTTGCCGCAGGTATGTCAGGAGGCGTCGCCTACGTTCTTGATGAAACGGCCCACCGTTTTGAAACGAAATGCAATAAAGAGCTTGTGCTCCTGCAGCAGCTGCAGGATTCACAGGAAATCCAGGATCTATATGACATGATCGACCGTCATGTTTCTTATACAAACAGCCCGCTGGGACAGAAGATCCTTGCGGAGTGGCCGCAGTACGTCAGCCGATTTGTCAAAGTGATTCCAAGAGATTACCTGCACATGCAGGAACGCATCCAGCGCCTGAAAGAAAGTGGACTGGACAAATTTGACGCAGAAATGACAGCTTTTGAAGAGAGAAACAAACCGGTGGAAACCGTTAAATAACAGCGGAGGGGGAGACCTGATGGGAAAACCAACTGGATTTATGGAATATACGCGCCAGGCCATACCTGAGCGTGATCCTGAAGTTCGAACAAAAGACTGGGAAGATTACACCCTTCCCCTTTCAGATGAGGAAGTACAAAAGCAGGGGGCCCGCTGCATGGACTGCGGCGTCCCGACGTGTCACTCCGGCATGGAGATCAACGGCATCACAACCGGATGCCCTGTGTATCACTTAATTCCAGAGTGGAATGACCTTGTATACCGTGGGAAATGGAAGGAAGCTCTTGAGAAGGAGCATGAAATGAACAACTTCCCGGAATTCACCGGATTTGCCTGCCCGGCTCCGTGCGAAGGTGCCTGTGTACTCGGCATTAATGAACCGCCGGTAGCCATCCGGAGCGTGGAGCGTTCAATCATTGAAAAAGGATTCGCCGAAGGCTGGGTGACGCCTCAGCCGCCGGCCTACCGTACCGGGAAAAAGGTTGCGGTTGTCGGTTCCGGTCCGGCCGGCCTGGCTGCGGCTGCGCAGCTGAACAAAGCCGGGCACTGGGTGACGGTATATGAGCGCAATGACCGTGTAGGTGGACTGCTGACCTACGGAATTCCAGAGATGAAGCTTCCATATTCGGTTGTGGAACGCCGTGTCGACATTTTGAAGCAGGAAGGCATTCAATTCCTCACAAACACAGAGGTGGGTCGTAACTACCCTGTGTCCCGCCTGAATGAAGAATATGATTCTGTCATTCTTTGTGGCGGTGCAACCACACCGAGGAACATCGACGTAAACGGCAGGAACCTGAAAGGGGTTCACTATGCCATGGACTTCCTTCATTCCAACACGAAGAGTCTTTTGGATTCGGATCATGAAGACGGCAATTACATCAGTGCCAAGGATAAAAATGTCATCGTGATCGGTGGGGGAGATACAGGGACAGACTGTATGGCTACCTCTATGCGTCATGAATGTAAGAGCCTGACTCAATTCGATATCTATGATAAGAAGAGCAGTGTCCGCGATAATGAAACAAACCCGTGGCCGCAGTATCCGATTATCCACCGTGTCGAATATGGACAGAAAGAAGCAGAAGCTGAATTCGGAAAAGACCCGAAAGCCTATGCAGTCATGACGAAAAAGTTCGTCGGTGATGAGAACAACCGCATCAAGGAAGTGCATACCATTGATGTCGCGCTTTCCTATGATGAAAAAGGGAACAAAGTACGTACAGAAATTCCTGGAACGGAAAAAGTATGGCAGGCGGACCTTGTCCTGCTTGCGATCGGTTTCAGCGGACCGGAACAGGATCTAATTGAGAAGCTGGGCATAGAAACGACGGTGCGCTCCAATGTCGCTGCCCAGTACGGCAAATATACGACTAATGTAGATGGTGTGTTTGCGGCAGGAGATATGCGCCGCGGACAGAGTCTGATTGTGTGGGCGATCAATGAAGGTCGTGAAGCGGCCCGTGAATGTGATCGTTACCTCATGGGTACGACTCAGCTGCCATAAGTGAAACGAATAGACAGAGGGTGGACAGCGATGTCCGCCTTTTTTTTATAGGTAGTGGTTTCGTTGTTTTTGTTTTCTAAAAATAGTGAGGATCTTGTTTAACTTGTCGACCCCCCGGGTACGTTTAGATTGTAATGGTTATTTTTTACTCACCATTCTAAACGTTATCAGAGGAGGAGCACAATGAGCGATAAGCGTACAAAAAAGGATGAGCAGCTGGACGAGTACAGGGTAGATGATTCTGGAAAACATATGACCACCAACCAGGGAGTGAAAGTATCTGAGGATGAATTCTCCCTCAAGGCTGGTGAACGCGGCCCGACGCTGATGGAGGATTTTCATTTTCGCGAAAAAATGACTCACTTTGACCATGAACGAATTCCTGAGCGTATTGTGCACGCCAGAGGATTTTCTGCTCATGGAGAATTTCAATTATATAAATCTCTCGAAAAATATACGAGTGCTGACTTTTTGACAGATACATCGAAGACGACCCCGACCTTTACACGTTTCTCTACGGTTCAAGGGTCTAAGGGCTCTGCCGAAACCGTGCGTGATGCCCGCGGGTTTGCAACGAAATTTTATACACAGGAAGGAAACTTTGACCTTGTTGGAAACAACATCCCCGTTTTCTTCATTCAGGATGCAATCAAATTCCCTGATTTAATTCACGCTGTTAAACCGGAACCACATAATGGCATGCCGCAGGGGGCTTCCGCCCATGATACGTTCTGGGACTTTGTTGCCCATAACCAGGAGTCCGCGCACATGGTGATGTGGACAATGTCCGATCGTGCTATTCCGCGAAGTCTGCGTATGATGGAAGGTTTCGGTGTACATACCTTCCGCCTGGTTAACAAAGAAGGCGTTGCACACTTTGTGAAGTTCCACTGGAAACCTGTCCTTGGCACGCACTCCCTTGTTTGGGACGAAGCCCAGAAAATCAATGGTAAAGATCCGGACTTCCACCGCGGGGATCTTTGGAATTCGATTGAAAACGGCGACTATCCGGAATATGAACTTGGTATTCAAGTGATAGCGGAAGAAGATGAACATAAATTTGATTTTGATCTTCTGGATCCGACGAAGCTGTGGCCGGAAGAAGATGTTCCTGTTGAAATCGTCGGTAAACTGACGATGAACCGCAATGTGGATAACGTGTTTGCGGAGAACGAGCAGGTAGCCTTCCACCCGGGCCATCTGGTACCAGGGATCGACTTTACGAACGATCCGCTGCTGCAGGGACGTCTGCATTCCTATACAGATACACAGTTGATCCGTCTCGGAGGTCCAAACTTCCATGAGCTTCCGATCAACCGTCCGGTATGCCCGTTCTTTAACAATCAGCGTGATGGGTATGGACGTCAGACGATCAATAAAGGTCCTGTGGCTTACCATAAAAATGGGCTGGCTGGTAATACACCAACACCGGCGAGCAAGGCAGAAGGCGGCTTTGAACATTACCAGGAAAAAGTGGACGGCCATAAAGTCCGTGCACGCAGTGAAAGCTTCAAAGACCACTTCTCCCAGGCAACCCTTTTCTGGAACAGCATGAGTGATCATGAGAAGAATCACATTATTAATGCGTTCAGCTTTGAACTTGGGAAAGTGCAGAGTGAAGATGTACGTGAGAAAATCGTCGAGATGTTCTCCAACGTCAGCCTTGAGCTTGCCCAGTCCTTTGCTGAGAACATCGGTGTAACCCCTCCGGAATCAGGTGGATCGAACGTTACCAAATCTTCTCCGGCGCTCAGCCAGGCGAATACCGTTCATTCCCCGGCGACGAGAACGGTCGGTGTCATTCTTGCTGACGGGTTTAACGGTCAGGACGTTAGGCAGACACTTGAACATCTGGAGTCTCAAGGGATCATGACAAACATCATCAGTAACCGTCAAGGTATGCTGAAAGGGGACGACCAATCAGAACTGAAAGTGGATCATACGTTCCTTACAGTAGATTCTGTTCTTTATGATGCGATTTATGCCGTCGGCGGCGCTGAAGCTGACCAAACGTTTGCCAAACAGGCCGGGAACTTCCTGTCTGAGGCGTTCATGCACTTCAAACCGATCGGAGCGACCCACGAAGGTGTAGAATATGTGCAGCAGAACGATATGGACGGTCAAAGCGGCGTCATCACCGGTGACAGTGCAGATCAGTTCGCCAAACAATTCAGCGAAGCGGTTTCCGCACACCGTTTCTGGGATCGTGAAGTTATGTAAGTCTATGGAAAGAGGAACGGCCCTGCCGTTCTCAGGCTGCCGGGTGAAAGCCCGGCAGCTTTTTTTATTTGTTGTTTCAAAAATGCTGGAAATAGGGAATAGTAAAAGAAAATCCAATAAATACTGAGGTGATCGCATGATTCGTACAATCTTGATGATTATCGGTTTAATCGTAGTAATCAGCTTCATTATTTCTCTTATATAAGTGGCGCCATCATCCGCTGCAGGACGGTACATTCGATATGAATGTACCGTCCGTTTTTTTCCGGGGGTGTAGAGAGGTGTTCAAAGAGATCGACAGCCGTGTCATGTATAATGGTGATAAGATTTGAAAAAGGGGAGGCAGTGAAGTGAAACAAGCTGTGGAAAAACATAAGGACCAATTTATTGAAGAACTCAAGCAGTATTTGCGTATACCGAGCATCTCATCGCTTTCTGAATATAAAGGAGAGGTGCGCCGGGCAGCGGAGTGGACGGCCGGAGCGTTGGAAAAAGCTGGCATGGAGCATGTGGAAGTTATTGAAACAGAAGGCCATCCACTGGTTTATGCGGACTGGCTCCACGCCCCTGATAAACCGACCGTCCTTGTCTACGGCCACTATGATGTCCAGCCTGAAGACCCTGTTGACCTCTGGGATACCCCTCCTTTTGAGCCGGTGATCCGGGACGGAAAGATCTATGCGCGCGGTGCCACCGATGACAAGGGACAGTTGTTCATTCATATCAAAGCGGCCGAGCTTTTCATGAGAGAGTATGGAAAGCTGCCTGTGAACTTGAAGTTTATCATTGAAGGAGAGGAGGAAGTGGCCAGTCCCCACCTCGGTCCTTTCATCGAGGGAAATCAGGAGCGTTTATCCTGTGACTCTGTCGTAATCAGTGACACTTCCTTCAGTGGAAAAGATCAGCCGGCGATCTGCACATCCCTGCGCGGGGCGCTTGCGCTGCAAATGACGGTGCGGACTGCGAACTCTGACCTTCATTCTGGTACATATGGCGGCGGAGTGCCGAATGCGGTCCATTCGCTCGTTTCTCTCTTGGATTCTTTTCATGATGATCAAGGAAGAATCGCTGTGGACGGCTTTTATGAAGGGGTGCCGGAACCAGCGGAAGAACTTCGCCGGGAAGTCGCTGAAGTCCCTTTTGACGAAGAAGAAACGAAACGGGAACTGGAGATTGAGGATCTTTACGGCGAAGTCGGGTTTTCTTTCAAAGAAAGAACAGGGATTCGTCCGACTCTCGAAATCAACGGCATTACAGGTGGTTTCCAGGGCGAAGGACTGAAGACGATTGTTCCAAAAGAAGCGTCCGCCAAAATCAGCTGCCGCCTGGTCGGTGATCAGGATCCACGGGCCGTTTATGACGCGGTTAAGCGCCATGTGGAGCAGTATAAGCCTGTCGGGGCGAAAGTTCATCTGGAGAAGTTCATTCAAGCGGATCCTGTTGCGATGGATTCTCAAAACGCCTTTATTCAGGCGGCGGCAGAAGCTTATGAGGATGTCTACCAGATCCGTCCGCTGTTTCCGAAGGAAGGCGGGTCCATTCCTATTGTAGAAGTGTTTGGACGCGTTCTTGAAGCTCCTGTTGTGTTGATGGGCTTCGGACTTCCGACAGAGAATCTACATGCACCGAATGAACACTTCCATCTTGATAACTTTACCAAAGGGATCGAAACGGTCACTCAATATCTTCAGAAGTTGTCCTAAAAGAAAGCTGGCACCCACGCGGGTGTCAGCTTTCTTTTGCAGCGAGATGGAGGATATGCTGAATGAACGGTTCCTTCGACGCGGTATAGCGGGATCGATTCTTTCTGTATTTTACGGCGAGACGGCTTTTTAGTTTTTGATAGTCGGCAGCCTTTCCAGGGTGTTTTTTGAGATAGTCGCGAAAGGCAAGCTTATCCCGCCATTCGCCGCCTTCATACGCGACGATGTGAAGGTGGCAGGTTCCGTTCCCAGGTTCTCCTTTCCGGAAAAAGTACCGCTCCTTCCATTCATCCTTTGGCACATACGTATAGTCTGCTTTTTGCAGGGCGTCGATGAGAAATCGGTCAATATCCAGGTGGGGGAGACCGAGCATCAGGTCTACCACAGGCTTTGCTTTCATGCCGGGAACAGCGGTGCTTCCAATGTGCTCGACAGGATAGTCCTTTCCCAGACATCTTCGTATTTTCGTCTTTTCTGCAGCAAATCGTTCCGGCCATACGTGTTGGTAATGGTGAAGCTGGACATCGCCCATCCTTTCCCTCCTTTCGTTTCACTCCTATAACACAATCATGAAATCATTGTCTTTTTTTGTCAAAATGAGCCTTCCACCGTGTTAAACTAGTAGTAAATATTTTATAGAGGAGGAAGGTTATGGATCAGAAACAACTGAAACCTAAATCATTCGGGGAAATTCTTGATACATCGTTCAGCATATCGAAGAAACATTTTCCTTCATTATTTCTAATGCTGCTGTTTTTAATCGGTCCGATTTACATAGTCGACTACTTGTTCATGATTGTAAGTGGTATTGACCTTTTCCGGGAAACATCCGGGGGAGGATTTGGGGAACAGCTGATGAACAACCTGGATAGTGCAGGGAATGTACAAGCCTCGGTTGCTGACAATCTGGGACTTGGAATGGAAATGGTGTATCTGGCATTGAACACCATCCTGAACCTTGTGCTCTACACGATGGCTCAGGCGGCCGTCATCATTGCAGCCGGTAAAGTCATCAAAGGAGAAAGCTGGACGAAAAAAACAGCAGTAAAGGGGGCCTTTTCAAGGTTTTGGCCGTTGATCGGAAGTTCTTTGCTGCTCGGGGTCATCGTCTTTGGCGTCTTTTTGATCATTTTCATTGTGATTGGATTTGGCGGGATCGGTTTAACCCTTGCGGCCGGAGACGGAGCTGGATTGTTTCCGATCATTCTCCTCGCCCTCGGTAGTATCGCGCTTCTCGCTTTTTTTGGAACAAGACTGAGTATGTTCTTCGGGTCTGTTGTTTATAAAAAGGCAGCACCTGGATTTACAGAGAGCTGGAAATTAACAAAAGGAAGGTTCTGGGCAACGCTCGGCGTATTTGTTGTCTTCGGTATCATTATATTCCTGTTAACTTCTATATTCGATGCGGTCTCTATCATTCTCCTTGGAGGAAGTGTCGCCGGTAAATTATTAACTGACTTGTCTTCACTCCTTGGAACATTGTTCCTTATGGTTGGTTACACGGTCCTTTTGTATGACTTGAAGACCCGGAATGAGGGTGAGGACTTGAAAGATATGATTGCTTCCTATAAAAACTCGTAATCTGCGAAGGGCTGAAGGTGATGGGCAGTATGAGCGCAATACAGCAGGAAAAGGATCGTTTGAAAGAGATTTTGAGCAGGCAGGATTATAAGGCGTACGACGAACAGCCGGAGCGTGCGGGAAGCCGGATAGGTGAGCTGCTTTCCCAATGGGTCAGAGACTTACTGGAAACCTTTTTTCCCGGGGCGGAAATTACAGGTTCCACGGTGGATGGAGTGTTGTATTTCTTTGGAGCCATCGGCCTCGGCATTCTCGTGTTTTTGGCTTTCCGGCTGTTCAGCAAACTTTCAGGCGAAAAGCAGGCCCATAGAAACCGACCGTTTCTTCCTGGTGAAGAAGGGCCGCTTTCGCTTGAAAGTCACTGGAAGCAGGCAGATGATCGGGCGGCACAGCAGCAATGGACAGCTGCGGCACGCCAGGTCTTTCTCGGTCTTCTGCTCCATTTGGATGATCAAGGGTTTGTAGATGTGCAGTCATGGAAAACCAATGGGGATTATGAAAAGGAATTGAGGGCTCATACCGGAGCGGATGATGTGGAAGCGTTCCGCCGTCTGGCCTTGATGTATGACCAGATGACCTACGGGGAGCGTCTGCTCAATGAAAGCGGCTACTATAGCTTCCGTTCGGATGCGTCACGGTATGTGGAGAGAGGAAGAGAGGGGGAGGCCGGATGAACCAAAGGAAAGCATGGCTGGGGATTGGAGCGGTTCTCCTTCTGTTGGCCGTAGTCATTTACTGGAGCTCAAAAGAAGAACCGGAAGTCTATCCTCCATACACGTCCGAATCTCCGGCACTAAACGGATTGAGAGGGTTCTACACGCTGTTGGAAGAGCAGGGGCAGGGGGCCGCACGCTGGACCGCAGCTCCTGGGCAGCTTCCAGGATCCAGCACCTCCCGGACGCTCTTAATGGCAGAGCCTTTGAAGACGGTGAGCGGGGAGGAAATGCAGCGGTACAGAGAGTGGATGGAGGCAGGCCATACCATCTGGCTGATGAAACAGCATCCGGCCGGCTATTTTGATGTGGGTGTGGAGTATCCAGAATCCCGTCAGGGCTCCTCGCGCATCACAGATGCCGACGGAAATCAGTATGATGCCGAGGTCCGGACTTCCTACAGGCTCCGTACCGAAGAAGCAGATCAGGTGCTGCTGAAGGATGAATTGGGGGCGATTGCCGTTGAACGGTCGTACGGCGAAGGAAGACTGATCGTCAGCTTAACGCCCTCGTGGCTGACCAATGACCAGATATTGGATAAGGATCATTTCACACTTGTCTCCAAACTTATGGATACAGCGGACAGCAGTGGCGGTCTTTGGTTTGATGAATATATACATACTCGGGCCGGGTTCGCTGATAAAGCAGGGGTTTACCCTTCCTGGATCTTGTTTTTTACCATACAGATGGCTGTTTTAACAATCCTGTCGCTGTGGTGGAAAGGAAAGCGTTTCGGTCCCTATTTCACACCTCGGGAAGCTGTTGTCCGGTTTGGGGATGAACGCCTGCAGGCCGTTGCAAGCTGGTATAAAAAAGGGGCGTTTTACCGGGAGTCACTGGAGATTCAGGAATCCTATGTCCGCCAGCTGCTGCAGGAGCGCTACGGGGTCCCGGTCCACTTATCTTGGGAAGAAACGAGAGAGAGCCTGGACGGGCGGGTTGATGCGGATGTAATGGAAAGGTGGACGACGATGTCCCGTCGGATTGAACCGCTGGAACATCAAAGCCATGTCGATAAAAAATCCTACCTGGAATGGTCAGGTGTACTTGAAGAGATGAGGAAAGAGGTGCAGGACAGATGAATGAGCAGATCCAACAATTGATCGATTCCTACGAAAGAAAAGTCATCGGGCAGTCGGAAAACCTCCGGCTGATGCTGGCAGCCATATTTTCCGGTGGGCATGTCCTTTTGGAAGGTGTACCGGGAACAGGGAAGACAAAAATGGTCCGGACGCTTGCTGAACTGCTTGGCGGTGACTTTAAACGCATCCAGTTCACACCGGACCTGCTTCCGAGTGATATTACCGGAAGTATGATTTACAACATGAAGTCCGGCCTGTTTGAAACGCTCAAGGGTCCGGTGTTCACAAATATTCTGCTGGCGGATGAAATCAATCGTACGCCCGCAAAAACACAGGCGGCACTGCTTGAGGCGATGGAGGAAAAACAGTTGACCATACAGGGCGATACATATCCGCTTCCTGCTCCGTTTTTCGTCGTAGCGACACAGAACCCGGTAGAGTTTGAAGGCACTTACCCGCTTCCGGAAGCCCAGCAGGACCGTTTTATGTTTAAATTGGCGATCGATTTTCCTGCTCTCGAAGAAGAGGTGAGTGTCATAAAGGATACAGTCAGTGGAAGAGGAGATGGGGCTGCCGACGCTCCTGTTCTGTCGATGGATATCTTCGAGAAGGTCAGCGGGGAGATTCAAGGGATTACGGTAACGGATGACGTCTATGAGTACATCACCCAGATGGTGAGGAAAACAAGAGAGACCGATACGATCAGGCACGGGGCGAGTACCCGGGCAGCTATAGCAATGGCTCGTGCGTCAAAAGCCTGGGCCTATTTAGGCTCGCGGGATTATGTGACACCGGACGATGTGAAGAAAGTAGCCGTACCTGCACTGAGGCACCGGGTTTTACTGGCGCCTCATATGGAATTGGAGGGAGCCACCTATGACCAGATCATTCAGGAGCTGGTGGGATCTGTTCCTGTTCCGCGATAGAGGGATCGTACCGACGCGGAGGCTCCTTTATATTGCCGCCGTGCTGTTGGTTTTAGTGACGGGACTGGCGGCGCTGGGGGTTTCCCCGCCGTATCTCCTTTCCTTGAATGCTGTCGTTTTTCTGCTCAGCCTTCTGGATTTGACGCTGATGCCAGCCAAAAAACAAATTCACCTCCGTCGTTCAATGGATGAGGAAATCGAGCGTGGTTTAAAGAATGAAGCTGCTTTTTCTGTTGAAAACAACTCGGACCGCCCGATGTTCATAGAAGTCATCGATCATTTTCCTTCATCGTTCTCCAAGCCTTTTCCGCTTAAAGGGTGGATCAACGGCAGGGGAGGAAGCGACCTTGTGTTTTCCTTTACAGCCGGACAGCGTGGAGATTATAGAATTCCGTCCACTTCCTATCGCTGGCGTTCATCCATCGGACTTTGGGCAAGGCAGGGGCGTAGTGATCAGGAAATGAAGGTGCGTGTTATTCCGGACTTAAGCGGCAGCCGGGATTTTCTGAAGGATGCCCAGCGTTTTCTTCTTTATGAAGGAACCCGCATCAGGAAAGACCGGGTCGGTTCTGGAGAGTTCAGTCAGATCCGGTCGTACGTTACAGGAGATGACATTCGGAAGATCAACTGGCGTCAGACAGCGAAACAGCAGGAGCTCATGATGAATGAATATGAGCCGGAGCACGGAAAGTATGTGACGATTCTCATTGACTGCGGAAGAATGATGGGGGTGGAGCTTGAAGACCATAACCGGCTCGAAAAAGCCCTGGAAGCGGCTCTTACGGTTACGACAGCGGCGTTGAAACGAGGAGACTATGTTTCTCTGGCTGCTTTTTCAAAACATGTTCATGTTTATGTGCCTCCCGGAAAAGGGATGGCCCATATGCAGACCATTCTAAAGGAAGTCTACCATTTAGAAGTGGAAGGTTATGAGTCGAACTACGCCTCCGTTTTCCAATATTTACAGTCCGTTCAAAATAAGCGCAGCCTGTTCCTTTTGTTCAGTGATGTCACCACTTTTCTATATGAAGAAACAGCGCTCCATTACTTGATGAGGCTGCGACGTTCCCATTTATTTCTTATGGTGGGGATCCGGGACAGGGCAGTGGATGAGGCTGCGAGCCGCAGCCCGGAGGATGTCACTTCAACCATGGTGAAAAGTATGGCACAGAAGCAGTTGATGGATAAAAAAGAGGAGATGAGACGCTGGGAGAGCCGTGGGCTTCCTATGGTTGAAGCTCCGGAAGAGGCTCTCGCATCCGCCTCGGTTTCCTACTACATTGATATTATGAACCGCGGGCTGCTTTAAACGGCCGGCTTCCAAGGAGAATATAAATGAGCAGTCCGATTACTGTCAGTCCGGCAAAAGCATATTTGGCTTCAAGGGACAGAGCGGAAGGTGTGATATATCCTTCGATGATCCCGGCGATGATAAACAAGGGCAGCGTCCCGATTAACAGCAGGACGGAGCGGTAGGCATTTGTTTTCAATTGATAGGCACGGGTCCGGGATCCGGGTACCCATAATTTAAAGCCCATCAGAAGTCCGGCTCCACCGGCAATGAAGATAGCTGTCAGTTCGATGATGCCGTGGGGGACGATATAGGCCCAGAAATCATAGGACTTTCCATAGGTGAAGAAAAGAGCGGCCAGCGCGCCGACGATGATGCCGTTAAAAATTAGGACATAGACGGTAAGCAGCCCAAAGGTTATCCCACCGGCAAACGCAAGAAAGGCCACCTGTATATTATTGGTCAGGATTTCAGCGGACATCACCGGTGAATTCACTCCGCCATCCCTGCCGATCTGGGACGGGTCTACGTTTTGAGCGATGTTGTCGGGGAGTATGGTGTACAGGCTCATTGGATCCTGGTAGACGGCTAGAAATGCAGCCGTTCCCCCAAGAAGAAACAGGCCCATGCTGATGATGACAAACGCCCACTGCTCACGGAGAAGGTTGATGAAGGTGTGGCCGAACAGATGCTTCACCTGTTTCCAGTTGGAGGTCTGCTCCTGATACAGGGTATTGTGGGCTTTTGATGTCAGCGCATTCAAGTAATCGGTGCTCTCTTCTTCGGGAAAGTACGTCTGGCTGAAGGCCAGATGCTGGGTAACCTTCTGGTATGTACGCTGGAAATCTTCCACCTGCCGGGCTGTCCATTTTTTCTTATTCTGCTGTAGAGTATGGATGAGATTCTCCAACCGCTCCCAGTCCTGGCGGTTTTGCGAGATAAATGTACGGTAATTCATAGGGTCACCTGCCGCTCGGAAATTTTTTACATTATAGTTTAATTATAAGCAAGATTCCTTTTGATTGGAACCCGGGAGAGGAGATGGCGTATGCAGGAAAATGTGCAAGTGAAAACACCGGAGCATGTGACGCTGAATTTCAGACTGGCTGGACTGGGCAGCCGGGGAGCAGCACAGATTACAGACACGTTGATTACTACGCTGATGAACGTCGGTCTGCTGGCAGTCATCCTGCTGATGGATAATTACATAGGTGTTTACTTCCGGCAGGCAGAGAGTTTGGTTGTGGCTGTAATCATCGTGATCATTTTTATCATCAATTGGGGGTACTTCTTTTTATTTGAATGGCTCGCAAACGGAAGGACACCGGGCAAAATGCTGCTGGGTCTCCGTGTGGTCAGGGAAAATGGCGGACGACCGACCGCACTGTCCGTTCTTATTCGCAATCTGCTCCGTATTATTGATATGCTGCCTTTTTATTATCTGCTTGGTATGCTGATGGTCTTTTTCCATCCGTCCCACAAACGTCTCGGCGATATTGTAGCAGGAACCATTGTCATCCATGAGCGGAAGAAAAAGAGAAGGAAAAGTTCGGATAAAAAGCTGGAAAAGTTTCTCGGGGAGAAGGGGATTACGAACCGCTCCGTGCATATAGGAGAATGGGAGCGCCAGCGGTTTACAAAGGAAGATTGGAAACTTCTCAGGACGTACGTCCACCGCTATCCTGGTTTGAATGCCGTGGAACAGGAAGAATTAACGGAAGATGTAGCGGCCATCCTTCTCCCTAAACTGCAGCCGGGAGACCGTTCGGAACAGCTCGACAAAGCGGACCGCCTTTTTGCCTCCTACTTGATTTTAAAAGAAGACTGGGAGTTTGAATGGTCCTGATTTTAGGCCGCCTTTCCTGTTTAGGGAAGGCGGCTTTTTTAAATAATTAAAAGAATAGTGGAGAAAATAGAAATAAATATTTACAACAGCCCTGTATTTGGTATTATATATAAGGATTTGTAGTGATTTGAGGAAATTTAACGAAAAAAAGGGGTAAAACGATGGTTACATCACTCGCGATGTTGTCTCTGACCGTCCTGCTTATGTTTTTAATCATGTATGGAGCTGATACATGGGTGCGTCGTTTCCGCAGAAGCGGGCAGAAAACAGCCGCCGCACCATCCAGTCATCTGGATGTTCAGCAGCCCTCTGCCAAATAGATAGAAAGACTGAAGGCGTCCCGGGTACGGGCCGCCTTTTGTATGTCGGGAACCGGTTTGCGTTTTGTTCACCTCTGGATTGTGGTAAAATATATATGTTTACATATCGGAAGTTTCACGCCTCAGATTACGGGACGTGTATAAATAATAAAAAGGTAAAAGGGGATATCTCATGACGAATAAAGCGGTCGTTTTAGGTGCGAATTATTACATTGGACTGAGTACAATCCGGTGTCTTGGTATTCATGGTGTCCATGTTGCTGCCGTGGATTATGCCTGGGAAGGGGCCTACGGGCTGGAATCTAAATATTGTTCGGAAGCGCTGATCGGCCCCCACTATAAAGAAGATCCGGCCGGACTTGCTGCCTTTCTTGTGGATTATGCAAAGAAACAGGACAGTCCTCCTGTGCTCATTCCGACAGCTGATCCGTACGTGGAGTTCGTCGATGAGCATCTGTCGGAATTACGGGAACATTTCCTTATTCCTCAAAAGGAGCAGGGGCTATATACTAAGATAATGGACAAAGGGACGCTTCATACCCTGGCTTCTGAACATGGGGTGGCTGTACCTGAGACGGTTAACGCCGATCAAGAGAACTTCGTGGAACTTGTGGAGAAGGAGATCCAGTATCCGTGCCTGGTTAAGCCGGTGGATTCTCCAGCATTTGTGGCCAAGTTCCGTAGAAAACTCTTCACGGTACACAATCAGGAGGAACTCCTTGAGAAAGTCAACGAGGCGAAAGAAGCCGGTATCGAAGTGATTGTACAGCGCATCATTCCCGGGTTTGATGATCATATGTATACATTTGATGCCTATCTGGACCAGGATTCCAAGGTCACTCACTGGGTGACCTGCCAGAAGCTTCGTCAGTTCCCTGTGAATTACGGAGCCTCCGTTTACACCCAGCAGAAATACGTTCCGGAATTGTACGAGCTTGGAACGAAATTCCTGGAGGGGATCCAGTATAAAGGGTTTGCTGAGATCGAATTTAAAAAAGATGCTCAAACAGGGCAGTATTATTTAATAGAAATCAATGTGAGAATTACAAACTTGAACCACCTTCTGCAGAAGACGGGTATCAATATTCCTTATATCACTTACCGGGAACTTACGGGCCGTCCGCTTGAACCGAAAGCTGTACGGGAAGATAAAAACATCGTATTCTGGTATGCCTATGAGGATCTTCTTGCCGTAAGGGAATATATCAAGACGGGTCAGCTTTCTCCGAAGAGTGTCATGAAATCCTACTTCAGACCGAAAGCCCATGCCATATGGGATCCGAAAGATCCGAAACCAGCCTTTGCTTTCGGGAAGAAACTGGCCCGCCTCGTTGCCGGCCGTGTGACGAAAAAAGCATAGAAAGACAGGCGGCATAAGCCGGATGACGGCAGGAAAAGTATGGGGATGTACGAAAGATATGAACGGATGATTACCACATGGGAATCAGTAAAAAATTGCAGGGAAGGTAGATAACAATGGCTATGCTTAATCAGTTATTATCATCGATTGAGGTGCTGGAAGCCTGGAATGATCAAGACATGAACGTTCAGGGACTCGCCTATAATTCTAAAAACGTAAGCGAAGGGGATGTCTTCGTTTGCATTAAAGGCTTTAAGACGGATGGACACCGTTATGTGAAAGATGCGGTGCAGAGTGGTGCGGCGGCAATCATCGTAGAAGATTACCAGGATGGATGGGAGGATCTGCCTCAATACCGCGTAGAAGACAGCCGTCAGGCACTGGCTGCATTGAGTGATGCCTATTATAACCATCCTTCCCGTGCTATGAAGACTATCGGGATTACAGCCACGAATGGAAAGACGTCCACTTCCTTTATGACTGATGCCATTTTGGAAGAGCACGGCCTGAAGACAGGGTTGATTGGAACGGTTGTCGTGAAGTACGGCGATTATTCTGAACCGACCAAGCTGACAACGCCTGAATCGCTGGACCTGCACCGATATTTTGCGGAAATGAGAAACCAGGACGTCTCTCATGTAACGATGGAGGTTTCGTCTTCAGCGCTTGATTTAAGCCGGGTGGGCAGTGTGGATTTTGATATCGTCTCCTTAAACAATATCAGTCGAGAGCACATTGATCTTCACGGGTCTTTTGAGGAATACTTTAACAGCAAGGCAAGCCTGATCCGTAACGCGTCTGAAGGAAGCTGGGCTGTATTGAACCTTGACGATTCCTATTCAGCATCACTCGTGGAAGAAACAAAAGCCAATGTCCTTACATTCAGTGTGGAAACCGGGGATGGCGATCTGATCTGCAGGAATCTGGACCTTTCAACAGGACGAGCTAAGTTCACGGTGGAAATCCGCCGCCCATTCTCTGTAGGGGACACCAGCTATGTTCCACAGGAATTCGATATTGAATTGTCCACGCCGGGATATCATTCCGTTTACAATTCCATGGTGGCCATCGCAGCTGCTCTTCTGAATGAGGTACCGATTCCAACGATCCAGTCCGGTATTAAAGGCTTTGGCGGGGTGGAACGCCGCTTTGAAATGGTATATGAAGATGATTTCAAAATGCTGGATGATCACTTCGCCAACTATGGGAACATCAACGTTACATTGAGTACGCTCCAACAGATGGACTACGCAGACTTGAAGCTGGTGTATGCCATCCGCGGCAGCCGCGGGGTAACCGTGAACCAGGAAAATGCGAAAGCCATTGCCGAATGGGCGCCACGCCTTGGTTTGACTGACATCATTGCTACGGTGAGCCATTCTCATGTGAGTGAAAAAGATGTGGTGACAGATGAAGAGGTGCGTGTATTTCAAGAGGCGATGGATGAAGCCGGCATCAATGTCCATCTTTATAAAGAGCTTGATGATGCTGTGAACCATGCATTATCTGAAGTACAGGAAAATGATGTGCTGCTGCTTGCCGGGTGTCAGGGCATGGATCCTGGTGCGAAGATTGCTTTAGAACAGTTAAGTACAAAAAGACCAGACATCGATGAAGATCAGCTGTTCAAACCGTTGAAAAACCGGGTAGCCGGCGTTCTGTAAATGGTTTCTCAGCCACGTATGGGTCTTTTGTAAGGAGGCAGACGATGAACGACAAAATTATCGGCATACTCGGGGGAATGGGACCTGAGGCGACAGCTGAATATTATATGAAAATTATCCGCGCTACACAGGCCGAAAAGGATCAGGATCATTACCGTGTGATTATTGACAGCAATGCCAAAATCCCGGACCGTACTGCGGCCATTTCGGGGCGCGGGGAAAATCCTGTCCCACAAATGATCGATGCAGCTAAAAATCTTGAAAAAGTGGATGTGGACGTGGCTTGTATTCCATGCATGACCGCGCATTATTTTATTGATGAAGTACAAAAAGCCGTATCCTTTCCACTGATGAACGCTTTTGAAGAATTGAAAAAATATATCGAGTCGCATTATCCGGAAGTCCGAAAAGTCGGTGTGCTGGCGACGACCGGGACACTGCAGACCGGATTGTTCAAAAAGCACCTCGGTCACCTGGATGTCATTGAGCCGCAGCCGGTGACCCAGAACGAAAAAGTGATGGAAGCTATTTATGGCAGCAATGGGATTAAAAGTGGAAACACGGATGCCGAACCCCTTACCCTTTTGAAATCTGCTGCTGAGGAGCTGCTTGATCAGGGGGCTGAAGTCATAGTTTCGGGCTGCACAGAAATCGGTCTCGTCCTGAAGCCTTACCACCTTCCTGTGCCCTTGCTGGATCCAATGGAAGTGGTGGCTCATGCGGTCGTTAAAGAATCTGTATACCAGAAGTCATGAACCTTTCCGCTTCATCTTATATATAAGTAAGACGATTCACTCAAGGAGGAAAGGCTTTGGCAGAAAAAGCGTTTGAACGCTTCTTGTTCGAGTCATTTCAAGAAGGCATTTTCTTCAGGGAACTCCGCTTATCTGAAAAAGAAGTGTCCCGCCTGAAAAAGCTCTACCCTGCTGCTGAAATTAAGCCGACAAGTACAGGGGGTGCTGTGCTGCGAAAATCATGGTACGAAGTTAACCTGGACCCGGAAGCTTTGAAAAGAATAACCTACGATTCTGTCTTGCAGGAGAATTTCCGCCTCAAAAAGGAAATTGAAAAATTAAAGAATCATCACCAGGAAAATAAGCCGTCTTCCTAAGAGGACGGCTTATTTTTTTATGCTGAAACAGGGATGAACGACTCTTATATACACATATGTAAATACTTTTGATTATGACGGAACATGTCGATAAGAAACCTTGATAATACGGGTTTCTGTAAACTTATGAAACACAAATGTAATAATAATTTGTCTTTATTTAGCGAATATCTTTGATATAATTAGTAGGGTAATTGAACGAGACGACCAAGACTACATAACTTTTACAACATAGATCAACAAATATGAAAGATTGGTAGGAAGTGATAGAAATTGTTTGAAATCCATCACCGTTTAAACGCAGATGCAGGCAGGATGAATGACTTTCAAACCGTTATAAATCAGAAGTGCCGGGGTGAAAGAAAAAATGAAATTTAAAACGTTCGGCCGGCACGGAAAAGAAGGCGTCAAAAACATAACCAGAAACAAGTGGATGTCGGTGGCCTCCATATCAGCGGTAACGGTGACGCTTCTACTTGTCGGGGTTTTTGCTATGCTTCTCCTGAACCTGAATGATATAGGAGAACAGATTGAGGAAGACGTTGAAGTCCGTGTGTTCATCGACCGTACCGCAGATGAGGAAAGCCGTGAGGAACTGCAGGGTGATTTAGAAGACGTGCAGGGTGTTTCCAGTGTGAATTTCCAATCGAAGGATGAAGGGCTGGATAACCTGATCAACAGTATGGGGGACGAAGGGGAAGCCTTTGAGTCTCTGAAAGATGAAAACCCATTGAATGACGTGTACGTAGTGAAGACGGAAGATCCACAAGATACAATTCAAGTAGCTGAAACAATTGAAGGCTTTGATAGTGTGGATAAAGTCGAATATGCCAAAGAAACCGTAGAACGTTTGTTCAGCGTTATGGATGTGGCCAGAAATGTCGGGCTTGCGATCATCGCAGGGCTGTTGTTTACAGCGATGTTCCTGATTGCCAATACGATCCGGATTACCATTGTAGCCCGGAAACGTGAAATCGAGATTATGAAAATGGTAGGGGCAACCAATTGGTTCATACGATGGCCTTTCCTATTCGAAGGCATTCTAATAGGAATCCTTGGTTCGATTATTCCGATTGCCCTTGTGATCTTTGGTTATGACGCTCTCTACAATGAGGTTACGACCAGATATCCTACTTTATTTATAGACTTACTGCCGGTTTACCCGTTTGTTTTTGAAGTGTCCGCCCTGCTTGTCCTTATGGGAGTGACCATTGGACTTTGGGGAAGCTTTACGTCCATCCGTAAGTATTTGAAGGTTTAAAAATAGAGGAATCATTCACACAGGTGAGGAATCGGGGGAGGAAGAAGAGTGAAGTCAAAAGTTATTATCGCCGCTCTTTCTGCCGGTCTGATTCTTTCCGGTTTACCTGTTTCAACAACGGTCAACGCTGAAACAAATCAGGACAAACTGGAAGAGAATCGACAGCAGCAGTCTGAGAATGAGCAGGAAATTCAGGAAAAAGAAGATACAATTGCTGAACTTAAAGAAGATCAGGAACAAGTAGACGCTGAAATCGCAAGTCTGGATGAACAGACGATGGAAACACTGGATAAGATCCAGACGAAAGAAAATGAAATTGCACAGACAAGAGAAAACATCGACCAGCTCAAAGAAGAAATCGCTGAGCTTGAAAAGCGTATCGAAGAGCGTGACGAACTGCTTAAAGAGCGTGTGAAGTCCATGCACCAAAATGGGGGAAGCGTCGATTATCTTGATGTTCTAATGGGAGCAGAAAGCTTCGGGAACTTCCTTGAGCGGATCATGAGCCTGAATACAATTGCTACGCAGGATAAGGAAATTCTTGAACAGCACTTGGCAGACAAGCAGGCTGTTGAAGAAAAGAAAGCCCAGGTGGAAGAAGAACTTGCTTCCCTTGAGGAGAAATTATCTGAGCTTGAAGCATTGAAACAGGAGCTTGAAAGTAAGAAAGAAGAAAAAGAAGCCCTGATGTCCACTCTTGAACAGAAAGAAGAAGCTGCTCATGACCACCTGATCAGTGTGGAAGAAGAGCAGGAGACTCTTGCTGCCCAGGAAGCTGCTATTGAGAAAGAAATTGAGCGTCAGCGCCAGCTCGAGCTTGAGCGTAAGCGGAAAGCTGAAGAAGAAGCCAGAAAGAAAGCCGCAGCTGAAAAAGCCGCAGCTGAAAAAGCTGCTTCAGAAGAAGCTGCCAAGGAAGAAGAGGAAGAGGAATCTGTAAGCAGTGCATCTTCAAGTTCTTCGTCATCAGACAGCTCCAGCTCTTCTGATTCAAGCGATTCTGAAGCCGCAAGCAGCAGCACAGGGTTTATCTGGCCTGCCAATGCACCGGCAACATCCGAGTTTGACCGCAACCGGGTTCACCCTATATATGGTACAACGAAATTCCACTCTGGTATTGACTTAGCTGCGGGCGGTACGATCCCAATCCATGCCTCCGCATCCGGGACGGTTATCCGGGCTAACTATTCATCCAGCTACGGGAATGTCGTGATGATTGCCCACCAGATTAACGGTCAGACCTTCACGACCGTCTATGCACACTTGAGAAGTACTCCAGCAGTATCTGCAGGTCAGACCGTTTCACAGGGTCAGTTTGTAGGTAACATGGGAAGTACAGGTGCGTCTACAGGGCAGCACCTTCACTTCGAAATTCATGAAGGGTCCTGGAATGGCAGCCGTACGAATGCTGTAAACCCTAGAAAATATCTACCATAAAATAAAAAAGAACTGCACCGATCCGGATCGGTGCAGTTCTTTTTTTATGTCTGCAGCTTTTGTTATGGATTCAGACATGTGTGTGTGCTTATAGCTTTGAAGCAGCAGAATGCCTTCGTACAAGGCTCTAAAAGCTTTCTAAGCACCATGAAGCCCCTTGTACGGTGTGAAATCCTTATTTTAAACGAGGGGTCCTGACCGTTCTCTTAAACGGTCATTTGGATACTTACTGAATATAGGTGTCCGCTCCAAGATTTATGATTCTATGGTCCTTATTTCAAAAACCTGTCCTAAGTGGTTATTTCTGGGTGTTATAATAGGAGGAAGATAAACTTCATGATTGTACAACAACACCTGTTACCAGGATGGAGGAGGATTTCCATGAGCCGGATGAAATTGATTCCCTACCGCACGGAAGCTATTTTAGAAACGACGAATGAACGTCCGAAAGGAATACAGATCGTTGAAGCTGAAAGCCTTTGGGAAGAGTCGGAGCGAGGAAAAGGAAGTGTTGTAGCTATCATTGATACAGGATGTCAGCTTGATCATCCTGATCTTGAGGAAAACATTCTGGATGGCCGTAACTTTACCAATGATTATGGCGGAGACCCTGATAATTACGCAGATAATAATGGTCATGGTACACATGTGGCAGGTACCATTGCTGCAGTAGAGAACGGCGAAGGGGTCATTGGGACAGCACCGAAAGCAAAACTTTTAATTTTGAAGGTTCTCTCTGAGGATGGGGGAGGGGAGTATGATTGGATTATTGAAGCCATTCATTACGCCGTGAATTGGAGGGGTCCCAATCAGGAACGTGTGAGAGTAATATCGATGTCCCTGGGAGGTCCTCAAGATACGAAAGAGTTGAGAGAAGCTGTTACAGACGCTGTCCGTCATGACGTGTCCGTTGTATGTGCAGCCGGCAACGAGGGGGATGGAAGG
This sequence comes from Halobacillus litoralis, assembly GCF_009856355.1. Classification (GTDB taxonomy): domain Bacteria; phylum Bacillota; class Bacilli; order Bacillales; family Halobacillaceae; genus Halobacillus; species Halobacillus litoralis_B. The sequence continues at coordinate 673,716 of NZ_WMEW01000001.1, read as the reverse complement.
GAAGATACTATGGAATATGGCTACCCTGGTGCTTATAATGAAGTCATTCAAGTGGGGGCCGTTGATGAACGACGCGAGCTGGCTGATTTTACGAATACGAACACGCAGATTGACCTTGTTGCTCCGGGTGTAGATATCCTTTCCACCTATTTAGAAGGAAAATACGCACGCCTCTCTGGTACATCCATGGCCACCCCGCATGTGTCTGGAGGTCTTGCCCTTTTAATTCCATTAGTTGAAAAACAATTCAATCGTTCGATGACGGAAGCTGAAATCTTCTCCCAGCTCATTAAACGCACGACTCCACTCGGCTACTCTAAAACTGCTGAAGGAAACGGCTTAATGACTTTAGCCTTAACCAAGAAACTCGAAGATTTATTCAGTACCTATATCAAACAGTAAAAGCGATGCTTCCAGCATCGCTTTTTTCTTGCCTTAGTCCAGGGCATCGAAAAACTGACAAAAACTCAGCCCGTGATTTTGTGTCATTTTATGTAATTTTTATGTTCTGAGTTCTATGTACACAATTTTGTTTGCATGTATTCTTAATGTAAACATTGTGTACACATAATTGTACGCAAGAATACAAAAGTGTGTACATACTGATATAAAGGGATGTGTACAAATTTGTAAACACGTACACGGATTTGTACACATGTTTGCGTAAATGAACACGAAAAAAGGAGGATTGACTATTCTCTGATAGTTTTATAGATTCTAACTAAGGAGAGGTCATTTAAATAACTTATAAAAAGGAGAACTGTTTATGACACATGCAAGAATCGCAGCGATTGATGTTGGTAATGATGCGTTGAAAGCAAATTTCGGGAAACTGGAATCTTCCCTTTATATTCCTAACGTAGTAGCGAGAGACCTGGAGGATCGTCCGGTCATCGGAATTGAGGATCTGGATGATAAAAATCCACTCGATAATCTACATATTCGGGTGCATTCCCCTGCCCTTCGAGAGAATAATGCCATTTACCGTGTAGGAAATCTGGCAACAAAGACCACGAACTCCACCGAGCTTGATCCAGGAAGCTATAAATCGGAAGAAGATCAAACGCTGATCATGCTGTTTGCTTCACTGGCACTTGATGCGGTTTCTGGTAAAGGAGCACAATCTGCGAAAAATAATGTGGTGGAAGCTAACTATAACCTGGGTACCGGTCTTCCTCTCCGCGAAGTCAAAGAAGGAAAAGACGTGGGCTATCGCTCTCAACTGCTTGGGTCGGTCCACCAGGTTGAATTTTTGGTAACCCCTAAATATCAAGGGATGAAAGTGAACCTTAAATTTGATGAAGTGAAAGTCTATCCGGAAGGGTTCGCCGCTTATGTCAACCTTGTTATGGATAACGACCTGCACATTATCAATAAAGAACTCGTGGACAAGCAGATCCTTATCCAGGATATTGGAGGGCTATCTACAGATATCGCGGTCATCCGTAACCGAAATGTGGATGATGATAAAGCACAGGGATTCAACCTCGGCGTTTCTGAATCACTTGAAATGATCCGCGATGAAATTTTGACGAAACATGGAGTGGAACTCGACAGCCGTCGGGACGTGGTGGATATTATTACGAGAAAGAACGACCGTCACCACATTATGGTTCGCGGAAGCCGTACGAGTGTCCACGATATTACCGATCGCATTCTTCTTGAACTGGCTAAGAAACAGTACCGTTACCTTCGTAATGTATGGCAGAAGAATTCCCAGACGGAAATCTGCTATTTCGTAGGTGGAGGATCTGCTGTCCTTAAGGAATATATCAAAATGCTGAATAATAAACTCGATGGGTTTAATATTGAATTCTTCGAGGACGAGGAAGAAAGCATCTGGATGATGGCGAATGCGTATTATAAGTTGATTTCCGACTATATCCGTAAAACGAGTAAAAAACCAGTCGAACCAGCGAATAAAAAAGTGGAACAACAATCCGGATCTTCCAAGTAAGGTGATTTTTCATGAGTTCATCTAGAAAAAGTGTCGAACGGGGGCAGTCGATTACATTTCGTGTCCCCTCGGACACTCCGGATCATTTATTAAAACAATTGACGCATTTGAAAGAGACGGAACGGCGTAATTTTTCCAGCCGCATCGCTCAGTTCGTTATGGACGGAGTGAATGAATCTCTTTCCAAGGATAAAGAAACGATCACCGTCCCCCTTCCGAAAGCCTTGTCGAAAGAGCAGAGAAACTGGATGAAGCATGAACACTCTGAAGCATTGATCGGCAGTATCCTTCATCAGCTCATCATGGATCCTGTCCGTGCCACCACACTTCTGGCTTCCCTGAACAGCCGTGCGTATGATATCGACGAAGCTCTGTATCTGCAGGAAGAAACGGCTGCAGCCGATGAACCTCAAACCCCTGTTATTCCTGAGGGAGAGGAAGAAGAAAAAGAGGTGCCGGAACTGGTTACAACCGGTGATGATGACTTGGATGGACTGGACCTTGATCAGTTCCAGGATGATCTGCGTGATGTGGAATCATCGACAGAAGAAGAGGAAAATGATGATGACCTGCTCGGCGATTTTCTTTCTAGAATGAATCAATAAGGATAAGCCCGCTCTTCAAACAGGAGAGGGCTTATTTTTTTTGAAACTTTTAATTGGAAAAATACGTAAACCTATACATGAGGAGGGATGAACATGGTGCTTCGTGTAGAGGGGTGTTCGGTGGAAATTGGTGGGGCACAGATCCTGCATGACGTAAGTCTCGAGGCCGGAAGGGGAGAAATCCTTGCTCTGGTCGGTCATAATGGTGCTGGAAAATCCACGTTAATGAAAACGATGATTGGCATGAGAGATAAACAATCGGGGTCGATTGCCATCCATCAGGAAAATATAGATGACCATTTGAAAGGCTATAAACGTATGTTCAGTTATATACCGGAGGAGCCGCTTTTATTCAGCGAGTTAACCACGCTTCAGCATTTTGATCTATATAAACAAAGCTACTCCATCGATCGTGAAACCTTTGCATCCAGGATCGAAAGGTATATGGATGCCTTTGAAATTACTGATAAGAAAGATGAATATCCAGAAGCGTTATCCAAAGGAATGCGGCAGAAAGTCCAAACAATCTGCGCCCTGCTTCCTGTTGTGCCGGTTTTGTTTATCGATGAACCCTTCATGGGGCTGGACGTGTATGCGGGTAAATTTTTAGAAGAAGAGTTGAACCGTAAAAAAGAAGAGGGCATGACGATTGTCCTGACCACCCATCAGCTGGAAAAGGTGAAGACCCTGGCAGATACCTATGTCATGCTGAAGAATGGTTCGGTTTCCTCCTATGGTCCAGTGGAATTTTTTGAAATGCTGGAAAGAAGGAAAGACCAATGATGGGAGCAGAGAGCTGGCAGGCTTTTCATACATTGAAACGGAGTCGTCTGCAGAAGAAGATGCTTCTATATAAGAAATCGTTCAAGACGTTGTATGACCCGGTTGTATTTCTTTATGCCGCGGTCATGGCTGTCGTATTACTCCTGATCAGCTATGATTGGATGAAAGATTTCACCCCGCTTTTCCATGAATGGGAGGACCGGGCTTCAACCTATCTCCCTTTTTTACCTATGGCTTTATGGGTGAGAGCCTGTATCGCAGGTTTCAGGGATTCAGCTCTCCCATTCTCTTCCTCAGAACTTCACCTCAGCCTCCTGCCTCATTCAAGGCGGGAGATCTTGTTTTATTTATATATGGAAAAGGCAGGTAAAAGTCTGTTCCTGTCAGCCCTGGTTTTGACAGCTGCCGGCATGTTAACGCCTTTATCCCTTTCTTTTACGTTTTTATTTTTCTTCATTTATGGGTGCAGTCTGCTGTTTGAAGTATGGATTCAGTGGAGACTATACAGCACGCCGTGGTATATCAAGCTGCTGCTGGTCAGTATGGGGGGAACCGTCCTGACATCCGTCTATACTGCCGGCTTCCTGCCGTGGATGATCATCGGTGGGGCTGCCTGGGTTACGGCGGCTGCGACTGCTTCCTTGTACTTTTATGAACCATCATGGGGGAAGATAGCGGAACGGAATGATGCAAAGGTTTGGAACCTCTGGCTCGTGAACCAGGTGACGAATGTCGCTGTAAGACCTCCAAAACGATTTACAGCAGCTGCCCGTAAAATGAGGGACAGCTGGTTTTATCCGAAACGTATGTATGACCGCATCTGGCTGTCTCATGGGAAGGAATCCTACAACTATCTGGTATCCACGATCGTGGCGGGGGTTCTTATTATTGTAGTGGTTCCTCTTCAAGTGGACTGGATGAGGTTTTTGACGGTCCCGCTGGCTGTTTTCATTTTCATCGAAGTGGCGTCCGGCATTTTTCATAACTTCTTCAAGCAGCCGACCGTATTTCGGTATATTCCCGTTGAGGATGAGGCTCTGGCTCTTGTTTATGTGAAATGGGTGAAGTGCTGCCTGCTCATTTATGCATGTGCCGTCCTCGTTATTCAGATGATGCTGGGTTTTCCTTTTTTTTCTTCCTGTATACAGGCTTTGGCCGTCTCTCTTTGGGTGGGATATGATTTGAAAGAGAAGGTGTTGGAAGAGATGAAAAAAGTGAATGAAGAATCCTTTTACCCAGCTTCCTGGACTCGATTGGCGGGGTATGTGTTCACAACTGCCGTCATGATTCATCCGGTTTCCGCTGCTTTGATCCCGGCCTTTTCCTTCACGCGTGGCAGGTTCAGTTTATGGATGCGTAAAAAAAGAACCCTCTGATCCTGTTCAGGGGGTTCCGTTCATACGCTGGTGTTCAGCAAATGCAATGAAAGATGCTTCATCTTCGATTAAACCACAAGCTCCGCACTGGACCTTTATGGCGGGGCCTTGATAAGCGAGATGGAATACATCCATAGTTTCTGAAGTATAGGATGGCTGCCTCTCTCCCGTCTCAGGGTCCATCTTGACCGGCATCGACTGCTGCTCAATCACGTTAAAACGTGAGCGGTTTGTTTTGCATCCCGGGCATAAATAAGGATTCAGATCAATCACCTCCAGGAATAGGCTTCCCGGAAGGTAAGAGAATTATGAGCCGGCCTTATTTCCCGGGCAATAGAACTAGGAGGCCTTCTTTGGTGCTGATTGTTTAATGAACTGCCCGGCTACCAGTCTTTTTCGAACTGTAATGCCCAGCCATGAGGCTAGAAAAGCCTTGATCAAGCCGACGGCGATAAATGGATAGATACCGGTGGCGAGTGCCGCCGTCCAGCTTAAATCGAGTACGAATTTCAGCTGCAGAGTTCCACATAGAAGAGTAACCACCATACCGGCCGTATTCGCTGCCATCGCCCAGCCTAAGTTAAAAGCGGTTTTTTCGAGAATACAGCCGGTTATAAAGGCACTGATTATGAATCCGAATATGTAGCCTCCGGTCGGTCCGGCAAGAATCTGAGGACCACCGCTGAATCCTGCAAATACAGGAAGTCCTACAGCCCCGAGAGCCATGTACCCAACCATAGCTGCTGCGCCCTGACGGCTTCCGAGAATGGTGGCGGTTAAACCGACGGCAAGCGTCTGGCCGCTGATCGGCACAACAGGCAGTGGGATTTCAACTTGAGCCATAATGGCCGTCAATGCAGCGAATATGGCACTATTCAACAAAAAACGAAGCTTTCTGCTTTCTTCAGACATAAACATGACCTCCATTTTGTTAACTGATTATATAAAAGGTTAACACAAATGAAGGGAGAAGATTACAAACTATGAAAAATAACTTGTTGAATAGTAATTTTTCAGGGTCATAGGCCAAGAGGTTCATTTTTCTATGACAAACCTGTAATAAAACAAGGGTAAATGTGTCAGAGTTTTAAAACTATCGCTTTAATGGTACAAAAATGAAATAAGATGAGTTAAAATAGGGTAATGTAAAATTAACGGAGGTTTTACAATGTTTACAGGAAATAAATATATAAACAAAAAAACCGGACTGAAACTATTAGTCTATGCCTTAGTGATTGGTCTCTTCTGGTTGAAGATGTATTATATTCAAACCAACATTTTCACATTGGGCGTGGAGAACGCCAATGAGGCGAATATTCTGGCCTTCAACCCGCTCAGCAGTATATTCCTATTGTTCGGAGTTGGAATTCTGCTTGCACGCCGGCGCGGGATGTTTGCTGCCTACATTTTAGGTTCCATCCTGCTTTATGTGAATGTGTTGTTTTATCGTGAATACAATGATTTCATAACCATTCCGATGTTAAATCAGGTAGCCAACCTCGCTGATCTTGGTGGAAGTATCACGACGATTATAAGTCCTGCTGACTTATGGTTGTTCGTTGATGTCATTGCTGCAGGCTTCCTGCTGTTTTATCTCAAACCTTCCCGCTTCCAGGCGTTCACACCGAAACGGCCGGAAGGGATTGTTCTGGCCATCGTTGCTATTCCCCTGTTCATTGTAAACCTTCAATGGGCGGAGACAGAACGTACGGATTTACTTGAACGGACATTTGACCGCAATATGCTCGTCAAATACATTGGTGTATTAAACTACCACATGTATGATATTGTTCTTCAAGGTAAGACAGAAATGAAGAAGACCCTGGCGGACAGTAATGAGCTTGTCCCGGTCATCAACTATTTGAACGAAAACAAGAAAGAAGACAGTGACAGACTGGAAGGTGCCGCTGAAGGCAAGAATGTGATTGCCATTTCATTGGAAAGTACACAGACCTTTGTAGTGGATAATACGCTGCACGGCGAGGAGCTGACTCCTTACTTCAACGACCTTAAGGAAGAAGGCATCTATTTTGATAACTTCTACCATCAAGTGAAACAGGGACGTACATCTGATTCAGAATTTCTACTGGCGAACTCCCTGTATCCTCTGAACCGCGGCGCTGTGTTCTTTACGCACTCCGGGAACGAGTATAAGGCGATGCCGAGCGTACTTGGAGAGAATGGATACTTCACCAATTCCATGCATGCCAACGATAAGACGTTCTGGAACAGGAACGTCATGTATGATTCCCTGGGGTATGATGAATTCTATTCCAAGGAAGACTATGAAGTGACAACAGAGAAGTCCCACGGATGGGGCTATCTTGATGAATACTTCTTCGAAGATTCCCTGAACAAAATGAAAGAGCTGGATCAGCCTTTCTATTCTAAAATGATTACATTGACCAACCACTACCCGTTCACACTTCCTGAAGAGTTGAAACTCATCGAAGAAGGGGAAACGAGCAGTGGTACATTAAACCGTTACTTCCAAACCATCCGTTATCAGGATGAAGCATTGAAGAAATTCGTGGAAGATTTCAAGAACTCGGAGCTCTATGATGATACCATCCTTGTCATCTATGGAGACCACTTCGGCATTTCTGAGAACCACCAGGAAGCTATGGGTGAGTATCTCGGAAAAGAAATTAATGAGTATGAACAGTTCCAGCTTCAACGTGTTCCTTTCCTTATCTATGGAAAAGACATCGAACCTGAAGAGAATCATACGGTCGGCGGACAGGTTGATCTGCGTCCGACGCTTATGAACCTTCTTGGTATTGAAGATGAAAACCCTGTTCAATTCGGTCATGATCTGTTGGATGAAGACCGTCGCCAGCTGATGATCACACGTGACGGAAACTTTGCCAACGAAGAATACGTTGGTATTCAAGGCACATGCTACGATCGTGAAACAGGAGAAGAAGTAGAAGATGGAGCTGCCTGTGAGGATGGCTTCAGCGCTGCCCAGGAAGAATTGGAAATGTCTGATTCGATCGTGTACGGGGACCTGCTTCGATATCTTGATGAAACCGAATTGGTGACCGAAGATGAACAATCCCAATCAAATGAAGAATAACCCCCGCCCCTCTGCTGTCAGGCAGAGGGGTTTTTATGTCCAGTTGTGTATAAGAAGGTTATCAAATATAGAAAGGTTTTCGGTAACGTACCAGAAGCGGCGGCCCTCCATCCTGGAAATCCTCCAGGGGTAGAGGGGCGGGTAAAGATAAAAATGAAAAAAGGACCTGGGAGGGTCCTTTTTTAAAAGCTCTGTTAAAGTCTGTTGTTGATCTTTTGAACGATTACTAAATCGTCTCTCTCTGGAATCAGGGGGCCGATCCGTTGTTTGCCCAGAGCATGGGATGACAGGGAAAAACGTCCGCTTTCCACGGGGAACGATGAGCCTCCTCGAACTTCGTTCTCCGGGGTCTCACCTTGTTCCTTTTTCCCTGTCATCCCTTTCGTAGTGGTGTAACGGACTTCGGTTATATTCTTTCTAACTACTCTTCTTTAAGAGGCAGCCTTAGAAATGGCGGGACTCCTGTGGGATAAAGGTACCCCGCGGAAAGGGAGCCATTCCCAAGGCCGCCTCATACAAACCCCATGACAGAAAGGGGTGATAGGAGCTCACATGTTGAATAACAACACCAAGCCATAACAGAGCCTTTTTAAAAGATGTCCATCCAGATCTTTACCGTAGATGCGAAGATCAGAACGGCAAGAATCGTTTGGAGAATCTTCGTGTTCACTTTTTTACCAGCAGATGCCCCCAGGGGTGCGGCGAACAAACTGGCCACGATCATAATAGCAGCTGGAGCGTATTCCACCTGGCCGGTCGTCACCTTCCCAACCGTTGCGCCGATGGATGAGATGAATGTAATGGCCAAAGAAGAAGCGATCGTCATTCTCGTTGGAATCTTTAAGACGACGAGCATAATAGGTACGAGCAGGAATGCTCCGGCAGCACCGACGATCCCGGCTCCAATGCCGACGATCAAAGCCAGTACAGCGGCCAGGGGCCGGTTAAAGGTCACTTCATCCATCTCCTGGTCATCCAATCCATTTTTCGGAATAAACATCATGACCGTAGCTGTGAGAGCGAGAATTCCATAAACAAGATTGATCCCGGCTTCCGGCATGAAGCGGGAACCGTATCCTCCTATAAAGCTTCCGATCAAAATGCTGATTCCCATGTACACAATCAACGATTTGTTTAAATATCCGCCTTTTCGATAAGCCCAAACGCCGCCGATGGTAGCGAAGAAGACCTGTACTGCACTGATGCCGGAAACTTCATGCGGAGTGAAGGCGGTAAAACCGACGAGGGACGGGATGTAGAGAAGCATTGGATATTTAATGATCGATCCTCCAATCCCCAGCATTCCCGAGACATAGGAACCCACAAATCCAATAAGGAAAATCGTTAGGATAAATCCAAATTCCATGAGGGTAACCTCCTTAAAAAAGGGAACCTGTAACGGTTCCCTCTGCATTTTTTATACGATGATCCATCCAGCGTGCTTACTCGCCTTTTTGAATCCAGAACTTGAATACGCCGTCTTCCTCTTCATGTTTCAGCAGTTCATGACCGCTGGATTTCGCCCATGCTGTCAAATCGCTCTTCGCCCCTTTATCTGTGGCGTGAATTTCAAGAATCCCGCCAGCTTCGACGTCTTTCATAGCTTTCTTTGTTTTTACAATGGGCATAGGGCAGGCCAAGCCTTTCGCATCAAGTACTTTTTCTGTGTTCATATGATTTCCTCCTCATTTCGTGGTTGATCCATGCGCCCGTAGTGGACGGACGCATGTCAGAATGGTTTATCTTACAGCACAGCGGTTCGGACCAATTTCCATCTCCCGCTGTTCTTCATGGTCAGGGCTGATTCTGCCCATATTCGTTTCACGGATCTGCTGATAGGCGTTTGGCTGCGGCGGCAGGTTCTCTGTGACCATCCGGCGGAATTCACCTTCATCAGCTATATTCAATCCGTGGTTCCGGGAAAACAGAGTTCCAAGCTTCTCTGTTGCCGTGCCGTCTTCATTCAATTCGTCCATAATCATAAAGTGGGCGGGGAGGACGACGAGTTCATCAGAGAGCTCCTTATAACGTGTATATAGAGTCTCGCGCAGGTCCCCTACCCAGTCCTCGGCTTTTCCAGCCAGGTCAGGACGGCCGATGGAATCGATGAATAGAATATCTCCCGTCATCAGATACGTATCGTCCACGACAAAAGAAGTGGATCCGATCGTGTGTCCTGGTGAGTACAAGGCATGAATATCAATGTTGGAGTGACCGATCTGGACGTGATCGGCGTCCCTTAGCGGCTGATAGTTGAATACAACATCACCAGCATCTTCCGGTGGCAGCCAGTAAACAGCTCCTGTTTCCTCTGCAAGCGTACGACCGCCTGAAATGTGGTCTGCATGAAGGTGGGTATCGAAGACATTCGTAATTGTTACCCCGAGTTTCTCAGCCATATCTGTATAGGCTCCGGTCATCCTCACTGGATCAATGATGGCCGCTTCTCCTTCGGAAGTGACCATATAGGAAAGGCACCCTTTTCCGAGACGAACGAACTGATACAGTTCACCGCCGTCCTTCAGATCACTGACTTTTCTTGGCTCGAGATGCTCACTCCAGGCTTTCATTCCGCCTTCTACGGAATAGACGTCAGTCAATCCTTCCTCTACAAGCATCTCTGCAACCATTTGTGAAGAGCCGCCTTTGGCACAGACGACAGCAATCGGCTGGTCCTTGGGCAGCTGTTTTATCCATTCATCAACGCCGTCCAGTAAATCAAAATAAGGAACATTCAAATAGGTGAAATGCTCACTTTCGATTTTCCAATCCTGATAGGCATCTTCTGTTCGGACGTCCAATAGAAACAGCTCTTCGTTGTTCAGGACTTTATGAGCGATTTCTTTTACCGTCATCGTTTTCACAGTCATCCTATTACCCCCTAAGGTATATTTTTATTTAAAAAATTATTGGTTGAGTGATTTCGTTTCGCCGTTCCAGGCACTCATCCCGGGAACTACGTTATAGACAGCAGGAAACCCTTTGGCGGCAAGCTTTTGTGCAGCCAGGTCGCTTCGGCTGCCTGTGCGGCAAACGACATAGACCGTTTTACTCTGATCGAGCTCATCTCCGCGATCATCGATTTCCCCCAAAGGAATAGAAACAGCCTCAGGGATGTGATGAAATGCATACTCTGCAGCTTCGCGGACATCAACAATGATGGATTCGGAGTTTGAACGAACGGCATTCAGCTCCTCGTTGTCCACGACATCCGGGTGCTTTTTCTCTCTTGTTTCATCATCATTGGCTTTGCGGACATAGTGTTTGAGGACTCCGTCTTCTTCAATGGTACCCAGGTACTGGTGACCGGCACTTTTTGTCCATGCCTGCAGGTCTGCTGTGGACCCTTTATCAGTGGCCTGGACTTCCAGCACCTGCCCGGATTCCATGCCTTTCATCGATTTTTTCGTTTTCACGATCGGCATCGGGCAGGCTGTTCCTTTAGCATCCAGTGTTACATCTGTCTTAACATCCATTCCTGTTCCTCCTCTACCCATAAGGGTGGCTTGATTATTCCGTGGGGCCCTCCCAGCTCATCATGCCGCCTTCCATGTTTGTGATATCAAACCCTTTATCTTCAAGAATCTGGCTGGCGCGGCCGCTGCGTCCACCCGAGCGGCAGACCATAATATAAGGTTTTTCTTTATCCAGTTCACCTGCACGGTCTGCGATGGAACCCAGTGGTATGTGCGTGGCACCTGGAATCATACCTTCAGCGACTTCTTCATCTTCGCGGACATCCACGATATTCAATGTTTTTCCTTCATTCAGCTTTTGTTCTACTTCTTTTGCCGTCAATGTTTTCATTCCTGATTCCTCCTCGATTATATAAACAGGTTTACAGCGCCCTCTTCAGCATCAGCGAGATAGGCGGCTACACCAGCATATTGAATATCATCCATCAATTCTTCTTTCTGCAGCCCTAAAAGGTCCATAGTCATCGTGCAGGCGACAAGATTGACTTCCTGTTCCTGGGCCATGCTGATCAAATCCGGCAGCGGCATCACATTATGCTTTTTCATGACGTCTTTGATCATTTTCGGTCCGAATCCGGCAAAGTTCATTTTAGAAATGCCCATTTTATTGACACCTCTAGGCATCATGCGACCGAACATTTTCTCCATAAGTCCTTTTTTCAATTGGATGGGTTCATCTTTACGTAAAGCGTTCAATCCCCAGAACGTGTGGAAAATGGTTACTTCATGATCGTAGGCTGCTGCTCCGTTGGCGATGATGTAGGCAGCCATAGCCTTATCATAATCCCCGCTGAATAAAATAATATTCGTCTTTTTTGTCTCAGACAATGGGTTATCCTCCTTGGTTTATATACACCATAGGGTATATAAAAATTTAAAAATTTTATCTGCTTTTCACGAGCAGTTGAACGGCCTCATTAATAGAGGCTTCTTTATCTTCCTGTTGATCTGCTTCCTGGATGCACTCCACAAGGTTGGAACTTACAACAAGTCCGATCGCCCGGTCAAGGGCACTCCGTGAAGCAGAGAGCTGCGTAATGACATCTTTACAGTCTTTATTTTCTTCCATCATCTTCAATACACCCCGCAGCTGGCCTTCGAGACGCTTGACTCGGTTTTTCATGGCGTCATTATATTCCATGTTTTCCCCTCCTTGTGAAGATGTTCGTTGTTGAACAGTACATGACATATATTATACCCCTATAGGTATAATGTCAACACCTCTGTTTGAATAAATGGATAGGACAAGGTGGAAGGGTGAAAATAGAAATGGAGGTGGAATCTATGGAGTTATGGAAGGACCTGTTCGTTGTTATCATCCGAATTGTGACCATTCTCCCGCTGATGCTTGGAGTGGGAATCTTTATGGGGAAACGTTCGATCGGAGAACTTCCGGTTTTTGATTTTCTTGTTGTGCTTGTTCTAGGTTCCGTCGTTGGTGCAGATATCGCCGATCCGGACATTGATCATATACATACCGTTGCCGCTATTATTGTCATTGCCCTGCTGCAGAAATTCATTGTTACGGTCAAGCTGAAAAACAGGAAGCTTGGAAAAATGTTGACATTTGAACCCACAATCGTTGTTTATAAGGGACAAATGGTGGAGAAAAATTTATATCAGATCCGGTATTCCATTGATAACATTACACAGATGCTCCGCGAACAGCAGGTCTTCGATCTCACTCAGGTTGAGCTGGGTATTGTTGAGGCGAACGGTTCTTTATCCGTCAAGTTATTGCCGGATAAAGAACCGCCGGCACGGGAGGATTTCAGTCTTTCTGTAAGGGGCGGGGGGTATGATGTCCCCATCATTCTTGATGGGAAACTCCAGCCTGATATCCTTCAAAAGATGGGGCGTGATCGGGCGTGGCTGGAGGAGGCCCTGGGTAATCACCGGGTAACGGATGTTTTTTACGGGGCTTTAACCAGTGAAGGGAGTTTTCACTATTCCTTGAAAGGACATCTCCCAGACAATATCCCGCCTTTGAGCCATTAAAAAAAGAGTGATTTTTTTATCAATCACTCTCAGCTTGTAGAGAAACCCCTGTTTCTTTACAAGCTTTTTTCTTTCTTAACGCCAGGAGCGGTGCCCCTTCCCTTTCCGCGGACGAGCGCCCGAGCTTCCTCGCAAAACCCATGCTGGGCGATCTCGGGTCACTCGTTCTTCTGCAGGAGTGGAAGGGGCACCGCTCCTTGGCAGTTCTTTAAAAATGAAAAAGACTCCCCTTCACCCAGTTCACCCTGGATGGAGGGAAATCTTTTTCATATTCCAGCAGCCAGCCTTCATCAGCGCAGCCCATGCCGTTCTTTTGAATCTGCGAACCTGCACAGGGCACCCACTCTCTCCCATATATTCTAACGTCGGCAGGAGGAGCGTTCGGTGGTGATGGCTGCGGGAACAGCGCGAACCGAAGATCCCCTTGGCCTAAGGAATTTCTTGACCAAGTCAGTGGAGGCCGTGCCCGCGGCAGGCATCCATCGACAAGCGATCCGTGAGAATCAACAACAACCTTTAACCGCTTCTCTTGACAGGGAAAAGTTTTCCGTGACCCCGCGATGAGGCAGCTCTTTTATCTTTATATTGATTTGTCCATACAGTGGATCAAGCGTGATTCAATATCCTCAGCCATGGCGAGAATTTGATCGTCATTTACCATTTGCGTAAGGGAAGATGGCTTCGGCATTCCGATCCTTGTCTGGTCCTGCTCTTTATAGACGACCACTTTACAGGGAAGGAAGTATCCGGCCATTTTATTCTGGTTCAGGACCCGCTGCGCTTCTTTTGGATTGCACACTTCCAGCACTCTGAAATCGTCCTCAAATTCCAGACCTTTTTCATTCAGCTTTCCTTTCAGATCAAAGTTCCATAGGACGCCGAACTGTTCATCCTTTAAATTCGCTTCCAGGCTTTCCACTGCTTCTTCTACGCTCTTATTTGTTTCAACCGTATAATGAAACATGTACTCCCTCCTTATGAATTCTCCTTTACCATACCCAATGTGGTATGGAGTTAATCATGCCTGTTCCGGAAGGTGTGAATTGTAAGCGGGCCGGCCTTATATTAGAATGAAGAGTGGATATAGAGAGGACGTGAGAATAATGGCAGAAGATATTAAATTAATCGCACTTGATCTTGATGGAACATTGGTAAATCACGACGGTGAAGTGTCAGAAGCCAATGCTGCAGCGGTGAAACAGGCGAAGGAGAAGGGCATTCATGTTGTTTTGAGCACAGGCCGCTCCCTTTCCCGGTGCCGGCATATTTCTGAAGCGCTTGGCCGCTCATCGTATATTGTCACCATTAATGGTGGAGAGATTTACAATCATGATTACGAATTGGTGGATCAGACAAAGCTTGATCACAGCCACGTGAATCGTCTGTGGGAATTGAAACAGGAGCACGGCCTTTATTTCTGGTCATCAACGGTTCAGGGGCTGTATAATACGCAGAATCCTTTTGACAGTGAAATTGAAGACTACGACTGGCTCAAATTCGGTTTCGATATCGAAGATGATGAGGTCCGTCAAGTGATCCTGGATGAGCTCCAGGCCAATGATGCGTTGGAAGTGACGAATTCAAGTCCTACCAATATCGAGGTGAACCCGGTCGGCGTCAACAAGGCAGCTGCCTTGTTGAAAGTGTGCCAGTGGCTGGAGCTGGATATGAAGAACGTCATGGCTGTCGGCGACAGCATGAACGACATAGCCATGATCCGGGAAGCGGGCCTTGGTGTAGCAATGGGCAACGCCCAGCAGGTGGTCAAAGATGAGGCGGCTTTTGTGACGAAGTCCAATGTTGAGGACGGCGTAGCCGCGGCCATTAAAAAGGTAATAGAATAATGAACAAAACCAGCCTGATCCGGGCTGGTTTTTTTGTCATTTCAAGCAGAAAAACAACTTTTTGTAAGCGTTTTCCGGTTGAGGCAGGAAAAACAAGGAGGAGGGAAGAAACTAGGTGCTTAGAAACAGGCAGGGAGGGTGGACATGAAAGCGGGATACATAACGGATGAACATGAAATGCTCCGGACTTCCTTCAGAAAGTTTTTGAAAAAGGAAGCTCTCCCCTATTATGACGAATGGGAAGCGAAGGGGGAAGTTCCCCGGTCCTTTTGGAGAAAGCTGGGGGAACAGGGTTACTTGTGTCCATGGCTTGATGAATCCTATGGGGGTACAGGCGCCGATTTTGGATACTCCGTCATCATTAACGAAGAGCTTGAAAAGATAGGCACAGGCTTAATTGGTATCGGCCTTCACAATGATATCGTTGTGCCTTACCTGGAAGCCTATGGAAGTGAAGGGCAGAAAGCGAGGTGGCTTCCGCAGTGTGTGACAGGGGAGATGGTAACGGCTGTTGCCATGACAGAGCCGGGGGCAGGCTCGGATCTGGCTTCCATCCGTACGACAGCGGTGAAGGAAGACGGTCATTATATCGTCAATGGAGAAAAGACATTTATCACGAATGGCATCCATGCGGATTTAGTTGTCGTCGTCTGCAGGACAGACCCTCATGCGTCACCTCCACACAAGGGTATCAGTCTTCTCGTCGTTGAGCGGGGGATGAGCGGCTTTTCAAGGGGAAGAAAGCTTGAAAAAATCGGCCTTCACAGCCAGGATACCGCGGAGCTGATTTTTGAAGATGCCGTCGTTCCTTCTTCCCAGCTGCTGGGAAAAGAGGGGGAAGGATTTTATTATTTAATGAATCAGCTGCAGCAGGAGAGGCTGATCGTAGGCATCGGAGCCATTGCCGCATGCGAACGGATGCTGGAGATTACCGTGGATTACGTCAATCAGCGCCGGGCTTTCGGGAGACCGATCGCTGCCTTTCAAAATACCCAGTTCAAGCTGGCGGAGCTGCATACAGAAATTGAAATCGGCCGTACCTTCCTGAACCGGACGATTGAAGCCCATATGGAGGGAGAGGATGTCGTAAAGGAAGTATCGATGTCCAAATGGTGGACAACAGAGCTGGTGAAAAAGACAGCCCTGGAGTGTATGCAGCTTCACGGGGGCTATGGATATATGGAAGAGTATGAAATTGCCAGAAGGTTTCGTGATGCTCCTGTCACGGCCGTCTATGCAGGATCCAATGAAATAATGAAAACCATTATTGCGAAGAAGATGGGATTAGGAGGATCGAAGGATGAATGAAGTTGTGATTGTTGAAGCGGTTCGAACACCTGTAGGAAAAAGAAATGGCGTCTTAAGCTCCATACGCCCGGATATCCTTCTTGCCGGTATTTTAAGCGAAGTCGTTGAACGAGCCGGTATTCAAAAGGAATCTGTGGAGGACGTGATTGCAGGGTGTGTCTCCCAGGTGGGTGAGCAGGCCGGCGATATTGCGAGAATCGCTGCCTTAACAGCCGGGTTTCCTGTGGAAGTCCCGGGCGTGACCCTTGACCGCCAGTGCGGCTCCAGCCAACAGGCCGTTCATTTCGGTGCACAGGCCATCGCCTGTGGCGATATGGATGTTGTCATTGCCTGTGGTGTTGAAAGCATGTCCCGTGTTCCGATGTTTTCAAACATGAAAGGCGTGGCGTTCAATGAGACGCTGACGAAACGCTTTGACATGATCAATCAGGGGATCTCAGCTGAAAGAATAGCAGAGCGGTGGCAGCTTACGAGAGAAAACCTGGATGCCTACGCAGCAGAAAGCCACCGCCGGGCGCTGTCAGCCATCCAAGAAGGATACTTCCAACAGGAAATCATGCCCGTGGAAACAGCCGCCGGCAAGATCGACAGGGATGAAGGGCCCAGACCGGGAACGTCTGAGGAAACCTTATCCACACTGACGCCTGCTTTCCAGGAGGGCGGACGTATTACAGCGGGAAATGCCAGTCAAATCAGTGACGGAGCCGCAGCCCTTCTCCTGATGTCGAGGCAGAAAGCGGCTGAGCTGGGGCTGAAGCCGAAAGCGAAAATTACGGCCCGGTCGGTTGTCGGATCCGACCCAACACTCATGCTTACAGGTCCTGTACCGGCGACCTATCATGTGTTGAAGAAAGCCGGTCTGAGCATAGAGGATGTGGATGTATTTGAGGTCAATGAAGCTTTTGCTCCTGTTCCTATGTTCTGGATGAAAGAAACCGGTGTTTCCCACGAACAATTAAATGTCAATGGCGGAGCGATCGCTTTGGGGCATCCGCTCGGGGCGACCGGAGCCAAGCTGATGACGAGCCTGGTTCACGAATTAGAACGAACGGATAAACGGTACGGGCTGATTGCCGTCTGTGAAGGACACGGCATGGCTAATGCGACTGTCATTGAAAGGATGGAAGGACGGTCATGAATGTATCGGGTGCGTCGGCGTTTGTTACAGGTGGAGCTTCCGGACTGGGAGAAGCTGTGGTCCGGAAACTTATCCGGCAGGGCGGCGGTGTGGTTATCGTCGATCAGAATGAAGAGAAAGGGCAGGCTCTGGCCCGTGAACTGGGGAGCCGTTCGCTCTTTATCCAGGCGGATGTGACATCTGAGGCAGAAGTCCAACAGGCGCTTAAGAAGGGTGTGGAGACGTTTGGAGGTATTCAGGCGGTGATCAACTGTGCCGGCATCGTTACAGCTGAAAAAGTAACGGGCAGGGACGGGCCCCACTCTCTGGAATCTTTCCAAAAGGTCATCCAAGTCAATCTGATTGGTACCTTCAATGTCATCCGCCTGGCTGCTGGAGTGATGCAGAAAAATGAAGCAGCGGAGGATGGGGAGCGGGGCGTCATGATCAATACCTCCTCTGTTGCCGCTTTTGAAGGACAGATTGGTCAGGCGGCCTATAGTGCATCAAAAGGAGGCGTGGCAGGAATGACCCTTCCTGTTTCAAGAGAACTGGCCCGCTGGGGTATCCGGGTCATGGCGATCGCCCCGGGGCTTTTTGAAACACCGATGTTTGATAACCTCCCTGAACAAGTAAAAGAAGGCCTCGGTCAGATGACCCCGTTTCCGAAGCGTCTGGGAAGGCCTTATGAATTTGCCAATCTGGTTGTAAGCATCATAGAAAATTCCATGTTGAATGGGGAGGTGATCCGTCTGGACGGAGCCATACGCATGCCGGCCAAGTAGTCCCGCAGTGCCCCGGATTCCCCTGATAAACCGGCATAAAAGCCACGGGTAAAAACGAAAAGGAGTCGATAAAATGGGACCAACATTAAAAAGTATGTTTGAGCAGACGGTCGCTAAGTATCCGGAAAAAGAAGGCCTTGTGGATGTTCGTCTCGGAATGCGGTGGACGTTCAAGGAATGGGAGGATGAAGTGAACCGGGCAGCAGCAGCTCTGGCAGCTTCCGGAGTGGAGAAGGGGGATAAAGTATCCACTGTGTTGTACAACACAGTCGAATTCGCTACGATTTTATTTGCCTGTATGAAGATCGGCGCTGTCTTCAATCCTATTAACTTCCGTCTGACTGAGAATGAAATCCGTTTCATTTTGAAAGACGCCGGTCCGAAGGTTGTGCTTTTTGAAAAAGCGACAGCTCCTCAAGTGGAGCCGGTGGCTGGTGGCCTGCCGGGAGTGGAATTCTGGTCTATTGATGAAGATTTCACCTTTGCATCTCATTATTATGATCGTATGGAACAGGTGGTGGAACGCCCGCCGGTTTGTGAAGTGCGGGAGGATGACCCCTATGCAATCATGTATACATCAGGAACGACCGGCCTGCCGAAGGGCGTCATTCATACGCACAGGAATATGGTGGATCAAGCGCTCATTATAGCGGCGTCCATGCATCTTCAGGAAACAGATCGAGGGATGACCGCTGCTCCTATCTTCCACTGCGCGGAACTGCATTGTGCCTTCTTCCCACGCGTGATGGTCGGTGCATCCAACGTCCTTGTCCATCACTTTGATGCAGCAGAAGTAATCGGAACCGTAAGAGAAGAACAGATCACGACGTTCTTCGCTGCACCAACGATGTGGAATATGATGCTTCAGGAAGATTTCTCCCATGAAGACTTTTCGACCCTCCGACAAGGGTTGTATGGAGGGGCGCCAATGGCTCCTGCCCTGACCTTGAGACTGCATGAAATTCTTGGAATTGAACTGGTCCAGGCGTATGGCATGACTGAAATGGGGCCGGCCATTACAGCGTTGTTCGATCACGAGCAGATTGAGAAAGCCGGATCGGCGGGAAGGCCGATTTTCCATCACGACATCCGGGTCGTCCGGACAAATGAACAGGGTCCCGCAGAACCCAATGAGATTTGCAAACCGCAGGAACTCGGGGAAATTATCGTGAGGGGACCGAGTATGATGAAGGAATACTATAACAATCCGGAAGCAACGAAGGAAGCCCTATATAAAGGCTGGTACCACACCGGTGATATCGGCTGTTTTGATGAAGACGGGTATTTGTGGGTAAGTGACCGCGTGAAGGATATGATTCTATCCGGCGGGGAAAACATTTATTCAAGAGAAGTGGAGGACTGCTTATTCGCCCACCCGGGCGTCCTCGATGCTGCTGTCATCGGCGAACCGGATCAGCTCTGGGGAGAACGCGTAGCTGCCTATATCGTCAGAAAAGATCCTGCCTTATCCGAAAAGGAGCTGGATGAATTCTGTATTTCAGGTGGGCAGCTGGCCCGGTATAAGCGGCCGAGACGCTATGAATTTGTGGACGAGCTGCCAAGGAATGCGAGTGGGAAGCTTCAAAAGTTCAAGCTGAGGGAAACCGTTAATCAAGGAACAGAATAGTAGAAAGGTAGAGGGTGCCCCTGATCAAGGCACCCTTTTCTAATGGAGACAACGACCCGGATATCCGTGTCATACGGCTGGGATGTGATATAACATAGGAAGAGAGAAGAAAGGGAAGGAGAGATGCCTGTGAAGCGGCGTTTTCGAATCGGGGAAATGGCCCGGTTGTTTCAAATTTCTGCTTCTACGTTAAGGTATTACGATCGGATCGGCTTGTTTCAGCCTGGATATGTTGACCCGGAAACCCAGTACCGTTATTACAATTTCGAGCAGTTTGTCGTATTGGATACCATTATATTTCTGAAAAAGAACGGATTTTCCATTGATGATATCCAGCACCAGCTGGCAAACCGGACGGCTGAAAATACGAAAGAGCTCCTGGAACGGAAACAAGAGGAGACGGAAAAGGAAATGGCAAGACTGCAGAAAGTCTCGGCTATGATTCAAAGCAAAATTGAGACCATTCAAACAGGGCTGCATCTCCGTCAATCTCCTTCGTTCGTTTACCGGCATTTTCCTGAACGACCGATTACCTATTTGTATAACGATCAACCGGTGGATCTTTTTGTCGAGTCGGATGCGATTTTTCTTAAGGATTTGGAAGACCTGGCCTCAGCTGGCGGAGGGTACGACGGCTTTTTCACCGGCGATATGGGAACGATGGTGGATATGGACAGTCTTCATGGAGAAGGGCCGGCGAAATACTTTGCTGTGTTCGTATTTATTTCCAAGGAACAGGAAACAGCCGGAAGTCCGCATCTTCCCGAAGGGACCTATGCCTGCTATCCACACCGTGGACCTTACGAAACCATTAAGGAAAGCTATGCCGTCATGATGAGGCAGTTGAAGGAGGATGGGCGGCAGGTATCCGGAACCCCTCTTGAAGTGGCAGTTCTGGACGAATCCGTGACCAACGATTCCGCTGCATATGTGACCTGGATTCAAATTCCCGTCACAGAAAAGGATTGACCTTAAAGTTACTTTAAGGTTTATACTTTCTCTTGCAAACAGATGCAGGAGGTCATGAAGATGAGTGAAACCCATGAGACTTTGAAAACCAAACCAGTCAAACAGGTTTTCTTTCAATATTTCTTTCCGGCATTATTCGGAATGATGCTGATGTCTATCAATATCCTGATCGACGGGATATTTGTCGGCCGCGGTGTAGGGGAAGAAGGACTGGCTGGTGTCAACCTGGCCATGCCGGTCTTTTCCTTGATCTTTTCTATTTCCCTCTGGATCGGAATTGGAGGCGGGACGATCTATTCCATGCATATCGGCCGCGAAGAGCCTGACAAAGCGAGGAATGTCTTTTCGCTTTCCACCGCATCTTCTCTCGTTATCCTGGCTGTGATCGGGACGCTTGGATACCTCTTTATTGAGCCGATCGCCTATATGCTGGGAGCTAATGCGGATACGTTTGCTCCTACCGTCGATTACTTGACCGTTTTATTTCTGCTGGGCTGGTTGATTGCCCTTCAGCAGCTCCTCAGCATCTTTGTCCGGAACGATGGCAGTCCTACCCTGTCTATGGTGGCGCTGGGAGTGACTGCCATAGTGAACATTGGACTGAACTACTATATGATCTTCCTGTTGGAAAAAGGGGTATTTGGGGCGGCATTAGCGACAGTACTGGCAAGTGTTGCAGGATTGCTGGTGCTCTTCCTTCACTTTTTCAAGAAAAACACTCATTTACGCAAGCCGGTTTTTCTATGGTCATGGAAACTCCTTAGGGAGATTATGACCATCGGGTTTCCTAGTTTTCTTGCGGAAGCGGGGACTCTCGTATTTGTGGCGGGATACAATATAGCCATAGGGGCATTACTTGGAACGGAAGGTGTCGCCGCCTTCTCCGTAGTAAATTACCTGCACGGCTTTATGTTTTTATCCTTCTTCGGCATTGAGTCGGCTCTTCAGCCAATGATCAGTTACTACCATGGTGCAGGAAGCAGGGATAAAATCAAGGACTCGGTGAAAATGGGGGAACGGACAGCTGCAGGTCTCGGCCTCATTTTGATTATCCTTGGAGTTTTAGCTGCCAAGCCGCTCGTTTCCTTGTTCGGCGTGGAGTCCGCAGAAGTAAAAGAGCTGGCAGTGAACGGCATCCGGCTGTTTTTTACCGGCTACCTGTTCCTTGGCTTTAACTTTGTTTATATGACTTATTTCCAGTCGGTAGGACAGATCCGCCCTTCAACGACGATTATCGTCCTGCGGAGCTTTGTATTCATCCTTCCGCTGTTGTGGCTGCTGCCTGATTGGTTAGGAGCTGCGGGTGTATGGTTGTCGCTTCCCATTGCCGAAATGCTTGTAGCTGTTCTACTCGCTGTCTTCACCCGTAAACAAGTTTTAAAGGCGTAAGCAGGCATTTTGGTCCGCCCATACCGGTTCACTGGCTTTGGAGAAACGTGGGAACCTCCTGTTTCTCCAAAGCCTCTACATAACATGGACCAGCAAGGAAAGACCCGCCTCATTGTGAATATTTCATCAGGAGACGGGTTTGTAACAAAATACCCTATGGTTTATCTTCATTTCCCGGGCAATATCCGACATTAATGGTCGAGGAATTTTTTGATTTGATCGATGGGCTGGAGCGTTCTGGCTTTTTCGTAGCTTTGGAATGGATCTCCTCTTACTTGCAGCCTTTCCAGCATATTATCCAAAGTAAATGAGCGAGGATTCAAATGCTCATCGATTTCTTCCCAGTACAGGGGGGCAGCAACCGGACCGTTATCCTTGGCCCTCAGGGAGTAGGGGGCGATGATGGTTTTGTTCTTCCCGTGTTGGACAGAGTCGATATAAAGGCGGCTGCCCCGCTTTCTTTTTAACCGCTCCACTGTAAACAGGTCTGGTTTTGTCTCCACAAGAAGCCGGCCTAAGGTTTCGGTGATGACCCGTGTTTCCTCATAGCTGAGATCCCCTTCCTGTAAAGGGATATGCAGCTGCATCCCTTTGCTTCCGGAGAGCTTAACAAAACTGATGACGCCGAGTTCATCCAGCCATTTCCGGCAGAGTTGAGCGGCTGTTATGCATAGGGGGAAGGCTTCTTTCTCCGGTGGGTCCAAGTCAAGAACGATTTCATCCGGATGAACGGCTCCCGCTTTCTCAAAAGGAAGATGGAATTCTATGGCTCCCTGATTTGCAAGCCAGAGCAGGCCATGAAGCTCTTCACACAACATAAATGGCTCCCCTTTCTCCATCCAAAGCTTCAGAGATTCCGGAGCGTAATCCGGCCGGTGTTTCTGGAAGAAGGAATCGTTGTGGATTCCATCAGGAAAGCGGATGATGGTCAACTTCTTTTCTTTCATGTAAGGCAGCATATAGGGAGCCATATGACGGATGTACACGAGATAATCCCGCTTGGTGCTGCCGGGAAACAGCTCTTTTTCAAGGTTTGTCGGCTCGAAATGGTCTGGAAACAAACTTACATCCCAAGTCATCTTCTGTTCTGTGCATTCATCTGGTGTTTGATCGAAGCGGAATTGGTGAAACGCTGGTTCCCTGAACTCTCCGTTTTCCGTTCCTAAGCAGTGGATATCAGCACATACGCTGGGGGGCAGTGTCCACAAACCTTTTTCCTTTTTTCCCTTCTCCTTAAAAAATTGTCGTAATGTGGCTGCTTTATCATTGGAAAGACCATGTTTGAAGCGTCCAGCTGCGACAACTTGTTCCCCGTTATACACACCTGTATCCACATATCCATTCGAAGGGTCAAGGTGTGTGAGAAATACCGAAGCAGTTTTCCACAGTTTCCACTTCAGCCAGTGCTGCGTACGTTCCCCGGATCGATAGGGACTGGCGCACCGTTTCGCGATGATCCCTTCTCCAAGGTGGAGATGTATAAGATCCCTCAGTTTATCCACATGTTGATAAGTCCCGATTTCTTGGACTCCCGCGTGCTGCCATTTGTCGAGCAGTTCGGTTAACCGTTGTTTCCTTTTTTCTAAAGGAGTTCTTTTGAGCACGAAATCAAAAGCCATGAACAAAGCGGGACGCTCCTTCGCTGCGTTTTGAATGCTCTCTGGATTTTTCAGGCGCCCCCGCTTCTGCAGAAGTTTGAAATTGGCTTGAAAGGCTGTATTCAAAATGACGATTTCCCCATCCAACGTAAAGGGGGCTGTCCCGGGAGGAGGAACGGCGCTGCATATTTCGGGGAACTTCTCTGTTAAATCCTTACCGTTCCGGCTGATCAGACGGATGCCTTCTGGAGAAAATTCCAGGAACGCCCGGAAGCCGTCGTACTTCGGTTCAAAGATCCACTCGCCATCTTCAGGCAGTTCATCGGATGAGGTAAGCAGCATCGGACGTTTCATATGGTTCCTCCTTTTTCCTTAGGTTGTCCCTGCAGCCCGGAACATATTTTCATTCAGAACGTAAAAGCTAAAGAAAAGGCTCTGTTACAGCTTGGTGTTGTTATTGAACATGTGATCTCCTATCACCCCTTTCTGTCATGGGATTTGTATGAGGCGGCCTTGGAGTTCGAGGAGGCTCATCGTTCCCTGCGGAAAGCGGACGGTTTTCCCTGCCATCCCATGCCCTGAGTAAATAATGGACCAGACCCCTGATTCGACGGAGACGATTTAGTAATCGTTTAAAATATCAACAACAGACTTTAACAGAGCCAAAGAAAAAAGGAGCATCAAGCATGCACACGATGTGGAAAGGAACAATCAGCTTCGGACTGGTCAATATTCCTGTGAAGCTGCACGCAGCAACAGAGAATAAAGATATTAAGCTGAGACAGCTGCATGAAGAATGTCATTCCCCTGTGGAATATGAAAAACGCTGCCCTGTCTGTGACCGTGACATCGAAAATGACGAAATTGTAAAGGCCTATGAGTGCCAAAAATAAGTTTGTCGTATTGGACAAGGAGGATTTGGAGCAGCTGAAGAAGGAACAGGCAGATAAAGCGGTTGAAATCCTGGACTTTGTGAAGCTGGAGGAGATCGATCCGATTTATTTTGAACGCAGCTATTACATCTCTCCCAGCGAAGGCGGGTCCAAAGCCTACAGCCTTCTGCGCCAGGCGCTCGGGGATACAGGGAAAATCGGAATTGCCAAAATCATCATACGATCGAAGGAGCAGCTGGCTGTATTAAGGGTGTATGAGAATACACTGGTGATGGAAACGATCCATTATCCGGATGAAGTGCGCAGTGTCCAGGATGTCCCCAATGTCCCGGAAGAATCCGATTTGAGTAAAAAGGAATTGAGTACAGCCGTTACACTGATCGATCAGCTGACGAGCGAATTTGATGCAGGAAAATATAAAGATGACTACCGCACAGCCCTGATGGAACTCATTGAAGCGAAGAAAAACAATGAAGAGGTTACAACAGCGAAGGACAAGCCTGCAGCGGATAATGTTACAAACCTTATGGATGCGCTTGAGAAATCCCTTGAAAAAACTAAAGGAACGACGAAAAAGCGGAAGACTAAAACCACACGGACAAAAACGACGACATCCGGGAAGAAAAAGTCGTCCTGATTTTATAAGGCTCTCCTTTTACAGGAGAGCTTCTTTGTGGAGGAATTCTATAAGATTCCACCTCAGGCCCCTTTTCTGGACATCTGTTCATCCCCTATAATGGATAATAATCAGAATTTTTCATTTATTGGCAGGGAGGGGTTCTTTGGAAGCGCTGAATTTACGGGATGTTTGGATAGCAAGGAAACGTATGGAAAGCATCGTAAAACCGACACCGCTGGTTTATTCGGAGTTTCTCTCGGGTCATGCCGCCCAGCCGGTGTATTTGAAATTGGAACAGTCCCACCCCACAGGGTCTTTCAAAATACGCGGGGCGGCCAACAAGCTGCTATCTCTAACAGACGAAGAAAAACAGCGGGGCGTTACAACGTTTTCTACGGGCAATCACGGCATTGCCACCGCGTATGTAGCCGGACGGATGGGCATCCCCTGTACGGTCTGCTTATCCCATCGTGTTCCAGAAGCAAAGCTTGGGCGGCTGAAGCGTCTGGGGGCGGCTGTTGAACAGACAGGTGTCAGTCAGGATGAGGCTGCTGTGCGGTGCAGAGAACTGGAGGCAGAAAAAGGAATGACGGTCGTCGAACCCTTTGATGACCCAGCGGTTATTGCCGGGCAGGGAACCATTGGACTTGAATTGATGGAGCAGCTTCCAAATGTCAGGGAAGTGGTTATCCCCCTGTCAGGAGGCGGGCTTTTGTCCGGTATTGGTTTAGTCCTGAAAAAGGCGGACCCGGCGATTTCGATCACAGGGGTGACTATGGAACGGAGCGCCGTCATGCAGACGAGTCTGAAAAAAGGGGCTGTCGTCACGCTGGAGGAAGAAGATACGCTGGCCGACAGTCTGCTTGGGGGAATTGGAGAGGATAACCGCTATACGTTTTCTATGACCCGTTCCCTGATGGATAAAGGAGTTCTTTTACCTGAGGAGCGCATTAAAGAAGGTTTATACAGCCTCCTTGATCATCATAAAATGGTTGTAGAAGGGGCAGCAGCGGTTGGAGCGGGCTATCTGCTGGATCAACCGATTCCTGAAGGGCCTGTTGTCCTTATCATCACGGGAAACAATGTAGATACACATACGGTTAAGACGTGGATGGACAGCTGAAAAAGGGGGAGTGGGGATGGGTGTACCTGTTGAAGAGGTGTTGGAGCTGCCGGTGTTGAAGAGTGCGAAAGTGCAGACACCCTTGTATGAGCGCGATGTGGAGTGGATCTCAGTCATAGAGACCCCTGTTGAAAATTTTGTGAGAAACAATGAATTTGTTCTCAGTACGGGCGTAGGGTGCGGGGAGGATATAACGGTCCTGGAGACCTACGTGGAGGATGTCATCCGGTCTGATGCTTCTATCCTCGCTTTTGCCACAGGCCGTCATCTGTTTAAAATCCCTGACCGTATCATTACACTTGCTGAACAACATGAGCTCGTGCTGGTGGAGATCCCCTGGGAAGTACGGTTTGCAGACATTCTCCAAGGCGTGCTCCAGCTGCTCAATGAAGAGAAGCAGAAGGCTCACAGGCATGTGGAAGGGATCCGTCAGGAGTTGATCAACTGTGTCCTGAATGGAAAGGGACTCCAGGAAATTACAACGATCCTTTATCAACACACCGGACTTCCCAATGCTATCAGCGACCATTTGAAGCATATCCGGGCCAACCAGCATTTTGATTCATCCTTGATTGAAGCATTGAACGGACGAAGGGACGTGGATGTCGCCTTAATCGAGGATCCTTTTGATTTGGAGCACCCGCTCACCCATTTTATAGAAACTTATCAGATTGGTGAGGAACGCTGTTATCAGCTCACGATTTTATCCAACTATAAAAAACAGGGGTATTTATTGTTCCAGCCTGAGGAGGATGAAGAGGTAACAGTAGAGATGATGACGATCCTTGAGCACACGCTGACGGCCTGTGCCCTTTATTTTGTGAAGGAAAATGCGATTGAAATGACAGAAATCCGCCTGAAAGATAACTTTATTTTGGATCTGGCTAAACGGGAGCAGCGTATAGACAAGCAGCTGCTGGCGAAAGCCGGTCTTCTCGGGTATGACTTGGAGAAGCCTTATGTCTGTTTTGTCGGAGAGGTGCTGTTCCATCAGCCGATAAGCCGCTCTGAAGGAAACGATGGACAGCTTCCCCCTTCGTCTTCTCTGCAGAGCCGCAACTATTACATCCAAAAAGAGGCCGCCTATGCCGGCCATATGGTTGGACGGCAGGTGATGACGACCTTTGATGAAGAAAGAGTCATTATCTTTTTGGAAGCCGATAAAGAAGGCAGTGAGGAAGCGGCGAACCAATTTCTGGACCTTGTCGAAAGGCGTTTGTTCGAATTGCTGGCCGGTGTCACAATCCAATGGGGGATTTCGTGTCATAAAGACGGCTGCCAAGTCTTCCATAAGAGCTGCGAAGAAGCACAGACGGCTCTGCAGATGGGCGGGCAGCAGAATGAAGCAGGCGGCCGGACATTCTTCAAGGAGACACGAATGAACAGGCTTCTGATGGCTTTGTCACATAAAAGAGAAATTGAAGAGATCGTCCAGGACACCCTGCAGCCTCTTATTGACTATGATCAAAAGAGGCAGGCGGAGCTTCTTCACACCTTTATGGTCTATAATAAATACAACAGTAATGTCAGTCAGACATCGAGAGCGCTCAACCTGCACCGGCAGTCGCTGCTTCACCGGCTTAGAAATATTGAGCAGCTGACAGGGCTGTCCCTGTTGGATGCGGACGATTTATTTTTGCTGGAGCTCAGTGTACGTTTATGGCTACTGAAAAAAGTAGAAAAGCCTGCTCCCCATTGACCGCACATCCTCTTAAGAACCCTTTGGACGTCTGTAAAGCACCGGGGTGATGACAGATTCAACCAGCTTTGTTATGATGAATGAAAGCCAAATGAATAGATTTCGAAACTACTAGGGGAGCCTGAAGAGGCTGAGAGGAAAGCATGAACGCTTTCTGACTCTTATGTACCTGATCTGGTTAATACCAGCGGAGGGAAGTAGTCAGATGATCATAAATGATCGACTTCTTCTATCAAAACCAGGTCCCCGGTGGACCTGGTTTTTATTTTATTTCAAGGAAGGAGTGGAATCGTGAATAAGACCCGCATCCTTACATTTATGGCCGTGCTTGTGGCGATAGGGACACTTGGTTCCCAGTTTTTATGGTTTCCTGCTGGAGTAGCGAGAGCCTACCCGGTCCAGCATGCCGTTAATGTTATTGCTGCAGTCGTGCTCGGCCCGCTGCCTGCGGTGGCCGTTGCTTTTGTCATCGGTCTGCTTCGTTTCCTGCTTGGGCTTGGAACTGTTCTGGCCTTTCCGGGAGGCATGATCGGTGCGTTTAGTGCCGGTGTATTTTACAAGCTTTATGCACGTACATCCTCTGCAGCAACAGGGGAGGTGTTTGGTACAGGTGTGATCGGTGCTCTGGCGGCCGTTCCTCTCGCCAACTGGTTCATGGGAAGTTCGGCTGCGGTCTTTGCATTTCTGCCGTCTTTTCTGGTGAGCAGTCTATCCGGAGCTGTTATTGCTGTGTTTATTTTATCAAGGGTGAAGATCAAAAGCCCTCTGCTGCAGTCCTAATGCGTGGAAATAGAAAAACAGGAAGGAAGTGGTTCAATGAAACCCGCATGTGTATTAACCATTGCCGGCACGGATCCGAGTGGAGGAGCCGGTATACAAGCTGATTTAAAAACGTTCCAGGAATTGCAGAGCTATGGGATGAGTGTCGTGACTTCCGTCGTCGCTCAAAATACGACAGGAGTGAAAAATGTACACCATCTCCCGGATGCCTTCATACGTGAACAGCTGTTCGCTGTCAGTGAAGACATGCCGGTTCACGCTGTTAAAACAGGGATGATTGCCAATAAGGAAATGATGCAGGTCATTAAAGACTGGATGCAGACGGTGGATGCCCCGTATATTATGGACCCCGTTATGATTGCCCAGAGTGGAGACCCGCTCGTGGAGCAGGAGGAACAGATATATTTGAAGAGGCATCTCGTTCCGGAATCAACTCTTGTAACCCCGAATATTCCAGAAACAGAAACACTTCTCAATAAGCAGATCGATAATGAAGAAGACATGAAGGAAGCGGCTGTGGAGATTGTAGAGAAACTTGGGGCCGGTGCTGCGCTTGTAAAAGGCGGGCATTTAAAAGGGAAAGCGGTCGACTTTTTATATGACGGGCACCAGCTGCACACCTTCGAAGCAGAACGCATCGACTCAGCGAACACCCACGGTACAGGCTGCACCTACTCGGCCGCTATAGCCGCTTATATGAGCCGGGGGTATCCGCTTGCGCAAGCGGTGGAAAAGGGCAAGCATTTTGTTACAGAGGCCATCCGCCATTCTTTCAATCTTGGTAAAGGGGATGGACCGACCAATCATTTTGCTGTACGTCAGGAGGTTTTTAACCAATGACACAAACGTTGATCCAGCAGCTGCGGAGCGAACGCCCGTTAATTCATAATATTACCAATGCGGTCGTCATGAATTATACGGCCAATGGTCTGCTTGCTCTCGGCGCTTCTCCGATTATGTCGAATGCCGTTGAGGAAGCCGGTGATGTCGCTCGTTTAGCAGACGGCCTTCTGTTGAATATCGGCACGTTGAACGAGCACCAGGTGGAAGCGATGCTGGAGGCAGGAAAAGCGGCGAATGAGGCCGGCGTCCCTGTCGTTCTGGATCCTGTGGGAGTGGCTGCCACCTCCTACAGAGCAGAAGCCTGCCGGAAAATATTGTCGACGGTTAATGTTGATGTGATCAAAGGCAATGCGGGAGAACTCGCTTTCCTTGCTGGAGAGAAAGTCGAGACGAAGGGCGTTGATTCTGGAGAAGCTTCGAATACAGAAGAGATTGTCCTCAAGGTTTCAGAAGTCTATCAGACGATGGCGGTCTGTACTGGGAAAACCGATGTCGTCGGGTATAACGGGGAAATATTTAAAAACGACACAGGTCATGAGTGGCTTTCAAAAGTCACAGGTTCCGGATGTCTGCTTGGGGCCGTACTCACTGCGTTTCTTTCCCTCCCGGGGGACAGAGTGGTAAACGTGCAGACGGGTCTCTATTACTTTGGAAAAGCGGCCGAACATGCAGCTTCCCTTCCTCATGTATCAGGTTCAGGGACGTTTGTGCCTGCGTTTATAGATGCCCTCGGAGCAGAAGAGGAGG
This sequence comes from Halobacillus litoralis, assembly GCF_009856355.1. Classification (GTDB taxonomy): domain Bacteria; phylum Bacillota; class Bacilli; order Bacillales; family Halobacillaceae; genus Halobacillus; species Halobacillus litoralis_B. Next base: position 643,101 of record NZ_WMEW01000001.1, on the reverse strand, counting down.
TGGGCCGGTGAATTTGGAACAGCAGCTTAGAAAGTATTTGGTAATGGGAAGTCAGGACTGTGACAGGGATCCACTATCCATTCTGGACGAAGCGGTGGCTGCGGGAATTACCGCTTTCCAATTCCGCGAAAAAGGAGAGGGATCCCTTCAAGGGGATCAAAAATATCAGCTGGCAGCAGCGCTGCAGAAGCGGTGTGAAGCTGCCGGTGTTCTATTTATCGTGAATGATGACGTGGAGCTTTTCCGCTGTTTGAACGCGGATGGCATCCATGTCGGTCAGTCGGACGAACATGTGAAAGCCATCCGTGAGGCTCATCCTCACGCGGTGATTGGTCTGTCGGTATCCGATTTAACGGAATGGGAGAACAGTCCAGTCGAGCTTGTTGATTACCTCGGTGCAGGACCTGTGTTTCCTACAACGAGTAAAAAGGATGCCAACCCCGTTTCCGGTACAAAGTGGATCAGGGAATTAAAAGAAAAGCAGCCGGACATGCCTGTCGTCGGTATCGGAGGCATTACGACGGAAAACGCACACGAAGTTATAGAAGCCGGAGCTTCCGGAACAGCCGTGATATCCGCCATTACGCAGGCGGCGGACATCCGGAGAGCTGTGTCAGAGTTATAGAGGTGAAAAAAGACCGGAACGACGTGATGATAAGCGTCGTTCCGGTCTTTTTATGATAATCAAACGTCTTCGGATGAATTACGGCACATCGTGGCCCATGGAGCTTTGAAGAATTTCAAACCATTGATCATGATTGAGCGTGTAATCAAGACTTCTCACAGCACCGGAAATCCGGTTCTTTTTCCCGGAGCCTACGATCGGCATAATCCGGGAAGGGTGGTTCAAAAGCCATGCATACATAACTTCATCAATGCCCTCTGCGCCGATTTCCTCCTGGATCTTTTTCAGCGTGGTGCGCAGGCGCACGGCTTTTTCCTCGGTGGATGTAAAGACTTCACCGCCGGCCAGAGGGGACCAGGCCATAGGTGCGACGCGTTTCTGCTGACAAAGGTTCAACGTACCATCTTGAAAGTTTTCCAGTTGGTAGGCGGAAAGCTCCAGCTGGTTGGTTACGAGAGAAAACGGCAGATAGGATTCAAGCATCTGCCATTGATGATCCTTGAAGTTGGATACACCGAAGGTACGTACTTTTCCCTCTTTCTGCAGCTGAATGAAAGCGTCAGCTGTGGATGCAGGATCCATGAACGGATCCGGACGATGGATCAATAGTGTGTCGATGTAGTCTGTCTGAAGGTCGGTAAGGGACTGTTCCACCGATCGTATGATATGTTCTTTCGTCGTATTGTAGTGATGGGTCTTATGGTCAGGCCGGTTTTCAGAAGGAAGAACGATGCCGCACTTCGTAACAATTTCCATTTGGTCTCTGAGAGATGGCTTCAGGCTGAGTGCTTCACCGAAAAGCTTCTCACACGTGTAGCCCCCATAAATATCCGCATGATCGAAAGTCGTGATGCCTTGATCGAGGTTGAATTCGATCAAATCAAGCGTGTCTTCTTTTGATTGGTTCCAGTCGGCTAAACGCCATAGTCCGTGTACAATGCGTGAATAAGAGAGGTCTTCTGCTAGTTGTATGCGTTCCATAGGATCCCTGCTTTCTTTAAGAATATGTTCATCATACCTTTTTTTCCAAAACGTCACCAGGTTGAAGGACTGGTATATCCAGATTTACGGTATCCGGGTATTTGATGCCGGCTCCGGTATTTAATACGACGACATGCTCCCCGTCTTTGATCCAGTTTTCCCGGCGCAGTTTTCTGGCAGCGGAAAATGATGCCGCTCCTTCCGGGCACACAAATGTTCCTTCCATTTGGGCAGCCCGCTGCTGTTCTTCCAAAATCGACGATTCAGATACAGCAACAGCACAGCCGTTGGACTTATATACCGCATCCAGCACAAGAAAATCACCGATCGCTTTAGGGACATTGATTCCGAATGCCATCGTTTCTGAATTCTCCCAGAAATCGGATTCTGTCCGTCCCTCTTCCCAGGCCTTCACAATAGGAGCACAGCCTTCTGATTGAACAGCGACAAGTCTCGGCATCCTTCCATCTTCCACCCAGCCCAGCTGCTGCAGTTCCCGAATCGCTTTATAAATGCCGATCAAACCGACTCCGCCTCCGGTAGGATACAAAATGACATCCGGAAGCTTCCACCCCGTCTGTTCCGCGATTTCCAGCCCCATCGTTTTCTTCCCTTCGATTCTATATGGTTCTTTCAGTGTGGATACATCATAGATGTCCGGATCTTTGACAGCCTGGGATATGATTCGTCCCGCATCGCTGATTAAGCCGTTGACAAGGAAGAGTCGTGCTCCCGAGACCGCGCATTCATTCCGTGTAATTTTCGGTGCATCGACCGGCATCACGATGGTGGGAATGATGGACGCCCGGGCGGCATAGAGGGACCACGCTGCCCCGGCATTGCCGTTGGTCGGCATGGCTAGTTCCCTGACACCGAGTTCGCGGGCTTTAGATACTCCTACAGCGGCGCCGCGGGCTTTGAAAGACCCCGTCGGGATAACGCCTTCATCTTTCATATCCAGCCGGCCGATGTTCATGTCATCTCCTAAAACAGGCAGGGAGAGCAGCGGTGTCATCCCTTCTCCCAGTGTTACACGATGGGAAGGGTCCTGAAGTGGAAGGAGCTCATGATAGCGCCAGAGATCCGGGCTTCGTTCTTTAAGGCTTTCCTTTGTCCAGGAAACAGACAGCGCTTCCAAATCATAGTTCACAAGCAGTGGTGAGCCGCATGTACATAGATGGTGAGTTTCTGAGGTGCAGTAGGTTTTCGAGCATTTCGGACAGTAAAGGTGAGAGATATAACTGTACGTCATGGATCATCCTCCTACAAACATTTATAAAGAGCATAACACTTACAGGGACATCCGTGTCCATTGTGTAGCAAAGACAACCTTGAAAGTTCATACAATTTTTACATTACATAAAAAAATCCTGTTGAATACAATGGACTTAATAAAGATTTAAAATTCCGACAATTCGGATGGAGGGGATGGAATGGTTCTTCCTTTTGACATTTTGGAGTACCAGAAGCGTCTGCAGGCCGTCAAAGGAAACATGGCGGACAGAGGGATCGACGTGCTGTTGATTACGGATCCTGCCAATATGAATTATCTCTCCGGCTATGATGCGTGGTCGTTTTATGTCCATCAAATGCTCGTTATTTTGATTGATGAACCTCAGCCGCTCTGGATCGGACGATACCAGGATGCCGGTGGTGCCAGAGCAACGACGTGGATTTACGACGATAATGTAATTGCCTATCCGGATTACTATGTTCATTCAGCGGTGTACCATCCGATGGATTTTGCAGCGGAAATTATCCGTCAGATCGGTCAGGGGAAGAGGCGAATTGGTGTGGAGATGGATCATTACTACTTTACAGGTATGGCTTTGGAACGACTGAAGAAGGGTCTTCCGGACGCTTCTTTTACAGATGGTTCTCTGCTTGTTAACGAAGTGAGAATGATCAAGTCAGACCAGGAAATTGAATATATGAGGCGGGCAGCCCGGATCGCTGATCTTGCAATGACTCAAGGAGTGGAAAGTGTCCGTCCCGGAGTGCGGGAGTGTGATACGGCGGCGGAGATTTACTACCATCTTGTAAAAGGCACCCCCGAATATGGCGGGGATTATCCATCCATCGTGCCCCTGCTTCCGACCGGGGATCACACCTCGATCCCACATTTAACGTGGACGGACCGGCCGTTTGTAGAGGGGAGCGCCGTCATTATAGAGCTTGCAGGGTGTTACAAACGGTACCATGTGCCTCTCGCAAGAACGGTATCCATCGGCCAGCCGAATGAGAAAATGAAACAGGTGGCTCCTGTTGTCCTGGAAGGTATCCAGACCGTCCTGGATGCTGCTAAGCCGGGGGTCACCTGCGGGGAGCTTGAAGAAGTGTGGCGGCATACGATCAAGAAATACGGATATGAGAAAGAAGCCCGTCTCGGTTATTCTGTCGGCATGAACTACCCGCCGGACTGGGGAGAGCATACGGCCAGCATCCGAAGAGATGATCCGACGGTGCTGCAGCCGAATATGACCTTCCATCTCATTCCGGCACTTTGGTTTGATACGGATGGAATTGAAATATCAGAAACGTTCCGGGTCACTGAAACCGGCAGCGAGCGCTTCACGACCTACCCTCAGGAATTAGTGATTCGTGATCATCTGGACTTGAGTGGACAAATCAGCTGAAAGGGAGTGGACGTCATTCAACTGTACACGCGGAAGGAGATCGAGCGTATCATCCGTCTCGATCCTTCACTCATCAAAGTTATTGAACAAGCTTTTACATCGTTGGTTACAAAAAAAGTGACGATGCCGCCTATTATGCGTATAGATGTGCCTGAGCACAACGGAGAAGTCGATATAAAGTCCGCCTTTATCGAGGGTGAAGACAGCTTTGCCGTTAAATTATCGTCCGGGTTCTTTAACAATCCTTCTCTCGGACTTCCGACATCCGGGGGGATGATGGTCCTGCTTAACAGCCGGACAGGGCAGCCGCTCGCCGTATTGGCTGATGACGGTATGCTGACAGATCTGCGTACAGCGGCCGCAGGGGCGGTTGGTGCAGCGTACTGCAGCAGAAAAGACGCACGAAGGGCCGGTATCATCGGTACAGGTGCTCAGGCAAGACTCCAGTTGAAAGCTTTGACGTTCGTCCGTCCTATTGATCACGTCTATGTGTATGGACGGAAAGTGGAGCGGGCAGAAGCGTATAAAGAAGAGATGGAAAAAGAACTCGGCCTGCCGGTGACCATTTGTTCCAGTGTGAAGGAGGCCGTTGCAGAGAGTGACATCGTGGTAACGACTACACCATCCCGAAAGCCGCTCATTTTTGCGGAATGGATGAAACCCGGGCTGCACATTACGGCTATGGGGTCGGATGCGGAACATAAGCAGGAGCTTGATCACGGCGTCCTGGAAAAAGCGGACAGCATCACATGCGATGTTATCCACCAGTCCGAGCGTCTTGGAGAGCTGAGGAGCGCAGCGGCTCTGAAAAGTCCGGTTATGGAACTCGGTGAGCTTACAAGCGGACGCAAACAGGCACGCACTTCCGATGAGGAGATAACGGTGTGTGATTTAACAGGAACAGGGGTTCAAGATACAGCAATCGCGAGGTTTACCTGGAACGCCTTGAATAATAAAGGAGATGATCATGATGAAAGAAGCCAAAATGAGCACCAAATCCATCTGGGCCGGTGAAAAGGAACAGCTGGCCTTCGGAGCCACACAGGTACCTGTCGTCCACAGCGTATCCTTTGGATATGATGACATGGATGAGTGGTACGACGTAGCGGTAGGCGCCAAGCCCGGCCATATTTATGGCAGGAACACCAACCCGACGGTTCAGGCCTTTGAAGATAAAATCCGCGTTTTGGAAGGAGCAGAGGCAGCCACAAGCTTTTCTACAGGCATGGCGGCGATCAGTAATACGCTGAGTACGTACCTGTTCCCTGGAGACAGAGTGGTTTCCATCAAAGATACGTACGGCGGAACGAATAAGATTTTTACAGAATTTCTTCCTAAACAGCAGGTGGAGGTCGTTCTTTGTGAGACCGGGGATCACGCGTTGATTGAAGAGGAGGTCGCTAAAGGGTGTAAGGTGCTGTACCTGGAAAGCCCGACCAATCCGACGGTGAAGATTACAGATATCAAACGGATGGCCGCGGCAGGCAGAGCTGCCGGTGCGCTTGTCATCGTTGATAATACATTTGCGACACCGGTGAACCAAAACCCGCTTGAGCTGGGGGCTGACCTCGTCATTCACAGTGCTACGAAGTTCCTTGGTGGTCATGCCGATGCACTTGGGGGAGCGGTCTGTGGCAGAAAAGAGCTGATTGAACCCATTTACCATTACCGCGAAATTAATGGAGCCACACTCGACCCGATGGCGGCGTATCTTCTGCTGCGCGGTATGAAAACATTGAAGCTGCGCGTTGACCAGCAAAATAAAAATGCGGCAGCCATCGCTGAGTACTTGAAATCCTTTGATGAAGTGGAGGCCGTATTTTATCCGGGGCTTCCGGAACATCCGCATCATCAGACAGCCAAAGAGCAGATGAGAGGTTTCGGAGGAATGCTCAGCTTTTCTGTTAAAGGCGGAATCGCAGGCGTTCGTGATTTGCTTCCCAAGTTGAAATACGCCAACAGAGCAGCGAACTTAGGGTCTGTAGAAACCGTTGTCGGTCCTTCGAGAACGACAAGTCATGTGGAGTGTACACCGGAGGAACGAGCTGCTATGGGCATTCCCGAAGGTTTGATCCGCTATTCTGCAGGAATTGAGGACATTGAGGATTTGAAGGCGGACTTAGCCCATGCGTTTCAGTCTATAAAAAGCTACGTCAAGCCTTAAGGGGGAAGCGGTGTGAAAACCAGAAACCCGGACTTGGCCCTTAGAGCCCGGCAGTTATTTGAACAGCTGATCATCTGGAGGAGGGATTTCCACCGCCACCCTGAACGCAGTTTTCAGGAAAAGCGGACGAGTGAAACGGTCGCTGCCGAACTTAGAAAACTTCCGCTCTATGATGTGGAGGAGAAGGTGGGCGGCTATGGTGTGGTCGCTGCAATCAGTCATGGAGAGGGCCCGGTTATCGGTCTGCGGGCGGATATGGATGCACTTCCGATCCAGGAAACGACCAGCCATTCTTTTTCTTCTTTGTATCCTGGCGTGATGCACGCCTGTGGACATGATGCCCATATGGCTGTGCTGCTCGGTGCCGCCCGACTGCTGCATGAGGATGCTGTGCAGGGGAATTTCAACGGCACGGTGAAACTGATCTTTCAGCCGGCAGAAGAATGCTGCGACTCCGCAGGGGAAACAGGGGCTGTTAAAATGCTGCAGACCGGCAGGCTGGATGATGTTCAACGGCTCGTGGCGCTTCACATGTGTCCGTGGCGTAAAACCGGGGAAGTGCAGTGGCATGATGGACCGAGCATGGCGAACAATGATGAATTTTCTATTGTTATCCACGGCTCCGGAGGTCATGCCGGTTATCCCCAGCATGTAAACGATCCAATCTGGATCGCTTCGTCTCTGCTGGGCGCTTTATACAGCCTGAATGGCCGCCGCATGGACCCCCTGGATATTGGGACGCTCAGTATTGGGAAGATCGAAGCGGGTGAAGCGGGAAATATTATTCCGGACCGGCTTTTGATCAAAGGGACGATCCGCTCTTACAAGGAGTCCGTCAGAAATAAGCTGGTCGAGGATCTGAAGCAGACTGTGACCTTAGTGACGGCCCTTGGTGGAAGCTATGATCTTTCTGTTCAGCGGGGTGAACCCGCTTTAGTGAACGATCCGGAGGTGAATAGGGCAGTAAGGAAAGCGGCGTCCGGTTTTAAGCTTATTGAAGAGCCCTTCGGTATGGGAAGTGAAGATTTCAGCTACTACACAAAAACCATACCCGGGGCCATGTTTTTCTTAGGGTGCGGGCTGAAGGAAGAAAAAAGTCTGCACCAATCCGATTTTGATTTGGACGAACAAGCCCTGCCATTTGGGGTGCAGGTGCTTTTGGGCAGTGCTTACGAACTATTAGAGCGAGGAGGATGAGAATGCCTGTAAAAATCGCTTTTATCGGTTTTGGGGGTGTAGGGCGTGCGCTTGCGGAAATCATTGAAGAAAAACGATCCCGGCTCAAGCAGCATTATGGACTGGAGGCCGTCGTTGTCGGAGTCAGCGACTTAATGAAAGGGTCGGTGTATCAGCCGGAAGGCCTTGATATTCCTGTTCTTTTGAAAGGGCTCAACGATCATGGGACTGTGGAAGGCTACCCTGAACGGGCGGGGGTTGTTAAAGGCTGGGACAGCATAGAGATGATTGATCACTCTCATGCAGATGTCATCGTTGAAGTCACATATACCAATGTGGAAACAGGTGAACCTGCATTGAGTCACTGCCGCCGGGCTCTGGATCAAGGGAAAAGTGTGATTACGACAAATAAAGGTCCTGTCGCCCATGCGTATAAGGAATTGACTGAAAAAGCGTCGGAAAAGGGGGCCTTTTTCGGATTTGAAGGTACAGTAATGAGCGGGACACCGGCGCTGCGTCTTCCAGAGCAGACCCTTGCTGGAAATACGATTTATAAAATCCAGGGTATTCTAAACGGTACGACCAATTATATTTTGACGGAAATGGAAAAAGGCCTGGCGTATAAAGATGCGCTCAAGCAGGCGCAGGACCTGGGGTATGCAGAAGCCGACCCTGTCAGTGATGTGGAAGGCTATGATGTCCGCTATAAGCTGGCCATCCTGTCGAGTCATGTTTTCGGTGTTCCTTTGTCCCCGGACGATATTCCCTGTACAGGTATCACAGGTGTGACAGCGGCTGACATACAGGAAGCTGACAAAGCGGGAGAGAAGTGGAGGCTGATTGGTACGCTGGACTGGAATGGTGGACGCGTAACAGGAACAGTCCAGCCGGAACGCGTGCCTCAACAGGAGCCCCTCGCTGGTGTAACAGGAGCTCTGAACGCTATTTTATATGAGTGTGATATGTCCGGACCAATATTTATGACAGGTGCCGGGGCAGGACTGAAGGAAACCGGCTATGCGCTGTTGATTGATCTGATCCATTACCATAAGCAGCAATCGAAAATAAATGTTTAGGAAAGGAGCAGAGTCATGAAAACAAATCACGTCATTGAAAAAATGCTGTGCGCAGGAAGGTGGGTGGAGGCAGCCTCTACTTTTCCTGTCTACAACCCACAGGACGGGCGTTTAATTGCCGAAGTACCTTCAGCATCAAAAACGGATATGGAGGAAGCTGTGGAAGGCGCGCATCGTGCTTTTTCTGCGGGTAATCCCTGGCCGACTCATGAGCGGATGAATGTGCTGAAAAAAGCAGCGGACTACGTGCGGGAGCATCGGGAATCGTTCGCTGAAGTGATTGCCATGGAAGGCAGCAAGACCATTACAGAAGCGCGGGGAGAAGTGAAGCGGACGATTCAAACGATCGAAATCAGTGCCGAGGAAGCCCGGCGTTTAAAAGGGGAAACCATCAATTTTGATCAGAATGAAGGCAGTGAAAACAGAGTCGGCTACTACCAGCGCTTTCCGATAGGTGTGATCGGGGCGATCACGCCGTTCAATGATCCCCTTAATTTAGTGGCTCATAAAATCGGCCCTGCGATCGCTGCGGGGAACGCTGTGGTCCTGAAGCCGGCCTCGGTTACTCCATTGAGCGCCTTGAAGCTCGCAGAGGCCTTTACAGCCGCTGGTCTTCCTGAAGGCTACCTTTCTGTAATCACGGGATCTGGAAAAGATATTGGTGATGCGTTGATCACCCACCCGGCCGTCCAGATGATTTCATTTACCGGCGGTCCTGAAGCAGGAGAAGCCATTACGAAAAAAGCAGGGGTAAAGAAGTTAAGTATGGAACTCGGATCCAATTCCCCTGTCATCGTCTTACAGGACGCCGACAGGGAAGCGGCTGTGAAGGCCTGTGTCTCCGGGGCTTTTTCAGCCGCTGGTCAAAATTGTATCGGCGTTCAGCGGATCTATGTGGAAGAACAGCAGTACGGAGCTTTCCTGGATGAATTTGCAGCAGCGGCGGCTGCTCTGAACGTGGGCGATAAAATGGATGAAACCACAGATGTCGGGCCGATGATCCAGGAAAAAGAAGCGGTGCGGGTGGAAAACTGGGTGGAGGAAGCTGTCGGTGAGGGCGCGGAAATTGTTCTGGGCGGAAAGCGGGATGGAACCTTTTACTATCCAACCATTCTTACCGGAGTTCCGCACGATGCAAAAGCAGCCAGGGAGGAAATTTTCGGACCGGTCGTCCTTGTCCATCCGGTCAGAAGCCTGGATGAAGCCATTGAATTATCAAATTCCGTGAATTACGGCCTGCATGCAGGGATCTTCACCAATAACATCCAAAAAGCGTTTGAAGCTGTTCAGTATATGGATGTTGGTGGTCTTATGATCAATGACAGCAGTGATTACCGGATTGATGAGATGCCGTTTGGTGGAACGAAAGGCTCGGGAATCGGCCGCGAAGGTGTCCGATTCAGCATGGAGGCAATGACGGAACAGAAAGTCGTCTGTTTTCAATTGAACAGCCGTTAACACATAAAAAAGCTGTGGGAAATCCGCAGCTTTTTTATGTGTTGACGCAGGCGGTGGTGCTGGTACTTCTTTGCAGGGATAAGGTTATGGAAAGAGCAGATAGTATAGATGAACCTATTCCTTAAGGAGGATGAAAATGAGGAAGAATATCCTTATGATCTTATCAGTCATCATGCTGATCGGCTTGCTGGCTGCTTGTAATACAACAGAAGAACGTGCGCGTGAAAGTCAGCGCAACAATTTGAACCAGGTTACTTTTGATCCGGAAGATGAGAACATGCAGCAGGAACAAAGGTATGCTGTAGATCCCCGCTCCAATGAACAGAGCCGCTTTGATGCCAACGTATATTTTGAGGGCATCAATCCCAATGGTCCGAATGGAACGATGGAAGGCCCGTACTTTTTTGATCAGGAAGGCCGGTATGACCAGCGTCAGGCTGCACCATCCGGGGATAACCAAGGACAGCCGGAGTCTGCTGAACGAAACAATAAACAGGCGGAAAAAGACACCACTCCAAATGAAAGCCAGACAGCATCCGGTGATTTTCAGAAAAAAGTCATTGAGTTAACGAACGAAGCCCGTAAAAAGAATGGGTTGAAGCCATTGAAAAATAGTGCGGAAGTAGAAGAGGTTGCTCAGGTGAAGTCAGAGGACATGGCGAAAAATGATTACTTTTCCCATACGTCTCCAACCTACGGCAGTCCGTTTGATATGCTGGAGGACTTTGATGTCGACTATTCTACAGCGGCTGAAAACATTGCGGCAGGACAGCAGTCTCCGAAATCCGTCGTGGATGGATGGTTGAACAGTTCCGGTCACAGGAAAAACATCATGAATAACAGTATCACCCATATTGGTGTCGGCTATGCCAAGGATGGCAACTACTGGGTGCAGATGTTTATAGCGAAGTAATGAAAAGCGTCCGGCTCTGCCGGCGCCTTTCTACATAAATAAGCAAAGGAAGATACGCATGAAGAAGATAGGACTTCTGCTGTTTCTGCTTCTCTGGATGACGGGGTCAGCCCACGTCTACTCTTCTGAAAAGCAAATCACAGCGCTTGGCGATTCCATCCCATATGGGTATCAGCTGACCCCGGGAAACAAACAGGCCTCCCCTCAAGCTTTTCCCTATTTAATTGGGGAAAAGAGTGGGATGGCGGTTCATAACCTCAGTGTCCCAGGATTAACATCAGGCGAACTGCTTCAGGAGTTGAAAACAAATAAGGCTGTCCGCAAGACTGTAGCCGATTCGGATTATGTTCTTCTTTATATAGGGGGGAATGATCTCCTGAATTTCCTGAAGCAGAACGATCCTGGTCATGGAGTGGATTTGGAAAAAGCGGCGCCCGTCATCAGAAATCTTATCTACAATGTATATTCGACGATTCTGGAAATTGACGCGCTTACAGACGGGGAAATCTTTATCTATAACCTGTACAATCCGTATCCGGCTGCCTCTGATCAGTTGAATGCCCCTCTGGCCTATATTAATAAGCAGTATCAATCGCTCGTTCAATTAGTCCGGCATTTTGCGTCTGTCACGTTACTTGACGCTTATGAAGTGTTTGACGGACATCCGGAATATATCATTGAAAGAGATGTCCACCCGAACAAAAAGGGGCAGGAAAAGCTGGCTGAGCTGGGTTGGAATCAATTGAAAAAGAAGCTGTAAATATGGGGATTCCTTATGGTTTCATGTATAATAAAGACCATAAAGAACAGGGAGGTGTATCGTGGGTGAAGTTTGCCATTATAGGAACGAATACCATTACCGAGAAGCTGATTGAAGCCGGGGGCAGTCATCCGGAGTTTGAATTGACAGGCGTTTATTCGAGAAACCAGGAGCGGGCCGATGCGTTCGCCGATCAATATGGAGCCCCGCTTCGCTTTACGAAAATAACCGATCTGGCCCTCAATGAAGAAATAGAGGCCGTATACATAGCCAGTCCGAATGCTCTTCACGCTGAGCATGCGGTCACTCTCATGAAGCACGGGAAACATGTGCTCTGCGAGAAGCCGATGGCGTCCAACCAGAAGGAAATTGCCGGGATGATTGATACCGCGAAAAATCAGAATGTCGTGCTGATGGAAGCCATGAAATCCACACTGATGCCGGGATTTGCAGCGGTGCAGGAGCATCTGCATAAGCTGGGTCCGATCCGCCGGTACGTGGGGAACTTTTGTAAGTACAGCTCCCGCTATGATGCGTATAAGCAGGGAGAAGTGCTGAACGCATTCAAGCCTGAGTTATCCAATGGCTCATTGATGGACTTAGGGATTTACGGTATTTATCCGATGGCCGTATTATTCGGAGCTCCGCGCTCAATTAAAGCCAGCGGTCTGTTTCTGGAAACCGGCGTTGACGGCCAGGGCTCTGTCACAGTGGACTACGGAAATATGGAAGGTGTCGTGATGCACTCCAAAATTATTGATTCTCATGCCCCTTCGGAGATTCAAGGGGAAAAAGGGACCATGATCATTCCGAATATTTCTGAGCCGGACCATATTCATATTCTATATCGAGACGGGACGCGGGAGGAGCTGGACGTCAAGAATGGTTCACATCCTATGTATTACGAAGTGGCCGAGTTTATCGATGTCATTCAACAGGGAGCGGAACAATCTGCTGTGAACTCTTTCGAACATACATTAATCACCGCCCGCATCATGGAGGAAGCCCGCAGGCAGATCGGTCTGCAGTATCCAGCTGATGAATGAGCCCATGAAAAAAAGAGGCACGTATGTTTTCGTGCCTCTTTTTATGGTGTGGATTCGTCACCTGTCCGGCCGGGGTAGGACTGCACCGCACGCATCTCTTCCTGGTGCTTGATTCCCCACTGGTTCATGGCGTGGAGAAAGGAAGCCGTAGACCGGCCGTAGGAGGATAAGCGGTATTCAACATGAGGCGGGACGGTCTGATGGTCAATTCTTTCCACAAGTCCGTCATTCATCAGCTGTTTCAGCTCTCGTGCCAGGATCCGTGAAGAAATATTCCCATCGAGAGAACGGCGGAGGGCATTAAACCGCAGCGATTCATCCTGCAGAAGCTTCCAGAGAATCAACCCCTTCCATTTCCCACAGACGACCTCCAGTGTGACACTAATGCCGACTCTGCTTTCCATCAGTTCCGCCTCTTTTCCATTTATTTTTTCTGCCCCTGCTTCAGCATGGCTTTTTCGTAGCCTTCCATGATGCCCTGGGCATATACTTTATTTAATACCGTCATCGTTTGAGGAATGATTTTTCCTTCCTCTGATGGAGATATCTGATTCAACAAGTCCACAAGTTCGAGTAATTCTTCCGTGACGGGAAAAATAGGCTTTATATTGTCCAAAAGGATCACCTTCCTGATAAATCGGAAAACACTATGACTATAATTCTATTTCCTTTTAATTAACATCACAAGTAGTTACAAAAAGGTTAGTTTCAACAAAGACCATTATGAACTAAAATTAGTTGTTTAAGCAACAACTAAGTCCGTGATTCCGGGGGGTTCAGCCGGTCGAATACGAGCGTATGTGTTGTACATAAGTTATACTAATATAGTTTATTTGGGGATTTCTGTATAAGCCGAATGGTGAAATGTACGTAAAATAAGGGCTGGATATGGAGCAGCTTGTACAGCGGGCTCAGCCGGAAAGGAAAAAATATGAAACGAATATTTTCTTATGCTCATCCTTATAAAAAATCCGCTGCCATTGCTTCAATGCTCATGCTGATTGAACTGGTCGTCGAACTGACTCAGCCCGTACTCATGGCGAAGATCATTGACGATGGAATCGTCACAGGTGATTTATCGGCGGTCACCTTCTGGGGCTTGGTCCTGCTCGGTTTATCGGCTGCCGCTTTTGCTGCCGGGATAACGAACTCCTTTTATGCTGCGGATTTCAGCCAGGGGGTTGGACATGATCTGCGACGGGACTTATTTGAGAAAGTCCAGTACTTTACTGATGAACAGTTTCAAACAATTTCAACCCCGAGCCTGGTCACAAGAATAACGAATGATGTGATCCAGCTGCAGTCCCTGCTCTTTATGCTGGTCAGAATCGGCCTCCGTGCCCCTTTGTTTATCATTACCGCCCTTATCATGGCGCTGACCATTGATGTACGGCTTTCGTTGATATTGATCGGGTGTGTTCCTGTGTTTCTCCTATTCTTGTTTTTCATTTTAATCAAAGGAGTCCGGTACTTCAAAAAAGTGCAGGAGAAACTCGATGCTTTGAACAGTGTGATCAGACAAAACTTATCCGCCGTCCGGCTTGTGAAGGGATTCAATCGTAAAGATTATGAGGAAGAGCAGTTCCGTACGGCCAATGCGGAGCTCGTCGATCAGAATAAAAAGGCGCTCTGGTTGATGGAAACGGCTATGCCGATGGTGATGTTCGGGATGAATGCGGTCATTCTTATTCTGCTCTGGACAGGCTCCGGTTTTCTGAGCCTCGGAAGCCTGCAGCCCGGTGAACTCGTAGCCATCATCAACTATGCGACAAGAATCCTTTTTACGTTTTCTGTTTTTACTTTCCTCATTCTTATGGTTTCCCGGGGCCAGGCCTCTGCCGAAAGGGTGGAAGAGGTCCTTATGTCGTCCGTGGAAAATGGTCGATGCATAAATTCCGGTCCGTTTGATAAAGCCCAGGGCGGAATCCGTTTTCTTAATGTATCTTTCCAGCGGTCGGGTCATCAGATACTCAGGGACATATCCTTTGAAGCTGAGAGTGGGAGCACCGTGGGAATCATTGGAGAGACAGGCGCAGGTAAAACCTCTCTCCTTCATTTAATACCCCGATTATATGAAAAAGAATCCGGGCAGATTCTTTTTCATGGAAGGAATGTGGAGGAATATGCCTTGCAGGCGTTAAGACAGTCCGTCAGCCTCGTTCCTCAGGAGGTCCAATTGTTCTCAGGAACGGTTCGTGAGAATATCGGCTGGGGAAAGGAAGGGGCCTCCGAAAAAGAGATCGAGGAGGCAGCTGCTCAAGCGCAGATTGCTGAATTTATCGAATCGCTTCCTGAGGGATATGATACTCAAATCGGACAGAAGGGGGTTGTTTTTTCGGGCGGACAGAAACAACGGTTGTCCATTGCCCGGGCTTTAGTGCGGAAACCCTCGATTCTGCTGCTGGATGACAGCACCAGTGCGCTTGATGCCCATACCGAACAACAGCTCATGAAGAGTCTGGAAAATCAGTCCTGTACGGTCTTCCTTACAGCTCAGAAGATCAGTTCCATCCAGCAGGCCGATCTGATTCTGCTGCTGGATCAAGGGAGAATTGCTGCGAAAGGCACGCATGAGGAACTGCTTGAAACCAGTGTCTACTATAGGCAGGTCTTTGAGTCACAGAAAGAAGGAGTGATGTCATGAATCGTCAGGAAACGGGGAGAGGACGTCATCACTCGATTGGGATGCCGAGGGAAAAAGCCGGTCATTTCGGTTCGACATTGAGACGGATTTGGAGTTATATGAGCGGACACAGAACTGTTTTTTTCCTCGTGTTAACAGCGATTGTACTAAGCGCCGGTTTATCGCTGCTGGGTCCTTACCTGCTTGGAAGAACGGTGGATGCCATCATCGATGATCCCGATGGAGGCCGCCTGATGACCTTCCTTGGATTTCTGCTTATCGTATACCTTCTGCACTCGGTCTTTTTGTGGCTCCAAAATTACTGGATGATCGGGATTGCTCAGGAAGCTGTCCAGCGTATGCGGGGTCAATTATTTGCTCACGTGCAGCAGCTTCCTGTCGTGTATTTTCAAAATATGCCGCAGGGGGAATTGATGAGCCGTCTTACGAATGATATTGAAAACGTAAGCCGGACATTAAACACTGCTGTCGTTCAATTTGTCACCAGCGTATTGACCATTGTGGGTACAGTCGGAATAATGCTCTGGCTCAGCCCGGTCCTGACCCTGTTGACGTTGACGATTGTTCCGGTCATGTATATCGGTATGAAATGGATTACGAACCGGACTGGTCCTTATTTCAAAAAGCAGCAGCGGCATCTGGGTGATGTGAATGGATATGTAGAGGAGATATTTACAGGACAATCCATCGTAAAAATGTTCTCAAGAGAACAGCACGTGATCAATGATTTTGCAAAAAAGAATAAGGCACTGAGAGAGTCCGGCTATTATGCCCAGGTGTACACCGGCTTTATTCCGAAGCTGATGAACATGCTGAATAATGTCAGCTTCGCCATTATCGTAGGAGCAGGTGGTCTTCTGGCGGTCAATGGATGGATCTCCATTGGGATCATGGTCACTTTTACGACCTACTCCCGACAGTTCACGCGTCCGCTTAATGATCTCGCCAATCAGTTTAATATGATCTTGTCCGCTGCTGCAGGAGCGGAGAGGGTTTTTCAAGTTATGGATGAACATGTGGAAACCAGTGACGAATCACAGGCTGTATCCATTCCGCTTAAGGGAAAAGTGGAATTTCAGGACATCTCTTTTGCCTATAAGGAAGGACAGGACACGTTGAAACACATCAGCTTTACGGCGGAACAGGGGCAGACTACAGCCCTTGTTGGAGCTACCGGAGCAGGGAAGACGACCGTGATCTCCTTGTTATCCCGATATTTTGAACCAAGTGGTGGGCGGATTCTCCTGGATGGTACAGATTTGAATGAAATCCGCCGGGACAGCCTGCGCAGTCAAATGGGTGTCGTCCTTCAGGATGCCGTAATGTTTAACACAACGATCCGGGAAAACATCCGGTACGGGCGTCTTGATGCTTCAGACGAAGAGGTGGAGCGTGCCGCCGCCTCCGCTCACGCGCATGATTTTATCGTCCGGCTTCCTGATGGATATGATACGAAGCTTGATTCAGATGGGAAGGGGGTCAGCCACGGACAACGTCAGCTTCTTTCCATCGCCAGGGCGATGATTGCTGATCCTGTCCTGTTGATTCTTGATGAAGCGACGAGCAGCATTGACACCGTCACCGAAAAGAAAATCAATGCAGGCCTGGCGGAATTGATGAGAGACAGGACTAGTTTTGTCATTGCCCACCGGCTGCACACGATCCGGTCGGCTGACTTGATTCTTGTTATGGAGAAAGGGGCGGTTGTGGAGCAGGGGACACACACATCCTTGATGGAACAAGGCGGGAAATATGCCGATCTGTTCCATGCTCAGTCCGGAGGGAAGCGTTCAACAGCCCGGTGACAATACACCTCCCGGGGTCCTGTGTCATATGGTATGACATAAGGGAGGGGAAGCGTATGTCCCGTAATCACAATTATCCACTTTGGACGGAGCTGCCTTATGCAGGAGAGGATCATCCTCCGACGCTCGATTCCGGTGTTGAAGTGGAAGCCGGTGAATGGAAAACCTATTTTATTCACCACAGCCGCCGTCATGGGTTCAAGAGACTGGATGGAAGCCCGATCCGTTTAATGATTCAGGACCCGGGCACGATCCACTGGCAGGAAGAGTTGAAGAAGGTGAAACAGGTACTGGCTGGTTTGACGGATCACGATATCCGCATAGCGAAATACTGGGGGGAAGGCCCGGCTTCCAAGCAGTGGCTTCCAATTGCTGACCGGCTGATCGACACGTATGGTGTGGAAGCTCCGCGTGCCGCCCGCATGCTGGGTGCCTTGTTCAGCGGGATGAATGATGCGTTCGTTGTCTGCTGGTCTTTGAAGTACAAGTGGCTTGTGCCGCGTCCGAATCAGCTCGATCCATCTCTTTCAACCGTCATCTGTACACCGGATCATCCATCGTATCCGTCCGGTCACGCCACCATATCCGGGGCCGCAGAAGCCATACTATGTTACTTCTTCCCGGCAGAAAGGAAAAAAATCCGGGAGCTGGCGGAAGAAAATGCCCGGTCACGACTGCTGGCTGGAGTGCATTATCCGGTCGATAACGACCAGGGGCTTCGGCTGGGGCGTCAAATCGGGAGTATTGTTGTTGATGAGTTGAAGAAGGATGAGGTCAACGGCCGGCTGCTTGACCGCCCGTTTACGCAGTATAGAAATGCCGATCTATTTCCCACTGATTACACGCAGGCGATTCCATTTGAGTATGATCAGGAGTGTCGTTCCCTGCTTCTCAGCGAGGATGATGAATCATCGTCCTATACGGAATGGATTGATCCAAAGCTCTTTTTTTAATACCGATTAGAGAGAACAGCAGGCCGGCTGTTCTTTTTGTATGGGAAAAAAGAGACAAGTTCTCCCGGAGGACCTGCATATATATGTAGGGATCATCTACAGGGGGGATAAACATGGAAGCATGGATATGGTCGGCTAAGAAGATCGGCCTGATTGGAGGAGCACTTGTCATTGCACTGGCTGCTTATTTTATTGGGTCTTTCTTTTGGAAAGGAGCCGTTCTCACCTCTACAGCTCCAACAGGTGGAGAAGCAAGAGTTGTCCAGCTTGTGACAGGGGAATTCAAGGCTGAAAAAGCGGATGGAACAAAGATTGAAGCTTATCGCTGGGATCCCGGAACGATTTTCATGGAAAAAGGAGAGGATGTTCAGTTATCCATCTACGGTGTAAACGGCAGGGAGCATCCTTTTTATATTGAAGGCACAGAGATTAAGGGTGTCGTGGAACAAGGCAAGGAAACCGTGGTGGATTTAAAGTTTGATAAGGAAGGGATTTACCGTCTTATCTGTACAACACACGCAGAGATTGACACCAATGGACCGATGATCGCTTATATTGTCGTCGATTAAATCTGCAGGGGGGAGAATGGATGGTCACTCTTCTTGCAGGGTCCATTGTACTCGGATTGTCCATTGCAGCACCCGTAGGTCCTATTAATATAGAAATTATCCGGAGGGGGCTGGCGTTTGGCTTCTGGCCTGCTCTTTGTGTAGGGCTTGGCGGGATGTCTTCCGACTTGCTGTTGATGCTGGTCATGTTTTTAGGAGCGGGAGTCGTGCTGACGTGGTCGTGGGTGCAGATCGCTTTGATGCTGCTTGGATGTTTGGTTTTAACTCATGCTGGATGGACAAGCTTCCGTAAGCCTGTCGTATCCGAATGGGACGGGGGGAAAGAAAACCGGGCGGAAGACGGTGCCGCTTGGATCTCCTATGCCCGTGGAATGCTGATCGCCGGTACCAATCCAATGAATATCCTGTTCTGGGTAAGCATCTATGGGTCTGTGTTAAGCGGAGCGCTGCAAAAGGAGGATGTGTTTCATTCTTTCTTAATCAGCTCCATGGTCTTTATCGGGATTGGATTATGGAACATGAATCTCGCTTTTTTCGTCCATTTCAGCAGATCCATCATGACCTTTTCCCTGCTGAAATGGGTTCAGCGGGGAGCAGGACTGGTTCTCGTATTTTATGGAATGAAGTTCGGGGTGGAAGCTTGTCTTCTTATTGTGAGATCCGGATGGCTGTAGCTGCCTGCTGTGCACACGGCTTCGTTCATTGGTTCGCTGTAAAAAGGGAAAATTTTCTGTTTACCTGAAAATCTTCCCTTTTTATATTTTTGAATCCTAGCTGCTTGTTGAGAGCTTCTACAGCTTCTTATGGAACACAATCATGTCGATGCCTTGGATGCCGTTCTCATAGAAGGGTTCCGGATAGGAAAGAAAGAAATCTTTTTTTATACAGTGAAAACGGAAGCCGGCTTTCTGGTAAAACGACAGGTTCTCAATGCTTGAATTGGATGTGCCGGCAATCACAGCTGTTCTTCCTTCCTTTCTGTAAAACTCTTCAATCTTTTTCACAGCCGCTCTTCCAATCCCTTGTCTGCGAAACGCTTCTTTTACAGCTATGTTTTTGATTTCGATAGTAGAGCTGTCGGGATAGGTACATAAACATCCACCTGCGTTTCTGCCGTTTACCGTAATGATGTGAAAATCACCTTCATGCATATACGTTTGAATCATCTCTTCACTTTCATCCGCCAGCAGAAGAATGTCCATGTAAGAATCGGGTTCCGCTCTATGGATCTTCACTTCGTTGATCAAGTATATCTGCTCCTCTCCACGAACATGCTGAGCATATGATAACATAAGACTGGAACAATAAATTCTGAAATCTATCACTTTTCAGATAAGGAGTCGTGGATGATGGAGCAACCAGAGAAGGTTTATGACTTAATCGGAGTAGGAACCGGACCCTTTAATCTCAGTTTGGCAGCACTTTCTGAGCCGCTGGAGGATGTAGAGGCACTATTTTTTGAAAAACAGCCGGCGTTTGAATGGCACCCCGGTATGTTGATTGAAGGAACGAAAATGCAGGTCCCTTTTCTCGCTGACCTGGTAACAATGGCGGATCCGACCAACCCTTACAGCTTTCTGAATTACATTAATAAACAAGGACGGATGTATCCTTTTTATTTTCTACAGCGTCTGGATATTCCGAGAAGAGAATATAATGATTACTGCCAATGGGCGGCTGAGCAGTTGTCCAGTTGTGTTTTTGGAAAAGAAGTCGTTGGGCTGACGCTTCAGGAAGAGAAATCATTGTATGTGGTCGAAGTCCAGGATGTCCGCACACAGGAGATTCAAACGTATTACGCAGAAAATCTTGTGCTCGGTACAGGCAGTGTTCCTGTTATGCCGGCCTCATTCCGTGAAGTGGAGGGGGACGGAGTTTTTCATACATCCGAATTTCTAAACCATTATGACCGCTGCAGGAATGCGGAATCGATCACAGTCGTAGGTTCAGGACAGAGTGCAGCTGAAACGTTCCGAGAGCTTTTGAAAGAGCAGAAGAACGGGGGATACCGGCTGGATTGGATCACCCGGTCCCCGGGTTTTGAATCCATGGAGGAATCAAAGCTGAGTCTGGAGCATTTTTCTCCGGATTATGTGGATTACTTTTATCAGCTTCCCCAAAAGCAGAAGGATGACATCTTTGCCGGACAGGGGTTGTATTACAAAGGAATCAGCAATCATACCATTAATGATATTTACAATTTGTTATATGAACATACAGTCGGACAGGAAACGCTAAACGTCGGATTGAAGGTGCTGAGTGAAATTAACAGGATCCACCGGAACGAAGCGGGTCATTATACACTGGAAGGGCGTCATATACAGAAGGACGAAACATTCAGTCATGACTCTGAAGTAGTGATTGCGGCCACGGGGTATCAGCCATATGTGCCGGATTTTGTGAAGGAACTTACTGAACTACTGGAGTGGGATGATGATGGGCGTTATAAAGTAACAGAGGATTACCGCCTGGTCCAGAAAAACCCGGGTGCCAATCATATTTATGTCCACAGCGGCATCTCCCATACTCATGGCGTCGGTTCGACTAATCTTGGACTGTCGGTCCACCGGAATAAAGTCATTATCAATCACCTGACTAACAGGGATGTCTATCCTTTGAATGAAACGAATGTTTTTCAAACCTTTGATGTCTAATGGTTGAAACGGCCCGGCACATCTTGGACCGTGGCAACCCTTTGATTTCTGCATTGACGGTTATGATCCGTACGGATGGTTTTCCGTGGAGGGGAAGCACATGCTTTCACCCCTGTGACTGTAAAGGATAAAAGAGGAGTTTTTCTGGTGAACAGAAAAACTCCTCTTGTTCATTCCATCATAAGGTGATGTCTTGAGGAGCGTTTGGTGATAATGCCTGCGGTCGTGCCCGCGGCAGGCATCCACCGATAAGCGGAACGTGATCGTCAAACTTTTTATGTGGAAGGGTCCTCACCTTTTCATAGATATGGATGGGCGTATAAGACTTTGATTGTGGTTTTTGTGTATAAATGTGTGTATATGTGAATAAAAAACAGAACTTTTCAGGTATGGATATAAGTTATGCACATGTGGATAACTTTGAGTTGGAAAAACGGAGTGGATGGCAACAACGGCGGTCTATAAGATTACGAATCTGTAAAATCGTCAGAATGTGGCAGCAACCTATTGACAGATGACTTCTAAGGGTTAATAATATTGTAAATATACAGACCTTATCATATTTATACATAAAGGTGGTTTTTTTGTTGAAAGCAGGAATTGTAGGGGCAACAGGATACGGCGGCATGGAGCTGTTCCGAATCCTCAGTAATCACCCAGAGATCAATCAAATAACGCTGTACTCCTCATCAAGGGCAGGAGAGATTTATGAGGATATGTTTCCACAGTTTGCTGGAAACAGCCGTCATGAATTACAGGACCTTGACCCTGAAGAAATGAAAGCAGAGCAGGATGTTATCTTCCTGGCAGCTCCCTCAGGGGTGTCTTCAGGACTCTCGCCTGAACTACTTGGAGGAAAAGCGAAAGTTATTGATGTATCCGGAGATCTGCGCCTGCAGGACCCCGAAGCTTATCAGCAGTGGTACAAAAAACCGCCGGCACCGGTTGAAACACTTCAGCAGGCTGTCTACGGACTGCCGGAATGGAACGCAGAAGCCATTCAGAATGCCGGATTGATTGCTAATCCGGGCTGTTACCCAACGGCTTCCCTGCTCGGTCTCGGCCCTGTCATCCATGAAGGACTTGCGGACCCATCATCAATCATTATCGATGCCAAATCCGGTGTTTCCGGAGCGGGTAAAAATGCCAATCCATTGACGCATTTCGCGCACGCACAGGAGAATTTCCAGATTTATAAGGTGAATCAGCATCAACATATTCCTGAAATCGAGCAGCAGCTTTCCGTCTGGAACGGAGAGATGCGTCCGGTGACGTTTTCCACCCACCTGGTTCCGATGACGAAAGGGATCATGGCTACGATCTATATGACTTTAAAAGAAGAGAAGACAGCCGAAGAACTGCATTCTCTTTTTCTCAAATACTATGAATCCAAACCATTTGTCCGTGTACGAAGGCCCGGGGATTTCCCTGCTACAAAAGACGTATACGGATCCAACTATTGTGACATCGGAGTGACGGTCGATCCAAGAACGAACAGGGTGACCATCGTCAGTGTCATTGACAACCTTATGAAAGGTGCAGCCAGTCAGGCCGTTCAAAATATGAATCTATTATTCCAGCTGGATGAAAGAACAGGACTTGCTCCACTTCCTGTCTATCCCTGATTAAAGAAGGAGAGAAATGATTTGATACAAGTGGATAAATCAAAGCAGATGGAAAAAGTAACGGGAGGATCCATTCTATCTCCGAAAGGGTTCCGTGCAGGCGGAATTCACAGCGGCCTCCGCTATCGTAAAAAAGACTTTGCCCTTCTGCTCAGTGAAACACCAGCTTCTGCTGCAGCCGTTTATACCCAGAGTCATTTCCAGGCTCCCCCATTGAAGGTGACTCAGGAGAGCGTCAATAAAGCAGGGAAACTGCAGGGAGTTGTGATTAACAGCGCCGTAGCGAACGCCTGTACAGGAGAAGAGGGACTGCAGAACGCTTATGAAATGAGAAGGATGATCGCTGAGCGTTATGAGCTGCCGGAACATTTCGTAGCCGTTGCTTCCACGGGTGTTATCGGGGAGCAGCTGCCTATGGAGAAAATATCTTATGGATGTGAAACGGTTGAAGTATCAGAAGATGGGTACAGCGACTTCCAACAAGCCATTTTAACGACAGATACCTGTCAGAAATCCGCCTGCTATCAGGTAGTGATTGACGGGAAGACCGTGACGATCGGCGGCGCATCGAAAGGTTCAGGGATGATTCATCCCAATATGGCGACAATGCTTGGTTTCATTACGACCGATGCCGTTATTGAACCGGCTCTTCTGCAGCGTGCACTCAGTCAATCGATTGACAAATCATTCAACCAAATCACCGTGGACGGGGAAACGTCTACCAATGATATGGTTTTAACTCTTGCCAACGGCCATGCAGGCCATGAACCGCTTGATGAGGATCATGAGGACTGGGAAGCATTCCAAGCGACTCTTCAGCTGGTATGTGAAGATCTGGCTAAGCAGATCGCTAAAGATGGGGAAGGAGCTACCAAACTCATCGAAGTGAATGTTTCTGGTGCCGGTTCAGATGAAGAGGCGAGGATCATTGCTAAAAAGGTTGTCGGCTCAAGTCTTGTGAAAACGGCCGTTTACGGTCTGGATGCCAACTGGGGACGCATTGTTGGTGCAATTGGACACAGCGAGGCTGAAGTGAAAGCAGAAGCATGTGATATTTATATTGAAGACCAGCTCGTCTTCAGCAAAGGGACCCCATGCCCGTTTTCAGAAGAGCAGGCAACCGAGGATCTGGACAATGAAGAGGTTCACATTTCCATACATCTTGGTGAAGGACGTGGAGCCGGAACAGCCTGGGGGTGTGACTTAACGTATGACTACGTCAAAATCAACGCCAGCTACCGGACATAAACCGACCATTGTCATCAAACTCGGCGGCAGCATGCTGGATAAGCTGACGGATGACTTTTATGACAGCTTCCGGGAACTTCTGACCCATTACCGGTGCATCATCGTGCACGGGGGAGGACCTGCCATCAGCCGGCTTCTTGACCGGCTGCAGATCAAGGGCGAGTTTATTGAAGGATTAAGGAAAACAACTGCTGAAACGATGGAAGCTGTGGAGATGGCCCTTGGAGGCACCGTCAGCAGCCAGATCACAGAGAGGCTTGCCGGATGTGGAATCCAGGCGCTTGGTGTGAAAGGGTCTGAAGCCGGTTTGCTGACTGCAGACTTTGTCAACGAAGAACAGCTTGGTTTCGTTGGTAAGGTTAAGGATGTACATCCATCCGTTTTGAATCACCTGCTTGAGGGCGGGTATGTACCTGTCGTCGCTCCATTCGGAAAGACGACAGACGGACGAACGGTAAACATTAATGCCGATACAGCCGCCGCAGCAGTGGCCGGGGCCGTTCAAGCAGAAAAACTTCTCTTTGTCACAGATGTTCCCGGTATCCTGGTGGACGGCCGGCTGGTCGAAGGGACAAACCCGGAGGAGATTGAACAGTTTATCCAGGAAGGTGTCATTTATGGAGGAATGATTCCGAAGGTGCAGTCCGCTGTCGAAGCCTTGTCTGAATGGCTTCAGGAAGTGTGGATTGTCAGCGGGGAAGATCGTCTTGTACAGGACAGCCGCCTGAAAGGGACCTCCATCCGGGCTGGACGAAAGGAGACCGTATCATGAGTTTATTTCCAACATATAACCGTTTTCCGTTAACGATTGTATCTGGAGAAGGTACAAAAGTGACGGACGATCAAGGAAAGGAATACCTGGATTTTGTATCAGGGATCGCTGTCTGTAATCTGGGTCACCGTCCTCCAAAGGTTCAGGAGGCCCTGCAGAAGCAGCTCGATCAAGTATGGCATGTGTCCAACCTTTACGAAATCCCTGCCCAGCAGAAAGCCGCGGAGCTCTTATGTGAAGCATCCGGCCTGGATTATGCATTCTTCTGTAACAGCGGTGCAGAAGCGAATGAAGCGGCTATTAAACTGGCTCGAAAGCATACAGGAAGGGAGAAGATCATCTCCTTTAAACAGTCCTTCCATGGACGTACCTTTGCGACGATGAGTGCGACAGGCCAGGCGAAAATCCAGGAAGGTTTCGGAAGCCTGCTCCAGACGTTCGAATACTTCCCTTACAACGATAAGGAAACGATTGAGCGTGTCCATGATGGCTCCGTTGCTGCCATTATGGTTGAGGTGATTCAAGGGGAAGGCGGCGTCATCCCCGGCACAACGGAATTTCTGCAGGCGGTCGAAGCCAAGTGTGACGAGCTTGGAGCGCTGATGATCATTGATGAAGTGCAGACCGGTATCGGCCGGACAGGAAAACCGTTCGCCTATCAGCATCATGGTCTCCACCCGGATATCGTAACGACAGCGAAAGGGCTTGGCAGTGGTTTTCCGGTCGGAGCGATGATTGGAAAAGAAGAACTGGCTGCTTCTTTTTCAGCTGGATCACACGGCTCTACATTTGGCGGAAATCCGCTGGCTTCCGCCGCTGTCCAGGCCACGCTGGAGGAAATCTTTGTTTCTTCCTTCTTATCCGGCGTAGAGGAAAAGGGGCGTACATTCGTTCAGACTCTCCAGAGAGAACTCGGCTCTTTGGCAAGCGTGAAGGATATCCGCGGGAAAGGGTTGATGATTGGAGTTGAAGTGGACGTGCCGGCCATTGAACTCGTTCATTCTCTCAGGGGCAGAGGGATGCTGGCGGTTGTAGCCGGCCCTAATGTCCTGAGGCTGCTTCCACCATTAACCGTGGAAACGGCAGAGCTGCAGCAGGCAGCCGCTTTAATCAAGGACTCCCTTGTGGAACAGGAAAAAAACCTGCAGAACGCATAGCAGAAAAGACGGTGACTTTTAAGCACCGTCTTTTACAGACATTTTATGTATAAAAATTCAACATATATAATAATTATTCATTCAGCGAGGTGAAGGCTATGGAAAGCTATCTACATTTACAAGACGGCCGGACATTTAAAGGGAAGGCATCTTCGACGTTACAGGAACCGATGCAGGGAGAGGTTGTTTTCTTTACCGGAATGACCGGCTATCAGGAAGTACTCACAGACCCATCCTATAAAGATCAGATTGTCGTTTTCACTTATCCACTCATTGGTAACTACGGCATTAATGACGCAGATGAGGAAAGCCGGGAAATTCAAGTGAGCGGGGTGGTGATGTACCAATGCACCCAGCAGCCATCCCACTTCCAGTCGACCCAGTCGCTGGGAGCGTATTTAGAAGGGCAGCAGGTGCCGTATCTCACGGGCGTGGATACAAGAGAAGTAACGAAAGCGATACGGGCTCACGGAACACAGCAGGCCGCTATGAGTCATCAGGACCACCATGACTTTTCGAAGCCATCGGAGCAGCAGATATTCGCTGTACAGGGAGAGGCTGTAGAGACGTATGGAGAAGGGGACCTTCATGTTGGGTTAATTGATTTCGGCTGGAAAAAATCCATCCTGCAGTCTTTACTGAAGCGCCACGTGAAAGTTTCCGTCATTCCTTTTACACAGGTCGAGGAAGTTCATACGGTGAAACCCGATGCGCTCATTCTGTCCAACGGGCCGGGAGACCCTAAGGATGCCCTGCCGAAGATAGATCAGATTAAAGCTGTGCTCGACGAGTATCCCTCTTTCGGGATCTGCATGGGGCACCAGGTCATTGCACTGGCTTACGGCGCTGATACGGAAAAACTCCCGTTTGGTCACCGCGGTGCCAATCACCCTGTCAAAGATGCCGTGACAGGAAAGGTTTTTCTAACCTCCCAGAACCATAATTACGTAGTGAAAAAAGAAAGCTTGTCTCATACCCCGCTTACGGAGCGTTTTTCCAATGTGAATGATCGTTCGATCGAAGGGTTGATGCATCATTCAGGACAGCTGATGTCCGCCCAGTTTCATCCGGAAGCGCACCCCGGGCCGCACGATGCAGAATGGTTATTTGATGATTTTATAGGTCTTGTTAGCAGCAAAGGAGTGAAGGAACATGTCTAAAGTATTGGTGATTGGTTCAGGACCGATCATGATCGGTCAGGCCGCAGAATTTGATTATTCCGGGACCCAGGGGTGTCTGGCATTGAAAGAGGAAGGTCATGAAGTCATCCTCGTCAACAATAACCCGGCGACAATCATGACGGATTATGATGTGGCGGATAAAGTCTACTGTGAACCACTGACGGTCAAGAGTCTGGAGAAAATCATCGCAGTCGAACGTCCGGACTCTCTTTTGGCCGGGCTCGGCGGACAGACAGCACTGAACCTCGCGGTCGAACTGGAAAAAGAAGAAGTGTTGAAAAAATATGACCTCACCCTTCTGGGAACCGGCATCTCCTCGATTATGCAGGGAGAGGACCGCGAACTGTTCCGTGCCTTGATGAATGACCTTGACCAGCCGGTACCGGAAAGTGAAGTCATTACGACGATTGAACAGGCGCGTGCCTTCGCGGCGGAAGTTGGTTATCCGATCATCAGCCGTCCGGCCTACACTCTTGGCGGCCGCGGGGGTGGAATCGTTCATAAGGAAGAGGATCTCGAGGAATTAATCGCCACAGGGCTCAAGGCGAGTCCGATTCACCAGGTGATTGTTGAAAAAAGCATTGCCGGTTTTAAAGAGATCGAATATGAGATAATGCGTGATCATAAAGGAACGTGCATTTCTGTATGTAACATGGAGAATTTTGACCCTGTCGGGGTGCATACAGGGGATTCCATCGTTGTTGCTCCTTCCCAGTCGTTGACAGATGATGATTATCAAATGCTGCGTTCCGCTTCGTTGAAAATCGTATCGGCGCTTGAGGTCATCGGAGGATGCAATGTCCAGCTGGCTCTCGATCCCGTCAGTAAGCAGTATTATGTCATTGAAGTGAATCCGCGTGTCAGCCGTTCCTCTGCTCTTGCTTCAAAGGCGACGGGCTATCCGATTGCTAAAATGGCCGCCAAGATTGCACTGGGATATACACTGGATGAACTGGAGAATCCGCTGACAGGGTATACGTACGCAAGCTTCGAGCCTGCTCTGGACTATGTTGTCGTCAAATTCCCGAGATGGCCGTTTGACAAGTTTCCACAGGCGGACCGTTCGCTTGGTACGAAAATGCGGGCGACAGGTGAAGTGATGGCCATCGACCGCACAATGGAAGGAGCGTTCCAAAAAGCAATTCAATCGCTCGACACGAAAGTTCCTGAAGTGACCAATCATTGGTACCATCTTCATCAACCGACAGATCTGCGCTTTTTCGCCATATATGACCTGCTCAAGAAGGGGACGGCGGTGGAAAAGATTCATGCAGAAACACAGATCGATCCATTATTCCTTCAGGTCATCAGTCATTTAGTCGAAACAGAACAAGCGCTTGAAACGGAAGGGCTGTCACAGCCGCTGCTGCATCAGGCGAAAGTATACGGCTTTTTGGATGATCACATTGCAGAACTGGCCGGATGCACGACAGCCGATGTAGAACAAGCGCGCAAAAACTATGATATTCAGCGCTCCTTTAAACTTGTCGACACTTGTGCAGCAGAATTTGAGGCAGCGACGAACTATGTTTACAGTACGTTTGCCGGTCTTAATGAAATTGAACCGCTGTCTGGAGACGGGAAGAAGGCGTTGATCCTCGGTTCCGGGCCGATTCGAATCGGGCAGGGCGTTGAATTCGACTATAGTGCAGTGAAGGCGATTGAAAGTCTTCAAAAACAGGGTTGGACGACCATCATGATCAATAACAACCCGGAAACGGTCAGTACCGATTACGAAACCGCCGACCGCCTTTATTTTGAACCGATACAAAAAGAAATCATCGCTTCCATCGTGGAGCACGAAAACATTGATCTTGTCTTTCCTCAGTTCGGGGGACAGACCGCCATTAACCTGGCCGAAGATCTGGAAAAAGCCGGTATTCCTTTAGCTGGAGTCCGTGCCGACGTGCTCGATGCGCTTGAGGACCGGGATAAATTCTACGCTGCATTGAAGAAACTCGACATTCCGCATGTAGCCGGGACGACCTGTCATTCCAAAAAGGAAGCCCTGCAAGCTGCAGATTCCTACACCTTCCCGCTCTTATGCCGTCCTTCGTATGTCATTGGTGGGCAGGGCATGGTGATTGTACAGGATAAACAGGAACTTGAAGGGGCCCTTGCTGAATCGGACGAACGTCATTATCCGATTGTTCTGGACTCCCTGCTCCAAGGGGCGGAAGTCGAAGTGGATCTCGTTTCGGATGGTCAGACGGTATACCTTCCCGACATCATCGAACACATTGAACCTGGTGGCGTGCATTCAGGCGACAGTATGGCTGTTTTTCCATCCACTCTTGGAGATGCACTGAAGCAGAAAATCTACACATACAGTGAAAAGATTGCGGCGGAATTCACCTATTCCGGTTTAATGAATATCCAGTTTCTCATTCAAAAGGACGATGTGTACGTCCTTGAAGTCAACCCGCGCGCAAGCCGTACTGTTCCAATCGTCAGTAAGGTAGCCGATATCCCGATGGTGGACTGGGCGGTCCGCATTCTGATCGACGACCCTGCATTCAGCCTGTCCCGGCAGCCGGCTCCTGTTTTTCAGGAAACTGCTGTTAAATACCCGCTCTTCTCTTCCTATGCGATGACGGACCTCGATCATAAGCTGGGTCCAAACATGAAATCAACGGGAGAAGGGATGTGCCTGGGGACGACCGTGGAGGAAGCTCTTGCTAAAGTGTTCGCCCACCTTCCTGACCTGTATGACGTGAAGGAAGCGTGTTTGGTGGATCTGGAAGGAAAACACGTTCCAGAAGCTTCTGACCTGCCGTTCGAGGAGTGGATCACTAAAGAAGACGCTGCCATTTATGTGAATGATCAATCGAATGAGGAAGCGGAAAAGCGCCGGATTACAGCTGTCAAAAACGGCTTGACCGTTATGAGCGAGGCATCCACATTCGAGGCGTATTTGAAGGGGCTGGCATGCAAGGATCCCGTGCCTGTACCTCTGCCGCAGCAATCCCATGAAGGAGTGAAATCCCTATGAACTTAATGGAACAAATGCATGCAGCCAATGAATCCCTCCATGGCAGACACGTGCTGACATGGCTTGATTACACACAGTCAGATGTCTCCCGTCTCCTCGCATCCGCCCAGCATGTGAAGGAGAATCCATACTCCCAGTCCATGAAAGGGAAAACGCTCGGTATGATTTTTGAGAAGTCTTCAACGAGAACCCGCGTGTCCTTTGAAGTCGGTATGGTTCAAATGGGAGGGCACGCCCTGTACTTGAACTCAAGAGACATTCAAATCGGCCGTGGTGAAACCATTGCTGATACGGCACAGGTATTGTCGGGGTATGTGGATGCGCTCATGTACCGGACGACATCCCATGAAAAACTCGAGGAGCTGGCTGCCCACGCTTCTGTCCCGGTAATTAACGGCTTGTGCGATCGCTACCATCCGTGTCAGGCGCTTGCAGACATTTTTACGATTCTTGAAATCAAGGGCCGCCTTTCCGGCTTAAAGGTAGTCTATATCGGAGATGGAAACAACGTGGCGCATTCCTTGATGATTCTATCGGCTATGATGGGAATGGAAGTGGTCATCTGTACGCCGGAAGGCTATGAACCTGATAAAGAGCTGACAGAAAAGGCCCGCGGGCTGGCTGAACAATACGACGGGAAAGTGACGGTTGAAACTGATCCTCAGCGTGCCGCCTGGAAAGCGGATGTCATTTACACAGATGTGTGGGCAAGCATGGGGCAGGAGGACGAAGCGGAGGCCCGTATCCAGGAATTCAACGGCTATCAGGTGAACGCTGATCTGCTGGATCAGGCGGCTGCCGACGTCACCTTCCTTCACTGTCTTCCTGCCCATCGGGGTGAGGAAGTAACTGCCGATGTGATTGACGGGCCGCATTCGGTAGTTTTTCAACAGGCGGAGAACCGTATGCACGTACAGAAGGCCATCCTGCAGGCGGTTATCGGCTGGAAATAAAAAATGGCATAAATGCTCCTGTGTGCACCGTAAGATAGAGGAATGGAACTTTATTCTTCATCATGAACAAAGGTGCATAAAAAGATCGTCGAATGGCTGCGAATATCATCGAACGCGATATTTCTACAAGGGATTACCAGGTTTCATGTGGAATTAGTCAAGGAGAGATCAAAATCAAAAGGAGTGGCCATGCAATGAGTGAGCAAGTGACAACAGCAGTGGAACCTAAGGTCGTTCAAAAGTCCCATTTCAAGGTGGTCGGAGTCTCTTGTCAAACGATGATGGATGAACGTTCAATCAAGGTGCCGAGACTGATGGAGCAGTTCCATACGATGAAACTGCCGAAAGTGAAAAATCGTGTCAATGCGCCCCGGTCGATCGGGATGTTTGTGGACCCGCCGAATTGGAATGAATCCAGGGATGCTTTTTATTGGATTGCTGCCGTGGAAGTCGACAGCTTTGAGAAAATCCCTCAGGATATGATTACAAAAACCGTCCCTGCTCACACGTACGCCATGATCGAATATGATCCTTCACTGCATGATTTTGACCCGTATTCGTATCTCCATCAATGGATCGTAGAAAATGGATATCAGCAGGTGGAAGGGTTCGGCTTTGAGGAGTATCAGCCGTATACAGGACAGGAAGGAAGATACTGTCTCTATCTGCCGATCAAATAATGCCGGCTCAAACGCCCGGGGGATCCCCGGGCTTTTTTATGCTTCCATGTTCAAGTCAGGAAGAAGGAAAGCACGAAATAGAGAGCAGCCGCAGCACCGGCGGCAATGAGAGCCGGCCGCAGCTTGAAACGGGCGTACTTAACAGGGTTCAAATTTAAAATTCCAGCCGTCGTATTCGTATCGTCGCTCAAAGGAGAAGCGAAGGCTCCGAACGTCCCGCTCGCAAAAACCGCTCCAATCACCATAGGGAGCGAGCTGTCAGCGGCCGCTGCAATGGAAACGCCCACAGGCATAAGAATGCCCCACGTTCCCCAGGAAGACCCGATGAAGTAGGAGATGCCGCATCCTGCGATAAACGTGATGACAGCGACAAATCCTGCAGGCACCCAGGCAAAGGAAGAAGATATGGTATCGGCAAACGCCAAGGCCTCTGATCCGGTGCTGAGCCCCCACACCATCGCAAGCAGGAGAATGACGCCCATCATATCGTTTCCCCCGGCGATTAAGCTGTCCATCATTTTTTTCAAAGATTCCGATCGGAACTTAAGGTAGATGACAAAAGCAATTAACGTAAGCACAACCGCAAGAACCATCGCATCCAGCACATTGGCGTTGATCAGGGCATCGAATCCTGTGCGGCCGTTTTGGACGCCGAGGCTGTACATAAATAGAAACGTGAGAAGAATAACACTGATTAAAGGGACGATTAAATGCCACGGCTTGGCAGGAAGGTCTTTCGTAACAGCAGGGTGACAGTCTTCCCACTGGTCATCGTCCGGCTGCTCCCCGTGATTTTCAGCGTCTGTGGCAGGGGTCTTGTTTTTATGAAAGAAACTTAAATAAAAACCTACACCGAGCATGGCAAAGGCGAAAAAGTTATAGGGGATGCTTTGGATATAAAGGCTGTAGGCATCTCCTTCCATCCCTGCCTGATTAAGTGATAATTCAATGACAGAGGTCATGTATCCGACGAAGGCGGTAGCAATCGGGATGAGAACGACAAGAGGGGAGGCGGTCGTTTCAATGACAAATCCGAGCTCCTGTTTCGTCATGGGGATGGATTTTCTCAGCGCTTTCATGACCGGTCCGATCGTGACAATGCGAAAGCTCGGGGCGCTGAACGTTCCGATGGAGGAAATCCAAGTCAGCATAAAGGCTCCCCGCTTATGCTCAATCCGTTCGGCCGCCTCCTGCACGAACCCTTTGATTCCCCCTGACATTTTAATCAGTCCAATCAAAGCGGAAAAAGCATACAAAAACAAAATGATTTTAATGTTGCTCTCATCTCTCAGACCTTCAATGATAAATCCCAGAGTCGTCAACATCCCGCCAAGCCAGTGGAAATCCATGATGTATCCAGCGACGACAACCGCAAACAGGAGGCTTGGAATCACCTGCTTGGTCCAGATGGCGGCAATGATGACAACGACAAATGGAAGGACGGCTAACCAGTCCATACACCATTCCCCTTTCACACCTTTATTTTTTGTAGGTTGTGTGTTTCCACCCTCGTTATACCTCGCGGAAGCGGAGAGGGGGAATCCTTGTCTGGAAAAAGGGACACAGGGCTTGTGTAGAGAATAGGGAAGGGAGAGCGAAAGGAGGAGAACGATGAGTTTTATGACCCAGTCGGTCGTGATTGAACGGCCGGTGGAAGAAGTGTTTAAAGCTGCTGTGGATTTTTCAAACAGCCCGCAGATCATGGAAGCTGTGGTTGCGGTGGAGCTGTTGAGCGAAGGTCCTGTCAGGGAAGGGTATAAATTCAAAGAGACGAGAGAAATTAGAGGCAGGAAGGTATCAGCGGTCATTGAAGTCACAGCGATCGAAGAAAACCGGTCCTATTCGGTCAAAAGTGTTCAGAGCGGTCTTGACCTTCGGTATCATTACCAGTTTGAACAGGCACCGGAAGGGACGAAAGTGGTGTTCCAAGGCGAGCTGTTTACCCAGGGGCTGCGTAATGCGCTGACCCGCCCGTTGATCAAGCAGATCATAAAAAAGGAAGACCAGAACCACCTGCAGCACTTGAAGAAGTTTATCGAATCTTAAACACAGTCATGGTATAATGAAAGTAAGCTGTGGATCACACATGAAGGCCTCTCCACCAAACGAAATGGGAAGAGGCCTATTTTTTATACCGATCGTGTTTTTCAGATAGAAAGGAACGAATAAACCATGACAGATAAACAACAGGAATGGCTGGATCACTTATCTCCCTCTACGAAACAGGCGTGGGAGGAATCCGGCTTTGAGACGTGGACGGCTGTGCAGGAAGCGTCCCTTCCTTTTATTGCAAAGGGAGAGGATGTGCTGGCTGAAGCACCGACAGGCAGCGGGAAAACCCTGGCTTATCTGCTTCCACTGATTGAGAAAATCGACAGCAGTCAAAAGCATACCCAGTTATTGATTCTCGCTTCTTCGCATGAACTTGTGATGCAGATCCATCAGGAGGTTCAAAAGTGGACGAAGGGAAGCGGGATTACAAGCACGACGTTGATCGGCGGAGCAAATGTGAAACGTCAGATCGATAAGCTGAAGAAGAAGCCGCATATTGCAGCAGGGACGCCTGGTCGTGTAAACGAACTCATTCAGAAGAAAAAGTTGAAAGCCCATGAAATCAAGGCTGTGGTTCTGGATGAAGCGGATCAGCTTCTCGTCCCGGAGCATAAGGAAACGATCAATCATATTCTGAAGAGTGTACAGCGGGATACGCAGAAGCTTTTATTCTCGGCTACTCTTCCGGATGAAGTCATCGACCTTGCACAGACATTTATGGATGAGAATGCAGAAGTCATCCGCATTGATGAAGAGGTGAAAAAGCCCGAGGTTACCCATCATTATATTGTCAGTGAAGACCGGGACAAGATTGAAATGGTCCGGAAGCTGGCACACACCGACGGGTTCACCGGACTTGCGTTTATGCAGGATATCGCGAAATTGAACGTGATGGCTGAAAAACTGGTTTACAAAAAACTGGACCTTGGCCTTCTCCACAGTGATGCGAAAAAAGAACAGCGTGCCAAAGCCGTCAAAGAATTCCGCAATGGTTCCTATCCATTGCTGATGGCGACAGATGTCGCCGCAAGGGGGCTGGATATTCACGAAATCAATTACGTCGTCAACCTGGATATTCCGAAGGATCCGAGCTCTTATGTGCATAGAGCCGGAAGGACCGGCCGTATTGGTGCCGTGGAAGGCCGTGTCGTTTCAATCGTGAATCCTGTAGAAGAGAAACGTCTGAAAAAGATGGCAGAGAACCTCGGGATTCCGTTAACGAAGAGTGTCATCTACAAAGGACGTCTGGAGAGCCGGTAACAGAGATCGGAAAGTTGCCTTTTGAAGGAGAGCATGGAATACTGGAGATAGCAGCATACCTTCACAAACCAAGGAGAGAATCATCATGATAAAGAAGTTTGTCCTCTTTTCAGCCGCCTTGTTTGTCATTATTGTCGCCGCCACCCCTGTTTCTGCCCAGGACTTTTTCAAGGAAGGGCCTAAAGCCTCCTATGACAAAGTCAGTGCACATATTCAGGGCTGGATGCAGGAAACCGATTTTCAAAAAGAAGTGGAAGGGTTTCAAACAGACCTTCAGGATTTCTTTACTTTTATAGATCAAATTGAATGGAAATACCCGGACGAAGCCCCGTCGGAACAAGGAGAAGAACAGCCTGCCGCTGATTCTGACTCCTCTCCTCAACCGGAGGGTCAGGAAGGTTCAGAGCCGACAGCTGAAGTCCAGGCGCTGGACAGCTATACTCCTGGGGAATATGAGCGGGAGGTCGTTGTCCTCGTTAACAAAGAACGGGCTGAAGAAGGCCTGCCGCCTCTAGAGATGCATGACCGGTTGAGCGGTATGGCCGATGTTAAGTCACAGGATATGGCGGACAAGAATTATTTCAGCCATGAATCGCCGACCTATGGAAGTCCGTTTGATATGATGGATCAGTTTGACTTCTCCTATCTGGCTGCCGGTGAGAACATTGCCGCCGGGCAGCGGACACCGGAGGAAGTCGTTGAAGGCTGGATGAACAGTGACGGCCACAGGGCCAACATCCTTCACGAGGATTTCACTCATATTGGAGTGGGCTATGTGGAAGGACAGGGCCGGTATGGCACGTATTGGACGCAGCTATTCATGAAGCCGAGGTAAATGACAAAGCGGAGGTATTCGGGTAAGTTCCCGGCAGCCTCCGTTTTTCTATGGTCTGAAATGCTGTTTTCATTGGTTACAATGGGAAGCAGCTGGGTTCAGCGGCTTTTTGGTCCGATCACTCATGCCGGTGGACACGTTGGAACTGCCCTTTGACCGTCGAGCGGTCGGTTTGTGCTTCCGCTGCTGCCCAAGTATGGATGAAATAGAAAAGGTATACGATCAATGCCGTGGTGCCTCCGGTCATAAACGTGACGGATACAGGCTCTCCCTGTACATATCCGGCGGCTTGGTGATAGAAGTAGAAGAGCATGCCTGTAACAATAAGGTAGGTGAACTTTGTCATTGGGGTCTGTTTTCGTGAAAAAGGAGCGGGAA
This sequence comes from Halobacillus litoralis, assembly GCF_009856355.1. Classification (GTDB taxonomy): domain Bacteria; phylum Bacillota; class Bacilli; order Bacillales; family Halobacillaceae; genus Halobacillus; species Halobacillus litoralis_B. The sequence goes on along the minus strand of NZ_WMEW01000001.1, from coordinate 606,508 downwards.
TCAGAAGAGGAGACCAGAAAAGCAGCGCCGCCCAAAACAACAGGATCAGCTGAATGACCGTCCATGCGGGATGGGTGACGTAGACGTGTAGAATATCATAAGCGGCAGTGGTTCCGGCAAGAAAAGCCGCTGCAGTTACCGGCAGCCGGGAAGCGGTCAAAAGCAGCCGTTTCCAGGAATGCCGGAACCAGATGGCCGTCTCTAAGCTGCAGCCAATCAAGGCCGGAGCAGCACCAAAGCAGAGAAAGGTCCGGGTCAGCTGAAGCGTCCCTTCCTGGTGGATGGAGTTTGTATACAAGGAAATAACCATGAGAGAAGCTGCATAAGCGGTCCAGAAGATTTTAGGCTGCACACCTTTTCCCTCCTCTTTTGTTTGTTTTACTTTACCCAGGAAAGAAGCGGGCAAACCTGTACATATTCAGAACCGATCAAGGAGGTAATAAGATGGAACACCGGGAACTGTATCATCTCGATGCATGGGGGCTTCGGGAGAAACTCCTTCAGAAAGAATGGAAAATTGAAGAGGTGATCGACCACTACAGATCCGTTACCGCACGGAAAAATCCGGATTTGAACGCTGTTGTTCATCAGATTGAGGAGCCGGTGAACACGGATGGCCCATTCATGGGGCTTCCCTTTTTAATTAAAGATTTGAATGCCGTGAAGGGCCATCCGTTAACCTATGGATCCAAAGTGATGGATGGCTTCAAAGCTGGATGGGATGATGAATTCGTAAAGCGGTTCAGAAAAGGGGGATTGACCATCATTGGAAAGTCCAACACCCCTGAATTCGGCTTTACACCCGCTACGGAGTCTGTCCATCTCGGATTTACGAAAAATCCGTGGAACAGAGACTATTCACCCGGTGGCTCGAGTGGTGGAGCGGCAGCTGCCGTCGCGTCAGGAATGGTGCCTTTCGCCCATGCGAGTGACGGTGGAGGCTCCATCCGGATTCCGGCTTCCAACACCGGTTTGTTCGGGTTCAAGCCGACAAGGGGACGCACCCCTTTCTCTATGCATTTGAACAGCTTTGCCGTCAGTCACGGGGTTACCAAATCCGTCAGAGACAGCGCGGCCCTGCTCGATATTTTAGAAGGCCCTCAAAAAGGGGATCTATTTGCGACTCCTGCGCAGGGCAGACCTTATGCCGGCCTGGATCATCGCGATCTGGGCTCATTGAAAATCGGATATATGGCTGATTTCGGCGGCGTTATGCCGATCAGTCAAGATGTTCAGGAAGCTGTAAATAAAACGGCACGGCTGTGCGAATCGCTCGGTCACCACGTTGAGCGGGCGTACCCGGACATTGATTTGAACAAGTTTATGGACGCTTTTGTTGTGGTGTGGGTCGTAGGAGGCGCCTTAGCCGTCAAGGAAGCGGCACGGATGAACGGGAAAACGGCGGACAGCCATAACGTAGAACGGATGCTTTCCACCCTTATTGAAAAAGCGGAAGGCTATTCAGCTCTGGATTATGAGAAAGCACGTCTCTATCTGGCTTCGGAAAGTGCGAAATTCCATGCATTCTTTGAGCAGTACGATGTTCTCCTTCACCCGGTCAATGCCTCTTCCGCACTTCCGCTCGGCTGTTATAACGGGGAAGAAAAGACGATTGATGAAATCCTTGCTGTCTCAGCTGCTTATGCCCACCTGGCCCCTGCAGCCAATGTGACGGGACTGCCTGCGATGAGCGTGCCCCTGTATTGGAAAGAAAACAATGTGCCGATCGGGTCCCACTTTACCGGCCGGTTCGGCGATGAAAAGACCTTGTTTAAGCTGGCTTCCCAGCTCGAAGAGGCCGAGCCGTGGTTCCATAGATATGAAACATTGATATAGTAAATCAGGCTGACGGGTTCTCCCGTCAGCCTGATTTGTTTGATAGAACAAGTCATCCCAGCCCACATCTGCCGCGTCTTAAAATTTCATGATAAGTGGATAACGGGAAGAGAGGTGAATATTCACCAAAGAGGAGGAATTTTTCCGGGATAATAATAAAAAATCGTGTAAAAAAACGGTTACATAGAAGAATGGAGTTTTACTGAAAAAAAACCGGGGTATTTCCTGAAAATGTTCCCACATAAAAGACGATCAGGAGGTACCACACATGAAGAAAGGGAAAAGTTTACACGCTTTAATCATTTTAATGTTTACTCAATTTATATCAGGCGGGGTGACCAACACCAAAGGGATTGTGCTTGACCAGGTGGAAAATGATCTTGGTCTGGACATGAGCCAGTTTGGTCTTGTCGTTTTAATCTTCCAGCTTGGCTTTACGCTTGCCAGTGTCATCATTGGATATTACACAGACAAAAAAGGTCTGCGTACGATGACCATCATCGGCTCGATTATTATGGGTCTTGGATTCCTAGGGACAGGCCTTGCCCCCAATATTATGTTTTTCCTCGGTTTTTATATGATTGTCGGTTTTGGTCTTGGAGCGCTCGGGGTAGCTTCCAACGCAATCGTTCCCGCAGCTTATCCAGAAAAGCAGAACCAGATGTTCAACCTCGCGATGGGTGTTTATGGTCTTGGGATGGTCATCTTTCCACAAGTATTGAACTTCCTTTTCCAATTCGCGTCCTGGAGATATTTTTATCTAGGCATTGCGGTTTCACTGGTTGCTGTCATTATCTATATCACAAGTGTAGCCTTCCCTTCAGGGAAAGCGGAAAAAGTCGATTTGAAGGCTTTTATTCCGATGCTGAAGGATGCTCAATTCGTTTTTCTTATGGTCTTTCTCGTCTTTCAAGTATCGGCAGAAGTTTCCTTTACAAATTTCTTCCCGGTCTACCTCAAATCGCTTGATTTAGGAGGCATGGCAACGGCAGAGAAGGAAGATCTGGTAGCGGCTATTCTATCGATTTTCTCTGTTTTCTTCATGGTTGGAAGACTCGCAGCCGCCTATATTACAAAATGGGTGAACGAGCGGGTGATCCTGATCAGCTTTTCGGCAGGGGCGCTGCTGATGGTCGGGATCAGTTTCCTTGTAGCGGAAAGCTTCCCTTATCTTTTCGCAGGAGCCGGTCTATTCTTCTCAGCATTGTTCCCGACAGCAACAGCGTTTGGGACGCAGATGTCCAAAACCAGCGGTTCTGCCTTAGGGCTGATTTATATTGCCGCCGGTATTGGCGGGGGTATTGCCGGTTACATTGTAGGCCTGGCCTCTGAAATTTTCGGAATGGCCGGTGGATTCAGCATTGTGCTTGTATTCCTCGCCCTAATGCTGCTTATGACCTTCTTTATGAACAGCAGCAAATCCAGTCAGCAGCACGCTTGATGTTTACTCCGTCTCCTTGAAGAGACGGAGTTTTTTTATTGATGTTGTGATATTCACTTGAATTTCCTGTAAAATTTAAGAAAAGAAAGGGGTGGGAAATCAATGAACAAGTGGGTAGGGGTCATCTTTCTGGTCGTCCTTTTCTTAGTTGGATGTCAAACGGGAGAAAGGGGAGAAGATGAAAGGAGTGTCGAAATGCTGGAGGGAAGATGGGAAGGTACCATTGAAGTACCGGGACAGCCACTGGGCTTTATTATACATATGGACAAAGAAGAAGAATGGGAAGGAACCATCAGCATCCCTGTACAGAATGTGGAAGACTTCAGGTTGTCAGATATCATTGTCGGCGGGGAAGAAGTCGCATTTACGATGCCGCTGCCTGGTCAATCCATTCAATTCAATGGAAGTTTCACGGATGGGGAGGTTGCGGGGACGTTTACTCAGGAAGGACAGTCTTATCGGTTTCTTATGGAGAAAAAAGAGCTGGAACCTGAGGAAGAGGGGGAATTCCTCTCTGTGGAAACCTCTTCCGGCACCCTGTACGGGGAATTGCTGATGCCTGAAGGAATGGAGAAGGCGCCGGTGGCCTTGATTATTCCAGGATCAGGCCCGACGGACCGCAACGGAAACTCCCAGGGCGTTCAGGGAAGGAATGACAGCTTGAAAATGCTTGCCGAAAGACTCGCAGAAGCCGGGATCGCTTCCGTCCGTTATGATAAGCGCGGCGCAGGCAGGAATCGTGACGCAGCCATGGATGAACAAAACATGAGGTTTGAAGTGTTTGCCAACGATGCCGGCCAGTGGGTGGAAAAACTCTCCCGGGATGAGAGGTTTACGGAAACAGCGGTCATCGGGCACAGCCAGGGATCGCTTGTCGGCATGATGGCGGCTGAGGATCATGCTGTCGACGCTTTCGTATCGCTGGCGGGTGCGGGACAGCCGATTGATAAAATCCTGGAAAATCAGCTCAGGGAGAATCTGCCGGAGGATTTATATGAGGAAAGTCTGGATGTGTTGGAGAAATTGAGAGATGGAGAGGATGCCGGGAAGGTGAGTCCTCCTCTCCAGAGCTTATTCGCTTCTGACCTTCAGCCGTTTCTACGTTCATGGATGAGCTACGATCCAGCCGACCAGATCAGGGAGCTGGATGTGCCGGTTCTCCTTGTGAACGGTACCCATGATGTTCAGATTCCGGTAGAGGAAGCTGAGCGTTTAAAGGGTGCGGCACCGGACTCGCAGCTTCTCCTTGTTGAGGGGATGAATCACGTGCTGAAGGAAGCTCCTGAGGATCGTGAAGGCAATCTCGAGACATATACAGACCCTGATCTTCCGCTACCGGAGACTCTCACGGAGCCACTGATCATTTTTTTACAGAACAGCGGTTTTTGATAATCATGATGAAGTCCAGTCAATGCTGCAGACGATTTTCTATAACAGCATAGCTGTCTTTCTTCTAATATCTTTTGACGCAGTAACCTGCCCGGCCCATTTTAACAAGCTGGCAGGAGACGGCTGGCGGTGATACCAACACAAGAAAAGAGGGATTTTTTATCATTGAAGGTTCAGATCTTATTCTGCAACTCTATGTCTATATAGGTATTGGGGGGCTGATCACAGGTTTGATGACTTACCTGATTATACGAGGTATCATTAGAAAAAAGCCCTTTGGTGTATGGAACATAATCTTTGCAGGATTCACAATAGCCTTCGGGATTTCAACCATCCTCACGGGCATTTTCGACATCCAATCAACAAAGTCCATCCTTCAAACTGACGAAAGTGGAGTTTTATTAGACCAGTTAACACCCAACAGCATCAGCCTGCCGGTATTATATATATTCCTCAGCATGCAAACCCTTTTGGGATACAGTCTTACCCGCAAGCATGAAAAGGAAAGGGCTGCCCGAAAAAAAGAAAAACAGGACCGGCCGGACAATGATTCAGTATGAAAAAAGCATGGAGGGAACCCTGAGGTCCCCTCCATGCTTTTCGTGTTTCATCGCCGAATCTTCTGTAAGAGCCTGAGAATCTCAATGTACAGCCAGACCAGCGTGACAATCAAACCGAAGGCGCCGTACCATTCCATATGCTTAGGAGCTCCTCGGTCCACTCCCTGCTCGATAAAGTCAAAATCAAGGACAAGGTTCAGTGCAGCAATGGCGGTAATGAACAAGCTGATGCCAATGCCGATGGGGCCGCTGGAATGGAGGTAGGGCACTTCCATTCCGAAAAACTGCAGAATGAATTGAACGAGATAAACGAGAAAAATTCCAAGTGTGGCAGAAACCACCATCAAACGTAAGTTCCTCGTCACTTTAATGATTCTGGAAGCGTACAGAAAAAGCAGGGCAGCCATGACTGCCAGTGTTAAACTGACCGCTTGAATGACAATGCCTGAGTAAGCTCCCTCCGCAAAAGCGGACAGGCCTCCGATCAGAAACCCTTCCAAAGCGGCATAAATGGGAGTTGTAACAGGGGCAGCTTTTGGAATAAATGCGGTCACCAGGGCGAATACCAATCCTCCGAGCGCTCCGATCAACATCATCATTGTTACGTCCGCTCCCTGGGCGTACTGGTACCATGTATATCCGGCAGTTCCAAGCAGGAACAGGAATAAAACGGCTATTTTGGCGATCGTTCCTCCGAGCGTCATCGTTTTTCCCTGTTCACGGGATCGCTGGAATGCGTCTGTTTTTAAAATCGGGTTGCTGGTTCTCAATGGAGAGCCTCCTTCATAAATCCTTCGATACCCCTGTACCCTGAAGGTGGGGAATGTATGTTAGTGAGCATACCATTTGTATAATTTTTTAGGCCGGCCGATGCGTTGATGGCTGACGACCTGCTTCACTTTTCCTTCTTCAAGCAGATGCATTAAGTAACGATAGACGGTAGGGTAGGCAAGTCCGATTTCCTTCGAGATCACATCGACAGGAAAGGCTTCCCGGTTTTCCTGTAAATATTGAGCGATGGAGTGGAGGGTGCCTTTGCTGATGCCTTTGGCCGTAAAAACATCTTCCTCTTCTTCCTGCACGTGTTTCATGTTTGCGATCTGGGCGTGCAGCTTGATTCTTGAAATGAGGTCGGGAGCCTTCACGGGTTTTAACGCAAAGTCGGTCGCCCCTTCCTCAAGAAAACGGTCGGCCACCTCCTGTCTTTCGTCTACCGTTAAGACGAGAATAGGGACGACAGAATTATGCCGGCGGATTTCTCTAACTGTCTGCAAACCGTCCATTTCAGGCATATGATAGTCCACGAGAATCACATCATAGTTCCCTTTTAAAAACATATCCACGCCTTCGCGTCCATTGGAGGCCGTATCTGAATCCCATTGGGCATGCCGGCAGAATTCTGTAAGCATGTATCTAAGAGATTCGTCATTATCCATGATTAATATTTTCATCTCGTACTCTCTCCTTCGGTATATGAATCCAGAACGTTGTTCCTATGCCTTTCCTGCTTTCAATCGTCAGTTCAGCGTCATGCTCCTTCACGACGTTTTTCACAAAGGTCAGTCCGACACCTGGGTGGGATTTCGTACTGTAGCCTGCGCTCCATATTTTATTGATGTTCTCTTTACTGATGCCGTGGCCGTTGTCCTGAACGCCGACCGATACCCCTTGTCTGTTCTCTTTCGTAGCGATCGTGACTTTGGCATCTGCTTTTCCTTCGACTGCATCTCCCGCATTATCAATTAAGTTGACGAGCGCTCTTGTCATACGGATTTTGTTAATGTAGATTTCCAGTTCTTCGTCCGCGGCCAAATCAAAGGTGTACATCGTTTCTGATTCTGACAGCTTGTTGGCACGGACATACTCTATAAATGTCTTTAATGAACACCAGTTCTTCTTCTCGTGATAGAGGATTTCCGAAACCATATCGCTGGTGGCCTGGATGGATGAAGATATCTTATTTGTGTACTGCAGGATTTCCCTGTCCTCTGTCTTCATCTGGATCAAGGAATTGAGCCCTTCCATCAAAGAAAGGGGTGTTTTTAAATCATGCACGAGGTGAAGGGCTTCCCGGCCGGACCTGGATTCCACCATGTCAAGACGGGCAATATCCAGATCCTGTCTCATCCGTGTCTTTTGTTCAGCCACAGTCAGGTATACCGCAAGAACGGTGGCGTTGCTGATGAAAAAGGCGAAGAAAAGGAAGCTGTAGAGGCTGATGGCCTGCTCGAAGCCCAGCTGTTCTGCTGTGGTTTTCACCAGCAGGGATAATTCCCCCCCTCCGAATCCGAACGCTGTCAGGTACGTAATCGTATCCAGCCACTGGAATCCGAATAAAAGCTGGGCGAGTATGAAAGCTTTATAGATTGGACGCAGCTGCCCCTTTCCTAACAGGTGAAGAACGGCTATGGATAATAATAGAATGATGGCGGGGCCGCCAAAATGATAGTTGATCGAATTATACCCGTTGATAATGGCATATACAAGGGGAATGATGGCGAACGGAACAGCGATTTTCAGCCAGGGCCGTTCCAGTCTCCTTCCTAATTCGTCACCAAGAAGAAGGGCACCGATATAATGGGGGAGCGCCCGGATGGTGTTCAGCATAACCAGACCGAAAGCGGCAAGCATCAGGGTGCTCCCATCCGGATCGGTCTTTAGAGTTTCCATAAGGGCATCAATGCCTGTCTGTTCAATGCTCAGCCACAAGGGCATCGTAATGCCGATCACGATGCTGGCTATTTTGATCCATATGCTCTTTGAATAAAGCAGTTGTTTCCACATGTGATTCATCCTAACTGGAGCGCATCTTTTTATACATTCTAATATATCCATCAGGCATTTTCGATTGTTTTTTCCTAAGCTGATGGATTTTAGCAGCAGTTCTTCCTATGAGGGTGCCCCCGAAGGGTAGTATAATGAAGGTATTATGATTACGGACGAAAGGTGAAACAGCTATGATCATCGTCATTGATAACTATGATTCTTTTACGTATAACTTGGTGCAGTATTTTCAGCAGATGGAGACAGAAGTCATGGTCAGAAAAAATGATGCAGTCACCGTAGAGGAGATCGCCAACCTTGCTCCTGACCTGATTGTTCTTTCTCCGGGGCCTGGTAAACCATCGGAATCCGGTGTCTGCCTGGACGTTCTCCGGGCATTCGAAGCTGATATTCCGATTCTCGGCATCTGTCTGGGTCACCAGCTGATTGTAGAGGCTTATGGTGGAACCGTCCGTAAAGGCAGAAAGCCGATGCACGGTAAAGTCACGGCCATGACGCATGATGGTGCCCACGTCTATGAGGGCCTCCCTGAAAGTGTGCAGGTCACACGCTACCATTCCCTGGAGGCAGATAAGTATCAAATGCCGGAGCAGCTCGTAGTTACAGCGGTCTCTGAAGATGGGAGTATCATGGGAGTCCGGCACCGGGACTATCCAGTGGAAGGCATCCAGTTCCATCCGGAGTCAATTCTTACAGAGTGCGGCTTCACGATGCTGTGGAATACGTACCAGCAGGCACTGCGGTATCAATCAGGCAGGAAAGGGGCGGTCGTATGAATCATGAACCTCTTCTGCAGTTTGAATTTGTGAACGAGCATGGTGAAAAGGAAAACAGACGTTTTGAAAAGCCGGTGGAAATCTTGACGACCGACAACCACCGGGAAGTGAAGGAACTGTTCGAACGGTTGGAAGAACTTCTTGATGAAGGCTATTATGCTGCCGGCTATGTTTCATATGAGGCAGCACCGGCTTTTGATGAGTCGTTTGTTGTGCACGATTCTCCTGAATGGCCGCTCGTCTGGTTCGGGATTTTCGAAAAAGGGGAGGACGCTTCTGAACATTCCTCCGGCCTTCCGTTTCATGTGTCCGAGTGGAAAATGAAGGGCAGCTACAACCACTACCGAAAAGGCATCGAACAGGTGAAGAAGGGGATTGAAGAAGGGGATACGTACCAGGTCAATTATACGACAAGATTGGAAGCCGCTTTTTCCGGTGATGACTTTTCGCTGTACCAGCGTTTAATGAACAATCAAAAGCCCGGCTACGGTGCTTATATAAATATGGGGGACCGGAGCCTTTTATCCGCTTCTCCTGAACTTTTTTTCCGGATGAATAACCGCACGATTACAACAAAACCGATGAAAGGCACAGCTGGACGTGGAAGGTTTTACTCGGAAGATGAAGAGCAGCACACGCACCTTCAAGTGTCCGAAAAAGAAAAATCAGAAAACCTGATGATCGTCGATCTCTTAAGAAATGATCTCGGCCGGATTGCCGTCCCCGGCTCCGTGCGCGTGCCGGCTCTGTTTGATATAGAAACCTATCCGACCGTCCATCAGATGACTTCCACTGTGGAAGGAGAACTTCCTCCATCCTTAACGATGTATCAGGTGTTTGAAGCCTTGTTTCCATGTGGGTCCATTACAGGGGCTCCCAAGGTGAGGACGATGGAATATATTAAAAGGCTGGAAGATTCCCCCCGTGATGTGTACTGCGGCGCCATCGGCTTTATAACCCCCCGGAGGGAAGCCGTCTTTAATGTTCCCATCCGCACAATTATGATCAACCATGAAAGTGGAAGAGCGGTTTATGGAACGGGAGGCGGCGTAACGTGGGATTCCACTTCAGAAGGGGAGTATCAGGAAGTGCTTACCAAAGCCCGTCTTCTCACAGAAGACCGTCCTGATTTTCAGCTTTTGGAGACGATGAGACTGGAAGAAGGGTGTGTACACCTGTTGGATTACCACCTGCAGAGGCTGCAGAAGTCAGCGCGGTACTTTCAATTCCCATTGAACACTTCCCGGTTGAAGCAGCGCTTACGGGAAGTGACAGACCAACGGCCGGAAGGGCTGTACAAAATAAGGCTCCTTACAGATGAAAACGGGCGGGAAGAAATTCAGGTTATGCCGATGGATCCACCCGCTCCTCATGTTCAGACCGCTCTTGCCGCCGCCCCTGTATCCGATCAGGATCCTTTCTTGTTTCATAAGACGACGCACAGGGAAATATATGAGAGACACAAAGTGCCCGGTAAAGCAGCCACTCTTCTGTGGAACGACCGGGGGGAACTGACAGAATTCACAATAGCCAATCTCGTCGTCAAATATCATGGAGAGTACATCACACCGCCGGTAACCAGTGGTCTTCTTGCAGGTACATACAGGCAGTACCTGTTGGACCAGGGGCGTATAAAAGAACAGATCCTTACTAAGGATCAGCTTGGGGAATTCGAGGAAATCTGGATGGTGAATGCCCTCCGGGGGTGGGTGAAGGCGGAGTTTTCATAAAGGAGTGATCCAGTGAAGCATGTCGTTTTTTACGATGCACAGTGTCCCTTCTGCTTCTATGTCAAAAAAATACTCATGAAGTTTGACTGGCTGGGACAGATAAAATGGGTAGCTGTACAGGAAACAGAGAAAAGTGGAAAATATCCTTATTTAGAAGGACGAAACGTCCTTGATGAAATTCATATGCTCACAAAAGAAGGGGAAATCACCCAGGGGTTTGAAACCATCCGCCGGTTGATGCTGGCCCTGCCTTTCTTTGCGGCCTTCGGTGTCCTTCTATCTCTTCCAGGAGCCTCACGGATAGGCTCCCCTCTATACCGCTGGTTTTCCGATCACAGACACCAGTGGTTCGGAAGGTATGATCTTCCCCGATATGCATAAAAAGCCTTCGTTACGGAAGGCTTTATTTTTGGTTTTTTTGAAAAAGCCGGTAGGATCCAAACACGATGATCAATAAGGCGATGATCAAGGATGTCCATTCCCCCTGGGAGATACCGATGTAGAGTCCCCTGATCAGGAAAAGAAGACAGAGTACAAGAAAAATGGTCAATGTCGCTTTATTCATATAAATCCTCCATAGACAGGCGTTATCTCCCTAATCATACCGAAATCACAGAAAGAAGAATAGGTATAGTTATTCTTTCAGAAAATAGTTTATGGTAAGGTTAGGATTAAAGAATACTTTAAACAGGGAGACGGTTGCAGATGAATAATGAGCTGTCCTACATAAAAGATAAAATTGTATCCAGCAAAAAAGTGCTGGATGAACAAGTCAAAGCGATGAAGAAAAAGGAATATGGGGTGGAGGCACTCATGACAGCTGACTGGGAGCAGCTGTTCATGTTTATTTCTGAAAGCCTGGAAGAAGAGACTTTGGACGTTCATGAAAAAGTGAAGGTCTGGTCGGAAAAAGAAGTGGCGAGCAAAATCAACCAGGGCGGAGAATTGTCACAGTCCCTGAGAGCGGTTCATTTTGTCCGCCGGGTGCTTTGGGATCATTTCAAGGAAGAGTTGGAACAGGACGCCTTCTCTTCTTCCACCATTATCAAAGTAAGTAAAGCCGTCAGTTCCATCCTTGATGAAGTCACCAGGCACTTCAGCGAGTCTTATTCAAGAAGCATCCAGCAGGAGGCTGAGCGCAAAGAAACAAGACTTGCTGAATTGTCTGTTCCTGTGGTTACGATTGTTGAAGGAGTGGCGGTTCTGCCTCTCATTGGAGAGGTCGATCCACCAAGGGCCAGAATGGTGATGGATACATCCCTCCGCCGGAGTACCGAACTGGATCTCGATGAGCTGTTCATTGATGTATCCGGGGTCCCGATCATCGATACCTATGTAGCGAATTACATCTATCAGATTTTCCATGCCTTGGAGCTTGTCGGTGTGAAAACGACATTGACAGGCCTCAGGCCGGAAATGGCGAAAACGATGGTGGATCTTGGTGTCAACTTTAAACGGATCCAGACAAAAGGTGGTCTCGAACAGGCACTTAGTGACCTTGGGATCCAACGTCCTTCCACCTCACTTGAGACATAAAAAAAACCTGTAGAAGGATGCATCCTTCTACAGGTTTTTTTTGAATTAGGAATGGGAAGGTTCCGCAACTTTCACGAGCTGTTTCCCGAGGTTCGTCCCTTCAAACAATCCGAAAAACGCATCCGGGACGTTTTCGAAACCTTCGACGATCGTTTCTTCATACGTCAGACGGCCTTCCTGGAGTTTCTGGGACAAGTACTGGAAGCCTTCACTGAAACGGTCCTGATAATCACCGACAGTGAATCCTTTGATAAGGGCACTGGCCTTAATAAGGTGGGACTGCATGCGAGGTCCCTGGGCATTCGGCGTATTGTACGTGGAAATGGCTCCACACTGGGAAATACGCGCAAATTTATTCAGGCGTGGATAAACGGCATCGGAAATCTCGCCACCGACGTTATCGAAGTAAATATCAATCCCGTTCGGGCAGGCTTCATCCAGACGGGCAGGAACGTCGTCCGTCTTATAGTTGATGACTTCATCGACACCCAGTTCATCTTTTAAATACGCGAGTTTTTCATCAGAGCCGGCGATACCAACAACATGGCAGCCTTCAATTTTACCGATTTGCACGACAGCTGAGCCAACAGCCCCCGCCGCACCGGAAACGACAAGCGTCTCTCCTTGTTTCGGCTGACCAATGTCCATCAATCCGAAATAAGCGGTTAGTCCCGGCATACCGAGAATACCAAGGGATGTAGTGACAGGTCCCAGGCTTGGGTCGATTTTTCTCAAGGTATTTGGATCAGCCGTTGTGAATTCCTGCCACGGAAGCATTCCTGTAACGATGTCTCCCGCCGCCAGGGCGTCTGTTTGTGATTCTACAACTTCAGCGACAACGCCGCCTTCCATCGGTTCATTTAATTGGAAAGGGGCTACGTAGGATTTCGCATCACTCATACGTCCACGCATGTATGGATCTACAGATACGTAAAGAAGCTTCACAAGGACTTCTCCCTGTTTTGGTTCAGGTTTTTCTGTTTCGGCGATTTTGATATGCTCATGGGTAGGAGCGGCTGTCGGTCTTTCTACCAGCTGAATTTCTCGATTACTCATTTGATCATCCTCCTTTATCTCTTTTTCTATCGTAACGCTTTTTAAACCCCGCTGAAAAGTAATACGGCCTGCGTAATGAACATTCATTCAATGGAAGGGGATACAAATATGAACGGGTTCAACTGTCATTCCGTGAAACGAATCGAAGGAGAAAAATACATTACGATTGAAGATACAGGGAAGCTGTCCACCCTGGAAATCTGCTCTTTAGCTGACAGGATTGACCAGGAAGCCGTTCCCGGCCAGCTGGTCACGCTTATGGTGGGGAATCATCCGGCAGCAGAGAAATATCTGTTGAACACAGGCTTTTCCAAACACAACAGGACCGCTTTTTACCGGAACCCTTTAAAGTCTCTGCCTTCTCCGGCTGCTTCATTCACATGGAAGAAGGTTTCGGATATAGGAGAACCTTTATTCAAGGAGATCTGGAAGCGGTCGATGGAGGATTCCCCAAACGGAGAATCCAATCAAACCATGGAGGAGCATATGGACAGCGTCAAACAGGAATTAGGAAAAGGGTATGAGCATTCCTGCCTGGCGATTTATGAAAAGGAAGGGCCGGTGGGAGTCGCTATGCCTCACATTGAACCGGGGACAGAGGATGAGGGCCGTGTTTTTTATATCGGACTGATACCTGAAGAGCGTGGAAAGGGAAAGGGGACTCCAGTGTTTATTGAAACCCTCCGCCGCCTGAAGTATGACTTCAGAGCTGCCTGTCACGTCGGCTCGACCAGTATCCAGAACAAACCGATGCTCCGGTTGTTTGAAAAAACAGGCGGTGCGCAGGAAAGGATCGTGACAGCTTACAAGAAACAAAAGTAAAGGACCGGGGATGGATTAGAGAGTGTTGTCCTGTTCTCCGTATCCGCCAAAAAAGCTGCCGGGAAAATTCCCGGCAGCCGTTAGCGAGTCTGTTTATTTTTGTACTTCTGCTTCTTTCAGCTGCTGATACTCTTCATCTGTGAAGGCCCGGGATCTCGTGAGGAATCTTTTTCCTTCCACACCTTCGAGAGAAAACATGCCTCCCCGGCCGTCCACAACATCTATGATCAGCTGGGTATGCTTCCAGTAGTCAAACTGTCGTTTATTCATATAGAAAGGGGTGTCTCCAATGTCCCCGAGCCGGACATCCTGACTGCCAATCATCAAATCGCCTTCTTCATAACACATTGGTGAGCTGCCATCGCAGCATCCACCCGATTGGTGAAAGAGAAGAGAGCCGTGCTTCTTTTTCAGCCGGTCGATGAGTTCCAGGGCAGCATCTGTGGCTTTTACGCGTTCCACCATCTTCAGAGGTCTCCTTTCTTTAGCAATCGGAGCGATGATTAAAAGAAACCAAGCTTTTTAGGGCTGTAGCTGACAAGCATGTTTTTCGTCTGCTGATAGTGATCCAGCATCATTTTATGGTTCTCACGGCCGACGCCGGACATTTTGTAGCCGCCAAAGGCTGCGTGGGCAGGGTAGGCGTGGTAACAGTTTGTCCACACACGGCCGGCTTCAATGCCGCGGCCGAAACGATAGGCGGTATTCATGTCTCTCGTCCACACACCTGCCCCCAGACCATAAAGGGTATCGTTGGCGATTTTCATAGCTTCGTCATGGTCTTTGAACGTTGTCACAGACAAGACGGGGCCGAAGATTTCCTCCTGGAAAATCCGCATGCTGTTGTTCCCTTTAAAAACGGTCGGCTCCACATAATAGCCGTCCTTAAAGTCGCCGTCCAGCTGATTGCGTGCTCCACCGGTCAGGCATTCGGCTCCTTCATCCTTCCCGATTTCCAAATAGGAAAGGATTTTTTCCAGCTGCTCAGAGGAGGCCTGGGCACCCATCATGACTTCAGGATCAAGTGGATTTCCCGTTTTGATTTCTTTGACCCGTTTAATGGCACGCTCCATGAATTCATCATAGATGGACTCCTGAATAAGAGCACGGGACGGACACGTACAGACTTCGCCCTGGTTCAAGGCGAACATCACCATACCTTCAATCGTTTTATCAAGAAAATCGTCATCTTCGCGCATGACATCCTCAAATATAATGTTCGGTGATTTCCCACCAAGCTCCAGCGTAACAGGAATGATATTTTGAGAGGCGTACTGCATGATCATCCGCCCGGTTGTCGTTTCTCCGGTGAAAGCGACCTTGTTGATACGCGGGCTCTGTGCCAGAGGCTTACCAGCTTCCAGACCGAATCCGTTCACGATATTCAAGACACCTGCCGGAAGAAGGTCCTCCACCATTTCCATGAAATAAAGGATGGAGGCAGGCGTCTGCTCCGCCGGCTTAAGGACAATCGTATTACCTGCAGCCAGGGCAGGAGCGATTTTCCAAACTCCCATCAGAAGCGGGAAGTTCCAAGGGATGATCTGACCGACAACACCCAGCGGTTCTTTAAAATGATAGGCCACGGTATCCTGATCGATTTCCCCGATGGTGCCTTCCTCGGATCGAATGACAGAAGCAAAGTACCGGAAGTGGTCTACAGCAAGAGGGATATCCGCATTCAGTGTTTCACGGACAGCTTTTCCGTTCTCCCATGTTTCAGCAACAGCGAGCTTTTCAGCGTTTTCCTCCATACGATCTGCAATCCGGTTAAGGATTAGAGAACGTTCGGTGACTGAGGTCGTCCCCCATGAATCTTTCGCTTTATGAGCTGCATCAAGCGCCAGTTCAATATCCTCTTCTGTGGATCGTGCTACCTGACAGAAAGTGCTGCCTGTAACAGGTGTCACATTTTCAAAATACTGGCCCTTCACGGGAGCGGTCCATTCTCCACCAATGAAATTGTCGTAGCGCTCCTTAAACTGGACTTCCGATCCTTCTGTGTTCGGGAAAGCATAAACCATACATCCATCCTCCTATTTGAAATTAATTTGCAAGCGTTTACATTTACCTTCACTTTGAAACTACCATTAAGACGGAAAATTGTCAATTTACAGAAAACAAAACGGAAAAACAGCACTCGATGCCATGGACATTCTTGTTATAATGAGAGTATCTATTGGAAAAGGAGATTATGTATGACAACCAACCGTATACTGCTTGTCGATGGCATGGCTTTGTTATTCCGGGCTTTTTATGCCACGGCTATGAGTAATTATTATATGATCAACAGTAAAGGGACGCCTACCAATGCCGTCTATGGTATGATGAAGCATTTATTCACCGCTTTGGATACGTATCAGCCGACCCATGTCATCTGCTGCTGGGATATGGGCAGCAAAACGTTCCGGAACGACCTTTACCCGGATTATAAAGCCAATCGCGGGGAGCCGCCTGTCGAACTGCTTCCTCAATTCGAACTGGCCAAAGAGACGGTCGCCGCCCTCGATATACCGAATGTCGGCCGAGTGGGGTATGAAGCAGACGACTGCATGGGGACGCTCAGCCGGGTGTATAGTGAAGATTCCCAGGTTTTCCTGCTGACAGGAGATCAGGATCTTCTGCAGCTTTTGAAACCGAATGTAAACGTCGTACTGTTGAAGAAGGGGTATGGCAATTACGCAGAGTACCATGAAGAAAGTTTTTACGAGGAAAAAGGCATTACACCATCGCAGATGATCGACTTGAAAGCTTTGATGGGGGACACGAGTGACAACTATCCAGGAGTGAAAGGGATTGGCGAAAAAACAGCCCTGAAACTTCTTCTGAAGTATGGAAATATTGAAGGCATTCTTGAAAATATCGAGGAATTAACGAAAGGTCAGCGCTCAAAGATAGAAGAGAATCTGGAGATGCTTCATTTATCCAGGAAGCTTGCTGCGATTCATTGTGAAGCAGAGGTGGACTGTTCGCTCGATGAGGCTCTGTTTTACATTAATGATGAGAAAATGGGGGCCAAATTCGACGAACTTGAATTTAAAAACTGGAAGAAAAACATTACCGGAATGTAAAAGAAAAAAGCTTGTAGAGAAACCCCTGTTTCTTTACAAGCTTTTTTCTTTCTTACCGCCGGGAGCGAAAGCCCCTTGGGCGTTCTTTAAAATCGATAAAGACTCTTCGCCCAGCTCAGCTGAGGCCGTGCCCGCGGCAAGCACTTGCCGATAAGCGGAACGTGCCCTCTCAACACGACATGCGGACAACTCTAACTGGTTAACACAGGCTTTTTCTACAGCCAAAGCAGGAAGCGGATGCTTCCTGCTTTTCTTTATAGCAGATCCTTTTTCTGGGTTTCTCTATAATGGTTGGCTTCTTTGTAGTACATGGCGGCTTTTTTGTACATGCGTTTTTCGTAATAGAGGTTGCCGAGCATTTCTACAAATTCTTTATAGTCTTTATATTCATTCAAACGGCGGAAGTCTGGGATAATTGTATTCTCGAGCTTTTCCATGAAGGAATCTTCAAGGGTTGTTTCACTCACCATATTCCTTAAAATATAAAACTTATGTTTGTATTTCAGCAGATTTTCTTTTTCCGATTCAGCTTCTCCATCCTCGATGTACTTCCAGCATTGAGATAAGTCGCTGCTGTAGTAACTGGTTAAAGCGAGCAGGTATATGGTGCTGGATCTGAACATGGTTTCCTTCGTATCTATTTCATAGGCTTGTTGAAGGTAGTGGTAGGCGTCGGAGTATTTCTCCTGATTAATATAGTTGATCCCGAGGTTGTGGTAGATCCTTCTTTTTTCAGTAACAGGCAGCTGATATTTAGCGGCCTTCAACACTTTAAGCAGGAACTTCTCGGCGATTTGGTGGACACCCAGGGAATTGTAGTTGATGGCAATAATCATGTAATTATCAACCAAGCGTTGATAATATAAAGTTTTCTCATAAATCTCTAATGCCTGATGGGCATAGTAGGTGGACTCAACAAAGGAGCGGATTTTTGAATAAGCTAAAGCTAAATGGAAATAAACCTCACCTTCGTGAATGGGAAGTTTATTCATGAGATGTTCTGCTTCCATAAAATGCTTCAATGATTTTTTTAATTCCGCCACCAGTAAATAATGGACACCCACCGTTTTATGGAAGAAGAATTTAAATTCCGTATTGGCTCCGTTATAAATATTGGAAATTTCCTTCATGGTGTCATCAGTCAGAGGTTTTCCAGTTTGAGTCATAAGATGTCGGGTGTGGATAATTTTGAATAGATTGGTCAACTCTATATTTTGATTTTCACTTAATTGGCTTGCACATTCTTTATGAAGTTCTTCCATAAGGGAGAAGTCCCTCAATTGTGCAGCCTCATGCCAGGCATGTAGATTGTTGTAAATAACCTCGTCAAACTCTTCATTGATATCTATCAACTTAATTTTTAAACGCTCTCCAAGAAGGCGGTAAATTTCTTCGCTGGCATTGATCGTATCATGCTCAATCTTACTAAGATAAGAGACCGAGCATATTCCTGATGCAAGTTCTTCCAAGGTCATATTTTTAAACGTACGATGTTGCTTAATTAATGAGCCTTTCATAATTCACTACTCCTTTAACGCATCAGTTACCAACATTATAGCAGAGAATTATGTTTTGCAATACTTTTGTCCTATGAAATGACTTTATACCTACGTCGTCATACTATATATAAAAAGAACCAGGCTGCAGCCTGGTTCTCTTATTATTATAATGTTTTTAAAGCTTCTTCAATCTGTTGATCACCGGAAATCATTTCAAATGTCTTGTGGTAGCAGTTCTGCTCCTCAAGGCAGGCGATCATCGTTTTCGCGACATCTTCTCTGGAAATCGTTCCAGCATCTACTTTTTCCCCGACCTGGATTTTGCTGCTGCCTGGATCATTTGTCAGACCGCCGGGACGGACGATGGTATAGTCAAGCTCCGTAGATTTGAGATAATCATCCGCTTCGCCCTTCATCTTCATGTAGTGCTTCAATTCCTCAGGTCCGCGCTCCGGCTCACCTGCAGCCATACTGCTCAGCATGACGAATTTCTTAATGCCGAGGTTTTCGGTGGCTTTTACGAGATTGATTGCGCCATCACGGTCAACGGCTTCTGTCTGGTCGGAACCGGTGCTGGATCCTGATCCTGCTGCGAAAATGACTGCATCCATTCCTTTAACCGCATAGCCTACGTCACTCTTGGTTACATCGGCAAGGACCGGCGTACCTCCGAGCTTCTCAACCACTGCTTTTTGTTCTTCTTTACGAATGAGACCATAAGGCTCATGGCCGTCCGCTTTTAAATATTCTACTAATAGACGTCCGGTATGTCCGTTCGCTCCTGCTACAAGTACTTTCATGTCGTATACAACTCCTTCTAGAATGTTTTCTGCTAATTGTTTAGCCTTTTCTCTTCTTTCTCAAACATTCGGATCTGAAGGGAAGCAGAGCTCCTGATAATTGCACCGCGCACAAATGGAAGGATTGCTCTGCATCGGAAACTGCTGGAGGGGGAGAGGTTCATTTTTATCCGGATCGGCCAGGTAAAGCTTCATCTGCTCCATGCTGATTTGATAAAGGTTCTGGACATTGATCAGATCCTGCTCGTCCAGCTGGTGCTCGACATGTGTGCCGTCAATCAAATATTCGTTTCGGATAACGATGTCGTCCAAAGATGGAATGTCATACTTTTGAAGCAGGTACAGAGCGTAGAGAGAAAGCTGGCTCCGGTCTTCCTCGGAGGATTTTCCAGTCTTCCAGTCGACAATGATCCATTTGTTTCTCGCTGTGTCTTTGTACACAAGGTCCATCACGACAAAGATTTTCACGCCGTCCGCTTTCATGAAACGGAAGGTTTCCGATTCTATAAATTCCATCGATTGTTTATCTTGAACATCCTTGAATGTCCGGCTGTTAAAGAAGTGTTTGACGACATGCTGCAGACGGCCTGTGATTTTCTCCACCTTTGCTTTTGGAAGTGTGCTGGACTGGCTGTAATAGATCTCGTGCAGCATGGTGTAGTGCTTCGGTCTGTTCATCCACAGGTGTTCTTTTTTCGTGGATTCAATGAAGCCGCGATTCAGGTGATGGCGGATGTCATCTAAAAGATGCTCCTCGGTCGGCAGGGTCTCATTCCTGCGCACTTTCTGCAGCGTTTGATAAATCAGGTCGTGGACAATGCTTCCAAACAACATTTCCAGGCTGGTGATTTTCTTTAATCGATAGGCGTGTCTCGCTAAAGAATCCGCCTGGCGAAGCCAGCCGTTATGGGAAACATAATAATCGTAGGCGTATTTTCTGGAACAGGTCAGCATGGTCTTGTGACGGGAAAGTGACCAGGATAATTCAGGGTATGGTTTGATTTCAAACATAGAAAAACATCCTTTATCCAAACATTAAGCTATATGGATTCATAAGGTTCATGATTGGTGTATTGATAAGTTTCCAGGGACACTTTGTTATGGAGCACAACGACTCCTTCTTGTTGCAGCAGGTTACGCTGGACGGCGGCTCTGTCTTCATCTTGAAAAGCAATCCGGCCCTGGGCATTCACTACACGATGCCAGGGAAGCTGGTGTTTGGAACTCATGCTGTGAAGCACCCGTGAAACCTGTCGTGCGGCACGGGGATTGCCGGCTGTACGGGCCACCTGTCCATAGGTCATGACGTGTCCTTCAGGAATCTGTTTAATGATGGTTATGGTTCTTTCGGTGAACGGTCTCATCCTCACGTCTCCTTTGTCTTCATTCTACAGGATAGCGAAGGGGACTGGATAGCTTTGGACCTTTTGTTTTTGTTACAATTTATGAACAGAGAAGAAAGAGGAGGTCCATGATGGGACAAATACCAAGAGTCTTAAGTATCGCTGGTTCAGCCTCTCAGGGCAGTGCAGGCATCCAGGCGGATTTGAAGACATTTCAAGAATTCGATGTATACGGAATGAGTGCCATAACAGCTCTCGTTGCCAATAATAAAAGAACAGAACAGGGGATTTTTACACAGCCGCTGTCGTCTGTCGAAGCTCAAATCTATGCTTCTCTTGAGCATGTAGGTGTAGACGCCTTGAAAACAGGAATGCTGTTCAATGAAGAGATCATAAAGAGGACAGCCGAAATCATCGGGGAATCACAGATGGAAAATGTAGTGGTGGATCCCGTCATGGTCGGGAAAATGGGATCCCAGCTCCTAAAGGATGAGGCTGTTGAAACCCTTATGAACGAACTGCTTCCTTTGGCAAAAATCATTACGCCCAACCTTCAGGAAGCGGCTCACATGCTGGGTATACCGGTTCCGGAAACACCGGAGGATATGAAGGCAGCAGCACGGGATCTGTATCATCTCGGTCCGGATTATGTATTGATTAAAGGGGGAGCATTAAAAGATTATCCAGCTGTCGACATGCTGTATGATGGCAGTGGAATGATTGAACTGGAATCTGAGCGTGTTCAGACGATCCACACAAGCGGAGCAGGGTGCACATATTCCGCCGCCATCACCGCTGAACTGGCTAAGGGAAACGAAGTGGAGGAGGCTGTCCGGCGGGCCAAATCGTTCGTAACGACGGCTATCCAGCATGCTTTATCCTTTGACCGCGGAATAGGTTCCACCTATCATGCCGCTCATCGACTCAGGAAGTGAGCGTAGATGGAATAAAAAAAGGCTTGTTCCTATGGGAGGAACAAGCCTTTTGGTTTATCCGTGAACACGGTCGTATTTATCAATCTGCTTTTTCTGAACAGCATCCCAGCGGTTTTCCGGGTGCTCTTTACATTCAGTTGTGCAGGCTGCATGCTGTTCTTCTTCACAAGCTTCACAGCAGACATACTGACGGTTGCAGACAGGATTGCTGCAGTTGATCATCCGGTCTTCGGGTTTTCCACAGTGTTCGCATTCAGCAATGACCTTCTCTTCTACGTGGTTGACAGGAATAGAGATACGCTCATCAAAGACGTACATCTTCCCATCGAACAGTTCACCTTTAACTTCCGGGTCCTTGCTGTACGTTGTAATTCCACCTTCAAGCTGGTATACATCTTCCACGCCGTTTTTCTTAAGGATGCCGGTCAGCTTTTCACAGCGGATGCCTCCTGTGCAGTAAGTCAGGACCTTCTTGCCCTTCCACTGGTCGGCATTTTCAGCAATCCATTCAGGGAATTCACGGGAGTGATTGACATCCGGCTGAATAGCGTTACGGAAATGACCGATCCGGTATTCATATTCATTTCTGCCGTCGATGACGATCGTATCATCATCCTTCAACATTTCATTGAATTCCTTCGGCTTTAAGTGTTTACCTCCGAAGGTTTTAGGATCGATATCATCTTCCTCGATGCTCCAGTTGACAAGCTCAGGCTTCACGCGGCAGTGCATTTTTTTAAATGCATGGCCTTCATGCTCATCCATCTTGAAGTGGATGTCTGCGAAGCGCTCATCGGAGCGGACATAGTTCATATACTCTTCTACCTGTTCCACTGTACCTGAGACGGTTCCATTGATCCCTTCATGAGAAACAATGATTCGTCCTTTCAGCCCGAGATCCTTACAGAATTTCAGGTGGTTCTGGCAATACTCTTCGTAATCAGGAAGGTCAACATACTTATAATACAGCAGAACTCGATAATCTTTTGAGCTCATAAGTGATTCCTCCTATTGTTCTATCTATATCAGTTTGGGTTAATTAAAATTTTTCCATTCTCCATCATATTCGATTATACAGGAAATTTCAAATGTCAGTTTTTTGAACGTTTGGAACTTCAGGCTTTCTTGTGTATATGGCCAGTGTCAGGGTGGACAGTGCCATAAGCAGAATCAATATTCCAAACGGCAGGGTGAAGTCAGACACGGTGTAAGGCTGCTGCCTGAAATCCAGCAGAATCCCCGCAAGGACAGAGCCCGAGGCACTGCCGATAAACTGGATCTGCTGTTTAAGCCCGATCCCGGCGCCAATCTGGTCATTGGGGAGAATATTGGATACTTCATTCGTGGAACTGGACGACAAGCTGGAAAATCCGAAGCTTGTAAACATATACCCGACCATAATGAAATAGGCGCTTACCCCGGAGGACGTGTAAAAGATAATGCCGGCAATGATTAGTAATACCTGCGACAATAATAAGATTCTGATGTTTCCGTAGCTGTCAATCAGCCGTCCGATATATACCGCAGCGACAGCCGAAAGCATCGCACCCGGGAAAATAATCAGCCCCGTGGCAGCTGCTCCTTTCCCATATACCTGTTCAAGCATAATCGGCATCAGAAATAGAACAGCAAAGTGAAGAGTGAAGCCGAGAAAGCTCATATATAAGATCTTCCGATATTGAGGGTTCTTTAATATCTCAGGTTGAATAAATGGTACAGCCGTATGATTGATTCTCCGCCATAACAACAAAGCGGATAAAATACCCCCGGCTAAATACCACGGGGTAAAGGTGGAAAAGTATAACAGGAAAAAGGTGGCCGTACCTCCTGACCATACTGCTCCCCACATATCAAAGCTTCCCCGTTTAATGGTTTCAGCCGGCATGACTCTGTAAAGGACAGGAACGATGAATAAAACCATGACGGTTACAACAAATAAAAAATTCCAATTGACGTAGTCCGTAATGAACCCGCCGGCCACCGGTCCCAGACCGAAACCGAGGGAGGAGGAGGAAGCGATTAGTGCATAAGCACTTCCCCGGCGTTCCGGCGGTATATACCTTCCAGCGAATACCATGGACAGCCCCGGGATGGCAGCGGCGCCCACCGCCTGTAACAGACGTGCGGTCAGCAGCCATAGATAGGAATCCGCAAAGAATCCCAGAATGGAAGATAAACTGAAAATGGTAATCCCGATCGTCAGCAGATGGCGGATGGGGATATAATCCGTTAAACGAGTATAGGTAATCGTAAAGACAGCCAGGACAATGGAGTAGCCGGAAACAATCCAGGCACCTTCCGACGGCTCCAGTGAAAACTCCTGAAGTATGCTCGGGAGCGCAATATTAAACATCGTTGTATTCATTACAACAATGAGGACAGCAGCACTTAAAATAAACACGGTTTTAAAATATTTCATCGACGGTTCAGGTGAGGGTGACATTATCATCACTCCTTTCCTTTAAATTCTTTGGTGTCCATAAGAAAAGCTTCCGCTTCCACACCGGGAAACGAAAGCTGCGCCTTTTATATGACCTTGGCACCAAGGGTGGTTTCAAAATGGGACAGCGCCCATGCATGACCAGCTTCATTGAAGCTCGCCGTACCTTCTCTATAAATGGTCAGCGAATATCCGAGATTATAGGCGTCCACAGCTGTATGAAGCACGCAGATATCTGTGCATACGCCTGTAAGATGAAGCTCTGTCACGCCCCGTTCGCGTAATTTCATATCAAGGTTGGTACCAGCAAAAGCACTGTAACGGGTTTTGTCGATGTGCAGTACCGAAGGGTTGGCTGCATTCGCCGTATAGACGTCTCCTGTCTTTCCATACAAGTGTCTTCCTTCCGACCCTCTTATATTATGAGGAGGAAAGAGCTTCGTTTCCGGATGATAAAGATCATCTTCCTCATGAATATCGACCCCGTAAACAAGCAGCTGCCCCTGATCGATAAATTCCCTGCTCAAATGGGTGAGGAATGGATCGAGCGCCTGAGCTGCTTTTCCGCAGGTTAACGCCCCTTCATCCGCCACAAAATCATTCGTGTAATCAATGACTAGTAATGCACGGTTCATCGAACCCCTCCCGGAATGTCTTTACACCTATATTAACAGATCATTCGGCTAATGACTGGATGCGTGCCTGAATACAGGCTTGCTTTTGTGAAGGACCAAAAATAACAGGATACCGGAGAATAAGAGTAAACCACTGGTGACAAAAAACACCATGGAAAATCCATAGACTCCTGCGACCATGCCACCCATGGCAGGGCCGATGATGTTTCCGAGAAAGCGGAGGCTTGTATTGTATCCAAGGACTTCCCCCTGCATAGCTACAGGGGCTTCCTGTCTAATATAAGCCGTTCGAACAGGGATGATGCCCCCGATGGATACACCGAGCAGGAATCTTAAAATAACGAGTTCCCATATATTCGTAACAAAGGCGGCGGGAAGATACACAACTCCGGCCATAATAAGAAGAAAGATGAGAATTTTGACATACCCGATCCGGTCGGCGACCTGTCCCCATCTTCTTGCCATCATTAAGTTCCCCAATCCCGCTGCGGAAAATGCAATGCCGGAAAATAAAGCCAGGTTTTCAGGGCCGTGAAGTTCTCCGACAAATAAGGATAGAATCGGCTGAATACTAAAGTGTGCAACTTGGACAAACAGCGACACCACCATAACCATCAGCAGGAGTGGGTGGTGAACAATATGGCTGAGCACTTCTTTCGTGCTATAGCTGGTCTTCTCATCGGCACTTTCCTTTTTCACCTTCTGTTCATGTACACCGAAAAAGACGATGATGGCAGACAAGGCTACAGTGAAGGAAACATATTGGAAGGTAGCGGCGTAACCAATCGAATCCGCAATCCACCCGCCGAGCAGCGGACCAAGGAGACTGCCGGTTATACTCCCGGTCTGAAGGGTTCCGAGTACCCGTCCGGCCATATCTTTAGGCGTCTGTGTGGAGATAAGCGCCTGGGACATGGGAATAAATCCGGTGAATACACCCATAAATAAACGCAGGAAAAAGAGCTGCCATACGGACGTGGCAGACCCCATGAGGAAGACGGATAATGCCAGGCCGAGCGCAGACATGACGAGTATATTCTTACGTCCGTACCGATCTCCAATCTTTCCCCATATCGGTGAAAATATAAAAGCTGTTACAAATGTGATGCCAAACACCCAGCCGGACCATGTCTGGACATAGGCATCTGAAAAATCTCCAAATGTTTCAATATACAATGACAAAAAAGGAAGAACCATTGTGATACTTCCTGCAATAAAGAAATTTGCAAACCACATCATCCAAACAT
Organism: Halobacillus litoralis; assembly: GCF_009856355.1. Taxonomy (GTDB): domain Bacteria; phylum Bacillota; class Bacilli; order Bacillales; family Halobacillaceae; genus Halobacillus; species Halobacillus litoralis_B. The sequence goes on along the minus strand of NZ_WMEW01000001.1, from coordinate 580,608 downwards.
TTTTCCTGGCTTCTGCTGTGTTGGTCTGCATGAATATCCCTTCTCCCTATTTATTTCGACACCCTAAATATATAACATAACAGAAATGGAGAAAAAAACAATCTGCTTATATAGTCATGTAGTTTTCGCCTATTTTCGTCTGCCTGCGGACAGGGGAAGAATTCCATTTATAAATCCTTGATGTTAACGGTTGCATAACTTGTATATACAAATTATAATAAAGACATATCATGTATATACAAGTTTAGTTTGAAGGTTGTTGAAAGCGTTTAATAAACCCGCTTTGAAAACCGTAGATGAACCTCGTTGTTTGGGAAGAAAAAATAACATCTGGAGGTAAGGATATGAATCATAAAAAACAGGCCGAAGAAATTCTAGAAGCCATTGGTGGAAAGGAAAACCTGTCAGCAGCGACGCACTGTGTCACACGGCTCCGTCTTGCGCTGCATGACGAAGGTATTGTCGATCAGGAAAAATTGAATCAGATTGAAGCCGTTAAAGGTTCCTTTTCTACTAATGGACAGTTCCAGATTGTCGTTGGACAGGGAACGGTGGATAAAGTGTATAAGGAATTTGTAGCACTTGCCGGGATTGGGGAGGCTACAAAAGAAGAAGTGAAAGAAGCGTCAAGCGAAAAAATGAATCCGCTTCAACGCGCGATTAAAACGTTAGCGGATATTTTCATTCCGATTCTCCCGGCGATTGTAACCGCTGGTCTCCTGCTTGGAATCAACAACCTGCTCACAGCCCCTGATATTTTCTTTGATAATCAGTCCTTGATTGATGTATATCCTCAATGGTCTGATATCGCAAATATGATTATCATTATAGCCAACACGGCATTCGTGTTCCTGCCCGGGCTGATCGGGTGGTCAGCAGTTAAGAAATTCGGCGGCAGTCCGATCTTAGGGATTGTCATAGGACTTGTGCTCGTCCATCCGGATCTGTTGAATGCCTGGTCCTACGGAGAAGCGGTTTCTGAAGGATCGGTTCCTACGTGGAATTTATTCGGAATGACCGTGGAGAAAATCGGTTATCAGGGTCAGGTCCTGCCGGTTCTGGCTGCGGCCTATCTGCTGACTAAGATTGAGTTGTTCCTTCGCAAGAGGATTCCGGACAGTATTCAACTGCTGTTTGTAGGCCCCATTGCTTTACTGGTCACTGGCTTTTTGACTTTCATTATCATCGGCCCCATAACGTTTGCTATTGGAAACTGGATTACAGATGGACTTGTAGCTGTATTTGATACGTTCTCCTGGCTTGGCGGTCTGATTTACGGCGGCTTGTACGGGGTGCTCGTAATTACTGGTATGCACCACACTTTCCTTGCTGTGGATATCCAGCTTGTCGGTTCTACAGGTACGACATTCCTATGGCCGATGCTTGCCTTATCCAACATAGCCCAGGGCTCAGCAGCCTTCGCCATCTGGCTTGCTTCCAAGGATGAAAAACTGAAGGGTCTTGGTGTATCCTCAGGAGTGTCCGCATGGCTTGGAATTACAGAGCCAGCCTTATTTGGTGTAAACCTGCGTTTCAAATATCCATTCATCATAGCGGTCAGTTCCTCCGCCATTGCCGGATTGTACATCTCAGCTCAAGGTGTGCTGGCTAATTCGATTGGAGTCGGCGGAGTGCCGGGGATCTTCTCCATCGTCAGTGATTACTGGGTGGACTTTACTGTAGGGATGATTATTGTCATCGTTCTTCCTCTTGTAGGAACTTATCTCTATGCGAAACGTAAAAAAGACGTATAAAACTAGGAAATGGTGGTGAGGTCATGAATGAACAGCCTTGGTGGAAGAGAGCGGTTGTCTATCAGATCTATCCGAAAAGCTTTAACGATACAACAGGGAATGGAGTCGGGGATATTCAGGGGATCATTGAGAAACTGGATTATCTGAATGAACTCGGAGTGGATGTCCTCTGGCTGACTCCGATGTATAAATCCCCTCAGAATGATAACGGATACGACATCAGTGATTATTATGAGATTCATGATGAATATGGAACAATGGAAGACTTTGAGCGGCTGCTTCATGAAACGCACGAACGCGGCATGAAACTGATTATGGATATTGTCGTAAACCATACCTCGACCGAACATCAGTGGTTTCAGGAAGCCCTTCAGTCGAAAGAAAGTCCATACAGGGACTATTACATCTGGAAAGATCCAGTGAACGGCGGAGCGCCTTCCAACTGGAAATCGAAGTTTGGAGGGAGTGCCTGGGCCTATGATGAAAAAACCGGCCAGTATTACCTTCACCTTTTCGATATTACCCAGGCGGACTTGAATTGGGAAAACGAACAGGTGCGCGGGGATATTTATGAAATGATGCGCTTCTGGGGAGAAAAAGGCGTAGATGGTTTTCGCCTGGATGTCATCAATCTGATTTCCAAGAATCAGTCTTTCCCTCATGATGATGGATCGAAAGCCCCTGGAGACGGGCGTAAATTCTATACGGATGGTCCGCGTGTCCACGAATTTATGCAGGAAATGAACCGTGAAGTTTTCCAGCCTTATGATTTGATGACAGTAGGGGAAATGTCTTCAACTACGGTTGATCACTGCATCAAATATACAGCTCCTGAACGTGGGGAACTGAGTATGACGTTTAACTTTCACCATCTGAAAGTGGACTATCCAGGCGGAGAAAAGTGGACAGTGGCCGACTTCGATTTTCATGACCTGAAAGCCATTTTATCCAAGTGGCAGAAGGAAATGAATGAAGGGGGAGGCTGGAACGCTCTATTCTGGTGCAACCACGACCAGCCGCGCGTCCTCTCAAGATTTGGCGATGACGTGAACTATCCGGAGGAATCCGGAAAAATGCTTGCAACTGTTATTCATATGATGCAGGGCACGCCTTATATTTATCAGGGAGAAGAGTTTGGAATGACCAATCCTAAATTCGACCATATCGATAAATACCGGGATGTGGAATCACTGAACATGTATGAAGAATTTAAAGGAAAAGGGTTCGATGATGAGCAGATTCTGGCTGTTCTAAAGCAGAAATCCAGAGATAATTCACGGACACCTGTGCAGTGGAATGACAGCGCCAATGCTGGATTCACAGATGGTACGCCATGGATCGATCCTGCAGATAATTACAAAACCATTAATGCAGAAGCGGTTATGCAAAAGGAAACATCGATTTTCCACCATTACCGCAGGCTGATAGAGTTGAGAAAATCCCATGATATTATTACGTTCGGGGATTATCAGCTTCTTACGCCCGATCATCCTCAGGTTTTTGCCTATCTTCGTGAATGGAACGGAGAAAAGCTGCTGGTCGTCAATAATTTTTACGGAGAAGATACCACGTTCCCTGTTCCGTCATCCGTAGATACTCAGGAGAACACAGAAGTGCTGGTCAGCAATTATGATGACTCTCCTTCTTTCCGTACAGAAATATCACTGCGTCCTTACGAATCTGTGGTTTATTATTTCCCGGGCAGGTAAAATGGAACAGGGGGATAAACCTTGAAGAATAAATACGTCGTAATCTCTAATGAACTGGTAAAAAATATTCAGCAGGGTGCCTTTTCTGCCGGGGACACACTTCCATCTGAACATGAGCTGTGTGCTCAGTTTGAAACATCCCGGGAAACGATCAGAAAGGCGCTGAATTTACTTGCCCAAAACGGTTATATACAAAAAGTGCGTGGGAAGGGTTCTGTCGTTCTGGAACGGAACAAATTCAAATTTCCTGTTTCAGGTCTTACCAGTTTCAAAGAACTGGCCGACCAAATGGGACAGGAAGTAAAAACGAGGGTGCACGAGTTGGCCATCGTTAAACAGGCCGCCCATGTCCGGAGACAGCTGGGCTGTCCGGAAGATGCAAAGCTTTGGAAACTCATCCGCTCAAGGGAAATTGACGGAGAGCGGATCATTCTTGATAAAGACTATATCCGGGAAGATTTAATCCCTGATATTACGAAAGAAACAGCGGAGCAGTCTCTCTATTACTATATAGAAGAAGAGCTGGGGCTTGAGATCAGTTTTGCGAAAAAAGAGATCGTGGTCGAAGATGTTACGGATGAAGACAGAGAGCTGCTTGATTTGAAGGGTCATCAGCAGGTGGTCGTCATTCGAAGTTATGTCTACCTTGCGGACACGACAGCTTTTCAGTTTACTGAATCCAGGCACCGCCCTGATAAGTTTCAATTTGTGGACTTTGCCCGGCGGACGAAAGCTTGAACAAAGGAGGGCCATAGTGGTTCTCCTTTGTTTTTTATTTGGAAAAAGGTAAAATAGGTGTAGCTGAAGAATTGAAAGAGGTGGAATGATGTTCGTCATTGGTGCTACAAAAAAACTACAGAATGAATTGAAATCCCCTGTTCGTGATCTTAATGACTATCAGGATGTTCCTGGGATCTATAGATGGCATGCCAACTTGATAACCGTAAAGGGTAAAAAATGTCTCCTTCTCATGAACAATGAAACAGGGATGAACTTGACGCTCCTCGGTTTAAAAGAAGAACAATTTGAGCATCTGGATAATGTCATTAAAGGGTCCCTTCAGCAGCTGTTTCAATTGCTGGATATTGATAAAAAGGCGGCCTATTACATCCTTGATGCTACTGAGGAAATCGTTTATACCAAAACAGAAAATCGCAGCGTTATAGGGATGATGAATGAAATCAAAGCGAGAATCGATGAGATGGTCCATGATCTGACTTATGAGGAAATCGATGCGGTAGCTTTGAATAAGGGGAATAATACGATTCCTATGGGGCCTCTCAACGACATAGATCCCGTCACAGCGGTAAATAAATATTTTGAAGAGTAGGTGCACACGTCTTTTCGTGTGCTTTTTTTTATGGTGGCGGGTTCCTGACTGAGTTGTTCTGTGTTTTTTCTTTACCAAAGATGGTAAAGGTATCTATAAGTTTCTTGGTTTTACATACGGTGTGGGGTATGTTATAAATTCAATATAAGCTTTTTAAGGAGGATGCAAACGATGTTTTTTAAATCATTTTTCGATGAAGAATTAGCCCAGATGTCTTATATGACCGGCTGCCAGAGAACGGGTGAAGCCATGGTGATTGATCCGGCACGTGATATAAATCCTTATCTTGAAACAGCTGACAAAGAAGGATTTACGATTACGAAAGTTACGGAAACGCATATTCATGCGGATTTTCTTTCTGGAGCAAGAGAACTGGCTCAGCACACTGGAGCCACTTTGTATCTGTCCAATGAGGGAGATAATGACTGGAAGTACCAATATTTAGATGAAGTAGACCACGTGTTGCTGAATGGCGGAGACCAGTTTCACGTAGGAAATATAAAATTTGATGTTCTTCATACCCCCGGGCATACCCCGGAAAGTATATCCTTCGTGCTTACAGATGAAGGAGGGGGCTCCGAGGTTCCTATGGGGATCTTTACAGGAGACTTCGTATTTGTAGGAGACGTGGGTCGTCCGGATCTGTTGGAAAAAGCTGCTGGTTCTGAAGGGACATCGCAGCAGGGGGCGCGCCAAATGTTCCAATCCCTGGAGGCGTTCAAGGAACTCCCTGATTTTCTTCAAGTCTGGCCGGGGCACGGAGCCGGAAGTGCGTGTGGGAAATCATTAGGAGCCGTACCTGTGTCTACAGTAGGTTATGAAAAAGCGAATAACTGGGCACTTCAACACACAGATATCGATGAGTTCACGGATGAATTAATTGATGGGCAGCCGGAACCACCGAAATACTTCGGCATGATGAAAAAATTGAACAAAGAAGGTCCATCACTGGAAAAGGAACGGGAAGTGAAGAAACTGACAGTCGATCAACTCGAAGAGTATCGAGGAAATGACGCTGTCATTATTGATACGAGAGAGAAGTGGAGCTTCGCTGCAGGTCACATTCCGGGTACGATCAATATTCCTTATAATCGATCATTTTCCAACTGGGCCGGATGGCTCGTTGACTATGACCAGTCCATTGTACTGATTGGTGAAAGCAGTCTGCTCACTGATATGAAGAAATCATTGGAAGCCATCGGTCTGGATGACGTCACAGCCTATGTGGATCAGTCAGATCTGAGCCGGGTCGGAGGACTTGAAACTTATACGTCCATCACTCCCGAGGAACTGGAGGCTCAGTACAAATCCGATGATCAATATGTAGTTATCGATGTGCGGAATCCAGGAGAATGGGAGGCAGGCCATATGGATCAGGCCCGGCATTTGATGCTTGGACATTTGAAAGACAGCCTTGAACACATTCCGAAAGACCGGACGCCAATCGTTCACTGCCAATCCGGTGTTCGTTCTGCCATTGCCGTAAGTCTGCTTCAGGCCAATGGCTTTAAGGATACCATCAACCTTAAGGGCGGATATGCGGCCTGGAAAAAACAAATGAATCAAGCCTGATCAAAACCACGGTCTTGTTTATAAGGCCGTGGTTTTCTTTGCAAAAAAAAGACCCCTACTCAAGAAAAGTAGAGGCAAAAGTTTGTATAGGTATAGGATTAGGGGAGGTGTTAATTATATAAAAATTAAATTAACACGTAAAATTAAACTTGCTCAGCAGCTAATGGTCTAGGGTATGTTTCGACTGCACTATCTTGAGTCAATGGAGCAGCGATAGAGACAGCCAGACCTAGAACAGCAACAAATGCAATGATCTTTTTCATAACATAATTCCTCCTAAGTCAGAATGTTTATTTAACAATTGCATTGCTAACCTTAAATGTTCTGTGGAGCGTTTATACATCCTCTGCCTTTCATAAAGATCGGCTAAGAATTTAGAATACCTGATCACGTAAACATGATCCTTCTTCTTCTGAAAGTAAGGAAGGACGGTCTCCTCAATAAAAGGGAGTGTGTCAGGTAGTTCATTCAATAAATGATCATACACTTTAAAATGGAGGTAGTGGCTCTCGGAAGCTGTGTTTTCAACTTCTGTTAAGCCTTTTTCAATCCATTCAAGACATCCGGCTTTATCATCCAAACGGTAATGTTCAATAATCAACCCGTGAATGATATTCAAGTATTCCTGATAATCATAAGTAGACTTGGACTCGCAAACATATTCCAGACTCTTCTTATAATTGTGGATAGCAGAGTCATGATTTTCAATTCTGGATTCCAACACCGCAATGTTGATATAAACCAGTTTGAGCTGTTGATTATCCTTGGTCTGGGAAGCAATTTTTTTGGCCAGATTATAATTTTCAAGAGATTTCGCATAGTTTTTCAACCGGCTGTAATTAATACCGAGAATAATGTGACAGTCTGCGCTTTTGGCAAGGTCATACTGGCTCTTATAAGCTTCCAACGCTTGGTCTGCGTAAAAAACAGAGGCTGATACATGATGCGCCTGGCTCGAGCTTAAAGATAAGTGGTAATACAAGTCACTGACTTCCCACTTCTCAATGCCTGCGGGACTGATATAATTCTTGGCTTTCATCAACTGTTGAAAAGATTCATCAAAATTCCCACGATAATATTCAAGCAGACCGGAATTTACATGAAAATAGTACTTCATTTCATCATCGAATGTGTCTTCGTGCTGTTTAATATCTTTCCATGCTTCATAAGCCTTCTCCACCTTGTTTTCCAACAAAAGATGACGAATGCGGAAGAGCTCAAAGAAAATATACAGGTGATGATTGTTCAGCGTATCCTTCTGATGAGAAAGCTCCTTCTTTAATTTCTCCGCTTCTTCCTTCTGCTTATAAAAAATCGTTTTGTACCATTCCTTCAGCTTGTCTTTGGAAGGGTGGTTATAGGAAGAGTCGTGAAAATCAAGGCCAAGGCGTTCATACAAAAGTTCGAGCACCTCAGAAGCAGGAACGGTCTGATCGTTCTCAATCTTGGATAAATACGCTGGCGAAATAATTCCATCAGCGAGCTGGTTTTGTGTTAACCCTTGTTTCACCCGATGGAACCGAAGCACTTTTCCATATTCCATTTTCCACACACCTAGTTGATCAACTGTTGATTTGGGAGAACAAATCTCTTTCAAATCTATTTTTAGAATACATGTTCGTTTCATCATTTTCAATAAATTTCGGCAGTTTCCCAAGTCGTAAAAAAAATGGTACTTAAGAGGTGGTTTTTGCAGGGGACTTTCATAGAAGGGACAGAATGGGTGTCCATTAGAGGTTTTTCAAGGGAAAATATGGGTTTATGAGTAATGATACACGAGAACGGGTATAAAAGGTATAGGAAAATTTCATCTATTCTAAAAATATCGACCAATCAGTGAGGAGGAGTGATTCGTGTGGGGTACAATGTCACACAGAAGCTGATCCAGGACCACTTAGTCGAGGGAGAGATGACGCCTGGATCGGAAATCGGGTTGAAAATTGATCAAACCCTTACGCAGGATGCTACAGGGACGATGGTTATGCTTGAACTGGAGGCTATGGGGATCGAACGAGCCCAAACAGAAGTTTCCGCTCAGTACGTAGATCACAACTTAATTCAGGAAGACAGCAAAAATCCAGATGACCACTTGTTTCTGGAAAGTGCTGCAAAACGCTTCGGACTTTATTTCAGCCGCCCGGGGAATGGGGTCAGCCACCCTGTCCATATGCAGCGCCTTGCCAAGCCCGGGCAGACACTTCTCGGTTCTGACAGTCACACATGTGCCAACGGCAGTATGGGCATGCTTGCCATGGGAGCCGGTGGGATTGATGTGGCGATGGCCATTGCCGGTGAACCTTTTTACGTGAAAATGCCGAAAGTATGGGGGGTGAAAGTGACGGGTTCGCTTCCGGACTGGGTCAGCGCGAAGGATGCCATCCTCGAAATGCTGCGCAGGCACGGGGTCAAAGGAGGGGTGAACCATGTCTTTGAATATTACGGTCCGGGATTAAAAAACCTTACAGCTATGGATAGACACGTCATTGCGAACATGGGGGCAGAACTTGGAGCGACCGGGACAGTTTTTCCTTCCGATGAGGAGACGAAACGTTTCATGAAACTTCAAGGCAGGGAAGATGAATGGATTGAACTTGCCGCAGATGACGATGCTGCTTATGATGTCCACGATGAGTTGGATCTGTCGGAACTTTCACCAATGGTGGCCAAGCCCTCCAGTCCGGGAAATGTGGTTCCGGTGGAGGAAGTCGAGGGAGAAGGAATCTACCAATCCTATATCGGCTCATCAGCGAACCCCGGCTACCGTGATTTTGCGATAGCTTCGAAGATTGCAGAAAACAAACATATCGCTGACGGCGTCTCGTTTGATATTAACCCCACCTCCAGACAGATGTTGATTGATTTGTCGCAGGAAGGGCACATCGCTAACTTCCTTCAAGCTGGAGGGCGTCTCCACCAGGCTGGGTGTAATGGATGTATCGGAATGGGGCAGGCACCTGCTACAGGACGGAACAGTCTGCGTACAACGCCAAGGAATTTCCCCGGCCGTTCTGGAACGAAAGAAGACAGTGTCTTTTTATGCAGCCCGGAAACTGCTGCTGTTTCTGCTTTGAAAGGCGTCATAACCGACCCGAGAAAAGCCGGATTCGACTACCCTGATGTTCAGGATTTAGATGAGCCGACGGTGGACACCCGCCTTCTCGATGAACCACTGCCTTATGAAGAGGCCAAAGAGGTGGAATTAGTCAAAGGTCCAAACGTGGCCTCCATTCCTGAAATGGATGAGCTTCCGGACGAAATGGAGCTTCCTGTTTTACTGAAGATGGGGGACGACATTTCCACCGACGAAATTCTGGCTGGAGGAGCAAGGGTGCTGCCTTATCGAAGCAACCTGCCGGAAATAAGTAAGTTCACCTTTGAAATTGTGGATGACACCTACTATGACCGGGCGATGGATCAGAGAGAAAAGGGTGGCCATGCGGTTGTTGCCGGAGCCAACTACGGACAGGGATCAAGCCGGGAGCATGCCGCTCTTGCACCTAAATATTTAGGGATGAAAGTAGCCATAGTCGAAGATTTTGCCAGAATTCACTGGCAGAACCTGGCGAACTTCGGAGTGCTGCCGCTTACGTTTAAGAATCCAGACGAATTGGAAGAAATCGAGCAGGGAGATACCCTTGTGTTCAGCGGATTGAGGGAACAAATCAAACATTCACCTGTAGTCGAAGCTGAAATCAAAGGCAGGGGCCGGACGATAAAGCTGGAACACGCGTTATCAGACAGACAGATTGACATTATGGAAAAAGGTGGTTTGATCAACTGGGTTAAAGCACGTCTCGAATCTTAATCCATCGTTTCTTCCTGACAAAGACAGCTTGTAGAGAAACCTCAAGTTTTTCTACAAGCTTTTTTTCATGAATCGAAACGCTTAGATGACGTTCCCGGAAGGTGTTTTGGATGGGAGGATAAAGGAAAGCCCCATAGGATGGCTGCATCCTATGGGGCTTTCCATTTTATAATATCTCTATTACTTTGTTGTATCCAATGGAGTGAGCGTGCTTTCGATTTTTTCCCGTTCATGTTCTAAAAAGGGAGGGAGGGCCAGCGATTCACCCAGGTGCCCGGAGTCTTCGTCTGCGTCAAATCCAGGACCATCTGTAGCCAGCTCGAATAGTATATGATTTGCTTCCCTGAAATACAGCGATTTGAAGTAAAAGCGATCGACAAGGCCGGAATTGGGGTATCCCGCTGCATCAATCACTTCCTTCCATTTTCTTAACTCTTCTTCGTTTTCCACCCGGAAAGCGACGTGATGAACACTACCTCTTCCAGGTTTCTCAGGCTTTTCATCTGGTTTTTCTTCTACATGGACTTCAGCTCCTGAGCCACCTTCCCCTGTCTCATAAACGGTCCATTGGTCATAGGTTCCGACTTTCCGGAAGCCGAGGACCTGCGTCAGTACATCATCTGTTTTGGAAGCTTCCTGAACAGTCAAATGGACAGGGCCGAGACCTGTAATTCCGACGTTTTGGGGAACAGGAGACCTTTCCCAGGGAGTTCCTGCGCGAACGCCGGAGTTATTCTGGTCGGATATAAGCATAAGTCGCTGTCCTTCCGGGTCCCTGAATGAGAGGGTATTTCTGCCCATCCGCTCCTGAATGGCATCGACATCTAAATTGTAAGCATTCAAGCGCTTCTGCCAGTAAAGGAGGGCCTCATCATTTTTAACCCGTAAAGATGTCGTGGAAATGCTCCTTGTCCCTGGATAGGTATTTCCGGCCCGGTGTATTTCAAAGAAAGTCAGATCTGTCCCGGGATTTCCCTGTCCATCAGCGTAGAATAAGTGATACATCGAAGGGGAATCCTGATTCACTGTCTTCTTGACGAGCCGCATACCGAGCACGTTTGTATAGAAATCATAGTTTTTTGGAGCAGAAGCCGTAATGGCTGACACGTGATGAATACCTTTTAATTCCATGAAGGAGCCACCTCATTTCATTTATTTCGAATTCGAGATAATTATACCGCAGGGAACTGAAAGTTTCAACGGGGGGTGCTTATGACTTACGCTCATATGGGAAAATCCGTGTTTGAACAGATTTGGAATAGTAGGTCACCGGTCTGCTGCGGAAATATTCAGAGGGGAGGAAATCCAGCAGATGATTAGTCGTCACAGCGGCTTCTGCTTTCTGAAGCTTCCAGTTATTATGAATGATCGGTCCTTTATATACCCGGTTTCCACGAACGACCCAGAGAGCATATCTTTCTGTGAGCCAGTATAAAAGGGAGCCCGGGCGGGCCTCCATCGGCTCGCTGACTGTTTGAAACTCCGCGTGAAACTGTGCTGCTGGATAGCCTTTATGTGTGCGGCGGCTGGAAAACTGTGTGCTGGAATCTCCAATATCCATACGCATGGATGCGTGTACGTAAGGAAGACCGAAAACTGAGCGCGCTAAAAAAACTCCGAGAGGGTGATCAGAGTCGAGGGTAATGAAATAAACCCCTGGTTCACCTTTGTACGAAACATAAGTCCTTACATTCAGCTCAAGCAGTTCCGTGCCAAACGGGATTTCAGGCAGTCCCCTGAAACGGATATTTTTCATACGGAAAGGGACGACGGCAATCCATGCCGAACCGTCAAATTCATCAATATCGAGCTTCTCAGGTACGTAAGGTCGCAGTTCTTCTGCGGGGACGGGCCAGTGTATGAAATACAAATCATCCCAGTCCTGATGCATCATCCATCGGTTTCTATCCATTACCATCACCTCTGGTTAGCTTTACCCGTCCCTGAGTGGAAACATACATTCAAAAGGTGTTCAATCGGCTGTTATGTCATTCAAAAGAAGCAATCTTTCCTGTTTCTCTTTCCCTTTTCCTCATCTCATTCAGCAGCATCTGGATGAACTCTTCCTCCAGTTTCAACTCAATGGCTTTATGAATGGCATCTTTCAGGAGGAAAGGGGATAGTTTATCAAAAGCCATAACGACTCCTCCTTTATTACATAAGCAGTTCAACGGAAACCGTCGCTGCGCCTATAATATGTCCATTCTGATCATATAGAGGCTGGGCGAATACGTCATATCTGATCAGACCTTCGGACAGGGGAAAGGCAATGATCTCTCTTCTTGTTATTCCATCGTCCATTACAGACTGTTTCAGCTCCATTAATCCGGTTGTGCCTTCATTGATATCCAGTTCGTCATCTCTTTTGCCGATGACGACATTCATTTTAAAGTCCGGGTGGGGGTTGAACATCCACGTATATCGAAGGTTCAAATCACAATGAGCAATGACGACAGGTGAGTGGACGAGCGCTTTTTCAAAAGGCTCACTCAAGTGCTCAGTGTAAAAAAGCGATGGGTTGATATGCAGGTAAGACGCAATTTGAGAAGCAACCGTCATACTGGGATTTCTGGTACCGTTCTCTATTTGTGCGTAATAGGCTCTATCGATATGAGCCCCTGCGGCAATCTCCTGCTGGGTAAGGTCCTGTTCTTTTCTTAATTTGATCAGCCAGCTCCTCATTCTTAATGATCACATCCTACTATGTTTAGTTATATAATAAATTCTACTTATTAAAGAGAATCCCTTGTGGCATATTGCAACAAAATTCACTATATATAGTAGTGTATAGAAAAAATCATACTAGTCCTAGCATTTCCTGCATATTTTCAACAATTTCTATGTTTTTTCGAAAGAGAGGCTGAAGAATTTGGTATAATCGGTGCGGTATAACATTCGTTTGACATCCAGTTGGATAGGGAGAGGAGGAGAGGCATGACCTGGGATATTTTAAACATCCTTGCCGTCAGTGCATTTGCGTTTAGTGGAGCCATTGTCGCACTGAACGAAAGGTATGATATATTTGGTACGTTTATTTTAGGAATAGCTACACCCTTTGCCGGGGGGATCATCCGTAATATCGCTCTGGATGTTCCAGTGATACACGTATGGGAGCAGGGGTATCTGTTTTACGTGGCTTTAATCACCATTGCTATTGTGTATTTCTTTCCTAAAACGTGGGTGATGGCCTGGGATCGATGGAATATCTATCCGGATGCTGTCGGTCTCTCTGCGTTCGCTCTGCAGGGGGCGTCCTTTGCGGTTCAGCATGATTTTCCACTGGGCGGAATCATTTTCGCTGCGATTCTGACCGGGGTGGGCGGTGGTGTGACGAGGGATGTTCTGGCTCAGCGCCGTCCGATGGTTCTCCATCAGGAGATTTATGCCGTGTGGGCGATGGTCACGGGCGTCGTGATCGGTCTTGGCTGGGTCGACCTTTACAATCCGTTTCATACATACAGTATTTTTCTCCTGGTTATTCTATCCAGGGTATTGTCGTATCACCTTGGCTGGCATTTAAGGTTCCGGGATTTGTACCGGATATAAAAAAGGAGTCCGCGATGGAGGCCGCTGAGTAACGGAGGATTTGTGAAAGGTAACGTTAAAAAAGCGGATGGTATGGAATATTGTATCCATGCCATCCGCTTTTTTCTGTTTTATGAGGCTTACTCTTTCTATTTCCTTCATTCGTTTCACATTCGCTGAAAAAATCGTCATGGCACCTTGAAGGCGCAGGACTTCGAGATCCGAAGGTGAGGCAGCCTCATATCCGTGTCTTTATGTATTCTTTTCATTGTACAAGGAAAAAGAGTGATTTTCTTTGATAAATCAAAGAAAATCACTCTTTTGTACCTTTTAATACCGGAATAAATCGCCTGATAGATAACGCTCACCTGTGTCGGGAGCGATGCAGACGATGACTTCCCCCGGATTTTTCTGTTTGGCAGCCTGGATAGCGGCCCAGCATGCGGCACCGCAGGACGTACCAAGAAGCAGACCTTCTTCACGAGCCAGACGACGAGTAATGTCATAGGCATCTTCGTCGGTGACCTGGTAGATTTCATCATAGATGTCCTGATTCAATATGCTTGGAATGAACCCCGGGCTCGTCCCGACAAGCTTATGCCTGCCTGGTTTTCCACCGGAAAGAACGGGAGATCCTGCCGGTTCCGCCACGTGGATCGTCATATCCTTAAAGCGTTTTTTCAACTCTTCACCAGTTCCGGTGATCGTCCCGCCGGTCCCGGCCGTAGAGACAAAACCGGCCAGTGGTTTACCGAGCTCATCCATCGCTTCAATGATTTCTGCTGCTGTGGTATGGCGGTGGGCGTCAGGGTTGGCCATGTTTTCGAACTGCATCGGCATAAAGCCGCCTTCGATCTCTTCGACCAGTTCTTTGGCCTTGGCGATGGCTCCCGGCATTTTTGCGTCTCCGGGCGTGAGAACGATTTCTGCTCCGTACGCTTTCAGAAGATTGATCCGCTCCTGTGTCATCGTATCCGGCATGACAAGGATGGCGCGGTATCCTCTGGCAGCGGCGTTCATTGCAATCCCGATCCCTGTATTTCCGCTCGTCGGTTCAATGATGGTGGCCCCTTCTTTTAAGCGTCCGTCTTTTTCGGCCTGTTCCATCATATTAAAGGCAGCCCGGTCTTTGACACTGCCGCTCGGGTTGTATTTTTCAAGTTTCATATATATGTCTGCTCCACCTTCTGGAGCCAGGCGGTTTAATTTCACTAACGGAGTATCACCGATTAAATCCGCAATATTATTAACTACGCGCATGAACGTCACATCCTTTTGTTAGACCTGTTGTTTTAAGTTTACCATAGGAGGTGGAAGCCATTCATCCGCTTTGCTCTGCCGGAGCCATCAGAAATTCTCTTCGACCATCTGCTGGGCGAATTGGAACGTATCTTTCGGTACAGAAATCTTAAAAGCCAGCTGGTTGGCATTCAGGTTGAAGCGATCCACTTTTACATTGAAATTACTGGCCGTTTCCATCTGGGTGACGGCTACATAAATGTTCTCTTCATTCGGGTTGACGATGACCCATTCAGGAAGGTTGTAATTTTCCTTTAAAAATTCCAGTACTTTTTTGTTAGGCAGCGGCAGCTGTCCAAGGGAGATTTTCTCCTGCTCCAGAACGAGATCGCCGTTTTCCTGGACCACCGGATTTAGTTCAACCTTAATCGGGACGACCTGCTCAAAAGCTTTGATGTTTCCGGATAATGTCACGTTTTTATCGAGAGACACAGAATAGTCAAATACGGTCTGGTTAGACAGTTCAGACAAGTATTCATTGGCAAGCTGCTCCATATTTTCCTTCGTCGAGACAATGGTGAACTCAGCATCGGTATTTTCTTTTCCACGGTCAACATTGACGAGGGTATACGAACTCGGCAGGAAAATTAAGGCCAGCAGCCAGCCGATAATCCCGATGTTGACGATGGCCAGCACCCAGAAGGATGTCCGCCACTTATTATTAAGAAATAATCGTTTCATATATCATTCCACCCAGGTTATTCTTCAATGTCTTCTCTAATATGAGCAAGTACGCGCTCCGCCATTTCCTTATACCCCTGCTCATTCGGGTGGAAATGGTCTTCTTCCCATAGGAGTTCTTCTTCGTTTCCATCAAAAATATCACGGACAGGGATGAAGTGGGCCTGATCATAGGTGTTGATGATCCTCTCACTGGCCTCGTTCCAGTCCCCCATAATCTTCCCGAGCTCGGGAATGTTATCAAAATACTGGTTGAATGGGTTGTACAGACCGACAAAGTAGATGGGTGCTTCATCATTCAAATGCTGTGTCTTTTCAATGATTTCCCTGAGCCGTTGCTCATATCCATCCCGTTCGTCCCTGAAGTCCTGGTAGTTTAAATTTGTGAAGTTATCTTTAACGACCTTCATGACATCATTGGCCCCAATGGTGATGAGAACAATATCCGCCTGTTCAATGGAACGGGAAATCTCTTCGTCTTCCATCCGCTTCAGCATCTGGTCCGTCCGGTTTCCACGTTTTCCGTAATTGATCACTTCCAGAGAAGTGTTGTCGTTATTATTCGTGAAGTTATCTTCCAGAATACCGACATAGCCGCCATTATCCGTCCCGTCACCGACTCCCTGCGTCAAAGAGTCGCCAATGGCCACAATGGTTAAATCATTTTTTATAAAAAGGTCACGTGCGCTGTCCATGACACTTGTGAAAACGTCGCGAAGTCCTTCGCCGAGGGCGTTTTCGTCTTCTTCTGCTGCAGCCTCCTGCTCTGTCTCCGGCTGTTCCACTACATCCGCGGGGCCTGTTTCTAACGGCTGTTCATCAGGTGTGCCGGATGACTCCTGCTTTTCTGGTGTATAGATAAAGGAAGCCGTTATAAAAAAGGCAAGGATAAGAGTAAGCAGGATGGAGGCTGTCCATCTCCACTTTTTCACGTTATGATCCCTCCTGAGGGGGCGTTATTTGTATTATATGTTGTTTTATTTTTATGGGAAATGAAAAAGTTTTATCCATAATTATAGCATGATGCTTTTACAATAGACATACGTGAAAGAGTGTTGGAAGATGAGGGTAGGGAACCAATTGGCCGTGGGAGGCGTTTGAAATATGAATCGAAGTATGACCATATCTGTCAGGGAGCTTGTGTCCTACGTGTACAGGGCGGGAAGTATTGATGAAAGGTTCCAGTCCAATACAGCTCTGCTTGAGGGGACAGCCATCCATCAGGAAGTTCAAAAGAAATATACAGACGGGGACGAGAAGGAAGTTTTCCTGCAGTGTGAATATCAGTATGAAGCACTTACGATGATCATCCAGGGGCGTTGTGACGGGCTGCTTGAAGGAGAAGGCGGACCGGTTATCGATGAAATCAAGTCGACATCCAGAGATCTTGAGGAACTCGACAGCTTTTCGCATCCTGTATACTGGGCACAGGCGAAAGGGTATGCCTACATTTATTCTCTTCAGGAAAACCTGGCAGAGATGGATGTCCAGTTGACATATGTGCAGAAACGGACGAAGGAAAAGAAGCGGATACGAATCAGGTTTACGCATGATGAACTGGCTGACTTTATGGAGGAAACGGTGAAGGCTTATCAATCCTATGCCTCTGTCCTTCATTATCTGGAGGACCAGAGGGAAGCTACGGTGCCTTCCTTCTCCTTTCCATTCTCTACATACCGGTCAGGTCAGCGGAAGCTGGCGGGGAGTGTGTACAGAACCATCGAAGAAAAGCGGAACCTGTTCGCTCAGGCTCCGACTGGAATTGGGAAGACGATATCGACCTTATTCCCGGCGGTGAAAGCTCTGTCCCTTGAAAAAATGGACAGGATTTATTATTTAACTGCTAAGACGACGACGAGAGCTACGGCTGAGGAAGCGCTGGCAAAAATGGAGGAGCACGGCCTCTCTCTGAGGTCGGTCACGTTGACGGCAAAAGAGAAAATTTGTTTCCAGGAGGAAACCATTTGTCAGCCGGATTACTGTGAGTACGCGGATGGATATTACGACAGGGTGAATGAAGGGATCGTAGACGTGCTGAGAAACGAAACACAGCTTACACGTCCCGTGATTGAAGCGTATGCCAGGAAACACCGTTTATGCCCATTTGAATTTTCTCTGGATCTCACCGATGTGGCAGATGTCATCATCAGTGACTACAATTACATCTATGACCCACGGGTCGCCTTGAAGCGGCTGCTGCCTGACCGCAGGAAAAAAACAGCCCTTCTTGTAGATGAAGCTCATAATCTTGTTGAACGGGCGCGGGAGATGTATTCAGCCTCCCTGTATAAAAATCCGTTCAGACAGGCCGCTGATACATGGGAGGACGAAGAGGGGATTCGTAAGACCACCCAGGCAGTGGCTGATGATCTGGAGCGGCTCGCGGGTTTTCAGGGCGGTGAAACGGTCATCGGTGAAGTGCCGGGGGACCTGGAGGAAAACCTCGAACGGTTCATCGGAAAATCCGAGCAGATCATTCAGGAACAGACAGAGGACGAACGGTCAGAGTCTCTTGTTGATCTGTACTTCACCGCACAGAATTTCCTTAGGATTTTGGAGTTTGTCGATGACCATTACCGCTTTATAGCAGCCAAAGGGGAAGAGGAGGATGTGATGCTGAAATTGTTCTGTCTTGACCCTTCCCACGTATTGAAAAAGGTGACAGACGGGTTCCGGTCCGGCACTTTCTTTTCGGCGACTCTTTCTCCTTTTGCTTATTATAAAGAAATGCTTGGGGGCACGAAGGAGGATTACATCCTCCAGCTGCCCTCCCCCTATGATGCATCTCAGGTGGATGTCATGATTACGCCGTTGTCAACAAGATATAAAAACCGCAGTCAAACGGCAGGAATTCTGGCACAGCGGTTGAAAGAACAGGCAGAGAATTATGAAGGGAACCATTTGTTCTTTTTTCCATCGTATCACTATATGGAGCTTGTCTATCAGGAGTTCCGCCAGATCTCGTCTGTTGATGCGGTCATGCAGGAAAGGGGGATGGACGAGAGCCGGCGGGAGGACTTCCTGGCCCAGTTCGTCCCTGGAAGCCGTCTGGCCGGTTTTGCCGTGATGGGAGGCGTTTTTTCTGAAGGAGTCGATCTGCGTGGAGACCGCTTGAACGGGGTGGCGGTAGTCGGTGTCGGCCTTGCTCCGAGAAACTTTGAAAAAGAGTTGATTAAAGACTACTTCAATGAAAAGGGTCGCCGGGGGTATGATTATGCTTATGTGTACCCAGGTATGAACAAAGTGCTGCAGGCCGGAGGGCGTCTGATCCGTTCAGAAGAGGATTATGGAGCTATTCAGCTTATAGATGATCGGTTCCTTTCGGGGAAATACACGAATTTGTTTCCGGAAGATTGGAGAAATTATCGAATTATTCAATAAAAAGATTTCCCGGGAAATTTATTGGCGGATGCCGCCGGACCGGGAATGGATTTTGTAGAAAAGAGGGATTGGTATGCCATGGATTAAACCTGTGAAACAACAGCATACGAAAGAAATAAAAGGAGAGGAAGGACCCTCCTCCTTGTTTGACCGTCTCATCGCGAATGAACCTGATTTATACACGGCTTTCCGGCCTCTTCAAAAGGCTGTGAAGGAAACGAATCTTCCGGAGGATTTGAGAGAAGCTGTCATTACATTTGTTTCGATGAAGAATGGCTGCCGCTACTGCACGGAAAGCCACGCTGCTTTACTCAAAGAGTTAACAGGAGTGGAACATGTCGAGGAGTGGTTGGAGGATTTTGAAGCATCATCTATGAGTGAGCAGTGGAAAGCCGTCCTGGAGTATGCCGGACGGTTAACCGCAAAACCTGTTCAAGTGGATAAGGAGAGTGTGGACAGGCTCAAGGAAGCTGGGTTTGATGCACGTGAAATCGCTGTAATTAACCATACGGTGGCCTATACAAGCTATACGAATCAGCTGTCGATGGGACTGGGACTGTAATATTTACAGACCCGGAACTCCAGGCGTTTTTCAGGCTGTCGAGAATGCTCTCGGCAGCTTTTTTTGGAATCTATGCTCTGGTGAGAAAGGATCAATGATCTTCTGTACATGCCTCTTATTTATTGTTAACTTGATTTAATTGGTGTTGACATTATGCGGCCTATTCCTTATCTTTAAGGGAGAAGTTGTCGAGGAGGGAAAATGATGAAGAAGTCGAAACTGAGTGTTTATGAAATAACGCTGGGCAGTTTATTTGTTGCGCTGATGGCCATCGGGGCCAATATTACAGCGTACCTGCCATTTCTTCAGGTTATGGGAGTTCCTCTGACCCTGCAGACATTTTTTGCTATTCTGGCAGGGCTTATGCTTGGAAGCCGTCTCGGATCTTTTTCAATTCTTGTTTATGTCCTTTTAGGATTGGCAGGAGCACCGATCTTCGCTGGTTTTAAAGGCGGGTTGTCGGTCGTGATTGCTCCTACGTTCGGATTTATTTTGTCTTATATCATTCTCGCTTATTTTGTAGGAAAAATCGCTGAATCCAAGCGGACGATGCCGAGGTACATGACGGCCGCTGCTGCCGGCATCCTCATCAATTACGTTGTTGGTGTCCATTTATTTTATCTCGCCTTGAATTTCTGGGTCGGGGGAGACGGTATCAGCCTTGCCCTTGCGTGGTCCAGTATGGTGCCGTTTATCATCAAGGACAGCGTTCTTGCTGTAGGTGCAGCCCTTTTCACTCAACGGTTCGAAAAGGTATGGCTCTCCAAAACGAGACTGAGGCAGGCCGCCTGATCATTCAGCTCAATAAGCAGAGCAGGCTTTGTCCCATGTGGGATGAAGCCTTTTATATTGCGATTTTTCGCACTTTTGTGTGAGTTGGATAACTTCCTGGATTGCTATATGATGAGAGGAGATTGGAAAGGAGAGATGGAGAATGAAACATCGTTTGGATGAACTGGCTGCATACCTGAAGGAAACCGGAGTGGATGCGGCTTTTATTAATTCACCGGAAAACTTCTTTTATTTAACAGGATTTCTGACCGACCCACATGAACGGCTGCTTGGGCTGGTCGTCTTCCCTGAAGCCGACCCCATTGCTGTCCTTCCGGGAATGGAAAAGGCCCAGCTGCAGGAAGCCGGCTGGACATATGAAATCATTGGTTACGCCGATCACGAGGACCCATGGCAGATGATCAAGGATTCCATGAATCAGGCAGGGATCACAAATCTTCAGCACGCTGGGATAGAAAAAGAAGTTCTTTCTTATGGGCGGAGTGAATCTTTTTTCGCTCTCTTTGATAACGTGAAGGTCCATGACGTTGAAGGAAAACTGAATGAGATGCGTGTTGTGAAAGATGAACAGGAAATTGCCGTTCTCAAAGAAGCAGCAGAGCTTGCAGATTACGGCGTGAAGGTGGGCACAGAAGCCTTAAGCGAAGGAGTTACGGAAATGGAAGTTCTTGCAGCTATTGAGTATGAGCTGAAGAAAAAAGGTGTCGCTCAAATGTCCTTTTCCACGATGGTGCTCTTCGGTGAAAAATCCGGCCACCCTCACGGAAACCCGGGAGACCGCAGGCTGAAGGAAGGTGACCTCGTCCTGTTTGACCTTGGAGTCGTCTGGAAAGGCTATACGTCTGATATTACGAGAACCTTTGCTTTCCGATCTGTAGATGAGAAGCAGAAGGCCATCTATGAAACCGTTCTGGAAGCATTGAATGCCTCCCTGGCCATCAGCCGTCCTGGAACGAGAGTCGGTGACCTGGATACGGCGGCCCGTCAGGTCATTACCGAGGCGGGGTACGGTGAAAAATTCCCACACCGGATTGGACACGGACTGGGAATCAATGTGCATGAATTCCCATCTATGAGCCACTTGAATGACGGGGTATTAAAAGAAGGGATGACCTATACGATTGAACCGGGGATTTACGATCCTGAAATCGGCGGCGTCCGTATTGAGGATGATGTGCTTGTCACGCCGGACGGTTATGTCACCCTGACAGAGACACCAAAAGAATTGACGATCATAAAGTGAATAGAGCAGCGGTAAGATGAGAAGGAAAGGCGCCGGAAGTGGGCGCCTTTCTTTTTTTATACCTGGACAGGGAGATGGAGATAAGCCTCTGGTCTTAGATAAAGATATATCCGAGGCTCATTACGGAAATCCTTCTACACCGGTATGATAAAAACAAGAATAGTGCAGGGAGGGAAATCAATGAAAAAGTTTCTGTTATTCCTCGCAGGTCTGACCGCCCTTGGATTATTGCTTGCAAACCTCGGCCCGATGATTCTGCTTGGTGCCAGTGTATGGCTGTTGTATATCGTTTTTAAGCAGTTCGTGAAAAGTGATTCAACGGCTGGGAAAATCGGATGGATAGTCGTCGGTTTGATTGTTTTAAGTATCGCCGTTTCCAACGTATACGCAGTCGTCGGTGTAGCTGCAGCTTATGTCCTCTACTGGATTTATAAAAATTGGACAAGCCGCACACAGAACTCCACGTCTGAAAAAGGAGACGACCCATTTACAAATTTTGAGCGTGAATGGGCGGATTTAAACAAATAACAAAGGAGATGGAAACATGGCCAACCTATTTACACGATTAAAGGATTCGATTACGGCAGATCTTCATGAAGCATTGGACCAGAAGGAACAAAAGAATCCTGTCGCTATGCTGAATCAGTACTTAAGGGAAAGTGAAAAAGAAACGGAAAAAGTAAGGAAACTGGTGGAAAGGCAGCATCAGCTGAAAGGTGAGTTTACGCGGGAATATCAACAAGCGGTGGAAATGGCGGAAAAACGCAGGCGGCAGGCCGAAATAGCAGCACAGGCCGGGGAAACATCCATGCATGAGTTTGCCGTGAAGGAGCAGCAGGAGTATGAAGGACGTGCAGAAAAACTGAAGGCAGCACGTTCGGAAAGTATGGAGCAGCTGGAAGCCCTGGAGCGGAAGTATGAAGAAATGAAGCACAAATTAAAAGACATGCACTTAAAACGGATGGAATTCATGGGCCGTGAAAATACCGCCCGGGCCCATCATAAAATGAACCGGGTACTGGATGACGGATCGGACAAGTCTTATTCCCGATTCTCTGAGATCAACCGTTATATAGAAGATCTGGAGGATAAGGTGAACAGCGCTTATTATCGGAATACGTTTGACAGCAGGATGGCGGAAATCGAGAAAAAGGTCGAACATAAGCAGGAAGTGTCCGGTTAAATAAATCATGGTATGATAAAGGCGCAGTTCTCTGCGTCTTTCCTTTGGCTGGAAGACGAAGCAGCGACAGGAGTAAGGGGGGAATGACCGCTGTGCTTAAAAAAATTTCAACTGATATGCTGAACACGATTTTAATCATAGGGGTGATTCTCCTTATCATCGAAATAGTGTTCTTTAACGGAGGCCTCATTTTTTCTCTAGGGTTTTCAGCCGTTCTCGTTTATTTTGGATGGAAGAATTATAAGCCGGTCTGGAGGAAGGTCCTATTCTGGGTGGGTGCCGTCAGTTTCGGCCTGACCGTATTGAGTATGATTGCCGTCCGGTTTCTCGTGCTGGCCATCCTTTTCCTGGCTCTTCGTCATTATTACAAAACGAAACAGCACCCGGAAAAAGTCCAGGTTGAAAGGCTGGATCCGGAATGGGCCGACCCTCCAGGAGAACCTTTATTCACCCAGAAGTTTTTCGGTCGGCAGACGACACCGCCCCATTCCTACCCGTGGCAGGATATCAATGTTCACGGGGGTCTCGGCGATCGTGTCATCGATTTAAGTGAAACGGTTCTGCCTCCGGATGAATCTGTCATTTCCATCCGGCATTTCGTAGGCAATGTCACCATCTATGTTCCATATGAAGTGGAAGTTATGATCCACCACAGCGCCGTGATTGGACGAAGCACGATTTTTCAATTCAAAAAGACTAAAATGCTGAACCAGATGACGTTTTACCAAACACCGGATTATCAGAAAAATAAACCCCGGGTAAAGGTAATTACCTCGATCTTCTCCGGCGATCTTGAGGTGAAGCGGATATGAATCTTTGGCAGAGACAGATTGGGTCGGGGCTTTTCACATTTTTTGTATTTGCTCTCCTTCTGACAGGGGTGACATTCGCCGCTTTTCCAGTAGAACGGTGGTCTATGCTCTGGACGCGGGAGGTGCTTGACCTTCCGTATGGTTTCTTCATTCTTCTGCTGTCCTTGATGATGGGCTTTGTAACAGGTACTGCCCAGGGATGGTACTGGCGCCGTCAGTTCACCCATATTGAGCAGCAGCTGGAAGAGGTCGTAAAAGGCAGACCCCTGGAAACGGAGGGGGCGGATCTTGTAGAAGTGAGAAGAATTGAAGATCAGGTGAAACAACTGGAAGAGAAAATTTTGAAACAAACCGAACTTTCTCAACGTATGGTAACGGAAAGAGCGGAAGAACGGGAAAAAAGCCTGCAGGAAGTGGTCATACAGGAAAGGAACCGTCTGGCCAGGGAGCTTCATGACTCAGTCAGCCAGCAGTTGTTTGCGGCTTCCATGATGATGTCGGCCATTAACGAAACGAAGGAACACGGCCGTGCCGATACAGATCAGCAGTTGAAAATGGTCGAGAAGATGATCCACCAGTCCCAGCTCGAAATGAGGGCGCTGCTCCTCCATCTGCGGCCGGTTCCTCTGAAGGATAAAACGCTCGCGGAAGGGATGGCAGAGCTTCTTCAGGAGCTGGTCCAAAAGGTTCCGCTTCATATTGACTGGACGATCGAACCGTTTCCTTTAGAAAAAGGGGTCGAGGACCAGCTTTTCCGGATTCTGCAGGAATCGGTATCCAACACACTGAGACACGCAAAGGCATCGACACTTTCGGTCATGCTTCTGGAGCGGGACCAAACCGTCATTTTGAAGGTGATCGATGACGGGGCCGGCTTTCATGTGGAAGAGAAAAAGACAAGCTCCTACGGCCTTCAAAATATGGAGGAGCGTGCGTATGAAATGGGTGGAACATTAAAGGTCGTCAGCGTGAAAGGGCAGGGGACCCGCTTGGAAGTGAAAGTGCCCCACCGACTTAAAGGAGGTCAATCCTGATGATTCGAGTATTGTTCGCAGATGACCATGAGATGGTCCGCATTGGTGTATCCGCCTATCTGTCCTCACAGCCGGATATTGAGGTGATTGCGGAAGCCGGGGACGGTGATGATGCGGTAGAACTTGCCTTTCATCACCGGCCGGATATTATTCTGATGGATCTTGTGATGGAAAAGATGGATGGAATTGAAGCGACAAAGCGGATTACAGCCGAATGGCCGGAGGCGAAAATCATCATTGTCACCAGTTTTCTTGATGATGAAAAGGTGTACCCGGCTTTAGAAGCGGGAGCGGTCAGTTATATGCTGAAAACGTCAAAAGCTGAGGAAATCGCCAAGGCCATCCGGGCCACCTTCGAAGGTCAGTCCATTCTGGAGCCGGAAGTGACCGGGAAAATCATGACAAAGATGCGGAAGCCGGAAACCCGTGCGCTTCACGAAGAGTTGACGAACAGGGAAAAAGAGATTCTGCTTCTTATGGCAGAAGGAAAGACGAATCAGGAAATTGCGGATCAGCTGTTCATTGCTTTAAAGACGGTAAAAGTTCACGTAAGCAGCATTCTTGGGAAACTGCAGGTATCGGACCGGACGCAGGCTGTGATCTACGCCTTCAAGCATGAGCTTGTCCATTAAATCTCAAGCGGACATAGGAATACCCCGGTTCTGGATGCCGGGGTATTTTTTTAATGGAGAAAAGTTACGCAGGCAAAGGCGGTAATCAGAATGAGATAGAAGATCACCAGTTTCCAATAGAGTCTTCTCATACTTTTCCCCCTTTTGATTCGGTAGGAGTATTCCATTAAGTTTATGTGAAAGGGGCGTAAAGAATGACAAAGTTTACGGCTCCTCTGTATGTGGAGAGCCTTGATTTGATACACTTTCCTTAACAGCTGTGCTTTTTTTATGAGACTTTTGGGAATACAAAGAGAGAGGTGATTTGTATGAAGTGGAGGAATCAACTTTCCGGGAGCCCGGTGTGGGCGGGGGCCATATCCAATCGGGAAGCCAAGGAACAGGCAGCCGTAAAAGTGAGCCGGCTGGTTGAAGACCAGCAGGTCATCGGTGTCGGTTCCGGCTCGACAGCCTATATTGCACTGGAAAAGATCGGAGAACGCATAAAGGACGAAGGGTTGGACGTCTACGCGGTTCCGACATCGAAAGAAGCGGAGATGAACTGTGCCCTGTTCGGATTGAAGAGGACGACGTTGACTGCTGCAAAGCCCGACTGGGGTTTTGACGGGGCGGATGAAGTAGATAATGCCGGCCGGTTGATCAAAGGCCGAGGTGGAGCGTTATTCGCTGAAAAACTCGTGATGGCAAGCTCCCCTAAAACGTATATTTTAGTAGATGAAAGCAAGTACGTTCACAAGCTCGGCGAAAAGTACGCGGTTCCTGTTGAAGTGGATCCGAGGGCTGTTCATCTGGTGGAAACGAAACTGCAGGATTTCCCATGTGAGGATATCCAGCTCCGTATGGCAGCGGCAAAAGACGGTCCCGTTCTGACAGAAGCGGGCAATCTCCTGCTGGAAGTACGGTTCTCAGACATTCATGATGGGTTGGAAAAAGAGCTCAGTGCCATCCCCGGAGTTATAGAAACGGGACTGTTCATTGGGTATCCCGTGGAAATTTTAACGGTTTGACGCCCATTTTACTTATATTTGTTGGTAACTCGTAATACTTTTTCTATAATAGTAGTAAATCCTTATTCAAAGGGGAATTCATTATGGGACTGCCAAATAGGATTGCTTACCAGGATCATCGCTACCCTCATGTTGTACTCGCACCGATTGGGAAGAAGAATAAGCATATTCGGTCCATCGGACATAAATTTGAACGGGGGTTATTATCCAGGCTTAACGATGCAGTTGTGGATCATATCGGCAGGAAGTCTCTGGACACAGCGTCCATCCAAAATTATCTCGGACTAACCGGAGATGCTGTTCTGCCTGTAGCTTTTCAAAAAGAAGAGACGATCCATCCACATTTGCTGCGCCCAGAATTGTTTTTATGGAAGTCCCTGCCTGAAGAACATGGACTACCTTTAAAAGATTCCTATTTATATCACACAGATTTCACTCAGCTTTCCTCAGATCAGTTGTACGATCATGTCGGGGAAGTATTGGAGGATTATCTGTTTCTTTCTCATATCAGCAAGGAGAGCCGCGAACACTGGCTTGATAAAATAGCAGACGCGTTTCACCGGCATCCGATTGTCCAGCTTTTTCATCAAAAGCGTGACGTGATCGATGCTGTCGAAACGATGAACCAGTCCTCCCTGATTTCTGTGCTTAACTATCCAGAGGACATTGCTTATTGGAGGCACCGTGTCGAAATCGTCATGCGTCCGTTCCGTGCACTTCCACAGGCATGGGTGGAACGGGAAGAGGGAAGCTGCCCTCATTCGAAATGTCTACAGTTCGATGCAGAGGAGAAAACGATCTGCTGCTATTGTGAAACGTGTGATTTCTGCCTTTATTATGACACGGTGGAAGAGGCTGTCCGCTTCCCGGAGGAGTTTGATGTGGATCGGGCAGTCAAACGTACGGCGACGATCGAGGAGCAGTTCAATGCGATAGCCCGGCAGAACAGCCGGCTTCTTGAGCAGCTAGCTCAGTTGAGGGCGTTGAAGAAGCAGCTGAACACGGCCAGGAAACCCCTCGATGAGAGTCTTGCGGTCGTCAGCCGAATCGAAAAGTATCAGCGCCGGAAAGACGATCTGTCTGCTTACCCTTTACTGGACATGTATGACAAACTAAGCCGGGTTCATATACCCGAGAAGGGGAACGATTCAGAACTGTTGTGGCTGGCCGGTGTAGAACTGAAAGAAGTCCGGATCCTTAAGGAGTTGAGTCGTTGGCAGAAGATCGTGCCGGAGCATGTCTATCCGAATACCCGGCATGTGCTGGAGGAGTTGAAGACGCGGCTGGAAGCTGTCCGCTACCATGATGAAGACATCATCCTGACCGTCAAGGGCCGTTCCATCACTTATGCAGATACCCAGCAGATTCTTGATCTCATCTATTATTATGGCAGTGAGTATCCGGTTCATACGCTGGTACAGATGCTTGCAGGTAAGCCGACAAACAAGTTGAGAAGTTTGTACCTTCATGAAACACGCTGGTTCGGGCTTTTATCAAGCTGGCCGGAAAAGCATATCCAAAGGTTGTTCACCCAGCTGGAAAAGCAGGGCTGGCTCATGAAGCAGCAGAAGGGTTATGCGATCAGCGATTTTGCGGAAGAAGTGATGTAGAACACGGTTTTCCATAAGAAAGACCTGCTTTTAAGGGCAGGTCTTTCTTTTCTTTGTACAGGTAAATCGTAAGCGTTTACTTATGCTATAATTCATGTACAGCCAAGGTTCCGTCCTCCCTATTGTATTCACGATCAAGCAGGGGGAGAACTGGAAAAACGGACAGTATAAAGGAGGCCGTATACAAATGAAATCCATCTACCACAAAGCGCTCGGGGAACAGTTCCATCACCTGCATCCTGAGCTGCAGAAAAAATACGGATTAACGAGTAAGCAGAATCTTATGGTCCTCGGGCAGGGAAGAATGACAGAAATCAGAGGGACTCCGGCCCTTGTGCGACCATTGATGAGTACCGGTGTCAAAGACCATCTTTTATTTGCAGAGCGTGGGAAAGACGTCCCTTTTACACTTGAGAATTATGTCTATGAAGATGAGGAGGGAAGGGAAACCATCAGCTGGATCCGCCGATTCTTTTTCCCTTATGCCATCCGCGGGTTCGATTCTGCGGCGAGATATGATGAAGAAAAACAGTGTCTCGTTGACCATCTCGGGCGGTCAGGCCTTGTGAAGGCAGACTTTGATCTTCACGTTACTCCGGAAGGCGGTTTATATATGGAGTCGAAAGCCAATCATGGGCCGGGGGGAATGTCGATGGACGGGACTGTGACTTCTGTATATGAACATTACGAAGAAGAAGAAGGCGCCACCCGGGTACACGTCCACACCGAACACCCTGTATTCGGAACGCTGTTGATGTATGAAGGACTCGTCCATACAGAATTTCTGCCGATGACATTTCGAAATATCCCTCAGCGGGGAGTACTGGATTAAAGGAGGGCTCATGCTTGACTCAAGAACCGCCGAAAGGCAGTGAAGGTGTGCATACCGATTTTTCCGAACGTATGACCTATGGAGAATATCTACGCTTAGACGAGCTGTTGGAATCGCAGAAGCCTCTCTCTTCCCATCATGATGAAATGCTTTTTATTATGATCCATCAAGTTAGTGAATTATGGATGAAATTGATGCTGCACGAACTACAGGCGGCGATCCGTTCGATTCAGAACGATGATATGCAGCCGGCCTTCAAAATGCTTGCCAGAGTTTCAAGCATTCAGAAGCAGATTATCCACGCGTGGGATGTGCTGGCAACGATGACGCCCTCGGAATATATGGAATTCCGCGATCAATTAGGCCAGGCTTCAGGCTTTCAATCCTACCAGTACCGGATGATTGAATTCTCTCTTGGGTATAAGACCGATGCTGTATTGAAGATTTACAGGAAAGATAAGAAACTTCACAGCCGCCTGGAAGAGGCCTATAAGCAGCCAAGCTTATATGATGTCACCCTTGAACAGCTGGCCAAGGCAGGCTTTGATCTGGACCCGGAAATGCTGGAAAGAGATTACACCCGGATGTATGAACAGAATCCTACGGTTGAAGCTGCATGGGCGTGTGTGTATAAAGATGTGGATCGATACTGGCATTTATACCAGCTGGCTGAAAAGCTTGTAGATTTGGAGGACAGTCTCCAGCAATGGCGGTTCCGTCATATGAAAACGGTGGAAAGGATCATTGGTCATAAGAAAGGAACAGGAGGATCCACGGGCGTCGGCTACTTGAAAAAAGTCCTCGATCACCGTTTCTTTCCTGAGTTGTGGGATGTGCGCACCCATTTTTAATGACAGAATAGACTGAATATATCTGATCGATTAAATGATTGTTACATTTGTGTTACAATAGGTTGTGTGACTAATAGATAAAGAGGGAAGAGTTATGAGACAACCTATTATATATATATCACTGCTGGTCGTTTTAGTTGTATCAGGATGCTCATTTATCGCAAAAGCCAATGAAAATGATTCTAAACAATCCGATGAAATCGAACCCATATACGATATCGATATGAAGACGGAGCTGGTGGAGCACAATGAATACCACATTACCATCCACTATCCGCAGACAACCAATAATCAGGTGAACCAGACGATTGCCGATTACGTCAATCAACAGAAGGCCGATTTTAAGCAGGCCAGCTATCAGAATAAACAATCCGGGGAAAGTTCTGAATCCCATGAACTTCACGTGGATTTTGAAATGCTTTATCAGGATCACCGCTTCTTTGTCATCCGTTTCATTGAAACGATGGACGTAGGCGGAAGCAGGGTTATTAAAAACCAGACCGTTATGAATTTTGATAAGAAGGACGGCCGTAAGCTTGATTTGGACGAGCTTATGAAGAATGATCCCGACGTGCTTGATGAACTGGCTGCCCTGACAGAAGAAGCACTGAGTGAAGAAGAATTGTCCAGCCGCTACAATGTTCCCCTGCACGTGAATAAGCGGACATTCGAGGATGTGGCTCTTACGAAAGAAGGTGTGAGGGTGTATCTTCAGGCAGAAGACGGGACGTCAGGCTATGTGCTCGTCGATTTCGATGATGTGAAGGGGCTCATTCAGGATGAGCTTGCAGAATCTTTGGAATCCGCTTCTGCCCCTTCGGAAACCTCCTCCTCTGAACAAGTCGAATCCGGCCGGGTGGAGTCCGTGTCCACCAATGATTTTGAAGTGGAAACGGAGAAGAAGGAAGTCGCTCTCACTTTTGATGATGGTCCCCATCCGAAATGGACCAGTGAAATTCTTACTCTTTTGGATGAGTATGATGCCAAAGGTTCGTTTTTCATGATTGGAAAACGGGTATCCTACTACCCGGAAACCGCCCGGATGGTGGCTGGAGAGGGGCATGAAATCGGTAATCATACCTGGGATCACCCCCGTCTCGCCCGGTTGAGTCCGGAAGAAGTGGATGAACAGATTCTCGCCACCCAGGACGTCATTAAACAGGCTGCGGGAATAGAAACAGTTGGATTGAGACTGCCGTTCGGGGAAGAGCCGCCAAAAGCTTATAAAGGCGATTGGAATACGGTTCCATGGACGCTCTATTCAGAGGAATGGAGAGAACAGGAGCCGGAGGAAATCGCGGAAGATATTACATCGCAGGCAGGGAATGGGTCTGTGATTCTTCTGCACGAACTGCAGAGCCAGACACCTGAAGTGGTGGAGATTGTATTGGAACGGTTAACGGCCGAAGGTTTCCAGTTCGTGAGCGTCAGCGATCTTGAGTCATAATAAAACGGGTAGACAAACATCGTGTTTGTCTACCCGTTTTTCATTGTGTTTCGTCTCCGTTCAGTTCCTCTTTGATGAATGGTCCCCATCGATCGAATTCAACGAGAAAACCATCATGACCGTAATCCGTGGGAATATGCCTGTGGACGGCCTTCGGTGCGGCTGATGCAAAGGCAGAGATCAGCTCTTCCGGATAAAGCAGGTCGTGTTCAAAACTGAACGTAACCATGTCTGCTTTGTATTGAGCGGCGGCTGCTTTCCATCCTCCGCGGTTTCTCCCGATGTCATGGTTGTTCATAGCATCGAGGAGGTAGAGGTAGCTGTTCGCATCAAATCTTTCTTTGATTTTATCTCCCTGATAATCCAGATAGGACTGAATTTCATAGGTATCCCCGCCGTTGGAGCGGTCAAACCTTTTCTCGAAGAGGGTGGGGCTTCGATAAGTGACCATACCTGTCATCCGCGCAATTTCAAATCCTTGAAGGGACTCGTTGGTCGCGTATTCCCCGTCTTGAAAAAGAGGGTCGTTTTTGATGGCTTTTGCACCAATGTGATTGAAGGCGATGCCGTAATCACTCAAGTAGGGGGTGGCAGCCATAATCAACAATTTCTCCATGAAATCAGGATAGAGGAGCCCCCATTCATACGTCTGCATGCCTCCCAGGGACCCGCCGGCAACAGCCTTAACCTGATGGATGCCCATCTTTTTCAATGCTTCATACTGGGCACGGACCATATCACGGATGGTCACTTTAGGGAACTTTTGACGGAAGGGTTCACCTGTATCAGGGTTCAGGCTGGCAGGACCGGTCGATCCGTGGCAGCCTCCC
This sequence comes from Halobacillus litoralis, assembly GCF_009856355.1. Classification (GTDB taxonomy): domain Bacteria; phylum Bacillota; class Bacilli; order Bacillales; family Halobacillaceae; genus Halobacillus; species Halobacillus litoralis_B. Next base: position 548,717 of record NZ_WMEW01000001.1, on the reverse strand, counting down.
AATACATTAAACGTAATCACTTGAAACAAAGAGGTGTCGATTGGACAGCCTTCTCCGATTAATCCAGCCCACCAGCCGGGCTGCTCTTCTGTACCCACAGCTTCCTGGTTTCCTGTTAAAGCGTGGCAGACGACGATCACGGGAGCGTGGACAGGACCGCTGCGTTCATAAGCCAGTTCTACCGATTCGAGCCGGCCGCCGGATTCGAAATGGAAAGGCCCGAGCTCAATGGTTTCCAAAGCGTCTGTCTGGCTGGCGGGGTTTTTTAAAGACATGCTTTCATTCTCCTTTCTGGCCATTATACAGTGATGAGCGTTTGGGATAAACTATGTCCGGAACGGATGGACACGACAGCCTCGTGAAGGCTGACTCCGGATAGGATTCGTTCACTTTCCAACGAAGAGGCGGCCCGGGACCAGATGATCGCCGGTCTGGCTGACTGGACTGAATTTGCTTGATTTTCCGTGAGGCTTTCAAAGTACAGTACATCGAAAGCCGTATTATTCTGCTCGAGGACTTCTTCTATACTCGAGAATGTCTTCACATCAAAGCCGAATCGTTCCAGCTTGACCGCTTCCTCCTGAAGTCCTCCCTGTTGTTCAGGGACGATGCCGATCGTTTTTTTGCGGAGCTCTCCATTGGACCGATCAAGAGAGGAACGGAGGATTTCCTCAGCCGGATGTGACTGTTCCTGATAAGGCAGGCTGTACCCATTCGCTTTTTCAATGGCTTGATCCAAGTCGCTGATAAGATCCGCTGTCGATTCCAGACCGACCGAAAGGCGGACAAGTTCTTCGGTTACCCCTGACTTTTTCAAGTTTTCATCATTCAACTGCTGGTGAGTGGTGGAGGCCGGATGGATAATTAATGATTTTGCATCTCCGACATTGGCTACATGAGACCAGAGGGTGGAATGGTCAATCAATTTACGACCGGCCTCGCGTCCGCCTTTGATCCCGAAAACAACCATGGAACCGGCCCCGCCTTTCAAGTACTTCTCAGCCAGGTCATGGGTGGGGTGGTCAGGAAGACCCGGATAATTGACCCATTCCACGCCTTCATGACGCTGCAGGTATTCGGCAATTTCCTGAGCCTGGTCGGCATGCTTTTGAATCCTTAGGTGGAGTGTTTCCAGCCCTTGCAGCAGCAGAAAGGCGTTCTGCGGGCTCAGGCACGCACCAATGTCCCTCAACAGCTGGACACGCAGCTTAATGGCATATGCCGCAGGCCCTGCGTCCAGACCGAAACGGATGCCGTTATAACTTTCATCAGGCTCCGTAAAGCCTGGGAATTTTTCGTGATTCCAGTCAAAACGTCCGCTGTCTACAACGATGCCCCCGATAGCTGTTCCATGGCCGCCGATCCACTTCGTTGCGGAATGGACGACGATATCGGCTCCCCATGAAATCGGTTTGCATACATAAGGTGTAGCAAAGGTGTTGTCGACGATCAACGGGATGTGGTGGGCGTGGGCGATATCTGCCACCGCTTCAAAATCCAGCACATTCAGACTCGGGTTGCCGATGGTTTCAGCGAAAATGGCTTTCGTTTCAGGTGTAATGGCTTCCTCGAAGGCATTAGGATCGTTCCCATCTACAAAAATGACATGGACGCCATAGCGGGGAAGGGTGTGGACGAATAAGTTATACGTGCCTCCATACAGGTTGGATGAAGTGATGATGGTATCACCGGATCCGGCAACGTTTAGAACCGCCATTGTGATGGCCGCCATCCCGGAAGCAGTGGCTACAGCTGCCGCCCCGTCTTCAAGGAGTGCTACACGCTGTTCAAATACATCGACGGTCGGGTTTGTAATTCTTGAATAAATATTGCCCGGTTCGGCAAGTGCAAAAAGATTCTGGGCATGGTCCGTATCATTAAATACATACGAGGTCGTCTGGTAGATGGGAACCGCACGTGAACCCGTCGCTGGATCGGCTTCCTGTCCTCCGTGAAGCAGCTGCGTTTCGTCTCTGTACACATGATTTGAGTTGGTCATTTAATAATTCCTCCTTAGAATTGCTGGGACATCCCGATACTTGGAGTAGAGGGAATAAGAAAAACCCCCTTCTGTAAGTAAGAAGAGGGTTTTTTATGTATGTTTACCTCCCCTTATCTTTCAGATCATCTGATCTGTAGGATGTAGCACCTTTTCAAGTTTTTCTTGAAGGTTGCCGGGCGTCTCAGGGCCTAGTCCCTCTGCCGCTCTCGATAAGAGTTTTCAATATTTAATTTATCTGACTTGTTTGAAATTATAAAGGGGTCCTGCTCTCTTGTCAATTCCCAGCTTGTAAGCCGGGCGTTTAAATCTGGAAACGTGCGGGAATGGATAACTAAGTCTATGATGAAGGAGATGTTTTCATGAAGGAATATAGTGTAGTACCTAATAAAGATGTAACCGGTTGGTTTGTAAAAATTGAGGATGTGGCTCCGACAGATATGTACGACGAGCGTGACACAGCTGTAGAAAAGGCAGAAGAAATCGCCCAGCAGAATAAACCGAGCCGCTTGTACATTCTGGATCAGAATCACGAAGTTGAAGAAGAACGTACCTTTTAAGAAAATCCCCGTCCAGGGGATTTTTTTATGCCTTCCTTCAACCATCCATCCGGTGCTGTAGTTTTTTTTAGGAAAACCGATTATGATGAGACACAGGTTGAGAGAGAAAGGAAGGAGCAGAATGAATCACACATACGACATCATCATCACAGGGGCCAGAGCAGCTGGAGCGAGTCTGGCTGTTTTGCTGGGAAGGATGGGGAAGCGCGTGCTTCTCGTTGATAAAGCCGATTTTCCGAGTGACACACTGTCCACTCACTTTATGTCGCACACACGCTTCTTGGAGGAGCTGGGTATTCTTCAACCATTGGAAGAGACCGGTTTGAGAAAAGTCACCCGGATGCGGACGTATATCGGTCAAAGCTTTATGGAAGGTCCGAGGCCCGCTTATACGATCATTCCGAAACGGGATGTGCTGGACGCCATGCTCATTGAGCAGGCCGAAGCCCTGGATACGGTTACGTTTATGCCCCGGACATCAGCGAGAGGACTCATGAAGGAGGGAGGACGCGTCATTGGTCTTCACCTTGAGACGGAAGGCCGGGCGTGTACGGCTTATTCCGAATGGGTGGCTGGAGCGGATGGGAAAAATTCGAACATCGCTGCCTGGGCAGGAGCGCAGAAATATAGAGAAACAAAACCGCTCCGGCCTGTCCTGTACGGCTATTACACAGGCGTGGAGCCGCTGCGCGAACCTGTAACGGAAATCTTTCTGCATGAGGGGCGGATCGGCTTTGTCTTTCCGATGGAGAAAAACCGGGACTGTCTGGGGATTGAAATCCATCCCGAAGAGTTTGCGTCCATGATGAAAGCACCGAAAGACACGTTTGAACAAACGTTTAATCAATTTTATGGCATGAAACAGCGATTAAAGCAGGCTTCTCTGCAGGGGAAGATCATCGGAACCCCCGGAATGCCGAACTTTTTCAGGAATGCTTATGGAGAGGGATGGGTTCTTCTTGGAGATGCCGGTCACAGCAAAGACCCCAGTACGGGACTTGGCATCAATGATGCGTTTCTGCAGTCTTTTCTGCTGGCTGATGCCTTTCAGCAGATGGATGAGGGAGTCGATTGGAAAACGGCCCTGGATCGTTTTCAAAAGCAAAGAGATGAGCAGCTGCTGCCTGGGTTTCAGCTGACCTTGGATTACATTCATTCACTCCGGAAATGGACCAGCAATGAAATGGCATTGTTTCAAACCATTGCTGCCAATCCCATGGCCTGGAATAAGCTCATGCCTCACCTGGGCAGGCATTTAAAGGAAGACACCAAAGACTTTCCTCTTTTCTATCAATCGGTGGAATGGGAAGCCTCCTCCTTCGGTTTTAGGAAGGATTAACTTCCTTTAAGGGCGAAATGGTACAGAGAGGTGATGAGAAGATGGAATGGTCAAAAGCATCGGCTTTCGATAAGCTGCAGGAAATTTACACGGATAAAGTGATGCAGGACGAAAAAAGAAGGATCTTTCAAATGGTGTACCGCCATCTGCATGGCCATCTGGACGATCTTGACGTAGAGACAGGTCTGACAGAAAAAGCTGAGAAACAATTGAAGTTTTTTAAAGAATACACATTTATGCCGGGAGATAATTTGTTTCAATCGATGCGCTGGGTCTTTTTAGTCGCCCGGGGGGAGAAACCGAAAGAAGCAGAGGAAACGAGGGGACATCTGGATCGGATCTACCGTTCTTTGTATCAGCCGGCTGGTTTAAAGAATCCGGCCGTTCCTGAAACCTTCTGGGAAACGCCGCTTGGCGTCGCCTGCCTGGTGGCAGAAGAAGGGGTCGAGGCGGTCTATCCCATACTTGATGAGGTCCTGGAAGTCGAAAGGATATAGTACGGATGCATGTGCTTTTTTATAAGTTAGGAAGCACAAGATAAGGAGAGGGTAAAGGATGGAACATTATGAAGTGACCATTATCGGTGCGGGTCTTGCAGGAATAACAGCTGCCCGCCGTCTGATGAAGCAGGGGAGGTCGAATATCCTGCTTGTTGATAAAGGAAAAAGTGTCGGTGGACGCCTGGCGACACGCCGGATTGCCGGCGGCAGAGCCGACCATGGGGCGCAGTTTTTCACGGTCCGCTCAGAAGAACTGGCTGAAGAAGTCCAGGAATGGCTGGATGCAGGATGGGTAAGGGAATGGTTCGGGGATGATCATCCGCGGTATACGGCTGTAGACGGAATGAACGGTCTTGCCAAGCAGCTTGCCGATGGTATTCCGACATTACTGGAAACAAGAATTGAAAAGCTGCTGGAAAACGATGGAGGGTACCGGGTGTACGGGGCGGATGGTTCCGAATGGCAGACGGACAGCTTGTATTTGACGATGCCTGCTCCGCAGGTACTGGAACTTTTCAGAAATAGTACGGTGAGCATGCCTGAACCTGTGAAAAAACAGTTGAAAGGAATTTTATTTGAACCGACATATGTTGGTTTGTTTGAATTTAACAAACCGACGGAACTTCCCGGCCACGGCCATCTGGATCAAGAACTTCCGGAAGGTGTGGAGCGTATCGTCGATCACAGCAAAAAAGGCATCTCCGAAGATGTGATCGTCAGTGTCTATATGACAGGAGACTGGTCAAGAAAGTACTACGGGGAAGATTATGTGATGTCCCTGGTGAAGGAAAAGGCAGAGGCCTATCTTCCATGGGACGACCTTGAGTCGGAGCAGCTGAAGCGCTGGCGGTACGCCCAGGCGAAGAAGGTTATGAAGGAATCCTGTCTTGATGTGAGTGGAGACGGGAGACTCATCGTTGGAGGAGACGCATTTCTCCGGCCGAATGATGAAGCAGGACGTACTCGTTTCGAAAGTGCTTATCTATCTGGAAAAGATGCCGCAGCCCATCTGCGCTGGTAGAAACAGAGCATAAAGGGAAAGTGGTCCGCTTATTCTATGAATTTGCAGCATAAAAAGAGAGGCGTTCTCGTAAATAGAACGTCTTCTTTTTTTAGTTCATGGCTTTGTCACGTGCTGATATTTGATTGTATGGATATAATTCCCACAAGGTGTAGATTGGATGGAATGGAAGGCGGACTCCTTTTCAGTGCAGGACTCATAAACTTTGAGGAGTAGATCTTCAAAAAGCGGCAGATTAGAAAGGGGAAGGTGGATGTTTGCAAAGAGTAAAACGACACCAGGAAAATGGCTTGTTTACTTAGGATTATGGATTTTTGCCGCTGGATTTGCGTTCAGTGAGATTGTCGGCCTTGATGATACGCCATATTTATTGGAAGCTGCCTCAATCCCTTTGATGGTCATAGGATTATTGATGCTGCTCTCATCAAATTTCTTTACTAAGAAACGTTCAGAAAATAGAAGTTGAAGGCATTACGAATTCAGGTCTTCCATTATTCGGTGCTTTAGCTGAATTTATCAAATATGTAAAAGGAACTTTCATGAATTTTGAGGGTTCCCTTTTTTGTAGTCGGTGGTGACGCCAGCGGCAGGCGCTCACCGATAAGCAGGACGTGACGATATAACAGTATGCGGGCAGCAGTAAATGCTGATGGTCTTGGGGCGTTCTCTATATGAGAACGCCCCAGCTTGTAGGGAAACCCCTGTTTCTTTACAAGCTTTTTTTCTTACCGCCAGGAGCGAAAGACCCTTCCCTTTCCGCGGACGAGCGCCCGAGCTTCCTCGCAGAAAACCACGCTCGGTGATCTCGGCCCACTCGTTCTTCCGCAGGAGAGGAAGGGGGACCGCTCCTTGGGGATTCTTTAAAATCGACAAAGACTCTTATTCACCCCGCTCACCCTTGCTGGATGGAGGGCAGTCTTTTTCATATTCCGGCAGGCAGCCGTTATCAGAGTCTGTTCTTTTCCACGAAAGCGGCATAGCGCAGCCCCTGCCGTTCTTTTGAATCTGCGATCCTGCTTAGGGCACAAACTCTCGTCTATATATGCTAATGTCGGCATGAGGAGCGTTCGGTGGTGATGCCCGCGGCATTCATACACCGATAAGCGGAAAGTGACCCTTCACACGACAAATGGACAACTCTAACTGGTTATCTCAGGCTTTTTCTACTGTCAAAGGCGTTCTCTATATGAGAACGCCCTTTTATCTGACTTTCGGCTCATATTTCTTCATGCGTTTCATACGAGCCATCGTGTAAACCGCAAGTCCTGACCAGATGAATGTAAAAGCGACAGCATGCACCGATGTGAATGGTTCATCATAAAGGAACACACCGATGACCAGCATAATCGTTGGGGCAAAATACTGTAGGAATCCGACCATGGAGAGGGGAATCCGTTTGGCGCCCGCAGAAAATAAAAGCAGCGGGACAGCCGTCACGACTCCTGCGCCGAATACAAGGAGTGTTGTAAGCGATCCCCAATTCACAGAAGCCCACGGCCCGCTCTGCTGCTGAACCAGGAAGAACAGGGCGGCTGGTGTGACGATCAAGGTCTCAATGGTCAGGCCGAACATCGCGTTCAACGGTACCAGCTTCTTCAAGAGACCGTATGTACCGAAGCTGAAGGCAAGCAGCAGAGCAAGCCAGGGGACGGAACCGAACTTTAGTGTCATATAAAGGACACCTGTACCAGCGAGAGCAAAAGCGAGCCATTGGGCTTTCGAAAAGCGTTCCTGAAGAAAAATCATGCCCAGCAGAATGCTCACCAGTGGGTTGATGTAATAGCCGAGGCTGGCTTCGACCACGTGGTCGGTATTGACGGCAAGTATGTAGGTGACCCAGTTGATACTGATGGTCACAGAAGCCAGGGTTATTCCGATCATCTGCCGCTTATTCTTTAATATTCTTCGGCATTCTTTGAGAAAAGGCTGCTGTTTTTGAAGAACGACAATAATCAAGCTCATGAAGACAAAAGACCAGACGATACGGTGGGCAAGAATTTCAAAAGCGGAAATATCCTGTATCCACTTCCAGTAGATCGGAAGAATCCCCCAGAGAATATAGGCTCCGGCTGTATAGATGATCCCGGGTTTTTGATCGTTTTCCATCTCTGTTCTCCTCTCTTTTGAAAGGTGATAGACGTGTGTCCGATTCATTATAGCACCAAAGAAGCAGCTGGATAGAAAGAAAAGCTCTGGACCCATTTGTTAGGATTCCTTTACCAGGGAGATGGCTGACACCCGGAGTGGGGCGATAGGGGAAGCGGGTGTGGGAAGAAGAGGGTGTGGATGAAGTGGAAAAGGAAAAGCCGGAACGATGCTGAAACATCGTTCCGGCTTTTCCTCATTCCCATCTTTTTTTCAAGGCTTTATGTTTATGGAGTGTCTTGTGGCTGATCGGGATCATCAAGGCTTTGAAACGGGAGTTCAGTCTGGTTATCAATTGCTATCTTCAGCAGCGGCTGATCTGCCGGTCCTTCCATGACTGATCCGTCATAAGAAAAGCGGGAGCCATGGCAGGGACAGTCCCATGAATGCTCCGCACTGTTCCATTCCACCTCACATCCGAGGTGTGTACAGGTCGTATCCACGACGTGCAGCTGTCCATCATCATCCCGAAAGGCACCGGCCCGCTGCCCTTTCCATTGCACGACCATTCCTTCGCCTTTCTGTAAACGATTCGGTGTATCCTCCACCAGTTCGACTTTTCCTTCCACAAGGTGGGAGGCTACATCGAAATTCTGGGATATGAACTGTTTCATACTCGGATCTGACTTGAACCGGGAAGGTTTGAAAAGGTCATGGAACAACGACGTTTCCCCACATACATATTCGGTGATCAGCTGGGCAGCCAGTGTCCCATTTGTCATCCCCCATTTGCGGAATCCGGTCGCGATGAAAATCCGGTCATTTCTTCGAGTAATCGGCCCGATATAGGGGACTTTATCAAGCGTCGTTAAATCCTGAGCCGACCATTGGAAAAGCTTCTTCCTGACGCCGAACGTCACGGCAGCAAATTCTTCGAGTGCCCGGTAGTGGAAGCTTGTATCGACACCCTGTCCGGTTTTATGGCTTTCCCCGCCAATGATCAGCACTTTTTTTCCGTCGTAATCGGCCGTTCGGATGGAGCGCTTCGGTTCATCGATAGAAAGGTACATGCCTTCAGGGACTTCCTGTTCCGGTTCGACAGCGATCACATAGGATCTCTCAGCATACATCCGGGAAAAGTAGAGGCCTTTTCCATCATAAAAAGGGAAATGGCTGCAGGATACCAATTTCTCACAAGAGACGGTGTGTCCGCTGCCTGTTTTCACTTCAAGCCGGTCTTTTTCAGTGACATCGACCGCTTTCGTCTGTTCGTAAATCTCTCCGCCGAGATTTACAAATTCTTCGGCGAGTGCCTTTAAATATTTCACAGGATGGAACCGTGCCTGATCTTTCATGTGCAGTGTTTTTTCAGCATCCAGGCTGAAAGGGAGTGCATGACCGGTACCCCCGGGGATGTCCAGTTTTTCATAGGCCTCGTACTCCTTTTCCAGCTTTAAGGAGCCTTTACGGGTGGTTGCGAATAAACAGGCGTCTTCCTGCGCCCAGTCACAGGAAATGTTGTACTTATCCACCCACTCTTTCATGGTATGGAGAGCCTTCGTCTGAGCCTGGTAATAGAGGGAGGCTTGTTCTTCACCAAAGTGCTTAATCAGCTCGTGATAAATCAATCCGTGCTGAGCGGTGACTTTGGCTGTTGTATGCCCGGATGTGCCGTTGATTAATCGATCTTCTTCAAGCAGGACGACTTTTCGGCCGGTTTTCGCCAGCAGGTATGCCGTCGTTATTCCGGTAATTCCACCACCGATAACAGCGACTTCCGCAGATGTATCTTCTTTTAACGGTTCATAGGAAGACAAGGAAGTGTCTTCCCTCCATAAAGGTTCAGGTTGTGTCCAATGTTCGTACTGTGTCATAGTAACCCTCCTCAAAGGTGATTTTCTCTCAGTGTTTCCTTTTCATACCAAATCATGTATTTGACCTGAATATAAGTTTTCACCTGACATATCCAGGAATATCGGAGCAGAGACAGCGTGGAAGAACGAGAGCATGTGAAATGAATATAGTAGATAAAGGGGGAGCCTTTTCCCTCTTTTTTTGATAAACTATTAATGCAAACGCTTACAATGAAGGAAGGGGAAGGGATATGAGAAAGAAACATATGGAAACAAAGATGATCCACAATGAGTCATGTAAAAATAATGAAACGGGAAGTCTGACCACCCCGATCTATCAAACCTCCACGTTTTCGTTTGCTTCTGCGCAGGAAGGAGCGCGGAGGTTTGCTGGTGAGGAGGAGGGATACATTTATTCAAGGCTGGGAAATCCAACCGTCGCCCAGTTTGAAGAAAGAATGGCTGCTCTGGAAGGTGGGGAAAAAGGACTGGCTTTTGCATCCGGTATGGCAGCGGTTTCGGCTGTCCTTATTGCACTTACGAAAGCCGGTGACCACATTGTCTGCTCCAATGGGCTTTATGGATGTACGTATGGTCTGCTGAAGATGATGGAAGAGAAATATGGAATCACTCATGATTTCTGCTCCATGGAGACCGCAGAGGAATTGAAGCAGACCATGACGGATCGGACGGCCTGTATTTTCGTAGAAACGCCGATTAATCCAACGATGAAAGTCATCGACTTGGAAATGGTGTCCCGGACAGCCTCTTCGACAGGCGCTCCTGTGGTTGTTGATAATACGTTCTGCACGCCCTATCTGCAGCGGCCGCTCGATCTTGGATGCGACGTTGTTGTTCACAGTGCCACGAAATATATAGGAGGACACGGCGATGTGGTGGCGGGTGTCGTCGTAGGCAGTCATTCATTCATGGAAAAACTGGCTTCTTCCCAACAGAAGGATATCGGAGGGATTTTATCTCCTTTTGATGCCTGGCTGTTAATCAGAGGTATGAAAACGATGCACCTCCGGATGGACCGTCATAGTGCCAATGCGTCAGAAATAGCCGCCCGCCTGATGCGTCATCCGAAAGTGAAGAACGTGTATTACCCGGGTTTTCAAGATGACAGGCAGGGGGCTGTCGTGCAGAATCAAATGAAGACCGGAGGGGGAGTCATTGCATTTGAATTGAACGGCGGACGGGAGGAAGCGGAGCGGTTCATCAACCGGCTGGACCTCATTAAGATTGCAGTCAGTCTGGGAGATGCCGAAACATTGATCCAGCATCCTGCTTCCATGACTCATGCAGTCGTTCCTGAAGAGCAGCGGAACGCTATGGGCATTCATGAATCGCTCATCCGTATATCCGTCGGACTCGAAGCCGTGGACGATATTTGGTATGATTTATATCAGTCCCTCTCGGAAGTTGATTAACGCGTCAAAGCCGTGACACTTGTCCGGCTTTTTGTTTTGTTCAGCGTTTATCCTTTTCGGTGCAGGGAAAAGTAAAAGTAGCTTCATGAACAACCGTGAATCTATCTTTAACATTCTTACATTCATAAAGGACGGTGCCGTATGTTTAAAAAATTATTCGGTAAAAAAAATGAAGAAGAGCAGCTGACTGCTCCTGTCAGCGGAAAAGTAGTCGCTCTTGATGAAGTGGATGATCCTGTATTCAGTCAGCGTATGATGGGCGATGGCGTTGCTATTGAACCCGCAGACGGAAAAGTAGTCAGTCCTGTATCCGGAGAAATCGTTCAACTGTTCCCAACCAACCATGCCGTAGGAATCAAAACGAAATCCGGCGTGGAAGTCCTTGTCCACATCGGTCTTGAAACGGTATCTATGGAAGGCGAAGGATTCGAAGGCCACGTAAAAGCCGGAGACCAGGTGAAGGCTGGAGATCATTTGATCACCTTTGATATGGACCTTGTTAAGGAAAAAGCGAAGAGCACGATTACGCCTGTCATCATTACCAACTATGACGATATCGTGGACTCTTTTGAACCATCCTATAGTGATCATGCGGAAGCGGGTCAGTCCACGGTGGCTGTCTTAACGACGAAGTAAATAGAAGAAGCCTAAAATGCCTTTGTGTTTTAGGCTTTTCTCTTTTTTATGATGCATGTAGGAGTCAGTGGAGTTTTCCGGAGGGGAAGGAATCTTAGATATCTGCCCGTGTACCAATGGAAAACAGACAGGAAACGCTATATAATAGGTGGAAAGAATCAGGTATTTATACATAAAGGGGGATGACATTGGCTGATCGAGATGAGGAACTGAGGGAACTGGCAGAAGCAGAAATACGTAAAAACCAAGGCAGCGTTGAAGCGGATCCCTACCGCCTCACATACCATCATATGCCTCCAACAGGATTGATGAATGATCCGAACGGATGGATTCAGTGGAACGGGACCTATCACTTGTTTTATCAGTGGCTGCCTTTTCATACAGGCCATGGAGCCAAGTTCTGGGGGCATCGGACCTCGGAGGATTTGATTCACTGGACCGAGCAAACGCCGGCGCTGACACCATCTGAATGGTTTGATAAGGACGGAGCGTTCTCAGGAAGTGCTGTCGTTGCCGATGATCAACTCCATCTTTTCTATACGGGAAATCTAGATGGAGACACAGGTCCTGAAGAAGAGTATCAGTGTGCCGCTGTTTCGGTTGATGGGATAAACTTTAAGAAAAAGGGTGTCGTCATCGAGCGTCCTGAAGGGTATACGAGCCATTTCCGTGATCCGAAAGTGTGGCATCATGAAGGGAACTGGTACATGATTGTCGGGGCGCAGACGATGGACAAGCAGGGGCAGGTCCTTTTGTATCAATCACAGGACCTGGAAAACTGGGAGTTTATCGGCCCTGCCGCAGGGAGTTTCCGAGGGCCGCTGAAAGCATTCGGTTATATGTGGGAGTGCCCGGATCTCTTTCCTTTGAACGGCCGGGATGTATTGATTGTTTCTCCACAGGGGCTTGAACCGGATGGTATGGACTACGCCAACACTTATCAAAGCGGATTTTTCACGGGAACACTGGATTATGATACAGGAAGCTTTGATCATGGAGCTTTTCGGGAGCTTGACCGGGGCTTTGAGTTTTATGCGCCCCAGACGATGGAGGATGAGCAGGGAAGACGTCTGCTTATAGGATGGATGGGCGTTCCGGATCAAGAGGAAGAGGCTCATCCGACGACCGCCAACCATTGGATACATGCTCTTACACTTCCAAGAGAATTGACATGGAAGGACGGCCGGCTGATGCAGTCCCCCGCGGAGGAGCTGCAGGCAATGAGGGGACCGGTCCTTCTGCATTCATCCATCACCATAGAGAATGACCAGAAAGCTGTCAGAGGAGTAGAGGGACGGTCTATCGAACTGAATCTTGAATTTGAAAAGCTCGGGGATCAGTTTGCGCTGGAATTCTATCAATATGCTTCTCTCAGCTATCGGAAAGGCGTTTTGACTTTGTCACGCCCCCGTCTGGACGAGCATTCGAAAACAGAATTCCGGAGAGTCCGTCTGGAGCAGCCGTTGAACAGCTTGAGAATCTTCGCGGACACATCAAGCCTGGAAATTTTCGTGAACGGAGGCGAGGAGGTCTTCACATCCCGGATTTTCCCGCAGCCGGAGGAAGAGCATATTTTGTTTACTTCTCTTGGGGAAAGTACCTTCTCGATCGAAAAGTGGAATCTGTCAGGGTGGACGCTTGAGCAGGGGTGACTCCCTGCCAAGCTTCCTGAACATTGTCTTATTATGGTAAGATAGGGGTACGTAATTTGCACGAAGGGGTCATGTCTATGAGTCAATCTTCTAAGAAAATGAAAGCAAATGAAAGGCGGGAGTACATCCTCACCCTCCTGAAACAGCGGGGGGTACCAATTACAGGAAGTGCTCTGGCTGAAGAAATGAATGTAACAAGGCAGGTGATCGTCGGTGACGTCTCTCTGTTAAAAGCGGGGAACGAACCGATTGTCGCTACCAGTCAGGGCTATATGTATATGTCAGAGGCTAAGGAAGATCTGGCTTACCAACGGACGATTGTCTGCCGTCACGAAGGCAGTGAGACGGAAGATGAATTGAATATACTGGTCGATCACGGCGTCCACGTCCGCGACGTTGTGGTAGAGCACCCGGTTTATGGTGATCTGACCGCACGACTTCAAATCTCAAACCGCCGGGATGTGAAAAAATTCATCGAAAAAGTCCGTTCCACCAATGCTCCTTTCCTACTCGAGCTTACGGGCGGCATCCATACTCATACAATCGCTGCAGAGAGCAGAGAAGCTCTTGATGAAGCAGAGCAGGCTCTTAAGGAAGCAGGGATCCTCCTGGAATATCAGGGATAGACGTGCAGGAGACAGGCATCATAAGAAGCGCCTGTCTTTTTTTATGGTATTTTTTAGATGATTTCATTCCTTTACAAACCTGGATGAGACGAAGAATATGATATATTGAGAGAAATGGTGTTCATTAAAGGCAGGTGTGTACATGGTAGACATATTTCCGATCTTATTAAGTATTATTCTTGGATTAAACGTCCTGCTGGCCCTGGCGATCATTTTCCTTGAGCGGAGGGATGCCAGTGCGACGTGGGCCTGGCTCATGGTGCTTTTATTCATTCCTATTGCAGGCTTCCTGCTGTACCTGATTTTCGGGAGGCGCCTGAACCGGAAAGAAATCTTCACATGGGATAAAAAAAGCCGGCTGGGCCTCCTTACAGCTGTTCAGGAGCAGTTGACGGCTATAAAGGAAGGGCATCTGGAAGTCCAGCATAAAGATATTATTCCTTATGAAGATCTTATTTACATGCATCTTAAAAATAACGATGCCCTCCTTTCCCAGAACAATGCCGTCCAGATCTTTACGGATGGACAGAAGAAATTCCAGGCCCTTCTTGAAGATATTGAACAGGCAGAGGATCACATTCATCTGCTGTATTATATCCTCCGGGATGATAATCTGGGCCAACGTCTCGCAGACGCCTTGATCCGAAAGGCTCAAGCCGGTCTTGAAGTAAAGCTTCTCTATGACGATATGGGCTCAAGGCTTTTGAAGAAAGGCTACCTGAAGAAGATGAAGCAGGCCGGTATTCAGGTGGAGTCTTTTTTTCCATCCTTTATACCGAAGGTCAATTTAAAGATTAATTACCGCAACCATAGGAAACTTGCCATCATTGATGGAAAAATCGGCTATACGGGCGGGTTCAATATTGGTGATGAATACCTCGGGTTCAATAAACGTTTCGGCTATTGGCGGGATACCCATCTCCGTGTGGAGGGGGAAGCTGTGAACAATATGCAGACGCGTTTCATCCTTGATTGGAACCATGCCTCACGCAGGGATATTGTTTATGAAGAACGCTACTACAAGGCAGAGCCGAAGGGTGATGTCGCCATGCAGATTGTTTCAAGCGGGCCTGACTCGGAATGGGAGCAGATCAAACACGGCTATTTGAAGATGATCTTATCGGCGAAAAAATACGTGTATATCCAGACTCCGTACTTTATTCCGGATGACAGTCTCCTTGATGCCCTTCGTGTCGCCGTTCTTTCAGGCGTGGATGTCCGGATTATGATTCCGAACAAACCGGATCACCCTTTTGTCTACTGGGCGACGTATTCGAATATCGGTGATATGTTGAAGGCGGGGGCCACGGTTTATATTTATCAAAAAGGATTCCTCCATGCCAAAACGATTGTCGTAGACGATAAAATCGCTTCCGTCGGGACGGCCAATATTGATGTGCGCAGCTTCCGGCTGAATTTTGAAGTCAATGCATTTCTGTATCATCCTGACGCAGCGACAGAACTGTCCGACCGTTTTCATGAAGATATCATGGATTCTACTCAACTTACCCTGCCTCTTTATCAATCAAGGTCAACGTGGATTCGTTTTAAAGAAGCGATCTCCCGGCTGTTGTCGCCGATCTTATAATGTAAAAACCCCTGCCGGTCACAGGCAGGGGTTTTTAGACTGTAAATATAGGATTTATCGTGCTCATATATCTTATGACTGGTCACGTTCCGCTTAACGATGGAAGCCTGCCGTGGGCATCGGGATTTTATTTAAGATAAGGTTATCTCCCTTCGGATGGAAAAATCGTCGCCGCGAAAGAACATTTTCATTATAAGATTTTTAATTCACAGGATACAAAACCAAAAAAACGTTCGTTTGCAGGAACGGCGGCTTTCCAAGCATCAAAAGGTTCGCTTTTTTTGACTTTGGAAAAGTTTCCGTTTCTGAAGGTATTGGAAAAACACAATGTTCCCTCTCCGTTATATCTGAAAAAAACCCCTGCACACGGTGTGCAGGGGTTTTTTGAGAGAGGTTGATTTGGTTTTACTTCGATCATAGAAAGGACGGAGCGGCAGGCATCAAACAAACAGGATAGGAGGGGGGGATCTCAGCTGTTTGATGACACCGGTCGATCTGTCGTTTCTTTAACTGCCCCGGTTCTCAAAAAGGAGGTTAGTCTTTAGGAGAAGCCGGGACTCCACTTTACTTTGACTGGCTGTAGAAACAGGAAAGGCCTTCTTGTCCGTCGGCATAGGGGTTGGGGTCCGGTGGACGAAGCCTGACTGTTCCACTTACTTCCTGTTCGTATCCGTATTCTTCATATCTGTTCAATACTTACTGAGAGGTCAGTGTGAGTTGGACGGTGGTTGGGTTCCCGTCCCGGTACACTTCAAGCTCTACGGTATCTCCGTTCTGTGACTGGTTGTAGAGATACTGCCGTAGACTGATGAGTGTGTCTACTTTATTTCCGTCGATGGCGGTGATGACATCGTAACGTTCCAGTCCTGCTTCCTGAGCAGGCGAACCTTCCTCGACACCCTGGACTAGGACGCCATGGGTGATGTCAGCTGGTAAACCCAGTTCACTTTCCAGAACAGGATTAGGGATCTGGCTTACATCCTGCAGGGAAACTCCCATATAAGGGCGTTGTACTTCGCCGTTGGTCTCTAAGTCTTCAATCACAGGCTTGGCTGCGTTCATAGGAATCGAAAAGCCAATACCTTCGACTTCGGCCTGGGCGATTTTCATAGAGTTGATACCAATGACTTCACCTTGAAGGTTAATCAGCGCACCACCACTGTTGCCCGGATTAATGGCTGCATCTGTCTGTATGACTTCGGTCTGCCAGTCGGCCTGCTGGTCACCGTTGATATCCACCGGGATGTTCCGGTTCAATCCACTGATGATTCCTTTGGTGGCAGAGCCTGCGAACTCCATGCCCAGCGGGTTGCCGATCGCTATGGCTGTCTGGCCGATCTCTACGTCATCGGCATTTCCTAAATCAGCAACTTTCTCGACATGTTCGCTATCTATTTGTAAAACGGCCAGGTCTGTCAATGGGTCGCTGCCTTTTAATTCGGCTTCTACTTTGGTCCCATCACTAAGGATGACTTCAAGGGCTGAAGCATTCTCAATAACATGATGGTTGGTGACGACAAATGCCTGATCACCTTCTTCTTTGTAAATGACCCCGGAACCTGTGCCGGCCTGTTGTGTTCCCTGAGCTGAACTTTGAATGTTGCTTATACCAACGACAGCCGGCGATACCTCGTTCACAGCTTGAGTGACATCTTCCTGGTTCTGTCCGATATTCACTTCATCCGCCTGCGCTGTCGGCTCTTCCGTGTTGATTTCAATAGAAATCCCTTTCCATTGAAATACGGTCGTTACGATGAAAACAGCAATGATGGCGCCCAGGACGCTGAAGGCGATGCCTGACCGTTTATACTGTTTTCGATGTACGTTCTTCTCATCATCCAACATAGAGTAACGGCTGCCCCTTTCTTGAAGATTTGCTGGTATGTCTTTGGTGTTTCCCTCTGACACTTTTTATTATAGGAATGACTTATGGAATGACTTTGGAGAAAATGTGTAAAAAGTGTGTAATGGAAGAGGAAGTTTCGAAAATGTGAGAGAATAAAAGAAAAAACCAGGAGGAAACATGATGAATCGACTCATTGGATTGGTGGAAGATGATCCAAACATCAGAGATATAGTAGAAGCCTACCTGAAGAAAGAAGGCTATCAAGTGACCAGCGTGGAAACAGCGGAGGAGGCCTGGGGGATATTCGAGGAGTCTTCTCCGGATCTCTGGGTTCTGGATATCATGCTGCCGGGAATGGACGGATATGAGTTCTGTAAGAAAATCCGTCTGACATCAGAGGTCCCTATTATCATCATTTCAGCTAAAGATGATGAAATCGATAAAATCCTTGGACTTGAACTGGGAGGGGACGATTACTTAACGAAACCGTTCAGCCCGCGGGAGCTGGTCGCCAGGGTGAAGCGACACTTGAAACGGTGGGAGGCGATGAAGCCTCTTTCTGAAGAGGAGCTTGATGTAATCAAAGCCGGCGATCTTGAATTGAGTGAAGCAGAAAGGCGGGCCTATTTCAAAGGGGTGGAAGTGGAAGTAACGACCAAGGAATTTGAACTGCTCCGAATTCTGGCTTCCCAGGAAAATCGGGCTTTTTCCAGAGAAGAGCTTCTCATTAAGGTATGGGGTGATGATTATTATGGCAGTGACAGAGCCGTCGATGATCTGGTCAAGCGATTACGCAAGAAGATCAGGGAACTCCCGATTGAGACGGTCTGGGGTCATGGATACAGGTTAAGGGACCAGTCCTCATGAAACTGCTCTATCAACTAAATGCCGCTTTTACGGCGTTGATTATTATTGTGATGTCCATTACCGCTTTTTTCGTTTATTCCCTCTTAATGGATATGCTCATTCAGGATGAACAGCGCCAGTTGAAAGGGAGGGCGGAACTCCTGATCGACTTGATCAATGATCAGGATGCCGACCGCACCCCGGAGTTATCGCAGTTGATTCAGGACCGCAATTATCCCATTTTGTTGTTCGACAGCGAAAATGGTGAAATCCTTTTTCGTACAATGCCCGCTTCTATTGCTGCCTCCTGGATGGAGCGGTATGAAGAAGAACTGGAAGGAGAAGAAGTGTGGGAGAGTGACGGGGAAAAGTATGTGGTTTATGATTTTCCGGTCAACGCCGGGAACAGCCAGATTCTCGTGATGGCTACACCGTTAAATGACCTGCAGGCGGTCCAGTCTGTATTTGCCATCCGGATGATTATGGTCTTCTTAATCGGGCTTCTCCTTGCTCTGATCGTCAGTTATATATTAACGTGGCGGCTTGTTACGCCGTTGACGAAGCTGAAGCAGGAAGTGAAAAAGATTGAAAAACGCCGGTTTGATGATGTCAAACAGGTCCAGGCTTCAGGGGAAATCAAAGAAGTCGAGCAGAGCGTGCGTCACATGGCTGCTGAACTTGCCCGGTACATTCATTCTCAGAAACAGTTTTTCCAAAATGCATCCCATGAGTTGAAAACGCCGCTTATGTCGATACAAGGATACGCAGAAGGGATACGGGACGGTATATTCCAGGGAGAGGCTGCAGAAAAGGGGCTGACCGTCATGGTCAGTGAAACGGAACGTTTGAAAAAAATCGTCAATGAAATGATTCTGCTTGCCAAGCTCGACAGCAGTGAAGACGTCTACCACCCTGAGCAGACAGATATCACGGAAGTGGTCATCCAGGCGAGGGACAGACTGATCCCGCTTGCAAATGATAAGGAAATGACGATTGATCTGAATGGCGGCCCCTCTTTCTATTCCTTTGTAGATGGAGAGCGTATACTACAGGCGATCATCAACATATTAAGTAATGCTGTCCGTCACGGGACTCATCACGTGGCTGTCGATATCGAAACAGCAGCGGAACAGATGAAGGTCAGGATTAAAGACGATGGAACAGGGATTCCTGAGGAACTTCTCCCGCAGATGTTTGAGCGGTTTATCAAGGGGAAAGAAGGGGAAACGGGGCTCGGTCTTGCCATAGCCCGGGCGATCATCGAAAGGAGTGGAGGGACCATCCAGGCCTACAATCGGGATGATCAACCCGGTGCTGTTTTTGAAATCCGTTTTCAAAGGAAAGACGAGCTGCTCTAACATGATATAATAGATCCCGGAGAACGATTCCACATGAAGGTGAGGAAAAAGTTATGGATGCAAAACCTTGTATAGATTCACTGACCGTTAAAAATTCTCATGTACTTCCCCCGGATACGAATACGCACGGCACACTTTTCGGAGGGAAACTGATGGCCCACATTGATGACGTGGCTGCGATTGCAGCTGTCCGCCACTGCCGTAAGCCGGTCGTCACAGCCTCCACCGATTCTGTCGACTTTCTTCAGCCGGTGTTTGAAGGCGATACGGTCTGCCTTGAAGCCTTTGTCACATGGGCGCACAATACATCCATGGAGGTATTCGTAAAAGCAACGACGGAAAACCTGCTTACAGGAGAACGTAAAGTATGTACTACCGCGTTTCTATCCATGGTGGCTGTTGATGAAAACAATGATCCGACCCCGGTGCCGTCGGTTTACCCTGAAACAGAGGAAGAGCAGTGGCTTCATGATCACGCCCAAAAGCGTCATGAGCACCGGAAAAACCGGCGGAAGGAATCGAAGGAACTTGCTGAGAAATTCGGAACAAGCCTTCCATGGCGCCGGAATTCCTAAGAATCAACCAGGAGGAGCCCTGCTCCCCCTGGTTTTTTATATCAGGAAGTGCGTTTACAGGATGGGCCAAAACTTCAGTCTGCTTCCAGGAGAAAGCGCAGGAAACTGCGGAAGGCTTTGGAGGCGGGCGGCAATTTCATCGGAAAGTCAGTAGTGGTGGACTCCCATTGTATGATAAAATGAGAAAGTTGAATTTATTCATGTTTTTTTCCTATAGGGAAAGGGAATACGTGTTGTAAAACAGGAAATCATTTACATTTTATAGGAGTGATCAGTGTGCAGGAAGTCTTATCCTTTTTAAATGACTGGATGTGGGGGACCATCCTTGTCGCCGCCTTGCTGGGCGTTGGACTTTGGTTCTCGATCCGTCTGAAGTTCGCTCAGTTTCGTTACATACCTGAAATGTTCCGTGTACTGTTTGATAAACGGTCCATCTCAGCAGAGGGAAAGAAAGGAACATCTCCTTTCCAGGCCTTCGCCATCAGTACGGCCTCCCGGGTCGGTACAGGAAACCTTGCCGGCGTAGCTGCTGCTATTACAGTCGGAGGCCCCGGAGCGGTTTTCTGGATGTGGATTGTAGCTGTCCTTGGAGGGGCTTCCAGCTTTATTGAAAGCACCCTGGCCCAGGTCTATAAGGTTCCGGATAAAAACGAGTACCGTGGTGGACCCGCTTATTATATTGAAAAAGGGTTGAAGAACCGTACACTGGGTATCGTGTTTGCTGTTACCATCACCTTTACATACGGCCTTGTATTCAGTTCTGTACAGTCCAATACCATCAGGCTTGCCTTTGAAAACTCCTTTGATGTTGATAAATGGCTGATGGGAGCCATCCTGACCTTCTTTGTAGCTTTGATCATCTTTGGTGGACTTAAGCGGATCGCCCAGGTAACGCAGTATATCATCCCGATTATGGCTATTTTCTATATTCTGATTGCCACATATGTCCTGGTGGGTAATATCGCTCAAGTCCCGGAAATGATCGGGCAGATCTTTGCCGGAGCGTTCGGGTTCCGTGAAATTGCCGGTGGAACGTTCGGCGGGATGATTCTGATCGGAATCAAACGCGGACTTTTCTCCAACGAAGCTGGTATGGGGAGTGCGCCGAACGCAGCGGCCACATCAGAAGTCACTCACCCGGTCAAGCAGGGTTTGATTCAGACGCTTGGTGTATTTACAGATACCCTTCTGATCTGTAGTGCCACCGCTGTTATTATCCTGTTTGCCGGCGGTTATGAAAATACGTCCCTCGATGGAATCCAGCTGACTCAGGAAGCTTTCGAGTCCCAGCTTGGCTCCTGGGCAGCCATATTTATTGCGATTGCCATTCTTCTATTTGCCTTTAGTTCGATTGTCGGGAACTACTATTATGGAGAGACCAACATTGAATTCATAAAGACAAGTAAAAGCAGTATTTTCATTTACCGTCTGGCTGTACTGGCTATGGTTATGTTCGGTGCTGTCGCTGAGTTTGATCTCGTTTGGTCACTGGCGGATTTAACGATGGGGATCATGGCTTTAATTAACCTGTATGCCATATTCCGGTTGTCTTCGGTGGCGTACGCGGCCCTGAACGACTACGTGAAGCAGAAAAAAGCAGGGAAAGACCCTGTCTTCTACCAGGATCACCTGCCCGGAGTGGAAGGGATGGAATACTGGAGAAGAGACCAGTCCTCTGAGAAGGAAGACGCCTGAAGTGATAGAAAAGCTGTTGACGGTCTACACACCGTCAGCAGCTTTTTTCATCCATCCCAAGGTCCCTTCCCACCCCGGAAAAGGGGCCGGTGTGATATGATGGGGGCAGATTCTTATTAAAGGAATGAGCGTAATGAGTTTATTATCAGTCAATCAACTGAGTAAAAGTTATGGAGATAAAGATTTATTTGATGACTTGTCCTTCACGATTTCCAGTCAGCAGAGAATCGGCTTAATTGGTGTCAACGGCACGGGAAAATCGACACTGCTGAAAATTCTTGCGGGGATGGAAACCGGAGATCAGGGCGATATGGATCATGCGAAAGATTTCACAGTGGAGTATCTGCCGCAGGACCCTGAATTTGACGAAAACCAAACGGTTCTTGAACATATTTATGACGGGGAAGCTGAGATCATGGTGCTGATGCGCAGGTATGAACAGGTCATGCTCGAGCTTTCCGAAAAGCCGGAGGACACAGGCGTCCAGGAGCGGATGCTGGATCTTCAGCAGAAAATGGATGAAAAAGGGGCATGGGAAGCGAGCACAGTTGCTAAAACGGTCCTTTCAAAGCTCGGCGTTACGTACTTTGATAAAAAAGTATCGGAGTTATCCGGTGGTCAGAAAAAACGGGTCGCTATTGCCAAGGCCCTTATTCAGCCGGCGGACCTCCTGCTGCTGGATGAGCCGACCAACCATTTGGATAATGAAACCATTGAATGGCTGGAGGAATATCTCTCTTCCTATAAAGGAGCCCTCATGGTCGTTACACACGACAGGTATTTCTTGAACAGGGTAACGAACCTGATTTATGAACTCGATCAAAGCCGCTTGTACACGTATGAAGGAAACTATGAAACCTTCCTTGAGAAAAAGGCCGAACGCGAGGAATGGGAACTGCAGGCGGAACAAAAGCATAAAAACACTCTTCGTACAGAGCTCGCCTGGCTCAAAGCCGGCGTGAAAGCGAGATCTACGAAGCAGAAAGCGCGTATTCAACGGGTGGAGGCTATGAAAGAAGAAACCTTCCATACGAAGAAAGAGAACGTCGATATGGCTATCGGGTCTTCGAGACTAGGGAACCAGGTGATCGAACTCCAGGGGGTGACCCACAGCTACGGCGGGCGGAAGCTGCTGGATCAACTTGATTATTTGGTCGTACCTGGAGAACGTCTGGGGATTATCGGACCCAACGGTTCCGGAAAGACCACCCTTTTGAATATTATGGCGGAACGAATCGAGCCGGATGCCGGAAATGTTCACACAGGACAGACGGTAAAGATCGGCTATTACACCCAGGACCATGATGAGCTTGATGAAAGCTTGAAAGTCATCGAATATATCAAAGAAGTGGCAGAGGTCATCCGGACCGAAGATGGTACAGAGGTTACCGCCGAGCAGATGCTTGAACGGTTCCTTTTCCCACGACCGCAGCAGTGGACGTATATTAAGAGACTTTCCGGTGGAGAGCGCCGGCGCCTTTATTTACTACGCGTACTCATGAGCGAACCGAACGTTCTGTTCTTAGACGAGCCGACGAACGATTTGGATACAGAAACCCTCGGTGTTTTGGAAGACTATCTGGAGCATTTCCCAGGCGTCGTCATTACGGTTTCCCACGACCGGTATTTCCTTGACCGCGTCGTTAATCAGCTCCTTGCGTTCGAACAGAGTGGTCAGGTGCGCCGTTTCTATGGCAATTACTCCGAGTACCAGGAAGCTGTGAAAGAAGAGCAGAGGGTACCGAAGGAAGAAAAGCAGCCGTCCGCCCAGGAAGAAACGAGAAGAGGCAACCGGAAGCGGAAGCTTTCTTATAAGGAAAAACAGGAATGGGAAACGATCGAAGACGATATTGCCGCTTTAGAAGAGAAGGTCGAGGCGCTGAACGACCAGCTCGCTGAAGAAGCGTCCAATTATGACAAGGTCAGGGACCTTACCGCCCAACAGGAAGAAGCGGAGGCAGAGCTTGAACAGAAAATGGAACGCTGGGAAGAGCTCTCTCTCATTGTTGAAGGCCATGAATAATGCAGGGAAAGAGGATGAGGCTTAGCTGTCAGTCGTCTTCTCCTTCATTGACCGGGGCATCGGCCTGCCGCCTCTGTCCCGGTCTCTTTCATATGTTTTGTAGTTGTCGTTTTTTTGTGGAATAATGAATACGGATACACTGTTTAAATATAGGAGGTATACACATGAAAATGCCAAGTATGGATAAACTTGAAAAATATGCTGAGCTGGCGCTGCGCACAGGCGTCAACCTTCAGAACGACCAGCTTTTAATGATCAACTCCACCATTGAAGGAGCAGAATTCACACGGATTGTCGCCCGTAAAGCTTTTGAAATGGGGGCTAAAGATGTACATATCAACTGGGGGGACGATGAACTGACACGTATGGCTTATGAGCATGCTGATCAGGAAACACTCTCCCATGTACCGGAATGGCAGCAGCAGAAATATACGTATTTCGCCGAGCAGGGGGCAGCCATCCTTTCCATCCGTTCTACAGACCCTGATCTTCTGAAAGGTATTGATGCAGGGAAAGTCGCTTCTGCTGCAAAAGCACGTTCAGAAGCCATGTCCACGTTCCGTAATTACACGATGAATGACCGGATTCAATGGTCGATCATCAGTATTCCGATTGCGAAGTGGGCGCAGAAAATTTTCCCTGGGGAAGAGGAAGATACAGCAGTGGAAAAATTGTGGGAGCAGATTTTCAGTATCGTCCGTGTCGACCAGGATGATCCAGTGGAAGCTTGGAAAAAACACAATGATACGCTCATTACCGCCCGCGAATATCTGAATAAGAAACAATACCGGAAGCTGATTTATAAAGCACCGGGCACGGATCTTGAAGTAGCCCTGCCAAAAGGGCATGTCTGGAAAGGCGGGCCGGCCGGAACAGCAGAAGGAAATATTTCGTTTAACCCGAACATGCCGACAGAGGAAGTCTTTACAGCTCCTCATAAATATGGCGTGGACGGTAAAGTGACCAGCACGAAACCGCTGAACTACGGCGGCAATGTCATCAATAACTTCACCCTGACCTTCAAGGAAGGAAAAGTCGTGGACTTTACCGCAGAAGAAGGCAGTGAAACACTGCAGCATCTGCTGGATACGGACGAAGGCTCCCGTCACCTTGGCGAGCTTGCTCTCGTTCCACATGAATCTCCGATCTCTCAATCCGGACTGATTTTTTATAACACGCTTTACGATGAAAACGCGTCCTGCCACCTTGCGCTCGGAAAAGCGTATCCGAATAACGTACAGGGCGGTTCCGACATGAATGAGGAAGAACTGGATCAAAACGGCGTCAACCACAGCCTCACCCACGTGGATTTCATGATGGGATCCGGTGAGCTGGATATCGACGGTGTCCTCGAGGATGGTACGACGGAAGCCGTGATGAGAAAAGGCAGCTGGGCAATTACATTTGAGTAATGGCTTGTTTCTCTTTGAAACAGAAGACTTAGGAACGGACAAATGTTTCCGCGTATAATTTTTTAGTATAAAAAGGGTGCTCTTCTTTTAAACAGAAGAGCACCCTTTTTTTGAACTCATCCATAAGGAGTGACGAGCCATGTGCATTGTTGACGTCTGCGGGAAAACACTCTTTCCAGAACAAATTCATGTAGATAAGTTCGGTTTCTACCGCCCCCGCACAGTCGGAACTTCCGGCTGTCTTTTTTGTTTCGTTCATCCCGGCGTCAGGGAGGTGGTATTCATATGGAGGAAAAAGGGGCACGGATTTCCAGGGTTCCATGTTCAAGGTCTGAATGGTTATAGTGGAATAGTTTTCATTTGCGGATGAGACGGAATCGGCTGCTTTCTTTTTAAACAGCAGCCGGTAAGGGGAAAGAATAAGAGAAAGGAGGGAGTCGTGCATGATCTATGATGCTGCCGTTGTGGGGGCTGGTTTTGGAGGACTGGCAGCCGCCGCGGATTTAACCAGTAAAGGATACAATGTCGTTGTTTTTGAAGCGTCGAATGAACTTGGGGGAAGCGCCGGGCAGTTTGAGAGAAACGGCTACCGTTTTCAATCCGGGGCTACGGTCGGAATGGGTTTTGAGCCTGGAGGTGTACTGGACAGTCTTTTTGGACGGCTGGGCATTGAAAAGCCGTCCATGAAATCATTGGATATTATTATGGATGTTCACCTTCCGGACCGCACGATTCATTATTACCGCGACCGGAATGAGTGGTACAAGGAAATGGCCCGGGTTTTTGAAGGACCGGGGACGGCTTTTGAAAACTTCTATGACGAAGTGTTCAAAGTAGGCCGGCTGGTGGATCAGCTGACGGATAAGCTGCCGGTGTTTCCGCCGCGGACATGGGGCGACTACGCCCATCTGCTGCCGCTCGTGAATGAAAGCTCGCTCCGGCTGCTGCCTTATATGACGCAAACTGTGGAGGATCGTCTGAAAAAACATGGGTTGGATCAGCACCGCATGTTTAGAACATTTTTAAATGGTGAATTAATGGACAGTGTACAGACAAGTGTGGAGAACTGTCCGGCCTTTTTAGGATTTGCTGCGCTCCAGACTTTTCATAAAGGTGCTTTTGCGGTTCACGGTGGTCTTGCTGAAGCGGCAGGGAAATTGGCTGCTTATATACGGGAGCATGACGGTGATGTTCTCATGAGGCATCCGGTTCACTCCATTGAAAAAGGAGATGCTGGCTTTACCCTGCATTCCAAAAGAAATTCTACGTTTGAAGCCCGTCAGGTTATTCTGAATAACTCCGTCCATAACCTTCATGACACGTTGACAGAAGAGCTCAGCTCCCAGTCCTATATTCGTCCCCAGAAAGAAACGGCGAAAAAAGCCTGGGGGGCGTTTATTATTCACGGCGGTGTAGATGCAGACGTATTTCTAGACACGGATGTGCTGTATCATCAGTTTATTGATCCCGATCATCCGGATGACCTCCATAATGGCGGACAGTTCCTTTTGTCATTATCGGATCTGGAAGATACACGGATGGCGCCGGAAGGGAAGCGTTCGTTTACCTTGTCGACCCATACGGATATTTCCCCCTGGTGGAAAGCCGGCCATTATGAAGACGAAAAGCGGTGGATGAAGGAAAAGCTTTTACGAACGGTGGACCATTATTTTGAGGGATTCACCGATCAGCTCGACCTTGTGCTGCCCGGCACGCCTGTCACGTTCCAAAAATGGCTCCGCCGCAGAGATGGCAAAGTAGGCGGATATGCTCCCACGGGAAAATACAGCTGGCTTACCAGTTACTCGGTAAGAACCGGCATCCCTGACTTGTATCAATGCGGAGATACCGTCTTTCCTGGAGCCGGGACACTCGGCGTGACTCTTTCAGGATTAATGGCCGCAAAGCAGGCTGCAAAAGGACTAAAATGAAAAACGTTGGGAATACAAAGAACAGCACACTGAAAAGGAGAGGATTCCATGCTTGGTGACGGATATGAAATGAACATCTTCGGAGCAAACCCCAACCGGCACGATGAATGCTCGCGCTGTGGAAAGCCCCTCGTATCCAAAGCGGAAGAAGAAATCAACCTTTGTAAGGAATGTCAGAGGCGGCAGGAAGACCATAACGTGGAAGATGTGGATTGAGAGGTCACAGGAGTGACCTTTTCATCTGCGGGATAAAAGATTTTTCTTTACACCATAATAGGGGTAATGTTAGAGTCAGTTATTGTGCTTTCCCACAAGAAAGTAACACCATTGTCAAAAGGAGATCAAAATGGATAAACAATCGAAAGGCCGGATAGACTGGCCTGTATTTGCAATCAGTGGAGGCTTATTGACCCTCTTTGTGATTATTGCTCTTATCGACATTTCGTTCATAGAAAAAGTTGTAAGTGAAAGTTTTGCCTGGTCAGCCAATTATTTTGGCGCGTTCTGGCAGGTATTGATGCTGGCGACATTCTTCGTCGGTATATGGCTTGGATTTTCTAAATATGGAAAAATTAAAATGGGTAATATGGATAAACCGGAAATCGGTTTGTATAAATGGCTTTCAATTATCATGGCAACGCTTCTTGCCGGGGGAGGCGTATTCTGGGCAGCAGCTGAGCCGATGTGGCACTTCCTGACTGCACCACCTTCCCAGTCGGGTGTGGAATCAGGTACAGAAGCAGCGATTAATCCCGCGCTTGCTCAGAGCTTTATGCACTGGGGATTCCTTGCATGGGCCATTCTTGGTACGATCAGTGCCGTCGTTATGATGTACGGTCACTATCAAAAAGGAATGCCGATGAAACCGAGGACGCTGCTTTATCCAATCTTTGGGGAAAAGCTCCGCAAAAGCTTTTTCGGAACCATCATTGATGCGTTTGCTGTTATTGCGGTAGCCGCAGGTACGATTGGTCCTATCGGATTCCTTGGTCTGCAGGCCAGCTATGGACTGCAGGAAATCTTCGGAATTCCTAATACATTCAGCACGCAATTTACAATCATCCTGGTTGTGGTGCTTGTTTCCACCATTTCTGCTGTGTCCGGACTCTATAAAGGAATTCAGATGTTGAGTAGTTTCAACGTCCGTCTTGCTCTTGGACTGATGATTTTCATCGTCATTTTTGGTCCAGGCGGCTTTATTATCGACCATTTCCTATCTGGATTCGGTTATTATGTGGATCAGTTCATTCCTATGAGTACGTACCGCGGGGATGAAGGCTGGTTATCTCTATGGACAGTTTTCTTCTGGGGCTGGTTTATCGGTTATGGTCCAATGATGGCCATTCTCGTCAGCCGGATTTCCAGAGGGCGTACAATCCGTGAAATTATCGTAGCGGTGTCTGTATTCGCTCCAATTATTTCAACATTCTGGTTTACCGTGCTTGGTGGATCCGGAATATTCTTCGAAATGGAGAATCCGGGATCGGTTTCAAATGCCTTGAATGAGGCAGGGAACCCGGCAGCGATGTTTGCGATTACCGGGCAGTTCCCACTTGCGGAAATCGTTTCACCGCTCTTCTTGATCCTGACCATTCTATTCGTTGTGACAACGTCTGACTCCATGTCCTACACCATTGCTATGGCTGTGACAGGAGAAGGGAACCCGCAAACGTGGCTCCGTGTATTCTGGGCTGTTCTGATGGGGGCTATCGCTGTTATTCTTCTGATTACAGGTGATAGTGGTATTACGCAGCTTCAGAACTTTATCGTAGTGACAGCCGTTCCTGTGTCACTCCTTCTGCTTCCTATGATCTGGCTGGCGCCGAAAGTAGCGAAGACGATGGCTGTGGAACAAAGGATTTCAAAAAAATAAAGATAAAAAAGGTGGACGTCCTTTGACGTCCACCTTTTTTGGCTGTAAAACAAACCTGTGTTAACCAGTTAGAGTCGGGCACGCCCTCAACTGACTTGGTCAGAAAGGTCGCCTGCCCAAGTGGATCTTCGGCCTGTGCTGTTCACGCCTGCTTGGAAAAGAAAAAGGGAAAGCACAGGCGCTGATGACGGCCGCCATTATCGATTTTTTAAAGAATCCCCAAGGAGCGGCGCCCCTTCCACTCCTGCGGAAGAACGAGTGGTCCGAGATCGCCGAGCGTGGGTTTTGCGAGGAAGCTCGGACACTCGTCCGCGGAAAGGGAAGGGGCTTTCGCTCCTGACCGCAAGAAAGCAAAAAGCTTGTAAAGAAACAGAGGTTTCTCTACAAGCTGAAGGTGGACGTCAACGTCCACCTTTTTTTAATGCAAAATTACAGGTTTCTCAGCACAGCACGTACCGGACTTCCGTCGGCTTCAGCCATTTTAAGCGGAAAGGCCATCAGCTCATAAGTGCCCGGCAGAACGCTGTCCAGAACCAGGCCTTCAAGAATAAGCAGGTCATGGGCACACAGGCTGTGATGCGCAGGGAGTTCTTTGCTCGTTTCCGGATCGACCGAAGGGGTATCAACCCCGATCATATCAACCCCATGCTCTGCAAGATAGCCGGCCAGGTCGCTTCCGATAACCGTGTAAGCGGAGGGGAAATCTGACCGGTCCGGCCAGCTGTTTGTACGGAAGAGGATTTTATCCACCCCTGTTAAATCGATGTCAGTGATGTGTTCTTTGTGAATCATTTCCGGTTGGTCCAAATGGACGACAACCGCTCTTCCTGTAAAGCGGTCGACAGGCAGGTCCGCAATCCGGGAGCCTGAAGAATCATAATGGAAAGGCGCGTCGACATGGGTGCCGATATGACAGCTTCCTTTAAACTGACCGACATTGACAGATCCGGTCTCTTCCATGGAATAGGTGATTTCATATTTAAAAGGTTCATCCCCCGGCCATGGCGGGGTCTTTGTATCCAGCTTCATGCTGATATCCATCCACATCATCGGTATCCTCCTAAGCGATAATATCCCGTTCATTTTTAAATGACTTATGCTTTTCTTCCTGGACAATTTCTTTTAAAATCCTGACGACTTCATAAACATCTTCGTAGGAAGTGTAGAAAGCGACAGGGGCGAGCCGGATGACATTCGGGGAGCGGTAGTCCGGGACGACGCCTTCGCTCTTCAGCGCTTTGCAGATCCGGGCTGCTTCCTCGTGTACAAGACAAACGTGGCCGCCCCGGCGTTCATTTTCCAGAGGGTTGCGGATATTGAATCCGAAGTCTTCCAGTTCCTGATGGATTAAGTCCATGAACAGTTGTGTAAGCTGCAGGGATTTCTTTCTGATGTTCCCGATACCTGCTTCCAAAAACATTTCCAGAGAGCCAAGAAGCGGGGCAGAGCTTAAAATGTGCGGGGTACCGATTTGAAAAGCCCCGGCGTTGGATGAGGGGGTCAGCTCATGATTCATATCAAACTGCTTTTCCTTGTCCGAACTGAACCATCCGGCAAGTCCGGGGTGGGTTCCGAGGTGTCTGCGGTTGACGTACAACCCACCGGTGCCGCCGGGACCGCTGTTCAAATATTTATACGTACACCATACAGCAAAGTCCACCTCCCACTCATCCAGCTGATGCGGCACAGCCCCGATAGAGTGGGCGAGGTCAAACAACACAAGAATTCCGTGCTTATGAGCTTCCTTCGTGAGGATTTTCATATCGAGCAGCTGACCGCTTCTATACAATACAGAAGGAAGAAGAAGGAGAGCCACATCCTCCTTCATATGAGCGATGATGTCTTCTTCTTTGAGCGTATAGCCGTCAGAGCTTTCGATTGGTATGAAATGCTCGTCTGGGTCAAGGTGGTGAAGCGCCATCTGACTTTTTAGAGCATAGATATCTGAAGGGAAATTGAGTTCGTCTCCAATGATTTTTGTACGCCCTTTTTCCGGTGTGTAGAAAGTAGCAAGCAGCTGATGGAGATTAGTCGTGATGGATCCTGTGTTAATGACCTGGTCCGGGGAAGCCCCCAGAAGGGGAGCGGTCATTTGGCCGAGCTTTTCCGACATGTAGTACCACGGTTCGGCAGCCTGTGTCCATCCTTCTATGCCATGCTCCCTCCAGTCGTCGAGGGATTGATGCAGCGCCGCTTCGGATCGTCTGGACAGCAGTCCGAGGGAGTTGCCGTCCATGTAAATGGTGGCGTCTTTCAGGAAAAATTCCTGTTTATATTCTTTTAACTCATCGTGTTCATCCCATTTCCTTACATCATCCAGGGTAATCATCCCACTCCTCCTTTTATCTGTTCAGGTAACGGTGTTTGATTAATACGGCCTTAATCATGGAATACGTAAAGGTCTCGGGCAGTTCTTCCTTCAGCGGTTTCAGCTTCTTTTCGTCCAGCCGGTGATACTGTTGAAGAATCTGCTCTTCCTGATCTTCATCAAACCAGTAATCCCATGTAATATTTTCCCCTTCCTGAACACAGCGGAACAAGTGGTTTTCGATCGTCTGCGGGCTCATCCCGCGCTGATCTGCGATGTCCCGGATGGACAGGCTGCCGTTTTTCCACATCTCAAACGTTATGATGTGGCTGGGCCTGTCATCGAAAGGATCTCTGGGCTCCGGCCGGCGTGATGGCAGGGGGGCTGATTCGGTTTGTTCGGACCACGGGCGGATCATCTCGAGGAATGTTTCCCCGTACTGCTCGTACTTCCGCTCTCCAACCCCTTTCATCTGAAGCATTTCTTCTTTTGTCCGAGGCAGGTGGATGGAGAATTCCTTCAACGTCGCATCAGAAAAAATGACATAAGGCGGGAGTCCTGCTTCATCAGCCAGCTGCTTCCTTAAGCCGCGCAGTTCTTCAAAATACTGGACATTATATTCAGCTGATTGCTGGACAGCTGCCGTTTCCACGAGCATTTCCACTGGCTTTTCCCCTTTGAGGACAGCTGCAGCTTCTGAGGTGAGGTGGAGGGAAGGGTATTTCCCTGAGCCTGCTGTTAAATATCCTTCAGCTGTCAGGAAATGAATGAACTGGGTTAATTCCTTCTCCGTAATTTTCGGCATAATTCCATAAGTGGACAGTTTATGGAACCCGAACTGTTTGACCTTTTGGTCACGGGATCCCTTCAGCACTTTGGCTGTCAAACCAGCTCCGAAACCACCTCCCATGCGTTTCACACAGGAGAGCACCATCTGCGCTTCTTTTGTGCGGTCTTCCACTTCTCCATTGTGCATACAGTTGGAGCATTTCCCGCAGCGTTCATAAGGGACCGGGTCATTGAAATACTCCAGGATATACTTCTGCAGGCACGTATGGGTGTGGCAGTAATTCGTCATAGCCTGCAGTTTGGCATACTCTTCTTTCTTTTTTTCCTCAGAAGGTGACTGATCGATCAGGAACTTCTGAAGATTAATGTCTTTACTCGCAAAGAGAAGGATACAGTCCCCGGGTTCGCCATCCCTGCCTGCACGACCGGCTTCCTGATAATAAGATTCTATATTCATCGGCATGGCGTAATGGATGACATAGCGGACGTTGGATTTATCAATGCCCATTCCGAATGCATTGGTAGCCACCATCACTTTGGTCTCATCCTGTACAAAGTCCATCTGCGCCTGCTTACGCTGGTGCTCGGTCATACCGGCATGATACCTGCCTGCAGCGTAACCCTTTTTCTCAAGGACGTAATGCAGCTGGTCGGCTTCTTTCCGTGTAGCGGTATAAATGATGCCGGACTCATTGGGGATCTGGCTCATGTATTCGGTGATGAACTCGCGCTTGTCCCTTCCTTTGATGATCCGGAATGCCAGGTTTTCCCGTGCGAATCCTGTATTGATCACATCGCCGTCTTCGACATGGATCAGTTGTTTGATGTCGGCCACGACTTCCTGTGTAGCTGTCGCCGTCAACGCCATAAGTACAGGAAGGTTCGGGATCTTGTTGAGTGTCGGGACGATGGAACGGTAGCTTGGACGGAAATCGTGACCCCACTGGGAGATGCAGTGGGCCTCATCGAAAGCGATAAGAGAAAGAGGGATCCGGCTCACAGCGGAAAGGAAGGAAGGGGTTTCGAATCGTTCTGGTGCGACGTAAATGAAGGAATAGCGCCCTTTTTCCATATCTCTCAGTCTTGTCCGCTGTTCCTCTGCTGTGAGAGAACTGTTTATGTACGTAGCTGCCACCCCGTAGGAAAGAAGGGCGTCGACCTGATCCTTCATCAAGGAAATCAACGGTGATATGACGACCGCCGTTCCCTCGAGCGCAAGTCCCGGGATCTGATAACAGAGTGATTTCCCGCCACCAGTCGGCATGACAGCGAGCGTGTTCTGCCCATGCATCACCTGTTCAATCGCTTCCTTCTGTCCAGGTCGGAAGGAAGAATACCCGTAATACTGCATTAATATTTTTTCGGCCTGTTCCATCATGTCAATCATCCTTTAATGTAATCGTTCTTCTCACATCTTATCATGTTTCACGTGAAAATATAGGGGAAAACTAACCTGGATCAATCTTCAAAAAAGGAGTCGGTTTTATCATGAAAGCTGTTGTGATTGAACAGTACGGAGGTCGGGAGCAGCTCGTTGAAAAAGAGGTTCCAAACCCTGTACCTGAGAGCAGACAAGTGGTTGTGGAAGTATATGCCACCTCAATAAACCCTATTGACTGGAAACTGCGGGAAGGATACTTGAAAGATGCGGTTCCTTTTGAGTTTCCCATCATTCTCGGATGGGATGTCGCGGGGGTCGTTACCGAAGTGGGAGAAGATGTGAAAAGCTTTTCACCAGGTGACCGTGTATTCGCAAGACCGGATACAACGAGGTTCGGAACTTATGCCGAATATACTACTGTCGATGAACACCTTTTGGCGGCGCTGCCAAAAGGAGTGACTTTCGAAGAAGCGGCTGCTGTCCCTCTGGCGGGTCTCACTGCGTGGCAGTGCCTGGTCGATTTTTCAAATATTAAAGAAGGAGACCGGGTGCTCGTACACGCTGGTTCCGGTGGAGTGGGACATTATGCTGTCCAGATCGCCAAACATATGGGGGCTTACGTGGCAGCCACTGCGAGCGGAAAAAATCGTGACTGGGTCGAGAAACTGGGAGTGGACCGTTTCATCGATTACAAAGAAGAAGATTTCTCAGAAGTGCTTCAGGATTTTGACATTGTTGTAGACACACTTGGTGGAGAAGTTCAGGAAAAAAGCTTTCAGGTCCTGAAAGAAGGTGGGAAGCTTCCATCTGTCGTCCAGCCTCCTGATGAAACAAAAGCAGGTGAAAAAAATATCAAGGCCGGATTCGTCTGGCTGGAGCCTGATGGTGAACAGCTGTCCAAGCTGGGTAAGATGATGGAGGAAGGAAAACTGAAGTCCGTCATCGGTCATGAGCTCCCGTTCTCACAGGAAGGGCTTCGGGAAGCCCATGAAGTCAGTGAAACCCATCATGCCAAAGGCAAAATCGTCATTAAAATGAAATAACTGTTTCCTATCCCCGAAAAACCTCGAAATTTGTGGAATTTCGGGGTTTTTTGTTAAATGTACTAATTTTCCAACAATTTAGGTCTGGTTTTTGTTAACTTAGGGTAAAGGATAATAATTACATAGGAAACGGAGGAGAGGTTGTGTTAACCAATTATAAAACGGGTGTCTACTTTGATGAAATGATGAGGGGAGATGGACAGCCCAAGCGTCACTACCAGTGGTTTTATCAATTGGTCCATCAATTTAGTGAACGTGAACTGATGAATAAACATGAAACGGCTCAGTTGAATTTTCTTAGACAGGGGATCACCTTTACCGTTTATAGTCACACCGGAGGGACAGAACGGACGATGCCGTTTGATTTTGTACCGATTATCATTCCGCGCGGAGACTGGGAGAAGATTGAGAAAGGCATGAAGCAGCGGATGTCGGCGCTCAACCATTTTCTAGATGATATTTATCATGAACAGCGCATTGTGGAAGCCGGGGTAATTCCGAGAGATCTGATAGAGAACAATCCTTATTATTATGATAAGCAGATCGGCGGGGTGCGGGTTCCGCTGAACAATCACATCTTTCTCGCAGGTGTGGACCTGATCCGTGACGAGAACGGAGAGTACCGGGTACTGGAGGATAACCTCCGTAATCCATCCGGCATGTCCTACGTATTTCAAAATCGTTATGTGATGAGGCAGGTTTATCCGGAATTGTTTAATCAGCATTCCATTGAAACACTGGAGCACCAGATATCCGAACTTCATCAGTCGTTGATCAGCCAGGTGCCGTTGAACGCAGAACCTGGAAAGAAACCGACAGCCGTTCTGCTGACTCCGGGCATCTACAATTCTGCGTATTATGATCATGTCTTCCTTGCGCAGCAGATGGGAATCGAGCTTGTGGAAGGCCGTGACCTGGTAGTGAACGATGATATCGTTTATATGAAAACGACCCGTGGTCTGCAGAGAGTGGACATCATATACCGCCGGATCGATGATGATTTTCTTGATCCCGAGGCTTTCCGGCCGGATTCCATGCTCGGGGTTAGCGGACTGCTGCGAGCGTATAAGAAGGGGAATGTGTCGATTTTGAACGGCATTGGCAACGGAGTGGCTGATGATAAAGCGATGTACGTGTACGTCCCGGATATGATCCGCTTCTATCTGGAGGAGGATCCAATTATTCCGAATGTGGAAACGTATTTCCTCAGTGATCCGGATCGCCTGGATTATGTCCTGGAGAATATCGATCAGCTGGTCATTAAAAATGTCGGTGCTTCCGGTGGATACGACATGCTGATTGGACCTCAATCCGATGAAAGTGAGCAGGAAATCTTCAAGAAGAAAATTCTGGAGAAGCCGAGTCAGTATATAGCTCAGCCGACGATCAAATTGTCCAGAGCTCCTGCATATCAGGAGGGGCGTTTTTATCCCTGCCATGTGGACCTGCGCGTATTCGTCATGAGTGGGGAGCAGATGAACGTTCTTCCAGGCGGCCTCTCCAGAGTGGCCTTGAAGGAAGGATCGCTCGTCGTCAACTCTTCCCAGGGCGGAGGCGGCAAGGATACATGGATTCTTTCAGAAAGTGGTGATCAACATGCTTAGCCGTGTAGCAGATTCTTTGTACTGGATGTCCAGAAACATCGAGCGGGCTGAGAACAATGCCCGGGTGTTAAAGGTGCAGCTGATTCATATGCTGGAAGCCTCCAGCAAGGAAGCTCTCGACAGGGAGTGGGAAGAGATCCTGGAAGTCAGTGCTTCCACGGCGGATTACTACAGCTTCTATGAACGGATGGATCGGGAAACGATCATCCAGTATTTGACGATCAGCCCGCTGAACGTTAATTCCTTAATGAATACGATGAATTACGCCCGGGAAAACGCACGGGCGACAAGAGATATCCTTCCAGAGGAGCTGTGGGAGGTGCTGAATCAGTTCCACCTCGACCAGAAAGAGTGGCAGGAGCTTCCGAATACAAGGGATCATACCCAGCAGTACTTAAACCGGGTGATCCAGACTTCGATGACCTCCCAGGGCGTGATTGAATCCAGCATGAGCCGGGGGACGCCTTATTCGTTTATTAAAATCGGCAAGTGGCTGGAGCGGGCGGAGAAAACAGCGCGTATCCTTAATGTCACCTGTGAAAAGAACCGGAAGGAAACCGGCGGGGGAACTCATCATTATTACCACTGGATGACAGCCCTTCATTTTCTGAACGGTTATGATGCCTACATTAAGGAGTACCCGCCGACAATGGAACCGAAAAACGTGCTGAGTTTCCTTATTAAAGAACGGAACTTCCCGCGTTCCATCCAATACTGTATGGATCATGTTCTTGAGGCTGTGACGAATTTGGAAGGTGGAAAAGTATCACACTACTCGGAAAACCTGTTTCACATGCTGGAAGTGATTCAAAATGAAATCGAAGAATCCTCGATTGAGGAGATGGGCATGGAAGAACTGATGCATTTCCTTGACCACTTCCAGGACCGCTGTCAGACATTGAGCCGTATGTTCTCAGAAACCTACTACTTAATTGAACCTGTTCGGGTGAAATAGAAAACTATCAGGAGGAATACCCAGTGAAGTTTCAAATCGAACATACCAATACCTTTTACTATGATAATTTCGTCGACCAAAGCATGAACCATATCCGGCTGAAACCAAGAACCGACGAATGTCAGCGCCTGCTCGCCTACCGGACGGAAATCACTCCGTCATCGATGACGAAGGAGCATATCGATTTGTGGGGAAACCATGTGGAGACATTTTTCATTCCGGAAAAGCATGAGCACCTCACTCTTAAGACGATTTCAACCGTGAGCATTCAAAAGAGTCCGTTCATCCGTATGATCGAATGCTCAGATGAAATGCAGTCGATTTTTCATTCAGAATTGTTCCGGCATCATTATCTGGCTTATATCAATGAAACTCCCTACACTTTCCTATATAAGGAACAAATTGAGGAATTTAAAGATCTTCTCGGCCCGATGCAGGACCCGGTCCGGTATTCCCTGAGGTTAATGGAATACATCCATGAATCTTTCCGCTATGATACAAGTACGACCCAGGTGAGTACGAAAGCCTATGAATCATGGCCGCTTCGTGCAGGTGTCTGCCAGGATTATGCCCATATTATGATCGGGGTGCTGCGCTCACAAGGAATCCCGGCCCGTTACGTCAGTGGGTATTTGTATGTAGGGGAGGACTCCGCCTTAGTCGGAGATGCGGCTACACATGCCTGGGTGGAAGTCATGATCCCCGGGATCGGCTGGATTGGGCTGGACCCTACCAACAATGTGGAAGCGCTCGAGCAGCATATCCGGATCGGTACAGGAAGGGACTATGCAGATGTCAGCCCCCTTCAAGGCGTTTATCGTGGAGGCGGGCAGAACCTTGATGTAAAAGTCAGTGTCACCCTTATTGATCAGTAATAAAAAATCCCTCTTTTTAATAAAGAGGGATTTTCTAATACCTTTCAATTCTGATAACTTTCTGATGTTTTCGTCTGTCCTTTGAAGGTTTGATACAAGCAGCCGGCAAGCCCGCCGACAACCGCAGGGAAGATCCAGCTCAGGTTCAGCTCATAAAATGGAAGGCGGCTCAGAAGCGGAGTAATGGCGGATACATCAACTCCGAAAGCAGCCAGTCCATCATAAAGCCCGATGAAAGCTGTCAGGATGATCGCTCCTCTATATACATAAGGAGAGTGGTTGAACAGCCTGCTCATAAATGTCAGCCCGACAAGCACGATGGTAATTGGATAGACAAAGACTAAGACGGGGACAGAGTAGGAAATGATCTGGTTCAAGCCAATGTTGGAAATAGACAGACTGACCAGAGTAACAAGAACAATGACGGTTTGGTACGACAGTCCCTGGACACGTTTAGAGAAAAACTGGCCGCAGGCAACGGTCAAACCGACACAGGTGGTCAGACAGGCAAGACCGACAATGACCCCCAGAAGTACCGTGCCTGTATCCCCATACATGATCCGGGCCGCCCCGGATAAGATGGCACTTCCGTTATCATACGTACCTTCTACGGCCATTTTAGCTCCAATCCAGCCGATAGCCACATAAACGGATGTGAGTCCGGCGGCTGTGACAAGCCCGGCTTTTAATGTGGAGAATGTGACCTGCCTGGGCTCTGTAACCCCGCGTTCCCGGAATGAGGATACGACCAGTATTCCGAACGCAAGCGATGCGATGGCATCCATCGTTAAGTACCCTTCCACAAATCCAGTGAAAAACGGCTGGGCCGCATACTTTTCGCCTGCCGGCTGTATGGGACCGTCCAGAGCGAAGAAGCTGCCGATCACAAGGGCGACGATGGCCAGGAATAAGGCAGGTGTTAAGAATTGGCCGATCCGATCCACCAATTTGGAAGGGTTGCGGCTTAACCAATACACGAGCATGAAGAAGACGATCGTAAAGATGAATAACGTCAGGGACTCCCCGTTGACAAAAGGAGCCACGCCTGTTTCAAATGCGACGTTGGCTGCTCTTGGTATAGCGAAGAAAGGCCCGATAACTAAATACACCATGGAAGTGAACAGAATTCCGAACAGAGGGTGCACCCGCCCGGCCAGCTGGACAGCGCCGTTTTGAACAAGAGAGATGGCAGCCACAGTAATGATGGGAATACCGACTCCTGTTATGACGAACCCTAGAATAGCAGGTGTATAGGACGTTCCAGACTCAATTCCTAAAGTCACAGGGTAGATCAAATTGCCGGCGCCGAAGAACAGGGCAAATAAAGTAAAACCGATAAACAGCGTATCTCTGGCTCTCATAAAGCAGCTTCCTCCTCGTGGGTGTCTATATATTCTGCGTAAAAAAAATCGCTCCTATCCAGACGTGAACACAGCTTGTCTGGAAGTGACGATAGGCGTGGGATCCATCAAAAATTTTAAGAAATTTCAATTAGCACCGGAGTAATGTTATCAGGGCGGGAATACCATGTCAACCCTTTTGTCTGAAAATTTAAACGGTTAAGATTACCAG
This sequence comes from Halobacillus litoralis, assembly GCF_009856355.1. Classification (GTDB taxonomy): domain Bacteria; phylum Bacillota; class Bacilli; order Bacillales; family Halobacillaceae; genus Halobacillus; species Halobacillus litoralis_B. Next base: position 509,339 of record NZ_WMEW01000001.1, on the reverse strand, counting down.
TAAGAAAATGTCATGATATTTTTAGAAAACTGATAAGATAAGTTAGTTTACAGAAGGAAAACCGGATTATAGAATATGTCTATACATCAATCACGGCTGTTGATAAACATAGAAGATAAGGAGACTACTACATGATCGATTCGCTGTTACTGCAATTGACCCTTGTCGGCTTTCTCGGCGTCGGCTCCCAATGGATAGCATGGCGCTTCCGCCTGCCGGCTATCGTAGTCATGTCCATCGCCGGACTGCTGGCAGGGCCTGTATTTAATTTGATGAACCCGGAACAGGATTTTGGGGATCTTTATAAACCAATCATCTCCCTTGCTGTTGCGGTAATCTTGTTTGAAGGTAGTTTGAATCTTGATTTTAAGGAAGTCCGCGGGCTGGGGAGACCGGTGTTCCGGATTGTGACCTTCGGAGCGTTCTTCAGCTGGATTCTCGGTTCCTTTGCTGCCCATTATGTGGCCGGGCTGTCCTGGGCGGTCGCCTTTACGATCGGCGGGCTGTTTATTGTAACCGGGCCGACCGTCATTCTTCCGCTGCTCAGACAGGCGAAGCTGAAACCTCGTCCAGCTAAGATTTTGAAGTGGGAAGGCATTATTGTCGACCCGATTGGAGCGCTTCTTGCGGTTTTCGCCTTTGAAATCATTGTGTTTTTAACCGTCAATGACCCATCCGCTCTGCTGATGTTCTTTCTAGCTTCTGCTTTCGCTGTCTTTCTGGGGTGGCTGTGCGGAAAAGGCGTAGGGTGGATGTTCGAAACCGGTTATGTACCGGAGTTTTTAAAGTCACCCGTTGTATTTGCGGTGGTCATCGCCTGCTTTACAGGAGCGGACGAGGTCATGCATGAGACCGGTCTTCTTTCTGTCACAGCGATGGGGATGACGCTTGCCAATATGCACATTTCATCCATTGCGGATATGAGGCACTTTAAGGAAAATATATCCCTGCTGTTAATTTCAACGATCTTCATTATGCTGACGGCTTCCTTAACGGTAGATACGCTGGTGGAGATCTTTAATATCCGGATTATCGGCTTTGTGCTCCTCATGTTATTTATCGTCCGTCCGTTGTCCATTTTCCTGTCGACGATCGGGACCGATTTATCCAAATCCGAAAAACTTCTCGTCGGCTGGATCGCTCCAAGGGGGATTGTGGCGCTTACGGTCGCCAGCTACTTTGCCAGCATTCTCCTTGAGGGTGGATATGAAGATGCTTCCATTCTCATATCCCTGACCTTTGCCCTTGTCTTTACGACAGTTGTGGCTCACGGTTTTTCCATCGGCTGGCTCGCTAAAAAGCTCGGCTTGTCTATGGAGGGTCCTCCCGGCGTGTTGATTGCAGGAGGAAGTGCGTTTACGACAGGATTGGCAAAAACGCTCGAGGAACTGAAAATACCTGTACTGCTGACCGATTCTTCCTGGCAGCGTCTGTCGCGGGCCCGTTCCAGAGGAATTGCCTCCTATCATGGAGAGATCCTTTCCGAACAGACGGAATACTATCTCGACATGACACCATACGAATATCTTGTAGCGGCTACAGAACTGGATTCCTACAACGCTCTTGTCTGCACCACATTCGTGCCCGAGTTTGGACGTAACAACTCCTTCCAATTGAGCCTGACAAATAAGGAAGGCGACAATCTGGAAGATCTCGTTCATACAATCGGGGGACGGGTACTGTTCGAAGAAGGAGCTTCATGGGAAGAACTGAATGCCCGCGTTGAAAATGGGTATGTGTTTAGAAAAACGACGCTTACCGCCCAGTATTCATTTGAAGATTACCGGGAAAACATGGATGAACACGCGATGCTTCTATTCGCCAAGCGTACGTCCGGTAAGGTTGATTTCTTTACTCCAGGTGTGGAGTTCCGTCCCGAAAATGGGGATGTGATCGTTTCCTTAATGCCTCCGAGCAAGGAATTTGAAAAAATTCAGGAAAAACTTGAAGGTCAGAGGAAAAACCAGGAAGAGAAAAAATCATAAAGCAGCAAAGTCAAAGGAGAAGCCGGTACCGGCTTCTCCTTTGACTTTGGAAAAGGTCGTGTAGAAGGCAGCGTTCCGCTTATCGGTGGATGCTTGCCGCGGGCACGGCCTCAGCTAACTTGGTCAAGGAAACCACTTGACCAAGTGGATCTTTGGCTCGTGCTGTTCCCGCAGGCGTCACCACTGAACGCTTCCCGCCGCCGGCATGGTTCGGTTCGGAATTGTAAGCAGTAAACGACCTTAACAGTTATTAAAATAGTCCAAAAACCGTTCATGCACAGGTAATGGAGACCCTGCCATGACACGAAAACCTTCATGGTTGCTTAAGTGAAGGTTCGTATTTTCGATTATGAAAGAACATTCCTGCGGAAAAACGGACGTCCAAGAACCAGCAATGGAGGTTTTTCTTGGGAGACTTGGACGTTCCTCCGGGAAAGGGAATGGTCAGAATTTCTGAAGACAAGAGGCTGCACTGGGATTCTATACAAAACAAGGAGAAGCCGACATCGGCTTCTCCTTCTCCTTCTTATTATGCTTCTGCAAGCTTCCTATTTAATACCTTCAATTCTTCTTCCATCCGTGCGAGCTGCTGTTCGGCATTCTGGATATTCCCGCCGGCGGCTTCCAATTTATCCAGATCGCCTTGAATTCGTATATAGTCTGATTTCAAAAAGGCAATTTCATCTCGAATTTCCTGTTTGGTCACAGGATCACTCCTTTTCATCTTGTTCTCCATATATTGACAACGTATAATGGGAAAATGATGTTATAGTCAGAATTTTAACAAAAAATAGTTTCGTTTTAAAGCGGAAGGGGAATAAATTGATGATCATTCATAATGACGAAAGTCCCGAATCATTCTTTTCCAAGGTGGAACCCCTCCTCCTGGAAAGAGAAGCTGAAAATAATCTGCCTTTAGGTGTCCTGGAGCGTTACGTGAGTGGCAGGGAAGCAGGCTCCTGCTACACCCTCCGCATCACGGAAGGGGGGAAGGCCGTCTACACGGCCTTGCGAACTCCCCCTCATCTATGGATTCTTCCGACTGTAACCGCAGATGCTGCTTCTTATATTAAAGCAGCTGCCCGCCATTTGTATAACCATGAATATGAAGTACCGGGTGTCATTGGGGATCAAAGTTCGACCGCTGTATTTGTCGAGGAGTGGAAACAGTTGACTTCTGCCATCCCCCAGGTCCATGTGCAGCAGGGCGTCCATCGTCTGGATAAATTGAATGACATTCCTCAAAGCAGCGGGGAACTGCAGGCTGCCGACAAATCCCATCAATCCATGGTAGCAGAATGGATGACCCAGTACGGTAAAGAAACAGAGGAATCCCTCGTTGTTGAAAGAGCTCCTGAACTGGCGGAAAGCCTCATCCATGATCAGCGCTTATTTTTATGGCTGGTGGACGGAATCCCGGTCTCAATGGCCGGCCGGGCCAGAACAACGAAAAACGGGGCGACGATCAACGCTGTTTTTACCCCGGATTCTTTTAAGAAGAAGGGCTATGCTACCCAGGCCGTCTGGCACTTAACGAAGGATCTGCTCCAACAGGGGTACAGCTTCTGTTCACTCTACACAGATCTTGCCAACCCCACCTCAAACTCCATATACAAAAAAATCGGTTACAACAAAATCAGTGACTCCATCGTTTATCATTTTCATAAAAATTAGAAAAATAAATGTTAGATATTGTAAATGTAAGCGGTAAAATGGAGGATTCTTTATCTAGAACGAGCTATCCGCATCATAAAGGACTCTAACCCATCCATTTCCATCTAACCGCTGCATTTGGACAATTAGTACAAAATATTCTGTTCATACTAATTTGAGTGAATTTTAAGGTTCCGGTATGATATTTAGTAATTGGCCTGAAAACTACTACATTCGATCTATTTAGGAGGATTACATATTTGAAGGTTTTTAAGGCAGTAGACAAAATCATATTAAAAATCGAAGAGTTTATATTAAGCTACGCGGTTATTATCATTGCTTTAATGGTCGTGGGTAAGGCGTTGAGCCGGGCGCTGTTCAGCTACTCGCCTCCATTTGCTGATGAAGTCAGTCAGATTGCCATAGTTGTAGCAACTTTTATGGGGATCAGTTATGCCGCGCGTAAAGGAAGACACATCAGCATGTCCGCCTTTTATGATCTTGCTCCCTTTAAGGTAAGGAAATTCCTTTCTATTCTCATTCCCTTTGGCACAGCAGCCGTCCTGTTTGTCCTTGCCTACTATTCTGCCTTATATGTGCAGGATGTGTACGAGTCCGGCAGAGTGACTTCAGCACTGGAAATGCCGGCTTATTACCTCTACATTTTCATTCCAATCGGGTTTGTGCTTGGAGGCATCCAGTTCCTCAGAAACATGTGGATCAACATTACGAACCGGGATGAAGTGTACTTGGGAACCGATGTCAAGGACTACAACGACGAAGAGACAAATGATCTGGAAGGAACGCATTTATAAAAATCGGATACAAGAAAGGATAACGATATGATCGCGACTATGCTCATTATCATGGTGGTGCTTTTATTCTTAAACTTTCCCATGATGATTCCGCTGATGGCAGCCCCATTAGTCATCATGTTTATTTATTTTCCAACATTGGACCCCATGATCCTCATGCAGCAATTTTCTACAGGAATCGAACCATACGTATTACTAGCTGTACCTTTATTCATTTTCGCTGCCGATATTATGACCACAGGGAAGACATCAAACCGCCTGTTGGATTTCATTGGATCGTTCATCGGTCATATCCGCGGCGGCTACGCCGTAACGACAGCCGCCGCCTGTACGCTTTTTGGGGCGATATCAGGGTCAACCCAGGCTACAGTAGTCGCCATCGGTAAGCCGATGAGAGAGCGGCTGCTGAAAATCGGTTATAAAGATCCATCAGCCATCGCTCTCATCATCAATTCCAGTGACGTCGCACTTCTTGTGCCGCCAAGCATCGGAATGATCATATACGGCCTCGTTTCCGGGACCTCTGTCGGTGACTTGTTCATCGCTGGTATCATTCCCGGGATCATCGTATTCATCAGCTTTGCGGTCTACAGCATCATTTACGCAAAAATGGCCGATATTCCTTTGGCAGGAAAGGCGAGCTGGAGCGAACGGTGGACGATGACAAGAAAAGCGATTCTGCCGCTCGGGTTTCCAATTGTCGTCATCGGCGGTATTTATACAGGACTCTTCAGTCCTACGGAAGCAGCGGGGGTGTCGGTGCTGTATGCCTTTATTCTTGAGGTGTTCATTTATCGTTCCGTACATATTAAGGAGCTTCCGAAAATCGCCAGGTCCACCGGCCTTGTCACGTCAGCCGTTTTTGTCCTTGTCGCCGGCGGACAGGCTTTCACATGGGTCATTTCCTTTGCACGGATTCCGCAGATGATTACGGAAACCGTTCTTGGAACCGATCCTGGCGCTATTTACGTACTCTTGATGGTTACGATCTTCTTCTTTATCGGTTGTATGTTCGTAGATCCGATCGTCGTCATTCTCATCCTGACACCGATCTTCTACCCGGCTGCGATGAGTGCCGGTATAGATCCGGTCCACCTTGGAGTCGTCATCACATTCCAGGCCGCTCTGGGATCAGCTACGCCGCCGTTTGGAGTAGACATCTTCACAGCCAGTGCAGTCTTCAATAAACCATATTTGGAGGTCATCAAGGGCACACCACCGTATATTCTCATTTTGTTTGCCATCTCAGGCTTACTCATATTTTTTGACGAACTTTCACTGTTCCTTCTTTAGGAAGAGGAGAGTTTAAATACAAAGGGAGGTCATTATCATTCGAAAAAAGAATGGATTAGCAGTTCTTATTCTGGGATTGATCAGCTTGGTGCTGGCTGCCTGTGGAGGCAGTGACGAAAGCAGTGACAGCAGCGGGGACGACGGACAGACGTATAATTGGAAGTTCGTAACAGAAGAAGTGGAGGGGCAGGTCCAGTATGAATACGCCGAGGAGTTTGCCAAGCGTATGAATGAAAAGTCTGATGGAGCCGTAAATATCGACGTGTATGAATTCGGCGGACTAGGCAGTGAATCCGATCAGGTCGAGCAGCTGCAGAGTGGTACTGTGGAAATGGCCGTCATGTCTCCAGGTTTTACAGGAAACATGGTGAAAGAAGGGCAAGTCTTTGCGCTTCATTTCCTTTTTCCTGAAAGTGTAGAAACGACACAGAACATCCTGAACGACAGTGAAGCCTTGAATACAGATCTTCGCGAGCTTTACGAGGAACACAGCATTTCGCCGCTTTCCTTCTGGTCTGAGGGTGCGATGCAGTGGACATCAAGTAAAGAAATATCCGAACCTGCGGATTTTGAGAATTTCAAGATGCGTACACAGACTTCTCCATTAATCCTGAAATCTTATGAAGCGTATGGCGCCGATCCGACACCTATGAGCTGGTCTGAGCTTTACACAGCGCTTGACCGTGGCACGGTGGAAGGACAGGAGAACCCGATCTTCTTCATCGGAGATGCATCCTTCAACGAAGTACAGGACTACATGACGATGTCGAATCATAACAACTACGTGGCGATGACCACGGTCAACACTGACTGGTATGAAGGTCTGGACGAAGAAATGAAAACGATGGTGGATGAAACGGTAACGGAAATGCAGGACTGGGTATTCGAAGAACAGAAGAAGCAGAACGAAGAATATTTAGAAACGATCAAGAACGATACGGAAAACCCGACAGAAATTGTAGAGCTTTCCGACGAACAGCGTGAAGCCTTTAAAGAAAAGGCCGAACCTGTCCGCGACTTCTACCGCAATGAAGTATCCACGGTAGATGGTGAAGTTCTTGATAAGCTGATTGAAGAAATCAATGCAGCCGAATAACGAAAAGCCCCGCAGTGATGCGGGGCTTTTCATTATTGAGGAGACTGCCATGGCTCTGTTTGTTTTTTTAAGTCGATGATCGTCAGCACCATGACGACTAAAAAGAGAAAGCTGGACAGTTTAAACAAGGCAGCTGTGTTTACAAATTGATAAATAAACCCGAGGACGAGGGCGCTCGCTCCAATGCCGAGATCGATGGAGGAGTAGTACATCCCGTTGGCAATCCCGCTCCGTTCGATAGAGGTTTTGGAAATGACCCAGGCCTGCAGGGCGGGCATCATCGAACCGTAGCCGGCACCGAATAAAGCGCCTGCGATAATGAGATCCAGATTGGAATCCGCTGTTGCCAGCACCCACATGGCAATGAAAGATATGACGGAACAGACGATTATCAAGTTCCATGGTCCCCGCTTATCAAAGTACCGTCCTGTTATTGGGCGTGACACAGTAGCAAGGACAGCATTAAAGAAATAAAAAAGGAACGTGCCGTCCAGCCCTTGTTCGTTCCCAAAAATGACAATGTAGGTGACAACCGCTCCGTACCCAAACGTGTTGAGAATCGTAACGAGAGCCGGATACCAGCTCCGCTTTTCGATTAAGGCGTCCTTAAAGGAGAAACGAGGCGGATTTTTTTGATTTTCATATACCTGATCCGGAGTCGTAAAGCTGGTGACTGAAAATAAAAGGAGTGCAATGATTCCAAGGGCCGCGGAAATCCATACGAGCAGAGAAAAGGAATAGTTCTGGTACAGATAGATACCGAGACTTGGAGCCATGATCATTCCGACCGTCACGGATAATCCGAAATAGCCCATCCCTTCACCAACGCGGCGCCTCGGAACAAGATCTACGGCAGCCGTCCCATTAACGGTCGTCGACCATCCCCAGGCCAGACCGTGAATGAAGCGGATGACCAGCAGAAAGAAGACGACCTGCGTCACAGGATACATCATAGTCAGGATGAGCAGAGCGGTGGAACCGATAAGAATCAACAATTTCCGCGCCCGGGTCATCAGCAGGTGGCCGATGAACGGACGGATCACGATAGCCGCAAAGGCAAATGTTGTTGTAATCAGTCCCACTTCCAGCGTACTGCCGCCAATGGATTCGATGTAAGGAGGCAGGTTGGGAAGCAGCATTTGAAAGCTCATAAATGTAAATAAGTTGGCAAGGATGAGAAAGATAAAAGGCCAGGTCCACAATTTTGGCTTGTGCATAAGAAATCCCTCGATTCAATAATGTAAAGTGAAAAAAGGGGACCCCCTATTGAGTAAACAATAGCGGGTCCATTCGTTTATATGATCACCTGTGATCAGCTGTTCTCCGTTCCAGCCATTCCTGATAGAAATGACGAACGATTGTTTTGATAACCGCATAGGTCGGAATAGCAAACAACAGCCCCAGGAAGCCGGCAAGACTTCCGGCTGCGAGAATTAACGTGATGATGGTCAGGGGGTGGATGCTTAATGCTTTTCCCATGACGTTCGGCGAAACAAAATTCCCCTCGAGCTGTTGAGCGATAATGGTAATGACGGCCACCCACACAGCCAGGATCGGATCTTCAAACAGTCCGACGAGGATGGCGGGGACCACAGCAAGAAACGGGCCGACAAATGGGATGACGTTCATTACCATAGCAAACAGGGACAGCGTCAGGGCATAAGGGAGATCGATAATTAAGTATCCGACCAGCAGCAGCAGCCCGACTACGATACTGACCGTCAACTGTCCCAGAATGAAGGAATGCAGCGTATGGTCGATATCGTGCGCCAGTTTAGCAAAGCTTTTCCCGGCTTTTCTGCCTAAGAACTGCCTGATGAAAGGGATCAGCTTGTCACCATCCTTCAGCATGAAGAAAAGGAAAAATGGAATCAGCACAAGGGCGAACACAAAGCTGATCAACTGGCTGACAACGTTGATCACCACTGTGGAGGCATCCTGGAGGTATGATTCCAGATTGTTGGCCACATTGTCGATGGTCGCATTAAACTGACTTGGAATAATGTCCTGGTTCTGCTGCCAGTACGTCACACCTTCTCCGATCATTTCAGCCATATCCGGAATATTGTCCACAAGCCGCGTGAACTGTTCCTGGGCGACTGGTGCAATGAACTGGGTGATGATGTACCCGAGGACAATGAACAGGAGGAAAATAATGACGATACCGAGAATCCTCGGCACCTTGTAATGTTCCAGCAGTTTTAATAATGGACGGGATAAATAAAACAGAATGCCGCCGCCGATCAAAGGGAGGGCGATGGCCCCGATGTAGGTCATGACCGGATCAAAGAAAAATTGAATTTGATGAAGCAGTAAAATCAACAGAGCCAGCAGTATGGCAGTAACGATGGCTTGAAACCATTTTTTTTGGACCACAGATTAGACACACCTTTTTATGTAGAATAAAGAAAAGCCGGGTGCTCCAGCTTTCAGACGTTCGTATAGATTCGATATAATAAGGATACCAAATTTCGGTGGGGAAGCAACAGATTTACTTTTCCTGTATAAACGTTTAAACCGAAAGAAACATGGGAGGAGAATGACTTGATGAAAAAAGAACTGTTGGAACGCTTTGTTTCCTATGCAAAAATGAATACCCAATCGGATGAAACAACCGGCCGCACCCCTTCTACAGACGGGCAGTGGGAGCTTGCTCATAAACTTGTTGGAGAGCTTGAAGACATTGGAATGAGCGAGGTACGAGTGGATGAGCATGCCTATGTGACGGCCACCCTTCCGGCCAACACAGACAAAGAAGTGCCGGTGATCGGCTTCCTGGCCCACCTGGATACAGCTACAGACTTTACCGGCGAACATGTAAACCCTCAGGTGGTTGAAAATTATGACGGGGGTGTGCTGCATCTGAATGAGGGGGTGGAGCTTCGCCCGGAGGAATTCCCTGAGCTTCCCGCCTATAAAGGGCAGACGTTGATCACGACGGATGGAACGACTCTGCTTGGAGCTGATAATAAAGCGGGGATTGCAGAAATAATGACCGCTTTGAATCATCTTATTCAGCATCCTGACATCAAGCACGGAAAAATCCGTGTGGCGTTCACACCGGATGAGGAAATCGGCCGAGGGCCTCATAAATTTGCCGTGGATCGTTTTGCCGCATCCTATGCCTATACGGTGGATGGCGGACCCCTCGGCGAACTTCAGTATGAGAGCTTTAATGCAGCGGGCGCGAAATTGACCTTTAATGGGAACAGTGTGCATCCGGGAACCGCTAAAAATAAACTGGTCAACGCAGTAAAGCTTGCTTTGGAATTCCAAAACCAGCTTCCCGCCGAAGAAGCGCCTGAACATACAGAAGGATATGAAGGATTTTTCCACCTGCTTGCTTTTCAAGGGAATGTGGATCGGGCGGAACTCTCCTATATCGTGAGAGATCATGACAGGGAAAAGTTCAAGGAGAAAAAACAGCGGATGTATGATCTGGCGGCTCAGATGAACGCAAGTCTCGGTGAAGACCGGGTGACTGTGGAGATGGAGGATCAGTACTACAACATGGGGGACAAAATTAAGCCGGTCCACCATATCGTGGAGATCGCCAAGGAAGCGATGCAGAACAAAGGAGTCGAACCTGTCATTCAGCCGATCCGTGGAGGAACGGATGGTTCCCAGCTTTCCTATATGGGACTTCCCACTCCGAACATCTTTACAGGGGGAGAAAACTTCCACGGAAAATATGAGTACATTTCTCTGGAGAGTATGGAAAAAGCAGTTGAAGTCATCGTCGAAACAGCCCGGTTATTTGAAGAAAAAGCCTGATGGACGCCGTGTACCCCGAATGGGTCAAACGATTGATGAACAGCGTATAAGGATTCCGCCTCGTCCCCATACTAAAGTGATTCCATAATGTGGGCAGGAATGATTGACAAAAAAAGGCTTCATGCTATGATTAAGGAAGAAGTAGCATTCCTAAAGGGGAGTAGCTGGTACAGTAAAGTCGTCATTTCGGGAGCAGTCCCCGGCTTTATTGGCAACGAACGTTGTTAGCGAGACCTTTACCCACAGTGGTAAAGGTCTATGTAATGGCCCGGACCACTATGGTCGGGGCCATTTTTTTGATGGCAGCTTGTATAAATGAGGAGAGTGGAACTGTGGATGTTCAATTGTTGATTGAGTATGGCTGGGTTTTAATTGTACTTGTGGGTCTGGAAGGCATTCTAGCGGCAGACAACGCTCTTGTTCTGGCCATTATGGTGAAGCACCTGCCGAAAGAACAGCGTAAAAAAGCGCTCTTTTACGGGTTGATGGGTGCGTTTGTTTTAAGATTTGGTTCTTTATTCATTATATCTTTCCTAGTCGATGTGTGGCAGGTGCAGGCCCTTGGTGCCGCCTACCTCTTATTCATCTCGATCAAACACCTCATTGATAAATGGAGGTCAAGCGGAGAGGAAGAAGAGGAAGAGGAGGACACCGGTTCAGGTCGTGGGAAAGGCTTCTGGATGACCGTATTGAAGGTCGAGCTCGCAGACCTTGCTTTTGCTGTGGATTCCATTCTGGCTGCTGTTGCCCTTGCCGTCGCTCTTCCAGAAACTGACCTCCCTGAGGTGGGAAGTCTGGATGGCGCCCAATTCGGGGTGATTCTGGCGGGTGGAATGATCGGGATTATCATCATGCGTTTTGCGGCCAACGTGTTCGTCAATCTGCTTAAATCCCGCCCGGGTCTGGAAATCGCAGCCTTCGTCATTGTGGGATGGGTCGGTGTGAAGCTCGTCGTATCGACGCTTGCCCACCCCAACATCCAAATTCTTGATGAGCACTTTGCCCATTCAGCTTTATGGAAAATCATTTTCTATTCTGTCCTCGTTTTAATTGCTGTTCTGGGATGGTTCCTTTCCGGGAAAAAAGAAGATCCGCACGCCTGACGTCAATGTGGAAAAAAGAAGAGTTTTGTAAAAGTGAAGACCCGTACAGTGATCAGACATTGAAATCACCGGTACGGGTTTTCACGTTACTTTTAATGGACAGATTTTCGGCTGATTTCCCGGAGAATAAAAAACTTGTGTCCGTTTCTTCCGGAGCCGGTGCGGTTCGGTTTATGGAAGATGAAAAGAGCGGTAGAATGGAGAAAAGGGGGGATGTATAGTGGGGAAAGCTGTAGACAATACGTCCGATCAGTTCCGCTACGTTAAAAACCGGATCGATATGCTGCATCAGGTTGTTTCCAGCATGGATCCAGACGATCTTGATCCGGAAGATTTTCAGCGTGTCCATCATATGGTGGAGCAGCTCCATATGAAAATGGACCGGTTCAAAAAAGACCAGGACGCCCAGCAATCATAATGGTGGTCACATTCTGCCGGATGACCCAGCAGGAAGCCGAGGAAATAGCGGCATGGCACTATCCACCCCCGTATGATTTTTATGATATGACCGCCGATGAAGAAGACTATGAAGCGTTTATCGATCCTCACAGGAGAAGTGCGCACACGTACAGCGCCTACAAAGCCGGCATGTTGATCGGTTTCTTCACGATTCATCCGACTTCTGAAGAAACCGTGGATGTAGGGCTTGGGCTCCGTCCCGATTTAACAGGGCAGGGGAGGGGTGCTTCCTTTGTGGCCGCTGGTTTGGATTTCGCAGAGCGCCGCTGTGGTGCCCGTGTTTTTACACTGAGTGTGGCTGCCTTCAATGAGAGGGCTGTCGAGGTGTACCGTCGTGCCGGTTTTAAGGAAACACACCGTTTTGATCAGAAAACGAATGGAGGCACGTATCCGTTCATTGCGATGAAAAAAGACGAAGGAGGTTGTTCTGCTGTGGCATTACACCATTTTCACTTAAAAGCAGACTGGCCGGGCGGCCGGAATGAAGTCGGCCGGATTGAGTCAGACAAATTAAAAACGGAAATTTCCATCCCGAAAGAAATGGATGGACCGGATGTAGGAACAAACCCGGATGAAATGCTGCTGGGGGCAGCGGCTACCTGTTACATCATTACGCTGGCCGCTATGATTGAAAGAGCGGACCTGCCGCTTCAGGAAATGGATATGACTTCTGAGGGCCAAGTCGATGTAACGGACGGAGTCTTCACCTACAAAAAAATCATCCACCGTCCCCGTGTCGTGCTGAAGCAGGAGGCAGGAGAAACGGATCTGAAGAAGCTGCACCGCCTTGTGGAAAAGGCAGAGAAGACCTGCATGATTTCAAGAGCGATCGAAGGAAACGTAGCATTGGAACTGGTTGCGGATGTAACCGTCGCTTCCTAACTGAAAAAACGGTCGGTATGAGCTGTCATACCGACCGTTTTTTATGGTTACCTGATCATTATCAGCGTTTGTTTTGAGCACAGTTGAGCAGGTAATCCTTTATAGTCCTTTCTCCATGAGATAAACACGGGCCTCGTAAGGCTTCAAGGGAAAGCTTGATACGTTATTGTGGAAGGTTACAATGGTATTGGATAAAACCATCTGACTGGAACTGAGCGGATCCTCTGTCTCAAAGAAAGCTGTTTGATCAGTCAAATTGGCAATCACGACCGCCTGTTGATCGTTCAATGTCCTTGTGTAGGCATAAACCTGCTCATCCTCAGGAAGCAGAAGATCATAAGTACCGTACGTGAACACTTCCTGCTCTTTTTTCAAGGCAATCATTTTTTTGTAGTAGTTCAAAATGGAATGAGCGTCCTGTTCCTGATCAGCCACATTGATGGATGTATAGTTCGGATTGATTTTCATCCACGGTTTTCCTGTTGTGAAGCCTGCCTGTGCTTCACGGCTCCACTGCATCGGTGTGCGGCTGTTGTCCCGGGACGTGTTCCAGAGGATTTCCATGATGTCGTCATGAGCCATGCCTTTTGCTTTTTTCGTCTGGTATAAGTTTTTCGCAGCCACATCATCGTAATCCTCGATGGAAGGGAAGGGCATATTCGTCATGCCGATTTCCTGCCCTTGATAAATGTAAGGCGTCCCCTGCATAAAGAAGTACATCGTCGCAATAGATGTCGCACTTTCGCGCCAGTAGACCTGATCATCCCCCCACGTGGAGACCACACGGGCTTTGTCATGGTTTTCTACAAACAATGCGTTCCAGCCGTCTCCTTCAAGGGCTTTCTGCCACCGGGTCAGCACTTTTTTCAAGCCTTTGACATCCAGCTGCTGTTCGGCATCCTGGTCCCAGAGGTCGAGGTGCTCGAATTGAAAAATCATATCCATTTTGCCGTTGTCGCCCACCCATTGGTCCGCCTCATCGGCACTCACCCCGTTCGCTTCTCCCACGGTCATCACATCATAGTTGGCGTAGGTCCGGTCCTTGAATTCCTGAAGGTGGGTGTGGATGCCTTTTTGATTCATATGCATATCAAAAGAGGACACGTACTTTTCCTTTTTCGGGTTCGGCATATCGGGAAAGCCCGGCCGCTTCTTGATATGGCTGATGGCATCAATACGGAACCCGTCGATCCCTTTGTCCAGCCACCAATTGACCGTATTGTATAAAGCTTCCCGGACGTCTTCGTTCTCCCAGTTCAAATCCGGCTGCTTTCTGGAAAACACATGAAGGTAATATTGACCTGTTTTCTTATCATATTCCCAGGCAGACCCTTCGAAAATACTTTCCCAGTTGTTCGGTTCACGACCGCCTCTGCCATCGCGCCAGATATACCAGTCCCGCTTAGGATTGTCCTTGGACTTACGGGATTCTATGAACCACGGATGCTCATCACTCGTATGGTTGAGGACGAGATCGATGATCAGCTTCATCCCACGCTTATGGACTTCCTGGAGCAGCTCATCGAAATCCTCCATCGTTCCGAATTCATCAAGGATATCCTGATAATCAGAAATGTCATAGCCGTTATCGTCCTTCGGGGATTTATACATCGGACAAATCCAGATGAAATCAATGCCCATATCTTTCAAATAGTCCAGGCGGCTGATCATTCCCTGCAGATCGCCGATTCCATCCCCGTTTGAATCCTGGAAGCTCCTGGGGTACACTTGGTATCCTACTGCTTCCTTCCACCATACCCGTTCCATATACAGCCCCTCTTTCATTATGAAAATCATTCATTTATGCAAACGTTTTCTTGGTGTAAATGAGTGAATAGACAGCTTGTTGATTAAAAAATTCAGATCTGAAAGTCTGGAAGTATATCCTGTTATGCAAACGTTTTCCTTATAATTTCTATACTATCTGATTTTCTTCTTCTTTACAATAGGAGGTCCATGAAAATAGCAGTTTCCGTATGGCCGGTTGTGTGGGTATCCATTGGTTTGGTGAGCACACTGGATGAATAGGCCTTCTTTGAACCTTTAGGATTGCGGCGTCCGTCGATTTGATATATATTTAAAGTAATTCAACTGAATACGGATACCTTCGGGGTCGGGTGAAAGTCCCAGCCGGCGGTTATGAGCATAAGCTCTCAGCCCGCGACGGAGAATCAGTGTTATGCACGGTTCTCCCTGATTTGGTGGAATTCCAAAGCCGACAGTTAGAGTCTGGATGGGAGAAGGTAATGGAAACGTATAGGTACCGTTTACACAACACGTGTACCCTTTATTTGCTGTACGCAGAAAAATATACGTCAAAGACCCTGGGGAAGTATGTCTTCTTCAGGGTTATTTTTATGGAAAAGAGCAGGTGATGAAGATGGAGCGTGATGAGCAGTACATGGCTGTGGCTGTACAGATGGCCAGGGAAACGGTCGGTCAGACGAGTCCCAATCCTTCAGTAGCTGCCATTGTTGTTAAAGATAACCAAGTCGTCGGGATGGGGGTGCATGTGAAGGCAGGGGAACCTCATGCCGAAGTTCATGCCCTCCGTATGGCGGGGGAAAAAGCAGCAGGGGCGGAGATCTACGTCACCCTTGAACCGTGCAGTCACCACGGACGTACACCTCCCTGCGCCGAGGCTGTCGCAAAGGCAGGAATCCGGCGGGTGGTTACGGCTTCATCGGATCCGAACCCAAAAGTGTCCGGCCGGGGCATTGAAATGATGAAACGACAAGGGCTGGAGGTCCGGACGGGTGTGTTGAAAGACGAGGCGGATGAAGTCAACCGCGCGTTTTTTCACTACATCCAGACGGGTGAACCCTACGTCCGCTTGAAGTCAGCGATGAGCCTCGACGGGAAGATCGCGACCTCCAGTGGAGAGAGTCAATGGATTACGGGGGAAGAGGCGAGACAGGATGGACACCGCTACCGCCATCAGTCTGATGCCATCCTTGTGGGGATCAATACAGTCATGATGGATAATCCGACGCTGACGACACGAATTCCGGGAGGCGGTAAGCACCCGATCCGGATCGTACTCGATACACACCTTCGGATTCCGCCTGCCTCGATGCTGATACAAAATGATGAATCCCCGACGTGGATTTTCACGTCATCGGATATCTCTGATGAAAAGCGTCTGCTTCTGGAAGAGTATGCACATGTCCGCGTCCTTCCACTTGGACGTACCATTGATATTACGGATGTTCTTCGTTATTTAGGGGAGCATCAAGTGACCTCACTTCTTGTTGAAGGCGGGGCGACCATTGCCGACGCCTTTGTCAGATCAGGGAAGGTCAATGAGACGATTACGTATATAGCTCCCAAATTGATCGGTGGAAAAGAAGCACTGACCCCGGTTGCCGGCCGCGGCATCCAACAGTTGAAACAGGTGAAATCTTTTGAATTTGCTTCGACCGAAAAGCTTGGAGAAGATATTAAAATTGTTTCGATAAGAAAAGGGGAATGTTAATGTTTACAGGAATTGTGGAGGAAATAGGAACGCTCCAATCCGTTAAAAGTAAAACAGAAGCCTTGGAAATTAAAATTGCTGCATCCAAAATTCTGGAAGATATAAAGATGGGCGACAGCATTTCCATTAACGGTGTCTGTCTGACCGTCACAGATTATACGAAGGATACTGCATCCTTTGATGTGATGCCGGAAACGTACCGCGCCACCAACATCCATGAATTGAAACAGGGCAGCGCTGTGAATCTCGAACGCGCCATGGCGGCAGATGGGCGGTTCGGCGGCCACCTTGTATCCGGACATATCGATGGTACGGGAGAGATTGTTTCGAAAAGGCAGGAGTCCAATGCGGTTTATTACGCCATTCAGCTGCCGTCCGATTTAATCCCTTATTTTGTCTATAAAGGCTCGATAGCTGTTGATGGGACTTCCCTGACTGTATTCGGAGTAGAAGAAGATCGTGTCACCATTTCCTTGATCCCGCACACGATGGAACATACAGTGCTGGGCCGGAAAGAGCCGGGAGATAAAGTCAATATTGAATGTGACATGATTGGGAAATATGTCGCTCATTTTCTAAATGGGCAGAATCAAGAGCATCCGCGCACAGCCATCTCCAAGCAGATGCTGGCGGACAACGGATTTGCGTGAAGAGGGGGAAGAATATGTTTGATTCCATTGAAAAAGCGATTGATGTATTGAAGCAGGGAAAACTTGTCATCGTTTGTGATGATGAAGACAGGGAAAACGAGGGGGATCTGATCGGGATTGCAGAGTACGCTTCCACCGAGATGATCAACTTTATGATCAAGCATGGGCGTGGTCTTGTCTGTGCCCCGGTTACGGATGAAAAAGCTGAGGCGCTCGAGCTGATGCCGATGGTCCAGGATAATTCAGATCCCAACCAGACAGCATTTACGGTGAGCGTGGACCATAAAGAGACAACGACAGGGATTTCAGCCGACGAAAGAGCCCTGACGATCAGAGAAATGCTGAACCCGGAAAGTACCGCTGCTGATTTTCAGCGTCCGGGGCATATTTTTCCGCTGATTGCCAAGGAAGGCGGGGTGCTGCGCAGAGCCGGCCACACAGAAGCCGCTGTTGATCTGGCGCGTCTTGCGGGAGCCCAGCCGGCAGGCGTGATTTGTGAAATCATTAAAGATGATGGAACGATGGCACGTGTACCTGATTTGAAGGAAATGGCAGAGGCGTTTGATATTCCGATGATCACTATTGCGGATTTGATTGCCTACCGCCATGAAAAGGAAAATCATGTGTCGAGGGAAATCGAAGTAAATATGCCGACGGAATACGGAGAATTTCGAGCGGTAGGCTTCAACAACGATATTGATTTTAAAGATCATATCGCTCTTGTGAAAGGAGAGATCAACCCTGATGAACCTACTCTTGTCCGGGTGCATTCTGAATGTCTGACAGGGGATGTGTTCGGCTCCTACCGCTGTGACTGCGGCCCGCAGCTGCATAACGCCCTCCGGCAGATCTCCGAAAACGGCAGTGGTGTGCTGTTGTATATGAGACAGGAAGGACGCGGCATCGGTTTAATGAATAAGTTGAAAGCCTATAAGCTGCAGGAAGAAGGCTATGACACGGTGGAGGCGAACGAAAAACTCGGCTTCGGGCCTGATTTGAGAGACTACGGCGTTGGTGCCCAAATTCTGAAGGATCTGGGTGTAACCAAACTCCGCCTGCTGACGAATAATCCGAAAAAAATCTCCGGACTTGGAGGTTTTGGGCTTGAAGTTGTGGAGCGGGTGGCGATCCAGATGCCTTCCCGCAAGGAAAATGAGAGTTATTTGAAAACGAAGCAGTCCAAGATGGGACACTTATTTCACTACTAGAAAGGGAGAGACATATGGTTAAAACATTTGAAGGAAATCTTGTAGGAACAGGACTGAAAATTGGGATTGTAACAGGAAGGTTCAACGACTTTATTACAAGTAAGCTATATGAAGGAGCCGTAGATGCTCTCAAGCGCCACGGAGTCGATTTGAATGATGTAGAGGCTGCCTACGTGCCCGGAGCTTTTGAGATTCCGCTGGCGGCTCAGAAAATGGCGGAAACAGGGAAGTACGATGCTGTCATCACATTGGGCGCCGTGATCCGCGGATCCACGCCGCACTTCGACTATGTCTGCGGCGAAGCAGCCAAGGGAGTTTCCCAGGCTTCCCAGAAGAGTGGTATTCCAGTAATCTTTGGCGTCATTACCACAGACACGATCGAACAGGCGATCGAGCGCGCGGGTACAAAAGCTGGTAATAAAGGCTGGGAGGCAGCCACAGCAGCCATTGAAATGGCAACATTGATGAACGCGTTCAAATAATCCGGAGACGTAGGTGCGCGTGAACCTTCAAGCTTTTGAAAAAAGGGGATTTCTGTTTATCAGAAATCCCCTTTTTTTATATATCAAAGAATTGAGAGCGGCAGGGTGCAGAAAACGTTGGTGGAGGGCGGAGCTGCCGGAACCCTGACGTGTATGTTCAATGAGGATGCATGGTCGTTCGTCTTCGGGAGGGAGTGGTCCTTTGCTTCTGGAGGAGCTGGACAACACGGGAATTCTCGATAAGCGGAAAAGGCAGAGCGCTCGGTTTTACTGGGTTTCCTCGAATGCCAGGCCCTGCCTTTGGTTCTGGTTTAAGCGAAGTAGGAAAAAGGAAGGTTAAAGGGAAAGGGGGAACGGCGATGACAACAAGAGCCGTCTGGTTTAGAAAAGATTTGCGGTTGAATGATCATACAGCACTGGCTAAAGCTGTTGAACATACAAAGGAAGAAGACAGTCTCGTCTTGGTTTTTCACATCCACCCGGATTTGAACAAGTCCTTTACGATGAGGCATGATTATTATTTTCAAACGCTGCAGGACCTTGTTTCCCGTGCCGAAGATATGGAAGCGCCCGTTCATTTTATAGAAGGGGATATCGAAGAAGCCTTTCAGTCCTTCGTAGAGGATCTGTCCGTGGATATGGTTTATTTTAACCGGGATGAAACGGGCTTTGGTAAGAAGCGGGATGACCATATGGTGGAGTACCTGGACTCGATGGATGTAGACGTCTTTCATTACATGGATCATCACCTTCATGGAGCCGAAGAAATCAAGAAGCAGGATGGCGGCCATTATAAAGTGTTTTCTCCATACTTAAAGAAATGGAAGCAGCAGCAGAAACCCGGCATTCAGCGGGTGAACCACAAGAAACTGAAAAAAGCGGCCCTGGATGAGCGTTCTTCGTTCAAAAAGGGAGAAAACGCGTATCAGACGCTGGTGGAAAAAACGGAAGCCGATTTCCCCGGCGTCGGAGAAGAAGCGGCAGAGGAAAGGTTCCGTCTGTTTCTGGATGCGGCCATTTATGATTATGATGAGGAGCGTGATTTCCCGGCCGTCGATGGGACGAGTTTGATGTCCAGATATCTGCGTACCGGCGCAGTTTCCATTCGGACGCTGTATCATAGAATTCAGGACGAAGTGAACTTCAAAAAGGATACATCCGGAGTGGAAACGTACATTTCCGAGCTTGCCTGGCGGGATTTCTACAACATGATTTATTATTTCTACCCTGAATCGGACGACAAAGAGCTTGTCGAGAAATACCGGGGCATTCCATGGAATAATGATGAGGATCTTCTGGAAAAATGGAAGAAGGGGCAGACTGGTTTTCCGTTGATTGATGCAGCGATGAGACAATTGAATGAAACCGGGTGGATGCATAACCGGCTCCGCATGGCAGTTGCGTCTTTCCTGACAAAGGATTTATTGATGGACTGGCGGGAAGGGGAACGCTATTTTTCTGAGAGGCTGGTGGACTATGACCCTGCCTCGAATATCGGCGGCTGGCAGTGGGCAGCTTCTACAGGAACGGACCCCGTCCCTTATTTCCGCGTGTTTAATCCAGTGAGGCAGTCCGAGCGCTTTGATCCTCACGGCCGGTTTATCAAGGAATGGGTGCCGGAACTTGAAGATGTAAGTAAGAAGTACATCCATGAACCTTCAAAGATGACGGAGAACGAACAGGAAAAAGCAGGATGCCTGATCGGCGAAGATTATCCGGAGCCCGTGGTGGACCATAAAAAAATGCGGAAGCGGGCGATTGAAGTTTTTAAAGACAAAACATAAAAAGAGGGGTAACCATGACAATAAAGCGAAATGATTTAGAGAAGTATGCAGATCTGGCTTTAAAAAACGGTGTAAACCTGCAGCGCAGGCAGGGTCTGATTATCAACGCGCCTATTGAAGCTGCCGATTTCGTCCGGATCGTAACCGCAAAGGCCTACGGGATGGGGGCGAAAAACGTTCATGTCGAATGGAACGACGAAATGCTCAGCTATATGAAAATGAAGCATGCCCCGATGGACGTCCTCAAGGATTTTCCTAAATGGAAAGCGGAAGGTCTTGAAGAAATGGTGGCGGACGGGTATGGGCTGTTAACCATTTACGGCCCGGACCCGGATTTATTGAAGAATGTAGATCAGGAACGGGTGGCGGCGGCCACGAAAGCGAGTGGCGAGGCTCTTTCCGGATACAGGGATTATTTGATGAATGATAAGACGACCTGGACCATTGTTGCCTATCCGCAGAAAGCCTGGGCGCAGAAGGTATTTCCGGATGCTTCTCCGGAAGAAGCGCAGGAAAAGTTGTGGCAGGAGATTTTCAGAATTACACGGGTGGACATGGAAGATCCCGTTCAGGCATGGGAGGAGCACAATGCAGCGCTTCGCCGGGCAAGGGAATATCTGAATCAGAAGCAGTATAAAAAACTCCATTATTCCGGACCGGGAACGAAGCTGACGATTGAACTTGTTTCCGATCACATCTGGCACGGAGGAGCGGCTGAATCAGAGAAAGGACGGCCGTTCAACCCCAATATCCCAACCGAGGAAGTCTTTACTATGCCTCACAAGTACGGAGTGGACGGGAAAGTGTCCAGCACGAAGCCGTTGAGTTATGCCGGGAATCTGATCGAGAACTTCACCTTAACCTTCAAGGATGGAAAAGTGGTGGACTATGCGGCGGAGTCCGGAGAGGAGACGCTAAAGCATCTGATTGAATCGGATAACGGCTCTGCCCGGCTTGGAGAAGTCGCCCTCGTACCGCACGCATCCCCTGTTTCGCAGTCCGGCCATATTTTCTTCAATACCTTATATGATGAAAATGCGTCCTGCCATTTAGCTTTAGGAAAAGCGTATCCGACGAATATTAAAGGTGGATCGTCCTTCAACAAGGAGCAGATGGAGTCACACGGAGTGAATGACAGTCTCGTCCATGAAGACTTCATGATGGGATCGGGCGAATTGAATATTGATGGTGAAACGAAGGAAGGCCTCTACGAACCCATCTTCCGAAACGGCATGTGGGCCGTGGATTTTGAGGAGACCGAAGAGACACCCTGATCCAGAGTGTCTTTTTGGCTGTAGAAACAGCCTGTGTTAACTAGTTCGAGCTGTCCATTTTTCGTGTGAAGGGTCACTTTCCGCTTATCGGTGGATGAATGCCGCGGGCACCACCACCGATAAGCTCCTCGTGCCGACGTTAGAATAGATAGGAAAGAGACTGTGCAAGAAGCAGGTTCGCCGATTCAAAAGTGCGCTGTTGCCGCTTGCGCGGAAAAGAAAAAGGGAAAGCACAGACGCTGATGACGGCTGCCTCCCGGGATATGAAAAGATTGTCCTCCATCGAGCAAGAGTGAGCTGGGTGAAGAGTCTTTTCGATTTTAAAGAATTCCCAAGGAGCGGTGCCCTTACGCTCCTGGCGGTAAGAAAGAAAAAAAGGTTTCTCTACAAGCTGAGGGACACCCTGATCCAGGGTGTCTTTATTCATGAAACCATTACATTGTATCTTCTCAATTACATTATCATTACAGAGGATTTAAATCTTCAAAAACCTGTCTACAATGTGAATGGATTGTGGTACATATGAAGTAGAATAGATTATCTTGAATCGAAGAAGGGTGATCCCATGAAGCGTGATGCTTTTTTTGATAATGCCAAAGTTGTTCTTATCTTCCTCGTCGTTTTCGGTCATATGATCCAGCCGTTTACGGATGGTTCCAAACCGATGTACACCCTTTATACGTGGATATATACGTTTCATATGCCGGCGTTCATTTTCCTTGCCGGGTTCTTTGCTAAAGGATCGGGGGAGAAAGATTATCTGATTCAGCTGGCTAAAAAACTGATTCTGCCTTACTTGATTTTTCAGCTCGTCTATACCGGGTATTACTTCTTCATCGGGAAGGGAGAAGGATTTGACGGAATCTTTTATCCGCACTGGTCGTTATGGTTCCTGTTCAGTTTGTTCTGCTGGCACATTCTGTTGTACTGGTTTAAGAAAATCCCTCCGATGCTCGGCGTCGCCATCGCTGTGCAGATCGGTGTGCTCGTCGGATATTTTGCGGATATCGGCCATCACTTCAGTTTGTCCCGCACATTCGTTTTCTTCCCGTTTTTCCTGGCCGGCTACTGGCTGACGAAGGAGCATGTGCATAAGTGGAGAACACGGCGTGTCCGGGAAATCAGCATGGTCATTATGGCTGCTGCAGCGGGTGTGATTGCCGTACTCCCTGAAATCAACTCCGGCTGGCTGCTCGGATCCAAATCCTATGAAGTTCTCGGCAGTCCGGAAATGGGAGGATTGTTCCGGCTGGCTGTGTATGCTCTTGCCGGCATTATGGTCGTCAGTGTGCTTTCCTGGATTCCAAATACCCAGTACAAGATCACGTATCTTGGTGGGAAAACCTTGTATGTGTACCTGCTGCACGGCTTTTTCATCCAGTTCTTCCGTCAGGCCGACTTGTTCAAAGTCGATAACCTGTTTGACGTCATCGGACTGGCCATCATCTCAGCAGCCATCGTCTACCTGTTATCAAGCAGCCTGATCCGCACGCTGACCCAGCCTTTCATCGAAGGGCGCATCCAGCTGATCAAACGCTGGTGGCAGCGGACCTTTGATAAAGATTCGACGCTTCAATCATAAATAAATCCCATCCTCCTTGTGAATAATACGGAAGAGATTCGCAAGGGGGTTTTTGTATGTCTAAAAAAATCTTGATGATTGTGACGAATGCTGCCCGTATGAATGGGCATGAAACGGGTTTGTGGCTGTCTGAGTTTGTGGAGCCTTCGGTGGAGTTTGGGGAAGCCGGATATGAGGTGACCGCTGCCAGTCCACTTGGAGGGCGTCCGCCCATTGACGAAAACAGTTACAGCAATCAGCTTCCTGAGGTGTGGGACGGGGTAATGGAACCGATCAGCCGGACGGTGGCGCTGGGGGAAGTGGATCCTACATCGTATGCCGCCATCTTTTTATGCGGCGGACACGGGACCATGGTTGATTTTCCTGAAAATGACCAGCTTGCCGAGCTGCTCCGCCATTTTCTTACGGAAGGAAAGGTGATCGCTTCTGTCTGCCACGGGCCGGCGGGCTTTGTTGGTGTGACGGATCACAACCAGCAGCCCTTCGTAAATGGTAAAAAGCTGACAGGGTTTTCAAATGAAGAGGAAACGCTGACTGGCTTGGAGGGACATGTACCTTTTTCACTGGAGGATCGGTTGATAGAAGAAGGAGCGGAATTCAAGAGAGGAGAGCCGGATGAAAGCCACGTCGTGGTCGACTTTCCATTTGTGACTGGTCAAAATCCTTCGTCCAGTCTCGAAACCGCCCAAAAGGTACTGGAACAATTAAAAGACCGCTGAGCCCTGGGCCCGGCGGTCTTTTTCATGCCTTTAAAATAGAAGATGAGCAACCAGTGTAATGACTGGAAGTGTAATAATGGTACGTTCAAGGAAGATGATGAACAGGTCTTTCAGGTTAACCGGAACTTTGGAACCAAGAAGCAGTCCACCGACTTCCGACATGTAAATCAACTGCGTCACAGAAAGGGCGGCAATGATGAATCGTGTCATCTCGCTCTCAATGGACGCACCAATAATAGCAGGCAGGAACATGTCCGCAAAACCTACAAGAATGGTTTCAGAGGCTTCCGCTGCGTAAGGCACCTGCATCAGCTCAAGAAGCGGAATGAACGGCATACCGATCCATGTGAAGAAAGGCGTGAATTCCGCAATGATCAGAGCGATGGTTCCCAGAGCCATAACGATCGGAGCCACTCCCATCCACATATCAAGGATGTTTTGAGCTCCCTGCTTCATAAAGCCCCCGGGTCCAATGGACTTGCTTCCGCGCTCAACGGCTCTTGTATATCCGTAGGTAAACACATTGTGGTCTTCAGGGATATCTTCGCTCTGTCCTTCGGCTTCATCCGTCACATAAGTGTCCGGCTTTCTGGACAACGGTGGAATCCGCGGCATAATTAATGCTGCGACAAACCCGGCAAGGGCCACAGTGAGGTAAAACGGCACAAACATATGACCGAGTCCGACTTCCTGGATCACGACAAGACTGAAGGTGATAGAAACGATGGAGAACGTGGTTCCGATCACCGCTGCTTCTCTTTTCGTGTAGTATCCTTCTTCATACTGCTTACTCGTCAACAGGACCCCGATCGTCCCGTCACCAAGCCAGGAGGCGAGGGAATCGATGGAAGAACGCCCCGGCAGACGGAAAAGCGGGCGCATGATTTTCGTAAGGATCACGCCGAACAATTCCAACAGCCCGTAATTCAGCAGCAGTGGAAGGAACAGTCCTGCAAATAAAAAGACGGCAAACAGGACGTGCAGCAGGGAATCCAGCAGCAGCCCGCCTGTATTTGCGGAAATGACTGCCTCCGGTCCAATCTGGAAGTAAACCATAATGGCAAAAATCATCCCCAGCACACGGGTAACGACCCATACCGCGGGTACATTAAATAAGGAATGGAAAAACGGAGATTTGGATCCATCCGATCCCAGCAGCTTAGCGGATACAGTGGCAATCGCCGTAATCGTAATAATGATGGTCATGATTAAAGACAGGGAGCCGGCAAGTCGTTCCTCTACTTCTCCTGCCAATACAGCAATCGGAATGGTGACGGCTCCGTCATCACCAATGATGGGGAACATGAATAAGAAAATACCAATTAAAGACGGTATGATAAAACGCAGATGCGAAGAAGTTTTAAAATCTTTCGCTTTCATCCAAAATCTCTCCTGACTCGTTTGTTTTATTTATAAACATCTCAGAATAAATATACAGCATTATTTATTCTATAACGATTACCGGCAAAAACCAATAGGAAATTTGTAGAGAATCACAGCCCCCGGGGTTTATCACAGAAAGCCAACGGGGAACCCTTTGTATACGTTGAAAACTGGAAATGGGGGAAGGGAATGCAGGAATTTGCCAAGCCGAAAGTCGTCGTGAGCCGGTGCCTTGAATTTGCAGAGGTCCGGTATAACGGGGCGGTTATACCAGATAAAGCGGTAGAACGTATGAAAGCTCATGTAGAGTTCATCCCTGTCTGTCCGGAAGTGGAGATAGGACTGGGGGTGCCGAGGGATGTAATCCGTATCGTGGATGGAACGGAAAGACGTCTCGTTCAGCCGAAGACAGGGGAGGATCTTACTGAAAAAATGACTGGTTTTTCCAAATCCTTTCTCGATCATCTTGGTGAAGTGGACGGATTTCTTTTAAAGAACCGTTCTCCTACGTGCGGCATGCACGATGTGAAGGTGTATCACAGTGCAGAGAACTCCCAGGTGACGGGAAAGACATCCGGATTGTTTGCTTCAGAAGTACTCCAGCGTCACAGCGGTCTGGCTGTGGAAGAGGAAGGGCGGTTGAAGAATTTCACGCTGCGCCATCATTTTTTGACGAAACTGTTTACGCTGGCTTCCTTCCGGGAGATGAAAAAGGAAAGACGGATGAAGGCGCTGCAGCAGTTCCACGCCCGTCATAAATATTTGTTCATGGCCTACCACCCAGGCCTGTTGAAGAAAATGGGACAGACTACCGCCAATCATGCCCATCACGACATTGGTGAGGTGCTGGACGCCTACGAAGGCTATCTGCATGAACTGATGCAGGAGCCTGCAAAAGCGAGTGCTCACATAAATGTCTGCCAGCACATCGCCGGCTACTTTAAAAAGCAGCTGACGAGTGAAGAAAAACAGAGTTTTGCTGATCTTCTTCAACAATATAAGGAAGAAAAAGTTCCGTTAAGTGCTGTGATCAGTGTACTGCGCTCCTGGACAGCCCGTTTTCAAAGCGGGTATTTGAAGCAGCAGAGTTATTTTCAACCCTATCCGGTGGACCTGTTGGAAATATCAGACTCAGGAAAGGGAAGAGCCTATTCCTGAGTCTCAGCCTGTATAGTGTTTGAGAATACGGTCTACGGGTGGCCCGTAACTTTCTCCGAACATATTGAGGTGGGCCAGCAGATAAAACAGCTGGTATAGAGCTTTGGTTTCCTCATAATGGACCGGAAGGGGAAGGACCTCCTGATAATGCTCGTAAAAATCAGAAGGAAAGCCGCCGAAGACTTCTGTAAATGCCAGCTCGAAAGCATGGTCGCCATATAGAATGGAAGGATCAATCAATACCGGCCGTCCCTGTTCATCCATCATGTAATTGCCGGCCCATAAATCGCCGTGGAGCAGAGAGGCTTTAGGGTGGGCGGGAAGGTATTGATCGAGTTTGTTCATCAAGGCTTCCAGGCGTGAGCGTCTTTTGGAGGTCAGACGGTTTTTGGATATACCGATATCAAGCTGTGCTCCCAGCCGGCAGGTGCGGTAGTAGTCCACCCAGGAAGGGGCCCATGTATTCGGTTGATCGAGCTGGCCGACAAACGTCGGAGTGCCGTATCCATAAGATGCATTCGTATGGCTGTGCATGTGCGCGAGCTGACTGCCGAGCGATGCATGATCGTTCATGCTTCCGGAATGGATCCATTCCATAAGCAGCGCAGCAGACTCACCGTCTTCAGGCTGATCATAATGATAGACCTCCGGGACACGGATGGTCCCTGTCTGTTGAATTGCCTGTAGTCCCTCGGCCTCTACCTGGAAAAAGTGAGAAGGGACACCTGCATTTGTTTTCATAAAGTATTCCTGGCTCTGTGTCTGTACATAAAAAGCCTGGTTAATGTCTCCACCGCTGACCGCGGTCTGTTTCTGAACCTCACTGTCATCTCCGATTCTGCTCAGGGTTTTTTTGATGATTTCCATGGAAGGCCTCCTTTCTATTAATGCAGCGGCGCAGGCGGTGTCGGCGTAAATAGTTTCTGATAGGCGTGGATCTCATGTAATTCCTGAAAACCGATATCCTTGTACAACTGCTCGGCCTTGGCGTTCATAGATCTTACAGAGATGGTCACGGCCTGAAGGTCAAGGGCATAAAACGCATACTGAAGAGCATGTTCCATTAAATCTGTTCCGATGCCGCTGCTTTGATGGGAAGGGTGGACATTTACAAAGCAGATTTCTCCTTCTTCTCCTTCGGCAATGGTTTCAAAATAAAGGTAGCCGGTAAGTTCTCCTTCCTCTTCATATCCCCAGATATAATTCCCCGGCTGTTTGGAAAGACCGATCATTTCTCCTGTTGTATAGTAAGCCGCATCTGGATGGAGACGATCCAGTCTTTCTTTATCCTCTTCATGAATCTGAAAAATCGACGGGGTCTTCCCGGGCTTCGGAGCCTGGTAATGCGCCTGAAAAAGGGCCAGCGTTTTCTCGACATTGTAAAGTTCGAACGCATGCTTTTCTGCAAAATGCTTCAACTCTTCATTCGCTCCGTAGCAGGCCACTTTAACCGCGTCAAAATGAAGCTGGGCCGTTAAGGAGGCTTTATCCCATAAACGTTCAATGACATCGGGCTCTTCTTTGATGGCAAAAGGTCCGAGAAGGCGGCAGAATTTCTGCTCAAAAAACGGAACGATGCCTAAGAACCCTACAATCTCCGAACCTTCCCAGGCGACATAGGCCAGGGGTTCAGTGAACTGGGTTAACGTCCAGATCTGCTCGAAGATTTCATTTTTTTCAGAAGCCATCCAGGCCACATAATGCCGGTCCTGGCCGTTCATCTGATACAGCCACTCGGCTGCTTTATGTAGTTCCCTGACTTCCAGTTCGCGAATCTGAATCATTGCACTCATCCTTTCGTTATACATGAATTTTCACACAATAGAAGAGAAAAGTGCAAGCGCTGCCTTTGGCAGACAGGGGCTTTTATGCGCCGGGATTGTCGAATGGCAGGATTGACCGCCGGGTTTGCGGGGAAAGGTAAGGTACAGAAGCATAGAAAGGAGGCGGGTGCTGTGCAGCAACGGTTGAAATACATAGCCATTTACCGGATCACGGTCATCGTCTGGATGTCCGTCCGTTTTCTGCTCCGTATTTTCTGGTTCGAAAAAAGACACCGGATCTGGGATGAGCAGACGAAAAGGAAATGGGAAATGATGCTGGCGGATATGGCGGAAGAGTACAGGCAGAAAGCAGTGGCCCTCGGCGGGCTGCTTATTAAATTCGGCCAGTTCCTCAGCTCCCGTGGCGATCTCCTTCCACCCTCCTTTATTAAAGAATTGGAGGGACTTGTCGACCGCGTGAAGCCTGTCCCGTTTTCCTATTCCAAAAAAACGATCGAGGAAGACTGGAATGCCCCGTTGGAAGACTGCCTTGCATCTATGGATGAAAAAGCAGTCGCCTCCGCATCCATTGGAGAAGTATACAAAGCCCGTCTGAAGGACGGGACACCGGTGGCGGTCAAGGTACAGCGCTACAGAGTCCGTGATACGTTCCGGATGGATTTCAAGGCGTTGAAGATCGTCTTCTGGCTAGTTGACCGGCTGACCGTTTATGGAAAAAAAGCGGATCTCCAGGCCCTTTATACGGAAGTTGTCCGTGTCATCAGCAATGAGCTCGACTTCACGATGGAGCTTCAGAACGGCCGTGCCTTTCAAAAACGTTTCCGTGATTTCGAGGATGTATATGTGCCCCACTATTATGAAGATCTTTCGACGAAGCGTGTGCTCGTCATGGAGTGGGTGGAAGGGCATAAAATTACAGATGTATCTTTCATGGACAGGCATGGAATCGACCGGAGCCGTATTGCTTATACGTTGTTTGAACTGTGTATCGAACAATTTCTATATGCCGGAATGTTCCACTCTGATCCCCACCCGGGGAACTTAATGATTAAAGAGGACGGCACCGTCGTCGTCCTGGACTTCGGTATGGTGGGGGAAATCAAGAAAGAGGATGCGGATTCCATCCGCAAAATGATTCAGGGTTTCATTCTTGATGACTATGACCGGGTGATTGAAGCGTTACAGGACATGGACTTTCTCCTGCCGGAAGCAGATACTGAAAAAGTGAAAAAGCTGTTGAAACAGACAACGGACATGTACCTGGAAGGGAACTTTGACAAGCTGGACGCACATATGATGAATGACATGCTGGAAGATCTGCAGCAGTTTGTCAAAGAACAGCCGATCCAGCTGCCTGCCGACTATGCTTTTCTTGGACGTGCGGCATCCATCGTTGTAGGAGTGCTGAGCACCGTTTATCCTCAAGTGGATTTGATCGCCTGGGGACGTCCGGTCATTAAGGAATGGGTATCCGGAAAGGATTCCACCTCGTCCCTTTACACAGATGTGTTAAAAGAGACGGCGAGGCCGCTTCTCTCTCTTCCTCGTGCCCTTGTTGAATATTTGGAGGATGGGGATAAAGAGAGGGAATGGAAGACGACCCAGCAGAAGAATCAGTTGTTCCATCAGTATTATCTATTTATGACTCTGCTTTCCTTCATCCTCATGATGATTGGAGGCGCTGCTTTCTTTTATACAGGCATCACGGAAGTACTGCCGGGCTGGTGGATTGGCGGCATCATCTTCGGGTCAGGTGCCGCCGGGTTTATGATCAGTTCCATCAATCATGTGAACATGCTGCGGAAGCTCAATCATAATAGGAGGAATAGAAAATGAATGACTTGCTGAAAAAAGGTTTTCATTTAGGGCTAGGAGCCGCTGTCAGTGGAAAAGAAAAATTCGAAAAGCTCGTGAATGATATGGTCAGGCGGGGGGAAATCAGCCCTTCGCAGGCGAAGAGCGTGGTGAATGAGCGGATGCAGGCATGGATGGCCAAAGGTCAGTCGAAGGATCAGGAGTGGAATGAACAGATGAAGGCAAAATTCCAGGATCAAATGAATGAACTTGGATTCGTTTCCCGTGAGGACTATGAAAAACTGGAAGCGCGGATTCAGCGTCTTGAAAACGAACGCGGATACTAAAATGACAGCCCTGCTTCATGAGAGTGAAGCGGGGCTGCTTTGTTTATGGCCGGGTCCAGTGGATATGCTATGCTTTTACCACATCAGTTGAAAGGAAGGAATTCTTTGAAGAAGATCAATTGTTTTCGCTGCCGGCATTTTCGGACGACATGGAACCCTGCTTTTCCGAGAGCCTGCAGCGCTTACGATTTCAAATCGAAGGAGATGCCCTCTCAGGTGGTGCAGCATTCCTCAGGCACCCCCTGTATGAAATTTGAGGAAAAGCATCGGGAAAACACGTCTCCTGTACAAAAGAAGCAGTCGAAAATAGACTACAGGCTGTAAATTATATGAAATTTCTGATTTTATATCAACTTTTCCCAAATCTATGATATTATGATGAATATTTATCAGAACATCATAGAAAGAGTTGGAGAGGAGTTGAGGAAGAATGGTAAGAGAAAAGTGGGGGACGAAGCTTGGTTTTATGCTGGCAGCCATGGGTTCCGCTGTTGGCCTGGGGAATATTTGGAGGTTCTCCTTTGTAGCAGGAAACAGTGGTGGAGGAGCCTTTCTGCTGTTGTACCTGACCTTCGTCATTTTACTGGGGGTCCCGCTGCTTCTTGCTGAAGTGAGTATTGGTCGAAAAGCAGAGAGTGATGTTGTCGGTTCCTTCAAGAAGCTGGCACCAAACACACCGTGGTATTTAACCGGGTTTTTTGGTATCGCCAGTTCCTTCTTAATCTTGAGTTTTTACGCCGTGGTAGCCGGCTGGGCGATCTTTTATTTCTGGAATTATTTAAATGGGTCTTACTTTTCGTCACCGGAAGTCGGCTACGAAGGGGCATTCGGTCAGTTTATCAGTCATTCGTGGCATCCAATTGCCTGGACAGCCCTGTTTATGATCCTCACCATCATCATCGTGTTGAGTGGGGTGAAAAAGGGGATTGAAGCAGCCAACAAAATCTTTATGCCGCTGCTTGCCCTCATCTTGATTGGATTGGCATTTTTCAGCTTATCCCTGGACGGTGCATCAGAAGGGGTGAAGTTCCTGTTTCAGCCGGATTGGACTGCTTTAAGTGATCCGTCCATTTACATCGCTGCCCTCGGGCAGGCGTTTTTCTCATTGAGCCTGGGGATGGGAGCTATGCTCACGTACGGAAGCTATTTGAGGAAAGAAAACAAACTGCCAAGTGCCGCTCTTGGGATCGGGATTATGGATACCTTCTTTGCAGTTATATCCGGCCTCGTCATTTTTCCAGCTGTTTTTGCCTTCGGTATCGATTCGAGCTCAGGGCCGCCGCTTGTATTCATTACACTGCCAAGCATCTTTGAGCAGATGCCGATGGGTGGAATCGTAGGGCTTGTCTTCTTCTTCGCCCTGATTCTTGCTTCCTTGTCTTCTTCTGTTTCCATACTGGAAGTGCCGACAGCCTACTTTATGAGAATTCTGGGCTGGACTCGGTTTGCCACGAGTGTTGTCATGGGAGCGATCATGTTTGTTATGGGAATCGGGGTTTCTCTCGGTTTCGGAATCTGGTCAGGTGTCACACCGATCGGCGATTTGAACATTCTGGATTCCATGGATTACATTGCATCCAACATTCTTCTGCCGCTGGGCGGTCTTTCCATGGCGCTGTTGATCGGGTGGTATTTCTCTAAATCGGAAGCCCTGGAAGCTACAGATTTCACGGGATCCGGTATCGGACAAGTCTGGTATTACCTTGTGAAGTTCGTCGCACCGGTCATGATCATCCTGATTTTCCTAAACAAATTAGGGGTTATTTGATAAACCTGACCAGGAACTGGTCCTATCTTATGTTTCCGGTCGCGTTCCGCTTGTCGGTGGATGCTTGCCGCGGGCACGGCCTCAGCTAACTTGGTCAAGAAGAGCACTTGACCAAGTGGATCTTCGGCTCGCGCTGTTCCCGCAGGCGTCACCACCGAACGCTCCACGTTACCGAACTAAGTTATGAGCAGATAAAAAGGGCTGACTTTTGTTAAACAAAAGTCAGCCCCTTTTTTATATACCGTTTTATATGTGGAAGACCTATCTCATCCAGTCATTTGGACTAATCTCGTCTCTCTCTTATTGCTGGCTTTTTATGAATATCTTTTTCTTCAGAAGGACTTAGATCCAAGCAGAGTCTCCCTTAAAAGAGTGTAGAGATTTTCCCACCAGCTTACAACTCCGCCCCAGATGGAGTTTTTTTATCCGGTTTTGTCCCTGCTGGGATAGGAGAGGGTGAGGGTTTTGAGAAAGAGGGGATTCCACTTCATGTATTTTAGTAAGAGCGGTTTTTAAAGATTGTTTTGGAACTTTGTTTGAACAATGGAAAGGGGATGGGACACGAGGGGAAGAGACGTGTTAAACTACGACAGAGTCCCATTTTTACAGGAGCAAAGGAGTTTATAAAATGGCAGTAACCAATCACAGCGTTTTAAAAAGGATGGCCAATGAAATACAGGAAGCGATGCTTCAGCATGGAAACGAACAGAGAGTGAGAGAGCATGTCCGTTCTGTGAAGCTTCTGGCTGAGCTTCTGCTGGAGGAAGATGCCCAGGGAGGGCGCCCGGAGCCTTCGGTCAATGAACCAACCGCAGAGGAAATCCGGAAAATGATGGGGGCGGATAAAGCGCCGGCGAAACAGTCCCAGCCGGATACAGTGGATCACGAAGAGGCCAACGGGCCGTCTATATTTGATTTCTAGGAAGGAAGGATCGATATGAAATTTTTACTGATCGCCGCAGTTATCAATGGTTTTTTGTCTGTAGCCCTTGGAGCCTTTGGAGCCCATGGTCTGGAAGGGAAAGTTTCTGAAAAAGGCCTGGACCAGTGGGGGAAAGCCGTGGATTATCAAATGTTCCATACGATGGCGTTGTTTGGAACGGCCTTGTTGATGGGCAGAATCCAGGCCGGAATGATGACCGGCGCCGGCTGGTTTTTCCTGATTGGTATCGTCTTGTTTTCCGGCAGCCTCTACATCTATGCCGTTACGGAAATCAAGACATTTGCCATGATCACACCTCTGGGCGGTTTGTCATTCTTAATCGGATGGATTCTGCTTGGATATGCCATCATCAAGCATCTGTAATCGTCAGAAATAAAGAATGGTTGCAAATACAAAAATGATAAAGGCCCGCAGCAGCTGAATGATCATGTCGATCTGCAGCTGCTTTTTCATGGCTACGAGCCCCTCTAAAACAAAGCCGGCGGTCAGGACATAGAATAAAAGAAGAACGAGCCATTGATGTTCCAGCTGAAATAAGGCCAGGACCGCCAGGACGACCGCAAGAAGGAGGGTTCCCAGCAAGGCCCGCTGGTAATTCTCATAAGGAGGTCTCATCCGTTCACCTTTTCCTTTCATAGTGAAAAACCCGCTATCGAAATAGCGAGTTCAAGCTTAAGGGCGGGACTGGTAGTTGGCCATGCCCTGACTGGATCCTGATCCGAATGGGTAGTTATAGTTGATTTCTTCATCGAATGTAATGTAATCGAGGTAGACCATCAATAGGAGGTAGCGCTTCCCTGTCTGTGGATCGCTTAAAATGATATGATCCCTTCCAGCCGCTTCAATAACGCCTTTGAAAATTTTCGCATTCCATTGATCGTTATTTTCAAAGGTCATGTATACAGTGGCTGGTTTTCCGGCATTGAGCCTGAGAATATTTTCAATGTAGGATTCCTCAGAAGGGAGCATGTTCGGCGGGTTCACCCCTCCTTTGAAACTGCCCTGCTGCATAGGTGGAACCTGGAGGCTGCCTCCCTGCTGACCCTGAGGCATCCCCTGGTTGGGAAAAGGGGCACTTGGATATTGGTGCATATAAGGGTTCTGACCATAATAGGGGGAGGACATCTGCCCGTACATCGGCTGTCCCTGGCCTCCGGATTGTGGTTTTTGTGCCAATTGAATCACTCCTTAAAGGAATTTAATACACACTTGGACAGTCGGACCGGGTCGGAGAGTAGAAGCAGTGCGATTTATAGCGCCCTGTATTCCACTGTCCGAACCATTGTTCAGGGCAGTCACCTGAAGGCTTGAAAAACCAGAGGGAGTTGGAGGCCGGGTGGTAGCGCGTCCCTTTGATCGTTTTTCTTGCCAGACGGATATCCTTTTCTCTTGCCCGCTGGTAAAAGTAGCCCTTCTGGGTAGCTTCAAATCCTCCCGGGCTTTGATAGACCATATCACGGATGGTGTTGATATCAGTGAAATCAATACAGTCTCCGCGCACGCGGTTTACGCCCGTGTTCCCAACCATCAGCATTCCCAGTTCTCCATCACCTTCAGCTTCTGCCCGCATCAGCCTCGCCAGTAACTTCACGTCAGCTTCAGTAGAAGGAATAACAGCCACGCTGTCACCTCGCTTTACGAAAGGCATGCTTGCATGCTCCTTATCACTATATGTACGGACCCTCCCGGGATATGAAAAAAATAAACGGGCGCTGCCTAAATCAAACCTTAACAAATCCGCCGCATCCTCTTCATAAAACACAGGTAAAATAAGGAGGACCTCAAAAGAAATAAAAAAACTGTCCGGGAATACCCGGACAGTTTCGTATGCATTAGATTTGAAGGAATTGGTCTACAGCATCAGGCTTCAAAATGTTTCCGATATAGAAAGAGCCGAAATCGCCGTAGCGCGATGTGACTTCATCGAACCTCATTTCATACACGAGTTTCTTGAATTGAAGGACATCGTGAGCGAACAAGGTGACGCCCCACTCCCAGTCATCAAAACCGATGGATCCGGTGATGATCTGACGGATCTTGCCGGCATACTGTCTGCCGGTCATACCGTGGGCATACATGAGCTTGGCGCGCTCATCCTTTTCAAGAACGTACCAGTTGTCGTTTCCTTGTCTGCGCTTATCCATAGGATAGAAGCAGATGTGGTTCCACTTCGGAAGCTTCGGACGAAGGCGGGCCTGGATTTCAGGGTCCTCTTCATTGGCGCCTCCCATATAGTTGGAGAGCTCGACAACAGAAACGTAGGAATAGGCTGGAGTGGTGAACTCAGCCAGCTTCGTTTTATTGAAGGCTGTTTCAATTTCGTTTAATTCTTCCATCGTCGGGCGGAGAATCATCATCATGAAATCAGCTTTCTGACCGACGATTGTGTAGAGGGCATGGCTGCCTTCCTTATTTTCCTCTGTTTCCTCCCATTGTCCGATCAACTCACGGAACTCTGAGACGGCCTGTCCACGCTCCTCCTCGGAGGCGTACTTCCAGGCTGTCCAGTCCAATGTGCGGAAATCATGAAGACAATACCATCCATCCATCGTTACTACTGCTTCTGGCATAGGATCATTCGCTCCTTTTTATAGCAAGTCATTAGTTAAAGTTTTCACATTCCCAATATAACATATTTTGACCCTTCGGCATTACGAAGGGCACTCATATCCTGTGACAATTAAATGAAGGAATGATAGATGGCGTTTCCGGGTACAGATAAACGGGATAGAACCGTATGGAAGGAGAAAATTTGAAGGGAATTCCTTTCATTTATACACGAAAGACTTTATCATATATAACAGAAATGAAAATTGGAGGGTTAAGCATGAGTAACCTATTTGATACTATGAAAGCAAAAATTGATGGAAAAGGTACGAAAATCGTACTTCCGGAAGCGATGGACGAGCGTATTCTGACAGCTGCCGGCCAATTAACTGCGGATGGTATGGTGACACCTGTACTAGTCGGAGATAAAGAAAAAGTAGAACAGAAAGCAAAAGATCTGGGTGTGGACATTTCCGGCGCTGAAGTGTTGAATCCGGCGGACTATCCTGAATATGATGACATGGTAGCAAGCTTTGTCGAACGCCGTAAAGGCAAGGCGACAGAAGATAAAGCCCGTGAAATCCTTCAGGACGAAAACTACTTTGGTACAATGCTTGTTTATATGGGCAAAGCGGATGGTCTTGTGAGCGGCGCGGCTCATTCAACAGCGGATACGGTACGCCCAGCTCTTCAAATCATCAAAACGAAGCCGGGTATTAAGAAAACCTCCGGTGTCTTCGTCATGGTCCGTGAAGACGAGAAATATGTGTTTGCTGACTGTGCCATCAATATCAGCCCGGACAGCCAGGACCTTGCAGAAATCGCACTGGCGAGTGCGGAAACGGCTGCCTTGTTCGATGTGGATCCAAAAGTAGCGATGCTCAGCTTCTCCACGAAAGGTTCTGCGAAATCTCCGGAAACGGAAAAAGTAGCTGAAGCACTGACAATTGCCAAAGAACAGAACCCTGATCTTGTCATCGACGGTGAATTCCAGTTCGACGCTGCTTTCGTTCCATCTGTAGCTGAGAAAAAAGCGCCGGATTCCCCGCTGAAAGGCGAAGCGAATACATTCGTATTCCCTAGTCTCGAAGCAGGTAACATCGGGTACAAAATTGCCCAGCGTCTTGGCGGTTTTGATGCGGTAGGTCCGGTTCTTCAAGGTCTGAACCAGCCGGTCAACGATCTTTCCCGCGGCTGCAGTGCAGATGATGTGTACAAGCTGGCCATCATTACAGCAGCTCAATCTCTATAATTCAAGAAAAGCTGACGAGAACCTTCTCGTCGGCTTTTTTTTATCTCTTGTCGTGAGGGAGTTTGGGAACGATTTCTAATAGGTGGGAAGTATCTTGTGAAAACGCTTGACTTTATCCTGGATTGCATTAAAATAATAGCAGGAATGAAAATCATTATCATTTAAAATTTACATACAGGGGTGGAAATGATGAGGAACAAATGGTTGATCTTAGGTTTAACACTTCTACTATCCGTATTCGTACTGGCTGCATGCGGAGGGGACGGACAGGAGGAAGACACTTCTTCTGATCAGGAAGCAGCAGACACAGAAGAAACGAATGAAGAAAACGCTTCTGAAGAAACAGGTGGCGAAGTCAATCTGTATACCGGCCGTCATTATGATACAGATCAGGAGCTCTATGATACGTTTACAGAAGAAACTGGGATCGAGGTCAATGTCATTGAAGGCGATGATGACGAATTGATAGCCCGCCTTGACCGTGAAGGAGAGGCTTCTGAAGCCGATCTTCTAATCACAGCTGATGCTGGTCGTCTGCACCGTGCAAAGTCTCAGGATCTGCTGCAGTCTTTGGAAAGTGACACGTTGAATGAAAACATCCCGGAGAAATTCCGTGATCCGGATAACAACTGGTTTGGTCTGACAAAACGTGCACGTGTTATTGCGTATCACAAAGAGCGTGTGGATGAAGAAAACCTTCAAACGTATATGGATTTAACAAACGAGGAGTTCCAGGACAAAGTCTTGATTCGTTCGTCCTCCAACATTTATAACCAGTCTCTTGTTGCTTCTATGATTGCCACAGATGGTGAAGATGCTGCCAAGGAATGGGCACAGGGAATCGTGGATAACATGGCTCGTGATCCTCAGGGAGGAGATCGTGACCAGGCGAAAGCTGTCGCTGCCGGTGAAGGGGATGTGGCAGTGATGAACACGTACTACCTCGGAAAAATGCTGAACTCTGAAGATGAGGAAGAAGTGAAAGTGGCGGAACAGCTGGGCATTATCTTCCCGAACCAGGATTCCACAGGAACTCACGTGAATATCAGCGGTATTGGTGTGACAGCGAGCAGCCAGAATACTGAGAACGCTCAGAAATTCATTGAATTCCTTTCTGGTGAGGAAGCTCAGAAGCAATTTGCTGAAGCCAATTACGAGTATCCGGTAAACCCGGATGTCGAAGCTTCTGAACTGCTTCAAAGCTGGGGCGAGTTCAAAGAGCAGGACATCTCCCTTAATGAACTTGGAGAAAACAACGACCGTGCCATTCAGATTATGAATGAAGTGGGCTGGAAATAAGTTCGAACCGCATCATGCCCGTCATGATGCGGTTTTTTCTATACAATATAGTTGAGAACTGTTATCATTATTATGGACTCAACCTTGAATGAAGCAAGTCTTCAGGCTTTTTTCATTCAAGGCTGAGGGACTGGTGGAAAAGGACGTGTCCTCTTTGAATGTACTTCGCAGACTGCCTGCTTACAGAAATAGCTGGTCAATACTCAGTTTAATCATTGTCATCTTAATTCTCGTTCCCAACGTGACGATTCTATTTAACTTCTTTACAAATAAAGCAGAAAACTGGGATCATATCACCGAGTATATACTTCCGGATCTATTGAAAAACACATCCCTGCTTATCGTTTTCACAGGCCTTTTAACCATTATCATAGGCACCAGCCTGGCATGGTTGATCTCTGCTTATGATTTTCCCATGAAGAGGTTTTTTAAGTGGGCGCTTATCTTACCGCTCGCGATCCCGCCCTACATTGCTGGATACACGTACAATGGGATTTTGAATTACACAGGAGTGATCCAGACGACATTGCGGAATACGTGGGGGATCGAAGTGGACCAGAAATACTTCGATATTCTGAATCTTCCGGGTGCTGTTTTTATTTTCACTCTTTTTCTATATCCATACGTGTATACGATTACAAGAGCTTTTCTCGCTAATCAATCTGCATCTTTAATTGAAAATGCCCGGCTGCTTGGCGGGTCACCGCTGGAAGTGTTTTTCCGGGTGGTTCTGCCGATTTCCCGCGGAGCTGTCGTCGGGGGTGTCAGCCTTGTTCTCCTCGAGGTTTTGAATGATTACGGGGTGGTGCAGTACTTTGGTGTTCCCACGTTCAGTACCGCCATATTCCAAACATGGTTCGGCATGAATGACTTGAATTCAGCCATTAAATTATCAGCGACCCTGATGTTTATCGTCTTTTCTATTTTGATACTGGAGAAATTGCTGCGCGGCAGGAAGAAATACGCGTCTACGACGGCCAAAGCCCGGCCGCTGCGCGCTGTTCAATTAAGCAGAGGGCGTGGGTGGGCGGTCTTCAGTTATTGTCTGATCATCTTTATGCTCGGGTTTCTCATCCCGTTGATTCAGCTTGTGGACTGGATGTTTTTAACCTTTGAAAAAGTAGCCTCCCCTGAATTTTTGACGTTGATCTGGAATTCTCTGT
Organism: Halobacillus litoralis; assembly: GCF_009856355.1. GTDB lineage: Bacteria > Bacillota > Bacilli > Bacillales > Halobacillaceae > Halobacillus > Halobacillus litoralis_B. The sequence continues at coordinate 469,667 of NZ_WMEW01000001.1, read as the reverse complement.
TCGTATCCCTGGCTGGAGCGCTGTTGATTGTTCTCTTTGCCGTGATTATCGGTAACTTTGCCCGGACCCATCAGAGCCGGCTGTCGAAGTCTGCAGCCAAAGTGACGATTCTCGGCTATTCCATTCCTGGAGCCGTCATTGCTGTCGGTATCAGCACGGTCTTTATTGAACTGGACAGTGGCCTCTCCCGTTTTTATGAATCCACAGGGATGGAAAGCCGGCTGTTTTTGAGCACCAGTTTAGTAATCCTGATATCTTCCTATATCATTCGTTTTCTGGCTATTGGCTACAATTCCGTTGAATCGGGATTTGATAAAATCGGAAACAAATATACAGAAGCCTCACGGATGCTGGGGATGAATATGACGAAGACCTTTTTCAAAGTGGACGTAAGAATGCTGCGGGCACCGCTGATCAGCGGGTTTCTGCTTGCTTTTATTGAAATCATTAAAGAGCTCCCGCTGACGTTGATTCTGCGTCCGTTTAATTTCGGAACGCTTTCGACCAACGCATTCAAATATGCCGGTGATGAGCAGATCCATGAAGCGGCGCTTTCCTCCCTTATCATTGTCGTCATCAGTGCAGCAGCTGTCTTTATTTTTCATCAGGTATTAGAAAAGGAGTCGAATTGATATGTATGTTGAAATCAAAGATCTCTGTTTTGGATATACCAACGCCAAAGAACGAACCGTCCGTGATTTTAACCTGGAGATTGAACAGGGGGAAATCATTTCGATCCTTGGAGAGAGCGGAAGTGGAAAGAGTACCGTGCTCCGCCTCCTGTGCGGTTTGGAAATCCCGGAGAAAGGGACCATTCATATCGCAGGCCGCACGATGACAGATGAGCGGACGTTTGTCGCTCCTGAAAAAAGAGGCATCGGGATTGTCTTTCAGGACTATGCGCTTTTTCCACATATGACGGTGTATGAAAATGTGAAATTCGGGTTGAAGGCGTGGAAGCGGAAGGATCGCAGCCGAAGAGTGCAGGAAGTGCTGGAACTTGTAAACATGGGGGACTTTTCCAAAAGGTACCCACATGAACTGAGCGGGGGACAGCAGCAGAGGATTGCGCTGGCCCGCTCACTGGCACCGGCACCGGAGCTGTTGTTGTTAGATGAACCATTCAGTAATCTTGATGCAGACCTTCAGGTGAAAATCAGAAATGAGCTGAAAGCCATTCTTAAAAAAACGGGTACCACCTGCATCTTTGTGACGCATGACAGGGAGGATTCCCGGGCCCTTGCTGATCGTATGGTTACGATGAGGGACGGCGCTTCCTATGACTGGGATTCCTTATGTACGACACGGGAAGAAGAAAGTCAAAAGCCTGAACTGGTCCGCCTGAAATAATGATAAAAGCGCCCGACAACCTCAACGGAGGTGGTCGAGCGCTTTTTCATTGCGTTTGACGATCTGGTCAAACCGTTTCTGGAACCATTCGATTTCCGTGTCGTTCAACGGGTCGGTTACGATATGTCCGGAAAGCTCATACAGCTTGGTCAGGATTCGGTCCCGGACATCCGCTACGGTAAGAGGGGTGTCCAGCAGCTCATTGAGGGAAGCCATGACGGACGGTTCAATATCCGGATACGTGAACCGGGTCTCTTCATTCTTTTTCCCGATTTCATAAAAGTGTTTCAGCAGAGCCGCTCGTTCCGCTCCACTCCCGGTGACGTCCAGGTAGATCTGGACAGCTGATCCGTTTTTCACACGCCGCTGGGAAATGCCGGCAAACTTCTTCCCGTCGATGCTGAGATCATAGGTGCCCGGACAATAGGACCGGGTAATCTCATAAGCTTCAATGTCGCCGGTCACGTCCTGGAACAGGTAGTGGATGAATGAAACCATCGCATCGTAGCCTTCATGGATGTTTACTTCCTTTGAGTCTGGGAAAATGAAGGAGAGGTTCATGACACCTTCATCCAACACGACGGCAAGGCCGCCGGAATTCCGGACAACGACCTGATAGCCGTTGGTTTTTAAATATTCGATGGCTTCATCAATGTAAGGCAGCCGGGCATCAGGAATACCGAGGACGACGGTATTATGATGGACCCATAAGCGGGCCGTCGTCGGACTGATTCCCTCTCCGACCGAAATGGACAGGGTGTCGTCCATGGCGAACGACTGAAGCGCTGAGAATGAAGGCCCCAGGCTGCTTTGGTCGATGAAGCGGTAGGTATTGGTTTTTAATAACGTATGGATTGTACTCATGCACATTCGAACTCCTTTACATACAGCACCATCTATTATAGCAAATATCGGTTGTTGCATGAATAAGTGAACCAATGTAAAATCTCCGATGGGTTAAAAAAGTCGCCAGTCAAAAAAGAGGATGAGGACAGGGAAGGGGACGCGCCCCTGTCATTTTTTGTCTGTCAAGACGTTTTTTTGTCGGTTATAAAGGTATATAATAGTTAAAAATGTCGTCAGGAAAGGACAAGCGGATGGCTTATCGTGATGAGAAACTAAGTGAAGAAAAGGTTTTTAAAGACCCGGTTCACCGTTATGTCCATGTGCGGGAACGGGTGATATGGGATTTGGTCGGAACGTCGGAGTTTCAGCGTCTGCGTCGTGTGAAGCAGCTCGGAACTTCCTATTTGACGTTCCACGGAGCGGAACACAGCCGCTTCAATCATTCGCTCGGTGTTTATGAAATTGTGCGGAGGATCATTGAAAATTTCAAGGACCGGCCGCATTGGAACCAGGAGGAGAGGCTGCTCTGTCTTTGTGCGGCTCTTCTGCACGACCTCGGTCACGGTCCGTTTTCCCATTCCTTTGAGAAGGTGTACAAACTGGATCATGAGGAATTCACCCAGGCGATTCTGCTTGGGGATACGGAGGTCAATCAAGTCCTCAGCCGTGTGGAAAAAGGATTCCCGAAAAAGGTCGCCGATGTGATCAACAAAACGTACGAAAATAAACTGGTGGTCAGCTTGATCTCCAGTCAGATTGACGCCGACCGGATGGACTATCTGCAGCGTGACGCTTATTTCACGGGGGTCAGCTATGGTCATTTCGATATGGAGCGGATTCTACGGGTCATGCGTCCAATGGAAGATCAGGTCGTTGTAAAGGAAAGCGGCATGCATGCGGTGGAAGACTACATTATGAGCCGGTACCAGATGTACTGGCAGGTTTATTTCCACCCGGTTACCCGGAGTGCTGAAGTGATTTTGACGAAGATCCTGCACCGGGCGAAAGAGCTGTATGAAGATGGCTATACATTCAAGCTGGAACCGGTCCATTTTCTTTCCTTTTTTGAAGGAAAACCGAGCTTGAAAGAGTATTTAGCATTAGATGAAGCTGTTGTGCTTTATTATTTCCAGATGTGGATGGAAGAAGAGGATGATGTATTGAGTGATCTCTGCCAGCGGTTCGTCAACCGCCGGCTGTTCAAATACATCGAATTCAACCCGAATGCTCAGATGAATGAATGGATGGAGCTGTATAAGCTGTTCACCAAAGCGGGATTGAACCCGGATTATTATCTTGTCGTGGATTCCAGTTCCGACCTGCCTTATGATTTCTACCGTCCCGGTGAAGAAGGAGAGCGTCTTCCGATTCACCTGCTCCAGCCGAGCGGTGAACTGAAGGAGCTGTCCAGGCTTTCAGATATCGTTGAATCGATTTCCGGGAAGAAGCGGACCGATCATAAGCTGTATATTCCTCTTGACCGTCTGGAGGAAATGTCCAATCGAAGTAAAACGAAGAAACGGATTATGGAAATATTGTTTGGATAAGGAGTGAACCTCCATGTTGGAGAATCATGCGAAGTTGATGCAGTTTTTTTCAAGCACGGAAGAGATCGTCGGAAGGAAGAAACTGCAGAAGATGATCTATATCTTGAAAAAGTGTGAAATCCCATTTGAGGAGCGGTACCAATTCCACTTTTACGGCCCCTATTCAGAGGAACTGACGCTCAGGGTGGAGGAAATGTGCAACCTCGGTTTCGTTACGGAAACGAAAGAAGAAAAGAAGAATTATTACCAATACCGCTATCAGCTGACAGACAGCGGCCGTGATTTCCTTAAACACTATGAAATGGATCTGCCGCCTCTGAATGAGCATATCGATATGATGAATGAACGGAGCTCCAGGTTTTTAGAACTTGTTTCAACCATGCTTTTCTTTGAGGATCTGCCCAAAGAAGAGGTGGCTGAGAAAGTGTTTACAGTCAAAAGTGCCCAGAATTATTCCGATGAAGACATAGAAGAGGGCTGGACCTTCATTGAAACGATCCGCGGGATTCATTAAGAGGAACGGAAGGTGTACGCTGGTACACCTTTTTTCTATAGAGGCACGGATTTTGAAGGTAAGAGGGATAAGGGACATTGAACAAACGTTTGACCAACAAGGAAGAGGGGCCGCTGCCCTTTCCTTCCACCCACCCGGTGGTTCTATGTTAAAATAAAATCAAAACGTGCGTGCTTGTAAAGGAGGTTCACTGGATCATGAAAGAATTTGACCAGTTTAAGAAAGATAGTGACAGCAGTGATAAGAAGAAAAACCAATTTACAATCATTAAAGACGATGCCACAGACGGCCACGGCGGCTATGGGGTTGGTTCCATCAGTCTTGAAAATATGACCCCCGTTATCGTCGATCCGAATGAAGAAGAAGCCTATGTGGATATGGGTGCCCTTCATGCCCGCAGTAAAGTGGAGAAGCGGATCAAATTCATTACAGATCGGGACATGGTCGCTAATGGTCTTCAATACTGGATCGCCTGGGTGACCGTGGATTACCGTGGAGGAAATCCATGCTACTACGGAGTGGCCGCCAGTGAAATCGTTGTCGACCGTTCGATTAAGCGTGGGTATAAGCTGATGCCGCAGCACGTGAATCATATGGACAAATCGTTAAAAGGACGTTTCGTCGTCGAACATGTGGACGAAAAAAGCAGAAAAATCCTCGGTGAATATCTTCGTGAATTTAAGCCGGAACTGTGGGAGAATACCGCACAGGAATTAAAGGACGCTTTAGGCGTTTCGTAAGGGGAAGGAAGCCTGCCGGGAAAACCGGCGGCTTTTTTTATGGCTCGTTTTTTCAGGAATCGTGGGGAAACGGAGCTTTTTTCCACTTCTCCTGTAACTTCCAGTTTACGCTGTTCTTTTTTATGATAGAATAAGAACAAATGTTCGTTATGGAGGAGGAGCATGATGGATAATCGAAATCGGGATCGGGGAACCATTAAGTGGACGTCTTTGATGCTGCCGGAACACGTGGAGATGGTGAAGAAGCTCTGGAAAGAGGATCAGCGGGTAGAGAAGGGGATCATTGATGAGCAGAAGGCGGTGGAAATCGATTTTCTGCTGCAGCGGGCTGTGAAAGATGATTTAACGGTCTGCCTCAGGGTCCACAACGGATTTGATTATGAGGAATGTCTGATGAAAATCCAGGAAGTGAGCCGGTGGGACCGGGTGGTCAAAGGCGTTCACTGGGAAACAAAGGAACGGGTCCGTTTTTCGTTGGAGGACATCATTGATTTAACGATCGCCTGAAGGTTATTTGGCGGAATGTTCATGAAATACAGACAGATCTTCGCCGAGCGTATTGACGAACCTTTGACGTGGTAATATATTAAGTAATACATGGATAGTACATGTTTGACTAGGACAGAGAAAACGACCGGTCACAGGCCGGTCGTTTTCTCTGTCCTTTTTTATGGTCATTACAGCTCCGATTATTCCCTTTCTGCCAAGGAGAATTTAAGTTATTTTGAGAAACAAGGTCCCTTGGGGAGGAGGGCTGTCCTTCCCCCGTAACTTGATGGTATAAAAAGGATGCCCCCTCTGTTCCTCTCATCCTATGGTGAGGTTACGAGGAGTGTTCGGTGGTGACGCCTGCGGGAACAGCGCGAGACGAAGATCCACTTGGGCAGGTGGTTTATCCTGCCCAAGTTAGCTGAGGCCGTGCCCGCGGCAAGCATCCACCGATAAGCGGAACGTGACCGCAGACCCAACATGTGTCCAAGTGCTGGGTGACGCCAGCTTTCTTCTTGTTTTTCTATGGCTGATGGAAGCTTGGACCTTTTCTTAATTAGAAGAACCAGTCCACAACATCTTTGAACCACGGGTCGTCCTTGAATTCATCCTCGATATCCTTTTCTTCGCTGCCCCCACATACTTTCTTCGGTATGTCCGCCTTTTTCATGTAGACAAGCCGTTCCTGCGGACAATCGGGGCCGGCAAGATAGCCGGTATCCGGATCAATATAGACCCCTTTCACCCCCGGTGGCGGGACGAAAGCTGCTGATGGGAGCGATTCATGGATGCCTTCCATCGTATCCGCCCAAATGGACTTGGCATACCGGTGCTCATTGAAGGTTTCCAAAGGACGTCCCCCTTCATCGTAGCCGATCCATACTCCTGTGACATATTGCGGACTGAACCCGATCATCCAGCTGTCTGTATCGGTCGTGCCTGATTTACCTCCGTACATCCGGGTCAATTTCCCTTTAATAGGAGTGCCTGTGACAGAAGCATAGGACGCATCAAGGGCTGGATCGAACATGCCTGTCATCATATGGGTGACTGTAAAAGCCAGCTCGTCATCCACAGGGTCGTCTTTCAGTACGACCGGTTTGTATTCATATAACACATGTTCATGGCGGTCGGTGATTTTGTGAATCGTATGCCCTTCAAGAGAGTCGGACCCTTTAACCATCTTCCCGTAGGCTGTGACCATATCGTATAAGGATACGGATGAATAGCCGAGAGCAAGGGAAGGGTGGGGCTCAAAAGTTCCCTGCAGTCCAAATGTCTTCATCGTTTCAACGAGTTTTTCGGGACCGAGGTCCATATGGGTGGAAACGGCGTAAATATTATCGGATACAGCTAAAGCCTGCGCCATCGTTATCGGCTTTTCGGCGTATTGATCATTAAAATTGGTCGGAACATAGGGGTCGCTTTTTCCCTCCACGGGGAATTCAACCGGTTTGCTTTCACGCATCGTGACCGGCGACTCTCCAGACTTCAGTGCCCTGTAATAGAGGAGCGGTTTAATGGTTGAGCCGATGGGCCGCTTTGCCTGCACCGCCCTGTTGAACGGACTTTCCTCGTAATCCCTGCCCCCGATGAGCGCCGTGACGGCACCGGTACGGCTGTCCATAACAGCTGCGGCAGTCTGGACGTCGCTGCTGTCCGGAAGGTGCCGGACGGCCATCTCCTCAAGCGTTTGTTGATGCTCTTCGTTAAGCGTCGTATGGATGTGATACCCGCCGGTCTGAATGCTTTCCCTGTCGACGCCGAGCAGACGGGCCGCTTCAGAAATCACTTCATCTTGAAAATAAGGAGCGGTTTCCTGCGTTTCCTTACCCTGATCATCAGCATAACTCAGGCTGGCCTCCACAGCTTCTTCCTTTTCTGTCGACGTAATGTAGCCGTGGCGTTCCATTTCCGCTAGAATCTGCTCCTGCCTGGATACGGCTCTATCTTCATTGTTCAGAGGAGAATAATAACTGGGACCTTTAGGGATGCCGGCAAGCATGGAAGCTTCCGTGAGCGAAAGTTCTCCAGCGTGCTTGCTGAAATAATGGCGGCTTGCCGCTTCAATACCATAGGCCCCGTGCCCGTAATAAATGGTATTCAGGTACCCTTCCAATATCTCGTCTTTGTTATAGAAGATTTCCAGACGCAGGGCATACATCGCTTCATAGAGCTTCCGCTTCCATGTCTTATCATGCGAAAGGTAGAGGTTGCGGGCATACTGCTGGGTAATCGTACTGGCCCCCTGAGCCATCCGCATCTGCTTTAAGTCTGTTAAGGCAGCGGCAGCAATTCTTTTGAAATCAAAGCCGAAATGGTTGTAAAACCGCCGGTCCTCAATGGCCAGTGTAGCGTCTTTAATCGACTGAGGCATATCGTCGATCGCAATCCAGTACCTTTCCTCAGACCCTTTATCCTCTCCAATAACATCTCCGCTGCTGCCATAGATGAGGGTGTTCTGTTCTGTTTTCAAAGACGGGGGGCCCTGGATAACAGCCGTCATGAATACAGCGATGACGGCGATCAGGCCGAGGAGGGCACCGGCGCCCGTCAGCTTCAGGCTGATGATCAGCCATTTGTATGAAGTTTTGATAAATGACCACATCTTGTTTATACTCCCAACTATAAAGAGAAAATTTTATGTTCACCGAATCGAAAGACTGCTATTATTATGGGAGATTTCGTAGTAAAATAAACTTCTTGTTTGCTTTTTAAATACCGGTGTGGAGGGAATCTCCTGACACCGGTGGATGTATAGATGAAAAGGAGAAATGCATCATGGGTACTTGGTTTACAGAAAAACAGACCGATCATTTCGGGATCACAGCGAAAGTCAATCGTTCGCTTCATAAAGAGAAAACCGATTTTCAAGAGTTGGAAATGCTGGAAACAGAAGAATGGGGGAACATGCTCGTCCTCGATGACATGGTCATGACGACAGAGAGGGATGAATTCGTTTATCACGAAATGGTCGCCCATGTACCTTTATTCACCCATCCAAACCCTGAACATGTGCTGGTTGTGGGCGGGGGAGACGGCGGTGTCATAAGAGAAGTGCTGAAGCACGAAAGTGTAAAGAAAGCCACGCTTGTCGAAATTGACGGCAAGGTCATCGAGTATTCCAAAAAGTATCTGCCATCCATTGCGGGCACCTTGGACGACGAACGGGTCGAAGTCAAAGTGGATGACGGGTTTATGCATATTGCTCAAAGTACGGAGGAATACGATGTGATCATGGTAGACTCCACAGAACCGGTCGGACCTGCGGTGAACCTGTTTTCGAAGGGCTTTTACGAGGGAATTGCCAAAGCATTGAAAGAGGACGGCATCTTTGTTGCCCAGACAGATAACCCTTGGTTCAAGGCTGATCTGATCCGTCAGGTGTACCGTGATGTTAAGGAAAGCTTCCGGATAACCAAAGTGTACACCGCCAACATTCCGACGTACCCGAGTGGACTGTGGACATTCACGATGGGAAGTAAGACGTATGATCCGCTTCAGGTTCCAGAAAATCGTTTCACGGAACTGGATACGAAATACTACACCGAAGTGATCCACCAGGCCTGCTTTGCTCTGCCGAAATTTGTGAAAGACTTGACGAAGGAGGGACGTTCATGAGGTTTGATGAAGCCTACTCGGGCAAAGTATTCATTATGAGCCGCGCTACAGGGGAAGAAGCGGACGCTGTAATTTACGGCATGCCTATGGACTGGACGGTCAGCTTTCGTCCGGGCTCCCGTTTTGGGCCGAACCGGATCCGTGAAGCTTCCATCGGTCTTGAGGAGTACAGCCCTTATTTGGACCGCCATTTGGAGGACGTAAGCTATCACGATGCCGGCGACCTGCTGCTGCCATTCGGAAACGCAGCCCGCAGCCTCGACATCATTGAGGATTATACGGATGAACTGATGGAAAAAGGCAAGTTCCCGCTTGGGATGGGCGGGGAGCACTTAGTTTCCTGGCCGGTCATTCAGTCCGTTTATAAAAAGTACCCCGATCTGGCCGTCATTCATATCGATGCCCACGCAGATCTTCGGGAGGAATATGAGGGAGAGGTGCTTTCCCATTCCACGCCGATCCGCAAGACATGTGAGCTTATCGGTGCGGAGAACGTCTATTCTTTCGGGATCCGTTCCGGCATGAGAGAAGAGTTTCAATATGCGGCTGAATCCGGTATGCACATGTATAAGTATGAGGTGCTGGAGCCTTTGCAGAAGGTCCTGCCTAATCTGGCCGGGCGTCCGGTTTATGTCACTATCGACATTGATGTGCTTGACCCTGCCTATGCTCCCGGGACAGGAACGGCTGAAGCCGGCGGCATTTCCTCTAAAGAACTGCTGGCTGCTATTCATGCCATCGCAGGAAGTGAGCTGAATATCGTAGGAGCTGATCTGGTGGAAGTAGCCCCGGCCTACGATCATTCCGAAAAGACACAGATTGCGGCCGGCAAACTGTTGCGTGAAATGCTTTTAGGGTTTGTTCAATAAATGATAGAATAGGGAAAGCCGCTGTGATCATCACGGTGGCTTTTCTATTTTCGGGCATGTGTCCTGAAATCATGAATAAAGGAGCGTTTCACTTTGACGAAAAAAGGGATCGGTCTCATTTCCGCCTATGCCTTGGTGATGGTCGTACTTTTCACCGCCACTTTTGCAGGGGAATGGAACCCATCAAATTACAGTTATACATTGAATGAAGACACGTTGACGATTGAAGAAGGATTATGGAATAAAGAACAAGTGGAAATAGAAAGGGAAGGGAACATCAACGAGATTCTCATGTTCCAGGTTGCGGTTTCTGAAGAAAGGCAGCAGTGGAGGCTGGATCTGGGTGTGATCGCTGTTCTTCTCCCTCTATTGATGTTTATCACTGCTCCCGGCCAGCGCCCTTTCAGGAAATATCTTCCGTTCAAGTGGTACACTACGGTTGTTTTGGCTATCCTTGTGATATACACCGCCTGGTCCATTCCGGCACACCTCTCCTCTATCGATGACATTCAGAGGTATATCAGTCTGCTGACAAGTTCCTGATACCAGCGCTTGCGTTTTTAAACTGAAATTTTTATAATGGATTAGTTATAACTCGTTCGTAAAATTGTTAAAGAAAAGGTGGAGGAAAGATGCCTGCAAATGCAAAAGACATCCAGGTCCAGCTTGTTACCGAAATCCAGGATCAAGACCGCAGGGAGACCATGGAAATCGAAGAGACCGGCCGTTTTTTAGTCCGCGGCGATACGCAGGTGCTGACCTTTACGGAGCACCCGGAAGACGGTGACCCTGTCCACACAATGGTGACGATCAAACAGGAGCACGTGAGCATTAAGCGCAGCGGTGGTGTGGAAATGCGCCAGGTTTTCAAGCCGCTGATGGAAACGGAGAATTTATATCACCACACGTACGGTGATTTTCATATGAGAACCTATACGAAAGAATTGGATTATACCTCGCTGGAAGAATCCGCGCAGGGACGACTGTTTTTAGACTATACAATGACGTTAAATCACGAGGTAACGCAGGCGCACAGCTTGACGTTGACGTTTGAGGAGGAGAGCGATTCATGAATATCGTTGAACAAATGGAACAAAACCTGAAAGAAGAGATTGTTCGTTCTGTGCTGGCAGCGGGTCTTGCCGGAGAAGAGGAAATGCCGGAAGTCGTGCTCGAACAGCCGAAGGACAAAGCTCACGGCGATTATGCCACCAATATGGCTATGCAGCTGGCACGGGTAGCGAAAAAGAATCCGCGTGCGATTGCATCTGAACTGGTCGAGCAGTTCGATCATTCGAAAGCATCCATAGACAAAATTGAAATCGCAGGCCCGGGCTTCATTAATTTCTACATGAACAACCAGTATTTGACGGAGCTTGTCCCTTCTGTACTGGAAGCCGGCGATGAATATGGACGGACGAACACGGGTGACGGTCATAAAATCCAGATCGAGTTTGTTTCAGCCAACCCGACGGGGACCCTCCACCTCGGACACGCCCGCGGAGCTGCTGTCGGTGATTCCTTATGCAACGTACTGGATGCAGCCGGCTATGACGTCTCCCGTGAATATTACATCAATGATGCCGGAAACCAGATGATGAACCTTGCAAAGTCTCTGGAAGCCCGCTACATGCAGGCGCTCGGCCGTGACTGGGACATGCCGGAAGACGGCTATCACGGTAAAGACATCATCCAGCTGGGAGAAAAGCTTGCGGAAGAGGCTGGTGAAAAATGGGCGGAAGCCGAGCAGGAAGAACGACTGCAGTTCTGCCGCGAATATGGTTTGAAGTTCCTTTTGAATCGAATCAAAACCGACCTGGAAGAATTCCGTGTCCCGTTTGATGAATGGTTCTCTGAAACCTCCCTGTATCAGGACGACCAGATTACCGATGCCCTGAAAGTCCTCAGCAGCCAAGGGTATGTGTATGAAAAAGACGATGCCACATGGTTTGAAACGACACAGTTCGGCGATGATAAGGATCGTGTCCTGATTAAGAATGACGGTTCGTACACCTACTTAACGCCGGATATTGCCTATCACAAAAATAAACTGGACCGCGGCTTTGATACGCTCATCAACATCTGGGGAGCTGATCACCACGGCTACATTCCTCGTATGAAAGCGGCTATTCAGGCGCTTGGTTTTGAAAAAGACACGATGGAAGTAGAAATCATCCAGATGGTCAATTTATTCCAGGACGGCGAAAAGGTGAAAATGAGTAAGCGTACCGGAAAAGCGGTCACGCTTAGAGAGCTGATGGAGGAAGTCGGTGTGGACGCGATGCGTTACTTCTTCTCCATGCGTTCCAGCGATTCCCACCTGGACTTCGACATGGATCTCGCCCGTTCAGAGTCCAATGAAAACCCTGTGTACTATGTGCAGTATGCGCACGCCAGAATCTGCACGATGCTGAAGCAGGCGGAAGAAAAAGGACTCATGAAGGAAACCTACGATAACAGCTGGTTAACAGCTGAGAAGGAAGAAGACCTGTTGAAAAAACTTGGGGAATTCCCTCAGGTTGTAGCGGATGCTGCTGACAAGCGTACCCCGCACAGGGTTACCCAGTATGCCTTTGACCTGGCGTCTGCCCTGCACAGCTTCTACAATGCAGTGAAAGTACTGGATGGCGACAATCCTGAGCGGACAGCCGCAAGGATTGCCCTGATGAAAGCCGTACGGATTACCTTGAACAACGCACTGAAACTTGTCGGTGTTTCTGCACCGAATCAAATGTAATGGCATAGAGTAGGAAAAGGGCGTCTCTGCATAAACGGGCAGAGGCGTTCTTTTTTTATGTCCGGGTTCATAAGGAAGAGGAAAACATGAATGGAGTGGAGAAAGAAGTACATGATATACGAAAAGGACCGGAGAAGGAGGGATTGCTGTGGGGAAAGAAGTACTGCTGGCATTACTGACCGGATTCGTGGTCGGATTATTATTCGCTGCTGTTAAACTGCCGATACCGGCACCACCCGCTTTTGCAGGAGTGGCCGGCATCATCGGCATTTATCTTGGGTTTAAAGTATATGGCTGGGTCGGGCCGATGCTCACGGAACTGTTTAAATGACCGCTACAAAAACGGACGGAGCAGAACAGCAATCTTCTGATTGATTCTTGTTCCGAGTGAACGTTTTTTCAGCCAGCGGTCGTCGAACGGGACGGCATCTGCCACATCCTCGAAGTAAAAGTCTCTTAAATCTTCAATAAAGGCTTCGTCATACACATACGTATTGATCTCTTTATTGAGAAAGAAGCTGCGCCGGTCAAAGTTTGCGGTGCCGATGTCTGCGAACTGTCCGTCAATCATGATGACCTTTGAATGATAAAAGCCTGCATCGAAGAAACGGATATCTGCACCAGCCTCCTTCAACTCCTTTAAGTACGGGACGGCAGCTTCCTTTACGAATGGATGGTCTGCTTTCATCGGAATCATAATATGGATCGAGACATTCCGCTTCAGTGCTGATTTCAAGGCATCCTGCAGCGTGGGAGTAGGAATGAAATAGGGCGTGCCGATTAAAATTTCACGTTCAGCAGAATCGATCATTTTCCTGAACTCCTGCTCAAGCTCTACGCCATCAGTTGCCACGACCCTCATCCGGTAGGGATGCTCGGTTTCTGTGGGAGGAAGGGGCTCGTCTTTTTCTCCTGTTGCCAAATACCAGTCATCAAGAAAAATGGTATGCAGCTGATGGACGACAGGACCGAAGGACCGGATATGATAATCCCGCCAGTCTCCGAATTTCGAAGTTTCCCCGATATACGCCTTTCCGATATTAAATCCTCCGACATAGCCGATCTTTCCATCAATGACGGTGATTTTCCGATGGTTTCTCCGATGAAGGCGGTAAAAGAAATAAGGAAATCCGGGGGTTTCCGCAAAAGCGAAGCGTACACCTGCCGCCTCAAGTGCCTCCCGGCGCTTCTTCGTTATTTTAAAGCTGGCCACGCGGTCACCCATCAGTCGTACAGGGACACCCTCAGCCGCTTTGTTTTTCAGCACCTGGAGAAAATTCTCCGCAATATAATCATTTTCTATAAGAAAGAAATAAACATCCACCTGTTTTTCTGCCTCGGAAATATCCCGGAAAAGCTGTTCATACAGCCGGGATCCGTTCTTATATAAATGATAGCTGCCTGTCGTTTCCTCCAGGGGAATGGTACGGGCCTGTTTATGATGCCGGGACCTTCCAAATTTAAAATCCAGGAAAAGCAGGAAAATAAGAGTGGCTGCTAGTAATAGTAGAATAATGTAGAACATAAGATGCCTCCTAAAAAACTCTTCCTCCTAGTTTCCCCTTTTTCGACCTTTTCAAAAGGAAAAATACAGAAAATATATTGACTGAATGCTCATTCATAATTTATAGTTAAGCTATAAGATTCAGAAAATTAAAAGTTTCTGATCGGAGAAAAGGGAAATCGCTTCGTGCGATGACAACAAAGAGGGGGAAAACCGATGAATCCACTGCTGACCGCCAACTGGATTTTGTTCCTTGGGGTGCTGGTTTATGGACTTTATTTATTTGTCCGTGTCGTTCAGACTCGAATCGCTTATATTAAATTGGGGAAAAAATTCGAGTATGACAACCAGCTGAAGTCACGATTACGCAAGATCTGGGTTTATGTATTCGGGCAGAAGAAGCTTCTTAAGGATAAAAAATCCGGAATTATTCACGTTATGATGTTTTACGGCTTTATCCTCGTGCAGTTCGGGGCGATTGATTTTATCTATAAAGGACTTGTGCCGGATGCCCATCTGCCGCTCGGACCTTTTTACGCCGGCTTCACGTTTTTCCAGGAGCTGGTGACCTTAATGATTCTGACCGCTGTCATCTGGGCTTTTCACCGGCGGTATATTGAAAAGCTTGTCCGTCTGAAGCGGGGGTTCAAAGCCGGACTTGTTCTCATCTTTATTGGAACACTTATGGTCACGGTGCTGGTCGGTAATGGCATGAGTATGATCTGGCATGCCCATGAAGGGGCATGGACAGAACCTGTTGCGAGCGTTATTGCAAGCGCTTTCGGATGGGTGCCTGAACCTGTTGCCATCACGGTATTCTTTGTTATGTGGTGGATTCACCTGCTTATTCTGCTTACATTCCTTGTCTACGTGCCGCAGTCCAAGCACGCCCACCTTCTTGCTGCGCCTGTGAACGTCTTTTTAAGTCGTGAAGAGCCGCCGGGAAAACTCAAGTCCATTGATTTTGAAATGGATGAGGATGCCGATGAAGAGGATGTATCCTTCGGGATTGGAAAGATTGAGGATTTCAACCAGCTTCAGATGATTGATTTTTATGCCTGTGTCGAATGCGGCCGCTGTACAAACGTGTGTCCGGCGTCTGGTTCCGGAAAAATGCTCTCGCCGATGGATCTGATTGTGAAGCTCCGCGATCACCTTACGGAAAAGGGGGCCGCCGTTACAGGTAAATCTCCATGGGTGCCTGCCTATGCGTTCTCAGGTACAGAAGGGAATACGCTTGCTCAAATGGCCCGGAGCCACGGGACGGATGAGGCCGCAGCAACGCTTGAAGCGGTCCAGAATAAGAGCCTGATTGGAGATGTTATTACTGAAGAAGAGCTGTGGGCCTGTACAACATGCCGGAACTGTGAGGATGCCTGCCCGGTCATGAACGAGCATGTCGATAAAATCATCGATCTCCGCCGCTATCTTGTTCTTACAGAAGGGAAGATGGATGCCGACGGTCAGCGTGCCATGATGAACATCGAGCGTCAGGGTAATCCATGGGGGCTTTCCAAGAAGGAAAGAGAAGACTGGAGGCAGCTGGATGAAGATGTCCATATTCCTACAGTGAAAGAGTTGAAGAAATCAGGGGAAGAGTTTGAATACTTATTCTGGGTCAGTTCCATGGGGTCCTACGATAACCGCAGTCAGAAAATCGCCATGGCCTTTGCGAAACTGATGAACGAAGCCGGCATCAAGTTCGCTATTCTCGGCAATAAGGAACAGAACTCCGGAGATACAGCCCGCCGTATGGGGAACGAATTCCTTTTCCAGGAGCTGGCGGAAAAGAATATGAAGGAATTTGAGAAAAACGATGTGAAGAAGATCATTACGATTGATCCGCATGCGTATAACATTTTCAAGAATGAATATCCGGATTTCGGTCTGGAAGCTGAAGTGTACCACCATACGGAAATGCTGGCGGAATGGCTGAAGGAAGGCCGCTTGAAGCCGCAGGGCGTTGTTAAAGAAAAAATTACGTATCATGACAGCTGTTACCTTGGCCGCTACAACGAAGTCTACCAGCCGCCGCGTGAAGTTCTGGAGATGATCCCTGGAGTGGAAGTGGTGGAAATGAAACGCAACCGTTCGAACGGGATGTGTTGTGGAGCTGGAGGCGGCATGATGTGGATGGAGGAGAAATCCGGGAACCGCGTCAACGTAGCACGGACCGAACAGGCGCTTGAAGTAGAGCCTACAATGATCTCCAGCGGCTGTCCATTCTGCCTGACGATGCTTTCGGACGGAACGAAAGCGAAAGAAGTGGAAGAAGAGGTCAGTACGATGGATATTGCAGAGATTCTCGCTAAGTCAATCTTTGGAAATACAAAGGAAAAGAGTGCTTGATTAAACGTTTGTTTAAAAACGAAAAAATGACAGAATGATTGAAAAATTGTGGAAAGTGTACAGGATTTTATGTACACTTTCCTTATGGGAAGATGTTGAGCGAGCGTTCAATCGTCTATTTTGTAAGCGTTAACAATAAAGGGAGGAATGACAATGCGTAAAACAGTCATCGTGGATGGAGCACGAACACCATTTGGGAAATTTGGAGGGAGCCTGGCACCCCTGACAGCAGCGCAGCTTGGAGGTCTGGCTATCAAAGCCGCTTTGAAAAAAGCGCAGGTCCACGTTGAGGACGTGAACGAAGTCATCATGGGCACCGTTCTTCAGGGGGGGCAGGGACAGCTTCCTTCCAGACAGGCGGCCCGTGAAGCAGGGATTCCGTGGGATGTCAAAACAGAAACCGTGAATAAAGTGTGTGCATCCGGTATGCGCAGCGTTACGATGGGAGATCAGTTCATCCGTCTTGGGGAAGAAGAAATCATCGTCGCCGGTGGTATGGAAAGCATGAGCAACGCGCCTTACTTCATGCCGAAAGCACGATGGGGGCTCCGGATGGGAGATGCTGCCGTGAAAGATATGATGGTGCATGACGGATTGACTTGTTCTTTTGAGAACGTGCATATGGGCAATTACGGCAATCGGACAGCCGAGCAGTATGAATTGACACGTGAGGATCAGGATGAGTGGGCATACCGCAGTCATCAGCGGGCCGTCCAGGCCACGGAAGCTGGGAAGCTGGGCGAAGAAATCACTCCTGTTGAAATCCCGCAGCGTAAAGGAGATCCTGTCGCCGTGGATCAGGATGAAGCTCCACGAAAGAGCACAACAATGGAAGCGTTATCAAAACTGCGCCCCGTTTTTGACAAGTCCGGGACGATTACAGCAGGAAATGCACCGGGCGTCAATGACGGAGCGTGTGCCATGGTCTTAATGTCAGAAGAAAAGGCCAAGGAGACCGGATCATCTGTGCTTGCGACTATTCTCGCTCACGATGAGATTGCAGTGGAAGCCCGGGATTTCCCACAGACACCTGGACTTGTCATTAATAAACTTCTGAAAAAAACCGGAAAGACCATAAGGGATATCGATTTATTTGAGGTGAATGAGGCGTTTGCGGCTGTTTCACTGGCCAGTGGGAAAATTGCCGGTCTGGATCCGGAGAAAGTGAATGTCAACGGTGGAGCCGTTGCTCTTGGACATCCAATCGGAGCCAGTGGAGCACGTATCCTTTTGACACTGGCTTATGAACTGAAACGCCGGGGCGGCGGTACAGGAATTGCAGCCATCTGCTCAGGCGGCGGCCAGGGAGATGCGGTTCTAATCGAAGTACCGAAACAATAAGGGGGACATACGGATGTCAATGAATAAAGTCATGGTCATCGGCGCAGGACAGATGGGCGCAGGGATTGCTCAAGTCTTTGCTCAGGCCGGTTTTTATGTGAAATTGAATGATCGAGATCAGGAAGCATTGAATAAAGGAAGAGACGGAATTGAAAAGCGTCTGGAAAGAGCTGTGGAGAAGGGGCGCATGACCGATGGAAAACGTGACGAGACGCTGAAGAACCTGACCATTACGACCGACCTGCAGGATGCGTCGGACTGTGACCTCGTCGTGGAAGCCGTCGTGGAGAATATGAAAGTGAAGATCGATGTGTTCCAGCAGCTGGATGAAATCACACCTCCTCATGCTGTTTTAGCGACCAATACCTCTTCCCTTCCAATCACCGAAATTGCGGCAGCGACGAAGCGTCCGGAACAGGTCATTGGCATGCATTTTATGAATCCGGTCCCGGTTATGAAGCTTGTGGAAATCATCAGGGCGATTCAGACGAGTGATGAAACGTATGCCACCGTGAAAGAAATGGCCGAAAAACTCCAGAAGACACCGGTAGAGGTGGAGGATTTCCCTGGGTTTGTTTCCAATAGAATTTTGATGCCGATGATCAATGAGGCGATTTACACGGTTCATGAAGGTGTCGCTTCTCCCGAGGACGTGGATGCTGTGATGAAGCTGGGCATGAATCATCCGATGGGGCCGCTGACCCTGGCGGATTTTATCGGACTGGATACGTGTCTTTATATAATGGAGATCCTGCATGACGGATTTGGCGACAGCAAATACAGACCATGTCCGCTTCTCCGTAAATACGTCAAAGCCGGCTGGCTCGGGAAGAAGTCCGGCCGCGGTTTTTACATCTATGAATAACTGAGGAAAAGGGGAGATGACCGTGGATCTTCAATTTACAGATGAACAGAAAATGATGCGCCGGATGGTGCAGGACTTCGCACAAAACGAAGTGGCACCCGCCGTCGAGCGTATGGAGCAGGAAGACCGGTTTCCGGAAGAACTGATTCCTCAAATGGGGGAGCTCGGTTTAATGGGGATCCCCATTCCTGAAGCCTATGGAGGTGCGGAAATGGACTACACCTCCTACATTATTGCTATTCATGAACTATCCAAGGTAAGTGCGACACTCGGGGTCATTTTATCTGTGCATACATCGGTGGGGACCAACCCCATCCTATACTTCGGATCGGAAGAGCAGAAATCCAAATACATTCCCAAACTCGCCTCGGGACAATACCTGGGTGCGTTTGCCCTGACCGAACCAAGCGCCGGCAGTGATGCCAGCAGTCTGAAGACACGTGCCGAGAAGAAAGGGGACCGGTACATTCTTAATGGCTCCAAGGTGTTTATCACCAACGGAGGCAATGCAGATACCTTCATCGTCTTTGCACGGACGAACCCTGATGTACCTCCGAGTAAAGGCTTGAGCGCTTTTATTGTGGAACGCGGAACGCCTGGATTTGCTATTGGTAAAGCGGAAAGGAAAATGGGCATGCACGGATCGAGCACGGTATCCTTGAACTTTGATGCCTGCGAGCTGCCGGTCTCCCAGCTCTTGGGGAAGGAAGGGGAAGGCTATAAAATTGCCCTTTCCAACTTGAATATTGGACGGATCGGCATTGCTGCCCAGTCGCTCGGGATTGCGGAAGCCGCTTTGGAGCATGCGGCTGCCTACGCAAAGGAAAGGGAGCAGTTCGGCAGGCCGATCGCCCACCTGCAGGGGATCTCCTTCAAATTGGCAGATATGGCTTCAGAAGTAGAAGCTTCGAAGCTGATGGTTTACAACGCAGCATCCATGCAGGCACTGGGAAAGCCGTGCAGTAAAGAAGCGTCGATGGCTAAGCTGATGGCTTCCCGCACGGCAGTCAAAGCGGCCATTGAGGCAGTACAGATACACGGAGGCTATGGATATACAGAAGATTATGCGGTGGAACGCTTCTTCAGAGACGCGAAAGTCTGCGAGATTTACGAGGGAACGAGCGAAGTCCAGCGTGTGGTCATCGGCAATCATCTGGTGAGAGATTAGGAGGATGGAGAAATGAATTTCACATTAACAGAAGAGCAGGAAATGCTTAGAAAAATGGTCCGGGATTTTTCCAAGAACGAGGTGGAACCAACAGCGGCTGAGCGCGATGAAGAGGAGCGTTTTGATCGTGAAATTTTTGATAAGATGGCTGAACTCGGGCTGACTGGCATCCCATGGCCGGAAGAATACGGGGGCATCGGTTCGGATTTTATCAGTTATGTCATTGCTGTGGAGGAGCTTTCCAGAGTATGTGCTTCCACGGGGGTCACGCTCTCCGCCCATATCTCTCTGGCCAGCTGGCCGATTTATACATTTGGAACAGAAGAACAGAAGAAGAAGTTTCTAACGCCGCTGGCTGCTGGTGAAAAGCTCGGGGCCTACGCTTTGTCCGAACCCGGAGCGGGAAGTGATGTGTCCTCCATGCGCACACAGGCGAAGCTTGATGGAGACAGCTATGTATTGAACGGTAGCAAAGTGTGGATTACCAATGGCGGTGTGGCGGATACGTATGTCGTCTTTGCTAAAACGAATCAGGACGAAGGGAACCGGGGCATCAGTGCATTCATCGTAGAAAAAGACACCCCGGGATTCTCCACAGGGAAAAAAGAGAAGAAGCTCGGCATTCGTTCCTCTCCAACGACCGAGTTGATTTTTGAAGACTGCCGGATTCCTAAGGAAAATCTGCTTGGAGAAGAAGGACAGGGATTTAAAATCGCTATGATGACGCTCGACGGTGGTAGAAACGGAATCGCTGCACAGGCTGTAGGAATCGCCCAGGGGGCGCTTGATGAATCCGTTGCTTATGCTAAAGAACGGGAGCAGTTCGGGAAGCCGATCGCTGCTTTACAGGGGATTTCGTTTAAGCTGGCGGATATGGCCACTGAAATCGAAGCTTCCCGCCTGCTTACGTATCAAGCCGCGTACTTGGAATCTGAAGGTCTTCCGTACTCCAAAGCATCGGCAATGGCGAAGTTGTTTGCCGGCGATACGGCGATGAAAGTGACTACGGAGGCCGTTCAGGTACACGGGGGATATGGATACACGAAGGATTACCCGGTCGAACGGTACATGAGGGACGCGAAGATCACGCAGATATATGAGGGAACCCAGGAGATTCAGCGTCTCGTTATCGGCCGGATGGTAACGAAGTAGGAAGGTGATGGATGATGCATCCGTTGGCGGAACGAATACAAAATCAGGATATGAGGGCGCTGGCCCGTGCCATCACGCTCGTTGAAAATGAGGATCCGGAAAAGCTTCCGCTGATGAGTGACATCTTTTCGATACAGAAGCAGGCCCACTACATCGGCATCACAGGATCACCCGGGGCGGGGAAAAGTTCGTTGATCAACCGGCTGCTGACTTATTTAAGGAAGCAGGAGCTTACCGTTGCCGTTATTGCCGTTGACCCTACGAGTCCATTCAGCGGCGGTGCCCTGCTCGGGGACCGTACCAGGATGAACCAGCATTTCCTTGATCCAGGGATTTTCATCCGCAGTATGGCAACAAGGGGCAGTCTTGGAGGCTTGGCGAGGGCGACGAAGGACAGCATCCGGGTCTGTGATGCGTATGGCTTTGATGTCGTACTGGTGGAAACCGTCGGGGTCGGTCAGTCCGAGCTGGATGTCATGAAGGTGGTGGATACAACCGGGCTTGTATTGACACCGAACAGTGGAGATGTGCTGCAGATTTTCAAGGCAGGGATTATGGAAATTGCTGATCTCTTTCTTATTAATAAAGCAGACCTTCCGGGTGTTCGTAAGCTGAAGTCGACCCTTGAGGAATATTTGATGATCATCCAGCCGGAAGGGTGGCAGCCGCCTATCGTGGAGACGGTGGCGGTCGAGTCCAGAGGTATGGCTGAGGTCTGGGAGAAGATGAAAGAGCACCGTACGTATTTATATGAAACCAAGGCAGGGACGAAGCGGAGGAAAGAACAGCTGCAGCTGGAAGTCTATGATCTGATCCGCGAAGAAATATGGCGGAACGTCAAATCCTCTGTAGAGAAGGATCCACAGAAAACAGCAGCCTTCGAAAATCCCGATGCCGATCCATACCAGTTGGCCCGATCATGGTTGCAGGAATGGGCTGGGAAGGGTGAGTGATGTGGCGGATCAGCAAGTGCCATCAACCATCAAGGATGAAGCACTGATTTTAAAGCGGAGAAACCAGATGATCAAGGGTGCCGTGACGCTGTTTATGGAGAAAGGCTTTCATAAAACGACGACACGCGAAATCGCAAAAGCGTCCGGATTCAGCATCGGAACCTTATATGAATACATCCGCAAGAAAGAGGATGTATTATTTCTCGTCTGTGACTCTATTTATCAGCGTGTCAAAGAGAGAATGGAAGCCTCGATTGATCCGGAGCAGACATCGGTGAACAGTCTGATTCAAGCGGTCCGTTCTTATTTTCAATTGATGGATGATATGCAGGATGAAGTCCTGGTGATGTATCAGGAAGTAAAGTCCCTGTCACGGGAAGCTCAGGATTATGTCCTGCAGAAAGAGCGGGATATGGTCGCCATGCTGGAGCAGGTCATCATCAACAGCCTCCCCGGGGAATGTACCGAAGCGGAAGTACGCTTGATAGCCAATAATATATTTGTTCAGGGACAGATGTGGGGGTTCAGACGCTGGATTCTGCAGCGTACGTTTACGATTCAATCATATACCGATACCCAGATCCACCTGCTTCTAAAGGGTCTGGGAAAAGAGGCAGAAGGAATCATACAGCCGGTTGACGGCGCAGGGAATGCGTAACGCCGGCTGAAAAAGAAAGGAAGAGCGGAAATGGAACAACCGACAATCTATAAGCCGAAGAATCCTGTACGATTCGTTACGGCTTCCAGTCTTTTCGATGGTCATGACGCTTCCATTAATATTATGAGGAGAATTCTGCAATCCACCGGTGCGGAAGTGATCCACCTCGGTCATAACCGGTCCGTTGAAGAAGTGGTCAATGCGGCGGTACAGGAAGATGCCCAGGGCATTGCCATTTCGTCCTATCAGGGAGGACATGTGGAATATTTCAAGTACATGGTCGACCTTTTGAATGAAAAGGGTGCCGGTCATATCCGCGTTTATGGAGGCGGAGGCGGTGTGATCATTCCCCGTGAAATCAAAGAGCTTCACGAGTACGGCGTTGCCCGGGTATTTTCTCCGGAAGACGGCCGTTCCCTTGGTCTGCAGGGGATGATTAACAAGATGATGGAGGAGTGTGATTTTCTCCCCCCCCTTGATGTGGAAAAAGGGGTGGCCGATTTATCTGAAGGAAATCATCAGGCAGTCGCCCGCTTTATTACGTATGTCGAAAATACGTCCAAGGAAGAGCGGGAGGCTGTAGCTGCCTTTGAAACAGCGGTAGAGAAAACGCAGGATAAAACGATTCCGGTTCTCGGAATTACCGGTACGGGGGGAGCGGGGAAAAGTTCGCTGACCGATGAACTGATCCGTCGTTTTATTCACGAGGTCCCGGAAAAGAAAATCGCTGTCCTGTCTGTCGATCCGACGAAAAAGAAAACCGGAGGCGCGCTTCTTGGGGACCGGATCCGTATGAATGCGATCTTCCATCCCCGCGTTTATATGAGGTCGCTGGCGACACGTGACGCCCGCTCAGAGTTGTCTACCGCAGTGGAGGAGGCCATTCAGGTTGTGAAAGCTGCCGGCGTGGATTTTATTATTGTCGAAACGAGCGGAATCGGACAGGGTGATGCCGCGGTTACGGACATTACGGATTTATCCATGTATGTGATGACTGCAGAGTTCGGAGCCCCTTCCCAGCTTGAAAAAATCGATATGATTGATTTTGCCGACTTTATTGTCATTAACAAGTTCGAGCAGAAAGGTTCCGAGGACGCATTTAATCAAGTGAAAAAGCAGTATCAGCGCAGTCATATGCTGTTCCATGAGGATGACAGCCGTTTCCCTGTCTATGGGACGATTGCCAGCCAGTTCAATGACCCGGGGACAAACACTTTGTTCGCGGCGCTGCTGGAGAAGTTGAATGACACCTATGCCTGGCAGGAGGAAACTTCTTTCTCTTCCCTGAACCAAAAGGCGGAAAAGCAGAATGTGATCATTCCGAATGAGCGGAAGCAGTATCTGCGGGATATTTCCATGGCTGTCCGCGATTATCACCAGCATACGGACACACAGGCGGAAGCGGCGAGTAAGCTGTATCAGCTTCAGGGGACCCTCGATATGCTGGAAGATGAAGACGTTAAAAAGAACCTTCACCGTTTAATGGAGGATTATGAGCGGACCATCGACCGGGATGCGCTCGACAAGCTGGGGGACTGGGATGGTCTTCACGAACGATACAGCGGCGATACGTATACATTTGAAGTCCGGGGCAGAGCCATCACGATGGACCTGACCACTGAAAGCCTGAGTGGAACGAAAATCCCGAAAGTGGCCCTCCCACGCTATAAGGACTGGGGAGACCGGTTGACGTGGCTCCTTCAGGAGAATGTTCCGGGCGCCTTTCCTTTTACAGCCGGCGTTTTTCCTTTCAAACGGAAAGGGGAAGATCCGAAGCGTCAGTTTGCCGGGGAAGGAACTCCGGAGCGGACGAACCGCCGTTTTCATTATTTATCGGAAGGCGATGATGCGAAAAGACTGAGTACAGCCTTTGATTCCGTTACGCTGTACGGGGAGGATCCGGATGAGCGGCCGGACATCTACGGAAAGGTCGGCGAGAGTGGAGTGAACATCTGCACCCTTGAAGATATGAAAAAGCTGTATGACGGCTTTGATCTTGTCGATCCAACGACGTCGGTATCGATGACGATTAATGGACCGGCGCCGATTATTCTGGCCATGTTCTTCAATACAGCCGTCGACCAGCAGCTGGAGAAGTTCCAGGAGGAGGAAGGGCGGGCGCCGACGGCGGAGGAAGCGGAAAAGATCAAAACAGAAACGATTCAAGTCGTCCGCGGCACCGTTCAGGCAGATATTCTGAAAGAAGACCAGGGGCAGAATACCTGCATTTTCTCTACAGAATTTGCCTTGAGGATGATGGGCGATATTCAACAGTATTTCATTGACCATCAGGTCCGCAACTATTATTCCGTCTCTATATCGGGCTATCACATTGCTGAAGCAGGGGCAAACCCGATTACACAGCTGGCCTTTACCCTAGCCAATGGTTTTACTTATGTGGAGTATTATTTGAGCCGTGGAATGGACATCAACAAGTTTGCACCCAATTTATCCTTCTTCTTCTCCAACGGACTGGATCCGGAATACACCGTGCTTGGCCGCGTAGCGAGGCGGATCTGGGCCGTCGTCATGCGGGATAAATATGGAGCGAATGAGCGGAGTCAGAAGCTGAAGTATCACATCCAGACTTCCGGACGGTCCCTGCACGCGCAGGAAATAGATTTTAATGATATCCGGACGACGCTGCAGGCACTGATTGCGATTCAGGACAACTGTAATTCCCTGCATACCAACTCCTATGATGAAGCCATTACAACACCTACCGAAGAGTCGGTTAGAAGGGCGATGGCGATTCAAATGATCATCAGCAAGGAGTTCGGTCTCACGAAAAATGAAAACTCCCTCCAGGGGGCGTACATTATCAGAGAGCTGACCGACCTGGTCGAAGAAGCGGTGCTTCAGGAGTTCGAACGGATCAACGACCGCGGGGGTGTGCTGGGAGCGATGGAGCGCCAGTATCAACGTGGGAAAATTCAGGAGGAGTCTCTTTATTATGAAGGGAAGAAGCATTCAGGGGACCTGCCGATCATCGGTGTGAATACGTACTTGAATCCAAATCCTCCTTCCGAAGAGGAAATCGATTCGATGGAACTGGCCCGTGCCTCCAAGGAAGAGAAGAACCACCAGATTACAGAACTCCGCCGTTTCCAGCAGTCGAATGAACAGAAGGCGGCTGAGGCTCTTCATCGGTTGAAGCAGACAGCGGCCGGAGGCGGAAACATCTTTGCTGAACTGATGGAAACCGTTAAAGTCGCCAGTCTCGGACAGATTACCAACGCGCTTTATGAAGTAGGGGGACAGTATAGAAGAAACATGTAGGTTCCCTTAACAATGAAAACCCGTCCTGTGAGGACCATTCCAATCACAGGACGGGTTTTGCATGGTTTTAAGTGTTTCTTTTAGTGGCCGCCCACCTGATCGT
The DNA here is from genome assembly GCF_009856355.1 of Halobacillus litoralis. Classification (GTDB taxonomy): domain Bacteria; phylum Bacillota; class Bacilli; order Bacillales; family Halobacillaceae; genus Halobacillus; species Halobacillus litoralis_B. The sequence goes on along the minus strand of NZ_WMEW01000001.1, from coordinate 443,582 downwards.
CATCGTGGGCCTGGTTCACTTCTGTCACATACGGTTTTTTCATGCCGTACCATTCATAAGTAATGTTGTAGGTTCCTCCTTCTTCAAGGAGCATCCATGTGCTCGTATCCTTGACAGATACTTTCTTGTCATCGATCGTGACATAATAACCCTCATCATTATGGGTCTTTTTCGTTACTTCTGCTTCCTCGAGGTGTTCGGAGTGGATGATCCCGAAACTTGAATAAAGCCAGATCCCAAGAGCAGCAGCAGTCAGAATGAGGGCTGTCCAGTTGAAAGGGCGGTTTTCCATTAATCGTCTCTCCTTACATAGAGCATTCTCTCCTATATTTTAAAGGATATCAGCAGGAACACAAAGGCTTATGTTTTTCTATTTTTGAGCACAAGGTTTACTTTCATGCAGCTTTGGCTAGAAAAGTAAAGAAGAGACAGACTCTATTTGATTTTTATACAGGCACCTCATATAATGGATGGTATGATTAAATGTGATTCGTATGCCCATGAAGTCATTAATTCTATTTTGTCTAGATAAAGGAGTGCTGAATCGTGAGCGTAAAAGAACTCAGCCCACAGAAGATTGAAGAAATTTCCATGATCGAACTGGCGACCCTGATATTAGAAGAGGAGCGCGAAGCCATTGATTTTAATGAAATCTTTAACCGGATTTCAAAAATGAAAGGTTTCACAGAAGCTCAGGACGAAGAGTACATTGCCCAGTTCTACACAGATATGAACATTGACGGCCGTTTCATGACGATCGGAACGAACCGCTGGGGTTTGAAGAAGTGGTACCCGGTCGAGCAGATGGAAGAAGAAATCGCCAACCTGCCTCAGAAACGCAAAAAGAAGAAGAAGAAAAAGAAAAAACCTTCCAAGCTGCTTGATGATGAGCTCGGTGCAGATGAATACAATGACGAAGATGAAAATCTCGAAGATGATCTTGAACTTACCGATGAAGACCTTGACCTTGATGATGACGATGATTACGATGGTGATTATGAAGATGATGACCTGGATGAGGAAGAGGAAGAAATGGTGGAAGATGATCTCAGCTTCGTTGGAGATGACGACGAAGATAAATAAGAAGGTTGACTTTCAAAAGTCATATCAGTAAAATCTTATTTGGGCTCTTTAATTTCCTTGAACGGAATCCGAACGCTCCCCGGCAATGACGGGGAGCGTTTTTTGTTTTTATATCCCCTTATCAAATTGAAGCTTTAGTAAATAACTAATTAATACAAATAGAGAAAGAGGGATTTGACGTGGCAACAAAATACATTTTTGTAACAGGCGGAGTGGTTTCATCTCTGGGAAAAGGGATTACAGCTGCTTCATTAGGACGTTTATTGAAAAACCGTGGCTTGAAGGTAACCATCCAGAAATTTGATCCATACATCAACGTAGATCCGGGAACGATGAGCCCGTACCAGCACGGGGAAGTTTTCGTCACAGATGACGGCGCTGAAACGGATTTGGACCTTGGTCACTACGAGCGTTTCATTGACATCAATTTGAACAAATTCAGTAACGTGACAACCGGTAAAGTCTACTCCACCGTTATTAAAAAAGAACGCCGCGGCGATTACCTCGGCGGGACCGTACAGGTGATTCCGCATATTACGAATGAAATCAAAGACCGTGTTTTCCGCGCCGGCCACGAAACGAATGCCGACGTCGTCATTACGGAAATCGGCGGAACGGTCGGGGATATCGAATCCCTGCCATTCCTTGAGGCGATCCGACAAATCAAGAGTGATATCGGACGCGAACACGTCATGTACCTTCACTGCACGCTGGTGCCATATTTGAAAGCCGCAGGGGAAATGAAGACGAAACCGACCCAGCATAGTGTTAAAGAGCTGCGCTCTCTCGGCATTCAGCCGGATGCGATTGTTCTTCGTACAGAGATGGAAATTTCCGAAGACATGAAGGAGAAAATCGCCCTGTTCTGTGACATCAACAAGGAAGCGGTCATTGAAATGGCCGATGCCGACACATTGTACAATGTTCCGATCAACCTACAGGAGCAGAAGCTGGACCAGCTGACATGCGACCACTTTGGTCTGGACTGTGCACCTGCGGATATGACGGAATGGAATAAGCTGATCGATCAAGTGAAAAACCTTCAGCACAAGACGACGATTGCGCTTGTCGGTAAGTATGTAGAGCTTCCAGATGCCTACATTTCTGTTGTCGAGGCTTTGAAACACGCAGGATACAGCTACGATTCCGATATTGATGTGAAGTGGGTCAATTCAGAAGGGCTGAATGCGGCCAACGTGGAAGCTGAACTGAATGGTGTAGACGGAATCCTTGTACCCGGCGGATTCGGGGACCGTGGCATCGAAGGCAAAATCGACGCCATCCGGTATGCACGCGAAAGCCGTATCCCGTTCCTTGGTATCTGTCTTGGTATGCAGCTGGCAACGGTTGAATTTGCCCGCAACGTTCTCGGTCTGGAAGGAGCGCACTCGGCGGAAATCGATCCATCGACGGCGCATCCGATCATTGATCTTCTTCCTGAGCAGAAAGAGGTATCTGATCTTGGCGGTACGCTGAGACTGGGGATTTACCCTTCCCGACTGAAAGAAGGCTCCAAAGCGCTGGAAGCTTATGGAGAAGAAGTGATCTATGAGCGTCATCGCCACCGTTTTGAGTTTAACAACCATTACCGTGAGCAGATGGAAGCGGCCGGCTTCAAGTTCTCCGGAACAAGCCCTGACGGCCGGCTTGTCGAAATCATCGAAGTGGAAGACCACCCTTGGTTCGTAGCGAGCCAGTTCCACCCGGAATTCAAGTCACGCCCGACCCGTCCACAAGAACTGTTCCATGGATTTATCGGGGCGGCTATGAAGACCTATCAATAAATCCGGATAAGCAGACTCATTTCCGAAAAAAAGAAGGCTGTCGAGAGAAAAGCTCGGCGGCCTTTTTTTGTTGAAGAAACATGGGAAGCAGGCATACTTTCCGTAATGGAAAAGGATCGTGTCGAATCCCAGTAAAATTACAGAAAATATGACAATGGATCCAATTGTATGCAGGAAATGACAGGGGGCGCCTCGAAATTAAAGGAATGAGAGAACATGCACACAAGCTTTGAAAGGGAGGGAGAAAGAATGACGAATAAAATCCTGATTGTCGATGATCAACCGGGGATCCGCCTGCTGCTTGAGGAAATCCTGAAAGCAGAAGGCCATGAGACGATTTCAGCGAAAACAGGAAAAGAAGCATGCCGGGTGGTAAAGGAAGAGAGCCTGGATCTTATCATCATGGACTATAATCTTCCTGTTATGCATGGGAGAGATGTCCTTCAATTCCTGGAGGAAATGAATTATTCTTCTCCGGTTATGATTATTACGGGGGATTCAGAGGAATCAGTAAGGAAGGACATGGATTTCCATTTCGTAACCCATATCATAACAAAACCGTTTGACATCCATAATTTGAAGGAAATGGTAAATGGAACGCTTGTCCACAGCCGTTCATGACTTTTTTCTTAATGTAAGCGCTATATAATCCTCCTGATGTTGCACCATAAGAAGGGTATTGGTATTCTATTACTGTAACCAAACTTGCATGGTGTGTTTTCGTATGGAAACAGACTTGTGAATAGGGAAAGTTCGTTATTCAAAGGAGGATATCTTTCATGCCACTAGTATCAATGAAAGAAATGCTAGAAAAAGCTAAGGAAGAACGCTACGGTGTAGGACAGTTCAACCTTAATAACCTAGAATATGCCCAGGCCATCCTGCAGGCTGCGGAAGAAGAGCAGTCTCCGGTCATCCTTGGTGTTTCTGAAGGTGCTGGACGTTACATGGGCGGCTTCAACGTAGTCGTTGACATGGTGAAAGCACTTATGAAATCCTACGGTACCACTGTACCGGTTGCGATTCACCTTGACCACGGTTCCAGCTTTGAAAAATGTGCAGAAGCGATCCACGCCGGATTTACTTCTGTCATGATCGATGCTTCTCATGATCCATTGGAAGAGAACATCGCTGTTACGAGAAAAGTGGTTGAGCTTGCTCACATCCACGGTGTTTCTGTTGAAGCAGAACTCGGCCGTGTAGGTGGTCAGGAAGATGACTTGATCGTAGACGATGCAGAAGCTGCCTACGCTATTCCTTCCGAGTGTAAGCAACTGGTTGACGAAACAAACGTTGACGTATTTGCACCGGCACTTGGTTCTGTCCACGGCCCTTACAAAGGTGAACCAAACCTTGGCTTTGACCGCATGGAAGAAATCATGGGACTTGTAGACAAGCCGCTTGTTCTTCACGGTGGTACAGGAATCCCTACAGCTGACATTAAGAAAGCTATTTCTTTCGGTACAGCTAAAATTAACGTGAACACTGAAAACCAGATCGCACAAGGGAAAGCCGTACGTCAAGTTCTTGCTGACCAGCCTGAACAGTACGACCCTCGTAAATATCTTGGACCCGGCCGTGACGCTATCAAAGAAACGGTTATCGGCAAGATGCGTGAATTCGGTTCTTCCAATCAAGCGTAAGAACCTCTGTATAAAGGAAGCCGCTACCTCTGTAGCGGTTTCCTTTTAAGCATGTATGAAAACGCAATCATTCGGCAATTTTCATGGTTGAGCATCCATCACAAAGGGAAGAGGAGTGGAGATTATGAAATTTTTCATTGATACAGCCAATATTGAGGATATCCGGGAAGCCAATGCTTTAGGCATTCTGGCAGGTGTGACGACAAACCCGAGCCTTGTTGCAAAGGAAGGGGTTTCTTTCCACGACCGTTTAAGAGAGATTACGGCAGAAGTAGCCGGGTCTGTCAGTGCTGAGGTGATTTCTGAAGACGCGGAAGGAATGATTCGGGAAGGGAAGGAACTCGCAGCCATTGCGCCGAATATTACGGTAAAGGTTCCCATGACAATGGAAGGGTTGAAAGCTGTAAAGGCATTCAGTGATCTGAATATCAAAACAAACGTCACCCTTGTGTTCTCAGCAAACCAGGCGTTGATGGCAGCCAGAGCAGGTGCCTCCTATGTGTCTCCGTTTCTTGGTCGTCTCGATGATATTGGTCAGAATGGCATGGAATTAGTCGCTCAGATCTCGGAAATCTTCGATCGTCATGCAATTGATACAGAAATCATCGCTGCCTCTGTCCGCCACCCCGTTCACATCACTGAAGCGGCCCTGCATGGCGCGCACATTGCAACGGTTCCTTTTAAAGTTCTGAATCAAATAGTGAAGCACCCTTTGACGGATCAGGGAATAGAAAAATTCCTGAGTGACTGGAATAACCAAAAATAATGTGTGATTTGGTAAAAATTGCACATAATAAGAGAAAATCTTGACCTTTAAAGCGAGGAGTTTTACATGCGTAAACTATTAGTAAAAGGCGGGGCCCCGCTGCGGGGAGAGGTGAGGGTGAGCGGCGCCAAAAACAGTGCGGTTGCTCTTCTCCCAGCTGCAATTCTGGCTGAATCTCCTGTAACGATTGAAGGCCTGCCGGATATATCGGATGTTGGTATTTTGGCTGATCTTCTGGAAGAGATCGGTGGCACGGTGGCGAAGGAAGGAAGAACCGTACATATCGATCCGTCCAACATGGTGGACATGCCGCTTCCGAACGGAAAAGTGAAGAAGCTGCGGGCTTCCTATTATTTCATGGGAGCCATGCTCGGAAGGTTTAATAAAGCTGTCATCGGCCTTCCCGGCGGCTGTCATCTCGGTCCTCGTCCGATCGACCAGCACATCAAGGGATTCGAAGCGCTCGGGGCAGAAGTGACGAATGAGCAGGGAGCCATTTATCTAAGAGCGAAGGAGCTCCGAGGTGCGCGTATTTATCTTGATGTGGTCAGCGTCGGAGCAACCATCAACATTATGCTTGCTGCTGTCAGGGCTAAAGGGAAGACTGTGATCGAAAATGCCGCCAAAGAGCCGGAAATCATTGATGTGGCCACCCTGCTGACAAGTATGGGAGCTAAAATTAAAGGCGCTGGAACGGACGTCATCCGTATTGAGGGTGTCCAGAACCTTCAGGGATGCCTCCATACGATCATTCCTGACCGGATTGAAGCCGGCACATACACCATCATGGCAGCTGCGCAGGGAGACGGGATGGTCATTGATAACGTCATTCCCCAGCACCTGGAATCCCTGCTCGCCAAGCTCAGGGAAATGGGCGTAACCATTGAGGAAAATGATGAGCAGTTGTACGTCCGGCCTGGAAAACAGCTTCGGAGTGTCGATATAAAAACACTCGTTTATCCCGGGTTTGCCACAGACCTCCAACAGCCGTTCACTTCCCTGCTCACGCAGACACAGGGGACGGGGGTTGTCACGGATACCATTTACCAGGCCCGGTTCAAGCACGTGGACGAACTCAGGCGTATGAATGCCTCCATTAAGGTGGAGGGAGGATCTGCCATTGTAACAGGTCCTTCCAAACTGCAGGGGGCCAAGGTGAAAGCTACAGATCTGAGAGCCGGTGCAGCTCTGGTGATTGCCGGCTTAATGGCTGATGGGATTACGGAAATTACCGGCGTGGATCACATCGAACGAGGGTATGAGAATATCACGAACAAACTGATTGATTTGGGCGCCGACGTCTGGTACGAGGAAATGTCGGAAGAAGAAATCGAACAGTTCCAAAATTCTTAAGTCTCCCGTACCTCTGATGGGAAGGGAGACGTTCTGAAGTGTCTGGCGGACAACATTCCTCGTCCGGCAAACGCTTCGGGTGGAAACAAGGGAAGAGGGAGCCGGGTATGGCGGCTTCCTTTTCTTTTCCTATTCCCTTACCTCCTTCTGAAAAAAATAACATTGAAACTCATGAGTGACAGGAGTACAATGAATGTTGTTTATAAATAGAAGGTTCATGTCACTTGCTTCTTTAGGCTTCTTTTTTACTTCACTTAACTTCTCCTTTTTCTTCTTTGAAAGTATTCACTTTGAGAAGTCGTTGACTCCGTTCATATTTAATCCCGAGAACCTATAAAAAAACGGGTCCATCATGGCCTTGATTTCATTCAGGGTCGGGAAGGGCCTATTGATGCAGATGGTGACCCCGTGAATTCCTGGACCTTAAGCGGGACAGGTACCTGAATTCAAGCGATAAGAATTGAAAAGAGTGGTGATTACGTGGCAGATTTAACGATCTCCAATTTAGAAACATTGACCCTGAAGGACCTTTATACAAAAGCCAGGCAGTATAAAGTTTCCTACTATGCAAAGCTTACGAAGCGTGAATTGATTTTTGCCATTCTGAAGGCACAGGCAGAAAAAGACGGCTTTTTGTTTATGGATGGAATTCTGGAAATTATCCCTTCCGAAGGATTCGGCTTCCTGCGTCCGATTAATTATTCTCCAAGTGCCGAGGATATTTACATCTCCGCTTCCCAGATCCGTCGTTTTGACCTTCGTAATGGAGACAAGGTGTCCGGTAAAGTCCGTCCGCCGAAAGAGAACGAAAGGTATTACGGTCTGCTTCACGTGGACGCGGTGAACGGAGAGGACCCGGACTCTGCGAAAGAGCGTGTCCATTTCCCGGCTTTGACACCGCTTTATCCTGATAGACAGATGAAGCTCGAAACAGAAACGAAAAAGCTTTCCACACGGATCATGGATTTGATGGCTCCAGTGGGATATGGACAGCGTGGTTTGATCGTCGCTCCTCCAAAAGCAGGGAAAACGATGCTTCTGAAGCAGATGGCGAACAGTATTTCCGTCAATCATCCTGACGCGAAGCTGATTATTCTGTTAGTCGATGAACGTCCGGAAGAAGTCACCGATATTGAACGGTCGGTCGCTCCGGATGTGGATGTAGTCAGTTCCACATTTGACGAGGTTCCTGAAAATCATATTAAAGTGTCAGAGCTGGTTCTGGAGCGGGCGATGCGTCTTGTGGAACATAAGCGTGATGTGATCGTGCTGATGGACAGCATCACCCGTCTGGCCCGCGCGTATAACCTTGTGATCCCACCGAGCGGGCGGACATTATCCGGTGGTATCGATCCGGCTGCCTTCCACCGTCCGAAGCGTTTCTTCGGTGCTGCCCGTAACATCGAGGAGGGGGGAAGTCTGACAATCCTGGCTACGGCCCTCGTTGACACCGGCTCCCGGATGGATGATGTCATTTATGAAGAGTTCAAGGGAACAGGGAACATGGAACTCCACCTTGACCGCAGCCTGGCGGAACGCCGGATTTTCCCTGCCATTGATATTGTACGCTCCGGCACAAGGAAAGAAGAGCTGCTTCTTCCACAGACCCATCTGGACAAAATCTGGGCCATCCGGAAGACGATGTCTGATTCTCATGATTTTGCCGACCGGTTCCTCCGTCGACTCCGTGCTTCGAAAAACAACGACGAATTTTTCGACCTCATGGATAAGGATATGAAAGGCAAAGCGTCACCGGCACGCCGCTGACCTCTCCACCGGGGTTTTTCGGAGGGCCCGTCGCTTTCTGCATCATCTTCTCCGTCATTTAATAAAAACTGGTTGTTGCATTGGGGTCTCCCCCCTGTTATAATCTTTCTATGTGAGTTTCAGTACAAGGTGTATGTTGAACCTTCGACGGCTCTTACAATAACTCTGTTTCTTAAGGATTCAGGGCAAAAAGGAGTGGAAGAACATGAAATCAGGAATTCATCCAGAATACCGTAAAGTTGTATTCCTAGACACAAGTTCTAATTTCAAGTTTCTAACAGGATCTACTAAGACTTCTGAAGAAACGATCGAGTGGGAAGATGGCAACACTTACCCATTGATCCGCGTAGAGATTAGTTCTGCGTCCCACCCGTTCTACACAGGTAAGCAGAAAGCTGATAAAGCTGGCGGCCGTGTGGATCGCTTCAAGAAGAAATATAACCTTTCATAATTATGATCCGCCTTCCACGGAAGGGGACATCATCATTTTGAACAAAAACAGGCAAATTGTCTCAAAGGTTTGCCTGTTTTTTTGTCAAAAAATACGGGACACAGGGGTTCATTAGACTGAACAGCCGTTTCCCGGGGAAGTATGAATATTAGGGAGCTGTCCTTGGTGAATGAGCCGCGGTGGGATCCGGGGCTGCCGGGGAAGCTCTTTTTTGATGAGATACAGGATAAACGAAACAATTATGCTGGATTGAGCTTGATTGATGGAGAAGGGAGCGACAGTGGACGTGTATGTGATGAAACAGAGCGGATGGGTTGAACTGATCTGCGGAAGCATGTTCAGTGGAAAATCAGAAGAGCTGATCCGCAGGGTGAGACGGGCGACCTTTGGAAACTTGAATGTGCGCGTGTACAAACCTGCGATCGATGACCGTTATAAGGAAGATGCTGTAGTTTCCCATAATGGGACTTCAGTGACGGCGCGGCCGGTGAAGAACTCGCTGGATATTCTGCAGCATGTGACGGATGAGATGGATGTTGTAGGAATTGACGAAGTGCAGTTTTTCGACGAACATATCGTGGAAGTAGTCGAATGCCTTGCAGATAAAGGCATACGCGTCATCGTCGCTGGTTTGGATACGGACTTCAGGGGAGAACCTTTTGGAAAGATGCCTGACCTTATGGCTCTGAGTGAGAGTGTGACGAAACTGAACGCGATCTGCCCTGTATGCGGATCACCGGCAAGCCGTACACAGCGTTTGATTGATGGGAAACCGGCTTCCTATGACGACCCGGTTATTCTGGTGGGAGCATCGGAATCCTACGAGCCACGTTGTCGTCATCATCATGAAGTGCCAAACAAACCCAGGCAGAAAGAAATAAAAGCCGCTTATGCGGAATAATATCTCGTTTTAAAACAGCCGGCTTCCTGCCGGCTGTTTTTTATGTTCGATTATGGTCCGGATGTGTTCCGATGTGCTGCGGATGGTTTTTCATGGTTGTTGATGTGGTATTCTATGGAAAAGCAGAGGATTCCTATCTTCTTTATCCTTGGGAAAAGGAGTGGAAAATAATGAAAAAAGGCGCTTATCTTATGGAAAAAACCAATGTATTGGAAGAGTGTATGAATGCCTATAAGTATGCGGTCGAAGTCGTTCAAAAAAACAGTCCCTTGAGTCGTGATTTAACTCAATCATGTGCCGAAGTCTGCCGTTCTTGTGCCAATGAATGTCTGAAGCTTGGAGGAAGCCGTTCCGGCAGAACGTACAAGATGTGTCTGGACTATGCGGAATTGTGTGAGGAGCTTGAGCAAGACATTCAGGAGGACCCCGGCCGTTTAAGGAAGCTCGTGTAAAGAACCAGGTCCCCATTGTCATGCTCCGCCTGGTTTGATGTGTGCTGCCTCTCCCTTTGTCCTTTTTACATACCTTCACCTCTTCTGGTCATACTAGGCCTAAAAGGATAAGAGGTGATACCGTGAAGCACTGTTTCATAATTCCTGCCACTCTGCTGTGCCTGTTTGCTGCCGGCTGCGGGACGCAGGTGGAAAAATATCAGGGGCAGACGAGCCGGGATGATGTAGAGAACATGGGCTTGAACAATGAAGTGACGATGGAAGACGAAAACCCGCGGTCTGTGAATAAAGTCGGTCACACATGGGGGCTGAAACAGGATCGTGAAATGGCGAAGACAGCCGCCCAGCAGCTGGAAGGGGTGACGGTTAAACGAGTCATCATGGAGGCGGACCAGATCTGGGTCACTGTCGACGTGGCTGGTGAAGACGACATGTCGGATGAGGAACGGGATGAATGGAAGGAACAGATTGGTCAAGCTGTTTACAAAGCCGTCCCGCGTTATGATATTCATGTCAAAATAAAGTGACGCGGAAGGCCGTTGGAGACTCTATGGACGTTGCGGCGGTCCCTGTCTCTCAGTCCGGGTTGCAAGAGCACCTTCCGGCATGAATCGGGGAGGCCGGCGGGATTGTGAATATTTTAAATCGTTTACCGGTGCCCTCCTGGGTGCCGGTTTTGTTTGCTGCTCCCTTGGGGTTGTTGTATCTCCAGGCGCTCTATAATATAATTAGACTGTTATGGAGAAAGAGGTGCATACCATTGATCGAACGTTTACAAACATTAGAAGATCGTTATGAAAAGCTGAACGAACTATTGAGTGATCCGGAAATCATTTCTGATACAAATAAACTGCGTGAGTATTCCAAAGAGCAGGCAGGGCTCCAGGAGACGGTGGATGCCTACAGGGAATATAAAGAAGTGGCTGAACAGCTGAAGGATGCCAGAGCTATGCTTGAAGACCGGCTGGATGCTGAGATGGAAAGTATGGTGAAGGAAGAAATCAGTGAGTTGTCCACACAGAAGCAGGACCTGGAGGAGCGGCTGAAAGTGTTGATGCTTCCGAAGGATCCAAACGATGACAAAAACGTTATCATGGAAGTCCGCGGCGCAGCCGGTGGTGATGAAGCGGCCTTATTTGCTGGTGATTTGTACCGGATGTACGCCCGTTATGCGGAAGCGCAGGGATGGAAAACAGAAGTCATTGAAGCGAACGCCAATGATGTAGGTGGGTATAAGGAAATCATCTTTATGGTCACTGGTGAAATGGCTTATTCCAAAATGAAATTTGAAAACGGGGCCCACCGTGTCCAGCGTGTTCCCGAAACGGAATCCGGTGGTCGTATCCACACCTCTACAGCCACAGTTGTGGTTATGCCGGAAGCTGAAGAAGTAGAAGTGGAGGTCCACGATAAGGATATACGGGTGGACACGTTCGCTTCCAGTGGTCCCGGCGGCCAGAGTGTCAATACGACGATGTCTGCTGTGCGTCTTACCCACGAACCCACAGGGATTGTGGTGTCGTGTCAGGATGAAAAGTCCCAGATTAAAAACAAGGAAAAAGCGATGAAGGTTCTGCGTGCCCGTATTTATGATAAATACCAGCAGGAAGCACGTGCCGAATATGATGAGAACCGCAAATCAGCAGTAGGAACAGGAGATCGTTCCGAACGGATCCGCACGTATAACTTCCCGCAGACCCGTGTGACGGATCACCGTATCGGTTTAACCCTTCAAAAGCTGGATCAAGTTCTTCAAGGGAACATGAACGAAATTATTGATGCCTTACTGATTGAAGAACAGACGAAGAAACTGGAACAGCTTGGTGAATAGTATGCAGCCTACTTTTACGACGATTCAGGAAGCCCGCCGCTGGGCTTCCCTTTTTTTGCAGAAGCATGACAGGGAACCACAGGCCGCCCAGCTTTTACTCGAAGGGTTTCTCGGGTGGAGTTTTTCAAAAATCCTTGCTTATGAGGATGAACCGATGAGCGAAGATGTGAAGGAATCCTTTATCAAAGCTGTCCGGGCCCATGGGGAAACTGGAGAGCCTGTTCAGCATCTGCTGGGTTCTGCGTCCTTTTTCGGCCGGACGTTTAAAGTGACACCGGATGTTCTCATTCCACGTCCGGAAACGGAAGAGCTTGTCCTCGGTGTCATGGACTGGGCGAGGGAAGAAAAAATAGAAACGCCGAGCATCGTGGATCTGGGAACGGGAAGCGGGATTATTGCCATTACAGCTTCACTGGAAATACCGGGGAGTCACGTAACCGCTGTGGATATTTCTTCTGAAGCGCTCGTAGTAGCAGAGGGTAATGCCCGGCAGCATGGAGCGGATATCCAGTTTCGGCAGGGGGATTTCCTTACCCCGGTGATGGATGAAACGTTTGATATTCTCATTTCAAATCCTCCGTACATCTCGGAAGAGGAAAAAGCGTTGATGGATGACACGGTACTTGATTTCGATCCTTCCCTGGCCTTGTTTGCTGAGGAAAAGGGGCTGGCCGCGTACAAAAGTATTCTTCATCAGGCTGCACACTTGGAACAAAAGCCGCTGCTCATTGCTTTTGAAATCGGGTGGCGTCAGGGAGAACAGGTTTCGTCCTTGATCGAACGGCTCCTGCCCGGCTTTCGCGCGGAAGTCAGACAGGATATCAATGGGCGGGACCGGATGGTTTTTGCCAGCCGCAGGAAAACGGTGTAGGCCCGGACTTTTTAATAGATTCATAGTTGAGTGGTTTAAGATACTTTCTCCCTGCCCATACTAGCAACTAGTAAGGGGACAGGGAGGAAGAGGACAATGAAAAACAGCGGATGGCTATTATTAAGTTTAATTATTCTTATTACCGTTCTTCCGTGGGGACAGAAATCAGAAGCCGATATAGATTATCAAGTGATTCCGGATGAAGCGATCCGCCTCCGGATTCTGGCAGACAGCAATAATGGGGAAGATCAGCGTATCAAGCGGAAAGTTCGTGATCAAGTCAACGGCGAAATTACGAAATGGGTTCAGGATCTCACTTCTGTAGAAGCTGCCAGACAATTAATTGAATCCCGCCTGCCTGAATTGGAAGCGATCGTCCAGGAGACACTGGAGGCCGAGGGGAAACGCTACTCCTATACAGTGGCTTACGGAGAAAACGTCCAGTTTCCAACGAAACTTTATGGTTCCTACATTTATCCGGCGGGGGAGTATGAAGCGGTATTGATCACCCTTGGAGAAGGGGATGGCGACAACTGGTGGTGTGTGTTGTTCCCGCCTCTCTGCTTCCTTGATTTTTCAAATGGTACCAGCGTAGCTGAAGCCGAAGAAGAACCTTCAGAAAAGGTGGAAGAAGACAAGGAAGAAAAAGAAGTGAAGTTTTTCGTTGTAGAGATATGGGAAAATCTATTTTCCTAGCATAGAATCCCCCCCTTTTTTCATAGAGTGAACCAAAGGGGTGGATTCTATCATGTTTATTAAGGAAGTAGACGATCAAAATTATCAGCTTATAAAGGAAAACACGGCTGTCGGGTCTTTTTGTCTGACCCCTGTTCCAGATGGCGGGCGGAAATTAGGGAAACTGCATGTGCAGGATACGGTGACGCCGGGAACGATCCTGCAGATTTTTGAGCTGATACAAGTCTTTACTCAGAAAGAAGGGATTGGGCCGCTTCATGTGGAAAGTCATTCACAGACGCTGGACCTTCTTCTCCAGCACCAAGGGTTTCAATTGGAAGATGTCGAAAAAAGATTGTGGATATATAAAGCTTCGAAGGCGGAATTGTGAATAACTAAGCCTTTTATTCACAATTCACCTTTTTTCTGTTGATAACCTGTGAATAACAGTGGATTTATCTTCCAAGTTACTAACGGATTCTTTGGATATGTGGGTATTTTTGTGGATAACTTGAGGACATCTTGTGAATAATGTCTAAATTTGCGATATATTGTAGAATTCATCATAATAAATGTAGATATTTACCTAGAACAAAGGAGTACGTACCATGAGTATGCAAACCAGGATGTGGAAAAAGTTGAATCATCCACAGAAAAATGATGAAGCTGTCCGTGAAGCGGCGCAGCTGCTGCTTGATCAACAAGTGGTGGCCTTTCCAACAGAAACCGTCTATGGGCTGGGGGCTGATGCCACGAACAAACAGGCGGTCCAGAGAATCTTCGAAGCGAAAGGACGCCCTTCGGATAATCCTTTGATTGTCCACGTATCAGATCGTGCGCAGGTGGAAAGTCTGACAACGGAAATTCCTCCGGTAGCAGCTGAACTGATGGATGCTTTCTGGCCCGGCCCGCTCACATTGATCTTTCACAGCAATGGAGCTGCGGCGGAAAATGTGACGGCTGGACTGGGGACGGTAGCGGTCCGGATGCCGGATCATCCACTGGCTCTGGCTCTTTTAAAGGCGGCCGATAAACCGCTGGCCGCTCCGAGTGCCAACCGCTCCGGTCGTCCAAGTCCAACAACGGCTTCACACGTCTATCAGGATCTGGATGGGCGGATTGCCGGCATTCTTAACGGTGGGTCGACGGGCGTCGGTTTGGAATCGACGGTACTGGATATTACCGCAGACATTCCAGTCATTTTAAGACCGGGTGGAGTGACAAAGGAAGATTTAGAGACTGTGCTTCCCCGGGTTGTGGTTGACCCGGCTTTGGCAGGAGGAACTGAAGAAGCCCCTAAATCGCCGGGGATGAAATACAAGCACTACGCACCGGAAGCACCTTTATGGCTTGTGGAAGGAAAAGACTCGTTTTTCGCTGAAACGCTGGCCGCATGCAAAGCCAGGGGGGAACGTGTCGGGATCATTGCCAGCCGGGAACTGGCAGACGCCATTGATCATGACCGGATCATCCGCTGTGGATCCCGCCGTCACCTTTCTGAAGTGGCGGAAAGCTTGTATGGAGCGCTCCGTGCATTTAAGGAAGCCGACGTGGATGTTATTTTGTGTGAGTCCTTCCCGGAAACCGGGGTAGGCGCTGCTGTCATGAACCGTCTGAATAAAGCTGCTGAAAAAAAGGTCAAAGACCAATGACATAGGACCCCCTCCCCCCGCATACGATGATACAGCATGTCTGGGGAGGGGGTTTTTCATTGGAACAATTATCTTCGCTTCTTCTGCTTTCCATTGCCTTGGGACTGGATGCCTTTTCTGTCTCTTTAGGAATAGGGATGCAGGCGGTCCGTATGAAATATGTCCTGCTGACAGGGCTGACGATCGGCCTTTTTCATATTTTCATGCCGGGTCTTGGGATGCTTCTCGGACAATGGTTGTCCGCCGGAGCCAGCGAGTGGGCTGAGCTGGCTGGTGGTTTCATGTTGTTCGGCCTCGGAGCCTATACGGTTTTTGCTTCCTTTACAGAAAAACACGCCGTCTCTTACCGCCTCAGCGGGATTGGATTCTGGCTTTTCGCCTTAAGTGTGAGTATCGACAGCTTTCCTGTCGGCTTCAGTCTCGGTCTTCGGGAAGCGGATGTGATGATAACGATTGCCTCTTTTGGGCTGTTCAGTATGCTGTTGACGTGGACAGGTTTTCTTATTGGAAGAAGGGCCGGAGCTGTGATGGGGATTTACAGCGAGCTTCTCGGCGGCAGTATTCTATGTGCTCTTGGTCTTTATTCTATCTTTTAACCATAGTTTCAGGAAGAGAATCCTCTATGATATGATGGAATAAAACGGATTATATATGAGGAGAAATCGGAGATGAATATATTATTTGTATGTACAGGCAATACATGTAGGAGTCCTATGGCGGAGGCGATTCTCAAATCTAAGTATGATCAGGATAAGGTCCGTTCTGCAGGAATCTTTGCAGGGAAAGGTGAGCCGCTGGCGGAGAACTCCAGTGTCGTCCTTGGTGAAATTGATCTGACGCTGAATCACCACACCAGTCCGGTGACGGTGGACGGCCTGGAATGGGCGGATCTTGTTCTGACGATGACAGACCGCCATAAGCAGACACTTGCTATTCAATATCCTGATTATCAGGACAAATTCTTCACGCTGAAGGAGTACGTTCTTATTGATGAGGATCAATGGAAGCAGCTGAAGGAGTTGTACAGCCATTTTGAAGAAAAAAGAACGAATCTGCTGGCCAGGTACAAGAACCTTAATGATGAAGAGATTGAAGCCAAGCTGCGTGAAGAACTGGAAGATGATATCAGACGTATTGAACGCATGGAGGGGCAGCTTCCTGATTTGAACATCACCGATCCGTTCGGCGGGAGTTTGAGCGTGTATCGAAGAACGAGGGACGAAATCAGTCATCATATTGAAGTTCTCGTAAACAAACTGAAGGATGAGCAGTCATAGAAACTCAGGCCCTATGAGGGTGCTTGTGTACATAAGGATTTTCCCTTCTTTCTATTCATTGACAGCCCTATGGGAAACTGGCACGATATAGTGGAATGTAGAAGAGGGGAGTGTCCGTAAATGAAAGTCATTCTTGCCTCCGACCACGGCGGTGTGAATTTACGTAAAGAAGTAGCAGAGGTCCTGACTGAACTGGACGTGGCATTTGAGGATGCCGGCTGTGACTGTGAAGGGTCGGTCGACTATCCGGATTATGCGATACCGGCAGCAGAACGTGTAGCGGCTGGTGAATTTGATAAAGCTATTTTAATCTGTGGGACAGGCATCGGGATGTCCGTTTCCGCAAACAAGGTGAAAGGCATCAGAGCTGCCTTGGTGCATGATTTATTTACGGCAAAGGTCACACGTGAACATAATGACTCCAATGTCCTGTGCATGGGAGAGCGCGTCATCGGGCCCGGCCTGGCGAGGGAAATTGCCAGAACCTGGGTAACAACAGATTTCGAGGCCGGTCGTCATGAAAGACGCGTAAGTAAGATTGCCGAATATGAAAATAAGTAATACAATGGGATATAGAAATGCGGAAGCCTTACAGCTTTCGCTGCGATAAAAAGGAGGAGCAGAACCAGCTTCTCCTTTTTTATCATAAAGCCTGTGTTACCAGTGTTCCGGGTAGTTCACCAAGGAGGTGCGGGAAAATGGCACAATGGCATCATGTGGAGAAGGATATGAAGCAGGTCACAGATGAACTGCTTGAATCAACTATTCTTCAGAAGGGTTTATTTGTTATCGGCTGTTCGACAAGTGAAGTTGCCGGGGAACGTATCGGCACTTCGGGCAGTGAAGCGATAGCCGAATCTGTATTCAGCGCCTTGATGAGGATCCAGTCGGTCGATGGTGTCGATCTGGCTTTTCAATGTTGTGAACATTTGAATAGAGCCTTGGTCGTGGAACGCTCCGTGCTTGAACGGGAGCGGCTGCAGGAAGTGGCAGCTGTTCCTGTACCGAAGGCAGGTGGATCGATGGCTTCCTATGCCTACAAGCATATGAAGGATCCGGTTCTTGTTGAAGCTGTTGAAGCAGCAGGAGGACTGGATATAGGGGATACCTTGATCGGCATGCATTTGAAGCGGGTGGCTGTTCCTGTCAGGCTGAAGCAGAAGACGGTCGGACAAGCCCACATGACCGCTGCTAAAACCCGTCCTCCACTCATCGGGGGAGCACGGGCCGTGTATGAAAGGGATACAGAAGGATCGTTTTGTGACTAAGAGCCATGAAAGGGGAAGGAAATACAATGAATCATGTAAAAACAGCAGATGCAGAAATCTTTGCCGCGATGGAGAATGAAAGACAACGCCAACAGGATAATATCGAACTGATCGCCTCTGAGAACTTTGTTTCTGAAGCCGTCATGGAAGCTATGGGTTCTGTACTCACGAATAAATATGCAGAAGGATATCCAGGGCGCCGCTACTACGGTGGCTGTGAGCACGTGGATGTTGTGGAAAACCTGGCGCGCGATCGTGCCAAAGAGCTGTTTGGTGCTGAAAACGTAAACGTTCAGCCTCACTCCGGAGCGCAGGCGAATATGGCTGTTTATTTTACAGTGTTGGAGCACGGCGATACGGTGCTTGGAATGAACCTCAGCCATGGTGGTCACTTAACACATGGAAGTTCTGTGAACTTCAGTGGGAAACTGTACAACTTTGAAGAGTACGGTGTTGATGAGAAGGATCAGAAAATCGATTATGATGCCGTGCTTGCAAAAGCGAAAGAAGTTCAACCAAAGCTGATTGTTGCTGGTGCCAGTGCGTATCCGAGAGAAATTGATTTTGCGAAATTCCGGGAAATTGCAGATGAAGTGGGTGCTTATCTCATGGTGGATATGGCTCACATTGCAGGACTTGTAGCATCCGGCCTTCATCCAAATCCTGTCCCTCATGCCCAATTTGTTACAACAACGACCCACAAGACGCTCCGTGGCCCACGCGGCGGAATGATCCTCTGTGAAAAAGAGTTTGCGAAGAAGATTGATAAGAACGTCTTCCCTGGGATGCAGGGCGGTCCGCTTATGCACATCATCGCGGCCAAGGCGGTCTCTTTCAGGGAAGCTCTTCAGCCTGAATTCAAGCAGTATTCCCGTCAGGTGATCGCCAATGCGAAACATCTTGGTGAGGCTCTTGTCAACAAAGGTGTGGATATCGTTTCAGGCGGCACCGACAACCACTTGATTCTTCTGGATCTGAGAAGTAAGGAATTGACGGGGAAAGTCGTAGAAAAAGCCCTGGACGCCATTGGGCTGACAACGAACAAAAACACCATTCCATTCGACCCTGAAGGTCCTTTCGTTACAAGCGGTATCCGGATCGGAACAGCTGCCGTAACGAGCCGTGGCTTCAAGGAAGCGGAGATGGAGGAAATCGCAGATTTGATCGCCTTCACCCTCGAACATCATGAAGATGAAGAGAAAATGAAAGACGCAGAGAAGCGCGTTCGTGAACTTACCTCCCGCTTCCCTCTATACCAAACGTTAAATTATTCTTCCATCTGACACGAAGAGCTGCCCTTTCGTCGTGTGAAGGGTCACTTTCCGCTTATCGGTGGATGAATGCCGTGGGCACGCCCTCCGCTGACTTGGTCAGGAAGACCGCCTGCCCAAGTGGATCTTCGGCCCGTGCTGTTCCCGCAGGCATCACCACCGAACGCTCCTCGTGCCGACGTTAGATATAGAGGAGAGAGATTGTGCCCTGCACAGGTTCGCAGATTTCAAAGAACTCCCAAGGAGCGGTGCCCCTTCCACTCCTGCGGAAGCTCGGGCGCTCGTCCGCGGAAGGGGAAGGGGTTTTCGCTCCTGGCAGCAGGAAAGAAAAAAGCTTATAAAGAAAGAGCTGCCTGTATACAGGCAGCTCTTTCTTTATGGATTCTTTTCCTTTTCCATCCATCTGTGAATGATTACCCTATGCTGTTCATAAAGGAAATTAACATTTTGTAAGGAAATCGAAATGAAATCCGGGTTGCAGTAGTGGTGCTTTTTCAGTACAATTTAAAGGATGTAAATTTTGAAAAGGAGTGAATGGCAATGGCAAACGTTTATGTACTGGATCACCCTTTGATTCAACATAAGTTGACCTACATACGTAAAAAAGAGACGGGAACGAAAGACTTTCGTGAACTTGTGGACGAAGTAGCGGCTCTTATGGCATTTGAAATCACACGTGATCTTCCATTGGAAGAAGTTAATATTGACACACCTGTTGTGGAAGAGGCCAAAGCGAAAGTACTGACAGGGAAGAAGATCGGTCTTGTGCCTATTTTACGTGCGGGCTTAGGTATGGTGGATGGAATCATTCAATTGATTCCAGCTGCGAAAATCGGGCACGTTGGACTTTATCGTGATCCTGAAACGCTGCAGCCGGTCGAGTATTATGTCAAACTTCCAAGTGACATCGAAGAACGTGAACTGATTGTCATCGATCCGATGCTGGCCACAGGCGGATCCGCCAATGAAGCAATCCACTCCTTAAAGAAACGTGGAGCACGACAAATCCGCCTGATGTGTCTCGTAGCGGCTCCTGAAGGTGTAGAAGCTGTTCAGGCCGAGCACCCGGACGTCGACATCTACCTGGCCGCCCTGGATGAAAAACTTAATGAAAAAGGCTACATTGTCCCTGGTCTCGGTGACGCCGGCGACCGTCTATACGGAACAAAATAAACGTACGGCTACGATCCTCAACAGAAGGAGGGAGCAACATGGCAGAGCGAATTAAGGTAATGACCATATTCGGTACAAGGCCGGAAGCGATTAAAATGGCTCCGCTTGTATTGGAATTGAAAAAGCGCAGTGATCAGTTTGAACCCATTGTGACGGTAACCGCTCAGCACCGTGAAATGCTGGATCAGGTGCTGAAGATCTTTGACATCACTCCTGATTTCGATTTGGATATTATGAAAGATCGGCAGACACTGGCCCAGGTAACTACAAGGGCACTGGAAGGTCTGGACAGCGTCATGAAGGAGACGAAGCCCGATGTCGTTTTGGTACACGGTGATACGACTACGACTTTCGCTGCTTCCCTTGCGGCGTTCTATAACCAGATCCCTGTCGGACACGTAGAGGCAGGGCTTCGTACGTGGAATAAATACTCCCCGTTCCCGGAGGAAATGAACAGACAGCTGACAGGAGTCATGGCAGATCTGCACTTTGCGCCGACGAACAAGTCCAGGGATAACCTGTTGGCTGAGAATAAATCGGAAGATCACATTTTCGTAACCGGAAATACAGCGATCGATGCACTGCAGACCACTGTTCGTGATGATTATCAATCGGCTGTACTGGATGAAGTCGGCTCCAAGCGTCTGGTGTTAATGACCGCCCACCGCAGGGAGAACCTCGGTAATAATATGGAACAGATGTTCAGGGCCATTAAACGTCTCGTTCAGGAGCATGAGGATATTGAAGTGGTTTACCCTGTCCATTTGAACCCCGTGGTGAAAGAAACAGCGGACAAGATTCTTGGCAATGATGACCGGATTAAATTGATCGATCCGCTCGATGTCATCGACTTCCATAATTTTGCCTCCCGTGCCCATTTGATTCTGACCGATTCCGGAGGCGTGCAGGAAGAAGCGCCATCCCTCGGTGTGCCGGTTCTTGTCCTTCGTGATACGACGGAACGCCCGGAAGGAATTGAAGCAGGTACATTAAAACTTGCAGGGACAGATGAAGATCATATCTTCCATCTTGCTCATGAGCTTCTATCGGAGGATGAGAAGCATGAACAGATGGCTGAAGCGTCCAACCCTTATGGGGATGGACAGGCTTCTGCGCGTATTGCAGAAGCCATCCAATACTATTTCGGCCGCAGGCAGGAGAAGCCGGCGCCTTTTGAAATTGAAGAATAGGAAAGCAGCTGAGCTCACTCGAGCTCAGCTTTTTTTTATAGGAGTATAATCACCTTCCACTGGCAGAAGCTATCAGAAAAAAGGAGCGCACGGTTATGAAGCTTTTGGTTTCCATGATTTCTGTTCTGCTGATGGTTTCAGGCTTTCGTGCTCCGGATCCTCAGGAAGAGGTCACGATTATCATCGAGATGGAAAAACCCGTGGATGAAATTGCAGATGATCTGGAGCAGAGGTTTCCGAGGCTTGAAGTTGTGGCCCGGTATGACACGCTGTTAAATGCGGTGGCCGTTAAGGGCACCGTGCAGGATCTGGAAAAAGTGGCCCGTATAGAGGGAGTGAGGAACCAGCATGCGGTTATCCGTTATCAAGCGCTTGCTGTGGAAGAAATCCCTTTTTCCACACATGCCCTTCGTGATCAGATGTCTACATCCTATACAGGGAAGGGAGTTAAAGTAGGCGTTATTGATACGGGGGTGGATTATACCCATCCTGATTTAACGAAGAACTATCAGGGAGGATATGACACGGTCGATTTTGATGAAGATCCAATGGAGACGGAGGGAGAAGGTGCTACCATTCACGGAACGCACGTAGCCGGAGTCATTGCGGCGGATGGAGAGATGAAAGGGATGGCTCCTGATGCGGAACTGTATGCTTATAGAGCTCTCGGGCCGGGAGGAATGGGGACATCCGTTCAGGTCATTGCCGCCCTTGAAGAAGCTGTGGAAGAAGGGATGGATGTCGTGAACCTTTCTCTTGGGAATGATGTGAATGGACCGGACTGGCCCACGACCCACGCTGTGAACAAAGCGGTGGAAATGGGGACGGTCGTTGTCGTTGCCGCAGGAAATTCGGGTCCGGGTGCATGGACGGTCGGTTCCCCAGCCACTTCCACCCCGGCCATAACGGTCGGCGCCTCTTCTATGAACACGAAAGTACCTGTCCTGAAGGTCCCTGGAGAAAAACGGCAGATCAACATCCAGACGTTGTCGGGATCGGTTCCCTGGTCGCTGGACAGAAAGTACCCCGTCGTATTTGCAGGGACTGGCGGGAACACGCTTCCTGATGTCCGCGGACATGTGGTGTTATTTGAACGTGGAGGCATTCCGTTTTTTGAAAAAGTCCTTAAGGCGTATCAAGCGGGAGCAGAGGCTGTGTTGATCTACAATCATGAAGAAGGTTCCTTCAGTGGTGGATTGAATGGGGGCGCCATTCCGATACCGGCAGCCTCGCTGACGAGAAAGGAAGGGCTGTGGCTGAAAGAGAATGCTGTAGAGGAAAGTCAATGGGTCGAAACCGTCATGGTGCCGGAGGCTGAACAGGTGGCCCCCTTCAGCTCACGAGGCCCTGTAACCACGAATTGGGAGGTCAAGCCTGACCTGCTTGCTCCTGGTGTGGCTGTGTGGAGCACAATCCCGGGCGGATACACATCGCTTCAGGGGACGAGCATGGCTGCCCCGCACATAGCCGGCGCGGCAGCTCTGCTGAAAGAAGCCCATCCGGACTGGACGGCGGAGGATGTCAAAAGAGCTTTAATCAGTACCGCAGATCTTATGGAGAAGGAGGCAGGGACTTTCGATCCTACAGAACAAGGGGCGGGTGTGTTCGATATCAAGGAAGCCCTCCAGCCACAGCTGCTTTTGCATAGTGAAAACATGACTATTGGAAAAATTGAAGGACGTCTGGAACGGAAAAACCTGACATTGACGTTGGAAAACGTGACCGACACCGGGATAGAGGTTCGGTTTCAACAACCAGATAGGAAAAAGGGAGAGACGTGGGAGCTGCCCATGACGTTCCGTCTTGATGGGAATGAAACCAAAGAGGTGAGCATCAGCCTCGGATTGAATGGAGCCTTTCTGGAGGACGGAGTGCAGGAAGGATACCTTTCCTTTCAAGCAGGGGACGCTTTCTACAATGTTCCTTATATGTATGTGAATCAAAAATCGACGTATGACTGGGTCTCCGGCTTTGAATTCAATCAAGGGTGGCCGGACAAAGGAACGGCTGATTATCGATTTCATCTGTCGGATCCCGTGGACGCTGTGACGATTGACTTTTACCGCGCCGGGACGATGATGTGGGCAGGCACAGTTGTTGAGCTGGGGGAGCAGCATGCCGGGATGGTCGAAGGGGAAGTCTCTACAAAAGAAGCTGGTCTGGCTGGGATGTATACGGCTGTAGTTGAAGTAACACGTGCCGGGGAAACAGACAGCTATGCCTTCCCTGTTTATATAGAAGGAAATCCATAAAAAGCACCACAGAACCATTGTTCTGTGGTGCTTATCCATGGCGGGGAATCCATGGTTCTTTATATACAGGAAGATTGTGTCACAATTGTGACGGAAATGTGATCGAACGATGTCAATCGATTGTACTTTTAATCACAAACACGTTGACATGAAACCACCCCTATTGTATTCTTACATAGTGTGGAATGATAAGGTTTTCATAGGTGACGCACAGCAGCCATCCTGAAAATGGAAGGGAAGGAAACGATTGGAAAAATACGATCCCCCTTTTAAAGCGATGGCACTGACCAGCAGTATCCTTTCCCAGCTTGCAGGCGGTCCGCTCGCAGGTGTTTTTTTAGGGAAATGGGTGGACAGTCACTATTCCACTGAACCCACATTCTTAATCATTGGATTATTCCTTGGGTTAGGTGCAGGTACATATGGAACCATTCATTTAGTACGGACGTATACGGGAGACGATTAACATGCAAGGATATCATCAGATGATTACCCGTCAGCGAAAATGGATGTTCTATCTTCTGGCATTTTTTGTACTTGGTTGGGGAATCACCCCTTGGCAGCCAATTTTCCTTGGACTTCTGCTTGGAAGTGCATTGAGCTACTATAACCTCTGGCTCATGCAGAGAAAAATCCGCAAACTTGGAGAAGCTTCCTCAGACAACCGCTCCGTAAGAGGGATTGGCACATTTACGCGACTGGCTTCCGGCGCTTTGGCTGCAGTCATCGCCCTTCAATATGAAGAATATTTCCATTTAATTTCTGTAGTTCTGGGCTTAATGACAGCCTACATTGTCATTTTGATAGATTATCTGTTCAATAAATCAACAGTATAGCATGATGGAAGGCAGGTGAACAGTTTGAATCATGAAGCACCGATTTATGAGGATGCGTTTGGTATTGGTTGGCTGGATTTTAACTTATCAAACGTTCTGATGATGTTTGTCGCATCATTGATTGTCTTTATCCTCGGCGTAGCGGCAACACGTAACATGAAGCGTTATCCAAAAGGTTTCCAAAACTTCATGGAATGGCTCATCGATTTCATTAAAGGAATCATAGGGTCCAACATGGACTGGAGGACAGGTAGGTTATTCCTGCCGCTTGGGTTGACATTATTTGCCTACATATTTGTGGCCAACATGCTTGGGGTCGTCACGAATGGTGTAGTAGGACACACTCTCTGGTGGAAATCTCCGACAGCCGATCCGGGTATTACATTAACCCTGGCCACACTCGTTGTCGTATTATCCCACTATTATGGCGTGAAATTGAGAGGCGGAAAGGAATATGCCAAAGGCTTTGTCCGTCCGCTGCCATTCTTATTGCCATTTAAGATTATTGAGGAGTTCTCTAATACGCTGACACTTGGTCTGCGTCTTTACGGGAACATCTATGCTGGTGAAATTCTGTTGAGCTTATTGGTTGGATTGGCAACAACAGGCTTCGGCGGTTTCATTGGTGCTGCGGTACCAATGGTTGCGTGGATGGGCTTTAGTACGTTTATTGGTTTCATCCAGGCGTTTATTTTCGTTATGTTAACGATGGTCTACATGTCTCACAAAGTGAGCGAAGATCATTAATATAAAGCATCATAAACAAATTTTTTTAAAATATTGAGGAGGATTTTCATTATGGGTCTTTTAGCAGCTGCAATTGCAGTAGGTTTAGCAGCACTGGGTGCTGGTATTGGTAACGGTCTAATCGTAAGTCGTACAGTCGAAGGTATCGCACGTCAGCCGGAACTCCGCAGTGCTCTTCAAACAACAATGTTCATCGGTGTTGCACTAGTTGAGGCGATTCCTATCATCGGCGTCGTTATTGCATTCATCGTAATGGGACAATAATCAGGACGAGTATATACGCTTATGGCGAAGTTCAACTCTATCGATCTTCGCCTTTCCTTTATACTTTATGAAAACTTTATACCCGCAAGTCACAGGAGGAAAACTTCGACGGAAGCTGTACAGCCAGCGGAAGCCGGGTTTTTCGCTTGTCTAGCCTCAGCCATGGTGGATGAGGAAAGGCAGCGTCCGTGATGATTTGGTGTGGAGAGGAGTGAAAACTGTGCAAGGATTCGCAGCTAATCTGGTCCTCGGTGCTGAGGGAGGACTGTTAATCGGTGATATGATCGTTCAGCTTGTTTTCTTCCTTGGTCTTCTTGCCCTGTTAGGGAAGTTTGCCTGGGGACCGCTGATGAAGATGATGAAAGATCGTGAAGATTATGTAGCTAATGAAATAAATACGGCTGAAAAAAGTCGTGAAGAAGCTCACCGCATGCAGCGTGAAGCTTCAGATGAATTAAAGGCCACTCGTCAGGATGCACAGAAGATTATCGAAGATGCTCGTAAAACGGCCGGAGAGCAGGAACGTGATATTCTCGATTCTGCCCGTGCGGAAGCTGAACGCCTGAAAGAATCGGCGCGTCAGGAAATCGAGCAGGAGAAAGAAAAAGCCGTACAGGCCCTTAAAGATCAGGTAGCGGGCATGTCTGTCATGATCGCTTCCAAAGTGATTGAAAAGGAACTTTCTGAAAAAGATCAGGAAGCATTGATCAATCAGTACATCAATGAGGCAGGCGAGAAGCGATGAGTCAGTCTATCATTGCCAAACGTTATGCCGATGCTCTTTTTCAGCTGGGGCAGGAACGATCCAAGCTGGAAAAGTTCGAAACCGAACTGCAGACGCTGAAAGAAGTATTCCGCAGTAATCAAGAGATCATCTCTTTCCTTAAGCATCCGCGTTTTTCCATTGAACAAAAGAAGAAAATGATCACCGAGTCTTTTCAGTCCTTCTCTGAAGAGATCGTCAACTTATTGAAGCTTTTGGTGGAAAGACACCGTGAGGATATTATTCTGGATATGATCCAGGATTACGTTCGAATGATCAATGATGCCAAAGGAATTGCAGATGCGGATGTCTACTCTGTCCGCCAGCTTTCCGAAGCTGAAAAACAGCGTATATCTGAATCTTTTGCACCGAAAGTCGGTAAGCAATCCTTGAACCTGACAAATATCGTAGACCCCTCCATTATCGGCGGCATCCGCCTGCGGGTGGGGAATCGGATTTTTGATGGTTCTGTCAGTGGAAAACTGCGCCGTATTGAGCGGAAGCTTCTTTCCACGAACAATAGATGATAGGGGTGAAATCGCATGAGCATTAAAGCTGAAGAAATCAGTGCGCTGATTAAACAGCAGATTGAAAACTATGAATCAGATATAGAAGTAAATGATGTGGGAACTGTTATCGAAGTGGGTGACGGTATTGCCCGTGCTCATGGCCTTGATAATGTCATGGCTGGTGAGCTCGTTGAATTCTCAACCGGTGTCATGGGACTGGCACAGAACTTGGAAGAAAGCAACGTTGGTCTTGTCATTCTTGGACCATATACAGATATTAAAGAGGGCGATGAAGTACGTCGTACCGGTCGTATCATGCAGGTTCCCGTAGGTGAGGAACTGCTTGGACGTGTTGTCAATCCACTTGGTCAGCCGGTGGATGGTCTCGGACCGATCGAAACAGATAAAACCCGCCCAATCGAATCTCCAGCACCTGGAGTTATGGATCGTAAATCAGTGGATGAGCCGCTTCAAACAGGAATCAAGGCGATTGACGCCCTTGTACCTATTGGACGTGGACAGCGTGAACTGATCATCGGAGACCGTCAGACAGGTAAAACATCTGTAGCCATTGACGCTATCCTTAACCAGCACGATCAGGATATGGTTTGTATTTATGTAGCCATCGGTCAGAAAGAATCCACCGTCCGCGGAACAGTGGAAACACTACGCCGCCATGGTGCTCTTGATTACACGATCGTCGTTACAGCAAGTGCATCCCAGCCTGCTCCACTCTTGTATCTTGCACCATATGCCGGTGTATCCATGGGTGAAGAATTTATGTATAACGGCAAGCACGTGCTTGTGGTTTATGATGACTTGTCCAAACAGGCCGCTGCCTATCGTGAACTTTCCCTGCTGCTTCGTCGTCCACCGGGTCGTGAAGCATTCCCGGGTGACGTTTTCTATCTGCACTCCCGTCTGCTTGAGCGTGCAGCAAAACTTAGTGATGCAAATGGAGGCGGCTCTTTAACAGCTCTTCCATTCGTTGAGACACAAGCCGGTGATATTTCCGCATACATCCCGACGAACGTTATTTCCATCACAGATGGACAGATATTCCTTCAGTCGGACCTGTTCTTCTCAGGCGTACGTCCGGCCATCAACGCCGGCTTGTCCGTCTCCCGTGTAGGTGGTTCTGCACAGATCAAAGCGATGAAGAAAGTTGCCGGAACACTAAGGCTTGACCTTGCGTCCTTCCGTGAGCTTGAGGCATTCGCCCAGTTCGGTTCTGACTTGGATAAATCCACTCAGGCGAAGCTGAACCGTGGTGCCCGTACAGTAGAAGTACTGAAACAGGGTCTTCACCAGCCGCTTGCTGTTGAAAAGCAGGTTATGATCATTTATGCACTGACAAAAGGTTTCCTGGATGAAATTCCAACAGAGGACATCACACGTTTTGAAGCGGAATTCCACAACTGGCTGGATAACAACCGCAAAGAACTGCTGAATCAGATCCGTGAAACAGGTAAGCTTGCGGAAGATGATGATATGAGTGGTGCTGTGAAGGAATTCAAGAAAACATTCGTCGTTTCTGAATAAATGAATCATAGCAGGAAAGGGTGGTGAAACAGCGTGGCGTCCCTTAGAGATATTAAAGGCCGGATTACGTCTACCAAAAAGACGAAACAGATCACAAAAGCGATGGAAATGGTCTCAGCTTCCAAAATGAACCGTGCGGAACAGAATGCTAAAAATTATGTGCCGTACAGTGAGAAGATTGAGGAAGTTGTATCAAGCATCGCCCAGGGCGGTGGAGACGCAAGTCATCCAATGCTTGAAGCGCGTGATGTGAAAAAGACCGGTTACCTTGTCATTACATCGGACCGGGGGCTTGCAGGTGCTTTTAACAGCAGCATTCTGCGCCGTGTCTACCAGCAGATCCGCAGTAAGCATACATCCGCTGAGGAATATACGTTGATTACGATCGGACGTATTGGACGTGATTTCTTCCGTAAGCGTAATATGCCGGTCGACATGGATATTACAGGCGTTTCCGATCAGCCGGATTTTGCCGACATTAAAGATATCGCATCCAACACCGTTCAATTGTATACCGACGAACGGATCGATCAGCTCTATATCTTCTATAACCACTATGTCAGTGCAATCACTCAGGAAGTGACGGAGAAGAAAATTCTTCCACTGACGGATTTCAATACAGAAGGAAAAGCAAGCCGGAGCTCGTATGAATATGAGCCGAATCAGGAAGAAATTCTTGAAGTGCTGCTTCCTCAATATGCTGAGAGTTTGATTTACGGGGCTCTTCTTGACAGTAAAGCAAGTGAGCACGCAGCCCGTATGACAGCCATGAAGAGTGCAACCGATAACGCCGATGAACTTATCGGTGATCTGACACTCTCCTATAACCGTGCCCGTCAGGCTGCGATAACCCAGGAAATCACCGAGATTGTCGGCGGAGCCGCAGCCCTCGAGTAGGAACTCTCGGATTTTTAAAAGTAAGTTAGGAGGGAAAACGATGAGTAATGGACGCGTAACCCAGATTATGGGACCCGTTGTTGACGTAACCTTCGATGACGGACATCTCCCGGATATTAATAACGCGCTTCATGTTCGCTACGAAGCGAAAAATGAAAACGAAAAAAGCGTCGACCTTACTTTGGAGGTTGCCTTGCACCTAGGTGATAATACGGTTCGTACCGTTGCCATGTCATCAACCGATGGTGTCATGCGTGGAACGTCAGTAACAGATGCCGGTAAGCCGATTTCTGTACCTGTCGGAGAAGTAACTCTTGGACGTGTATTCAACGTAGAGGGCGGAACCATCGACTTGGATGAGCCGCTTCCTGCTGATGTGCGTCGTGACCCGATCCACCGTGAAGCTCCTAAGTTTGAGAACCTTGCCACAGAGACTGAAATTCTGGAAACAGGAATTAAAGTCGTTGACCTTCTTGCCCCTTATGTTAAAGGTGGTAAGATCGGATTGTTCGGTGGAGCCGGTGTAGGTAAAACCGTATTGATTCAGGAACTGATCAACAACATCGCTCAAGAACACGGGGGAATCTCCGTATTCGCTGGTGTAGGCGAGCGTACCCGTGAAGGGAACGACCTTTACTGGGAAATGACAGATTCCGGAGTTATTAAGAAGACAGCCATGGTCTTTGGACAGATGAACGAGCCGCCTGGTGCACGTATGCGTGTAGCGCTGTCCGGACTGACAATGGCCGAGTACTTCCGTGATGAGCAGGGACAGGACGTACTGTTCTTCATCGATAACATCTTCCGTTTCACCCAGGGTGGTCTTGAAGTGTCTGCCCTTCTTGGCCGTATGCCATCTGCCGTAGGTTACCAGCCGACGCTGGCTACGGAAATGGGACAGCTCCAGGAGCGTATCACATCAACGGACAAAGGTTCTGTAACGTCCATCCAGGCCATTTATGTTCCTGCCGATGACTACACAGACCCGGCTCCTGCGACAACGTTCGCACACCTTGATGCAACGACCAACCTTGAGCGTAAGCTTTCCGAGCAGGGAATCTACCCGGCCGTGGATCCGCTTGCTTCTACATCCCGCGCGCTAGATGCGGATATCGTAGGAGACGAGCACTACAATGTAGCCCGTGAAGTTCAGCGTACGCTTCAGCGGTACAAAGAGCTCCAGGACATCATTGCCATCCTCGGTATGGATGAGCTTTCTGATGAAGATAAACTGACCGTGTCCCGTGCACGCCGTGTCCAGTTCTTCCTTTCTCAAAACTTCCACGTAGCCGAGCAGTTCACCGGCCAGAAGGGATCTTATGTTCCTGTTGCTGAAACAGTTAAAGGCTTCAAGGAGATTCTGGACGGTAAATACGACGATATTCCTGAAGATGCTTTCCGTCTTGTCGGACGCATCGAAGAAGTCGTTGAGAAATCAAAACAAATGCAATAAACAACTCTGAAGGTGAAGGTGCTCCCTCCAGGAGCATCCTGCCCCCTTCATGAGATCGCCAAGGAGGAATACGTATGAGCACACTAACGGTGAGTGTAGTCACTCCTGACGGCCCGGTGTTGGAAGATGCATTTGAAATGGTAAGCTGTAAGGCAGAGAGCGGTGAACTTGGAATTCTTCCAGGACATATCCCAATGGTAGCCCCTTTGACCATCAGCGCTGTCCGTTTAAAAGGCGAAGGAAGATCTGAACGAATTGCTGTCAGCGGCGGTTTTTTAGAAGTGCGTCCGGAAAAAGTGACCATCCTTGCGCAGTCTGCTGAAAAACCAACGGACATAGATGCCGATCGTGCCCGTATGGCTAAAGAACGTGCAGAACGACGCCTTCAGGATAAGCAGGCCGACATTGATTTCCAACGGGCTGAAATGGCCCTTAAGCGAGCCATTAATCGTTTAGACGTTTATGAAAACAATTTTTAACTGCTTTCATTATGAGAGCAGTTTTTTTATGAAAAGCTCTAAACAAATCGGACGGATTGTCGTTTCCGATATAAATGAAGGGGTACAGGGAAGATTTCCGGTATTCCCCGGGAAATAACGGTGGCTGCGGCTTTTTTTGTCAGTTTGTCACCCGTTTCACGTGGAATGCAGGTAGATAAAGGAGGGTGAACAGAGATGGAACAATATTTTGCTGAAGAAGCATTGATGAGCATGACCTCACATTTAATTTTCATTATAATCACATGGCGTGCCCTGCAGTCCGTAAACTTTGATGCGTTCTTCCGGAAAAACCGTGTCTTTGAAGCAAGAGCTCTCCTTATCATCATAACGATTGCCCTTGGAACGACGGTCAGTAATTTTTTCCTCGACTTTCTGTCGTGGTCGAACAGTCTGGTGTACTTGTTTTAATGTCTAATGCTGTTAGGAATTGTATCGTATGATTGTGCCTGTCCCTGGTCAAACTGAAAGTAAGACGATGCTTGGGGAGGCATAAACATGTGGAAGAATATTTTTGCCGGAGTGCTGGCAGCTGCCATTGTAGGAACAGGTGCTTATCCACAGGAAATGACACAGGCGGAGGAACCATTAATGATGTTTGCGTCATTTGCTGCGGATAAGCAGCTCAACGTAGAAGAATGGACCATGACGATGAAACGGAAAGTTTCCCCTGAACAAACCGGGGAAATGATGGAACAGATATTAGATCAGGGACAGCACCCGGAAGTTTCCCGTGAGGAAACCGCACAAGCTGAAAAATGGATAGTCACAAACCGTCACAAAAAAGAAAAGATCGTCGAAACGTATAGTGTGATTTCTCCCAGAAATATGAAGAACAAGGCAGAATTGGTTTATATCATACAGGGAGAGGGAACATCTTCACTGACACAGGACTTGTTCCATCGTGTGGAAGACGTAAAAAGTCGATATTTCTCTAAAACTGCTACAATTTTCTCTTGTCTTAAGGCTGTAAGCAATGGTATTATAGACGATGTTTTAGTGTATGAAAAATTCAAAGAAACTTTCGACGTAGCAACAATAGATGAAATCGACGAGAATGGCTGGACGAGCAGATCCGGCCGGACAGAGAAATGGGATCAGTCAATACCCTCAGGTAAACAATCAATGAATGTTCAATTCGCCACAAGAACTTTGGGCGGGGAGACAAACATCACTATTGGCACACCCATTATTACTGCTGAATATTAATAATAGTGAATATGGACGCGGAGGAGAATGAACCTTGGAAAAAATCATCGTCCGTGGTGGGAGGCAGCTGAATGGTACCGTTAAAGCTGAAGGTGCTAAGAATGCCGTACTGCCTGTCATCGCAGCAAGTATTATTGCAAGTGAAGGAAAAAGCGTACTACACGAAGTACCAACTCTAGCTGATGTATATACGATCAACGAAGTGATTCGACATATGAATGCAGACGTCAATATGGTGGGGAACTCTGTTACAGTAGACGCCTCTGGTGAGTTGTTGACAGAAGCTCCGATCGAGTATGTTAGGAAGATGCGTGCTTCTGTTCTTGTACTGGGACCACTTTTGGCCCGCTATGGCCATGCTAAGGTAGCCATGCCTGGCGGCTGTGCTATCGGATCACGTCCTATCGACCAGCACCTGAAAGGCTTTGAAGCCATGGGAGCTGATGTAACCGTAGGAAACGGATACGTCGAAGCGGAAGTAAAAGGCCGTCTCAAAGGTGCAAAAATCTATTTCGATGTTCCAAGTGTAGGGGCTACAGAAAACGTCATGATGGCGGCTGCTCTTGCCGAAGGAACGACCACTCTGGAAAACTGTGCGAAGGAACCTGAGATTGTCGACCTTGCCAACTACTTGAACAAAATGGGCGCCCACATCGTAGGCGCAGGTACGGAAACGATTCGTATCGAAGGTGTGGAAAAGCTTTACGGAGCCGAGCACACCATTATTCCGGACCGGATTGAAGCAGGAACCTTCATGGTAGCTGCAGCGATTACCGGCGGAAACGTTCTTGTACAAGGTGCCATGCATGAACACCTGAGATCTCTTGTCGCCAAGATGGAGGAGATGGGTGTCATCATTGAAGAAGAGGATGAAGGTCTGCGTGTGATCGGCCCTGATATCTTGAAAGCAACAGATATCAAAACGATGCCGCACCCTGGATTCCCGACAGATATGCAGTCTCAAATGATGGCTTTAATGCTGAATGCTACCGGCACAAGTGTCATTACAGAAACTGTATTTGAGAACCGCTTTATGCACGTGGAGGAATTCCGCCGCATGAACGCAAGTATCAAAATTGAGGGCCGCAGTGTAATCATTGAAGGGCCATCCTCTCTGCAGGGCGCAGAAGTAGCTGCGACAGACCTGCGTGCAGGTGCAGCCTTGATTCTTGCAGGTCTTGTTTCTGAAGGTTACACAAGAGTCACAGAGCTTAAGCATCTGGACCGTGGATATGTAAACTTTGCAGAAAAATTAGCTCAACTCGGCGCTGATATTGAACGCGTGAAAGAAGATGATGTATACAGCGAAGAGCACGAACCAAGTGAATCTGTATCGACCTTATAATATACATTTTTACAGCCTGCCTGTTTCAATATATTTGAAATAGGCGGGCATTTTTTGTTCTATCATCTTTCTTTTCTGGATACATTTTTAGTAGAGGATTTTATTATGTGTAGCCAGGAGGGTGCGGATGAAAAAAAGCAATCGAACGGGTCTTATGGTTGTTCTCGGCTTGATGATCACCATACTTGTACTACCGACTTTAATCGTTATCCCTTTCACGAGTCCTGCCGATACAACGGAAGTGGAAGAAACAGCACCGAAGGATAAGGAGGAGGAAGAGGATTCCCCATTTCTTGTGAGGGTTCTGCGGTCGCAGTCCGAACAGGTGGAAGAAGTCCCGTTGGAGACGTACGTATCCAGAGTGGTTGCTTCCGAAATGCCGGTCAACTTCGAATTGGAAGCCTTGAAGGCCCAGGCACTGGCTGCCCGGACGTACATCACCCGTCATATGATTGAGGGTGGGAAGATATCGGAAGAAGCCGATGTTACAGATACCGTGACCCATCAGGTGTACAAAAATGAAGAGGAGCTCAGAGGTCAGTGGAAAGAAGCGTTTAACAGCAATATGGAAAAGATCGAGCAGGCGGTAAAAGCGACTCAGGGGGAAATCATCACCTATGATCACAAACCCATTACGGCTTCTTTTTTTTCTACCAGCAATGGTTACACGGAAAACGCCGGGGACTACTGGGAGCATGACATCCCTTATTTGAAGAGTGTGGAAAGCCCCTGGGATGAGGATTCCCCTAAATTCGCAGATCAAAAAATCATTTCCACAGCGGAATTAGAGCAGACGCTTGGTCTTTCGCTGGATGGAGATATCCAGACATCCACGATGACGAAAACAGAAGGCAACCGGGTCGATGAAGTTCACTTCGGAACCCAGACGTTTTCTGGACGGGAAATTCGTGAAAAGTTCGGATTGTCCTCCAGTGATTTCACCATTGAACAGAAAGGCGATCATGTGATATTCACGACTAAAGGCTACGGACACGGCGTAGGCATGAGCCAGTATGGAGCCAACGGCATGGCAAAGACCGGGAAGAATTACAAAGATATCATCCACCATTATTATCAGGACACTGAAATCAGCCCGCTGAGCACCCAGACCGCCCTCCTCAGCTCAGCAGCCGAATAAGCACGAAGAAAAAGCCGGTTCCCCGGCTTTTTTTCTTTTTAAACTAAGGAATTATCTCCTTTTACCTCCTGGTTGAAGAAAAATGAAGTATAGGGCTCTTATTCATTTTGTAATGATGATAGAAGTGGGTTTCGAAGTGATTTCGAGAAACTTTATATGGCAAGGGGCGTAGGGGGAGGAGGAGACTCCTGTGGGAGCAGCGTTCAAGGTGAGATCCCACAGGACGGAACGTCCGAGGAAGCTCACCGAACGCCCGCGGAAAGCGACTCCTCCCCAAGCGCCCCTCATATACATCCAATTCTCGAAATCAGATATTCATGGACCGTCCTATACAGTAAATCATCACCATGGTGGTTTTGCCTTCATCTGTAAAATTTTTCATCACCGATGTATAGATTGGACAAGATCTGTTCAGAATGGTTTTTGAGGTGATGAACATGAAAGATGAAGGTAAAAAAAGCGTAACTAAATTAAAGTTCAAACGCTTGATGCGCAAGAAGTGGTTGTATCCAGCTTTGTATTTGTCCGTAGCTGCTTTAGTCCTTGTAGGCGTATTCTGGTATCAACAGAGTGCCAATGATGTAGAAAAACAGATAGCTGACGAACAAAAATCACAGAGTCAGGATGAATTCCTTGTCAATGAAGATGGAGAGTCCGTACCAGTAATGGATCACCAGGAAAACCTGCAGATGCCTGTTGCTGATGAAAAGACGGCATCCATCGTCACAAAATTCTACGACTACGAAGCTTCTGAGCAAGATCAAGAAAGTGCACTGGTCCTATACAACAATAAATACTACCAAAGTGAAGGCGTAGATATTACAAGAGAAGATGGAGAAGCCTTTGAAGTAACGGCCGCTCTATCAGGAACAGTGACAGAAGTGAAAGAAGATCCGCTGTACGGCAATGTTATTGAAGTTCAGCACGACGAGAATCTCTCTACCGTGTATGCTAGTTTAGAAAGTGTCGATGTACTGGCCGGATCTGATATCGCTCAAGGAGATGTCATTGGATCAGCAGGACGTAATTCCTTTGGGCAGGCAAGCGGTGTGCATGTGCATTTTGAAGTCCGCAATGACGGCCAGCCAGTGAACCCGGAGGCATTCTTCGGGCAGCCGGTCAGCCAGATTGTGGAAAGTGCAGATAAAGAACCCGCTGAAGCTGAGCAGACAGAAGAAGGCAGTCCTTCCGATACTCCTGAAGAAGAAAACGAGGAACCATCGGATGAACAATTGAATAATGAGGAAGACCCTGCAGAAACAGAAGGCGGCGAACAAACGCCTGATGAAGAAAGCGCTTCTTCCATCTCTACAACACAAGCGTAAAGGATAAGGCTGACGGGAATGTTCCCGCCAGTCTTATTTTTTTATTTTTTCGGGCATAAATGTAAGAAATCCGAATCTCATGCGCATCCAGAGGCATATCCGGGCGGTTTCATTAATACAATGAGTTAACCGAGCACTCGGTAACATCCAGGGTGAAACAGCATGAACAGACATCCAGAAGCAAGTGCCCCCTCATGTTATAACGTACGCTTTCCTAAACGCCCCATCTCCTTGGATAGTCAATCACAGGAGGCGAGTGGAGTGCATGATTACATCAAAGAGAGGACCATCAGGATCGGAGAGCACATTATCGAAACGAAAAAAACAGTAAGAGTGATCGCCAAGGAATTCGGCGTTTCAAAAAGTACGGTTCATAAAGATTTAACGGAGCGGCTCCCGGAAGTCAATCCAGAGCTGGCTAAAGAAGTGAAAAAAATCCTCGACCATCATAAGGAAATCAGACATCTCCGTGGTGGTGAAGCGACAAGGCGTAAATATAAGACGCAGCTGATCGAAGAACAGCCTGTGCAGCCTCAATTGTGAACAGTCCCTCCCATTGTCAAAATCCCTCGAGGCTTGGTAACTTTTTTCAACTCCTATGAGACGAATGTCGTAATTTTGTGATAGAATATAGAATTAGATGTGTGATCAATTTAACAAAATATACTGACTCAAATAGGGAAAACATAAGTTATCAAGTATTTGTATGGCATTGCCTGACAGCATAACGGATAACGGCCATCCGTTATGTGTTTTGTGGTGAGGTGATGATGTTTTTACAATAGGGAGGATCTACAGGACATGTTTGCGAGAGATATAGGTATAGACCTGGGTACAGCCAATGTACTTATCCACGTAAAAGGTAAAGGTATCGTTTTGAATGAGCCATCGGTCGTTGCGATGGATCGGAATACAGGCAAGGTATTGGAAGTCGGTGAAGAAGCAAGACGGATGGTCGGACGGACACCTGGCAACATTGAAGCCATTCGTCCTCTTAAAGATGGCGTCATTGCTGATTTTGATGTGACAGAAGCGATGCTGAAACATTTTATACAAAAGACGAACGTAAAGGGATTCTTGTCTAAGCCGAGAATGCTGATCTGCTGCCCGACGAACATTACGAAGGTGGAGCAGAAGGCGATCAAGGAAGCGGCTGAGAAATCCGGCGGGAAGAAAGTATATTTGGAAGAAGAACCTAAAGTGGCGGCTATTGGTGCCGGCATGGATATCTTCCAGCCAAGCGGAAATATGGTCGTCGATATCGGTGGCGGAACAACGGATGTTGCTGTTCTATCCATGGGTGATATCGTAACAGCTTCTTCTATTAAGATGGCCGGAGACAAATTCGACCATGAAATCCTTCAGTATATTAAGAAAGAATACAAACTGCTGATCGGTGAACGGACGGCTGAAGATATCAAGATCAGTGTAGCGACCGTCTTCCCGGGATCCAGAAGTGAAGAGATCGAAATCCGCGGACGTGATATGGTTTCCGGACTTCCAAGAACCATTACAGTGAATTCAACGGAAATTGAAAAATCACTTCGTGAATCTGTCCAGATGATCGTGCAGGCTGCCAAGCAGGTGCTTGAACGCACACCACCTGAATTATCTGCAGACATTATCGACCGCGGCATCATCATGACTGGTGGCGGAGCCCTTCTTCACGGTATTGATCAGCTGCTTGCAGAAGAATTGAAGGTTCCTGTTCTTGTAGCGGAGTCCCCGATGGACTGTGTGGCTACAGGAACAGGAATTATGCTTGAAAACATAGACAAGCGTATCTCTACAAAGTTATAAAAGGCTGAGATATCCGGGAGGAGTGGACGGACGTTGCTGAGAGGTTTTTATACGGCCGCATCAGGAATGATGGCCAGCCAGCGGATGCAGGAAATGTTATCGAACAACATATCGAACGTAGAAACACCGGGGTATAAACAGACTCAGGGCAGTTTACGGGCTTTTCCAGAGCTGCTTTTACAGCAGATGGGCTCGAAAACACTGCCGGGATCAACGGCTCCTGTAGTTCCGGATCAAAGCAGAGTCGGGTCCCTTCACATGGGTGTATATCTTCAGGAGACCACGCCTGACTTTTCGCAGGGCGCTTTAAAAGAAACGGGAGTCTCCACAGATATGGCTCTTGTCTCAGATGAGCTGCCTGATGCAGATGGAGCTGTCCTTTTTCAAGTGGAAAACGGAAATGGGGAAACCCGATACACGCGGAATGGAAGTTTTACAGTGGATGATGAAGGATTTCTGACCACGAATACAGGGTACAGGATCCTTGATGACACCGGAAATCCGATCAATACGGATGGACAGGCTTTTCAAGTATCCAGAACAGGTATGCTCACCACAGCTGATGCCGGCAGCCAGCTGGCCGTCGCTTATATACCTGATGCCAATGCTCTCGTTCCGCAAGGCAGTGACCTTTATGTTCCCGGAGAAAATGCCGGACCTATAGAGAACGCTCTGGAAAACGAAGGTGTCGATTTTTCTGTTCACCAGCATTTCATTGAAAGGTCCAATGTGGATTTGAATCGGACCATGACAGATATGATGAACACCTACCGTTCATTTGAAATGAACCAGCGTGTCCTGAAAGCTTATGACCAAAGTATGCAGCAAGCCGTATCTGAAATCGGCCGTATCCGCTGAGGGAGAGAATTCATATGATTAATCGGTCCATGATTCAATCGGCTGCAACAATGGGGCAGCTGCAGCAGAAACTTGATAGGATTGGGAACAATATGGCCAACAGTCAGACGACAGGATACAAGAGTACAGGAGCTGATTTTTCCTCCCTGCTCGTCCAGCAGCTGAATAATCAGTCCAATAAACAGGCCGAAGCGGGGCGTTTGACTCCTGACGGTATACGAGTGGGCACAGGCGCTAAACTGGGAAGTACGCGTGTGGATGTCAGCCGGGGAAGCCTGAAGGAAACAAACAGGGCTCTGGATGCCGCACTATTGGAGGAAAATCAGCTGTTTGCCCTTAACGTCTCTGATTTGAATGGCGGCTCGGAAACCCAGTACACAAGAGCCGGACACTTTTACTTGAATCCTCTTGGTAATGGACAGGTGATGCTTACAAACGCTGAGGGGCACGCCGTCATTGGAGAAGGTGGAGATCCGATCATTCTCGAGGATACCTTCGATGGCATTTCCATCGCTGAAGATGGATCCCTGCTTGTCCAGCGGAATGGGGGTCAGGAAGTAGAAGGCCGCCTTCAGGTTGTTGAAGCTGCCCGTCCTCACCTGCTGGAACCGCAGGGAGGAACCCGTTTCCGGAACCCGGAAGGAAATGACGGAGCCGTCCTGATTGAGGAACTTGGAGCCGCAGACATCAAGCTTCAAGGAGGAGCACTCGAGCAGTCGAACGTGGACATCGGTGCACAAATGACGGAAATGATGACAGCTCAGAGAGCCTATCAATTGAATGCTCAGTCCATTTCAACAGGAGACCAGATGATGGGACTGGTTAACCAGCTGAGATCATAAACGTAAGGAGTAGAACGACCATGGCGACAGATCCAAAATCAAAAGGTAAAAAACTGAATAATAAACAAGAGAAGGAAAACAAGCCTGCAGATACGGGGAAGAAAGCAGGATCTCAGGCGGATAAGAAAGATAAAACGGCCCGCCGGCGTATCCTGCCGATCTGGCTGCGTATCATTCTTGTTGTGCTGTTCAGTGCGGCCGCTTTGATCATCGGATTAATGGTCGGTTACGGCGTTCTTGGTGATGGAGATCCCACAGATGCTCTCAAGCTGGATACATGGAAGCACATCCTGGATATCGTAACGAAAACAGAATAAAAGAAAGCCTGTACGATCATGTCTATGCTTTCTTTCAATAAAAAAGAACGAGCCTTGAAGCTCGTTCTTTTTTTACGTTCAAGTTGTCGGTTTCCCCCCTCATTCAGAGCTGGACCAGCTCTTTGAACAACCCTCGAATCATCAAGAGTGTATACCATCTTCTGGAATATCTCTATGTTTTGAAAGGTTTTCAAGTTTTGAATTAGGGAAAGAAAACCATACGGACATGAATCATAGCGGGGAGGGTGACAGGTGAAAGCAGAAGTGTTTATCGCAGGCGGCGGTGTCGGTGGACTTGCTCTTGCTGCCAAACTCGCATCAAGGGGTGTGCACGTCATTATCGCAGAACAATTAAAGAAAGAGTCCCCTGCCTACAAAGGGGAGCTTCTGCAGCCAAAAACACTGGCTATACTGGAACGACTCGGAGTGCTTGATGAAATAGAGGCGAACGGCCATGCGCTGGATGAACTTCGATTTCAGGAAGTGCATCGACGGAAGGGACAGCCGCCTGAGGAAATCAATCTTACTGAACTAAGCTACAGCCGTGTGGCGGCGTCGTATGACCATTCCTTGATGGTCCCCCACGAAAAGACGAAGGAGATTCTCCGCAATAAGGGAAAGGAATATGAAGAGTATTTTCATTACCTTCCAGGGGCCCGCTTCATCGGATTTGAGAACGGGAGGGCTAAAGTCAAACAAAAGAGGGAAACCCTTTACATCCAAGCCGGCGTGTACATAGGAGCTGAAGGCAGGAGCTCTCCTACACGGGATGCGATGAACGTGGAAGTGAACCGCAAGGATTACAACCACCACTTCCTTACGGTAACCATCCCCCGCCCGGAGAGCTTTACAAAAGGAAAAATCATTACGACCTCCAGCTGTTTTCTCGGCTTGTTTCCGCTTCCTGACCGTGAAGTCAGGACAGTATTCCTGATCAAGGCTGGAGACTACAAAAAAATAAAAGAACAGGGGCTTGAGCATTTGTATCAAGCTTACAGCGAGCTTGAGCCGGAGCTTGCCGAGGGTGTCAGGGCGATCAAAGACTGGAAGACGGTTCAATTGATGATCCCCTTTACGTATCACGTCGACAAGTACTACTCAGGCAACCTCGCAATCATGGGGGATGCGGCTCATACCGTTCACCCGATGGCCGGGGAAGGGATGAACCTGGCCATTCAGGACGCCGATGTGCTCGGCGAACTCCTGGCGTGGTGCTGGGAGGAAGGCAGATCCTACGCGGATCATCTGCATTATTATGAAGAGGTTCGGAGGCCGAGGGTGGAGTTTCTGCTGAATCTAAGCCATATGTCCGCTCTCGTTTATTCGTTTAGAAACGAGTGGTGGAGACGATTCAGAATGAAAGCCGTGCAGCGGATTTATGATGATGATTACCTTCATGTTAAGCAGATGCTGAACATATCAGGACTTGGGAAATGGAATTTTACTTTCATTGACAGAGGCATCCAGGGAAGTGTCCTGCCTGTAAGAAAGAAGAAAGTGTCGGATAAGGAACAGCATCGTTTCTTGTTTTCTGAAGCAGAGGATTATCCTTGGAAAAGATCAAAGAAAGGAAGATGACAATGAACGAGTGGGTCACAGCCATGCAGGCAAGAAAATGGATGAAGAAAAATGAATCCTTTTTACCGAGCTGGCACGCATATGTTGGAGCGGAGCTTGGATTATTCGATGAGTTCAGAACAGCAAGGACCGTGGAAGCCATCAGTGAGAAAACCGGCTACCCTCATGACCTCCTTGCATCATGGGTGAAAGTGGGAGTGGCTGTCAAACACTTGAAAAAGCGTCCGAACAACCGATTCAGAACCTCGAAGCGGCGGTGTGCCGCTCTTATGGGAGAGGATGCTTCTCCAGGTGTTAAAGCCCTGCTGAAAGAAATGATGGAGCTGCACATTCCGACGATGCTCAGATACCCGGATATCATTACATCCCAGGAGCGGGCGGAATTCGATCATGAACGTCATGGGGGTGTAGTGGCTGAGACTTCTGCGCTTCTTGAACATTTTGCAATTAAGAAAATCAAGAAAATGATCCGCGAAAAACAAGTGCGTTCCATTGTAGACTTAGGCTGTGGCCATGGCGGCTATTTGAGGAAGCTGGCTGCAGAGTTTCCGGACGTACAGATGATCGGTGTGGATATTAACCAGAAAGTCATTGATAAAGCCAGGGAAATGTCCGGAGATTATACGAATGTCCGTTTTCAAGTCGGGGATATCAATAGCTGGGCCCCGGAAGATGAAAACGTGGATGTGATCCTTCTGCACAATATATTTCATTATATCCATCCGGATGATCGGGCGCCATTATTGGATCACCTCTACTCCTATGTACGTCCGGAGGGGCTCATATCGGTGATTACGCCTATCAACGAAACGGAGCATGGAGAAGCTTTTTCTTCCGCGTTCAACAGCTTTTTTGTGGCTCACTCCAATCTGTTTGCCCTTCCTACGAAAAAAGAACTGCAGGAAGTATCACAGAACTGTAAATTTGACCTGTTTGACTTGAGCCCGATTGTTAAGGAAGGATCATGGTACACCTTCTGGCTGAGTCCGGCAAGTCCGGTGGAGGAAATCCATCAGACCGGCTGGTCAGGAGAAACGGCGCAGTCATTGAAAACGGAAAAACGTACCGGCGAATTGACCAGAAGTTCATAATGATCTGCTGCAACAGAATCAACAATTTGTGAAAAAATTTTGTTCCAGAGAGCTCCTGCCCTTATAATTAGAAAAGAACGCAGGAAAGGAGCTTTTTACATGTTGGACATTAATCAAATCAAGGAAATCATTCCCCACCGCTATCCCTTTCTTCTGATCGATCAGGTCGAAGAACTTGTGGAAGGGGAGCGGGCTGTAGGCTATAAAAACGTCACGATGAACGAACCCTTCTTTCAAGGGCACTTTCCGGATTACCCGGTCATGCCTGGTGTTTTAATCACGGAGGCCATGGCTCAGATGGGCGCAGTGGCCATGTTGAAGAAAGAAGAAAACCAGGGGAAACTGGCCTTTTTCACAGGTATTGATAAGTGCCGGTTCAAACGTCAGGTTAAACCCGGCGACCGTTTGAAGCTTGAAGTGGAAATTGTACGCCTGAAAGGCCCGGTAGGTAAAGGAAAGGCCAAAGCCACCGTCGATGGTGAGCTTGCGTGTGAAGCGGAGATTATGTTCGCTTTGAAATAACGGCTGAAGGACCCGTCTGCATACGGGTCTTTTTTTGTGGGAAAACAGAGGGATGGATTTTGATCCGCTGGATATACTAACACTCAAGATGAGAAAAGGAGGAATGAAAATGAAATCCTTATTACTTAAACTTATGACAGCTCTATTTGCCATCACTTTACTCGGGGCGTGCGCTTCTGAAGAAGAGCCTGCGGAAGAGGAAAACGACACAGAAGAAAACATGCAGGAAGAAGAAGAAAATATGGAAGAAGAAGAGAACATGGACGAAGAGGAAAATATGGATGAAGAAATGAAAGAGGAAGAGAAGGAGCAGGAAGATATGACCGATGAAAATGCTCCGGAAGATGAAGAAAATAACGAGTAACGAAAAGCAGGGAGAGTGCTCTCCCTGCTTTTTAGGTTTCAATTAAGCTCCATGATACGTGTGGCATCGTAAAAGAAGAACCGGCAGAAAGGCACAGATGATCATTGGGTAAGGTCACGAAAAGCACCCCCGCTATGTTTTCTTTACCCTCTTAGATCCACGTGGTTACCAAGATCCGGA
This sequence comes from Halobacillus litoralis, assembly GCF_009856355.1. GTDB lineage: Bacteria > Bacillota > Bacilli > Bacillales > Halobacillaceae > Halobacillus > Halobacillus litoralis_B. The sequence continues at coordinate 399,845 of NZ_WMEW01000001.1, read as the reverse complement.
TGGGAGACGGACTGGTTCAGCATCTCCACCATCTGATTTCCTTTCGCCTCGGCTTCATCCTTCACTTTATCCATCAAGGCCAGGTTCGTCTGCTGTTTGAGCTGGGTCTGTCCAAGGGCCATTGATAAAGCGGCAGCATCCATAATATCCCTCCTTTCGTAATACCATCGGCGTCTCCTGTTTAAAATGAAGAGAAAACATGAGGAACCATCTATCAATCATTGAAAACCTTTGGAAAAAGCATGCGTGTTATGTAAAATGGAGGTATAAACGTTCATACAGACTTTACAAATACGTGTTTCCACGTTTATGTTGTGTGGAATAAGCGAATTGAGGTGATTAATGATGAAGTATAGAACGGCGAACGATTTAAAAGACCTGCTTCTGGAAGACTATGAAAAAGTAGTGAACCACATCCCGCTCGAAAAACTGGATGTCTACGTATACCTTCATTCCGTCTTCCAAGATACTTACGTACCGGACGACACGTTGTATCAATTCATATTCCGCCATTTCTTCCGGCTCGATAATCCAAGCTTAACAAAGGAATTCGAGACCTGCTATTTTAAACTGATGGAAGAACAAAGGGGATATGAACGTCCGAATATCGTCCAGATCACCAGGGATTTATATGAAGTGAAGAATCATAAGGGAAACCCTACGATGCAGTTTCCTCTGGCGGCTTCCATGCTTCACACCATCAATCCGAGCTTTCCTTCCTATGACAGTGATATTGTGAAAGCCTTTGATTTCTCCTCTACCTATCACCTGTCCGGGTTTGAAAAGAAAATGAAACGCTATATCGGACAGTATCAGCATACATTCAAGACGTATGAAGAGCTGACCCAGGATGAAGCGCTTGAACCGATGTTCAACCATTTTGATGAACGTTTCCCGGAATATGATCTGCCTAAGATTAAAAAATTGGATCTTATGGTTGCCCAGCTCGGCAACCTCCTTCAATGAAAAAAGCCTCCTGAAAAGGAAGTAGTCCGGCTGTCGAGAGGAACACTCTCGGCAGCTTTTTTTGATGGTTTCTTCAAGGGATGGAGAAGTTGTGCTGGATTTTCTTATAAGGGGGCTGTACCCTGGCCCTCCGGAATGACCGATGGCTGAGTGGTCAGCTTTTCTAGGAGAGGGAAATTCGTGTCGAGAAACAAAAAGCTTTCTGCTTGTTCTCCAGGGAAAGGTGTTACGAGAGTCCTTCGGTGGTGCCCGCGGCAGGCATCCATAGATAAGCAGAACGTGACCAGCCGAAGCGCTTATGGATAAGGAAAAGTCCGCTTCTAATCATGTTGGTGGCCTTCACAATATTGTCATTTTCGCTAAAACACTACAAGTTGCAATACATTTCACACTTTAGTAATATAATTCATAATTGTGACTATTCGGTCACTCCCGTAAAATCGATGGGATTTTGTCGTATGTTTGTCGAAGGTATTAGGGAAAATATAGATAGGAAAATGATGGGACTGCGGAGTCTTACTATGGAAGGGAAGTCTTTAATGAAACGGTTGTTGTTACTATTTATACTGCTTTTCTTTGTAACCGCTTGTATGCAGGAGGAAAGTTCGGAAGAGACAGAAGAACGGGTGACTCCGGTGAAGGTCGATCGTGTTGAAAATGAAGATTTTGTGATTGAACGCAAAATTGCAGGGCGCGCCGCCTCACCAGATTCGTCCCCGGTGATGCCTGAGACACCAGGAGAAGTGGCCACCTTAAACATTTCTAAAGGAGACCGGGTGGAAAAAGGGGAAACGATTGCAGTAGTTCGACCTGGAGGGAACGTGGGAGATCAGGTGGAGCTCCAGGAGATTGCCGTCCGCCAGGCAGAAAAACAGCTGGATAACGCCAGAATCTCCAAAGAACAGGCTCAGCTGGGCGTTGAAAACGCTGAAGACCAGGTAGAACTGGCCAAGCAGGCATCTCAGTCTGAGGCCAGTCAGTCCGCTCAAGCGGCCGAAGCTGCCAAGCAGCAGTATGAGCAGGCGCAGCAGATTGCCGATGAAACGAAGAAACTCGTAGATGAAGGGACCATTCCTGAAGCCCTCTATACTCAGGCACAGAATAGAGCTGATCAAGCTCATGCCCAGTATCAGCAGCTTCAAGGACAGAAGTCCCAGTCTTCCTCAGCCGTTTCCCAGGCGGAGGCCCAGGTGGACCAGGCTCAGCAGCAGCTCGAACAGGCCCAGGTGGCGGTTGAGCAGGCGGAACTTCAAGTAGAGCAGGCGAATGTGCAGTTGAATCAGGCCGAGGAACAGGCAGCCAATGAGGCGATCACCGCCCCTGTGACAGGAGAAGTGGCGAGCCTGAGTGCCGAGGAAGGGGACATGGTGACAAACCAGCAGCCCTTTGCAACGGTCGTCAGTTTGAACCCGATGACCATTTCCGCTTCCGTCACGCCTGAACAACTGGATCTTTTTGAAAAGGGGCAGGAGCTCCAAGTAGATCTTCCCGCCTTGGAAAAGGAAGCAGCGTCTGTAATCGATTATATCTCATCTGTTCCTGATGACACCGGGCTTTATCCGGTTGAAGCCACGGTCGACAATGCCGAGGAGGACATCAAGCCGGGGATGATGGCTTCCTTCCTGCTTCCAGAGAATGTTGTGGAAGATGCTCTGATCATTCCTACAGACGGTCTGGTGGAACAAAATGATGAGACGTTCGTTTATAAGGTGGAAGAAGAGAAAGCCGTACGAGTAGATGTGGAAGTGATTGAATCACAGAGTGACTTCTCCGCCGTTTCCGGCGGAATAACGGCGGAGGATGACATTATCACCTCAGGACAGCTGACCCTTTCGGATGGGGACAAGGTCACCATCATGAAGGAGGAATCTGATGAAGCTCGTTAATCTTTCCGTCAAAAGACCTGTGGGTGTCATTATGATCGTGGCCGCCATCTTAGGACTAGGATTCGTTTCCCTGAGAAGTTTAACCATCGACTTATACCCTGAAATAGAGCTTCCCATTGCGGTGGTATCGACCTCATATGAAGGGGCTGCCCCGCAGGAGGTGGAGAAGCTGGTCAGCCGGCCGGTGGAATCGTCGGTCAGCAGTATCGAAGGGCTGGAGGTGCTCCAGTCCCAATCACAGGCAGGAGCGTCTCTGGTTCTTCTTCAATTTAATACGGGTGTTAACTTAGACAGCACACTTTTACAAGTAAGAGAGAATGTTGATCAAATCACCGGTATTCTTCCTGAGGGAGCGTCCGATCCAAGTGTGCTCCGTTTTGATCCGCAGCAGCTTCCGATTATGACCGTCGGCCTTTCAGGAGATACGCCGGATGAACTGCAGCAGGCAGCGGAGAATCGGATCGTTCCGTTTCTGGAAAGGCAGGAAGGTGTAGCGTCTGTCAATATCGAGGGTGGACAGACCAGCGAAATTCAGGTACTTGTCGACCGGGCGCAGATGGCTCAGTATGGTCTCGATTCACAAACCGTGATTCAGGCACTTAATGCTTCCAATCAATCCGCTTCTGCCGGAACGATCGAAAAAGGGCAGAAGGACCTGCAGATCAGGGTGGACGGCGAATTTGGCTCGATTGAAGACGTAAAGAATACGAGAATTCAATCGCAGACAGGCGCCCAGGTCACTCTCGACCAAATTGCAGACGTCAGTGAAACACTGACGAACTCTGATACAGTGAGTAAAGTGAACGGTGAATCGTCCGTCGTTCTTTCCATATTGAAAAAATCAGAAGCCAATACAGTGGAAACGGCGGACAATGTCAGGGAAGCGCTTGATGAGGTGCAGGGCGATCTGCCGGAAAAAGTCGGGACGAATATCGTTCTGGATACATCTGAGTTTATTAAAATTTCCATCAACAGTGTCGTATTGAATATTATTCTTGGTGGAATCTTTTCTGTGCTCGTCCTGCTGTTATTCTTGAAAAGCATCCGGGCGACCCTTGTCATCGGCCTTTCCATTCCGATTGCAATCATTTCCACCTTTACATTGATGTACTTCACAGGAGAGACGTTAAACGTGCTGACGATGGGAGGTCTGGCTCTTGGAATCGGGATGATGGTGGATAGTTCCATTGTCATTCTGGAGAATATCGTCAGCTATCGTCAGCGGGGCTTTTCAATGGTGGAGTCAGCCAGGCAGGGAGCTTCAGAGCTTGCGCCGGCCGTTGTTGCTTCAGCAACGACAACGCTCGTTGTCTTTCTACCAATTATATTCGTAGAAGGTATTGCATCAGAGCTCTTTACTCCGCTTGCGCTGACGATTATGTTTGCTTTGATTGCATCGCTGGCCGTTTCGGTCACCTTAATACCCATGCTGTCCTCGAAGCTGTTAACCAAATCCCTGAAGGAAAACGGGCGCCGGTATTGGTTCGATCGATTCCTCGATAAAGTCAATGATGGATACCGGTCGATGCTTCGCTGGGTGCTGAAATTCCGGAAAACGACGATAGCGGTCACAACAGCCTTGATCGTCGGAAGCGCTGCTTTAGTGCCTCTGATTGGAACGGAGTTTATTCCACCCTCTGACCAGGGACAGATAGAAGTCAGGGTCAATATGCCGCCTGGTACGTCCCTCGACGAAACGGAGGCTGTGACGGCACAGGTCGACGAGCAGCTGGATACTTTTGAAGAGCTCGTGGATGTCCGTTACCTGTCTATCGGCGGAGGTAATATGGGCGGATTCGGTGCGAGCTCCTCTGACTTTGCTTCCTACACCATTCAACTGGTTGAACCTGATCAGCGGGAGAAAACGACCCAGACGGTGATGAAGGAAATGTCCGAAGCGGTATCTGATATACCTGGAGCTGAAATTGAAGTGAGTGAACTGGATGCAGGACTTGGAACAGGCGCCCCGCTTCAAGTGCAGCTGAACGGGCCTGAGTATGAAGTGCTTGATGAACTTGGCGGTCAGGTTGCTTACTTAATGAATGAGGTGGACGGTGTCCAGAACGCTGCCTCTTCGACTGATGAAGGACGGCCGCAGATGAACATTACAGTCAACGAAGCGAAAGCATCTCAATACGGTCTGACAGAGCAGCAGGTGATCAGCCAGGTCCAGCTTGGATTCAATGGACAGATCGCCACGCGCTATCGGGATGGAACAGATGAAAAAGATGTGCGCTTCCTTCTGCCGGAGGAAGAACGGCAGACGATTGCAGATTTAGAGGGGATGTCTGTACAAACGCCGAACGGGGCTTTAATTCCACTTGGTACGATAGCAGAGTTGGAGCAGGTTCAAGGTCCGGTCTCCCTGCTCAGGGAAAATCAGCAGCCCCAGGTTAACGTGGAAGCTGAAATCTCGGATATTGATCTTGGGACAGCTACCGAAGAGGTCCGATCCGAGCTGGATTCCTTGAACTTCCCGGATGGATACTCCTATACGATTGGTGGTCAGGCGCAGGACATGCAGGAAGCTTTCGGTGACTTATCCCTGGCGCTGCTATTCTCTGTGTTCCTCGTATATGCGGTCATGGCAGTCCAATTTGAGAACTTCCTGTTTCCGTTCATTATTATGTTCTCCCTTCCTGCCACCATCATTGGCATCAGCGGAGGGTTGTTCATTACCGGACTGCCATTCAGTCTGCCGGCCTTTGTCGGTATAATCATGCTGGCCGGGATTGTTGTGAACAACGCCATTGTTTTAGTGGATTATATTAATATCCTGAGGAGAAAATCGTACGACCGGTATGAAGCGATTTTAGAAGCCGGCCCGAGCCGCCTTCGTCCAATTTTGATGACGACGCTGACAACGGTACTTGGAATGGTGCCTCTGGCTGTTGGAATCGGCCGTGGTGCAGAAGCCCAGCAGCCGCTCGCGGTCACCATTATTTTCGGCCTTACAGTGTCCAGTTTCTTCACGTTAGTCTTAATTCCGGTTGTCTATACGTATTTTGACGATCTGTCTGCAAAAATTACAGGGTTTTTCCGCAAGCGATCGGCGAAGGAATAAATGAAAAGGTCTTCCTCCTCTTGAGGAAGACCCTTTTTCACTAGATGACGATCTTGTGATTCAGGGGGTAAAACCACCTGTCAATGTAGAGAACATAAAAAAGCCTCCGTATTAAGGAGACTTCATTTCTATATGATTTTTTTGATGTTCGGACAAAGAATCTCCAAGCTCTTGGATTTTACTCTTTAAGCGTCCTGGATAATCGAAGACATGAACACCGCACGTTGTTTTCTCTTCATTCGTTTTCAACCAGATCACCCGGCCTTCAAAGGTGAAGGTTTCCCCGTCCATCATAAAGGAGATAATCACTTCATCTCTCATTGATAAATGAGGCTGGGGGGAGCAGGAAAAGCGCATACCATTCAGGCTGATGTCGTTCACTTCAAGCGGCCCGGAAACCTGCGGGCTGAACTTTTTGTTATAAAACCCGGGCAGAGGTGAGTGGAATGGATATCGGAAAGGTTCTTGTCTTCTTTCGTGCAATGGCGGCCACCTCTTTCTTAAATGGTCAGTTAAGTCCATCATATACTCCTGCATACATGGATTCAATCTTTAACAGGCTGAAAACTTCGAATTACGAAATATCCTGATCTCTTCTGTCCACTTTGATCAAATCCCATGTCGTAACGATTCCCATAGGAAGCTCATCCGGCTGCCCTGTTTCAGTCAGAATGACAGCTTTCAATTTCTTATTCTCATTCAGGCTGGTTTCAAACCTTTCCTCTAAATCAAACACAGAGGCTGTTGTGGAAAGAAACTGCACGTTGGCGTGTTTTTCACACGCAAGGACATCGGAGGCTTCAGCATGAAGTAAAGAAATATCTCCATTGTCTGCCCTCTGAGCCAGGAAGCGGACAATGCCATCATTGGTAAGCAGACCGGAGAAGCAGCGGGTTTCATCATAGATGGGAAATTGGGAGATCCCATGCTGTCCGAACGCTTCCATGATGTGAAGCAGGTTTGTATCCGTCTTGAAGAAAAGGACCGGCCGTGTGGCGAAAGTCAAGGCTTCAGGCGGTTGTTCCAACGTCTTTTTTATGCTCTTCAAATGATGGACAACATCTTCATGAGGGGTGGCAATATAATAATCGCCGCTGATCCGTTCATGGACAATGGCGTTTCTTAATTTGGCGTACTGTTTCAGCTGGTCAAAATGAACACGAACGACGCTGTGCTTCAGTTTAGAATGCTGCAGCAGCTCTACGAAATTGTCATTTTTAGGGAATCCGTTCAGTTCCTTCAGGTGCTGATGGATTTGATTGAAGGTTATTTCAAACTCTTCTACAAGATCATGCATGCCAATCACCTTTTTTAGAATTTACCCTTAGTATTTCTGATTTCCCGGGCATCAATTCCTGATATGATCAAGTAATAAAAAAGTTAAAGAAATTTTTGTCGAAGCCGATAATAATAGGTAGAATAAAGAACGAGTCATGGCGTCCTACAACTTTCGGCATGTTTCGAAGTAAAAACGTGCTTTAAATAGAACGAAAACAGGAAGTATGCTATACTCGTATTACATAGAAAGAAGGTGAGAATATGATCGGTGAACGCATACAGAAAATACGTAAAGACCGACATATGTCGCTGTCAGAACTGGCGGAGAGAGCAGGGGTCGCAAAGTCTTATTTAAGCTCAATCGAGCGGAACATCCAGACGAATCCATCGATACAATTTTTGACAAAAATTTCCCAGGAGCTCGATGTTACCATTAATTTTCTCCTTCACGGTGAATCCGAACCGATGGATGAAACCTTGGATGAGGACTGGATGACACTTGTCCAGGAAGCCATGAATTCGGGGATATCCAAAGAGCAGTTCCGTGAGTTTTTGGAGTTTAACAAATGGAGAATCCATCAGAATAAATGAAAACCTGACTAAATGCGATTCAGTCAGGTTTTTTCTTGAGATCACTCAATTTTCTACTAGATGCGGAAATTTATTTTTTACGTAGGACATGCTGATTTCCAGGCTTTCCATGGGTGTCCGGCGGCTCTCATCCTGTTCGACCACCCACCATTTCACACCATTCTTTTCACCGAGGGTGAAAATGGTATCCAAATCGACGCCTCCGGTTCCCAGTTCTGCAAAAAACTGCTCCTCATCGAGGGTCATATCCTTCAGATGGATGAGAGGAGTGCGTCCCTGATAGCGGTCGATCCAGGCTGCAGGATCCCCGCCGGCTTTCTGGATCCAGTAAATATCAAATTCCGCCTGGACTTCCGCTTCTCCGGTTTCCTGAAGTATTTTTTCCAATGGGAGTGTTCCGTCCGGAAGTGGAGTCAATTCAAAGTCGTGATTATGGTAGCACAGCGTTATGCCATGATCACGGCAGATGGCACTGATTCTTTTCAAATCCTCAATCAAAACCTCGTAATCCTCAGGCTCACGATTCTCAATATAAGGACAGACAATATAAGGACAACCGATGATTTGGTGCTCTTCAATCACCTGGCTGAGGTTTTCTTTCAGCTGCTCAAGTGGTACGTGACTGGAGGCTGCTTTCAGACCCAGCTCGTCCAGGAGCGCTTTTACTTTTTCCGGAGAAAGCCCGCCGAACCCTGCGAACTCGACCCCGTGGAAGCCTAATTCCGCTACTTTTCTTACCGTTCCTTCAAAATCTCTTTCTGTTTCATTCCTTAAGGTGTAAAGCTGGACAGCAAATGGTATTGTGGTCATGGTTTATTCCCCTTTCTTTATCATAGACAAATTAGCGTTTCAGACGGCAGAATCCTTCCAAAAATGAAAAATCATTAAACGGAACCGTAATATCGATCGCCGGTCCCCGTTGATTTATAAGAAAGAGCTGTTCGTCTTCCGTTGAAGAATTCCTTATACTACAACCAACAGAAAGGAGTGAATCAGGTGAAAACCGTTGAACATACCTTGAAATCGCTGAATGGATTTCGTTCTCTCTGCTGGAGCTGCAAGCGGGAGCTGTTGGAAGAAGAGGTGGTTTTAAAACAGGACGCTCACGTTTCTATACCCTTATGTTTTGATTGTTATAACATGGCGGGGAATGACTTTGCTGAGTGACACATTCCTCCATGTGGGGAATAGGATAGTTTAGAAAAGGTGAGGTGAATAGAAATGCCTGTATCCGTCGTCTTTAACCAGATTGCTGTCAATTCCTTAAGTGAAAATGGCCTGATCTCTACGGGGCAGAATAACCAGCCGGACTGGTCATGGCAGGGGAAGAACAACAATGCAGCAGGTCTTCCAGTAGGCTTCTTCATTGCTACCAACAATGTGAACACGATTTTTGATAATGACTTCACAGATACTCCAATCAACAACCCTACGGTCAATAACCCTCAACCAAACGTTCAAGTCTAGGAGGAGACGCGTATCGACATCCGCTTTGACTCCATTTATGTCAATCAGATTGTGGAGAACTCAGGCATCTTCGTTGGACCGAATAACCAGTCAAACTGGAGCAGCCATGAAAAACAGAATGCCGCGCTCGGCAGCGTGATTGGAGACGGCAACATTCTTTCCTGTAACATCAATGTGGTGTACGACAATGATCATATTGATATGCCTGTCACCAGTTATAGTTCAGAGCATGAAAAAAAAGAGAAGCCCGGGAACTATTCAGCTTCCTGAGCCTCTCTCATTTTTTCTTCCATCATTTTTTGGAGCCATTCCGGCAGCTCTGTGTCTTGTTCCCTGGACATGAAATCCAGAAGCGCGGAGTCACTGAGGATGGACCTTAGTTCCTCCAGTGTATTTCCATCCCCGTGTATGGTTCCGAATCCTTGATTGAGTTTCTGATGCCCTTCAAAACCAGTCGGGACATTATTCCCCATATTTAAGCAGGAAGCATTTTCAATCGTTCCGATTCGGATACTTCCGATGAAAAAATTCGGTGATAAATAAGCCATCCTACTCCTCCTTGGAAGGGAAGGTGAATTTCAAACCATCATTGGTCTGCCTGAGCCTCGGAGCGGAAGAATCCTTCGGCTTCACATGAACACCGAAGTTATTCCCCAGGTTCAAGGCACCGCTCAGCTCCTCGATATCCAATTGATCAAGCTGAAAGGTCAGCTGTTCCAGGGAAGGTTCTTTGATCGTTACATGATCAATATGGATATGGTATTCGATCGGACGCCCCTTTACCTGCTGCAGGGCTGCTTTTAATTCTTCGATCTGCTTTTCCAGGTTCTGCGTTTTCTTATTGGAATGCCGCCGCTTTCGTGAAAAAAACATAACGGTTAGTCCCCATCGGCAGAAGGACGTTTCATAATGAGATGTTTATTGTGGAGGAGGGAGTTGCGGTGGCCCACGACTTTTCCGTTCCCTTCAAACACACGGGCGTGTGCCTTGAAGCCGGACTGGAAGTTCGTACCCTGGAAAACTCCTGAGGATTTGGAGACCTGATGGATCGACAGCTGATCAAATTGGATGCGGCACATGAAATCACCTCCTATGACTAATGTATGAAAGGGAAAGATAAGCATGATGGACTTTATGAAATGGTTCAATCCAGCCGGCGGTGATCAAGGCAGCTGGAACGGCCCTGTACCGAACTGGATGAATGGGGATAAGATGAATGATTTTCTACAGCAGTCGATGAAGGAAGCTTTGTCTTCCACCCCTTTTCACCATGAATTACAGATGCAGCAGGAGAAAGGACAGGAAGAGGTGAAGGTCGTTGAGTTAATGAATGAAGTAGTGGTTACGATTGCTCTCCGTCATCCTGTGGATCCAGATGCAGTCAGGCTTAGTGTCGGCAGCGGATATTTATATGTGGAAGGGTTGGAGGCCGGCCGGATGACCATTAAACTGCCGGCGGCGACGAGCAGAAGGAACGTATACGCCCAGTACCGGGAAGGTGTAATTGAAGTTCGTCTCCAGAAAAAACAGACAGATGAAAAGGAAATCTTCCTGCACTATTGATCCTCAAATATGACCTTCATTTCCTTACGATGCGCACGCTTGAAAATGGTGATGATCAACAGTCCCTCTTTATAGGAAGTGACCACATCCTCGAAGGCAAAATGGAACGGGATCGGGATGACTCTCTTGAATTTGCCCTTCATTCGTTCGTTGTGATGAAGCTCTTCTAAAGGAACGGGATAATGAGGGGTGATTTCACCTTGAAGAAGGAGATGTGTACCCTGCTGGGAAAGATGGAGTGGATCGTCTTTACTGAACCCGGGGAGTTCAACGACGACAACCCCCTGATCCTTGGTCTCAAATAAATCATACGATGGTCCACGTTTGGGAATGACGTGGTGCATATCATTCCAGAAGTCTTCTCCCAGAACCTTTTCAACATTTTCAGAGAAAGCTTCCCAGTTGATGGAATTGTTCTTTTTCTTCATATCGCTCACCTCATTTCATTAGTTTATGTAGCGGACAGGCTTCACATAACCGCATCGGTGACTGATTATTGAAAGCGCTGTCCGTTTCAGGAATTATTTGAAAAATAGTGTTGTTTTTAAATCGGGTGCATGTTATGATTTAATCAACTCAAGTGGTCATTGGATTTTATGCAAACGTATTCACGTGAATATGAAGCACTCTTCTTTTCATTCAATGGACAAGCCGGTGAGCTTTTTTTAATACCATTTGTGCAAACGTATGCACGTGATTTTGCACAGACGGGCCGGAAATTCTATTTTTTTCATGTGGTATGTAAGCGGATTCAGTGATTAATAGAAAATAGGGGTGGATGTAATGAAAAAGAACAAACTTTATTCGGGTTTTGCTACCGCTGTACTTGCTTCAACTGTCGCTCTTGCAGGCTGTTCCTTCGGTTCTGACAGCAGCGGGGACTCAGGATCCTCTGATAGTGCATCCGGTGATCAGACAACTGTAGATATCTTTCAATTCAAAGTAGAGTTTAAGGATCAATTTGAAGAATTAGTTTCCATGTATGAAGAAGAAAATCCTGACGTGAATATCAATGTCAAAACGGTTGGGGGAGGAAATGATTACGGAGCTTCCCTGAAAACATCCTTCTCCTCCGGCGAAGAGCCTGACATCTTCAACGTTGGAGGCCCGACGGATGTAGATGAATACGAGCAGTACCTTGCCGACCTGTCGGATACAGAAGCCGCTGGAGCCGCTTTGGATGGAACGTTGACAGGCGTATCCCGTGACGATCAGGTACTTGGACTTCCATTCAACCAGGAAGGCTACGGCATGCTTTATAACAAGGAAGTATTTGAAGAGGCCGGCATCAACGCTGAGGAAATCACAACGTTTGATGCGTTCGAAGAAGCTTTGGAAACGCTGGATTCCCAAAAGGATGAGCTTGGAATTGAAGCGCCGATAGCCTTCGCTGCCAAAGAAAAGTGGGTACTTGGTAACCACCTTTCCAATGCATACTTAGCGGATGAGTTCAATCACAGTGTGACAGAAGCTTATGAAGCGGATACGGTTGAATTCCAAATGGGTGATCAAATGAAACGCTTTACGGATCTTCAGAAAGAATACTCCGTCCAGCCTGTATTGAGTCTCGATTATTCCCAGCAGGTGGAAGAAAACTTCTCCCTCGGCAAAGTAGCTATGATTCAGCAGGGGAACTGGGTTTACAACACGGTTGAATCCATGGATGAGGAATTCGCTCAGAACAACGTAGGCATCCTGCCAATTCCAGTGGAAGGTTATGAAGGCAGTATCCCTGTCGGCGTACCAAACTACTGGGTTGTCAACAAAGAGTCTGAAGATGAAGTGGTTCAGGCAAGTAAAGACTTCCTTGATTGGATGTACACATCTGAAGAAGGTAAGAAATTCGTAACAGAAGAGTTCAAGTTCATCCCTGCTTACGAAGGCTACGAGGATCTTGAAATTGCCGATCCGATTTCCCAGCAGATCTACGAGTACGCAAGTGAAGGCAGCACACTTGGATGGGTCTTCCTCGGCGCTCCTACAGGCTGGACAGAAGACGCTATGGGTGTAGCAATGCAGGAATACATTGCCGGTGATATCACTTGGGAAGAAGTGGAGCAGAGAGCAACAGAAGCCTGGGAGAAAGCCCGTCAGTAAATGGATCACAGGAACCGGCGGCGGCTGTGCCGCTGCCGGACCTATAAAACTCTCCTCTATTAGGATATTTGCAGGAGTAAGTATGTTAATAGATGGGATGTTTTGGTCCTATTCTTTTATGAAATCGATACCATAACCAGCGGCATCTACCGCATCATGTATTGGAGGAGTTGTACATGCAGAACCGCAGCTTATCATTCTGGCTGTTTTTGACACCAGTAATCCTTGGATTGGGGATTGTCGTCGTCATTCCATTCTTCTACGGACTATTCTATTCATTTACAGACTGGAATGGAATATCGGCTACAGCTTTTATCGGGTTGGAGAACTACATCAACCTGTTTCAGGAAAGTGAATTTCTGGATTCCATCTGGTTTACTGTGAAGTTTGCCCTTATTACTGTCGTCCTGCTCAACATTATGGGTCTGGGTCTGGCCCTGCTTGTAACACGGAACATTAAATCAAGCAGCCTTCTGCGGACCGTCTTCTTTATGCCGAACTTGATCGGTGGATTGATCCTCGGTTTCATCTGGCAGTTTATATTCATCAGCGTGTTTGGGGATATCGCCGGCATCACCGGCATTGAAGGCTTCAACGGCTGGCTGTCTACGACAAATACCGGTTTCTGGGGTCTTGTTATTCTGACGGCCTGGCAGATGGCTGGTTATATTATGATCATCTACATTGCTTATCTTGAAAACATTCCGAAAGAATTGATTGAAGCAGCGAAAATTGATGGAGCAAGCAGTTTCCAGCGTTTTAAGAACATTACGTTCCCACTTGTGGCCCCGGCTTTTACAGTAAGTATGTTCCTGACATTGTCCATGGCCTTCAAGATCTACGACCAGAACTTGTCTCTCACCAACGGTGGACCGTTCAACTCCACGCAGATGGTGGCGATGGAAATTGTCCGGACAGCTTTCTCTGACAACGATATGGCTTATGCCCAGGCGAAAGCGGTTATTTTCTTCCTGATCGTCGCTGTGATTGCATTGACTCAAGTGTATTACAACAAGAAGCGGGAGGTTGAGATGTAATGAAGAAGAACAAGGAAAGAAGAAATTTACTATCCATAGAAATTCTCGGCCTTCTGCTCGGATTGATCTGGATCTCGCCTTTTTACCTGATGATTGTCAACGCGTTCAAAACGAAGCGGGATATTTTCAGCGGGGTTCTCGGATTTCCGAGTGAACCGGTTTTTGAAAACTTTGTCGAGGCGTTTATTGATCTTGAATTTTTGAAATCCCTGTTCAACTCATTAATGATCACAGGGTTGAGTATTGCGATCATCATCCTGTTCTCATCGATGGCTGGTTATGCGCTGGCGAGGAACAAGAGTAAGCTGAGCAGTGTCATCTTCTTCATCTTTGTTGCTGCGATGCTGATTCCGTTCCAGTCGGTCATGATCCCGCTTGTATCTATTTTTGGACAGGCAGACATGCTGAATGCCGGTGGATTGATCTTCATGTATCTGGGATTTGGGTGCAGTCTTTCCATCTTCCTCTATCACGGAGCAATGACCGGGGTATCGAAATCGCTGGATGAAGCGGCCATCATTGATGGAGCGAACCGCTTCCAGACGTTCTGGTACATCATTTTCCCGCTGCTTAAACCGATTTCCGTTACGGTGGCGATTCTGAATGTCATCTGGATCTGGAACGACTACCTGCTTCCATCCCTTGTCCTTAACGAATCCAATGCAACCATTCCGTTGAAGATGTTCTATTTCTTCGGTCAGTATACCAAGCAGTGGCACCTGGCGCTGGCTGGACTTACCATTGCCATCCTGCCGGTCATCATCGGATACTTCTTCGCACAGAAGCAGATTATCAATGGTGTATCAGAAGGTGCTGTTAAATAAAAGAAGAAGGGAGGTAGATGAACGTGTCCGTAACAATCAAGGATGTTGCCAAAAAGGCCAATGTCGCGCCATCTACCGTATCCCGTGTCATCTCGGATAGTCCGAGAATCAGTGAAAAAACGAAGCGGAAAGTCCGGAAAGTCATGGACGAGCTCGGATATCATCTGAACTATAACGGCCGTGTCCTTGTAAGCCAGTCCACGCAGACCATCGGCATTGTAACGAAGGTTTCCTCTGATCATTTTTTCGAAAATCCGTTCTTCTCTGAATTGTTAAGGGGAATCAGTGATGCCTGCCATGAACGGGATTACAGCATGTACCTGACAACGGGGAATACAGAGGAAGCCATTTTTCAGGAAGTCGTCAAAATGGTGCAGGGAAAACGGGTGGACGGTGTGCTCGTTCTTTACTCCAGGGAAGATGATCGAGTCGTTCCGTTTTTAAGAGAGTCCAGCTTTCCTTTTGTTGTCCTCGGAAAGCCTGTCGATCGACCGGGAGAAACGATGTATGTAGACAATGACAACGTACAGGCCAGTAAGGAAGTGACCCGGTACCTGATTGAACTTGGTCACGAAAGAATCGGATATGTCGGAGGAAACTCCCAGTTTGAAGTCGCCCGTGACCGGTTAGAAGGATACCGTGCAGCGATGAAAGACCACAGTCTTCCCATTGATGAAGAATGGCTGAAGAATGTGCCGGCAGAAAAGCAGGATCCAGACCAGGTGGCAGAGCAGCTTCTCGGTCTTGAAAAAAAGCCGACGGCTCTGATTTTTACCGATGAATATAATGCCCTCACGGTCATGCGGTCTTTGTCACGCAGGGGAGCATCCATACCAGAGCAGATCAGCATCGCTGCCTTCAACAATACCGTTGTTTCAAGACTCGCTGATCCGCCGCTGACGACAGTGGATACGCAGGCGATTCAGCTGGGACATGAATCTGCGTCCAGTTTAATCGACCTGTTAAAGCGTCCGGATATGGTGAAGAAAAGCATGATTATTCCAACACGGATCATCGAACGGGATTCCTCCCGGAGGCTGGAGCCTGAAAGCCGGGTGGAAATCTGATCCATAGAAATAGAAACAGATAAAGGAAAAGGAGATGGAAAGAATGAATGTACTAGTATGGAATGAATACCGACACGAAAAAGAAAATCAAGTCGTTGCTGATGTGTATCCCGACGGCATTCACGGAGCGATCGCGGAATTCCTCGGGGAAGATCATGTTCAGGTGAAAACCGCCACGCTTGATGAAGAAGAGCATGGCTTGACGGATGAAGTGCTGGCAGAAACCGATGTCCTCGTATGGTGGGGCCATAAAGCCCATGACGAAGTACAGGATGAGATTGCTGAGAAGGTGAAGCAGCGTGTCCTTGACGGTATGGGACTTGTCGTTCTTCATTCCGGTCACTTTTCCAAGCCGTTTAAGAAATTGATGGGGACCACTTGTGATTTGAAGTGGCGGGAAGCTGATGAGAAGGAACGTCTATGGGTCGTCGATCCCACCCACCCGATCGCTGATGGAATCGGGGAATACATCGAACTGGAAAAGGAAGAGATGTACGGGGAGCACTTTGATATTCCGGCTCCGGATGAGCTTGTATTCCTCAGCTGGTTCGAAGGCGGCGAGGTGTTCCGAAGCGGCGCGACGTTCAAACGCGGACGTGGAAAGATCTTTTATTTCCGCCCGGGCCATGAAACGTATCCAACCTATTACAACAAAGAAATACAAAAAGTCATCCGTAACGGTGTGAACTATGTCCGTAACGCCGACACACCGAAGCCGGTGTATGGAAACGCCCAGCCTTTAGAAAATATTACGAGTCAATCATAAAGGAGCTGTAACGATGACAATGTTGAGAGTTGCTGTAATCGGATGTGGCAGTATCGCGCAGAACCGCCACCTGCTGGAATATGAAGCCAATGAAAACGTGGAGATTAAAGCCGTCTGTGATATCGCTGAGGAACGGGCGCGGAAAGTAGGACAGCTGTATGGTGCTGTGGTCTATACGGATTATGAAGAACTGCTGGAGAAAGAAGAGATTGATGCGGTCAGCGTCTGCCTGCCGAACTACCTGCATGCACCTGTCTCCATCGCGGCCTTGAACAAAGGGGCCCATGTGCTTTGTGAAAAGCCGATGGCCACTTCAAGAGAAGAAGCTGAAGACATGATCGCTGCGGCAGAAAAGAATGGGAAGAAACTGATGATTGCCCACAACCAGCGCTTTGTACCGTCCCACCAGAAAGCCAGGGAGTTGATTGCGTCCGGCAGCATCGGTAAAGTATACAGCTTCCGTACGACCTTCGGACATGGAGGTCCGGAAGGCTGGAGTGCGGAAGGCGAGGACAGCTGGTTCTTTAAAAAAGATCAGGCTTTCATCGGTGCCATGGGAGATTTAGGTGTACATAAAGCCGATCTTCTCCGCTATATCCTTGGTCAGGAATTTGTGGAAGCGGCCGGCTTTGTAGAAAACAATGCGAAAAAAGACATCACTGTAGACGACAATGCCGTCTGCATTCTCCGCTCAGAAAACGGAATCGTCGGTACGATGACTGCCAGCTGGGCCTACAACACACATGAAGATAACAGCACAGTCATTTACGGAGAAAAGGGAACGCTCCGTCTGGAGGATGATCCGACATACTCCCTGATTGCCCAGTACACGAACGGGGATATCGTGAATTATCAGCTCGGAAAAATCCAGTCCAATGATGAAGGCGGTCAGACGAATACGCAGGTCATCGACCATTTTGTAGACAGCATCCTGAATGACACGGAACCCTTGATTACAGGGGAAGAAGGTTTGAAGTCACTGGAGTTGATTCTGGCAGCACTCCGTTCAGGAGAAACGAAAGAAATCAGCCGTATTGAGCGTGTTCTTCCATGACACGGCTGCGGATGGGCATCATTGGAGCAGGGGGAATTGCCCAGGGGCGGCATATTCCCTCTTTCCTTGAATTGAGCGGGAAAGTAGAACTGACCGCCGTTCAGGATGTGAACCGTGACCGGGCGGAAGAAGTGGCGGAGACGTTCGATATCCCTTACGTCTTTTCTTATTATAAAGATATGTTTCAGGAAGTGGATGCTGTAACGATCTGTACACCGAACAAGTTTCATGCGGAGATTGCGACGGCCGCCCTGGAAGCCGGCGTACACGTGCTCTGTGAAAAACCGATGGCCATGACCACAGCAGAGGGAGAAGCGATGGTCGAAGCGGCAGAGCGGAATAACTGCATCCTTGACATTGCCTACCACTACCGTTTTACTCCAGAAGCGCAGCTGGCGAAGAAAGTGTTGATAAACAATGAAATTGGAGAGCCCTTTGTGACGAGAGTCCAGGCGATGCGCCGCCGGAAAGTTCCCGGCTGGGGCGTATTCACAAATAAGGACCTCCAGGGCGGAGGGAGTCTGATTGACTTCGGCTGCCACCTGCTCGATCTTGCGCTCTGGCTTCTGGATGATCCGGAACCGGTAGAAGTGACAGGCCGGACCTATGACCGGCTGAGTAAGACGCCGGGCCTCGTGAACGACTGGGGAAGCTTCGATCATGAAAGCTTTAACGTAGATGATCATGTAACGAGCTATATAACGTTTGAAAATGGTGAGTCGCTGCAGTTTGAGTGCTCCTGGGCAGCGAATATCAAAGAAGATCATACCACCCTGACCATCTCAGGTACAGAAGGTGGTTTGAGTGTCTATCCGTTTGAACTTTACCAGGCGAAATACGGCGCCTTGTTCGACAGTTCAGCTAAAATCCGTGAAGGAGAACCTGAAGTGGGGGTTGTTCAGGCGGAGAATTTCATTGATGCGTGCCTCGGTCAGTCAGAGCTGATTGTCAAACCGGAGCAGGCACTGAAAGTCACCAGACTGATGGAAGCGATCTATGAAAGCAGTCAGACCGGAACAAGTGTTAAAATCAATAAAAGAGCGGAGGATGCTGAATGAAACTAGGAGTTTTTACTGTCCTTTTTTCCGATAAATCGTTCGAAGACATGCTCGACCACGCGAAAGAATCCGGCTTGAAAGCCGTTGAAATCGGGACAGGGGGCTATCCAGGCAATGCCCATTGTAACCTGGACGAACTGCTCGAAAGTGAAGACAAGCGGAAGGAATACCTGCAGAAAGTCCATGACAGAGGTTTGACAATCAGTGCTTTCAGCTGTCACGGCAACCCGATTTCTCCTGACCAGGCGTTTGCGGAGGAATGTCATGAAACCTTTGTGAAAACCGTCAAACTGGCAGGATTGATGGACGTACCTGTCGTCAATACCTTTTCCGGTACGCCTGGAGGCCATGAAAATGACACAGCTCCGAACTGGCCGGTGACTCCATGGCCGCCGGAGTATTCCGATATTTTGGAATGGCAGTGGGACAAGAAGCTGATTCCATATTGGAAAGAGCAGGCACAGCTGGCTGAGAAGCATGGTGTGAAAATCGGTCTTGAACTGCATGCCGGCTTTCTCGTCCATACCCCTTACACGATGCTGAAGCTCCGTGAAGCTGCGGGAGAAGCGATCGGTGCCAACCTTGACCCGAGTCACTTATGGTGGCAGGGGATTGATCCGGTAGCAGCCATTAAGATTCTGGGACGGGAGCAGGCCATTCACCACTTCCACGCCAAGGATACGTACATTGATCAGGAAAACGTAAACATGTATGGGCTGACGGATATGCAGAATTACGCAGCCGTTCAAACAAGAGCATGGAGTTTCCGGTCTGTCGGCTACGGCCATGGCACGAAGGAATGGTCCGATATCATCAGTGCTCTACGGACCTTCGGATATGATCATGTCGTCAGTATTGAACACGAAGATCCGATCATGTCCATCCAGGAAGGGTTCCAGGCTGCAGTGAAGAATTTGAAAGATGTAATGATTGAGGAACCGGCAACAGACATGTGGTGGGCCTGACGGCTGACTGTCATGAATAAATAAAGCCGCTGGAAAGGGGAAAAAACGATGGAACAGACATCAGGAGTAAGAGGAGGACTTTATGCCGTAAGTGAATGGATCAGCCGGCTGGCGCTGGCCAACCTGTCCTGGACATTCTTCAACCTTCCCGTGGGACTGCTGCTGTTGAGTTTGCTGTACAGCACCGGGGCCCGGGATCTATGGTATCTGCTTCCGCCACTGATGATTCTGCTGCCCGTCGTTTTCTTTCCGGCAACGACTGCGTTGTTTGCCCAGGCACGCGAGTGGGTCCGTAAAGATGAAGAGAAAGCATCCCGGCGTTCTTATTGGAGCTATTACAAGGAAAATTATAAAACGAGTGCGGCGGCCGGGACGTTCCTCACGGTTTTGTGGGGACTGCTTGTGGCGGATCTGTACTATTTCTCTGCTGGGAACCAGCTTCTGATGAACGTTTTCCTTGTGCTCGGCATTCTATTATTCGTCTATACCATCAACTGTTTTTCTATTATGGTTCACTATGATATGAAAGCCCGGCAGGTGATGAAGCAGGCGCTGCTGATTACCATTACAAGTCCTGTTCTGTTTGTGGCTGTTGCGGTAAGTGCAGGGTTTATGCTGATGGTCAGCTTGTATATTTTCCCGCTGATCATCCCGATTTTTACAGGTTCCATCATTGCGTTTCTATCATTTTCCGCCTTTTACCGGGTGTACAGGAAACTAAATACAGAGGACTGACCCGGATGCCGCCATCCGGGTTTTCTTTTTTTCCTGTAGCATCTGTTATAGCTTGGTGTTGTTATTTAACATGTGAGCTCAGATCACCCCTTTCTGTCACGGGATTTGGATGAGGCGGCCTTGGGAATGACTCCCTTTCCGTGGGGTACCGTGAGCCTCCTCAGGCAGCGCCTTCCGGGGTCTCACGATGTACCTTCATCCCACTGGAGTTCCGCCATTCCCAAGGCCGCCTCTGCAAAGAAGGGTAGTTAGAAAGCATATAACTGAAGTCCGTTACACCACTACGAAAGGGATGGCAGGGAAAACAGGTAGACTCCTGCGGGAAAAGGAACAAGGGGAGACCCCGGAGAACGAAGTTCGAGGAGGCTCATCGTTCCCCGCGGAAAGCGGACGGTTTTCCCTGCCATCCCATGCTCTGAGTAAACAACGGACCGGCCCCCTGATTCCAGATGGAGACGATTTTGTAACCGTTTAAAATATCAACAACAGATTTTAACAGAGCTTTCCTGTAAGGTAAAATGGAGGAAGGAATACAAGGGTTCATATCAAACCATAAAGCGGAGGGATAGCATGAAGATTAGGAAACTGGAAAGCTCCGAATATGACCGGGTTCTTTCTTTCACGCATCAAATGATTTATGAAGGAACCATGCGTACGATCAAGGTGGGGCAGGAGCAGGCGAAAACATTCGTCCAGCCGGTTCTTGATGAAGGGGGAACGTACATCATCGCAGAGAACGATCAGGGGCAGCTGCTTGGCTGGCTGCTGTCGGGTGAAAAAAGCGATACCTTTTCCGGAGAGACGTTCGGATTCATCTATGAGTTGTTTGTTCTTCCGGAATTCAGAGGCCGGGAGATCGGTCGTGCCCTTATGGAAGAGGGGATCAGCCGTCTGCAGCAGCAGTACCGGGAAATCCGCTTAAGCGTCTATGCGGGGAATGACGCGTCGAATCTTTATGAATCGCTCGGTTTTCAGAAGAAGACCATAACGATGAGCCTTACGAAAGAAGAGAAAGGAAATGGGTAAGCCGATTTTCTTCCGCCCTATGACAGCTCAGGAGAAAAAGGGATGGAACAAAGGCATTTATGTCGGCTTTTATACGTACCTGATTGTTCTGTTTATCAACTTCTCTTACGAAACCTTTGCTTCCGGCTCCCTGTTTTCCGCACAGACATTATTCTGGTCGGGAATCGCCGCCGCTTTCATAACCGAACTGATCTATGTGTTTGTGCAGAAACGGAGACACTCACAGGCCGATCATACATAAAAAAATGATCCAGGAAATCGAAATCGACTTCCTGGATTAGGATTGTATCTTTTTAAGAAAGCGGTTACAATTTATGTAGTGACTAGTGAATAGATGAAGTAAAAAGAAATGCGGTGATTCAGGGTGCCCCAGCAGATTAAGATTGGTAAACTGGCTGTCCTGGCCGCCTCTTTGACAGAAGAAGAACTGTCCGGGTTTGCCGACCATTTCAATCAGGTCCGCTGCTGTCAGGGAAAGGCTGGATCCATGGACGTTCAGAAAATTATTGCTGCTGTAGAAACGGCAGCGAAACGCAACGGGATCATCAAGGAAAATGTCTACAGGGAAACCCATGCGCTTTATCATGCGATTCTCGAAGGACTGCACGGTGTCACCCGGGGGCAGATCGGCGTAGGCACGATGATGCGCACAGTAGGACTCCGGTTTTCAGTCGTCCGCGGACGCCCCTATGACCACCCGGGAGAAGGGGAATGGCTGGCTGTTGCGTTTTACGGGACAATCGGAGCTCCCGTAAAAGGTTTGGAGCACGAGACATGTGGCCTTGGTATCAATCATATATAAAAGAATAGGTGGCCTGTAGTCATTAGATGAAAGAAGGCGGCAATGGTAGGGATTTCGTGCCATTGCCGCCTTTTTTTAAGCCGATCCACCGGAACGATGGGAGAAGTCTGAAAGGGGGATGGCTATGGTCGAATTAGACGGAGATCATCTGACACTGGAGGAAATGGAGAGGATCTGTGTACACAACGAACAGGTTCGTGTGGCTCAGGGCAGTCTGATCCGTGTACGTGTGGGAAGAGAGACAGTAGAAAAGATTGTTGCGGACGGTCACACCGTTTACGGAATCAATACAGGCTTTGGGAAGCTGAGTGACGTCAGGATTGCCGCTGAAGACGTCGATGCCCTGCAGCGGCATTTAATCCGGTCGCATGCCTGCGGGGTTGGGGAGCCTTTTCCGGAAGTGATCAGCCGGGCGATGCTTGTGCTCAGGCTCAATACCTTGTTAAAAGGGGTTTCAGGGGTCCGGGAAGTCGTGATTCAACGGCTTCAGCTGTTGATTAATGAAGGCATTCATCCCGTTATTCCTTCGCAGGGCTCCCTCGGCGCTTCCGGGGATCTCGCCCCTCTTGCCCATTTAGCCCTGGTCATTATGGGGGAAGGCGACGTATGTATTCGAGGAAAACAACGGGCAGCAGCGGATGTTTATGCCGAATTATCGATTCCGCCGTTGTCCTTAAAAGCGAAGGAAGGGCTGGCGTTAATCAATGGAACCCAGGCCATGACAGCTGTCGGTGTCATGACCTGGCTTCGGGCCAGGAAATTAGCCGTGCAGTGCGACTGGACGGCAGCCGTTACCCTGCAGGCGCTTGAAGGGATCCGTGATGCCTTTCATCCGAGTATTCATTCAGCAAGAGGCTATCCGGAGCAGGAGGCTGTTGCTGAGCGCATCCGGCACCTGACGGATGGAAGCCAGCTGATGACTTATCAAGGAGAGAAGCGGGTGCAGGACGCCTATTCGTTACGGTGCATCCCCCAGGTCCACGGAGCTACATGGCAGACCCTTCGTTATGTAAAAGAAAAGCTGACCATCGAGATGAACGCAGCTACGGATAATCCGCTCCTTCTTGAAGGAGGGAGCGTCGTTGTATCCGGAGGGAATTTTCATGGGCAGCCCATTGCATTGGCCATGGACTTCTTAAAAATCGGGCTGTGTGAGCTGGCTTCCATTTCAGAACGGAGGATTGAACGGCTCGTCA
The DNA here is from genome assembly GCF_009856355.1 of Halobacillus litoralis. Lineage (GTDB taxonomy): Bacteria > Bacillota > Bacilli > Bacillales > Halobacillaceae > Halobacillus > Halobacillus litoralis_B. Next base: position 376,403 of record NZ_WMEW01000001.1, on the reverse strand, counting down.
ACCCGCAGTTGAATGATCTTCCCGCTTTTTTAAGTCCGGATCCGGGGCTTCAGTCAGGGTTCATGATTGTTCAGTATGTGGCTGCTTCGCTGGTGTCGGAAAATAAAACACTCGCTCATCCCGCCAGTGTGGATTCCATTCCTTCCTCCGCCAACCAGGAGGATCACGTCAGTATGGGGACGACGGCGGCCCGCCATGCGGCTCTTATCCTTGAAAATGCCGAAAAGGTTGCGGCCATCGAGATGATCTGCGGCCTGCAGGCGCTTGAATGGCGCGGCATCGACCGGGCGTCACCGCTGACGAAGAAGCTGTGGCAGAAAGCACGGACGGTGGTTGCACCGCTGACTAAAGACAGAGTCCTTGCTGCAGATATTGAAAAAATGACAGCATGGATGACTTCCTGTTCGTTTGACTGGGAGGAGTGGCGGTCGATTCACGAAGGAGGAGATACTTATGTCGACAAGCCGTATCATTAAAGCTAAAACAGGACAGACGCTTGAGTGCAGGGGATGGGAGCAGGAAGCCGTGCTGCGTATGCTTTCCAACAATCTTGATCCAGAGGTGGCGGAAAAGCCGGAGGAACTGATCGTCTACGGCGGAATCGGGCGGGCAGCGAGAAACTGGGCGGCGTTTGATGCAATCGTATCCGTGTTGAAGCGGCTGGAAAATGACGAGACGCTGCTTATCCAATCCGGCAAGCCGGTCGGTGTTTTCCGCACCCACCCGGCAGCCCCGCGCGTCCTGCTCTCGAATTCCGTCCTCGTTCCGAAATGGGCGGACTGGGCCCATTTTCACGACTTGGACAAAAAAGGATTGATGATGTATGGACAGATGACCGCAGGAAGCTGGATTTATATCGGCTCCCAGGGAATTCTGCAGGGAACCTATGAAACGTTTGCTTCTCTGGCTGCCAAGCACTTTGATGGCTCATTAAAAGGGACCATCACCTTGACTGCAGGACTCGGCGGCATGGGAGGTGCCCAGCCGCTGGCCGTCACGATGAACGGCGGCGTCGTCATTGCTGTAGAAGTCGATCAGGAGCGGATTTCAAAAAGGCTTTCATCCGGGTACTGTGACAGACAGGCCGCCAGCCTGAAGGAAGCCCTGCACTGGGCAGAGCAGGCGAAGCAGCAGGGGGAAGCACTGTCCATTGCCTGTGGCGGTCACGCCGAAGACATTCATAAACAAATACTGGATCTGGGGGTTCCGATCGATATTGTTACGGATCAGACCTCTGCCCATGACCCACTGAACGGGTACATCCCGACAGAACTTTCAACAGCCGAGGCGGATGAGTTAAGGAAGCAGAACCCGGAATTATACGTGGAAAAGGCCACCTGTTCCATGGCGGAACATGTCCGGACCATGCTGGAGTTTCAGAAACGCGGCAGCATTGTCTTTGATTATGGCAACAATCTGCGGCAGGTGGCTTATGATGCCGGGGTCAAAGACGCGTTTGCCTATCCCGGCTTTGTTCCTGCTTATATCCGGCCGCTTTTCTGCGAAGGAAAAGGACCGTTCCGCTGGGCTGCCTTATCCGGGGATCCGGAAGACATTTACCGCACCGATCAGCTCGTGGGCGAACTCTTTCCCGATCAAAAGCCCCTCCTCCGCTGGATAGAAAAGGCACAGGAGAAGATTCAATTTCAAGGTCTCCCCTCGAGGATCTGCTGGCTCGGGTACGGGGAGCGGCTGAAGATGGGACTTGGGATCAATGAACTCGTTCGAACTGGAGAATTAAAAGCACCGGTCGTCATCGGGCGTGATCATCTTGACTGCGGTTCCGTAGCTTCGCCCAACCGAGAGACAGAAGCGATGAAGGACGGCAGTGATGCGGTCGGAGACTGGGCGGTATTGAATGCGTTGATCAATACGGCTGCCGGTGGCTCGTGGATATCCTTCCATCACGGGGGCGGAGTCGGGATGGGCTATTCGCTTCATGCCGGTATGGTGGCCGTAGCTGACGGAACAGACCTCGCAGAAGAACGGCTGAAACGGGTATTGACGACAGACCCCGGCATGGGCATCCTGCGCCATGCAGATGCCGGCTACGAAAAGGCTGAGCAGGAAGCCCGAAAGCACAATCTCGATATTCCAATGCTGGAGAGGGGGAAGTGTGATGGATGATCAAATCATTGAAAACATCGGCTGCCTCCTCCTTCCAAACGCGGGTCCTCTGAAGGGGGAGGCGATGAAGGAGCTGCCCGTCCGTCATCAGGCAGCCCTCGCTGTAAAGGGAGAGCAGGTCGTCTGGACAGGGTCTACCGAAGAGGCGCAGACCCGTAAGGCTCATCAACGGTTCAATGCAGAAGGGAAAGTCGTATCGCCGGGATTAGTCGATCCACACACCCACCTCGTTTTCGGAGGATCAAGAGAAGAGGAACTGGCTCTTAAACAGGCGGGGACGGCTTATCTGGATATTTTGAAAAGGGGTGGCGGCATCCTTTCGACAGTAAGGGCGACCCGGCAGGCGGATGAACAATTCTTGTTTGAGAAAGCCCGGTCGTTTGCGGGGCGTATGGCGGCCTATGGCGTCACTACGCTGGAAGCGAAAAGCGGCTACGGATTGGATGAAGAAACAGAGCTGAAGCAGCTGTCTGTCATTGACCGGCTCAACAACGAGGGCCTGCTCGACATCGCAGCCACCTTCCTCGGACCTCATGCCATCCCCCCGGAGTTTAAGGGGCGGGAGGACGTATTCCTTGATCAGATGATCGATCTTCTTCCGGTTATGAAAGGAAAAACGTCGGCGGCTTTTACGGATATATTCTGTGAGACGGGGGTTTTTACGACCGAACAGGCCGCCCGGTTCATGGAGGCATCGCAGCGGCACGGGTTTCAGGTGAAAATCCATGCCGATGAAATTGACCCGCTCGGGGGTACAGAACTGGCTGTTCAATACGGGGCTGTATCGGCCGATCATCTTGTGGCGGCATCTGCTGAAGGCATCCAACAACTGGCAGCGTCCGACACGATGGCCGTCCTGCTTCCAGGAACGACATTCTATTTAGGAAAAGATACGTATGCGGATGCCCGGCGGATGATCCAGGCCGGGGCGGCGGTGGCACTGGCGACGGATTTCAACCCGGGCAGCTGTGTTACCCATAACCTGCAGATGATCATGGCGCTGGCCGCCTTGAAAATGAAGATGACCCCGGAAGAAATCTGGAATGCTGTCACGGTCAATGCCTCTCATGCCATCGGCATGGAGAAAACAGCCGGAAGAATAACAGTAGGCGGGCAGGCAGACCTTGTTTTGTGGGACATTCCGAATTATAAGTACCTTCCTTATCATTATGGTGTGAATCATGCCCGTGCGGTATGGAAGCGGGGACGGTTGATCTGGGAAAGGAGGGAGGCAGATGTCTTTCCGATATCTTAGCCCGGGTCCGCAGCGGGTGTTCAAAGACCGATTTACGACGAAGGTGGATGAAAAGAAACAATGGTTTGAACAAGGAAGGACGGGAGAAATCGGTCTGCTGGGGCTCCCATACTCGAAATCCTCCATCTCTGTCTCCCAGGCGTCGGAAGCCCCGCAGAGCATCCGCCGGGCCCTTGGGTTTTATACGACGTATTCCCTAGAAAAGGATCATGACTTTACCGATGTGACGATGCTTGACTTTGGCGATGCCGGGGTTCATCCGACAGATTTAGAGAGGACGACAAAGCAGCTGCAGGAAAGTGTGAAGGAGATGCTGGATGCAGAAGCCTGCTCCCGTTACATCCTCCTCGGAGGAGACCACGGGGTCAGTTTTCCTTCCATCTCTGCTTTTCATGAAAGGATGGGCCGGGTCGGAGTGCTTCAATGGGACGCTCATCATGACGTCAGGAACACGAAAGACGGGGGGCGGACGAACGGCACCCCTTTCCGCAGCCTGCTCGAATCCGGTGCTCTAAAGGGGGAGGATCTGGTTCAAATCGGCATACGGGATTATTCCAATGCGAAAGAATATGGAGATTACTGTGCCCGCCAAGGGGTGACGGTTTATACCATGGCAGACGTAGAGGCAGGAGACATAACATCCATTGTTAAAAAAGAAATACAGCGGCTGAAGCAGCAGGTGGACGTCATCTATTTATCTGTTGATATGGATGTCGTGGATCAGGCCTTTGCTCCCGGCTGTCCGGCGATCGGTCCGGGTGGGTTAACGTCACGGGAACTGCTGCTGAGTGTACAGGCTGCGTCCTGTGATCCTATCGTCAAAGCCATGGATATCGTCGAAGTCGATCCCTCCAAGGACTTCCGTGATATGACAAGCCGTCTGGCCGCTCATGTCATGATGCGGTACATGTTTCAATAAAAGAGGATGAGCCAAAAGCAGGACCTGACCAGGTGCTGCTTTTGAGCTGTCCATCGTTCATGGAAATGGCCGCGCTCCGCTTATCGGTGGATGCTTGCCGCGGGCACGGCTTCAGCTAACTTGGACAGGAAGGCCGCCTGTCCAAGTGGATCTTCAACTCGTGCTGTTCCCGCAGGCGTCACCACCGAATGCTCCTCGTGACCTGCCGAATGAAGAGTTGGAAAGAGGGGGGATCTCAGGCAGAGAACCTCAGATGGAAAAGGCCGCGCTCCGCTTATCGGTGGATGCTTGCTGCGGGCACGGCTTCAGCTAACTTGGACAGGAAGGCCGCCTGTCCAAGTGGATCTTCAACTCGTGCTGTTCCCGCAGGCGTCACCACCGAATGCTCCTCGCGACCTGCCGAACGAAGAGTTGGAAAGACGGAGGATTTCAGGCAGAGAACCTCAGATGGTTACGGATCGAAATAGGAGATTCCTCTCCAATACTCCGTTTGGGAATATTGGAGAAGGCTCTCAGATTGTTGGAAGGTGTGCAGCCTCTCCCTAAGGATCCTTGATCTCTACTTGTTTAACCAATGATCATCTGTTCTTTTGGATAGCGGTACACATCCTGAATGTTCCGGCGTCTTAGAATGAACAGGAAGGAGAAGATTCCGATTCGTCCAATGAACATCAGACCGATGATGATCAGCTTACCGGCTGTTCCAAGCTCCGGGGTGATCCCCATGGACAGGCCGGTGGTCCCAAAGGCTGAGCAGGCTTCAAAAATCACTTCCATTAAAGCAAACTGCGGTTCGTAATAATTCAGCATCACAATCGCCGCGCCGGTAATTGTAATCGCAGTTGTAATGACGATAAAGGAGCGGAATATATCATCCTCATGAATTTCCCTGCGGAATATACGCACATGATTTTTCCCCCGTGCATACGAAAAGATGGTCAGCACCATAATCGCAAAGGTCGTCGTCCGAATCCCTCCTCCGACACTACTTGGAGAAGCTCCAATAAACATCAGCACACAGATGACCAGGAGTGTCGGCGTTGAAAACTCAGCCACATCCATCGTTGCGAGTCCTCCGTTACGTGTTGTGACCGATTGGAACAGGGCGTAAAAGAGAGACTCATGCCAGCTTTTCCCTGCAAAAAAGTGATGGCGGTCAAACGCATAGATAAGCAGCGCTCCGAAAAGCACGAGCAGGCCGAAAGTTACAGAGGTCAGCTTTGTAAATAAGGAGAAGTGGAACAGATCCTTTCTAGACCGGGTGACATAATCCTTGATTTCGATCAATACAGGAAAACCGATAGCTCCAAGCGTCAACAGCAGCATCGTGACGATTTGGACGAAATAGTCGTCCTGAAACATGACGAGTGAAGAACCGGTGATATCGAACCCCGCATTCGTTGTGGCACTCACAGAGGCGAAGGCTCCTTGAATGAAGGCCTCCTCCCAGCTCGGAAAATACGATGTATAGTGAAGACCGAGAATGACCGCTCCGATCAATTCAATGAGCAGAACCATCAGGAGGATCTGGCGGATCAGCTGAACCATCCCTGCAAAGGTGGACCGGTTTTGATCAGTCTTGATCAACTGACGCCGCTTCAATCCGATTTTCTGCCCGAGCAGCATCCAGATGAACGTGCCGAGTGTCATCACACCGATGCCTCCGAACTGCAGGACAAACATGAGCACGAAATAGCCTGCTGTGTTAAAGGTTCCCGGTGTGGAAATGACACCGAGTCCTGTCACACTCACCGCGCTGACGGCTGTGAATAAGCTGTCGATCAAGCTTACGTCTGCTCCTTCTTTATGAAGGAAAGGAAGACTGATCAGCAGTGTAGAGACGAGGGCGGCGGAAAAGTAGAAGAAGACGATGATCTGAAAGGGGGAAAGACGATTGAAAAAACGGCTGATTCGGGTCTGGTTCATCGGTGTCATCCCTTTCTGCTTCCTTTAATGTAAGGTCTTATAAAGGATTCTATAGTGGAAATGCCCGGGAGGCAACACTGGAATGAAAAGGGACTTACTGGAAAACAGCGGTTGTGATATAGTGAGAAGGAACTTCAATCATCGTATTTTCACAGGATAGGAGAAACAACCCAATGAAAGAAATCATTCTATTGCTGGCAGAAGTCGTCAATCTGTGGCATGATGTCATCGCGAAATTTTCCGGAATGATGGGCTGGGAGCTCACAGATAAGGATCTGCATTTCTGGGTGATCGGGATCCTTGGAATCATTGGTCTTATTTTTGTAGATATCCTCTTTCATGCCCTTGCGAAATGGAGCATTACGGTTATTTCCTTTCTATTTACATTCGCCATGGTGCTTGTTTTCGTATTTGCAGTGGAAATCCAGCAGAAGGTCACGGGCCGCGGTAATATGGAATTTGCGGACGCGCTCGTCAGTGTGCTCGGCTTCTTTTTCTTCTGCAGCATCTACATGGTTTTTCGTTTGATTACAAAAGGAATCCAGCGTTACAGGAAGAATAAAGAAGATGAAACCGCCGCTTGAGCGTGCGGTTTTTTATTGGATCAAATCGGCTGCCCCGGCAGTATCGTCAGGGTGAATGGAGGGGAAGAAGGTGCTGAAGCGTTTTTTCAGTTATTACCGGCCGCATAGAAAACTGTTTTTCATCGACTTTTTCTGTGCGGTCTTCGTTGGACTGCTTGAACTGGGATTTCCGATTGCTGTCTCCTGGTTTATTGATGATCTCCTTCCGGAAGGGAACTGGGGGACGATCGTGGCGGTCAGTACAGGGCTGCTGCTTTTGTACATCCTAAGCTCAAGCATGCAGTTTGTCGTCAATTACTGGGGACATAAACTGGGCATCAACATTGAAACAGACCTGCGCAGAGACTTGTTTCTGCACGTGCAGCGGCAGTCCTTTGGTTTCTTTGATAACACGAAGACCGGAAATATTATGAGCCGCATCACGAATGACCTTATGGACATCGGGGAGCTTGCCCACCACGGACCGGAGGACTTTTTCATTGCGATCATGACGTTCATCGGAGCCTTCTGGATTATGCTGACGATCAATGTGAAACTGGCGCTTGTCGCCATCATTATCGTTCCGTTTCTTATCTGGCTCATCTATTATTCCAATATCAAAATGAACGCCGCCTGGACGAAAATGTTCGGCAGTATTGCAGACGTGAATGCGCGGGTGGAGGACAGTGTTTCCGGAGCGCGTGTGGTGCAGTCGTTTACGAACGAGACCTATGAAATGGAGCGCTTCAACAAGAACAATCAATTGTTTCGAAAGGCGAAGCTGGCCGCATATAAGGTTATGAGTATGAACTTGACCGGTATCTACCTGACTACGAGGTTGATGACGATCACCATCCTCGTGTACGGCGCCTGGCTCAGTTTTTCCGGAGCGCTCAGCTATGGGGAGCTGGTGGCATTCATTTTATACTTAAACATTTTGTTTAAGCCGATTGAAAAAATCAGTGCGCTGTTGGAGCTCTATCCAAAGGGGATGGCTGGGTTCAAGCGGTTCACACAGCTGATGGATACAATGCCCGATATTCAGAACCGCCCCGGAGCGGTGTCTGTTCCCCACCTCAGCGGGGATATCCGCTTCCAGCACGTCACATTTGGATATGAGGAGAACCGGGAAATCTTGAAGGATTTGAGTTTATCCGTCAAGTCCGGCGAGACCATCGCTTTTGTGGGGCCTTCGGGGGCAGGGAAATCGACGATCTGTTCGTTGATTCCACGTTTTTATGACGTCAAGGATGGTGCGGTAACCATTGACGGGATCGATGTTCGTGACATGACGAAGGAATCGCTGCGTTCTCAGATCGGCATTGTGCAGCAGGATGTTTTCCTGTTTACCGGAACGATAAAGGAAAATATTGCGTACGGACGCCTGGCTGCAAGCCAGGAGGAAATTGAAGACGCCGTGGAAAAAGCTCATCTGAAAGAGATGATTGAAAACCTCGCGGATGGATATGATACACAGATCGGGGAGCGGGGACTGAAACTTTCCGGAGGTCAGAAGCAGCGTTTAGCGATTGCGAGGATGTTCCTGAAAAATCCGTCCATTCTTATTCTGGATGAAGCGACATCCGCTCTGGATACAGAAACCGAAACACAGATCCAAAAGGCGCTGACAGAACTTTCAAAGGACCGGACGACGCTGATCATCGCCCACCGTCTGGGGACGATAAAAAAAGCGGATCGCATCCTCGTCATCACAGAGGATGGCATCGCTGAGGACGGCAGTCATGAAGAACTGCTCAGCAAAGACGCTGGTCTTTTTGCGAAGCTCCATGCTCTTCAGCATTAAAGAAACCGTTCCGGGTTAACCGGAACGGTTGGATTACTGAGCTGCTTTTTCCTGATCGTCATTGGAGGGGCGTTTCTTTTCTGGAGAGACTTCCTGTTTATCATTCTTTTCTCTTTGTTTTTTTGTTTCATCCTGCTGCGCCTTTTTTGTTTCGTCCTGCTCCTCTTCATTGGCTGTCTTATACCGCTGCTGCTGACGGTAGCCGTAGGTGGACGATAGAACGACTTCTTCATTTTCGAGAGCTGATCCAAGCGCACCGATAATGATGGATATGCTGGTAGCTGTCCAGGCAATGTAGAAGTAATTATCGTAGCCGACGGCGCCCGAAACTTCCGACTCCAAAAGCCCCATCGGGATAAAGACGAGAACAGCTGCTGAAAACATGACAAAAAGGATGGAATAGTAGATGACGACGGTTACCCCAAGCGTAAGCAGCGTAGTCATATTGTACAGCTTCCGCAGATAGGGGGCCCGGTCTTCGCGGGGCTTCTCCCATAAATTGTGAGCAAGGATGATCCAGCCGACCATTAACGAAATGGACAGGACGGTAAGGAGAAGCATCCGCCAGGAGCTGTAATTATTACTCAACCGCCACAGTGTCGGGAAGACGAGGGCGTAGGAACCGGTTGCAAAAGCAAAGATGATGACTTTCATAAAGGCAGGGAAAATCGCCCACGGCCGGTTCGCCCGCACCATACCGGTCAACACTCTCAACGCTCCACTGATCCGGGACTGGACGATAAATCGAACGTCCATATACGTATCATCATCTTCGTCCGGTGTCACCCGTTTGATCGGGGAGAACCGGTCAATGCCTCGCTTTTCGACAAGGCGCCGAGAGCCTTTCTTCTTCAGGTTTTCGTGCTCGCCGTCCTCTTGGGACTGCAGCCTTTCCTGCGCTTTTTCCCTGTCTTCCTCATCACTTCCATAATACATTTCATTAACCAGCTGCAGAATGGATTGACGGACACGTTTCAGCATAGGCGTTGATCCGAGACCCGGCAGTGTAATAATGGCTACGCCATCATTGGTGGACGCTTCAGCCATGATCGGTTTCCGATCATGGAAGAATGGAAGGTCCGTCAGACAGACAATGTAATCCCAGTTCTCCTCATCTCTCTTCTTCAATCCGGCTTCGAATACTTCCTCCGGATCCTCCGTGACCCCTGTGAGAGGATCGATTAAGGTTTCAACCTGCCATTCGCAGTCATCTTTTACGTAATATTTGAGCATTTCAGGAAGTTGCTTGTTGATGGTTTGACTGAGTTCCTTGGGATAACCAGGGGGGGTGACAATCCCAAGTGATCGTTGATGTTCACTCATATATGGTCATCTCCTGTTTCTAGGTTGGTTGTGTATATAGGGAATACCCTTTGTATCCGCTCCCTATGCAGGATTTTCTTATAAATTATATAAAAATAACAAACGGACTGGGCGGTCAAACGACTGCCGAGGTTGAAAATGAAAATCCCGTGGACGAATATCCACGGGAGACCGTTTAATGAAATAGCAGTTATATGTAATGGCATAGGGATAAAAGGGGGATCTCCATAAAGGATATACCCCTCCTTTTGGAGCATAAACATTATTTTTTATAGGAACATAATAAATAGATTGAACGAGCGTGCATCTAATATTTTTCAAACGCACGCCATCCCATCATCGTTAGTTTAACGGTCACACCAATGGCTGTGAATACGAGGACAGAATAAAAAGCTTTCCAATGGATGTATTCATAGATATGAAGGATCCGTAAAAGACCTTCCCCGATGTAGGCGGAAACGAAGGAGGCTGCCAGCAAAACAGGGAGGTATTGTTTCCACGTGGAATACCGCTGATAAATCCACATATATAGAACGGGAAGAACAACATAGGTGGAAACAAAAAAAGACGGAGACAAGGGCGTCGGACTGATCGGATATGAAGTGACGACATATTGAATCAACAGCGTATCCAAAACGGTCGTGATCACCACAACAAGAAAACCAGCGGTAAGGACTTCAAAAAGCCTCGAGCGGTCTACGTAAAACCGCCACAATAATATACATCCGGCGTTAACAGCAATCATGATCCACCATTGATAAGAGAAGACATTTTCGCTGAGCCAGTAGTCCCAGTACTGGTCACGCAGCTGCTCGCGTGTGGAAGTGATTTCCTCCCAAGAAACGTTATCCATAAAGAATACCTCTTTCTTCTGGTCTGTCGTGGTTTTATTTATAAGTTTTTCCAGATCGTCCGTTTTAATCCGGGAAAATTAACTAATGGAAAAAGCCCCTGTTACCCAGTTGGAGCTGGCTGTATATCGTGATGAGGGGCGGGTTCCGCTTATTGATCGATGCCTGGTGCGGGCATTCCCTGAGATCACATGGTTTCAGTGTCTCATTCAGCGTCTTCTTCCTTGATAAGGGAAGCATCAAATATGGTACCAGAAGGGTAATACATTTGGGACTCTTCATGCATGAGATTATGGTATAGTGACAGTATACAAAAAGGAGTTACAAACAGAATGTTTGCTATAAAACAAAAGGAGCGTCTTGCATGAGTACGGAAAACAAAGATCAGACGGTTGTAAAACCGTTCTTGAACCAATACTCCTGTCCTGTAGAAGGGACGGTCGATGTCATCGGCGGAAAGTGGAAAAGTGTCATCATCTTTCATCTGCTGGATGGAACGAAGCGGTTCAATGAATTGAAAAGGCTGAACAGTGGAATTACCCAGCGGATGCTGACGCTCCAGCTGAGGGAACTGGAAGCAGACGGAATCGTGCACAGAGAAGTGTATCCGGTTGTTCCTCCGAAAGTAGAATACTCCCTGACGGATTTTGGGTTTTCCCTGAAGCCGATCGTCGTCATGATGCGGGAGTGGGGGACGGCAAACATGGAAGCGGTCCTTTCTCATAGAGACACGTATCAGGAAAAGGAAAAGAGGAATGGATGAATATCCACTCCTCTTAGACTGTAGAAAAAGTACGGCTCCGTCCCTATTATTTGGATATTCACGTTCCGCTTATCGGTGGATGTCTGCGCTCACCACCTAATGCTTCTCGGGGCCTCAATAGATTACAGGACAAAAAGAGTCCTTTCTCGTGGAACATAGACTTGATCAACCCAAAAGAGAAGGAAGAGGAAGTGGCATTCCAGCTTTCCTCCAAAGCTGAGAACATTCAGGAGGCGAAACTGAACGAGGTTCCTCAGGAGACGATCCCTCATCAGGAGGGAAGGGTTTCTGTATCGTTGAAACCGAACCAGGTGACATCCATCTTGTTTTGATAGAAAAAGCCCCGCATTAATCAAGGCGGGGCTTTGATATGAGGAATCAGGAACCGAAGTTCACGATCATATCATGCGTATTCTGGATTTCTGCATCAGACATGAAGATCAAATACATGCCGTTCACCATCCGGCCGTCTCCGGACATTTGATACGTGGATGTATTCTTACGGGCGCTGCTGTAGTTTGTCGCCAGACGCCTCATATCCGAAAACTGCATGTTTGTACTGACATTATCGCCAAGCACATCCATCACATTTCCGACTTTATTCACCGCATCAAGGCTTGCTCCCTTATCAATGATGCCGGTGATGACTTCACGCTGACGCTCGTTCCGGCCGAGATCACCGTTTGGATCGTTCTTCCGCATACGGACATAAGACAATGCTTCCTGTCCATCGAGTTCAAGCTCCCCTTCCTCGAAGGTGTAGTTGCCGGACGTAAAGGTCATGTCGTTCTGAACCGTTACACCGTTGACAGCATCCACCACCTGGGAAAGACCTTCCATATTCACACGTATATAATAGTCCAGGTCGATATCAAGGAAGTTTTCCACAGTATTGACGGCCATGTCACTTCCGCCATAGGCGTAGGCGTGGTTGATTCTCGTGACCCGCCCGTCATTAGCGATTTCCGCCCGGGTGTCACGAGGGATACTGACCATCTGCATCTGATCATTATTCGGATCCAGGGTCATCACAATCATCGTATCCGAACGGCCGACGTCATTTTCTCGTTCGTCGACGCCGAGCAGAAGGATGTTGATCGGGTCTTTATTGTCTACTTTCTGCTTTGTTTCTTCATTATCAATGGAAGCCACACTCTCATGTAAATCTTCATTTACCGTGGTGCGGACATCCTGAAGAATCATATATGCATAAACTCCTCCTGCGACTAACAGCAGGGCCAGGACAGCCAGGAGGATTCTCCAACGTTTTTTCTTTCTGCGCTTTTTCTTCTTGGAACGTCTGCGCTCTTCCATTCCTCCACCTCTTTCATTCATACTACTTCCATTATACGATTTTTGTAGAACCTTGTAAAAATAATCCTGTATATTGTCTTGGGAAAAAAGTCATTTCTGCTCCCCCTGTGATAATCGGAAATTCATTCTCACAGGAGGAAAATGCTGTCGGATAACGAAATGGTACCGTGGGTCTTTATCCAACAACCAAAAGGAGGATTTGATGTTAAAACGAGCCATTCACGTATCCAACACACTCATGCAGCGGTATCTGCCCGACCCGTTTCTTTTCGTCATCCTGTTGACGATGGTGGTCTTCGGACTCGGTTTGATTTTCACAGGAAGCACGCCTGTCCAGATGGTGCAGTACTGGGGAGAAGGGTTCTGGAATCTTTTATCCTTTTCCATGCAGATGGTACTCGTTCTTGTCACCGGTTTTGTTCTGGCCAGCAGCCCGCTGTTCAAACAAGCGCTCGGACGTCTCGCATCAACGGCACGTACACCGGGGCAGGCGGTCGTCATTGTAACCGTTGTTTCACTGGCAGCGAGCTGGATCAACTGGGGGTTCGGACTTGTCATTGGAGCCTTGTTCGCCAGGGAGCTTGCGAAAAGGGTGGAGCGGGTCGATTACAGGCTTTTAATTGCAAGCGCTTACTCTGGGTTCCTTGTCTGGCATGGAGGATTGGCCGGCTCAATTCCATTGACGATTGCTACTCCTGATCATTTTACAGCAGAATCCATTGGGATCATCCCTGCATCAGAAACGATCTTTGCCGGCTTCAACCTGGCGATTACAGCCGCTTTGTTTATCACCGTACCCCTTCTGAATAGAAGAATGACACCAGCGGAGGAGGAAAGGTTTGTCATTGACCGGTCCTTACTTGACCAGTCTCGTCATCAGGAAGCAGCCGGGCTGGCGGCTGAAGCAGTGACCCCTGCGGTCCGTATGGAAAACAGCCGGATCCTGTCCATGATAATCGGCGGACTCGGGGTTGGCTTTCTGGTGTACTACTTTGTCACGACCGGCTTTCAACTGAATTTGAACATCGTCAATTTTGCGTTCCTATTCCTGGGCATCCTTTTCCACGGCACACCCCGGCATTTTCTCGATGCTGTGGGCGATGCCGTGAAAGGAGCAGGAGGGATCATCATCCAGTTTCCGTTCTACGCTGGAATCATGGGCATGATGGTCGCTTCCGGTCTGGCTGCGCTCATGTCGGAGGCTTTTGTGTCCATCTCCACTCCTTTTACGTTTCCCTTCTTCGCTTTTTTAAGTGCAGGGATCGTCAACTTTTTTGTCCCTTCCGGGGGCGGGCAGTGGGCCGTGCAGGCACCCATTATGCTTGATGCCGCCCAGCAGCTCGGAGTGTCCATACCTAAAACAGCGATGGCGGTCGCGTGGGGAGATGCGTGGACTAATATGATTCAGCCGTTCTGGGCCCTGCCGGCACTGGCAATCGCCGGTCTTAAGGCGAAGGATATCATGGGCTTTTGTCTCATCATCCTTTTTGTAAGCGGTATCATAATTTCGCTCGGCTTACTGTTCCTCTAAACGAGAAAAACCGTCCTTTTCCTTTAGTGGAGCTTTCACGTGTCAGGGGGAGGTTCATGTTCCGTGTAGCGGTGAATGACTGCCGCGGGCACGGCCTCCGCTGACTTGGTCAGGAAGAACGCCTGCCCAAGTGGATCTTTGGCTTGCGCTGTTCCCGCAGGCGTCATCACCGAACACTCCACGTAAACCAGTCGAAGGATCATCGGAGGGAGATCTTCTGTAAAATAGAAGATCTCCCTTTATGCTTTACAAGGTTCTAAAAAACGTTAGTGGATTGGTAATGGTGACGCCTGCTTTTCAAAATAAGAATAACTCAACCTTGATACGAACCGGTTGGGCCAGAGCCCCTTTTGGTCCCGGAAGGAGCGCAGCCCATTCCACTCCTGCGGAAAAACGGACGGCCGAGACCCAGCAGGGCGGTTTCCCCGAGGAGGCTTGAACGTTCGGCCGCGGAAAGGGAATGGTTGGAGCTTCTGAAGGCAGTACAATATAACACAGGGGGTATCAAACAAAGGGATCTCTGCCTTTTCAGCAGAAGTCCCTTTGTTGTCCTACATCGAGTAAGTCTGGTCATCGGCTGGGACGAACCCGCCGGAAGTGAAGGAGACGACACGGTTCCGACCCAGCTGTTTCGCCTGATACAAGGATTGGTCAGTCAAATCGATGATCTCTTCCCTGTCCTCTGTGGTGGAAGGGTACGTGCTTGCCCCTATGGAAACCGTTATCGGTATATGCGACGAGGCATTGATCCAGAATGTATGGGCCATCACTTCCCTGCGGATCCGTTCGGCAACATGACAGGCACAGGAGTTGGAGCAGTCTGGGAGAATCACGGAAAACTCTTCTCCGCCGTTCCGGGAGACGATATCCGTATCTCTGGTATGTTCCTGGAGAAGCCGTGCCAGCTGTTTGAGCACCTGATCACCGGCCGGATGCCCGTAAGTATCATTGACATGCTTGAAGTGATCCACATCAATGATCAGGAGTGAGAGTTCCTTCTTTTTCTTCTCGCTATTCTCAAGCTGCTGATTCCATTGGATATCGAACTGCCTTACATTGTTCAACCCTGTCAGATGGTCCATGGATGCTTTTTGCTCGTAGCTTTTGAACAGGGCGTGGGAGTGGTCGAGGTATTGAATGAGGTAAATGATCCCCACACCGCCGAGACAGCTGATCACCCAGTAAACAGGAAGCAGGGTTGCAAGCAGATCCCAGTCCCTCACGACCACAGAAAGCACAACGGAGAAGACGAGGTTGGAATAAAAAATCATGTAAAACCCTGAAATATAGCGGGGCTGGTGACTTTTTCTCATTCGATCGATGATAATAATGCCGGCAAGGGTCACTGTCATGAAAATGATTGCAGCCATTGATGAAAGGTTGAATCCGTAAAGGAAACGTCCGCCAATAATGAGCATAGTACTGAGGACTGCCGGGCGGACGCCGCTGATTAACAGGATCATAAGGACTGGAATATGCCGCAGGTCCACGAGCGTCAGATCATTCACCTGGATGGAATAATACATCATCAAGTTTCCCATAATGCCGGCCGCCACTCCGTCAATGGCACAAATGGCTTTTTGAGGCAGATGTTTTTCAAGGGTATGCCACCTTAATTGGAGATAGGAGAAAAACAAGGCGGTCAGGATGCAGATATTAATAAAAAAATCGGAAACCATGGAACATCAACTCCCAGCAGAATAAAAATGTCTGAACGTTCGGTTAGTCGCATCACGTCGAATAAAAAACGTTGATCTTGTCTCTTATATTACCATGATATTCCTGCTTTAGGCTTGCTCAATGCGCTGAATGGGTCCATGTTCCTATATAAATACCATGTAGAATTATGGTAAATAATATGAAAGGGATTATTTGATGGAGGAGGCAGACCGATGAGAGAGAACCTGGACCACAAATGGCAGGAACTCGTTGAAAAAGCAATGGATGGACCGGTTTCAAAAGAGGATTTCCGCCGGTATTTGAATGAACAGAAAATCCTGAGGGCCTGTCGCAGCCATGAAGAGAAGGATTCCAGCGGCAGGAAAGACCATTTGGTTTTAGTTCCGCGTGACTGAAGGTTACCGAACGTTTAGTTATCTTCCTTTATTTTCTAAATACATGTGGATGACACCTGGTCAACCACTGAAAGGGAAACAAAATGAATACGAAACAAACCATACTCGAAAATGCGCTTCAGTTTTTTGCTTCCTATGGATATGACGGGGCCTCCATGTCATTGATTGCCAAGGAAACGCAGATTACGAAAGCAGGAATTTACAGTTATTTCAAAAATAAAGAAGATTTGTACATAGCTGTATTGGATCATTTGACCGCGTTTCACAAAGATTACTGGATGCAGAAGAAGCAGCGGATGAAAACTGCGTCCTGTGAAAAAAAATTGAAGGACAGCTTTATCTTTTCCATTCAAACGGCTGTGAAGGAACCGGCTTTGATTGCGTTCTGGCAGATGGCCCAGATTTCTCCGCCACGGTCATTGGAAGGCGTCGTTACCGAAAAAATTTCAGCATCCAGAAATTTTTTACTCTCTTATTTTGAGGAGATCATTGAGGCTGGAAAAGCTTCCGGTGAAATTCAGACGTCTCATTCGTCCCCATCACTGGCTCATGCGTTTTACTGCCTTATGGAGGGGGCTTCCTTAAAGCATGTCAATGGGAATTTTCCCGATCAGGAAGAGGTCCTGCTGACATTGTTTCATCTATATTGGGACGGCTTGAACGCCCGGGAAACTGACGGACTACAGGCGATCTGAATCCGGGCTGGATTTGTCCGCAGTCAAATGCCCACACCTTCTATTTGGAAGGTGTGGGCATTTCATTCAGGCGGCACTTGTATCTTTCTGTTTGTCTCTGCCGTGTTTTTTGATGGATAGGGCGAACGGAAGAGCCAGCAGCGCAAGGATGATGCCGACCACGATCACGTTGGATTCGACGAGGTTGATCAAGTTGCGGAGGACGATGCCGACGACTCCAAAGTCTCCATCACCAAACGTTGTTCCCTGGAAGCCTAAGGACCCGAGAACGGGGAGAAGCAGGGCAGGAAGGAAGCTGATCATGACACCGTTGGCCATTGATCCGAAGATGGCACCTTTCCGGCCCCCTGTCGCATTTCCGAACACACCGGCGGCTGCACCAGTAAAGAAGTGGGGGACAAGACCCGGTACAATGACTTTCAACCCAAGCAGTGGGAGGAACAGCATACTGATTAACCCGGCTGCGAAGCTGAAGAGAAAACCGATGATGACCGCATTTCCTGCGAATGGGAAAATGGCTGGACAGTCGAGCGCAGGCTTGGCATTCGGTACGATCTTATCCGCAATCCCTTTAAACGCCGGTACGATTTCTCCAAGCAGCATCCGCACACCAGCAAGAATGATGTAGACGCCGGCGGCGAAAGTCAGTCCCTGCATAAAGGAAAACACGAGGAAGTTCTGACCGCCGCTTAACTCGGATTCTACAAAGCCGGGCCCCGCTGCTCCAGCGACGACGAAAAAGAGTATAACCATCGTGAGGGAGACGGAAACAGAGGTATCTCTTAGGAAACTGAGAGACTTGGGAACTTTGATTTCTTCAGTCGACCTTGAATTTTTGCCGACCACTCTGCCGATTGAAGCAGCAACAAGGTAGCCGACGGAACCGAAGTGGCCGACAGCAAAGTCATCAGATCCGGTAACTTTTCTCGTATAGGGCTGCAGCATGGCCGGGAATAACACCATGATCGCTCCGAGGATAACGGACCCGAGGAGGATCATACCTGCACCGGAAAAACCACCGGTCGTCAGAATAACTGAGATGAGACAGGCCATAAACATCGTGTGGTGTCCGGTCAAGAAGATATATTTAAAAGGGCTGAGGCGGGCCAGGATAATGTTGACGACCATCCCGAACAGCATAATCATAGCCGTTTCCGTACCGAAGCTTTCCTGGGCGAGCGCAACGATCGCTTCGTTGTTGGGAATGACTCCTTCGACAGCGAAGGCTTCATCAAACATGCTGCTGAAGTTCCCGAGAGACTGGACGAGTACATTCGCCCCGGCCCCCAGGATGACAAATCCCATCACGGTTTTCAGTGTACCGGAGACGACATCCCCGGAATTTTTCTTCTGTACAAGAAGCCCGATAAGAGCGAATAATCCAACGAGGATGGCGGGTGTTCCCAAAATATCTTTCATAATCAAATCAACCATAGAAGACGCTCCTTTGTTTGATGGAATGGGTGATGTTACAGATTTTGCTCCAGGGCGGTTCTCAACTCATTTTTATCCATCAGATTCTGCAGCTTCACTACGTTTTTCTGTCCATCCTCAAGACTCTCTACGATATCCTCAGAGCCAAGGAAAAGATCCGCCTGCTCGGTTTTGGCTGTCGTTAAATCGGTGTGGGAGACTTCCGCTTCTTTCCCCATGTCTTGAAGGGCTGATTTCACATTCATCTCCACGATCATACTGCTGCCTAGTCCATTTCCACATACGACTAATACTTTTTTCATTTGTTATTCCTCCTTGTGATTTTATACTTCAATAGTTTGATGAATCAGCTGAAGAATCTCTTCGTTGGACGCCGCCTGGATCATTTGGTCGACGGCCTGTTCATCCGAAAGCAGTTCGGTCAGCTGGGCCAGAGCTTTCAGATGGGTTTGGTTATCAATCGCTGCCAGAATGATGATCAGCTGGGCTTTATGCTTTTCCTTATCTGAAAAAGCAACGGGTTCGTCCAGCTTCAAAAGACTCATTCCAAGCTGTTCCACACCACTTTCAGGCCGGGCATGCGGGATGGCAATTCCCGGGGCGATGACGATGTAAGGTCCCAGTTCCTTCACATTTGTAATCATGGCCTCGACGTATTCAGGATGGATGGAAGCTCTGTTGATTAACGGCTGGGCAGCCGTACGGATGGCTTCCTGCCAATCCGGAGACTGGTCCTGAAGCTGGATTGTATCGTTGGTCAATAACTCGTTAAGCATCGGCTTTCTCAGCTCCTTTCTGTCGGTATGGAGACTGTCCAGCATCATCATGATCTCTTTTTGAAGCAGATCTTTCTGATGAATGGTCGCATACTTTTGAATCGTGTCCATCAATGCGGCCGGCAGGCTCCTGTCTGCGGGTTCTGTTTCGAATAGCTGGTTCATGCTTTGGATGACGCGTTCTTTTTCATAATTGTTTAAGATGGCCGGTACGTGGATGACAGGTATCTCGGATGCCTTCACATAATTGGTAGAGAAGACGATGTCGGCCTCGTGTCTGTTTTTTTGATACTCTCTTTTTGAAAGAATGGCGGTAATCCGCAGTCCGGCAATTAATTCTTCCAGCTGGGAGCGAAGCATGTTGGACGTGCCGATTCCGTTCTCACAGACGATGATTCCTCTGTATTTTGTTTCAACCGCTTTTTTCTCTTTGTTCAGCCATCCCCCGAAATGCAGGGTGATATAGGCCGTTTCTTCATCAGGCACCGGCTTGCCGATGAACAACTCCAAATGCTTGATGACGCGTTTGGTCAGGTGATAAAGGTCTGCATAGGTTTCCTGGATGGTTTGAGCCAGTTCATTGGTGACTTTGACGCCATACTTGATCCGGTAATAAGCAGGTTTGATATGGGACAGCAGGTTCTCCTCCAGCCCTCTGCGGTCATCAAAGACGACAAAAGAGTAGATTTGAAAATCCTCAATCATTTGATGGATGACCTGTCGCAGTCCGTCACTCTCCCGCTCTGAATATCGGCTGATGTCATTGTGCTGCACCTTGGAACTGAGCAGGTTCATCGTCAAAAAACAAATTTCATCTTCTGGAAAAGTCACGGGCCAGATCCTTTCCAGCTCCTGAGTAATAGCGGAAGCGGAACGGCAGGCATCCGTTTGTTTCAACACTTCCTTTTCTTCCGGCTGCAGCTGGACAAAACGGTTCATTTCCATCCGTTTGACCATCATTAACATCTGCAGGGCGAGCATGTCGGCCATTTCATCGGTAAATGTAGCCCCGAGCTGCTCCTCTACATTGAAAAGGAGCCGTTTGATCACCCGGCTGTTGTCCTCAGGCGGGACAAAAGAGGGAAGCGCCATATCCTGGATATTGTTTTGGACCGTCACCCATTCGGGGTGTGAGAAGGCATCAACAACCAGATTTAAAAGCATCAGCCTTTGCGCATCCTCCGCGCCGTCGACCTTGTAGCCGGTCCCTTTTTGGTAATGAAGCGTCAATCCAGCTTGTTCAAACTCCCGTTTGAGATCTGCAATCACTTTAGCGACCGTCCCTCTGCTCATGTGAGTCAGGTCCATGAATGTACTCATCGATACATGCTGCTGTAACAGAACGTTTGCTTTAATTAACAGGGTGCGTTCTTTTTTAGACAGCTGGTAATGCCAGCCTCCGACATCCATAACTGTGCTTTCCAGATGCTGCCTGGATGATTCAGGTAAGCACAGCCCCTTCCCATGTCTTGTTTCCAGCAGAGCCAGCTCCTGAGCAGATAACCAATCGTTGATCTGCTCCACATCGTAGTACACGGTGCGGGACGAGACGTTCATTTGGAAAGCGAGCTCTTGAACAGGGACAGGAGCGTTCGACTGATTCAAAATAGATAATAGGTGTGCACGCCTTTTATCTAAAACCATGGAGGCTCCTCCTTTGCCAATCTTCCATTCTATATTTCTGCAAGATTGTACGTTGTTCTTGTGATGATCATCTTATGTTATGAGTATAGACTTTAATTAACGGTTATGTAAGGGGTTTCAATGTTCAGAGTTTGTAAGAGTTAAATTTGCAAAAATGAACGCTTGGAACATTTCTGCGTGGTTTCTGCGGCAATCAATCTGCCTGATGGAGAAAGGAGGGATTTTTTCCATTCTCCTGCATATAGTGGTATAAGCTTTGTAATGGAGGAATGGAAACGTGAGAAAGTGGCTGGGGTACATCCTTGTTATTCTATTATTAGCCGGTTGTGGGGCAGGTGCTTCACAGCGTGCCATTCAGGATCTGACATCCACGATGGAAAATGAACTTCATATCGTTTACTTCTATGAACAGGAACGTCCGTCCGAGCAGATGGAGGCCCAGCTGACAGGGATGAAAGTGTTCCTGGCGAGAAAAAACATCCCGTCTTCCATCAGCTACAGGAAGATCGATGGGGAGAAAAACTATGAAGAACTATTGGGAGTCAAAGACGGACAGATCCTCGTATTCGATTATAAGGGCATCCGTTTTAACGCCCGTAATATACACGTACTGGAAGGCATGATTCTGCAGCTTTCCAACCCATAAAGGAGACGGAGGCGGCTGTCAGTCTCCGTTTTTTATTTTTTCTGTCTTTTTCCAAATTTAGAAAAAACTCTTCCACGAGTCCCGTGGATATGCTACCTTATACATAACAGAATATTGGAAGCGTTACCATTAAAGGTGAATCAGCTTGCACACTCCTGCGCAGCCAGGAGCCAGTGATGGAGGAGGATGAATCATGATCGATGTATCGACCTGTCAAAAGACGACGTTCAAAGGACTGAAGGCAGTAGTACTGGAAAATGAATATGTGCGCTCTGTCATCCTTCCTGACTACGGAGGAAAGATGGTCAGTTTCTATGATAAGTCCATTCAATATGAGTGGCTGTATCAGGCGCGTGAAAAGTCACTCCGGGTGCCGCCGTACGGGGCGGATTTTTCGGAGTATGATTCCAGCGGATTTGATGAAATGTTCCCCGGCATCGATCAAGGTCCGCATCCTGTAAACTGGGACGAAATTCCCGATCACGGGGAAGTATGGACGATGCCATGGACATGGAAGGCCACCTGCGATGGTATGGAGTTGACGGTGGAAAGTGACCGTTTTCCCTATCGATTGATGAAGCGGATCAAGCTTGGAAAAAACGATGTGGAAATCACCTATAAGGCAGTCAATAAGGGATCGGTTCCATTTCCTTTTATATGGACGCCTCATGCGCTTTTGAACTATAACGATCAGACGGAGATCCAGGTACCTGAAGCGATGAAGGAAGTGATGAGTGTGGAAGCTTCTTCTACTCATTTAGGTGGATGGGGCACGGTACACACCTATCCGGTAACATCATCTGTTTCAACGGGTGAATCTCTCAACCTGGCAGAGCTGGAACCGTCAGAAGAAGGGACGGCCGAAAAGTTTTACTTCACGCAGCCCCTCAGTGAAGGCTGGTGCGCACTTGTCCAGCCGGACCTTGACAGAAAGCTGACGTATCATTTCCCTAAAGAAAAAGTCCCTTACCTCGGCATCTGGAAAACGCGCGGTGGTTACAGAGGCGAGCATAATATCGCACTTGAGCCGTGCACAGGTGTCTATGATGATGTGTATGTAGCAGACAAAATCGGCAGAGCTTCCTACATCCCTGCCAACGGGGCCTACACATGGAAATTCAAGATGGAAACAGGCAGTAGTCTATAAAAGAACCAGACCTTGATCATTTCTGAAAGTTTTAGAGCGTTGGAAAGGAAGATCTTCTGTTAAGCAGAAGATCTTCCTCAGCTTGTAGAGAAACCCCTGTTTCTTTACAAGCTTTTTTTCTTTTTTACCGCCAGGAGCGTAAGCCCCTTCCCTTTCCGCGGACGAGCGCCCGAGCTTCCTCGCAAAACCCACACTCGGCGATCTCGGCCCACTCGTTCTTCCGCAGGAGTGGAAGGGGCACCGCTCCTTGGGAATTCTTTAAAATCGACAAAGACTGTCCTTCACCCAGCTCACCCTTGCTGGATGGAGGACAGTCTTTTTCATATTCCGGCAGGCAGCCATCATCAACGCCTGTTCTTTCCCTTTTTCTTTTCCGAGCAAGCGTCAACAACGCAGCCCGGACCGTTCTTTTGAGTCTGCGAACCTGCTTAGTGCACAAGCTCTCTCCTCTATATTCTAACGTCGGCACGAGGAGCGTTCGGTGGTGAGGCCGTGCCCGCGGCATTCATCCACCGATAAGCGGAACGTGACCACCCACATGTCATGACAGTAACTCAATGAGATCATACGTACTTTTGATTGGAACTCCGATTATTCGTCGGAGTTTTTCTTGTGAAAACGAACGTTTCAAAAGCAAAAAAGTGCAGGTCTGCAGCGGTTTTTTGGGAATTCATGGTGAAGAGGCAGGAAGGTCAAGGCTTCTACTCCCATGGAAAAGGAATAGAAACTCTCCTATTGTAAGCAAAAAAAGACAGAAAACGGCAGAATTTTTACCATTGAAACGCTTTCAGGAAGACCGCTAATATAGGACATACATAAAAAAGCGCATACATATTCTTGGTTCCGCTTACACAAAGGAGAGGCATCTATGAATGCATTTACAGTCGTATCATTCTTATTTTTTACAGGTTTCGTTGCTCTCGTAGCCTGGTGGTTTACTAGAAAGGAAAAACTAGATACACAGGACGGCTATTTCCTCGGAGGTCGTAACTTGAGTGCCTGGGTCATTGCCGGTTCCTTGATGCTGACGAACTTATCCACCGAGCAGCTGGTCGGCCTGAACGCCCAGGGCTATTCCGATACCATTGCCGTCATGGGCTGGGAAGTCGGATCTGCGATCGCGTTGGTTATTGTGGCTTTCTTCCTGCTGCCACGATATATGAAAGGCGGCATCACGACGATTCCTGATTTCCTGGAGGATCGTTATGATTTTAATACAAAACAGATTGTGACCGTTCTTTTCTTATTCGGATATGTCTTCAACCTGCTTCCTCCGATTCTTTATTCCGGTGCTGTAGCCATCAACGGTTTGTTTGATATCCCTGGGGCACTCGGAGTGAGTCGTACCGTCGGCATATGGATTTCTGTCTTTGCTATCGGAATTGTCGGCTCCATCTATGCTGTTTTTGGAGGATTGAAAGCGGTTGCCGTATCCGACACGATCAATGGCGTCGGTCTTTTGATCGGTGGATTGATGATTCCTGTACTTGGTCTGTTTGCTCTTGGAGACGGCTCGATGACAAACGGGATCCAGACGATTGTTCAGGATTCCCCGGAAAAACTGAATTCCGTCGGCGGTCCGGATAGCCCGGTACCATTTGGAACGATGTTTACAGGAATGCTGCTTGTGAACCTGTTTTACTGGGGGACGGCGCAGCACATTATGCAGCGGGCGATTGCTGCGAAAAACTTAAAAGAAGGGCAGAAGGGTGTCCTGATCGCGGCATTTCTGAAGCTGCTTGGACCGGTTTTCCTGATCGTTCCTGGAATCATCGCCTTCAATATGTTCGGACCGGGTCTTGAACCGACAGATGCCTATCCGCGTCTTGTTGCAGAAGTGCTGCCGGCACCACTTGTCGGATTCTTTGCCGCTGTCTTGTTCGGAGCGATTTTATCCTCCTTCAACTCAGCCTTGAACTCTTCGGTGACCTTGATTGCCCTGAACATTTACAAGCCGTATTTCAATCCGGAGGCCCCGGATAAGGTGGTCGTGAGAAAAGGGAAATTTGTCGGTATTCTTCTTGCTGTATTCGCTATGTGTATCGCCCCGCTTATCGATAAGGTGCCGCAGGGATTCTTCCAGTACCTGCAGATCGTCAACGGGTTTTATAACGTCCCGATTTTCACGATTCTTATTGTCGGCTATTTAACGAAACGCGTGCCGTCCATCGCGGCGAAAATCTCATTGTTTGTGTTCATATCGATCTACGCAACAACCCAGCTCTTCTGGGATACCGGTCTTCACTTCCTGCACATTCTCGGCATCTTGTTCGTCCTTTGTACCGGATTGATGCTTCTGATCGGGAAGCTGCGTCCAAGGGATACAGACTTTGTCCTGGAGGAAAAGGCGAAAGTGGATATGACGCCATGGAAACTCGTCTATCCTGTTGGTCTTGCCGCCACGGCTGCCATGGTCGTGATCTATCTGCTTCTTTCCCCGATCGGCATCCTGTCCTGACTGATGTTCCTGCCTTCTTTTTGATATAATGAGAGTATTGTCAAAAGAAGTGAAAGGCGGGAAAAGAATGGGAAAAGCCAGTCAGCCGATTGAGTCCTTTTATCATAAAGTGTACGAAAACCTGGATGCGCTCCATGAAGAAGCGCAGACCCTTCAACAGAAAGAAGTCGGCGGTGATCTAGTGGATGACGAAAAGCTGGAGCGGACGGAATTTGCTCTGCAGCTCGCCAAGGATGTACTGGAAAACTTCGTCGATGATGGCAAGAGCATGACCATCAACTACGATAAACGCGCAGTCACCATTGAAGTGCCAAAACGCTGAAAAAAGAGCTTGTAGAGAAACTCCGTGTTTCTCTACAAGCTCTTTTTATGTGTTCAGGATGTCCTGCCATTTCCTTTCCCCGTAAATGTCCATCTTTCTCTGGAATCTGCACGAAGGAGACGTGACAGGTTGTTACTTCTCAGGGCAGGAATGCTTCTGCTTCAGTTGGCTTTTCCTTCACTCAGCTACCTTTACGTCTTTAAGAACATCATTTGGTGAGATCACGAGGAGCGTTCGGTGGTGACGCCTGCGGGAACAGCGCGAGCCGAAGATCCACTTGGACAGGTGGTTTTTCTGTCCAAGTTAGCTGAGGCCGTGCCCGCGGCAAGCATCCACCGATAAGCGGAGCGTGACCGTAAACACTATCTATGAGCAGTCTTTTATGCTGTCTGATTTTACGGTTACAAATGTTTATGAGATTCGCGGAATCGGCCGGGGGTGATGCCGGCCTGCTTTTTAAACACCTTTGTAAAATAATTGGCGTTTTTGTAGCCGGCAAGGACAGCAATTTCCTCAGCTGAATATTTCGTATTCGCCAGCAGCTCCTTCGCTTTATTGATCCGGATCGATGTTAAGTACTGAATAGGTGTCTGGCCGGTGGCCGCCTTGAACTGCCTCGTGAAATGATAGCGCGACATGCCCGAGGCCTCCGCCATGTCATCCGGACTGATTTCCTCGGTATAGTGGTTTTTAGCATACATACTGGCGGCGATGATCGCATCCGGCCACTGGACGAGCCCCTTTTCCAAGGTGGAGCAGTAATGAAACAGCTCCATCGTGAACTGATAGGCGTACCCGGAAGCCTGATGGGCATTGGCGATTTCCTTATTGGCTGCCGATGTAAGCAGCTGATGAACATAGGAAACCGGCGGCGCATCGGGCGGCATATGCAGTATAGCGCCGACATTCTCCTGTATCTGGTTCCAGTAGGATTCCACCACATTTCCGTACAGCGTCAAAAACATGAATTCCCATTTATCGCTGTGATCGGGGAGATAATAGCGGTAATCCCCGGGGATGTTAACGATAAACGCCTGTCCGGGCGTCAATTCATAAGTCGTTCCTTCAATATCGATGGCTCCTTTTCCAGCGGTCGTATATTGGAAAATGTACTTCCCGCGGTCGCGGCGGTTCGTTCCATCCCAGTCGTACAGCGTCGTCTTCTGTTCGTCCCAGCCGAGCGACCAGATTTGTGCGATCTGCTGCAGTTCCGGGTCGGAAAACCGGTAGCCATAGGAGCCGTATGTTAAAGAAGAAGGGGTCAAAGCAATTCTCCTTTCATGAAAAAGCAAATTTAAGCAGATTGTTCTCATGATCGATTTTCGTTATTCCCTTCATATCATAACAGCTAACCTTCCCTGGAGGAATATCGATGAGCAAAAATGTGCAGAATACATCGTTTTATTTACCATTGATAGAACGGGGGTTCATTTTTACAATAAAGCTAACAAGCACTTGGAAGCGTTTGCGGAAAAGATACGAGGAGGGAACCACTTGGCGATACACATCAAGGAAGACAGCCGTCAGTTTCACTTACAGGGAAAAAATATCAGTTACATCCTGCACATTTTAAAAAATGGTCAAATCGGCCATCTCTATTACGGAAAGAAAATACGGGACAGGGAGGACTTCCGTCATCTGTCCAAAAAGGAATTCCGCGTCACCTCTTCCTACGTCTATGAGGACGATCCATCATTTTCACTGGATATGATTCCTCAGGACTATCCGGGATATGGGACATCGGATTACCGGGAGCCGGCTTTTCATATCCGGCAGCCGGATGGGTCGAGGATATCGAATTTCGTCTATCAGTCCCACAGCGTCCATCCGGGCAAGCCTTCCCTTGAGGGACTTCCGGCCACTTATGTCGAGGATGAGAGAGAGGCGGAAACCCTGACGATCACCCTCGTGGATGACTATACAGATATGAAGCTTGACCTGTTGTATACGGTCTATCATGACAAAGATGTGGTCGTCCGGTCGGCACGGTTTACGAACGAAGGGACACAAGCGCACCAGCTGGACAGAGCGTTGAGTGCTTCCATGGATTTTCCGGACAGTGATTTTGAATGGATCCAGCTTTCCGGTGGATGGTCAAGAGAACGCCACATCCATACCCATCCGCTTCATGCGGGGATCCAGAAAATCCAGAGCACGCGCGGTACAAGCAGTGCCCAGCACAACCCTTTCATCGCAGTCCAGCGGCCGGGGACCACGGAGCACACCGGGGATGTGTACGGCTTCAGTCTCGTTTACAGTGGTAACTTTCTAGGGCAGATCGAAGTCGATCAATATGAGCGGGCCCGTGTCAGTATGGGCATCAGTCCCTTTGATTTCAGCTGGAAACTGGAGCCCGGCGGATCCTTCCAGACTCCTGAACTCGTATCGGCCTTTTCATCCGATGGACGTAATGGCTTGAGCCATACGTATCACGAGTTATATCAGAAGAGACTTGCGCGGGGGCGCTGGAGGGACAAGGAGCGTCCCGTACTTATCAATAACTGGGAGGCGACGTATTTTGATTTCGATGAAGCGAAGCTTCAGTCGATTGCAGAACAGTCCAGCCGCCTTGGGGTCGAGCTGTTCGTCCTCGATGACGGCTGGTTCGGCAGAAGGAACGATGATACAACGTCTCTTGGCGATTGGTTCGTAGATGAATCGAAGCTGCCGAACGGATTGAAACCGCTCGTGGATAAAGTGAATGATACAGGGATGGCTTTCGGCCTTTGGTTTGAGCCGGAGATGGTATCCAGACAAAGTGAGCTGTATGAAGCGCATCCGGACTGGATCATCCAGGCAGCCGGAAGACACCCTTCGACGGGAAGGCATCAGCTCGTGCTCGATTTTTCCAATCCGGAAGTCGTCGACTATATTTATGAGCGCATGAAAGCCATTTTATCCAGCAGCAATATCGAATATGTGAAATGGGATATGAATCGTTATATGACAGAAATCGGCTCCGCCCGGCTGGCCTCTGATCAGCAGATGGAAGTCCCCCACAGGTACATCCTCGGGGTCTATGACTTATATGAGCGTCTCACCACGGCGTTTCCGCACATTCTGTTTGAATCGTGTGCCAGCGGCGGGGCGAGATTTGATCCGGGTATGCTTTATTACGCGCCGCAGGGATGGACGAGTGATGACACCGACGCGGTCGAGCGTCTGGCGATTCAATACGGCACGTCCATGGTGTATCCACTAAGCAGTATGGGCGCCCATATTTCGGCGGTCCCGAACCATCAGGTGAAACGGGTGACAAGTTTGAAAACACGCGGCGATGTCGCCTTTTTCGGAGCGTTCGGATATGAACTGGATGTGACGAAAATGAACGAAGAAGAAAAAGAACGGATGAGTGAACAGATCGCTTTCTATAAAAAGCACCGCGCTTTATTCCAGTTCGGTACCTTTTACCGGCTGCAGAGCCCGTTTGAAAAAGGCGGGAATGAAACGTCATGGATGGTCGTATCCGAAGACGGACGGCAGGCGGTCGCTGCCAGCTATCAAGTGCTGGCCCGTCCCAACCCGGGCTTCCCCCGCCTCAAGCTTACGGGGCTGGACCCGGAAACGGAATACAGGATTGAAGGTCTGGAACGCACGTATTATGGGGACGAACTGATGCACGCCGGTCTGCAGCTGGAAAGCGGCTACGACGGCTCACAGACAGGCGGGCTGGAGGAGTCCGGGGACTTTTCCTCCCAGCTGTTTGTCCTGACAGCGGTAACGAATTCTACGACAATGGATGAGGTGGAAAAATGAAACAGGTAATCGAAGCATTTTATGAGCAGTTTGGAAGCGGAGGAGAGATTCAGTCCTTTTTTGCTCCAGGAAGAGTAAACTTGATCGGCGAGCACACCGATTATAACGGAGGGCACGTCTTTCCATGCGCGCTGAGCGTCGGCACCTATGCAGCAGCCAGAAAGCGCAGCGATGCAAAATTGAGACTGTATTCGATGAATTTTCCTGAACTTGGTATGATAGAAGCGGACCTGTCTGCGCTCGTTTACGAAAAAGAGCAGGAGTGGGCCAATTACCCTAAAGGGGTAGCGGCTAAAATCAGGGAGGCGGGATATCCACTCTCTGAAGGAGCGGATATCGTCTATTACGGAAATATTCCGAACGGTGCCGGTCTTTCTTCGTCGGCCTCCATTGAGCTCGTCACAGGCGTCGTGCTCGATGCATTTGCAGGGCTGTCCATTGACCGGGTGGAGCTTGTGAAGCTCGCCCAGGCCGCAGAAAACGAGTTTGTCGGAGTGAACTGCGGGATTATGGATCAGTTTGCCATCGGTAAAGGGGAGAAGGATCATGCCCTGCTGTTAAACTGCCAGACGCTGGAGTATCAGAAAACACCGATTCACCTGGAAGAGGAAACGCTCGTCATTGCGAATACGAATAAGCGCAGAGGACTGGCGGATTCGAAGTACAATGAGCGCCGCCGCGAATGTGAAGAAGCGTTGGGGCAGCTGAAGACCGAACTGGAAGCCGACTTTCTCGGCGATATATCTGTAGAAGATTTCGAGGCGCACAAACACGTGATTGATGATCCAGTCACACGCCAGCGCGCCAGACACGTCATTTATGAAAATGCGCGTACGATTGAAGCGGTGGAAAAGCTGAATGCCGGAGATATCAACGGTTTCGGCCGGCTGATGAATGAATCACACCGCTCCCTGCGGGATGATTACGAAGTAACGGGACATGAATTGGATGCTTTAGTGGAAGCGGCCTGGGAAGAAGGAGCGATCGGTTCACGGATGACCGGTGCCGGCTTCGGAGGCTGTACCATCAGCATTGTGCCTAAAGCGGATATTGAAACCTTTAAGGAAAACGTAGGAGAACAGTATTATAAGCAAACCGGCCTTGAAGCGGACTTCTACGTGGTGGAAATCGGCGACGGGGCGAAACGGTTGGAGGAGGAAGAGTGATGACTGTATTAGTATGTGGAGGCGCCGGATATATCGGCAGCCACGCTGTGGCCCAGCTGCTGGACCGAGGAGAAAAGGTAATTATTGCAGACAATCTGCAGAAAGGCCATGAACAGGCCGTTTTGGAAGGGGCTGTTTTATATAACGGGGACTTGCGGGATGAAGCCTTCATGAACCGGGTGTTCGAGGAGAATGATATTGATTCGGTCATTCACTTTGCAGCGGATTCCCTTGTAGGGGAAAGCGTCGAGGAGCCGCTGAAATATTACGACAATAACGTATATGGAGCGGTCTGCCTGTTGAAGGCGATGGCTGCGCATAACGTGAAACGGATCGTCTTTTCTTCCACGGCTGCCGTTTACGGGGAACCGGACCAGGTTCCGATTCAGGAGGATGACCGTACGTTCCCGACCAATCCATACGGCGAAACGAAGCTTGCCATTGAAAAGATGCTCAAATGGGCTGAACAGGCGCACGGGATCAAGCACGTGGTGCTCCGCTACTTTAACGTAGCCGGCGCTGACCCGGACGGACGCATCGGGGAAGACCATCGTCCTGAGACCCACCTCATTCCGATTGTGCTGCAGGTGGCGCAGGAGAAACGCGAAAAGATTATGATTTTCGGTGATGATTATCCGACCGCAGATGGTACCTGCATCCGTGACTATATCCATGTGACGGACCTTGTGGAAGCCCACCTGCTCGCGATCGATAAGTTGAAACGTACAGAAGAAAGCGGCATATACAACCTGGGGAACGGTCAGGGCTTCAGTGTCAAGGAAGTCATTGATACCGCCCGCCGTGTGACCGGCCGGGATATTCCTGCCGAAGTGGCTCCGCGCCGTGCTGGAGATCCGGCTCAACTCGTCGCATCCTCCGGCAAAGCGATGGAGGAGCTCGGCTGGTCCCCGCAGTATGCCGAACTGGAAACAATGATTCAAACCGCATGGGATTGGTTCCAAAACCACCCGGACGGTTACAACCACTAAAACGAAGGGCTGGTGACAGACGTGTCCATTTATCACAACATTGAACGACTGCTTCAGTACGGATTATCCAAAAAAATGATCGCCGTGTGGGATGTCGATTATACCCGCAACCGCCTGTTCCATCTGTTCCAACTGGAAGGGAAAAACCCGGAGGAAACGCCGAAAGAGCCGGTCCCTGATACACCTGCAGGGATATTGGAACCGATGCTTGATTACGCAGCGGAACAGGGTT
This sequence comes from Halobacillus litoralis, assembly GCF_009856355.1. Taxonomy (GTDB): domain Bacteria; phylum Bacillota; class Bacilli; order Bacillales; family Halobacillaceae; genus Halobacillus; species Halobacillus litoralis_B. Next base: position 344,687 of record NZ_WMEW01000001.1, on the reverse strand, counting down.
TGATGGAAGACAACACAACAACAGAACGGGACTTGTTCGATCCGAAGATTATGGACTGTCTCGTGCCGCGCCCGTCGGAAGTGACCCGTGATTTTTATCATGCCTTTGAAAAGCAGGGGCCAAAAGCAGCAACCGATCGTTTTTATCAGCTGTCCAAGGATGCGCATTACATCCGCACCGACCGGATTGCCAAAAACAAACACTGGTACAGTGAAACCGAGTACGGCGATCTTGAAATTACGATCAACCTGTCCAAGCCGGAAAAAGATCCGAAGGCGATTGCCGCGGCAAAGAATAAAAAAGCCGACAGCTATCCGGACTGCCTGCTTTGTAAGGAGAATGTCGGCTATGCCGGGCGTCTCGATCATCCGGCTCGGGACAACCACCGCGTCATTCCTGTCGATTTGGAAGGCGAGCATTGGTTCCTGCAGTATTCGCCCTATGTCTACTACAACGAACATGCCATTGTGTTATCACGGGAACACCGCCCGATGAAGATCTCCAAAGAAGGGTTCGACCGGCTGCTTGATTTCGTCGACCAGCTTCCTCACTATTTTGTCGGCTCCAATGCGGACCTGCCGATTGTCGGCGGATCGATTTTGAGTCACGACCACTTCCAGGGCGGCCATCATGAATTTCCGATGGCGAAGGCGCCTGTCGAAGAAAGCTTCAATATCCCGGGATACAAGGATGTGGAAGCTGGAATTGTACGCTGGCCGATGTCGGTGCTTCGTCTCAGGAGCACGGACCGGACACGTCTCGCCGAGCTTTCCGACCGGATTCTGACCACGTGGCGCTCGTATAGTGATGCCTCAGCTGATCTTTATGCAGAGACCAGTGGCGAACCTCATAACACGATTACACCGATTGCCCGTTATCGAAACGGGGCTTTTGAAATGGATCTCGTTTTCCGCAACAACCGTACAAGCAGCGAGCATCCGATGGGGATTTTCCATCCTCATGAGGAAGTGCATCACATTAAGAAAGAAAACATCGGCCTCATCGAAGTGATGGGACTGGCTGTCCTGCCGGGACGCCTCATACATGAGATGGAGGCGCTTGCCGGCTACATTAAGAAAGGGAAGCTTCAGGGAGAAGCCCTTAAAGATGAAAAGACAGCCAAGCATGTGCCGTGGGCGGAAGGCATCCGCTGGGAACAGGATGAGATATGGCCGCAGCTTCAGGATGAAATCGGCCGCCGTTTTTCCGTCGTGCTGGAGCACGCCGGCGTATTCAAGCGCAGTGAAGAAGGACAGCAGGCATTCCGTCGTTTTCTTCAAACGATATAGATTGGAATCAGGAGGACAGTTATGACGTACTTAGGTGTAGATTATTACCCGGAGCACTGGCCGGAGGAAAAGATCGACGAAGATATTGAAGGCATCAAACAGCTGGGAGCCAACATCGTGCGGATCGGTGAATTCGCCTGGCACCTGATGGAACACGAGGAAGGAAAATTTGATTTTTCCTATTTCGATCAAGTCATTGAAAAGCTGAAGCAGGAGGATTTCCATATCATGTTCGGCACGCCGACCGCAACGTTCCCGGCGTGGCTGGCGGATCAATACCCTGAGATTCTATCGGCCGATGAATACGGCCATCCGCGCGTTTTCGGAGGCCGCCGGCAGTACTGCTTCAACTCTGACGTCTATCGTTCGTATGCAGCAGCGATTACGCGTAAGGTCGTCGAGCATTATCAGGACGAGCCGGCGATCATCGCCTGGCAGATCGATAATGAATTTGGACATGAAGGCAGCGATATGTGCTGGTGTGACTCGTGTGAAAAGAAATTCCAGACGTACCTGGCTGAAACATATGACAGCATCCACCAGTTGAATGAGGAGTGGGGGACGATTTTCTGGGGCCAGACGTACAACGCCTTCTCAGAAATCCCTGCACCGAAGCCGACGATTACCACGCATAACCCGAGTTTGAAGCTTGAATGGGCGCGCTTCCGTTCCGACTCCCTGAACGGTTTTGCCCATGAAATGACCAGCATCGTAAAGGAAACGAAGGGGGATCACCAACAGGTGACGACGAACGTTTCCGGCGGCTTTTTCGCCAAATGGTTCGATCATGCGCAGAATCTCCGCCCGATGGATTTTGTCTCTTATGACAACTATCCGGTCTGGGGCGGGCTCGAAGAACCGATTTCACCGGCAGCGATTGCGATGATGCATGATTTCAACCGCGGGCTGCTGGACAAAAACTATTGGATCGTCGAGGAGCTGATGGGGGCGCAGGGCCATGATGTCATCGGGTACCTGCCGCGTCCGAACCAGGCGAAAATGTGGTCCTATCAGGCCTTTGCCCACGGCTGTTCCAACCTTCTCTATTTCCGCTGGCGGGGGATGACGAAAGGGGCGGAGCAGTTCTGCTACGGCGTCGTCGATCACGACAATGTGTACGGCCGCAAGTATAAGGAAGTCCAGTCGTTGTTCAGCGAAATCAAAGATTATGGCGGACTGCTTGATGCGCCAATCCAGGCGGATACAGCTGTTCTCTATGATTACGACAACATTTGGGCGTGGCGTTCCCAGATTCAGAGCCGTGACTTTGATTTTACCGACGAGCTCGTCCGTCTGTACCGTCCTTTTTATGAGCAGAATACAACGATCGATGTCATTCCGGCAGACAGAGAGCTGACCCGCTATAAGGTTGTGATTGTTCCTGTGATGCATGTGATGGATGAGGCGCTTGCCGAGCGTCTGCGGACGTTTGTGCAGGACGGAGGGACCGTCCTGTTCTCTTACCGTACCGGGTTGAAAGGAAAAGACAACAACCTCCGTCTCGGGGAAATCCAGCCGGGGCTCGTCCGTGACCTCGTCGGTGCACGGATTGAAGAAATTGAATCGCTCACGAAAGATCATCATCTGGAGCTCCAGGGACAGGGACGCTTCTCAGAAGTTCCCGGCGCCATCAGCATCTGGCGTGACCTGCTCGTACCGGAAACAGCGGAAGCGCTCTACCAGTATACCGATGCCTTTTATGACAGTTATGCAGCTGTCACGAAAAACAGCTTCGGACAGGGGCAGGTCTACTATATCGGTGGTGGACTCAACGAAGAAGCTCTTGATGTCATTGCCGAGGAGATTACAGAACACCATCAGATTGAAACGATCTCTTCGGAACGCGGTGTCGAAGTGTACCGCCGCAGAAGTGGGGAGGACTCCTACTTGTTCGTGATGAACCACACCAGTGCCGAGCAGCCGTTCAATGGAGAAGTGCTGGCACCTTTTGAAAGCCGCTTAATCCAGGAGTAAGATTGAAGGCCCTTCCCATTGAGGAAGGGCTTTTTTGAATGGATCGTTCCGCTTCCATCCATTCCCGGCTGAAGGATTCAAAGGAGCAGGAAGCTGAATTCCTGTAAAGAAAAGTTGGTGGGATCATCCGCGCCACGGCGGTGTTTTTGTCGAATTATGCGGGAATCCTGCCCGTTCTCCCAAAAAATAACTTTGATTTTAATATTCAGAACATTATAATGATTGGTATATTTATTATCATTAAGGGGGAGAGGTATGAAACAAGAGCTTACGAATTTATGGAAAGACTGGCGTTTACATACGATTGTGCTCGCCATCGTCCTCCTGACAGAGGCGATTGGTACGCATTCCTTTACGGTCGGTCCCGGCGTAGTGCTGCTGCTGCCGATGCTTTATGCCATCATTATAGGTCTTGGATTATTTTTTACACCGCTCATTAAGGAAAAACAATCGAAAAACGCCGAGCCGCTCATCGTTCTCGGTGTCACGCTGCTGATTGCCAAAATCGGCGTGATTATCGGACCGTCGCTTCCGCAGATCATTGAGGCCGGTCCGGCTTTACTGCTGCAGGAATTCGGGAACCTTGGGACGATATTCATTGCGCTGCCTGTCGCGATTATGCTCGGACTGAAGCGCGAAAGTATCGGCATGACCCACTCGGTCGCCCGTGAACCGAACGTCGGCCTCATCATGGACAAGTATGGATTCAACTCACCGGAAGGCCGCGGCGTCATGGCTATTTACATATTCGGTACCGTATTTGGTGCCGTATTCATGGGCTTGATTTCCGGTTTCCTTGCCACCCTGACACCGCTCAATCCGCTGTCCTTTGCCATGGCTTCGGGCATCGGAAGTGGAAGCATGATGGCAGCTGCCAGCGGCTCACTCGTCGCTGCTTTCCCGCAGATGGAGAATGACATCCTCGCCTTCGCCGGAGCAAGTAACCTGCTTTCGTTATCGACAGGCCTGTATATGAGTATATTCATCGGCCTGCCGCTTACAGAGAAGCTGTATGAAATCATGACGCGCAGTAAGAGCACCAGCTCTCGCGTAGAAAAGGGGGCGTAAGCGATGCTTAGAAACATGCAGGAATGGGTGCTCATGCTGGCCATTTTCGGAGTGACCGCCCTTTTGGGTAACTGGATCGGCTATGACGTCATCGTCTGGGATGCCGTGCCGGGGATGCTCGTACTGATCGGTATCTGCCTTGCCGGATTGATTTTAGGAAAAGTGCTGCCGGGGAGCATCCCGAGTGTCGCTTATGTGGCGCTAGTCGGCGTGCTCGTATCGATGCCGTGGATTCCGGGTTCCTCCTTTATCGTTGAAATGACGAGTGAAGTGAACCTGCTTGCGCTGACCACACCGATTCTCGCCTACGCCGGTATTGCCATCGGCCGCTCCTGGGCGGACTTCGTCAAGCTCGGCTGGCGCAGCATCGTCGTTGCGATGTGTGTCATGCTTGGGACGTACATCGGTTCTGCGTTGATCGCCGAAGTGATTTTACGCTTCCAGGGAATCATCTAATAAAAAAAGCTGCAGGATCAGTTCCTGCAGCTTTTTCGTTATTCTTTTCCGGAAGGGACTTCACAGCCGTCTTCGGTGCATGCGGCTCCATCGTCTGTAGAAAGATTTTCAAACGCTGGTTTGTTTTCTTCATCAAAGGCTTTCTGAAGACCGTTGACGAAGACTTCCGTCGGCTGTGCGCCGGATACGGCGTACTTACGGTTGATGACGAAGAAAGGAACGCCCTGGACACCGATTTCATGTGCTTCGCGTTCTTCCATGCGCACGGCTTCTGTGTAGGCGTCGCTGTTCAGCACGTCCTCCACTTCGCTGCGCTCAAGGCCGGCGTCGACAGCCAGGCGGGTAATCGTTTCATGATCACCGATATCCTCAGAATCCGTCAGCACGGCTTTGAAGAAGCGTTCCGCTGTTTCCTTGCCGAGGCCTTTTTCATTCGCCAGCTGAGCCACACGGTGGGCGGCGAACGTATTTGTAGGAATCATGGTGTCGAAATGGAAATCAAGGCCGACGCTTTTCGCCTGCTCGGTCATGTTGGCTGTCATGCCGCGGGCTTCTTCCAGAGAGCGGCCGTATTTATGAGCCAGATGCTCATGCATGACGGGTTTTGTGTTGCGCTCCGCATTAGGATCAAGCTCAAAGCTCTTATATTCGACTTCTACCGTTTCGTTGGGAAACTGCTTCAGCGCTTCCTCCAGACGCGCCTTTCCGATATAGCAGAAAGGGCAGACGAAATCGGACCATACTTCTATTTTCACAGGGACTCACCTCTATTATTAGTTTCCCTTTCATTGTACGAGGGTTCGGAAGGGAATGCCATTATTCTGTTTGTCAGGCGTTTGGTTGATATATTCGGAATTTCGTTGATATATTTGAGAAATCACCGATATATCGAGAAAATAATTGATATATCCGCAAAAAAATCGATATAGGCGGAAAATCATTGATATCGCAGCCAAGCCTGCTCTGAAGACGGAGCCCATCTGTGAACAAAAAGTGAAAGCTGCCACGGGTGATTGCATCTACTTTCCAGAACCATTAAGATAGAACTAGTGAAAGCGCCATCCCAGGGCGGCGCCGCTGATTTTTTTGTGATAAAGGAGACAGCGCATGCTTAAAACACCCATTGGTAAATTGCGAGTGATGGGATTCCTTGAGGGGATGTCCTTCTTGATTCTGTTATTCATTTCAATGCCGCTGAAGTATATGTTTGATTACCCGGAGGCCGTTTCTGTCAACGGCGCCATCCACGGCGGGTTGTTCGTCATTTATATGGCTGTCGTCGCCTATGTGACCTTCACCGTCCGCTGGCCGCTTAAATGGGCCGCAGGAGCGTTTGTGGTCGCTTTTATTCCATTCGGGAACTTCATTCTGGACCACCAGCTGAAGAAGAACTACACCAGTCAGCCGGATAGTTTGACCGCTTAATAAACGGATAGACACCAAATCCCTCTCTGCTTCGATTATAAAAGCAGGGAGGGATTTTTTATGATTGCATTGGAAACGTTGAAATCGCGGAGCAGGAATAATATGGGGAACGTCCATCCGGAAGTGGAGAAGAAAGTGGACAAGCTGTTGACAGAAGCCTACGAGCGGGGATTGTTCGTCCAGATCTCCTCCGGCTACCGGAGTTATGAGGAGCAGGCAGCCCTGTATGGAAAAGGGCGTCCCGGCTACACGTATAAAGGAAAAGCGTATGGCAGAAGCGGAGCGATCGTGACGTATGCCGAACCAGGGGAGAGCAATCATCACAGCGGACGCGCCGTCGATTTCTTTTTAGTCACCCCGGATGGGCGGACAGCCCTTTGGACGGTTGATCATAACTGGCGCTGGGTGGCGGAGCGGGCCAAGGAACTGGGCTTTTCCTGGGGCGGAGACTGGTCCAGCTTTAAGGATTACGCCCACCTTGAACTTCCAATCGTCCATTACGTCCGGCGCGGCAGTCAGGGAAGTCTCGTGAAGGACGTTCAGGAAAAACTTCGGAAGCTCGGCTATTATACAGGAGATATAGACGGAAGCTTCGGGCCGTTGACGGAAGAGGCGGTCATCGCCTTCCAGCGAAAAGAAACGCTTCAGATCGATGGAAGTGCCGGTCCGGAAACACTGACAAGACTGGACGTCAGAACGTATCCCGGCAGACCGGTTCGAAAAGGCGCACGCGGGGATAAAGTAAAAGCCATACAGAACAAGACAGGCTCAGAAGCGGATGGGATCTTTGGCAGCCGGACAGAAGCAGCCGTCCGGTCCTATCAGCGTGCCCGCCGCCTCGAAGCCGACGGAATTGTAGGTCCGAAGACATGGCGGTCGTTGTTCGGCATGTAAAGCACCCTTCCCGGGTGCTTTTTTCGTTATGGTTCTTTTTGACTGGTTGACATTATTTGATATTTTTAGAATAATACAGGTGTAATATTCAGTTTTTTCTAACTATTAAAAATTTTTACACCTTTGTGGTAACGCTTACAAAAGGAGGTGAGATTCAGGTGCTGATTCCGCTGCTTCTTGCTCTCATAACCATCGTCTCCGTGGCGGCTGCGGTGAAGAAGAAAAGATCGGTGCTGTTTGCTGTACCGCTGGCTGCTTTATTCGCCGCCGCGCTGATCAAGGTGATCATGGTGCCGATGCCGTTCTGGGAGACGGTCGTCTTTATTTTCAACTTAAAAGGATAGGGAGGGGAATACATGAAGAAGATGGATCCAGAGCAGGCCAAGGCGTATTTCCGGCTGAGAACGACACTGATTATGATCTACCTCGGTATCGGTATGCTGGTGTCCTTTGGCATCGTTTTGTTTGCCGAAAGCCTTTTGTCCTTCACAGTGATGGGGATTCCGCTGCCCTACTACATGGGGTCCCAGGGAGCTATTGTAACATTCATCGTCCTTCTTTTTTTCAATGCTTTCATTAGTGATTACGTAGATAAAAAATTCGGCCTGGTACCTAAGGACAGCTCCAAGGAATCTGATCAGGCTGCCAATCAATAAGACAGGGGGAAAAGTATGGATGCTCAGTTTCTCGTTTCATTAGGATTAATTGCCGGGACGTTTGCCCTGTACATCGGTATTGCTATCTACAATAAAGCGAAAGAGACGTCGGACTTCTATGTAGCCGGACGCGGGGTGCCGCCGGTATTCAACGGCATGGCGATCGGGGCCGACTGGATGAGTGCCGCTTCCTTTATCGGACTGGCCGGGACCGTCATGATTCTCGGTTATGATGGCCTTGCCTACATTATGGGATGGACAGGCGGTTATCTGCTGCTTACCTTCCTGCTCGCCCCGCAGCTCCGGAAATACGGACGCTACACGGTACCTGAATTTATCGGTGACCGCTACCGCAGCAATACCGCCCGGCTGATCGCCGCCGTGGCAACGATCATCATCAGCTTTACATATTCCGTCGGACAGCTGTCAGGATCCGGTGTTGTCATCGGGCGCCTGCTTGAAGTGGATACGATGATCGGAACGCTCATCGGTGTTGTGCTGATCGCCTTTTATTCGGCGATGGGAGGAATGAAGGGGATTACGTGGACACAGGTCGCGCAGTATCTCGTCTTAATTGTTGCTTATTTAATTCCTGTGATTTTCATGTCCCTTCAGCTGACGCAGAACCCGGTCCCGTGGCTTTCCTACGGGGAAGTCATATCGGAAATGCGCTCCATTGACCAGGAGCTCGGCATCTCGGAATACATTATTCCATTTACGGAAGCGTCCAAATGGCAGTTCATGGCGCTTATGTTCACCCTCATGGCCGGGACGGCCGGTCTGCCGCACGTCATTGTCCGTTTTTATACAGTAAAAACGATGAAGGCGGCTCGCTGGAGCGGGGCCTGGGCGTTATTGTTCATCGGCCTTCTCTATTTATCGGCGCCCGCCTATGCTGCTTTTTCCCGCTTTATTTTAATGACGGAAGTGGCAGGCTCTTCCCTGGGGAATCTGCCGGCCTGGACCCAGCCGTGGGTGGATACCGGCAAGCTCTCCCTTGCTGATGGGAACAATGACGGCGTCCTTCAGTGGACGGAGCTGGTCATCAGCAACGATATCGTCGTCATGGCTACACCGGAAATCGCCAATCTGGGGATCTTTGTCATCGGTCTGATGGCCGCGGGCGCGATGGCAGCGGCTTTGTCGACGGCAGGCGGTCTGATGATTGCCATTTCCGCTGCGTTGTCCCATGACATTTACTACCGCTCCATCAATCCGAACGCCAGTGAGAAAAAACGGCTTTCGGTCGGACGCTGGTCGATCGTTCTCGCCACTGTAGCGGCAGGTCTCATCGCCCTCAACCCGCCAGGAGCCATCACCCAGATTGTCGCCTGGGCCTTTGCGCTCGCTTCCGGTTCCTTTTTCCCGGCCCTGCTGCTCGGAGTCTGGTGGCGCCGCGCCAACGGTCCCGGCGTCATCGCCGGCATGATCGTCGGCCTCTCGGTCACCCTCGGCTACATTTTCGCCGCTAAATACGGGGGCTTTACGATTCTGGGGATCATCGACACCGGTGCCGGGGTCTTCGGAGCCTCAGCCGCCATCATCGCCAATGTCACCGTCTCCCTGCTGACGGCTCCGCCGAGTAAACAGACGCAGGATGAGGTCACCGACCTGCGCTACCCGGAGCAGATTCAGTACAAAAACGGCGAATACTATAAAAAGGATGTGCTTTAAAACCATACCTTTCTATAGACGGGCACGAGCCGCATATGCCTCCAGGGGAAAAGCTGAAAAAAAGAGGGCCTTCTTCAACAGAAGGTCCTCAGCTTGTAGAGAAACCCTTGTTTCTTTACAAGCTTTTTTCTTTCTTACCGCCAGGAGGGTAATCCCCTTCCCTTTCCGCGGACGAGCACCCGAGCTTTCTCGCAAAACCCACGCTCGGCGATCCCGGCCCACTCTTTCTTCCGCAGGGGTGGAAGGGGCACCGCTCCTTAGGAGTTCTCTGAAATTCGAAAAAAACTCTCCTTCATGCAGACCCTCCTTGCTGGATGGAGGACAATCTTTTTGATATTCCGGCAGGCAGCTGTCATCAGCGCAGCTCATGCCGTTCTCGATACAAAAGGATCAAGTGAAGAACGCCCATTGTCTTCAGAATAGCAGGGACGTACTTTATCGGGGATAAAAGAGAAATCTATGTATGGGTCGATCTTACGGAGTAAGTGAATTTCCTCGACAACCTCTTCTATAGCTGCGATTTTAATTTTGTCGTTCTTTTCTCGACTGAAACAAAAAATCACCGCCTATATAGTTGCTTATTTATAGGAAAACAAATGAACATGATGAAAAATAAAAGGCTGTCGAGACTTCCTCGACAGCCTTCTTCAACAGAAGGTCCTCTTTTTCCTATCATCCATACAGATGGCTTTTTTTCTGAATCATACCACTTCTTTTTTCATGAAAATTCCTGTGTCCATCCGCCTTTGATCTTCGTGTCACCATCAAAATACTGGACGGTGATCCGTCCGTCTGTAAATGAAAATTCGTCCTTGAGAAGAGTGGCGAATGCCTCGAAAACTTCCTCGTCGCCATCCTCCGGTTCGCGGTTCAAATCGAGATAGATGGACGGAGCGGCCTCCACTTCCCGTACACTCGGCACATCTTCAGGGGTGTAGCGGTGCTGACTGCTCGTGGATTTCTCGAAACGGATATCGAGGTTTTCGACCCCGGACAACTGCTCGTCCAGGTATGCCATCGCCGTCTCTGTGACTTCTTCTTCCCATTTGGAGGATACGTACGTATCGACCAGCTGATTATCTTCATTCCGGTACACAAGAAATTCAATCCCGTCGTCCACGTGTCTGACCTGGGCGGCAGCCTTGAACGGCTGATTGCCCATCGAATCATACAGGACTCCGTAAACGTCCGTTTCGCCTTGGAAGCGGTTTTCTGTATAGGCTTCGGCATCCTCTTTTACCGCATCCTCATTGTTGCCGCTGATGGCGATGAAAACGACCAGTACAGCCAGCAGACCGACGGCAGCAAAAATACCGGCACCGATAAGGAAGCGTCGCAGCGTTTTATTCATATACGTCTAGCTCCTGTCCTTCATATTCTTTTGTTATTATTTCAAAAAAGCCCGCCGAGGGCAACGATGAGCTTCCGATGGCAGCCGTTTCAGAGCAGAAGCAGGACAACCCTCCCTTATTTCTGATAGACTATGGAAGTTAAAAGAAAAGCTCGATAAAGGAGGGAGAGTATGACGATATTCTTCCAAGTCGTTCTGCCTGTCATCCTTGTCTTTGTGGCCGGATATGTCCTGCAGAAGGGTCTCCATCTGGAAATCAAATCATTGTCCACGGTTACGTTGTATTTAATGCTGCCGTGTCTCGTGTTCACAACGTTTTATGAAGCGGATTTCAACAGAGATTACTATATGATGATCGTCTTCTCATTGACGCTTTTGACTAGTATTCTCATCCTTAATAAACTCGCTGCCCGCCTGTTCGGCTACGGAACACCCACGGAAAGCGGCTTGATCTTGTCCACGGCCTTTATGAATGCCGGGAATTACGGTACGCCCATTGTCCTGTTCGCCTTTGGAGAGCAGGGCTTCGTCTACGCGGTAACGTTTATGGTCCTCCAGCAGATCGTCATGAACTTCTTTGGTGTCTATTATGCCGCCAAAGGTACGGCGGGCTTCAGCATGGCCGTCCGCACCATTTTGAAAATGCCGCCCACCCATGCTGTCTGGATCGCCTTGTTATTCAAAGCGGCCGACTTTCAGATTCCGGATAATCTGTATTCCAGCATTGAACTCGTCGGAGATGCGACTGTGCCGAGCATTATGATTCTGCTCGGCATGCAGCTGGCGAACATTACGGTGAAGAACCTCGACTGGAGCAAAGTCTCCTTGGCCGCATCCATCCGTCTTGTGGCTTCTCCCCTGATCGCCTGGGGACTGACCACGGTCCTTCCGATGAATGACCTGATGCCCTCGGTTCTGATCATTGCTGCAGCGATGCCTTCCGCCGCCACGACGACCATGTATGCCGTCCAGTTCGACGCCAAGCCCGACCTTGTTTCCAGCATTACACTCGTAACAACCATCCTGAGTGTGGTTACGCTTCCGATTCTCCTGAATATATTGACGTAGAAAAAGTCCGCCGTTCCCCGGCGGACTTTCGTTTGTATAGATATCCATTTCATCATTTCTTCTTAAAAGGATCCGGGATGGTCTCATAGAAAGGCTCTGTTAAAGTCTGTTGTTGATATTTTAAACGAGTACTAAATCGTCTCCGTTTGGAATCAGGGACCGGTCCGTTATTTACTCAGAGCATGGGATAGCAGGGAAAACCGTCCGCTTTCCGCGGGGAACGATGAGCCTCCTCGAACTTCGTTCTCCGGGGTCTCACCTTGTTCCTTTTTCCCGCAGGAGTCTACCTGTTTTCCCTGCCATCCCTTTCGTAGTGGTGTAACGGACTTCGGTTATATCCTTTCTAACTACCCTTCTTTGCAGAGGCGGCCTTGGGAATGGCGGAACTCCTGTGGGATGAGGTACATCGTGAGACCCCGGAAGGCGCAGCCTGAAAGGCTCACGGTACCCCACGGAAAGGGAGTCATTCCCAAGGCCGCCTCATACAACCCCCTTGACAGAAAGGGGTGATGGGAGCTCACATATTAAATAACAACACCAAGCAATAACAGGGCCTATAGAAAAAAGGAGGATCTCCTATTTATCCTGGGACCCTCCTCTTTTTCTATTCATCCTCCGCTGAGGTCACAAGGAGCGTTCGGTAGTGACGCCTGCGGGAACAGCCCGGGCTGAAGATCCACCGATAAGCGGAACGTGACCATCTGCATGATGAATTCTTTATTCACTTTTTGAAGCATTGCGTTTTTCGCGCCAGAACAGATAAAGATTCCCAAAGAAAAAAGCAACACTCAGAACGCCGCCGACCGCAGACATTTCCACAGCGTCGGTGAACCATCCGAGCAGCACATAAATGAGAAAGAATCCGGCAAATGCAAGATAAAGCATAATCTCTTCCTTTCCAAGTAAACCATCCATCGTTAGTATAACATTCCTGGAAAGGTTATGCCGGGGGATACATATGGAAGCGGTAGACGGTGAATTCCTCTCCCATCTCGATGCTGTAGGATTCAATCGGAATCGCATCATAAAACGTGCCGTCTATCTGTTCAATCGATATGGAAAGAACGTATTCCTTATGCTCCATAATCGGAATGGGGAAGGGGTTCACGATTTCAATCATCCATTCATACGCAAGCCGTTCTACAAAGGCGTGGGTGAAGGTCGTTGGTGCCTCGTCGAGCCAGATGCTGGCAAGGGGAGTCAGGGAGCGGGATGTCTCTTCCAAGGCAATTCCTCCGTTTAATTGGTATAACGGTTATTTTCCCTGTATTTTACATGCGTAAACGCGCAAGCTTCGCTCTTAAGGTCCTCCGCCTGCGGTAAAAAGTCGAGGGACTGATCTTCAGGCGGTACGCGATTTCTATATTTTTATAGCCTTTGAGTAGATCGGAGAGGATGCGCTGTTCGCAGGGAGATAGACAAGGGGGGAGATAAAGCCGTACAGACGGAAGGAGATGGTTGGGAGGAAGGCAGCGGTGCAGGTGGTCCTGGGCATGGGTTCTTTTCTGTTCGTTGGATACAAGGGTGAGGAAATGATACTCCAGTTTTGAGTGGTAATACGAGGAGAACTGGCTTCTGGTAGGATCATAGCGTGCTTTGGCAGCGTGATAGACGAGGTAGCTTTCCTGGAAATAATCATCGTACGGAGGCGGGAGGTACAGTTTGTGCATAACGTTGTAAATGAGCTTTTCCAGTTCATGAAATTCCGGAACAAGTGTCATAGGTCACTCCTTTCTACTCCTTCATTGTCCTATAATTGGAGGGGATTTCCCAGTGAAAATTCCATTTTCCCCTATGAAAATGAATTTTTTTGAAAAAAGATGACACGAAAACTTCCATTTCCTTCGATTATAGAGTGAAGGCAGAAAATGAGAAGGAGTGAAGTCATGCATACGGAACAAGACTTTGAACAAATCCTGGCTGAATGGGAAAGAAGCATTTATTATCACATCCGGAAGCTTCATATCATTGATGCGGAGGGCGATTTTTATGCCGAGGGGCTGTTTGCTTTATGGCAGGCCCACCGTACATACAACCCTGAGGCGGGTGAATTTTCCACCTACGCACACTGGAAGATCCGGAATGCCCTCATCGATCAGATCCGCCGGGAAAATACCCGGCAGGACAGAGAAAACTGCTTCGTCGAAGAAATCATCCACGGCGAAGGTTTCATTTGGGAGGACGAGCTGGTGGATACATATTTATGGGAACAGGTGAAGAAACTCCTCACCGCGAATCAGTGGAAATGGGTGTGCCACCGGATCATTCACAGCCGTTCGGTCGCTGAAACCGCCCGCATGGAAGGAGTGACCCAGGATGCTGTGAAGAACTGGGGCCGGCATGCCCGGAACAAGTTGAAGCACTACAGGCACCTTCTTTAATCCTCTCAATTATTTCCTCAAAAAAAGTCCGGCGCCATAGAAAGGCGCCGGAAATTCCTCATCGGTCGATCGTTATGTTGATTTTCGTCAGTCCCATAGCCCGGGCAGCCTTAATCATCTTCGCTGCCTCCTGTTCGGCATTCTGGATATGGATTTCGTTCCTGGATATACTTAATGTTGTCCCGCCAGACAACACGGTTGGTTCCTCCTGAGTCTCCTGAGCTAAAGCCAGCAGGGACTGGGGCTGCTGCTGTTCCGCCTGGATTTCTTCCTGACGCATACGGTTGACGCGTCCGCGGATCTTACGACCATGATAAACCACACTTGCGTAAGGGCATCCTGTTTCGGCCGCGATTTCGCGATAATTTTTATCAGTCTCGCCGATCAGACGCTTCACTTCGCCAAGATCGTAATCGTACTGTTTGCTTTTCTTTGCCACTTTCGAATCCCCCTTTTTTTCTTTCCATAAGCAATTGTATACAACATTACAATATTTTAATAGTAGGTCCTATGAATTTATGAAATTTTTTAGAATTCCTGATATTTATAGTAGACTATTGATATGTCTTTCAGCTATTTTCCATAGAAAGTGTGAATGTTTTGTATAAAAGGTTAATCTTTACTATCCTCCCATTTACAGTGATGGGGCTGATTTTTTACTTTTCCTCCCAGCCTTATGGAGAGCAGGACATGCGCCCATCGCTGTCCACGTATCTGCCGCTCGATCTGCTCAGACCGCTGCTTGCGCCTGTTTCTTTTACGTACCATGGCGGAGAAGTCAGCCTGGCCACCCACGGGATCGACGGCCTGGTGGAATTCTTCATTCGGAAGGGGGCTCATATCAGTATCTTTTTCTTATTGATGATTACCACGTATGCGGCCTTCCTCGTTAATACCAGGTGGAACAAAAGAACAGCAGCCATCAGTGCTCTGGTCGTGACGGTGCTGTATGCCTGTTTCGATGAATACCACCAGTCGCTGACCCCGGACCGCACGCCATACATCGGGGACGTCGGGCTCGACAGCGCCGGTGCCCTGATCGCTCTGGGTGTCATTTATGCAGGAAACAGAAGAAGAAAGTAAAAAAGCTTGTAGAGAAACCCCTGTTTCTCTACAAGCTTTTTTATTTTCTTACCGCCAGGAGCGAAAGCCCCTTGGGAATTCTTTTTCATATTCCAGCAGGCAGCCGGTATCAGCGCCTGTGCTTTCCCTTTTTCTACAGACTGAGAACCAGCGGGAAGGGGTCCGCTGGTTCTTTTTGCCGATCAGGATTCAGCAGCTGGAATTTCATGTTTTTGAATAGTTGTTACGCCGTCCAATTCGACAGCAAGAGCTTCGACTGTGTAGGAAGAAAGCTTCTCTTGAAGCCGGGTTTCCTTCTCTTTCGTCCATTCACCAAAAACAGCCACCATCGTCGGGCCGGCACCGCTGATGTAATAGCCGAGCGACTCTTCGGCTTCCAGGACATCTGTGACAGCATCAAATCCGGGAATGAGCATTTTCCTGTAGGGCTGATGCCACTGGTCTTCCTTCATCATCTTTCCGGCAAGTGTCCAGTCTTTGGATGCCAGAGCAGCAACGAGGACGTTGGCTCTGGAGCTGTTGCGCACGCCCTGCTTGTAGTCAATTTCCAAAGGAAGAATGCTCCGGGCCTTTTCCGTTTCCAAATGATAATCAGGAACGACAGAAAGCCACGTTAATGCGTCCAGGTCTTCTGTGAAATGGACGAAGTCAAGATGTTCGCCGTCATAGTTGGAGACCATGATGCCTCCGTATACGGCAGGTCCTACATTGTCCGGGTGCCCTTCGATATCACAGGCGATTTTGAATTTCTCGAAGCGCGTCAGCTGCAGATCCAGCAGCTGGTCGGCGAGCTCAATTCCGCCGACGACCGCGGTGGAGGAGCTCCCGAGCCCGCGTGCGACCGGGACGTCGTTCGTCAAGGTCACGTGCGTGGCAGGCAGGGAATCATGCCCCCGTGTCTGAGCGGCGGCCAGCGCCGTTTTATAAATCAAGTTCCGCTTATCCGAAGGGATATGGTCCTGATCTTCCGCGGGGACAGAGAAGTGCCACGCCTCGGCAGGCTCACAGTCCAGCGTCACATATTTGGAAAGCGCAATGCCGACCGAATCAAATCCCGGCCCTAAATTGGCGGATGTTGCAGGAACCCGGATCTGGAACCGGCTCATGACTGTACTCCTGTGACAGCGGAAGCGAACACCTCATAGTCGTTTTCAATCCGTGCCGGTTTGACAGGGCTCGTTTCAATCGCTGTATTTGGATCTTTCAATCCGTTCCCGGTCAGAACATGAACGACTTTAGACCCTTGAGGGATTGAACCGTCTTTCACTTTTTTAATCATGCCGGCAAGGGAGGCGCAGGAGGCAGGCTCAGCGAAAATGCCTTCCTTCTGTGCCAGCAGCTGATAAGCTTCGACGATTTCTTCATCGGTCACTTCATCAATCAATCCCTTGGACTCGTCCCGGGCCTGCAGGGCTTTATCCCAGCTCGCAGGGTTTCCGATACGGATGGCGGTCGCCAGTGTCTCCGGATCTTCAATCACCTGGTTCCGGACGATGGCTGCAGAACCACTCGCTTCAAAGCCCATCATTTTCGGAAGACCGGATTGGAAGCGTTCGTGATACTCTTTGAACCCTTTCCAGTAAGCCGTAATGTTCCCGGCATTGCCGACAGGGATGCTGAGAATATCCGGGGCAGAACCGAGCGCATCGACCACTTCAAATGCTGCCGTTTTCTGACCTTCGATCCGGTAGGGATTCACAGAGTTTACCAGTGTCACCGGTTCGGTTTCCGCAATTTTACGGACCATCCTCAACGCATCATCGAAATTGCCTTTGATGGCAAAAATTTCAGCACCGTACATGACCGCCTGGGCGAGCTTGCCTTCTGCAATCTTCCCGTCCGGAATGACGACGATACAGCGGATGCCTGCCCGTGCAGCGAAAGCGGCAGCGGCTGCAGACGTATTCCCTGTAGAAGCGCAGATGACCGCTTCGGATCCTTCTTCGATCGCCTTAGCCATCGCCATCACCATACCACGGTCCTTGAAGGAACCGGTCGGATTGGCTCCTTCAAATTTTACATAGCCTTCGATTCCCAGATCCTGAGAGATCGCCGGAATCGGCAGCAGCGGGGTATTCCCTTCATGAAGCGTCAGTTTTGGTGTGCGTTCATTGATGGGAAGAAACTCCGCATATTTATGGATTAATCCCTGCCACATGGTCATTCTCCTCCTTCGACACGGAAGACGCTGTCGATTTTTCTAACCGAATCCAAGGTTTCCAGTTCGTGAAGAGCTTTTTCAAAGTCTTCTTCATTGACTTTATGCGTCACCATCATCAGCTCCCGCTCGCCTTCCTGGTCGGTCGCTTTCTGAGTGAACTGATCAAAGGAGATCGAGTACTCGGCAAAAATATTCGTCAGCTCCTTCAGCATGCCGGATTTATCATCGACATGAAGACGGATGTACTTCTTCGTCAGCTTCTCGCTCTGGGCGCGCACCTGTTTCGGGAACTGCGGCTGCACGTAGGCGGTTCCAGTCGTACCGAGGCGGATATTTTTCAAGACCGCAATCAAATCGGAAACAACGGCTGTGGCTGTCGGAAGTTTGCCGGCGCCGGGGCCGTAGAACATCGTTTCTCCCACGGCATCCCCGTAAACATAGACCGCATTGAATTCGTCGTTGACGGAAGAGAGTGGATGCTCCGCCGGAAGCAGCGTCGGTTCGACACTGACGGATACCCCGTTGGCATCGTTCTCCGCAATGCCGATCAGTTTGATGCGGTAGCCGAGATCTTCAGCATACGTAATGTCATCAGAAGAAATCCCGCGGATGCCTTTCACATCGACGTCTTCCAGGCTGTATGGCATGGAAAAGCCGAGAATGGACAAGATCGTCATCTTACGTGCCGCATCAAGGCCGTCAACGTCAGCCGTCGGATCGGCTTCAGCAAAGCCGAGGTCCTGCGCTTCCTTCAACACGCTGTCGAAATCGACGCCGTCCTGGGCCATCTTCGTCATAATGTAGTTGGTCGTCCCGTTCACGATCCCCATCATTTTTGTGATGCGGTCGGAAGAAAGGCCGTCCATGATTGAGCGGATGATCGGAATGCCGCCAGCCACACTGGCTTCATAATAAAGGTCGCAGTTGTATTTCTGGCAGGCTTCGAACAGCTGCTCTCCGTGCTGGGCGACAAGATCCTTGTTCGCCGTTACGATATGTTTTCCGTGTTCAATGGCTTCCAGCAGTATAGTCAACGTGTGATCGATTCCACCCATCACTTCTACGATGACATCAATCTCTGGATCTCTCGTAATGTCTTCGTAGCGGTCCGTCAGTTCCGTTTCAGCCGGAATCTCCCGTTCTTTCGCCATATCACTGACAAGCACCGACTTAATCGTGACATCGCACCCCGTTTTATGTTCAATGCGTTCTTTATGATCGCGCAGAATTTCAATGACACCTGATCCGACTGTTCCCAGACCGAGCAGTCCTACCGTAATGGATTTGTTCATCCTTCACACTCCTTCTCTCTGTCTCCTATATATACACAGAATTCTTTGTATAAAGGACATTGTAACGGAAAGGAAATTGAAGTACAAGAGTGAATTATCCGACGATTGCGGAGGATGACCTGCAGCATTTACACAAACTTTAAAATGGAAGGAAAAAGTTTTTTTAACCGCCTTCGGAAGCCGCTTTTTGAAAAGTCATTATTAATATAGTAGAAAAGCAGTTTTTTCAGAAAGAAAAGAGAAAAACCAGCAGACAGCTATGGATAAATGAGGAGTTGACGATTTCCATAAGGTGGATTATAACTAAATGTGACAAATGAACCAGGAGGTGGGAACTATGTATCGCGGAGGCCTTTTTTTCTCTGGACTGATGATTAAATACGAAAAGTACTACAAGGTTCTGCTGTTGGATCTCGGGTTAAGCGGCAAAGAGCATGAATTCGTCCAGGATGCTCAGGAAGTGGTTCAGGACATTCAGAGGAAGCTGGAGACAGCGGCGAGTGATCAGGAGAAATGCGCACTGTTTTATTCGGCCCTGAGAAAAAGGCTTGTCGACATCTATGGTGAAAATGGAAGCACCCCCGTTTGATAAATCCATCCATTCAATGGAATGATCCCCTCATTTTAAAGGCCTCACGCATACCTTCACCTCATCATTAAAATGATTACACAGGGAGAATGGGAAAGTCACACAGAAAAAAAAGGCAGGGATTCGGAAGCGGATGAAATTCCAGTAAAAACCTTGTCCGCTTCCCGTTCTGCCTGCAGCACTTGTGATACAATACAGATAGAATCACTGGGAAATCAAGGAACTGGATCCTTGCCTGATTGAAATACATACACCATTTTTGTCATGTGGACAGGAACTTCTTCTATTTATGACGAATCATAACGATAAAGGCTTTACCAGTGAGCCGGAATTTTACATAACCGGGCGGACCGGCACAGGCCGTCTGCCAAAAGACAAAGGAGTGTTGGACATGTGGAAAGACGAATACACACGCTGGAAAGACTTTTCCGATTTGGATGAGAAGCTGGCTGTTCAATTGGAAAAGATCGTAGAAGACGAGGCATCACTGGAGGATGCTTTCTACAAAAACCTTGAGTTCGGTACAGGCGGGATGCGCGGGAAAATCGGTCCTGGAACAAACCGCATGAATATTTATACCGTTCGCAAAGCCGCCGAAGGCCTTGCTTCTTACGTGAACGATCAGGGGATGTCCAAGCGCGGCGTTGCGATTGCGTATGATTCCCGTTACATGTCGAAGGAATTCGCTGTCGAAACAGCCAAAGTGCTCGGACATCACGGCATTCCCTCCTACGTATTTACTTCATTGAGACCGACACCGGAGCTGTCTTTCGCGGTCCGCCACTTGAAGGCAGCGGCAGGCGTTGTTGTTACCGCCAGCCATAACCCGCCGGAATACAACGGCTTCAAAGCTTATAATGAAGACGGCGGACAACTGCCTCCAGCCCAGGCTGAAGTGATGATCGACTTCGTCAACCAGGTCGAAAATGAGCTGAACGTTGAAGCGGCTGATCAAGAGCAGCTGGAACAGGACGGCCTGCTTCGCTGGGTGGACGAAGATGTCGATGCTGCTTATATGGAAGCCTTGAAAACCGTCAGTGTGCGTGATGATCTGCCGAAAGATCTTTCTGTCGTGTTCACACCGCTGCACGGCACAGCGCGTCATCTCGTTGAACAGGGCTTGAAGCAGAATGGCTTCCGTTCCGTTCATATCGTAGAAGAACAGGCGCAGCCGGATCCGGAATTCTCTACAGTGGCTTCACCGAACCCGGAGGAACACCAGGCGTTTGAACTGGCGATCGATCAGGGGAAAGCTGTTGGAGGGGATATTCTGATGGCTACAGACCCGGATGCCGACCGTCTCGGAGTCGCCGTTCCGGATGAGAACGGAGAGTATAAAGTGCTGACCGGAAACCAGACAGGGGCCCTGCTTCTCGATTACATCCTTGGACAGAGTGCTTCCATTCCGGAAAACGGCCTGCTGGTCAAAACGATCGTAACCTCTGAATTCGGCCGGGTCATCGCAGATTCCTACGGGATTTCCTCTCTGGATACATTGACCGGCTTCAAATTTATCGGAGAGAAAATCCGTGAGTATGAGCAGTCCGGCGAATATAAGTTCCTCTTCGGATATGAAGAAAGCTACGGCTATCTGGTGAAGGATTTCGCCCGTGACAAAGATGCGGTCCAGGCGGCTCTGCTCGCCGCAGAGGCAGCTGCCTACTGGAAGAGCCAGGGCAAAACATTGGTTGAAGCGCTGGATACCCTGTATCAAAAGCACGGCTATTTCCTGGAAGACTTGAAGTCCGTCACGCTGGAAGGGAAATCGGGAGCCGAAACGATTGAAAAGATCATGGACGATTTCCGTCAGGCGGATATTCAGGAAGCCGGCGGAAAGAAAGTCGTTGCGGTGGAGGACTACGCCACAACGGTCCGGCAGCTGGTCCAGGAAGGAACGACCGAGGAAATCGATCTTCCGACGTCCAATGTCGTCAAATTCATTCTTGAGGATGACTGCTGGTTCTGCCTGCGACCATCCGGAACAGAGCCGAAAATCAAATTCTATTACGGAGTGAAGTCCAGTTCACGCCGTGAGAGTGAAGAACTGCTTGCGTCCGTCAAAGCTGCGGTCGACCAGCGTCTGCACGCCATCATCTAATCAAAT
Organism: Halobacillus litoralis; assembly: GCF_009856355.1. GTDB lineage: Bacteria > Bacillota > Bacilli > Bacillales > Halobacillaceae > Halobacillus > Halobacillus litoralis_B. Next base: position 323,222 of record NZ_WMEW01000001.1, on the reverse strand, counting down.
GAAATCCGGTCTCCTTTCTCAGGGAGGCCGGATTTTTAATGTTCTTTCTTCTCTCATAGACCCCCCCTTCTGTATAGGGATGGTCACGTTCCGCTTATCGGTGGATGCCTGCCGCAGGCTCGGCCTCAGCTGACTTGGACAGGAAGATCACAAGTGGATCTTCAGCTCGCGCTGTTCCCGCAGGCGTCACCACCGAACGCTCTACGAGAGCTTACCCACAAATCCAGACCTTCTTGCCGGAATCACCCAGGAAGGCGGTGGAGTGAAGAAGAGTCCTTTTCGATTCCGAATGGTCGGAGCTCCTGTAGGATATCGGTTATGCCTGCATTCTGAAAATCCGGTCTCCTTACTCAAGGGACCGGATTTGTTCCGCCTAACTTTGCGGATCCATTTAGAAAGGGCTTTCAATTGATTGACAAATAAGCGATAATAGAATAAAATACTGAAAATTCAGATATAACATAAAAAAGGGGTGGGCCCATGTTGAACATAAAGATGTTGAAGCCATATTATGTTAAAGAAGATAAACGTTTCATCCGTATCGTCTTAGCCTACCAGTACTTTTCTTTGTTTATTGATGACGAACTTTATCAGTTTATTCCTATGGAAGCAAGAGAAATAATCATCGACCGCAATCGGCAGAAGGTGCACAATGTCTTCGATATTTTCGTGTTTCAGCGCGGTAAAAATATGGTGTATGTATCGGTGGCGGATCTGCTGCAGCTGCCGGAATTTCTGACGCACCTTCATTCGATTGTGTCGCCGTATTATGAAGAGGGGATCGACATCAGCCAGCAATCATCTAAAGAAGTGAAAGCGATTATCCGTGAATTGGAGAAAGAAAACCTCCGGCGCCTGATCGATCAGGCGATTGATGAGGACGATCAGGAAGCTTTCCAGGTACTGACGGAGAAATGGAAAGCGATGAACCAATAGGTGCCGGGCTGATTATTTTGGCCCGGTTCTTTTCGTCTGATATACTATTCTACATAAATCACAACGATTTTCCTAAAAAGGACGAAATTTAAGTGATAAAAGTTAAAATTATATGAGTTTTTTTCAAATACTGATGCGTATAATCCATTATAATAGGCTTATACTTACAGGATTAGGAAAATTTGAACCAGATACGGGGAGGTTAACAAAATGAGATCGATGCCTAAAGACCGTCTGCTGGATGATGAGTGGGTAGACTTGATACAGGAAGCGAAAGCTTTAGGCCTGAGCAAGGAAGAAGTGGAGCATTTTCTGCGGAATGGAACGGAAACCTATAAACTAGTATAACACCCTTCACTTTTAAGGGTGTCTTTTTTTTTACCTCCCTTTATAATGAGTATATAGCATGAGTTGGAAGGAGGGGTGGCATGAAAAACTTTGAAATGATCACTCTACTTAAAGACTGCGCCATTGCATTCCATATACCCGTCCATTTAATTAACAAAAAAAACGAAGCCATCTTTCAATATCCTGACACCTTTCTCAAACCACCGGAAAGTATTCTGGAAACCCGTCATCCATTTCTTCAGGAAAGCAGGCAGGCGGCCGGTACCCTGCAGCTGGTGAAAGATCCCTTCAACCAGTACGCTTTTTTTTATGCGTATGAAAATCCGCAGCAGGAAGTCCTGGTCGCTCTGATCGGACCGTTTCTACATGAGCAGCCGTCCTGGAAAGAGGTTCAGCTGGGTTTGATCATGAACGATCTGCCTTCCTCCCTGACAGATGATTTCGCCGCTTATCTGAATCAGCTTCCTGTCAGGACACCAAAGGAGCTGGCCTCCATGCAGCGCGTGTTGCAGCATGTCCTGCCGGTAAAGAAGAAAGAGAAGAAAACCTTGATGGAGCCGGATCTGCAGCATCATTATGAAGAGTATGCAGCGTCGCTGGAGTCTTATCCGGACACGGTGGCGTCCAAGCAGGAATTTATAGAACGTTTCAAACGAGGAGAGAAACAGGCGGTCGATGCGTATTATGCATTGATGGACGACAACCTGTCCTATGTGAAAAACTATGTCCGCTCTTTCAAAAATCATTTGATCCGTCTCGTCACAGAATTGAGTCTGCTTTGTATAGAAAAAGGAGCCAAGCCGGATGAAACCGCGTCCTTGAGTGATTTCCATATCAGCTTTCTGGAAACGAAAGAAACCGTGGAGGAGCTGGAAGGGCTGGAATCTATCATTCTGCGCTCGTTTCTAGAAAGGATTCAGACCGTCGGGCGGCAGTCCTTTTCCCCATTAGTGGAACGCGCCCAGAAATATATTTTCCAAAACTTAACGAAGGACTTAACGCTGAAAGGAATCGCTGAAACCTTGAATGTGAATCCGAATTATTTATCCGGCGTATTTACGAAGGAAACCGGAGGATCGATTACGCAGTTCATCAATCAGCAGCGGATCACCGAAGCCAAAGAGCTCCTCTGCATTACCGAGCATTCCCTGATGGACATCAGCATGCTGCTCGGCTACAACAGCCAGAGTTATTTTACGAGAGTGTTCAAAAGCGTCGAGGGAATCGGACCGAAGGAATTCAGACAGAAATACCGGATAAAGGAAAAGTAATCAGCTGATACGGGCTCAGCTGATTTTTTTGTGAGAAAATGTTCTTAAAAACGGACTATACGCAAGGAAATAGAAGATAGATGCAGAAATATACGTCATATATGTTCTTTATAATGAAAAATGGTTGTTTATTTCCAATAGGACAGCGTTTATAATATTCTTAATAACGAACAAATCCAGGTTGATTCTGTCAGAAGTCATCTGACGATGGAAGGTGAGGTAGGTGGAAGTGACGCCGATTGGTGAGAAAATCCGTGTCCTGCGCACCGGAAGAGGTTTGTCTGTCAACGAGTTTGCCAAACGTTCTGGTGTATCCAAGTCATATATCAGCAACATTGAAAGAGGGGTACAGAAAAACCCCTCCTTAATCGTGATGGGAAAACTGGCCCGGACGCTGGAGGTACCGCTGGAAGAATTATTAACGCATAAGTATGCTGAAGAAACGAGGAATGGACAGAGCTGACAAGGAGCGGAAGGAGACGATGGGATGAAGAGAGAACAGGAGGAATACCGGGAATGGCTGGCCTTGATGGAAGAGGCCCGGCAGATCGGCTTGAGTCAGGAGGACGTCCGGCGTTTTCTTGATGACCCGCATATACCAGAGCTTTTAAAGGAAGGGACCCGAGGTCATGAAAGGTAAAACCGTCTTTACGAGGGAAGCCGCATGGAGAAACGTAAAGGGCATGGGAATGTCCGTCCGCTTCCCGGTTACAGACAACCACCGTTCTTATGATCTCTCTTCCATTGTGGAGCAGTATTCCCAGTTGAAAATGAAGCCCGGCTGGGAAATCTTCGCCCAGAACGGCGGAGTATGGGGAAAGCAGAAAGAAAATCCTGCGTGGGAAAGAGGATTCATGAAGGCTGTGTCCGGTGATGAGTCGCCTCTTTCCTATCTGCAGGCTTCGAACTGCTATCACCACCTAAGGGAATATACAGATGAAACCGTCCATGTACTGCCTCAGGCCATCCTTGATGATGCGTATGCCTGTACGCTCGATTTATTCGGTGCATGGCCGTTTGGGAAGCAGATCCGCAGTTTCAATCCCCTTTTCTTCTATGATTCTCTCTTCCATCCGGCCGTCGTTTTCTTCACGTTCCATCTTGAAGGTCGTCCGATCATTCAAAAACATGTCCATCGTTTCGCTCATGGAAGCTATGAATTGAAAACACTGACGTGTACGTGGGCATCCGTTTCTTAACCGGTCCCCATGAACGGCAGGGCCGCAGCCTGTAGAAAACCCCTGTGTTTTCTACAGGATTTTTATGGTTGCAGGTGTACCAGCCGTTCCTGCGAAAACCTTACAGCTGAAGCCTGGGCTTAGGGGGGAAGTTTGGTTTTGTACATAAATGCTGCCCTGGTACCGAGGGGGTGGCCGCGCAGATGATGAGACCGTGCCCGGAACATTCGCTTAAACCTATCCAGGCCCCTGTACGGTTTCAATCGGCTGCGGACTCCGTTACGGGGAGCCGTTTTTTTATGTTGTCGAAAGATCAACGGCCTTTTCTACCATTTTCTTCTTTTCAATTTGACAGAAATAGATTATGATGTAACAAAGTATTTTGAATTTTTTCGACAGATTTTCAGGAGAAATGTAGAAAACGTGGACCGCGCTGCTTTCAGACGGCAGCCAGCAGGAGAGGCACCTACATAACCACCGTCGGAAAAAGGCGTTTGGAATCGAATGGTTAAGTAAATAGGAATATATGGGAACGTCAATAATGAAAAGGTGGGTCGTATGGAGAATCTTAAAGAAGTGCTGGAGAACATCATCCAGCGGACGGAGAACTCAGAACTCCTATCATCGCAGGAAGTCATCAATCAGCTGATTCAGCAGCTGCAGGAATAGAACAGGTGGAGCATCGCTGAGGACCATGGCGGTGTTTTTTCCATGTTCCGGGTTCTACATAAGCTGAGAAAAAAGGCTCACGGGAAAGATAACGGAATCTTCGCGTGCCTGTGATATACTAATACCGACAAGAGTAAACTTAACGAGTAAGCGAGGATTTCTATGAACATTACTGTTGAAATTATCGTGGCGCTGCTGCTGTCGATGGCTGTCAGCTATGCGCTTGTATTCCCTGTTATGAAGTTAGCTGTAAAATGGAAAATGATGGACTATCCGGAGCTGCGGAAAATCCATAAAGAAATCACCCCCCGTATGGGAGGACTGGCGATCTTTGGAGGAGCAGCGGCCGGGATGCTGTGGATCCGGCCGGATATGCCATATATCACACCGATTATTATCGGAGCGTTCATCATCGTATTGACCGGACTGTTTGATGACCGTTATCAGATCCGTCCGATCTTTAAGCTTGGCGGCCAGGTGGCTGCAGCGGCTGTGCTTATTTTTTCCGGTTTGAAAGTGGATGTGCTCAGTATTCCGTTCATCGGAATGGTTTCCCTGAGTGATCCCATCAGCATCATCTTTACATTTCTCTGGATCATCGGTATCACCAACGCCATCAACCTGATTGACGGTCTGGATGGGCTGGCCGCCGGTGTATCTACGATTTCCTTGATCAGTATTGCCGTGATGGCGCTTGCGATCGAACCACAGATTTCCATCGTCTATTTATGTATTGTGCTGATCGGAAGCAACATTGGATTCCTGTTCCACAACTTCAATCCGGCCTCGATTTATATGGGGGACACAGGATCGCTGTTTCTAGGTTACTCGATGGCTGTCATTTCCATGGTCGGCCTGTTCAAAAACGTGACGCTCTTCAGCTTTGTCATTCCGATCATCGTTCTCGCCGTCCCCGTCTTTGATACATTGTTCTCCATTTTACGGAGAATGATCAACAAACAGAAGATTATGATGCCGGATAACAAACACATCCATTATCAAATTCTTGCGGCCGGATTCAGCCACAGGGCAACGGTCTTGATCATTTATGCCTTCAGCGCCTTGTTCGGCCTGCTGGCGCTCTTATTCTCACTGACATCCTTCGGGATCTCCTTGATCATTACGTTCGTCCTGCTGTTTATGCTCCATCTCTTTGCAGAAATGACGGGAGTCGTCTACCGCGGGAAACGCCCGGTTATCGGTTTGTTCTCCAAAACGGAACGCGAAAAAAATAAAGACAAAGATGAAGCATAAGAAAAAGCATGTGGAGCAGCTGCCCCACATGCTTTTTTAATAGGAATCGACATCCCCGGGTGTAAGGAACCATTTATCCGGATCGTTCATGTCCGTGTTCTCCGGATCAATTTCTTTGCCGACGAGCGGCATCGGGCTGTCTTTATGCACGAATCCATTCTGCTTCATCAGGTGAGCCGGCATCATCGACGGCAGAGCCCACGACTGGACGACATCGGCCTCACTTAAAACGACGAGTGCCTCATCAAGGAGCGCCTGCCACGCATCATCATCGACCGCCAGCCAGTCGACGATCATCCCGTTGCGGAACCGCCCTTCTTTTTCATGAGTGATGACATAGCCCTGCAGGTCTCCCTGCTTATAGAGCGCCGTCATTTTATAGGTGTGGGAAGGGTGATCGAAAAAGCGCCAGTTCAAATAGGCGGCATTTCGTACGACAAGGCCGTCTGCTGTGTGCTTCGTCTTATCGGCCAGCTCATCGAACGCTGGATCGCAGTGGGTGATGCGTTTCACTTCATACGCGTGCGGAGTCTTTTTCGTCTGGCGGATCTTCCCGTACACGCGGTCAAGCGGCTTGAGAACTTTCAGCGGGGAAAGCTTGGACGACAGCAGGCTGACGGGCTTCTGGACATACATCCAGCGGGGCATGTCGGTCAGATGGGTCGCTCCGGTGTAGCGCAGGAATAATTCCTTCGCTTTTGGGGCAGGAAAACCGTAAAGGTATGTGATGCCTGCTTTCCGCCCTTCTTCAATCAAGGCGTCATTCAAGTGTTTGTAGATCCCCTTGCCGCGGGCATCGGGGTCCACCATCGTATCGACACGGACACCGATCGTTTCGATGCACCCTTTGATATAGGCGCTCATCAGCCACAAGCTGATGTGACCAAGGATTTTCCCGTTTTCCTCGAAAACGAGTATGAAGGGTTCTTTATGTTCAGGGTTTTGTTTGAATTTCCATTCCCAGGCGTGGAGAGGCCGCTCCTGGTGGAAGGTCTTTTGGAAAAGGGTCTGAATCTGTGATTCATCTCCCGGTTGATAACGGCGGACTGCCATAATGCTTCTTTCCTTTCCGTATAAAAAAATACTTCACCAAAGTATAACAAAGAACTATAAGCGATGTCAGAATGTCTCTGTTACAAGTTCGTGACGATTCATTAAATCCCGATGGCATTCAAGCTACATTTTTATCTCAAGATAGAACTCTGTCATAAAATCAGCTATAATGGAAGGTAATGTCATGGAACGTTTGACCGTGTACGGCTGACGGGTATTAGATGATGTCGAAAGCATTGCATAAACAGGTTCTCACCCCTCCCAATCACCGGCAGACGTCATAAAGATGGGAAGTTGTCGAATGATATAGAGAAAAGGGACGGCTGAACCATTCAAAAAATACATGAAAAACAATAGATCTAAAGAACCGCATCTAGAAAATGGATGGGCCAGAGAAAGGGAGTATTGTTGTATGAAGAAGTCACTATGTGTAGTCGGATTAGGATATATTGGTCTTCCTACATCCGTTATGTTCGCCATTCACGGACACCAAGTGCATGGAGTGGATGTCAATCAGAAAGCTGTCGACATGATCAATGCCAAGCAGCTTCATATAGAAGAAAACGGTCTTCAGGAACGTCTGGAGGAAGCGGTCGATGCCGGTAACTTCAAGGCGGCGGTGGAGCCGGAAGAGGCGGATGTATTCATTATCGCCGTTCCTTCCCCGATCCGCGAAGATAAAACCGCCAACCTCGACTATGTGCGTAAAGCGACACAGGCGATTGTCCCCTACGTGCGCGAAGGCAACCTTGTCATCCTGGAATCCACGGTTCCTCCACGTACCGTTGAAGATGTCATGCTTCCGGTTCTTGAGGAAACGAATCTTGAAATCGGAACGGAACTATTCGTTTCCCACTCTCCGGAGCGCGTCATTCCCGGGAAGGTCTTCCAGGAGCTTGTTGAGAACGACCGGATCGTCGGCGGTATCAACGAAAAGTCCTCAGAAATGACGAAGGATCTTTACCGTTCTTTCGTGAAGGCGGACATCCACCTGACGGATGCTACGACAGCCGAAATGGCGAAGGTCATTGAAAACACGTACCGGGATGTGAACATTGCGTTTGCCAATGAGCTGGCCCTGATCAGCGACCAGATCGGTGTGAATGCCTGGGAAGCGATCAAGCTTGCCAACTATCACCCTCGGGTCAACATCCATACGCCGGGACCGGGTGTCGGCGGCCACTGCATCGCGGTCGACCCGTGGTTCCTTGCTGAAATCCAGCCGGATCTGTCTAAGATGATCCAGCTGTCCCGGAATACGAATGACAACATGCCGGTGTATACAGCGAACCAGATTGAGAAGCTGATGAAGGACCAGTTCATCCAGGATCCGAAGGTGGCCTTGTTCGGCCTTTCCTTCAAAGCCAACATTGACGACCAGCGCGAAAGTCCGTCCTTGAAAGTCATTCTGGAACTTGTTGAAAAAGGAATCAGCTTCAAGACGTTCGATCCGCATATCAAGGAAAACGTCGCTTCCAACCAGACCCAGGACATGGATGAAGCGCTTGAAGGAGCGGACATCCTTGTCATTCTGACGGATCACGATGAATTCAAGAAGCTCGATCCAGCCTACATCAAGAGTAAAATGAACAACAGTGTGGTTTATGATACGAAGAACGCCCTGAACCTCGATAACTGGACAGAAGCCGGTTTTATCGCCAAGCGTCTGGGCGACTCCAAAAACGGATAAAGATCAGGTGAAATCATGAAGGAACAGTTTTTAGGTGTAGATGTCAGCAGCCACTCGTACGAGCAGCTGAAGCAGAATGTATTGGATGATATCAATGAAAAGCGCCAGTCTTTCATCGTGGCCATCAATCCCGAAAAGATATTGAAAGCCCAGGAAGATCAGGATTTAAAGGCGCTTCTGAATAAAGCCACGTATCAGATTCCTGATGGTGTCGGCGTTCTTTTGGCTTCCAAGCTGAAAAAAGGCGGCATCAAGGAGCGTGTCACGGGGATTGATATGCTGCTCACCCTCTGCGAACAGGCCGCAGCCAATGGGAAGTCTGTGTTTCTCTATGGAGCCAAGCCCGGGGTGGCAGCGGAAGCGAAGGATAAGCTTGTCGAGCAGTATCCCAATCTTCACGTAGCTGGTGTGATGGACGGTTACGAAAAGGATGAACAAAAGGTGATCCAGACGATCAATGAGTCCGGGGCGGATATTTTATTCGTGGCCCTCGGCAGCCCCCGGCAGGAGTACTGGATCGTCGATCACATGAAAGAGCTCAACGTCCGCATCTTCCAGGGTGTCGGCGGCTCCTTCGATGTGATTTCCGGCCGTGTCAAACGCGCGCCGGCGCTGTTCCAACGCTTCGGTGTGGAATGGCTCTACCGGCTGATTTCCGAGCCGTGGCGGATCAAACGCCAGATTCGTCTGCCTTTGTTCTTATTGAAGGTATGGAGAGATAAATAGAGTAGAAAAGCAGCGGTGCACACACCGCTGCTTTTTTCTTTCTTACCGCCAGGAGCGTAAGCCCCTTCCCTTTCCGCGGACGAGCGCCCGAGCTTCCTCGCAAAACCCACGCTCGGCGATCTCGGCCCACTCGTTCTTCCGCAGGAGCGTAAGCCCCTTCCCTTTCCGCGGACGAGCGCCCGAGCTTCCTCGCAAAACCCACGCTCGGCGATCTCGGCCCACTCGTTCTTCCGCAGGAGCGTAAGCCCCTTCCCTTTCCGCGGACGAGCGCCCGAGCTTCCTCGCAAAACCCACGCTCGGCGATCTCGGCCCACTCGTTCTTCCGCAGGAGTGGAAGGGGCACCGCTCCTTGGGAATTCTTTAAAATCGAAAAAGACTCTCCTTCACCCAGATCAGCTGGATGAAAGAGAGTCTTTTCATATTCCGTCAGGCAGCCGCCATCAGCGCCTGTTCCTTTACTTTTCTTTTCCGCGTAAGCGGCAATAGCCCGGCCCATGCCATTCTCGATAAGCAGCATTTGTTTGAATCTGCCGGATAACTCACGTTCGAGTGCCATAGAAATAACCGATGACCTATACAGGTTTTTATTTATAGGAAAACAAATGAACAAGGTGAAAAATAAAAGAAATCAGAAAAAACAAGGCTGTCGAGACTTTCCCGACAGCCTTAAAAAGCAGCGGTGCATACACCGCTGCTTTTTTTGTGGACTTTTTTGAAAGGGTGCTGCACCCGGGGGAATTCGTCGTCGTTGGAAAAAAACGGGGAGGGAAGGATATAGTCCAATACTTCCATAAACGTTCTGTTACTTTTGAACTTAAAAAGTTAAAATTATGCAAAGATATGCAAAGGGATGTTGTTTGCCGTCGAATCCTCTTATATAATGAACATATTATCCTCATAGAGGCTTATTTTGGAAATACATAAAGAATAATGTAGATATTTTTCGGGATTGTTCCCCAAACATTCAACCCTTTCGACAAATAAGCCGATATAAAACTACAGGCATCCATTCATCCCTGAATGAAGTCACCATGAAAATTTGCAGAATAAGACACACTACTACTCTATTAACTATATACCCGACTAAACAAACCAGAAAACCTGATATTACAATCGATGTACTTATACTTTCTATGGGGATCAGCGCCGGAAAAGGAGGGGGAAAGCAGCATATTCCGTTGCATCAGCTAAAATACTGACGTCCGTACAATTTAGATTCCAGCTATTTATTATTTGCAGGAGGTAAACATGAAAAAGTTACATATTGGCGGTTTCTTTTTGTTATTCGCATTTTTTATTCTTTATCCCGCTCAGGCCCAGGCAGAGAAAACAGTCATTCTCGATCCGGGTCATGGGGGGAGGTTTTCCGGAACGACCGGATACTCCGGCATATCCACTGGATATTATGAAAAGCATTTCAACTTGGAGATGTCCAAGGAGATTAAGGAAGAGCTGGAGGCTGCCGGCTATGACGTACATATCACCCGCACAGATGACAGTCATTTTGCGTGGAATCTTCACGATGATCTGCAGGCGCGTCTGGATATCGCCCATGACGCGGTGAGTGGCAGTAATGATAACTCGATTTTCTTATCTGTTCACTCCAACGCTCTTCCATCCAACCCTTATATGAGAGGGTATGAGACGTATTTCTTTGATATTGATGAAGGCATAAACAGAGATTACCCACCATCAGAGGAGCAGATTAAGTATTCACCGGAAAGTAAGCGCCTGGCCTATACGGTTCATGAAGAAATCCTTGATGGTACACCATTGAGTGAGGGGCGCGGTCTTGTGCCTTCCGATCTTTATGTGACCCGGAATGCCCACATGCCGGCGGCTCTGCTGGAGTTCGGTTACATGTCCAACCCGGACGAAGAAGCTCTTATCAAAACCTCGTCCTTCCAGCAAAAAGCAGCAGAGGCGGTCGTTGACGGGGTGAATGCCTACTTCCGTGTGTATGAAGTGTATGACGCGGACGGCGAAAGACTTGAAATCTTTTATGATCGACAGGACGCGATTGATTTTGCCGAAGATGAAGCCAACGTCTATGTTCTGGATAAGTACACGCGGGAGAAAATCTATGACAATACCAAAAAACGCTATGGTGCCTATCATTCCAACCAGTCTTCTGTTACGAAGCTGTTCGTGAAAAAAGACGACGCCATCGATTACGCGGACGATTGGAAGAACATGCGTGTCGTTGATAACGAAGCAGGAGAAGTCGTCTGGAGCAACTACTTAAATAAAGACTATGTCGTTGAGCATTCCAATAAAGGTACCCTTTATGAATCCTATAACCTCGACGATGCTGTCGCCTACGCAGGGAAGTGGAAAAACACATCCGTGGTGGATCAAGCAGAAGAGGAAGTGGTCTGGAGCAATTACTTGGATAAAGACTACACGGTTTCCCACCCCAACAAAGGGGAGCTGAAATCCTTCTACCGCGAACAGGAAGCGGTCGCTTATGCTAAGCAGTGGAAGAACACGGAAGTCGTAAACGACGGCAGGGTCATCTGGTCCAATATGGATGACAGCTACAGCTATTCCTTTGAAACGAACCTGCTTGCCGGTAAAGACCGGATCAAGACAGCCATTGAAGTGTCCAAGCAGCTGTATCCGAATGGACTGGACGGAGAAAAAACAGTGGTGCTCGCGACTGCGTTTGAGTTCGCCGATGCCCTGTCCGCCGGCCCACTTGCGGCCCAATATGACAACGCGCCGATTCTTTTGAACCGTGACGATGAGCTCAGTGATGATGTGAAACAGGAACTGCAGCGTCTCCATACGGAAAAAGTCGTCATCCTTGGCGGGACGAATGCCATCTCTGAAGGGATTGAACAAGAGCTGGAGCAGAACTATAACGTCGACCGCATCTCAGGATCCACGCGTATCGAAACGAATCTTGAAATCAATGAAAATCTGAAAGGCGCAGAAGGGGTGTTTGTAGCATCAAGCACCAGCTTCCCGGATGCTCTGGAAGCCTCCTCTGTAGCCGCAGCCAATGGCTGGTCCATCGTCTTGACAGGAGAAGATGAAATCAGCAGCGACAGTTTGAACTACTTGACCGGAAAAGAAGTCGTCATTCTCGGAGGAACCGCTGTCGTTTCGGAGGATGTTGAAAAACAGCTGGTCGAAGCGAATGGAGCGGACCGTGTGGAGCGGCTGTCCGGTGCGACCCGTTATGAAACGGTAGCCGCAGCACTCCAGTATTTCCAGGATGACATGAATTCCGATACCGTCCTTGCGGCGACAGGGAAGAACTATCCGGATGCGCTAACAGCTTCGGCCCTGTCCGCGCGAACGTCGGCCCCTCTTGTACTCGTGGGGGACAAGCTGAATCCTGAATTGGAAAAACAGCTGGACCTATATGGTGGGGAAAACGTCGTCGAACAGCTTCAGATCATCGGAGCGGTCGTCGATGAAAGCAGTCAGCAGCAAATCGCTGACCACCTGAACTAAATCAATCAGTACTTTTTTTGAACAAAGGAGAGGGATTGGATGAAGAAACTCAGCTTTATCGCCCTGTTCTTTGTTCTTCTGGTTTCAGCCTGTTCCGGCACCGATGTCGACCAGGCTGATCAGCTGGAAGAACCAGAGAACAGTGAAACGGAAACCACCGAAGATGAGGCCGCCTCTGAAGAGACTCCTTCTGAAGAATCTGAAGAGGAAGCAGAACCCGCAGAAGAGGAACCGTCTGAAGAAACGCCTGTAGAAGAAGAACCACCAACAGAAGAAGAACCTGCAGATAAAGAAGAGGATCATACGGAGTCAGATACCACAGAGGATCCAGAAGAAGAGGAAGAGCCTGAAGAATCCGCGGAACCTGAAGAGGATACCGTCGAGTCTGCATCCAATGATTCCGAGGATACGGAAGCATCCGGTTCTTCCGCCGGCCTGAAGGCGTATATGCCGAAAGGACCGATGACGAAGACCTTCACCCAGGATGAGGATTATCAAGTGGTCCATGAAGTGGTGGATGTCAACGACCGCTTCGTCCAGCAGATTGTCACGTTCGGAGATATGGTGACCCTGCAGATTCTTGAATTTACTGAAGGAAGAATTTCCGTGGTCCACCAGGAGTCCAACCCGGAAGATACGTCCAGTCAGCTAGATTCATTTGAAGCGCATGAAACCATCGACGTCCTTGTCGATGCCACCGGGAGTTCCGCGAAGTTTCAGATTCTTGATGAAGCCCAGACGACTTCCACTCCCTACGGAGAATTCGAAAACGTATTTGTCGTGCAAAGGATGTCCGGTTCCGACGTAACGTCCATGTATCACTACGCCCCGGAGTACGGTCTGATCCGCGAAAAAGTGGAGGACAAAGGGGACAACGGCTATACGATGACCTCAGAACTGACGGAGATTCAGGAATAATAAACGATAAAGGATGGATGTACGAGTGAAAAGACTATTAACCTATCTTTCTGCTTTTCTATTGGCCTGTCTGACTGCGCCGGCCCTTGTCAGTGCAGAAGCTTCAAAATCATGGGTGGTCGAGGAAAGCAGTGCTTCCTTTGACATTAATGACGCTGTAACCGCAGATGTTGAAAACAAAGAGCTCGAAACGAACCTTTCTGTAACGAAGGAGGGGCAGGAGCTCATCGACGAAACAACAAAGCTCAGCACAATCACCGACCTTTTTCTTGTCGATGAAACACTGATCGTTATCTACCGCGCCGACGGGTCAGCCCAGAGTTTGTTCTTTGATGCATACGACTTGTCTAATGGAGAAAAAGTGTACGAATCCGATGCCTATGACCGGTCGACCTTTGAACAGTCCGGCGAAGAACTTATTATTCAATATCCAATTCTTGAAGAAGACAGCATTGATACAGAACCTGAAGCACTGGCGGAAGATGCCTTCAGCATCTCCGGTGGTGAAGTGACGAAAGCGAAGACAGAGGAAAAAATGTCGCTTCAAAGCTCCGTCACGACGCAGTCCACGACAGTTAATGAAAAATACGAAAACCCGAGCTATGCCGAAATCAACCGTATCCTGACAGAAGAAGCCGAGAATTTCGATATTCCCCCGGAAATAGTCAAAGCGGTGGCGTATCAGGAAAGTGGCTGGCAGCAGTACTGGGAGCCGGGCCGGACGCCTGTGAACCACTATGAGAATGCCTGCACACCATCCAAGACACGCGGGATTGCCTGGGACGGTACGAATTTGAAGCTTGGCTATGACTGTATCGGGATCGGCATCATGCAGGTATCCGACTACCGTTTCATTGAGAATGACGTGGAACGGGCGGAAGAAGTGGAGCGTCTGTCCACGGATATCCGCTACAACATCCGTGAAGGCTTGAAAATTCTTGAGTCCAAGTGGAACTATGCCAATTATGACCTTATCCCTACAGTTAACGACGGCGACCGTGATGTGATTGAGAACTGGTATTTCGCCATTTTAGCCTATAACGGGATTTCACAGCGCAACAACCCGATCACGAACGGCTACATCGCCTATCAGGAAAAGATTTATGACCGCATGCGCCATTATGGCTTGTTTAACGTCACTCCGTTCCCGACCCACAAGCTGAACCCTTATCAAGACGGCATCATGCGCTTTGAGGAAAGCAACGTCGAAACCACCGGGCCGCTGCATACAACCAAGCATGCTTTCGGTATAGGTGAAAAGGTATACGTAACCGCAGGCAGCTTGAACCTGCGCAAAGCACCGAACAGCACCATCGTGACAAGCTTGAAGCGCGGCGATCAGCTGACTGTTACAGGCGCACCGATCGGCTATGACAGCAACACCCAGCACTGGGCATGGTACCCGGTGAAAACCACCGGTGGAAAGACCGGCTATGTCGCCTCCAGCTACTTGTCTGCAGCAGAGGAACCGGACAGCTACCGTCTTTCCGGGATCAACCGCTATGAAACAAGCACCGCTCTGTCCAACTACGGCTGGCACTGGGATGAACCGAATGCTGCCGTCATCGGCCGCGGTGACCTGCCGATTGACTCCCTGACCGGAAGTGTACTGGCCGCTTATCATAACTCACCGCTTCTTTTGACACAGACCGACCAGCTTCCGGCCACAGTGGAAAAAGAACTGGAACGTATGGACCCGACGAAGATTTACCTTCTTGGAAGTGAAGGAGCGGTTTCCGCTTCTGTTGAAAACCAGCTGAAGCAGAAATACGGCTCTTCGAACGTCGAGCGTTTGTCCGGAGCCAACCGCTTCGAAACCGCTTATGAAGTGGCTGACGAAGTCGCCGATGAAGTGAACGTCGACGAAATCTTCATCACAACCTCTGATGAAACATCACCAGACGCGCTTTCGATCGCTCCTTATGCAGGTGATGAGAACACGCCGATCCTTTTGACACTGCCGTATAAGCTTGAAGACAACGTCATCAACTTCATCCGTGAAAACGATGTGGAAAAAGCAACAATCGTCGGCGGAACAGGTGCCGTGCACCAGACCGTTGAAAATCAGCTGAAGGACATTGTCGATACGGTCGAGCGTGTCAGCGGACCCGACCGCTACAGCACAAGCGTGCAGATCGCCGAGAAGTACTTCAACGAACACCGTCTGGAAGAAGTGTTCTTCGCCCAGGGCGAGGAAGTCGTAGATGCCCTTGCCGGCTCCCCGCTGGCCGCTTCCTACGAAGCACCGATTCTTTTGACGAGAAAAGATACCGTACCATCCACGGTGAAAACCTACATCGACAGCATGCCGATCAGCCCGGAGAATTATTACCTGGGCGGGAATGCTGCGATTTCCGAAGAGGCAGAGGTGGAGCTGGAAAGCATCCGCCGCTGATATAATAGAAGAAAACCGGCTGTTGCCTTCATGGAACAGCCGGTTTTCTATTTTGATGGGAGTCGCGGGGAGGGATATCGGTCACACCGTTTCCGTACAGCCATCGCCCCCCGGAGCACATATCAACGAAAATCCGCCGATATCAATGATTCCGCGATAGATCAACAAACCCTCATCCCACCCGACCCGGCTCACCTCCATCACCCCACTCAGGTCGTATGAGCTTCTGCCCATATATGGAAAAGATATGACTAGACGATTACGATTCGTTTAAGGTTATGGTAAAATCAACAAGTATGGATTATAGTGTAACATAGCGAAATTTGTTTGATTTTAGCAACTGTGAAAGAGGTATTTGTGTGAAATCTAAATTAGGCTTAGCGAGCATACTGTTTATCGGCGCCACCCTGATCCTGAAGGTCTCCGGACTGATCCGGGACATGGTCATCGCCTACTACTTTGGGGCAAGCTACGTGGCGGATGCGTACCTGGCTGCCTTCATTATTCCGAATATGCTGATTTTATTCATGCAGAACGGGATGAAGAATGCGCTCGTTCCGAGTTATATCCAGGCGGCGGAGGAACAACGCGGCCGCTCGCATCTGGGACAGGTCTTCAAAGGAACGGCCGGACTTGCTCTTATTCTTTCGATTATCGGAATGGCCATCGCACCGGTGCTGATTCCGCTCCTGTATCCGGATTTCAGTCCAGAAGCGAGTCAGATCGCCATCTGGGTGACGGTCATCTTCTTTGCATGTATATCGTTCGTCGGCATGAACTCGGTATTGGAAGCGTTCTTTGACGCGGAAAACAAGTTCTCCCTGTCGATTGTTTCTCAAATTATCGTCATTTTAAGCTCGATTGCCGGCGCATTCCTATTCGCCAATCAGATCGGTGCGTACTCGCTGGCGATCGGTTATGCGGTGGGTACCGTCCTATCCCTGATTTTCAAGGCGTTCATCGTCGTCCCGCAGAGGTCGCTGACGCTGAAGGAGAAATTCGACTGGCCGGAAGTGCGCCAGTTTTACTGGATCTTCCTTCCGGTAGGGCTGACGGTTATGGTCGGTCAGGTGAACCTGCTTGTCGGTTCGGTCTTCGCCAGCTATCAGGGCGAGGGGGCGGTCATGTATATCAACACGGCGAAGAACTTCGTGCACATGCCGCAGGCGATTTTCGGCGTGACGATTGCGACGATCATCTTCCCGTTATTGTCTAAAGCGATTACAACGAACGATACCGGGCAGTTTAAAAAGGGTATCGAAAAAGGGCTCACAACGATGTACCTCGTTCTGATGCCGTCGATCATCGGCATGATGCTTCTGATGCCGAACTTGATCGAGCTGTTGTATGAAGGCGGTGCCTTTGATAGCAAGGCGACCGAAGCCACGACCCAGGTCGCGTATTTCTACTTCGGATCCGTCCTGTTCTTCAGTCTCAACAACATCATCAACAAAGGCTTTTATACGATGAAAAAAGGGCACCTGATCCTCATGATCAGTGTCGGTTCCATCCTGTTAAATGTCGTCTTCAACTTCGTGTTTGCCGAATGGCTCGGCTACCTCGGCATCCCGCTCGCGGCATCTGTGATGGCGCTCTTCTATACAGGGGCATGCCTCATCGTTTTCACAAAGCTTGTCGGCGGTCTCAATTTCAAGTCGATCCTCGTCGATTATGTGAAAATCACAGGCGCCACAGCACTCATGACGGGAGCGGTTCTGGCGGTCAAACCGTTGATCACAGGACTTCCCAACGTGTTCATTATCATCATCGTTGCCATCGTCGGCGCGATGGTATTTGTGGGAGCCGCTTTTGTTATGAAGTCGGACGCCTTTATGTTTCTGCTTAATAACGTTACGAAACGGAAAAAGAAAGGAGCAACGTCATGAGTCGTAAAGAATTGTTCATGAACGCGGTGCGTCCGGTCAACGCACCGATGACGAAATTTATTCTCGGCCGTCACTACAATGCTGATTTGATGGCGCTGAAAAATGAACCGGTCCAGAAGGTGCTCGTCCTTGCGCCGCATATGGACGACGAAACGATCGGTCCGGGCGGCACCCTCCGCCAGCACGCCGATCAAGGGGCTGAAGTCCACTGCGTGTTCATCACGGATGGGGCGAGCAGCGTTTCTGAGATGAGTGCGGAGGAGCTGAATGCCAAGCGCCGCCAGGAGATTGACAAGGTCAAAGATATCCTCGGACTGACGGACGTCACCTACCTCAACCTGCCGGACGGCGGCGTGACGAGTACACCGGATGCGGTGCAGTACTTGAAGGAAAAGATTGAAACGCTGAGCCCCGACATCATCTACACGACGCCGTTCATCGATGCACACACCGATCACAGCGCTACAGCGAAGCTGCTCAGCGATACGCTGAAGCGGATGGACAACGTGCGCTCGAAAATCCGGATGTATGAAATCAACTGTGCCTTCCCGCCGGATTCCATCAACTGCCTCGTCGACACGACCGAGCAGCATGAGAAGAAAGTGGAGGCGACCGAAGTGTTCGATTCCCAGGCGATCGCTTTTGACGGCTTCCTTGAGTTGAACCGTTACAAAGGAAAATTGGCCTCAGATCCTGTAGAAACCGCGGAGGCGTTCATCGAATGGGACAAATCCAACTTCGTGAAACACGTCGATGTGCTTGATCAGATGGGCTATGACTTCCCGGAGAAGTTCAAGCAGGTCAACCGGACCGATACGCTGCTGTGGGCGATTTTCAAGAACTACGCCATGAAGAAGGATCTGTACCGCAAAACCATCAACTAATCATCATAGAAAAGAGGTGTCTCCCATGCCTATCCCATGGAGAAAACTATACTTCGTGTTCGTCGCGCTTGCGCTTTTCTTCATCGGCGCAGCTCTCGATAACACGGTGATCGATCTATTGATCATGCTGTTCTTCGCCGGCTATGCGCTCTTCAAGCCGAAGAACTCGCTTCTGATCTTATTTACGTATTTCCCGATCCGCCCGTTTCTGCTGGAATTCAACCCGGCATTAAAAGGGATCGGCGACATCATCATCTTTGCACTTTTATTCCGTGTCTTACTCATGTACCGCAAGGATTTAAAAAAGCTGTTCCAGTTTTACTGGTTTGAATACGCCTTTTTCGGCTTCCTCATTGTCGGAGCGGTATCGGCGTACCTGACCGGTGTATCCCTGACAGCCATCATCTTCCAGATCCGCGGCTTCCTGCTGTTCTACCTCGTGTTCTACATAGCAAGAAGGCTGCACATTACGAAGGAAGACATCAACAAGTTCATTCTGACCACGCTGATTATGACCTTCTTAATCTGTATCCACGGCATGGTTGAAAAGCTTTCCTTACGAGGCGTCTTTCTGCCGCAGAGCTGGCAGGATATGCCGCTGTCTGCGACCAACCGGATCCGTATTTACGGAATGACAGGAAACCCGAACGTCCTGGCGTATTACCTGTCCTTCTCCATCGTTATCATCATGTACTTCCGCAACCGTTTTACAGGCAAATGGCTGTGGCTCACGTACATTTCCCTTGCCTGCCTGTTTGGTGTCTGGAGTCTCACCTATTCCCGTGGAACGTGGATCGCGTTCGCGCTTGCGCTTGCGATTTATGTCGTCGTAGCAAGAAAGTGGAACTTCCTGAAGCCGCTGCTCATCTCGCTTGCGGCCGGGGTCGTTCTCATCGCTGTTCCGGTGAGCATCGGAACGTCGATCGTCGAGAACACCGACTTCGGAAAAGAGAAAAAAGAGAAGCAGTCGCAGTATGACGACAGTGAAGGAAGCTTCAAGGACCGTCTCGGCTCCACGATCGATAAAGAAACCCGTGAGCAGTCCAGTCAGTCCGGACGTATCTGGATTGTCAGCAAAGGCTTTGAAATCTACCTCGATCACCCGATCATCGGTACCGGCTTCGCCACATTCGGGGACGGGGCGACATTGAGCTATGATTCACCGATTTACGATGACTACGGCATCGAGCGGGAGTTCTTCTCAGACAACCAGTACATCCAGATCATTACCCAGACAGGAGCGGTCGGTGTCATTCTGTTTGCGATCTTCCTGTTGAACATGCTGTATCACATTTGGAAAAAGCGGAACGAAACGCTGCTCGGCCCTGTACTGTTCGCCGTCCTGCTTGCGGCGTATGCCGCCGGGATGGTGTACAACATCTGGGAAGGCGATTCGTTCACGATCTTCTATTTCGCCATGCTCGGCTATCTCTTGAATATGCGGCCGGAGCATGAATATGACCTCTAATCGAGGAGGACGCTTATGAGTAAACGTGTACTCGTCATCAGCAACATGTACCCGAGCTCCCGCACACCGACGTACGGTATTTTCGTCAAGAATCAGGTGGAGGCGCTGAAAGAAAAAGGAGTCTCCATCGATACTGCCGTCAACCGTGACAATCGCGGTGGAAAAGGGAACCTGATCCGCAAGTATGTGATCTGGCTTCTGAAAATACTCGCCCGCCTCATCACAAAAGGGCGGTCGTATGATGTCGTGCACGCGCACTACATCTTTCCGAGCGGCCTGCCTGGTCTGGTGTTCAAAAAGCTGTTCAAATCGAAGCTCATCGTCACCTCCCACGGCGGCGACCTCGATCAAATGGCGAAGAAAAGCGGCCTGATTAAAAAGCTGACGAGAAAGATTCTTCACGAAGCTGATCACGTCATTGTGGTTGGTGAAGCATTGAAATCGGAAGTGATCGACGGCTTTGGAGTGAATGAAAGCAAGGTATCTGTCATTAATATGGGTGTCGACCGCCGCGTCTTCCAGCCGGTCGACAGTACCGAGGCAAAAAAGAAGCTTGGACTGAATCCCGATCATTTTCACATCCTGTTTGTCGGCAACCATATTAAGGCTAAAGGTCTCACCGAGCTGCTGGAAGCCGTCCAGAACATCCAGAAGCAGGATAAACAAGTGGAGCTCCACCTCGTTGGAAGCGTCAAAGAAGAACGTTACCTCCAGGAATTGAAGGACAGCGTCCAACAGGAGAACAGCTCCCTTATCCATTTTCACGGCCCGAAAGACCAGCAGACGGTCGCGGCTTGGATGGCAGCGGCGGATGTGTTCACCCTGCCGTCCTACATCGAAGGCTTCGGTCTCGTCGCTCTTGAGGCGATGTCGTGCCACACCCCTGTCGTCGGATCCGATGTCGGCGGTTTATCCTATCTGCTTGCGAATGACCACGGCGTCCTCGTCGAGCCGAAGAGTGTGTCTTCCCTCCAGGCCGGCATCCAGCGGGTGATGGAGGACGAGCTCTTACGTAAGCGGCTGATCGAAAACGGCGGACAGGCTGCCGGGGGAAGCGACTCGGAACGCCTGCTGAGTAAAATCATGGACCTTTACAACCGTGCATAGCCTGCCGGTTTAGATGAACCATAAGGAAGGGGAGCGGATGTCTGCTTCCCTTTTCCTCCACCTCGTTTAAGGTGGATTACTTACATAATCCTCTGACATGTTTTATACTAAAGGCGGTGTAAATGAAACGTACAGAGAAACAGGAGGTAACAGGAAAATGGACGAACAAAGCAACCAAACGCAGCTTGGAATCGATTCCGAACAGCTTATGGACGATATGACTTTCGTATTATTCGGGGCCAGCGGAGATCTGGCCAAACGTAAAATTTATCCGGCCTTATACAATTTATATGTCGAAGGAAAAATGCCTTCCGCTTTATCTGTCGTAGGCTTAGGCCGCCGGCCGTATTCGCAGGAGGACTTCCGTGAAATCATCAAGGAGTCGCTGTCTACGTTCTCCCGTAGAGACGTCGACCCATCCCATATGGAAGAGTTTCTGGAAAGCTTCCGCTACTTCATCTTTGACGCGATGGAGCCGCAGTCGTACGCCGACTTAAAGGCCTTCATTGAAGAGCGTGAAACAGAAAAATCCATTCCACAGAACCGTCTGTTCTACTTATCTGTGGCGCCGAGTCTTGTCGAGCCGATTACGGCATCCCTTCAGAAGAGCGGCATCACAGAAACCGACGGCTGGAAAAAGCTGATTGTGGAGAAGCCGTTCGGCAGTGATCTGCATACCGCCCGTCACCTGAACGCTGAATTAAGAAAAGCCTTCGATGAAGAAGAAATCTTCCGCATCGACCACTACTTAGGCAAGCCGATGGTGCAGAATCTGGAATCCTTGATCCGCCCGAACCCGATTCTGAAATCCTTGTGGAATCATGATCAGATCGCCAACGTACAGATTACCGCCAGTGAAACCGTCGGTGTCGGTACGCGTGCCGGTTATTACGATAAATCCGGAGCGATCCGCGATATGGTGCAGAATCATTTGTTACAATTGGTCATGATGACCGCACTTCACCACCCGGAAAAGCTGTCCGCCAAGCAGATCGAAGAGAAAAAATCTGCGATCATGGAGGCGCTGCGCCCGGTCGATGAGGGGAATATTCAGCAGGATGTTGTGCGCGGTCAGTATGAAGCAGGCGAAGTGGATGCCCAATCCGTTGTCGGCTATCAGGAGGAAGACGGCGTCGAAGAAGGGTCCAACAACGACACGTACTTCGCTGCCCGTCTGTACATCGATAACGAATACTGGAAAGGCATTCCGTTCTACATTCGTACCGGAAAGCGCCTTGCCCAGAAATCGACCCGCATCATCATCGAGTTCAAGAACGAAGTCGAGGATGAGCCGGATTCCGAAGGCGCTACATCCAACCTGCTTCTGATTGAAATCAATCCGAACGAAAGCATCGGTCTGCGCGTCAACCTGAAGGATGACGGCAACGAGAAATTCGAACCGGCCTACGTCAACTTCACGAAAAACCTGGATGAGCAGCCGGAAGCGTATGAGAACCTGTTGAACGATGCTATGGCAGGAAATGCGACGTACTTTGCGCACTGGAACGAAGTTGAGCTTTCCTGGCAGTGGATCCAGCCGATCCTTGAAGCCTTCGAAGCCGACGAGCTTCCGCTTCACACGTACCATGCAGGCTCCCAAGGGCCGGAAGCAGCCGAGAAACTGCTGAACGAAGACGGCTTCACCTGGTGGGAAGTATAAATTACGGATAGAGAAGGGGACTGATTGAAACATGGAGAAACAGAACATCGGTGTCATTGGTTTAGGAGTCATGGGTGCCAACCTTGCCCTGAACATTCAAGATAACGGATATAAAGTATCGGTGTACGACTACTGGACCGACCGTGTCGATGAGCTCGTCCAAAACAAAGAAAACACCGGCAACGTCAGCGGAGCCTACAGCGCTGAGGAATTCGTTGCTTCTCTCGAATCACCGCGGAAGATCCTTATGATGGTGAAAGCCGGCGAAACCACAGACAAAGTGATCGAAAGCCTCGTGCCTCACCTTGATGAGGGCGACATGCTGATTGACGGCGGAAACACGTATTACGAAGATACCGAGCGCCGTGCTGCCTACTTAGAAGAAAAAGGCATCCACTTCATCGGTACCGGCTTCTCCGGCGGGGAGGAAGGCGCGCGCCGCGGTCCTTCCATCATGCCCGGCGGACCGATCGAAGCGTACAAAGAAGTGCAGCCGATCTTTGATGCGATCGCAGCGAACGTTGAAGGTACAGCGTGTGCCGCCTACATGGGTCTCGGCGGTGCCGGTCACTATGTGAAAATGGTGCACAACGGCATCGAATACGGCGACATGCAGCTGATCTGTGAAGCGTATTTCATTATGAAAAACGTCCTCGGCCTGTCTGCTCAGGAGCTTCACGAAGTATTCAAAGAGTGGAACGAAGGCGAACTGGACAGCTACCTGATCGAAATCACAGCCGACATCTTCACGAAAGTGGACGAAGAAACAGGCAAGCCGCTTGTCGAAGTGATCCTTGATACAGCCGGCCAGAAAGGAACCGGAAAATGGACGAGTAAGAGTGCCCTTGATCTAGGTGTACCGCTTCCAATCATTACCGAGTCCGTATTCGCCCGCTTCATCTCTGCGATGAAGGAAGAGCGTGCGAAAGCAAGCAAGTACTTGACCGGTCCTGAAGTGAACTTCACCGGCAACAAGGAAGAAGCGATCGAATCCATCCGCAAAGGCCTTTACATGAGTAAGATCTGCTCCTACGCGCAAGGATTCGCTCAGATGCAGTCCATGAGTGAAGAAAAAGGCTGGGATCTTCAGTACGGCGATATCGCGATGAACTTCCGCGGCGGCTGCATCATTCGTGCACAGTTCCTGCAGAAGATCAAAGAAGCGTATGACCGTGAAGACCACCTGTCCAACCTGCTTCTGGACCCGTACTTCACAGACATCGCAACAACGTATCAAAAAGAACTCCGCGAAACGATCGCGCTTGCGATCCAGAACGGTGTTCCAGTACCGGCGTTCTCCAGTGCGCTTGCCTACTACGACAGCTACCGCACAGAAAAGCTCCCTGCCAACCTGCTTCAGGCGCAGCGTGACTACTTCGGTGCCCACACGTACAAGCGTGTCGACAAAGAAGGAACGTTCCATACAGATTGGATGAATATCTAATGAACGAAAACCCAGGCCAGGCGCCTGGGTTTTTTATGTTGTCGAGAAATTATTAGTAGTTTACGGCCACGTATCGCTTATCGGTGGATGCTTGCCGCGGGCCTGGCCTCAGCTAACTTGGTCAGGAAGAACACCTGCCCAAGTGGATCTTCGGTCCGTGCTGTTCCCGCAGGCGTCACCACCGAACGCTCCTCGTGACCTCGCCTAGTGATCAGATGAAAAAGGGAAGGCTTTCTGTTCAGAAATACTCATGTACAGGTACTGGTGACGTCTTTACTGGAAGGGTAAATCAATCAGAGACATTGGCTTTCCGAAATGGTCGGAATCCTTGGAGACAAGCGCGCCATCCGTGATCTCATCGGTGGAACGTATGTGTTGCATCGTGAAAACCGGAAACATCAAGTGCAGGGCAGGCGGTTGAAAGCTCAAATATCTGAACATAAAAAAAGGAGACGACCTCTTGGCGTCTCCTTTACTGTAGCAAGAGTACTCTTCTTTTGAGGAGCTGTTCCTGTTTAACGTGGATATTCTCGTTCCGCTTATCGGTGGATGCTTGCCGCGGGCCCGGCCTCAGCTAACTTGGTCAGGAAGAACACCTGCCCAAGTGGATCTTCGGCTCGTGCTGTTCCCGCAGGCGTCCCCACCGAACGCTCCTCGTGGCCTCGCCAGATAATTGTTTGAAAAAGAAGGAACTTCCTGTTCAGAAACACTCGAGAACAGGTACTGGTTACGTTTTTCCCCACTCGGGAAGGGCTGCTGTAGAAAAAGTACTGCTCTTTTGAGGAGCTGCTCTTGTTTCATGTGGATATTCACGTTCCGTTTATTGGTGGATGCTTGCCGCGGTCCCGGCCTCAGCTGACTTGGCCAGGAAGACCACCTGCCCAAGTGGATCTTCGGTCCGTGCTGTTCCCGCAGGCGTCACCACCGAACGCTCAGCGTGACATCAACGGTGGCCCTGCCCGTCGCAAGGGTTTCTTGTGTGTATATGTGTTAAAATGCCATTTTGTGGTATATAAGAACTATAAAAATGATGGGAGATGAGGATATGAACGATAAGATGGCGGCAGGATTCTGGGTGAGGCTGGGCGCAAGGGTCATTGACGGACTTTTGATAGGTATCGTTGTTGCTGCCCTGAACTTTATCATTTTTCAAGGCTTCAATCAGGACACTCCTGCTTTTAACTCCGTTGGAACCCTTTACTATGTTATCCTGCCGGCGCTGTGGGCCGGATACACAGTAGGGAAGAAGGCCGTCGGCGTACGGATCGTGAAACAGGATGGCACAGATGTAGGATTCGGCAAGATGATTTTGAGAGAAGTTGTCGGTGGACTTGTCTACATCTTAACTCTCGGCATCGGAGCGATCGTCAGTGCGTTTATGGTCGGGATCCGCGAAGACAAACGCGCCATCCATGATTTTATCGGCGGCACGTATGTGACGCATCGGGAACCGGAAACATCGGAAACAGGTCAGGCTGTTGAAAGCTCAAATATATAAAAAAAAGCGTAAGCACTCTTAAAGAGTCTTACGCTTTTTTTTTGGTTATGAAAAAATAACTACCAATTTTAAACAAAAAATAAAGACATAAAGTCTATTATAACATAAATGTAAGCGATATCATATGACAATTTACAACATTTTTACAACTTTTACTCCGTTTTTCTTCATTTAGCTCCCTGTATATGGTAGAATACATTACGTATTTCAAAAAAGAATTTATATTTTGAAAAGTTCGGTTATTGAGGGGTTTGCAAGCAAAGCAATTTGGGGGAAATTGGATGGCGAATTACTTGTTTTTAAGGGGCAACAGAAATAAGCATTTCTTTTCTGACGTAGCTTCTGAATTAGAAGAAAAAGGGCATACGTGTTATCAACTGAAATTCGAGCTGGGTGAACTCTTAATTCCAAGTAAAATTAAGACAGTTTTCGTTCCTAAATACATATCACAAGAGGTTTACCCGATTTCGGATGAAGAACTGCTCGAAATGAAGATCTATAACATCACGTATAAGAGAGAGATGAAAAATACGCAGGTGTCAGAGAAAGAACTCCGCATGTACAAGCAGTATATGCACTTCATTGATCAGTTCATCGAAGAACATCATATTGATTTCATCTGCATGTTCAACGGCTATCACTGGATCGATCAAGTATCAAAATACCTGGCGGAGAAGAGAAATCTGCAGACGATTTATTTCGAACAGGGCTACTTCAGACCTTATACGCTTACGTGTGATCCTCAAGGAATCAATAATGATGCCTCCATTCCCAGAAGCAGACATTTCTATGAAGCTATTCAAATGGACCACAGGCGGATGAAGCATCACCTGACTCATCCGGAAAATGAAGACCTCCTAAACGTCAAAGGTGAAAACTTGACGCAGGTGGCTTTAGTGAAAGTGGCAAGTATGCTCGGCAGTGTCCTGAAGGTCAACCCGAATCTTTATGCCCACATCACCTGGCATGAAGCCATCAAATACTTCCTCTTCAAGCAGGGATTTAAATTCATGAAAATGGATGAGCAGCCTCTTCCGGAGGAATTTCTATTCGTCCCCTTTCAAGTATCCAGAGATACACAGATCTTCTACAATTCCTCGATCAAAAGCATGGAAGAACTCGTTGACCTTGCCTGCGCCCACGTAGAAGAGGTCAACCGGAAGCAGAACCGGAACATCCACCTGGTGTTTAAGGAACATCCGGAGGATATGCCGCGGAACAACTATAAAACGTTGAAGAAACGGTATAAAGACAATCCGAAAGTCATGTTTCTCCAGAAACGCAGCGTCCCAGAGTTAATCAGGAAAAGTCTCGGGGTGATCACCATCAATTCCACGGTGGGGATTGAAGCGCTGACCCAGCACAAACCGGTCATTACGCTGGGGGATGCCTTTTATAACATCGATGGTGTCGTCCGCCACTGTACAAACCTGAGTCAATTGGATGAAGAAATAGAGTTTATACTCAACCATCCGGTGAACCACCATCTCATATCTCAATTTTTATACTATCTGAGATTCAATTATCAGCTGGAAGGCAACCTGATCAGCCGGAATCCGGCCACAGCTGAGCATGTAGCGGAGCATTTAGACAGTGTTCCTGACTACAAATCATTATTTAGGGGTGAACAGAATGAAAGTCGTTGGCATCATACCTGCAAGATATAACTCCTCCAGATTCCCTGGAAAACCATTAGCTGATATTTTAGGAAAGCCGATGGTTCAGCACGTTTTTGAAAGGGTCCGTGCATCACAAGTGATTGATGACGTCGTTGTAGCGACCGATCATGAAGACATCAAACAGGCTGTTCTTGATTTCGGTGGACGCGTCGTTATGACGAGTGAAGATCACGAAACAGGTTCTGACCGAATTGCCGAAGTCGTTTCCAAAATCGAAGGAGATATCTTCGTCAACATTCAAGGAGATGAGCCTTTAATACACACAGGCACGATTGACAAAATCGTAGAAACAGCGCTTGAGAACCCTGAAAGTGTGGTTACAGCGAAAACGAAGCTGGAAAACATGGAGGATGTTCAGGATCCGAACATCGTGAAGGTGATCGCGGATCGGAAAGATTCAGCTATTTACTTCTCAAGATCACAGATTCCATACAACCGTTCCAAGGAAGCTATCAACTATTACAAGCACCTGGGTATTTACAGCTACCCGCGTGAAGTAATTACTCAATTTGTAGATCTGCCACAATCCCCGCTTGAGCGGGTGGAAGTCCTTGAGCAGCTCCGTCTCCTGGAGAACGGCTACTCCATTAAAGTGATTGAGACTTCCTACGATGCTGTAGGCGTGGACGTACCAGAAGATATCCAAAAAGTAGAAAATATTATGGGGGTAACACAATGAACATTGAAACAAAACTAAACGATCAGATTACATTCGGCGGTAACAATCCATTTGTCCTTATTGCAGGACCATGCGTACTGGAGGATCTCCAGGAAGCGATTGATAATGCGAAGAAAGTCAAAGAAATCACTGACAGACTCGGCATTCCTTATGTGTTCAAAGCCTCATTTGATAAAGCCAACCGCTCTTCTATCCACTCCTACCGTGGACCTGGGTTCGAGAAAGGCCTGGAAATGCTTGCAGCCATCAAGGAAGAAGTAGGCGTACCTGTTACATCTGATATCCACGTTCCTTCCCAGGCGGCAGCCGCCGGTGAAGTCCTGGATATCATTCAGATTCCAGCGTTCCTATGCCGTCAGACAGACCTTCTTGTTGAAGCAGCGAAAACAGGAAAGATCGTCAACGTGAAAAAAGGACAGTTCCTCGCACCGAACGACATGAAGAACGTCGTTACGAAACTGCAGGAATCTGGGAACGATAACACACTGCTGACAGAGCGTGGCTCCACATTCGGTTATAACAACCTTGTTGTAGACATGCGTTCTCTTGTAACGATGAGAGAGCTTGGTGCTCCTGTTGTCTTTGATGCGACACACAGTGTGCAGATTCCAGGCGGAAACGGAACATCTACTGGTGGTAAGCGCGAGTTTGTTCCATACCTGTCCCGTGCAGCCGCAGGTGTAGGCATTGATGGATTGTTCATGGAAGTTCACCCAGAGCCTGAGAAGTCACCTTCTGACGGTCCAAACATGGTAAGAATGGAAGATTTGGAAGACGTACTGAAGCCAATCGCAGAAATCGACCGCTTAGTAAAAAATATCAAATAAAGGGTGGGAACTCACATGTTGGATTTGCAAACCGAAGTAGATTACCGTTCAATCGTGGAAGAAGTTTTGGATGTCGAAGCAGGTGCGATTACAAGCCTGAAAGAGCATTTGGATGAAAACATAGATAAAGCAATCGAAATGATCTTATCAACCAAGAATCGTACGATTATAACGGGTATGGGTAAATCAGGTCTCATCGGTAAAAAAATTGCTGCAACTCTGGCTAGTACTGGAACACCGGCGATTTACATGCACCCTTCTGAAGGTCTTCACGGCGACCTTGGTATGGTCACTTCTGAAGATACGGTCATTGCCCTGTCCAATAGTGGAGAGACCGAGGAAGTTCTTAACCTACTGCCTTCCCTTCAAAAGATTGGTACAAACCTGATCTGTATTGTGAAAAACCCGATGTCGACTTTGGCTATCAAATCTGATGTAGTTCTGACCCTGGGCAGATTTGAAGAAGCGTGCCCGCTTCGCCTGGCACCAACAACAAGTACGACCGTCACACTGGCCCTTGGAGATGCGATTGCAGTCGCCCTGTTGAAAAAACGCAACTTCCAGCCGGAAGACTTTGCACTGTTCCATCCCAGCGGTTCACTGGGACGCCGTCTGTTAATGACGATCGACAACCTTCTGGCTGCATCGAAAAAAAGCCCGATGGTTACTGAATCCTGCACAGTGAAAGATGCTTTGTTTGAAATGACGAAGCATGGTCTCGGAGCCACCTGCATCGTCGGGGAAGATGGAACGCTTCAAGGCATTCTGACCGATGGTGATATCCGCCGTGCAATGGCAAGCGGAGAAGACGTCATGGATCAGACAGTAAAAGAGCTCGGCAATACGATGCCGATTACAACCCAGGCCGATGTGCTGGCGACCAATGTACTTGAAATAATGGAAGAAAAGCGAATCAACGTCATGCCGGTCATTGATGAAAATAACAAGCCGCTTGGCATGATTCACTTTCACGATATGATGAATTTGGGGATTTAATATGAGTGCACAAAACGTAAAGCTTATGGTCCTTGATGTAGACGGTGTCCTGACAGACGGCCGCCTCTACATTGGATCTGATCAAGTCGAATATAAACCATTTCACACAAAAGACGGCATGGGCATCAGTCTTGCCCGCTATGCCGGCATTAAGACAGCCATCATCACCGGCCGTCAATCACCGGCCGTTGAAAAACGCGCCGGAGAACTGAAAATCGATTTTGTCTACCAGGGGATCCATCACAAACAGAAAGTGCTGGATGAGATTCTGGAGTCACTCAATCTAACGATGGATGAGGTCTGTTACGTTGGTGATGACATCAACGATCTTCCTGTCCTTCGTCAATCAGGATTTGCCTGTGCCCCGAATGACGGGGTGGCGATCGTGAAGGAAAATGTCCACCTCGTAACAAAAGCTAAAGGCGGCGAAGGGGCTGTCCGTGAGGTAGTCGAGACCATTCTCGATGCGAAAGGTGATTTGAATGAATGGATCGAAGATTATCTTGCCGGCGTCACAAAGTCGGAAACGGTAAAAGTCCAGCAGTAAGGAGAATGACGATGACGACATGTCCAATTTGTGAAAAACATCAGAAGAACGACCCTGGCATCCTCTTTGAGAATGACGCCTGGGTAATCAGCGCAGGTCCTCACGCTTCTCATGTCTTAGGCTATGTATATTTAGAGCCGAAGCGACACGTGGAAGATTGGACGGAATTGTCAACGGAGGAATTCTCCCAGGTTGGCCCGCTGGTCAAAAAGGTCGAAGCTTTTTTGAAAGAGCAGGGAAAGGCTGAGCGTCTCTATATGGTGACGATCAGTGAAGCAGTCCGGCACCTTCATATTCATTTGATTCCGAGAGAAGAGGGTGGAGAATTGAAGGGACTGCCTTTAATTGAACAGGCTACTCAGCAAAAAGGAAAAGTGAACCCTGTCGCACTGGATGACTACGAAAGATTCGTAGATCAAATGAGGGTGTATTTGGCTGAGTGAAAATGGAGAGGCAGGTATATTACCTGCTTTTCTTTTTAAGTAAATGGTGAAATAGGCCTCATTTCTTCTTAGAGGAAGAGAGGTATACTTTTATATTGAAAGAAAAATTAAGAATATAAGGTGTTATTATGTCACGTTCACTATCTAAGATTATTGAACATAAAGATTTTATTCTAACCTTGTCCAGAAGAGAAATCATATCGAAATACCAGCAGTCTCTTTTAGGGAGTCTTTGGGTTCTGATTCAACCGATGGGATTGATGATTGTTCTCACGATTGTCTTTTCTTTGTTTGTTAAGCTTCCTAGTGAAGGGCTCCCTTATGCACCGTTCTTATTCGTCGCCCTACTCCCGTGGTTGTTTTTTAATACGGCGGTCAATTCATCCTCGAAAATCATTGTGAGCAACGCAGGTTTAATCAGGCAGCGGAATTTCTTCCGTCCTGCACTGGTTTTTGTGAAATTGTCATCAGAAACGGTGAACTTTGGGATTACATTAATCGGTTTAGTCATTGTTTTTATCTATTACGGCATTGTTCCTGGAATAAACGCTTTATATTCCATTCCGATCCTGATGGTTCAAATGATGCTTACACTTGGTTTAATGCTGTTCCTGTCAGCAGCCAATGCTTATATAAGAGACTTTGGATTGGTCACCCCTATTATTCTTAGAATGGGGCGCTATCTATCTCCTGTGATGTATTCCTACCACACGATTCCAGATGAGTATCAGCCCATTATGGCTTTAAATCCAATGACGGGGCTCTTTGACGGTTATCGTCAATCTTTACTGCATAACAGCCCGCCGGATTTCACACTGCTTCTTTACTCATTTGTTGTAAGTGTGGTGGTCCTGGGTATTGGGTGGATCACTTTTATGAGATTAGAGCGGAACTTTGCAGATGTAATTTAATGAAGGATGGTAAAAGAAATGAACAACTATGCAATTGAAGTAGATCAGGTAGGGAAGATTTTCAAGCCGCAGCCTGCTACTATTTTCAGTTTCAGAAAACGTCTTTTCAGTAAAGAAGCAAATCCAGGTCATCAATCGCTGCAGGATATTTCGTTTAATGTTAGTCCCGGGGAATCGGTAGCTATATTAGGTGATAATGGTTCTGGTAAGAGTACGCTGCTGAAGATTATTTTAGGAGTGACTTCTCCTTCTGAAGGAGAAGTCGTTATAAATGGGAAAATCGGTGGCTTGATCGAGCTTGGCGCGGGATTCCAAAAAGAACTATCCGGTAGAGAAAACATCTATATGAACGGCGTTGTCCTAGGGATGAAAGAAAAGGAAATCGATGAAGTGATTGACGACATTATCGCCTTTTCTGAATTGGAAAATCATATAGATAAGCCGATTAAACAATATTCTTCAGGGATGAAGGTCCGGCTTGGTTTTTCCATAGCTATTCACGTGAAGAGTGACATTGTTCTTCTGGATGAAGTTCTTGCTGTAGGTGATAAACGCTTCCGTAAAAAAGCCATGCAGGCAATCAAGACCTATCTCGACGGGAAAACGATCATCTTTGTCTCCCATAGTACCCACCAGGTCAGGCAGCTATGTAAAAAGGGTGTTGTACTGGAACACGGGAAGATGGTCTTTAACGGTGATATAGAAGATGCTATTGACTTCTATGAAAATAAAATGAATCAATTATGATTCAAGGGGGGCTGACAATGAAAAAGTTTCTTAAAAAAGTACTGAAGAAAACCGGGTTCATACAGCAGGCACAACCAAAAAAACCTTATGTTGAAATTGGAGACAACTGGGATGATGAGACGCTCCCTATTGCTCTTATGTTCGGGTTCAACCCATGGAAACGTGAGCACGTTAGTCATTTCTTCCCGGAGTACCGCACCGCGTATGTGTTTGGGAATGTAACGTTGGAAAGGTTGTCTCCCTACATAGAAAATAATGAGGAAGTTGTTTTTGTTGTATGGGGATACAAAGAACCTGAAAAAGTAAGAGATTTTGCGCAGCAGAATGGAATAAAGTTGATTCGTACAGAGGATGGTTTTGTAAGGTCCTTAGGGCTTGGGGCTGGCCACAGCCTTCCAATGTCGATTGTAGCTGATGACCAAGGGCTGTATTTTAATTCTCAAGAGCCTTCTCAGCTGGAATCCATTTTGCAGAATCATAATTTCAAAAAGGATAAAGGTACAGTGAAGCGGGCAGCCAGGATTAAGGATCATCTATTAAACACAAAGATTAGTAAGTATAATCATGTGGATCCAGTAAACGCTGCAGCTATTTATGGTGAGAAAACGAGAAAACGTATATTAGTCATTGGCCAGGTGGAGGAGGATGCTTCCATTAAGTATGGAGCAGACCGCAAAATTACAAACAATGACCTTGTCCGTGAAGCCTCGAAAGAAAATCCAGATGCCGAAATCATTTATAAGCCTCATCCGGATGTCCTGAACGGGCATCGTAATGAAGTAAGCAATCCGGATCAGGTGGCCCACATTGCTACAATCGTGAAAGAGCCACTAAGTTTAGTGGATGCTTTGGACACGATTGACCACGTCTATACCATCACATCACTGGCTGGATTCGAAGCCTTGATCAGAGGTATTCCAGTGACATGTTTCGGCATGCCGTTTTATGCAGGCTGGGGACTGACGGACGACCGCCAATCCTGTGACCGCCGCACAAAAAAACGGACGGTGGAAGAACTCTTTGCCGCAGCCTACCTTCTTTATCCACGTTATATCAGTCTGAAAACCAACCAGTTGATCAGCTGTGAAGAAGCGATCGATGAGTTAAAAGAAGCTGTTGATTCGGATCGCAGGGTCAAAGAAGAGGAAACAAAACAGAAATTAATCGCCAAGCAGAATGAAAATAAACTTCCTTTTGTAAGAGTAGGGGACAATTGGGATCATGATCACCTGCCAGTCGCTTACATGTTCGGATTCAACCCTTGGAAGCGTGAGCACATGAGTAAGTTCTTCAGTGAATATCGAACGGCTTATGTATTTGGAAGTGCTGAACTGGATCGTCTCCTTCCCTATTTAGTCGATGACACAGAAAATGTGTTTGTTGTCTGGGGTTTTAAAGAATCCGAAGAATATAGGAAGTATGCTGAGGATAACGATGTGAAGCTGATCCGTGTGGAAGATGGATTTGTAAGATCACTTGGTCTCGGTGCAGGTCACAGTCTTCCTATGTCCATCGTTGCAGACAGCCGGACGCTTTACTTTGATTCGCGTCAGGCTTCCGACTTGGAGATAACCCTTCAAACCTACAACTTTAAGAAAGACAAAGATTTAGTCAGGCAGGCGGAATCCAACCTGCAGAAGCTTCTCGATACGAAGATTAGTAAGTATAATCACGTGGGTCCAGCTAAAGCAGAAAGGATTTACGGTGAAAAGACGAAGAAGCGGATTCTTGTTATCGGACAGGTGGAAGAGGATGCTTCTATTAAATATGGATGTGACCGCGAAATAACAAATAATGATTTAGTTAGAGCCGCCTACAAGGAAAACCCGGATGCCGAAATCATTTATAAACCCCACCCTGATGTTTTGAATGGCCACCGTGAAGAGGTAAGCAGTCCACGTGATGTAGAAGATATCGCTATGGTTGTCCGTGAACCATTAAGCTTGATCGATTCGTTGGAGACGATTGACCATGTCTACACCATTACCTCGCTGGCTGGTTTCGAAGCCTTGATCAGAGGAATTTCCGTTACATGTTTCGGTATGCCGTTTTATGCAGGCTGGGGACTGACCGACGACCGTCAGTCCTGTAATCGTCGTACGAGAAAACTGAAGATTGAAGAGTTGTTCGCGGGCGCTTACCTTCTTTATCCACGTTACATCAGTTTAGAAACTCACAAACTCATCAATTGTGAGGAAGCGATCGATGAATTGAAAGAGGCTGTAGAAAAAGATCGGAAGGAAAAAGAAGAAGCCTACAAGCAGGAGCTAATGGCCAAGCGTAATGATAAAAAGCTTCCGTTTGTTAAAGTAGGGGACAATTGGGAGGATGAATCTCTTCCAATTGCCTATATGTTTGGTTTTAATCCATGGAAAAGAGAGCATATGAGTGTCTTCTTCAACGAATATCGTACGGCTTACGTATTTGGCAGTGCGGATCTGGAAAGACTGCTTCCTTATCTTGTAGCAGATGATGACAAAGTATTTGTTGTCTGGGGATTCAAGGAAGACGATGAAATCAGGGAGTACGCAGAGGACAATAATATTAAGATGTTCCGTACAGAAGATGGGTTTGTTCGTTCTCTCGGTTTAGGTGCAGGGCACAGTCTGCCATTATCCATCGTAGCCGATTCCCAGACGTTGTACTTTGATTCCCGCGGACCATCTGATCTTGAAACACTGCTGCAGAATTATGATTTCAACCATAATCAAGATGTGCTGCAAAAAGGACAGAGAAACCTTGAAAAGCTGATCAATACAGGGATCAGTAAATATAACCACGTCGGTCCGGCAGACGTTGAAAAAATTTACGGGCCGAAAACAAGGAAAAGAATTCTCGTTATCGGGCAGGTGGAGGAAGATGCCTCCATCAAATACGGTTGTAACCGTGAAATCACTAATAATGACTTAGTGTGGGCGGCTTACAACGAGAATCCGGATGCCGAAATCATTTATAAACCTCACCCGGATGTTTTAACCGGACACCGGAATGCCGTCACCGATCCAATGGCTGTAGCTCACATATCGACAGTTGTCACTGAGCCATTGTCATTGATTGATTCGTTCAAGACGATCGACCATGTGTATACCATTACCTCTCTCTCCGGATTCGAAGCGTTGATCCGAGGCATCAGTGTCACCTGCTTCGGTATGCCGTTCTATGCAGGCTGGGGACTGACCGATGACCGCCAAGTTTGTGAGCGGAGAACAAGGAAACTGACGATTGAGGAACTCTTTACAGGAGCCTACCTTCTGTATCCGAAGTATGTAAGCTTGGAAACGGGTAAACCAATCGACTGTGAACAAGCCATTGATGAATTGCTTTCTACGAAAATCAATCATTTGATGGATGAGATGAAAGCTTCTAAAGAATACAGCTCGATCGATCAAGTGAAGAACTTTATACACCGTGCGGTCGACTATGAAGTGAATCCCTCGGAGAACTATGTGTTCTTAGCCGAAATAGCGGACATCCAGGAAGAAAAGGATTTGAGCATCCGTTATTATGAGAAGGCCTTGGTATTAAATGAGAGAAATCCACTGAAGGCCGGTGAAATTTCCTACAGTCTGGCACTGATTTACCTGAACGATGGAGATTTCCCACCGCGTCTTAAAGAGCTGTTGTACTATGCAGATCGTACGACGGGCACTCATCAACCATTAATGAGCTTAATCACACACGTGTGGAAACAGGAAGGGATTACAAAAGAACTACTGTTTCTTCTTGAGAAAATCAAGGTTAAGTTTGAGGATTTAAAGTCTGAAGAAATCGTTCTCCTTGCAGCGGTTTACAATGATGCGGGCTATTATAACGTGGCATTGAATTATTTAGAAAAAGCGATGGAAATCAATCCTGCAGTAATCAAGGAAGAGAGATACTTTGCTCTAACAGCTACGGCTCACGGCAGAAGACCGGAACTGGTCGAAGGTTCAGAAGTTGAATTCTTTTATCATGAGCGGGTGCTTGAGCATGAAAGGTCGTTCGAGCAGCTGGTCCGGAGTGCCGAGGGAGACATCTGCCTGGTCGGAGATGGTGAGACAGCATCCGACTTCCATCAAGGCGAGTATGTGGACGCGCACGCCGTAGTCGTTAGATTTAATAATTACTCCACCGATTATCCATACAGTCAAACCAAAGGAACAAAAACCAGTGTATGGGCGAAAAGTCCGTTCTTTGATTACGTTGGAAGAAAGAATGTGACGGATTTGGATGCGGTCCTTATTGGAGGAGCGAACCCGCTTCACAGCTATAAACATGGGATGGATTCCATTGTGGACTTCATTGATCAAAGAACAGCTGTTCAAAGTGTTCCTCACTATATTTATAAGGAACTTGTGGAGATACTTGAAGCTGAACCAAGCCTCGAACTCTCGATTCTTTACTGGATTTACAAGATTCAGGGGCCTGTGAAGCAGTCTTCCCTGCTTGGATTCGAATGGAAGAGAGAAGAAGAAGCTCTTCTGAACACTCTTACAGACAGGGAACCTCAAGTTACCAGGGTATGAGGTAATCAGGAAATAGGACGGTTTGCATGGACAAGATAAAAAAGATGGTAAAGAAAACAATTAAAACAGTGCTTGCTTATATGACCATCACCTACTGGAAACTGGCTCCAGCAGGTGATCGAGGTCAAAAAACAGCTTTTCTTTTTCATGTTTCCAAATGGAAGAGACCTTTCATCGTCCGCTTTTTAACGGAATATAAGGTGAAATTCGTACCCTTTGACTACAATTTAAAATACCTCCGACACGAAATCGAAAGGTATGACGATGTGGATTTTATTGTCTGGGGCTACAATGCCGGCAGAGAATTGAAACAGTATGCATCGGATAAGGATATCCCGCTGTATAGGATAGAGGATGGGTTTGTCCGCTCCAAAGGCCTTGGAGCGCTGCATACCCCGCCCTATTCGGTTTGTCTCGACCGGAAAGGAATGTATTTTGATTCTTCAAGACCGAGTGATTTGGAGGATATTCTGAATCAGTTTCCTTTTAAAGAAAACCCTGCTTTATTAGAAGAAGCGGAAAAGAACATCAGAAAACTGAAAGAGCTGGGTGTCAGTAAGTACAACCACGTCGATAAAAGAAGTGTCCATGACATTTATGGTCCGAAGACAACGAAGCGGATCCTGGTTATCGGACAGGTGGAAGATGATGCTTCTATTAAAATGGGAAGCTCTGAAAAATGGACGAACAACGACTTAGTGCGAATGGCCAGAAGTGAACACAAAGAAGCGCAGATCATTTATAAGCCACATCCGGATGTTCTAACCGGCCGCAGGGAAAAGCAGTCCAACCCGGAGGATATCCGTCATCTGGCTATGATTCTAGAATCTCCATTAAGTTTGGTGGATGCTCTGGAAACCATTGACCATGTATATACCATCACATCTTTGTCAGGTTTTGAAGCGCTGCTCAGAGGCATTCCTGTGACGACAGCTGGTGCCCCGTTTTATTCAGGGTGGGGCTTAACTGATGACCGGCAATCCGTGGATAGAAGAAAAAGAAATCTCAGCGTCACCGAATTGTTTGTCGGTGCTTACCTACTGTACCCAAGGTATAGGGATCCACATACAGGTGAGGAACTGACACTGAGTGAAACTATTAACCGCATTATAAAATAGACGATAAAAATCCATTCCAGGATAAACAGATAAATAGAACTCCTGGAGATCACAGTAATTCTTGTTAGGAATAGGGGAGTCATGAGAAATACTTTGCAGGAGGATTTTGACATGACTAAGGTTACTAAAGAAGTTTTACTGGAAGAAGGTATCATGGTGGATGATACTAATTGTTTTGCGAAAAAATCAAAAGCCATTTTTGAACCTCCTGTTCGTGTGCTGGATACGAATTTAATCAACTCGGGAATTATTGGCGCTTACACGAACCTAAGAGGCGGTACCATTCGAAACCTGAAATCAATCGGCAGGTTTTGTAATGTAGCACCAGGCGTAACGATTGGTATGGGAGAGCATCCACTTCATTACTTAAGCACCCATGATTTTCAATACGCAGATAAATTTGGTTACAACTTCTGGGATGAAGCGGCGGATTTCGATACAACCGTCGACCGCATAGAAAGCAAACCCAGCCCGGTTATTGGCAATGATGTCTGGATCGGCTCCAATGTGACGATTCTTAAGGGTGTCACCATTGGTGATGGGGCCGTTATAGCTGCAAGCGCCGTTGTGAACAAAGATGTTGAGCCTTACAGCATTGTTGGTGGAATTCCAGCTAAGCATATTAAATACCGCTTTGACGAAAGCATGAGAGAGCGGCTGCTCCAGTTACAGTGGTGGAATTACACGATGGAATCATTGGAAGGTATTCAATTCGATGATATCGAAACAGCCGTTCAACAATTAGAAGAAAGAAAAGAAGAAGGCAAGCTCACTTTAAGAAATAACCCCCGGGTAAAAGTCATCAATAAGCAGCTTGTTAACAAGAAACCCTCACAGGAAACAAAAGAAGAAGATGACCTTGTGAATACAGGGAATTCGTGATGTTGAAAAATAATCCAGCCAGTCATCTGGCTACAACTGAGGTGTCTTATGAAAAACAAAAAAACACTGCTGATTATGACGGTACTTATTGCTGCTGTCATCTTAGCTGTAGGTCTTTATAGTTCTACAATGGCCAACAATAACAAGAGCATGGCGGAGAAGATTAAGGATGAGGAGCCTATTCAATATCTAGTTGTTGGAGATAGTATCGGAAAAAGTACCGGAGCTTCCTCTGAGGAACAGACGTGGACGGCCCAGCTGAACAGTAAAATCACTGATGAGTACGGAATTGATGTAAAAAACATCGGCCTTACTAAGGGTGGATCCAATTCTTTTGATGGGCTGATGGAATTCAATCAATATGAAACGAGTAAAGTGTATGACAGCATCTTTGTTTCTTTCGGTGTCAACGATCAAATTTCTCTGACGGAGGAAGAATTCAAAGAAACCTACTCGGACCTTATTGAAAATATTAAGCTGCGTTTTCCAGATGCTGAATTATATTCCATTGTAGAGAATGGGTTGGAACCTGAGTATCAGAAAGTTTTATCTGATATATCCGACCAGTATCAATTGACGAAAGTGGATGTCCAGAAGGCTTTTGAGGAATCCGAACAGGATACAGAAGAGCTGACAGCGGACGGCATCCATCCGAATGACCAAGGCTATGTTCTGTATGCGTCTGCGATCTTTGATTCCATACAAAACAAGGTTGAAGCGGATGAGGAAACTGGAGAAGCAGATACCCAGGACGAGGAATATGAAAAGAATGAAATTTCTCTAACCAACGAACCTGTAAATGATGAAGGGTTCCTTGATAAAGAATCCTACTTTGTTTCGGATGAGGAAGGGAAAACACTGAGTTACAAGGTTTCTGAAGACTCATCGAAGTGGCTCGGAGTTTCGGTGATCACTCATAAAGATGGCGGATCCTTCGATGTGTACGTCGATGGTGAACTTGAAAAAACGATCAGTGCCTACTCCCCATATAAAAAGACCAAATATCTTCTTATCGATTCACAGTTGAGTGAAGGGGATCATGAAATTGAAATCACAATCAATGGAGATAAGAGTAAAAACTCCAGCGGTCATATAGTGAGAATCAAAGGGTTACTATTAAAATAAGAGAATGATAAAAAAGGCTTTCCATATGGAAAGCCTTTTTGCGTGGTAGTTATTCTTCTTTCCTTTCAAATACAGCGGTTACGCTCTTGTCTTTATCCATCATGAACGTCGCAGATCGCTTCGAACCACTAAGGTCCCCCTTCCACCGGACAAACGTCCAGCCTTCTGCAGGTGAAGCGGTGACCGTGATGTTACCGCCTGCCTGTACATCCTTTTCGGAAGCCTCAACGGATCCTTCTCCTTCCACGGAAGTGGAAAGTGTGAATCGCTCTGGTTCCGGCTCGGGCTTTGGTTCCGGCTCAGGGGCCGGTTCAGGTTCGGGATCAGGCTCCGGCTTTGGTTCTGGATCCGGTTCAGGCTCCGCTTTCTTCTTAAAATTCGCTGAGATTGCCCGGTCGCTGTTCATCGTGATACTGATGTTGGAAGAATAGCTTCCCGTGCTCCATCCAGCAAACGTCCATCCGTCTTTAGGTACGGCGCTTAGGTTCACCGTCGTTCCTTTGCTGAACTGACTTCCGGATTTGTCTTTATGAATATTCCCCTGTCCATTAATCCCTACATTTAATTGATATACAGCAGGTTCAGGTTGGGGGACAGGTTCTGATTCAGGTTCAGTCTCTGGTTCCTCTTCAACGGATTCTTCTGGTTCTTCATCAGCTTTCTTTTCAAACACGGCGGTTAAAGACTTATCTTCATCCATACTGACATGGATATCCGCTTCCGTTCCTGCATACGATCCTTCCCACCGGACAAATTCCCAGCCATCCGCGGCTCTTGGTCTTAGGGACACATCAGCCAGATGGCTGTAGTTGGTGGCGAGCGAGTCCCGGACGATTCTGCCTTCTCCTTCAATCGATAAGTCCAGGTCATAGCTTACCGGTTCGAAGACAGCGGTCACAGCCATGGATCCTTCCACTGTCCAATTTACGGAAGCGTCCGTTTCATCCGAATCGATATCCCCTTCCCATCGGACGAACTCCCATCCGTCCTCCGGATGAGCGTCAAAGGTGATTTCCTCCCCTGTCGGATAAGTATCCATATCCGGGAATACGGAAACCGTTCCATTTCCTTCGGCATCCGTTTCAATCAAGTTTTCGTCCCCCTGCACCTTCACTTTCATTTCGTGTTTATACGTTTGGTATTCCAACGTTAAGGTATCGATTCCTTCTTTAACAGCTGTAACCGATATCTCATCGGAATCCTCCTGGGCTTCGATTTCTATCAACTCTTTCTCTGTAGACCATTCCGGTGCGATTTCCATTTCTTCCCCGGCCTCATCTTTACCTTCGACGCTTATTTCGACCGTCTGCCCGACTGCGAGAGGCTCAATGTTTTCCGGTTCGACCGTTACTTCATCCAGCACCTGCTCGGCGACTTCCACTTCTTTGGAATAGGTGAGGGATTCCCAAACAGCTGTTACGACGGTTGTGCCCGTGGAGTCAGCGGAGAACTGGTTGCTGCCACTCTCTTCATCCAGGACAATTTCTCCAATCGCAGGGTCTTCCACCTTCCAGTCGGCTTCCAGAGAGACAGGGTTCCCTTCATTGTCTTCCCAAACGAGCTCCAAATCCCGCTTGTATCCCTTCTGGACCATAGAGCGTTCCAGGTGGACCGATATCTTATCATTGATTTGGTCCAGCTTTTTCTGGATGGGTTCTTGATCACTGTAATTCAGGCCTTTACTAAGGGTGCTGACGGCTTTTCCCACCTTTTTCTGCAGAAGGAAGACATCAGACAAAGCGATGTAATTCGAGGAGCTTTCCGGATTTTCATAAATCCCATCGTTCAAGACTTGTACGGCCGCTTCATAGTCAGATAAAGCTATGTATGATTCTCCGAGTTCAAGCCGTGCCTTTTCATGAGAAGGGTCCATATCAAGCACATCGTGATAAAGCTCTGCACTTTCCTCATATTCCTCATTCTCAAAAGCAGCTTTTGCTTTTTTATAGATCTCTTCGGCTGTATCGGCCTGCACAGCATTCATCGTAAAGAAGGCCATGCCGCCGATAATCAAAAGACCTGCCAGCACAAGCAGGATGTACTTCTTGTTCATAGACCCACACCTTTCCATTAAAATCATGTAGTTTCATTATACATGGTGACTGACCTATTGAGGGAGGATTACAGGATATATTTACAAATCTATGAAACCCTAGGTATAGGGAATCAATTCTTTTCTTTAGGGTTAACGATCTCTGATAGATTCCGATGGATAAAGTGGAACCCATCCTGCATTTATGTAAAAGATTAGAAAATTTCACAGATAGTTCTCTAATCTGATAGGCCTTTATGCTATAATGATTCTATCTGTTAATTCGACAAATATTGGAGGTTTATAAATGGAAGAAACCATTTCCTTGAAAGAAATTTTCGAGGTCATCAAGAAGAGACTGTGGATGATTATTGGTTTAGCCGCCACAGCAGCTGTGATCAGTGCCCTTTATACGATCTTTTTAGTCACTCCGACCTACGAGGCATCATCTCAATTCATCGTGAACCAGACCCAGAGTGAACAACAAAATGCCGCTTATGACATTAACGACATACGTACAAACGTGGAACTTATCAATACATACAATGTCATTATTGAAAGTCCGAGAATCCTGGACCAGGTCGCTTCTGAGTTGAACTTAGACATTTCAGCAGGCGCCCTTGCCAATAAGCTTCAGGTGTCTAACGCCAATGAGTCACAGGTCGTAAATGTAACGGCCACAGATAACAATGCGTTAATGGCTGCCGATATCGCCAATACAACGGTTGAAGTATTTAAAGAAGAAGTCCCTCAGTTGATGAACGGCGTCGACAATATCAACGTCCTGACAGAAGCGAACGTCGGTTCAGATCCGGCGCCGGTCAGCCCGAATACCAGCCTGAACATTGCCATCGCCCTTGTTGTCGGGTTGATGCTCGGCGTCGGCCTGGCCTTCCTACTGGAATACTTGGATAACTCGATTAAGTCTGAAACCGATATCGATGAGACGTTAGGTCTTCCTGTTCTTGGAGTGGTGTCTACCATCTCATCAGAGAACACAACCAACCCCGGCCGTTCAAAAAAAAAGAAGCGTGAAGCCGGAACAGTGAGAGGTGAGTCCGTTGGCACGTAAAAAACAGAATGTTAACACAAGAGCAAGAAACCTGGTTACCAAGGAGAATCCTAAATCGCCGATTGCCGAACAGTTCCGTACCATCCGGACGAATCTGCAGTTTGCTTCGGTTGATGCGGATCTTCAAACAATGGTCGTAACCTCCCCAAACCCGTCTGAAGGTAAATCTGTAACCACAGCCAATACCGCAGTGGTTTTCGCCCAGCAGGGAAAGAAAACGCTGCTTGTAGATGCGGATTTGAGGAAACCGACGATCCATTATACCTTCCGTGTTCCCAACACAGCCGGACTGAGCAATTATTTGATTGGTGCCCAGCGAATCGAGGATATAGTGAATCCTACAGATTTGAATAAGCTTGATGTCCTGACATGCGGACCGATTCCTCCGAACCCTTCTGAACTGCTTGGATCGAAGAAAATGCAGGAGTTCATTGAAGAAGCAAAGCAGACGTATGACATGATTATTTTTGATACACCGCCGGTTCATGCCGTCACAGACTCGCAGGTTCTTTCCAATTTCGTGGACGGTGTGCTCCTGGTTGTCCGGAGCAAACAGACAGATAAAGAGTCAGCCCTGAAGGCGAAGGAACAGCTGGAGCAGTCTCAGGTCAATCTTCTCGGCGTAGTTCTAAATGACCAGGATGTTAAATCCAGTAACTATTATTATTATTACGGGCAGTAAATAGAAAAAGGAGAGTCTTAGGACTCTCCTTTTTCTATTTGTTTACAATTATCTAACTATATATAGAAGGATCATAGGAAATTATTAGCGAAATTTATGAAAAAAATAGAAATATGTCTTCATTATTTTGTATTAAATTGGTATAATCGTGCTTAGTATCGAACATACGGATAAATAGAGAATAGAAGTTTGTATAGGATAACTAAATAGAAAAAAGGGGAGTTAAGACTATTGATCGATTTACATAGTCACATCTTACCTGGTGTAGATGATGGAGCACAGACCGTTGAAGAAAGTATCCAGATGGCGAGGGCGGCCGTTGCCGACGGGATCAAAACGATTGTAGCCACGCCGCATCATAAGAACGGTGCCTACGATAACTATAAGCACAATATTGCGATTCAGACCGCTGAATTGAACCGTACCTTCCAGGAACACGGTATAGACCTGGAAGTCCTGCCGGGA
Source organism: Halobacillus litoralis (assembly GCF_009856355.1). GTDB lineage: Bacteria > Bacillota > Bacilli > Bacillales > Halobacillaceae > Halobacillus > Halobacillus litoralis_B. Next base: position 278,665 of record NZ_WMEW01000001.1, on the reverse strand, counting down.
CAGGAGACAAGGATTTACGGGGAGTTTCTGGAAGGGCTGGAAGCTGATGAAATCCTTCCCATTAATCTTAAGAGCAGCTATGTTTTTGTGGAATTTCCATCCGGATCTGTCCCGCGTTATGCGTCGAAGTTGTTCTTTGACCTGCAGGTTGCTGGTTATCAGCCGGTGATCGTCCATCCGGAACGGAATAAAGCGATCATCGAAAATCCGGACCTGCTTTATTCCTTTGTGAAAAAGGGTGCATATGCGCAATTGACAGCGGGAAGCCTGTGCGGTCACTTCGGGAAGAAGATCAAGAAATTTTCCGAGCAGCTGCTTGATGCAAACCTGGTTCATTTGCTTGCTTCTGATGCCCACAATACGAAAACGAGAGGTTTTTGTTTGTCGGAAGCTTATCATGAAGTCCGTAAGAAATACGGAGAAGAGATGGTTTATATTCTCTCGGAGAATGCGCAAGATGTTCTCACTGGCAGGGTGTTGCAGGCCGATCCTCCGGAGCATGTAAAAAAATCAAAAATCTTAGGGCTTTTCAGCCGTTAAGTATGAAGGTGCAGGGGTAACTTTAGTCGTAGTCAAAGGCCATAGTCCCCTCTTTTTTTATGGATCATAGCAACCTTTGAGATTATTTGACTAATTTCAAAACATATTTTATTAATTTATGTAAAATTATGCTATCAAATCCTTCAATCTACCAATAATACCTGTTATAATGTGCTTTGTTACAAAAACGTTACAAAAAATTGTTTCGTTCAACCTAGATCCCGCATCTATTAATGAAAGGAGTTGGATGAGGTTATGACAGCAGCCTATCGAAAGAGGCTTTTATTACTCATGGGGATTGATTCGTTTATCGTCTCCTTTTCCATTTATATGTCGCACTTCTTCTTAAACCCCTATGTCGCTGTTTTTGATGAAATCATTCTCGTCTTATCAATTGCCTTATTACTCACGCATCATTTATTCTCAAGCCTTCTTGGCATGTATAAAAAAAAGTGGCGCTATGCCAGTACAGAGGAACTCATTGGCATTATAGCTGTGGTGAGCTTGTCGATACTATCCAGTGCCCTTATTCAAGTCGCTGCTTTTGGAGAAATGTATGAACGTGCCCTCGTCATCACCTGGATGTTACATATTTTACTACTCGGCGGGGTGCGTTTCGTCTGGCAGTACTATAAAACGTATGGCCTGACCATCAATCCTAAATTGAAAAAAGCCAAAATTGTGAAGCGTGATCCAAACCGACAGCGGACACTTATCGTAGGTGCCGGGTCTGCAGGGAGAATGCTGGCACGTCAGATGAAAAATTCCCATGAAATGGATGCAGATCTCATCGGTTTTGTTGATGACGATGTTACGATGCACCACCTTGTTGTGGCGAACCTTCCTGTCCTTGGGAGCACAAACCAAATCAAAGAAATAGCTGAAAAACATCATGTGAACCACATTGTGATGGCGATGCCGTCTGTTGAGCATGAACGTGTAAAAGACATTATCCGTAATGCAAAGCAGGTTGTGAAAAATGTACAGACGTTGCCTATGATTGAAGATATTGCTTTAGGAAATATTTCCGTCAATCAGATCCGTGACGTGCAGATTGAGGATTTACTCGGAAGAGAACCAGTTGACCTTGATATTGACACAATTGAATCCGAAGTCAAAGGAAGAACGGTTATGGTAACAGGTGCCGGTGGAAGTATCGGTTCAGAGATCTGCCGCCAGCTCGTGAAGTTCGAACCCACCAAGTTGATTTTACTTGGTCACGGGGAGAACAGTATCTATACGATACATATGGAGTTAAAGCAGCTGGGTTTAGATACGGAACTAGTAACCGTGATTGCCGACGTGCAGGATCGCGACCGTATCTTCCAGGTCGTTGAAGACTATCATCCTTCGTACATTTACCATGCAGCTGCTCACAAGCATGTGCCATTAATGGAGGCCAACCCGAAAGAAGCGGTGAAGAACAACGTTATCGGTACAAAAAATGTTGCCGAAGCGGCTCACCATGCAGGTGTAAAAGCATTCGTACTTGTTTCCACCGATAAAGCGGTGAATCCTCCAAACGTTATGGGAGCAACAAAGCGGATTGCAGAGATGGTTGTACAGAATCTAGGAAGACAAAGTCATACAAAATTTGTGGCTGTTCGTTTCGGAAACGTACTTGGAAGCCGTGGGAGTGTGATTCCACTATTTAAGAAGCAGATTGCTGCAGGTGGTCCGGTTACGGTTACCCATCCTGATATGACCCGTTACTTCATGACGATACCAGAAGCATCAAGACTGGTATTGCAGGCTGGTGCTCTTGCACGAGGTGGAGAGGTATTCGTGCTTGATATGGGTGAACCAGTGAAGATTGTCGATCTTGCGAAAAACTTGATTCACCTTTCTGGTTTTACCGAAGAGCAGATTCCGATCCAGTTCAGCGGGATCCGCCCTGGGGAGAAGATGTATGAGGAGCTTCTTAGTGATAAGGAAGTGAATAAGAAGCCGGTGTTTCCTAAGATCTTTATTGGGAAGACAGTGGAGTTTGATTATCACCTTGTTAAGTATTTAGTTGAGCATCATGCGGAAAGCAGTGTTGAAGACTTGAGGAAGTATGCAATAGACTTGGCTAATAATAGAGTTTCATCTAACAAAAAAGTTTTGGAGCAAGTGTTATAGGATAGTAAGGAGGAGCTCGTTATGAAAAAGGTAAAAAAAGCAATTATCCCAGCTGCCGGATTAGGAACTCGCTTTCTTCCGGCAACAAAGGCTATGCCAAAAGAAATGTTACCGATTGTTGATAAACCTACAATTCAGTACATTGTTGAAGAGGCAATCGAGTCCGGGATTGAGGATATTATTATCGTTACGGGTAAGGGAAAGCGTGCAATTGAAGACCATTTTGATAAGAATTTTGAGCTTGAGGATAATTTGATGCAGAAAGAGAAATACGATCTTCTTGAAAAAGTAAACGCAACTTCCAATGTAGAGATTCACTTTATTCGCCAAAAAGAGCCTAAAGGGCTTGGTCATGCGGTTTGGTGTGCGCGTAAATTTATTGGAGATGAGCCATTTGCTGTTTTGTTAGGTGACGATATCGTACGTGCTGAACAGCCCTGCCTTCGTCAATTAATGGACCAGTACGAAGATACGCTTTCTTCTGTTATTGGTGTGCAAACTGTAGCTGATGAGGAAACTCACCGGTATGGAATTATTGATCCGCAACAACAAGAAGGACGGCGTTATCAGGTCAATACTTTCGTTGAGAAACCAAAACAAGGAACTGCTCCTTCGAACCTTGCAATCATGGGACGTTACATATTGAACCCTGAGATTTTTATGTTTTTGGATAAGCAGGAAAAGGGAGCTGGTGGTGAGGTTCAGTTAACGGATGCGATTCAGAGGTTGAATGAAATCCAGCGTGTGTTTGCTTATGATTTCAAGGGTAAGCGATATGACGTTGGGGAGAAATTAGGGTTTGTGAAGACAACTTTAGAGCTGGCGATTGAACAAGATGAGCTTCGTAATGATGTGTTAAGTTTTATTAAAGAACTGGTAGAAGACTCAATAGTTAAAAGTTAAGGTTGCTTCGCTTGAAGCGGCCTTAACTTTTTCCAATGATAGTTAAAAAATATAAATATTTATGAGTTTAATATACAACGTGTAATACTCTAGAAACCTATATTTAATATATCATTATCAGACAAATATGCTTATTATAACTTAATGTTTTAATTTTCAATGAATTATTAGGGGTGTCAAGAAAATGTACTTATTTTTCAAAAGATTAATAGATATTATCCTTTCTTTAGCGGGACTTGTTTTTTTATCTCCTATATTTTTAATCCTTATTATTGGCATTAAAGTGGATTCAAAAGGCCCGGTATTTTTTAAGCAAAAACGTGTTGGCCTAAATAAGGCTCATTTTACCATATTAAAATTTCGAACTATGAGAATAGATACACCTAAGGATACTCCTACTCACTTGTTAAAAGACCCAGAAAGGTACATCACTAAAATGGGAAAATTCCTTAGAAAAACTTCGCTTGATGAACTTCCTCAAATTTGGAATATTTTTGTTGGTCAAATGAGCATTATCGGTCCTAGACCTGCATTGTGGAATCAGTATGATCTTATTGCCGAGCGTGATAAGTATGGTGCAAATAATGTACCATCAGGTTTAACTGGTTGGGCGCAAATAAACGGCCGTGACGAGCTTCCTATTGAGGTTAAAGCAAAACTGGACGGAGAGTATGCTCATAAGATTAGTATGTATATGGATTTAAGATGTTTTTTGGGGACAGTTATTAGTGTTGTAAAGAGTGATGGAGTGGTTGAAGGTGACTCTCTAATGAAGAGTAAAAAGAAGAGTTATGACCCAAAGTTAAAGAAACGCACTAATATTAGTAAAGGAAGATGAGGTACTTTTAATGAATAAAAAAATCAAACTTTATATTAATACTGTAAAGTATCTCAAAATTTCACAAATATACTATAGGATAATTAATAGAGTAAAAAGAGAGTTCTATAAAAAAGGACTTCGTAAAATTAAAGTGCCGTTTAATATAGAAGTAAATGATAACTTAAATTATTTAGTTGCTGAATTAGATTATAACAGCAAATACTTAGATCGTTTTAAAATTGACGATTTATTTCAAGATAATTATACATTTATAAACATAACAAATAAAGTGAAATTATCAGAAGCTTGGAACAATAAGGAACTTCAACATTTATGGAGGTATAATTTACATTATTTTGAGTACTTACATAAATTAACTTATGAATTTACTGCTAAACAAAACAGTAAATTATATTATGAAAAATATAAATATTTAATAGACAATTGGATAAATAATAACCCGTTCCCATATGGTGATGGATGGCATCCTTATACTATTTCACTAAGGATTACAAATTGGATTTCTTCGTATACAACATTTAAAAATAAAATCCCGGTTGATAATGCATTTGATGATAAGTTCCATCAATCATTATTTTTGCAGTATGAATATTTAAAAAAAGTTCTTGAAAAGGATGTATTAGGTAATCATTATTTTGAGAATATAAAAGCATTAATAATTGGAAGTATTTATTTTAAGGAAGAGAATGTGAAGGAAAAAACTAAGATTAAACTATTAGACCAATTAAGAGAACAAATTTTAGAAGATGGTATGCATTTTGAATTTAGCCCTATGTATCATAAGATAATTTTAGAAGATTTGATTAAAATAACTTATTGGTTAAAAGGCGAACCTATATATAATGATTTGCTTCCTTACCTTCAAAAAATGATTGATGTAACTTATAGTATTGAAGAAGGTATAGGTAAAACCCCGTCCTTTAATGATAGTACTGATGGAATTAGTAAAGATTATATGAATTTATTATATTCGTGTGAGTCACTCTTTTCATTAAAACCGAATAAAAAGACGCGTTTTGAGAAAAGTGGGATATTTGTTATTGAAGACCATAACAAGAAGTTGATATTTGATACTGGAGATATCTGTCCTGCTTATTTACCTGCACATGCTCATTGTGACGCTTTGAGTTATGAACTTTCAGTAAAAGGTAAGCCATTAATAGTGAATTCTGGGACCTTTAAATATGAGTATGGTAAATGGAGAAATTATTTTAGGAGTACGAAAGCTCACAATACTGTATCTATAGCAAATGAAGAGCAATCACAGTTTTGGGGAAGTTTTAGGGTAGCTAATCGAATCAAAAATGTAGGAAGAAAACAATTTTCTTATAAGGATATTAATTTTTATGTAGGGGAGTATACTTCCTATAATGGTACAATGCACAAAAGGTGTATTGGTAACATTGATGAACAGTCAGTTATTGTTTTAGACTATGTTAACAAAGAAGACAAAGAGAATATCAATAATATTATACATTTCATCCCAGGGACTCACATTAATATTCAAGGTGATACTGCTAATGTGATAAGTGGGCAAGATTCTATTGAGATAACAACAATAGGTACAAGAGATATTTGCAAACGAAATGGCTGGTATTCTAAAGAGTTTAATGTTAAAGAAGAAAATGAACACTTAACACTAAGAATGGATAGTACTAAAAATTGGTTTGGTTATCTAATAAAAATAGGTTCAAATAAAAGGGTATATAAGTTTGAAAATGGATTTAAGGTAATAAATGGTAGAGAAGAACAGTATATAAACTTTGATGAATTAGGGGATTTTATATGAAAATCGTTGTTATATGTCACTACTTTCCTCCTGAAATAGGAGCTCCGTCGGCAAGGATATATGAAATGGCTAAACACTGGGTTGAACTAGGTAATGAAGTGCATGTTGTTACTTGTTTTCCAAATCATCCTACTGGAATTATTCCCCAAGAATATAAGAAGAAAAGATATAAATATGAGACAATTGATGGTATAAATGTACATAGAAATTATGTGTATGCAACACCTAATAAAGGCTTTATAAAAAAAACACTAGGTCACATTTCATTTATGTTTTCATCAGTCTTATTTTCTATGAAAAAAATAAAAAAACCAGACGTAATCTTAACAAGTTCCCCTACGTTTTTTTCTATTATTTCAGGTTATTATTTTAGTTTAAGAAAAAAAGTACCGTTTGTACTTGAAATAAGGGACTTATGGCCAGCGGCTATGATTGAACTTGGAGTGATGAAGAAAGGTATAATAACTAATCTATTGGAAAAAATGGAACTGTTTTTTTATGAAAAAAGCAAGAGTTTAGTTATGGTAACAAAATCTTTTAAGAATAATGTTGTAAATAGAGGCATTGATAGTGAAAAAGTTCATGTTATAACAAATGGTGTTAATCAAGATTTGTTTTATCCTAAAAAAAAGAATTTATCAATAATAGAAAAATATGACTTACAAGCGAAGTTTATTGTATCTTATGTTGGTGCACATGGGATTTCACAAAATTTGAGCACAATTTTAAAAGTAGCAAAAGGGTTAGAGCACAATAACGATATTGAATTTATCTTCATTGGTGAGGGTGCTGAAAAAGAGAAACTAATAGATATGGCTAATAATCAATCTATTAGTAATGTTAAATTTATCGAATCACAATCAAAAGAGATGATACCAGAATTTTATAATACATCCGATTTAAGTTTAATACCACTAAAGAATATAGAATTATTTAAAACATTCATACCTTCAAAAATGTTCGAAATTATGGCATGTGGTGTGCCGATTGTTGCTAGCCTGGAGGGAGAAGCTGCAGAAATTCTAGAACAGTCTAAAGCGTCTATAGTGGTTGATCCTGACAATGTAGAAGGTATTATGAATGCAATAATCAAAGTTAAAAACGATAAGGCATTATATGAAGATCTTAAAAGAAATGGACCAGATTTTGTAGAAAAAAATTATTCCAGATATAAATTAGCTGAATATTACTTGAAAGTGTTAAGTGAGGCATAAAGGAGATTAATATGATTTTATTAACAGGAGCAACTGGCTTTTTGGGGGATTTTGTCCTAGAAGAGTTATTAAGAAGAGGTCATGAAGTTACTTGTTTTGTTAGAAAGTCTAGTAAACTTGATAAAATAAAACATTTAAATGTTAAATATGTGTATGGCGAATTAAATGATTATGATTCAATTGTAGAAGCTCTTAAAGGAAAGGGAGCATTAATAAATATTGCATCACTTGGATTTGGCCATGCTCCAAATATAGTAAATGCCTGTGAAGAAGCGGGTGTAAAACGTTCGATCTTTATTAGTACTACCGGTATTTATACAAAATTAAACCCTGATAGTAAAGATGTTCGTCTTAGTGCCGAAAAGTATATTAAAGGAAGTAATTTAGATTACACGATAATCCGTCCAACTATGATTTATGGTACACCTAATGATCGAAATATGTGGAGGTTAATAAAGTATTTAAAAAAAATACCTGTCCTTCCGATATTAGGAACAGGGGAGTATTTACAACAACCTGTTTATGTGAAGGATTTAGCTAGTGTAATTGTTAGTGCCTTTGAGAATAAAATAAGTATTAAGGAATCTTATAATATATCAGGGGCCGATCCTTTAACTTATAATGAAGTAATCGATATAACTGGAAATAATTTAGAGAAAAAAGTATATAAAATCCATATCCCTATGAAATTAAGCTATAGTTTAGTTAGGATTTATGAGCGCATATCAAAACAACCCAAATTGAAGGCTGAACAGGTATTACGATTAAATGAAAATAAGGACTTTTCTTATGGAAAAGCACAGCAACATTTAGGATATAAGCCAGTGAGATTTAACGAGGGAATAAAACGTGAAATATTAGATGCTAAGCTTAAGGAAGAAGGGTTACTTTGATGATAAATATAATTGGACTTGGATATATAGGATTACCTACAGCTCTTATGTTCGCTAAAAGCGGAATGAAAGTAGTAGGAACAGATTTAAATGCAAATTTAGTGAATACATTACAAGAAGGTAGGCTCACTTTCGAAGAAGAGGGACTAAATGAGCTATTTAGAAATGCGCTTTCTAATGATATTGAATTTTCTACTAAATATCAGCGGGCCCATACATATATTCTTGCAGTACCAACACCATATATGGAAAAGAACAAAAAACTTGATCCCAGTTATGTTATTTCAGCTTTAAATAGTGTTCTTAATGTTTGTGAAAAAGGTGCAATTATAATAATAGAGTCCACAGTTTCACCAGGTACTATCGATAAGTATATTCGTCCAGAAATTGAAAATCGAGATTTTGCGATTGGTGAAGATGTGCATGTTTTGCATGCGCCAGAAAGAATTATCCCTGGAAATATGATTTATGAACTTGAGTATAACTCTAGAACAATAGGAGCAGACAATTTAAAGATTGGTAAAAAAGTTAAATCATTATATGCAAATTTCTGTAAAGCAGATATTGAGGTTACAGATATTAGATCAGCAGAAATGTCAAAAGTTGTAGAGAACACATACAGGGATATTAATATTGCATTTGCTAACGAATTAGCTAAAATTTGTAGAGTAGATAATATGGATGTATATGAGATTATAAGGATAGCAAATATGCATCCGCGAGTAAATATAATGCAGCCAGGACCAGGAGTTGGAGGTCATTGTATTTCAGTGGATCCATGGTTTTTAGTTGGAGATTATCCGGATTTAACAAACCTCATCCTAACTGCACGTAAAACCAATGACTCTATGCCAAGTCATGTCTTAGGTAGAATCAGAGATGTTATGAGGGAACACAATGTTAAAGATATTTCAAAAGTTGGACTTTATGGGTTATCTTATAAAGAAAACGTTGATGACACAAGAGAGAGCCCTACACTACAAATGTTAAATTTAATGGAAGATCATTTAGCATTTGGAGCAAAGGTTTTTGATCCGTTAGTAAAGAGAAAAGTGGCAAATAATCAGTATTATGATTTTAAAGAGTTTTTATCTGGACTAGAGGTAGTTGTAGTTATGGTTGGTCATGATCATATTATGGAAAATATTAAATATATAGAGGGTAAAGTAATACTTGATACAAAAAATGTGATTTCACTAAACAATAAATATAGTCTATAAAATTCACTATACTTTGAAGCAGTATTGTAACTACTTAAATGAATGGAGAGAAAGAAACCATAATGAAAAAAGATTCTATTATTATGATAGGTCCTTTACCCCCTCCTATAGGAGGGGTATCTGTACATATCTCAAGGTTAAAATCTAGTATTACAGAGGAATTCAACATTTACACTATAGATACATCATCTAATAGGTTTATACAATTTTTGAAATTATTTTCACTGATGTTTTTTTCAATGTTTAATTCTTCTAGATATATTGTTCACAATCATACATCAAATTTGAAAACAAATTATTTAATTATATTTTTATGCAGAATATTTAATGTGAAGTATATTCAAACATTTCACAGTTTTAGAATAGCAAATCTCAATAAAAGTTATGTAAAAAAAGAATTATTAAGGTACGTTCTAAGAAACTCAGAGCAAATTATAGCAGTTAGTGAAGAAATTAAGAATTATTTAATTAAATATTACATGAAGAATACAAGAAGAGTTATTGTTCAACCAGCTTTTATACCCTATTATCAAAATGAAACAACTCGTGCTATAAAGAAGTATAAATCAGAGTTGCAATTAGATGATTTTATAAGTTCTCATAATATTATAATATGTGCAAATGCGTCGAGATTAGCTTTTCATGAGAAAGAAGATCTTTATGGTATAGACATGTGTATAGAATTAGTAAATACCTTGATTCAAAAAAAACCATACGACGTTGGTTGCATTATAATGTTACCTCAAATAGATAATCGAGAGTATTACGTTAACTTAAAAACTCTTGTTACACAATACGGTATAAGTAACCGAATATTATTTGTGAATAAAAACATCGAACTTGTTCCACTTTTAAATAAAGTAGATATTTTTGTGCGGCCTACTAATACTGACGGTGATGCTTTATCTGTTAGAGAATCTTTACATTCTTTGACTCCTACTATTGCAAGCGACGTAGTAAAAAGACCAGATGGAACAATTACTTTTAAGTCCAGAGACACATTTGACTTTTATAAGAAGGTGGTTTGGACAATTGAAAACTATGAACAAGAAGTAATGAAACTCAAATCTACCCCAAATAGTTTGAATACAAAAGAAAAATACACTTCCCTTTACAGAAAAATTCTCATGAGTAAATAATTTAATATTGTGAGGTTTTAAATATGAAAAAAAATGTAGCAATAATTATTCCTCAGTTAGCAGGAGGCGGTGCAGAACGAGTTGCTTCGAATTTATCGTTATATTTGCCTGAGGAAAAATACAATAAATTTGTTATAGTATACAACAAGGGGGAAGAGGATTACCCCTATAAAGGTAAGATGGTTAATATTAATACTAAAATAAGTTCTAATCCTCTTACTAAAATGAAGAATTTTTTCACAAGAATCCACAGATTAAAAAAAATAAAAAAAGAGTATGGTATAGAAGTAAGTATTAGTTTATTAACGAGGACTAATATTACTAATATACTCTCCAGAAATAATGATAAAATAATTGTGTCAGTGAGAAATTATTTGTCTAAGAGTTCAAAAGGATTTTACGGGAAAGTAAACAATTTTCTCATTAAATTACTTTATAATAAAGCAGATTCGATAGTAGCCGTTTCGAGAGTTATTAAAAATGATCTTATAGAAAATTTTGGTATAAAAGAACAAAAAATTGACGTGATTAACAACCCATATGATTTAGACAAAATACACACCCTTAGTTTGGAACCAATTGATGAAGTATGGCGTGATATATTTAAAAACCCAACCGTTATTACAGTCGGTAGATTAGCTGAGCAAAAAGGGCAATGGCATTTAATTAGGGTTTTCAACGAAGTAAAGCGATATGTACCAGGCGCAAAACTTGTGATAATAGGGCAAGGTGAATTAGAAACCTACCTTAAAAGTTTAGTATCAAAATTAAAACTAGAAAGAGATGTCTTTTTCTTAGGTTATCAAACAAATCCTTTTAAATTTGTAGCAAATTCAACACTATTTGCCTTTCCGTCATTATATGAAGGCTTTCCAAATACATTGTGCGAAGCGATGGGTAGTGGTGTTCCAGTATTGGCATCAGATTGTAAATCTGGCCCTAAAGAAATTTTGTCACCTTCTTCAGATTTGGATGAAGAAATACATAATACTTATTATTCAACCTACGGAACATTAACACCAGTATGTGAGGGGGAATTTCTTGGTGCTAATGCTTCATTAACACCAAGTGAAATAACTTTGGCAAGTGGTATTATAAGCATATTAAATGACGACTCTATTCAAGAATACTATGCAAATAAGTCGTTAATTAGGTCAAGGGACTTTTCTTATGAAAAGATAATGAAGAAATGGGATGAAATATTGTGAATATTCCCTTTGTTGAGTAGGTGGGAGAAATTGAAAAATCTAATATTTGTACTTTGCGTTATTTCGATTATTCTTAAAATACTTTTTAATGGGGTTGGCTTTGGGGGAGTCTCCTTTTGGTTTTATACCGTCTTTTTATCTGGTTACTGTATTTTTATATTTCTTTCAATGCACCGTAAGCTTGGATTAAATGGTCGAATTAAATCACTTTTAGTAAGTTTATTTATCTTTCTTACCTATATAATATTAGTTTTCACTGCTAACAACTTACTGTTTGATATTCCTTATGTAATGGGTTTGGTAATGATATTAATATTTATAGTATCATTGTATGTTTCAATAGACTCTTTTAAGAAAATTAAAATAATGATCAATACTATAATTATATGTACTTTTATATCAGCTTTAATAGCTATAGGTCAATATTTTGATATAGGTGTAGTTAGAAGTATTCATAATATGATTTTAGTTAATAAAGAAACCAGTTTTAATAGTAGTAGGGTATCGGGGATGTCTCCAACAGTTATATCCTTTTCTTATGAATTAATTATTGGTATAACGTTATTAATTTATAGAACATTGACATTTAACAATAATAGTGTTTTTAAGTTTGTTGATATAATCTTTCTATTAACAATGTTATTGGCGCTTGTATTTAACCAAACAAGAAGTTCACTTTTAGTCATGTTAGTGTGTATATTTTTAATTTTAATAAAGGGGAATAAAACTAAAATTCGAACAGTACATTTATTTAATATCTTAATATTTTTTATAGGTATAGGAATTTCTTTATTTATACTAATTAACTATTTAGATATAAATAATCGATTTAATTCCGATACTGCCTCTGCTAGTTCTAGAATACCGATGCTTATTACAGCATTTAACTATTCGTTAGAGAATCCTTTTGGAACAGGTGTATACACGCCAAATATTACCCATATACCATCTAATACCCAGGATAGTGTAATATCAATAATACTTTCTAATACACCTCATAATTTTTTAATAAACCTCCTTGTATATTATGGATATATCGGTTTATTGATAGCCTTGTTTATAATGGTGTTCGTTTGGAAGAGTCATAAAAGAAACGTTAGATCAGGCCTTATTAATCCTGAATTAAAGAGATTATCCTATTGTTTAACTATTATAGTATTTGGTTTCTCTTTAAATGGTATGACTCATAACATGGGGCTTTTTAGTATAGATATAGTGATTTGGACTATTATAACTATGATATTTACTATAAGTAAGTTTAAAATTTGTAGTAAAAAATAATGTAAATTAAGGGTGATGTGTTGTGCGATTTTTATTCGTTGCTCCCAGATTCCATACAAATCAGTTTGCAATCGTTAAAAACTTATTAGAAAAAGGACATCAAGTTAAATATTTTGTTCAATACGCAGGAGTAAGTGAGGATCATAGTTGTTTAGAACCCTTATTTATGAAAAAGTCCCTTATCACTAAGGCATTAGGAAAATATTATGAATATAGATACGACGAGAATGCATCTGAAAAAAAGAAGTTTGAAAATTTTATACCTAGTTTCCTAACTCTGTACAATGATATTAGAAGATATAATCCAGACATAGTTATTTTAAGAGAAAGAAGTCTTACTTCAATGCTTGCATACATAATTTGTAAAGTGCTAGGGATAGAATGCACTTTAATCTATAATCAGTCTCCCTTGTATTCACATGTAGCTTCATCCCAATCGAATTTAAAAAAATTGATTAGAAAGTATTTGTTTCCTAGAGTTAGAATTACAACAGTCAAATCTAGGAATGTAAATAGGTTTGCTGAGAATGAAAAAGATTATTTTATTGATGAAAAAGATTATTTTCTCCCCTTCGTAGTTGAAGCAAACCATAGTGCTGTGGAAAGAGAATATTTTAAAAATGGGAAAATAAATATACTAGATGTTGGTAAGTATAGGGATTATAAAAATCACTTTGTACTTGTTGATGCTATAAATAAAATTAAACAAAAAAGTAACTTATCTGTAACGATTGTTGGTCAAGTGTCAAATAATGAAGAAAAAAAATATTATAATTCCTTGAAAGAGTATATTGTTAATCATAATTTAGACAGTATTATTAAATTGAAAAAGAATATGAAGTTTAATGATATGAACGATTTGTATTTGACGCATGATATATTCATACTTCCTAGTAAAGTTGAAACAGCTTCAATATCTGTATTAGAAGCTATGGCTAATGCAATGGTAACTATAAGCACTGATGAAAATGGAACAGCCTCTTACATAAAAGAAAATATAAACGGCAATGTTTTTTTAAGTGGCAATTCTTTTGATTTGGCTTGTAAGATTAATGAGTACTTAAATAATAAAAAATTAATACCAACTCACGGTAACAATTCATACTGTAATATAGTTGAAAATTATTCCTTTGAAAATTATTACTATACACTAAATAATATTTTGTTCAAAGAGTTTAATAGGCGTTTGGAATAAAGTAATGGAATAGGTGATTAATCTTGAAAACTATTAAGGAGTTGCTGAATAATAAATTTCTAAAGAATACATTACTTATTTCTGGAGGAACTGCTTTTGCTCAAATTTTAAATATTACTATCATGCCTATTTTGAGTAGATTATTTTCGCCTGCAGATTATGGTGTAATGAATGTTTTCATGTCAATTGTAATAGTATTATGCTTACTGGGATCACTAAACTACGAAATGGGGGTACCCATAGCTGAAACTAATCGAAAAGCGATAAATGTATTTGTATTAAGTATAGTGATTCTCTTAATTTTCACAAGTCTTTCACTAATATTAGTTTTAACTTTTGGAGAAATCATGGTAGGTATATTCAATTTAAATGAAATAAATAAATATCTTATATTAATACCAATTAGTACATTTTTAATAGGTGTGTATAATATATTCTTGCAATATGCCTTTAGAGAGAAGAATTTTATTTCAATTACAAAAACAAAATTTAGTCAGTCTATAGTACAAAATCTAACTAGTATGGGATTTGGTTTTTTTGGTATAGGAGCTATAGGGTTAATTATAGGCAGAATTTTAGGACAAAGCGCAGGTTCATCTACACTATTAACCCCTATACTTAAGAAAAACAGAAAACTTTTTAAACTTATAAACTTAACAGAAATTAAGGATATGTTTTATAGATATAAATACTTCGCTATTCTTACAACACCTAGAAGGTTTTTAGGAAACCTTACCATAGCTGCACCAGTTTTTATTTTAACCTATTTGTATGGTAGTCAAGTAGTTGGACTTTTCGCTTTTGCCAATAGTGTTATACAAGTACCTATGAACCTGATTGGAAATTCTATTAGAAATGTCTTTTACGCTGAAAGTGCTTCATTAAGGTTTGAAAACCCCGAAAGAATACAGAAATTATCTCGTAAATTGTTTTTTAATCTCACTATATTGGGTATAATTCCAGCGCTTGTGTTGTCCGTGTTAGGACCCCAATTATTTAGCATGATTTTTGGTAGTGATTGGAGAGAGGCTGGTGTATACGCTAGTTTGTTAACTTTTGCTGCTTTTTCAGGACTAATATTGAAGCCTATTAGTGGGATATTCGATGTTTATGAAAAACAAGGGGTGGCTCTTGTATGGAATATACTGAGGATTTTTCTTATTGTAATAGCCTTTAGTCTTTCACACTTTTTATCATTGGGCCCTAAATGGGCTATTGGTCTTTATAGTCTAGCTATAATAATTACCAATATAATAGAGTATAAATCTGCTATTTCTATTCTGAAATTACATGCTTCATATATACAATAATATCTAATCATATAACACTATTATTTCTAAAATATATAGGGGAGTTTTTTATTTGGCTTATAACCATGAATATAAGTATAGTAGTACCGATTTAAAGCTACATAATGAACTTAAGATTGCTTTTGTTTGTAAGGAAATAAATATGAACAGAGGTTCATACAGAATTTGGGTAAAGTACTTATCTGAAACAATCAATAACCTAGGGATACAATCAACAATATGTGCACTTGATTCTGACAGAGCTACTAATGATGCAAATGTAATAATATTTGATAAAGGGATCACAGGTAAAGAAATAGCATTGTATAAAAGTAAATTACATAATATAGAAGTAACTGGAGCAATTAATCCACCAGTGAATTCTAATTTGTCTGTAGACTTCGTAATAGTTGGTTCAAGGGAAGAAGAAGCTTCACTTTCCAACTATTCAAGAGTAATTTATGTACCGTTAATTGAGTTACCTATTCATGCCTTGAAACCGAAAGAACATGAAGAAAATAATACAATAAATGTATGCTATCATGGGAATAGTCTTCATTTATCAAGTTTTAAATCCTCTGGTTTAAAAAGTGCATTAGAACAATTTCAAAAAGAATTAAATGAGGTTAACAAAAAATTACTACTTACGGTAGTATCTAATAAGAAAAAACCCCGATGGCTTATAGGAAAGCCTAAGAATTTAGAAATTAATTATTTGAAATATGATTGGATTGAATTCCCACAAGTATTGTTAAAGCAAGATATCGGCATTATCCCAAATGGATTATATAAGAATGGGAACTTCACATCAAAGTTATTCAGGATAATGTTGAATATGGAATTATCTCAAGATGACATAATTATTAGAATGAAAAATAAAAGTAACTTTGGTAGGCTATTAGTATTTATGCAAGCAGGTATCCCCACGATTGCAGATATGACTCCAAGTCATATGGATTTATTGGGGGATCCTCAAAACGGATATTGTGCATTCAATAAAAATTCGTGGCTAAAAGCACTTAGAAAACTTGCAGATACAAGCAACCGTAATATGATTGCCCAAAATGCAAAGTGTTTAGTTAATTCAAGGTATGACCCTGCTGAGTGGGGACAAAGGTTTATATACGAGTTAAACAATATTATTTTTCATAAAAAAAAATAAAAAATTTGATGTTATATTGATTTATAACCCTCAGTGCTTTTTAGGGAGAAGAATTTTTCAATAAATTGGGAGGATATAAAATGTATAAGATAGCAGTGGCGGGAACAGGATATGTCGGTTTAGTTGCAGGAGTATGTTTTGCTGAGATGGGACACCAAGTAACATGTGTGGACATTGATGAAGATAAAGTTAAAGTTATGAAATCAGGTGTTTCTCCAATTTTCGAAGAAGGATTGGAAGAACTTATGCAAAAGAACTATACTGCTGGTCGAATCGAATACACTACTAATTATCAAGATGCATATAAAGATGCAGACGCTGTCTTTTTAGGTGTAGGAACTCCTGAGAAAGAAGATGGTTCTGCAGATCTTTCCTACATAGCTACCGTTGCTAGACAAGTAGCTGAATCTGTAGAATCAGATTGTTTAGTAGTGGTTAAGTCTACTGTCCCTGTTGGAACAAATGATAAAGTTGAACAATTCATTCAAGATTTCTTAATTAATGAGGTAAATGTGGAAGTAGCCTCTAATCCTGAATTTTTAGCTCAAGGTTCTGCTGTTCATGACACGCTTTACGCAGAAAGAATCATTATTGGTACGGAGACTGAATGGGCAGAGGAATTGCTGAAAGAAATCTACAAGCCTTTCAACCTTCCTATAGTATCTGTAAATCGTAGATCCGCAGAGATGATTAAGTATGCATCAAACGACTTTTTAGCGTTAAAAATTTCTTATATGAATGATATTGCCAATCTTTGTGAATTAGTTGGTGCTGATATCAAAGATGTGGCTGAAGGTATGAGTTATGATGAACGGATTGGTTCGAAATTTTTAAATGCTGGCATTGGTTTTGGAGGATCGTGCTTCCCTAAAGATACACAAGCACTTGATTATTTAGCTAAGCAGAATGGTTATGAACTTAAGACAGTCAAAGCAGCCATCGATGTTAATAAAATTCAAAAGATTTCATTGTACAAAAAAGCAAGTAAACGTTTAATTACATTTAATGGTTTAAAAGTAGCTGTTTTAGGCTTAACATTCAAACCAGGAACTGATGATCTACGGGAATCTCCTTCGCTAGACAATGTACCTTTATTATTGGATCAAGGAGCAGATGTCTATGCGTACGACCCCGTTGGTGCAGAAAATTTTGCTAAATTTTATCCGGAAGGTCCAAATCGTCGAGGGTCCATAACTTATGTGAGTAATGTGGAAGAAGCTTTGGATGATGCAAATGTTTGTTTTGTATTTACAGAATGGGGAGAAATTAAAGCAGTTACTCCTGAAATGTACCGTGGTTTAATGCGTACTCCATTAGTCTATGATGGACGGAACATTTATGATATACAAGAAATGAAAAAGGCTAAGGTAGAGTACCACTCTATCGGAAGAGAACCAGGGAGAGTTGAAGTGATGAGAGGAGAAAAAAATGAGCTACAGTCCACTAGATTCTAACAAAACATATTTAGTTACCGGTGCTGCCGGATTCATTGGTTATTATCTCTCTAAGAAACTACTTGATGAAGGTTGTAGAGTCATTGGTCTTGATAATATAAATAATTATTATGATGCAGGGCTTAAAGAGACACGCCTAAGCTTGCTTGAACCGTATAAGAGCTTTACTTTCCTACGAGAAGATTTGTCTGATAAAGAAGCTATTCATTCAGTCTTTAAAGAATTTCAACCTGATATTGTTGTTAATTTGGCTGCACAAGCTGGTGTCAGGTACTCCATTGAAAATCCCGATGCGTATATGGAAAGCAATGTGATTGGTTTTTATAATATTTTAGAGGCTTGTCGCAATAATCCTGTGGATCATTTAGTCTATGCATCTTCTAGTTCTGTGTATGGTGCAAATAAAAAGGTCCCCTTTGAAGAAGCAGACCATGTTGATCAACCTGTATCTTTATACGCATCGACAAAAAAGTCTAATGAGCTAATGGCTCATACGTATAGTCATCTTTACAACATTCCTGCAACGGGCTTACGGTTCTTTACAGTTTATGGACCAATGGGACGTCCGGATATGGCTTATTTTGGGTTCACAGATAAATACTTCTCAGGAGAATCTATTAAGATTTACAACAATGGTGACTTTGAGAATGATCTTTATCGTGACTTTACTTATATCGATGATATTGTAATGGGTATCGAGCGACTGTTGAGCAATGAGCCAAATGGAGAGCAAGGTCCTCCACATAAAGTCTTCAATATCGGTAACAACAGTCCTGAGAAACTAATGACTTTCATTGAATCATTAGAGAATGCATTAAGTAATGCTTTAGGCAAAGATATTGAATTTAAGAAAGAGTATGAGCCAATTAAACCAGGCGATGTACCTGCTACATATGCTTCTACTGAACAGTTGGAAAAAGCAGTAGGGTTTAAACCGGAAACGACTATTCAGGATGGCTTGCAGAAGTTTGCTGATTGGTATGTGAGTTATTACAATAAATAAGTGAGGGAGGAAATTATGAATATCCTTGTTACGGGGGGCGCTGGTTATATAGGTTCCCACACATGTGTAGCTTTGCTTGAAGCAGGTTATTCTGTTATCGTTGCGGACAATCTAAGTAATAGTAAAATAGAAACTCTAGACAAGGTTAGAGATATATGTAATAAAGATATTACATTTTATCAAATAGATGTAACTGATAAACTTTCTCTTGATAAAATATTTAGAAATCATAAAATAGGTGGAGTCATACATTTTGCTGGTTTGAAGGCAGTAGCTGAATCAGTAGAAAAACCTATCGATTATTATCATAATAACCTTGTTAGCACTATGGCTTTAGCAAACCTTTGCCAAAAACATAGCGTGAACCGATTTATTTTTAGTTCTTCTGCAACAGTATATGGTGATAATTCTGTACCCTTTATAGAACATATGGGTCTTCTACCAACCACTAATCCATATGGTGAGACAAAAGCAATGAGTGAAAGGATACTTAGCGATGTAGCTAAATCAAATCCCAAATTTTCAGTTGTTCTTCTTCGTTACTTTAATCCAGTAGGCGCACATGAAAGTGGATTTATTGGTGAGGCGCCTAAAGGTAGTCCAAATAACTTAATGCCATACGTTACTCAGGTGGCGAAGGGCAAACGCGAAAAACTTAAAGTATATGGGAATACATATCCTACAAATGATGGAACTGGTGTAAGAGACTTTATTCATGTGCAAGATTTGGCAGAAGGTCATGTAGCAGCATTAAATAATGCATTAGAGGGAACACATGTTTATAATCTAGGCACTGGTCATGGGACAAGTGTATTAGAATTACTACAAGCATTCGAGAAAGCAAACGGGATTGATATTCCTTATGAAGTGGTAGATCCTCGGCCTGGGGATATTGCATCATGTTATGCTGATGTTTCAAAAGCTGAAGATGAACTCGAGTGGACAGCTAAGCGAGATATTACAGCAATGTGTAGGGATGCTTGGCGCTTTGAGAAGAATTATTTAGAGTTCGTTTAAGCAGAATCAAAGTAGCTTGTATGATCTACCATTTATCGGTGTTTTCAATGTAATATCACTATAAAAAATCATTGATTTTAAATTTAACAAGTCTGCCATTATAATGGCAGACTTGTTTTACTTCACTACTTTATCCTATTTATGAAATATAATATATTCTTGAAGCAAGAGTTTCGGTATAAGCAACGATACTGGATACTTTTTTATATGAATGGTAATGAAAACTGGTTTACAAGTGTTAAGGACTTTCTTTAATCATAGTTAATATCTCATGTATAACTTCAGTTTTCGTAGTGGCTTCTGCTTTAATATAGATGCGTTTCCAAGTGGTCATGGCCATAACAGGATTTTGGCCGAGGAATTCAATATAGATGGAAGAAGTGGAGGTGGGGAGGATTAGATACTCTTTCTTTAAAGAATCAGTCATCGTATTCCTCCCCTCTGTTGTCTAATGGAATGGATGGGATCAGTTGTTTAGGATGGACGTCCAGCGCATGAGCTAAATAGTAGAAGTTCGTAATGGACGGGTTTCTTCGTCCGCGTTCTATGCCGCTGATATACGTCGGGTGCATGCCAGCCCGGTACGCCAGCTCTTCCTGGGAAAGCCCCTGCGCTAACCGTAGATCCCTTAAGTGTTTTCCGACTGCTTTTTGGATGAGTGTATGAGGTATTGGTTTCATAAGAAAATCATCGTATGGATTGGAAGGAACAACCATAGACGATGAGTCAAGTTGCCGCTTTCTTTAAAAAAGGGTTGGTTTTTTATAGGGAAAGAGCGAGACCATAAAGGCTGGCGGTCAGGTTCAGTGAGAAAGTGAATGTCTTTTCTTTACCTATGAGCATTTAACATGAAAAGAAGCGTATCATCCTTGGTTTTCTACCAGAGGTGATACGCTTCTTTTATAGATCTTTTTTTGATATATGGAAGATTAACTGGATTTCTCCAGCACCAGGTTCTCCTCCTTTGCTTTACCAGTCAACACGCTCACGACTCCCATAATGATAAAGGCTGCAGCGGCACTGAAGAACATGGCTATAAAGATATTTCCAAATACGTTCAGCGTCGTAAAGGCGACATATAAGGAAGCGCCCGTCACCACAGCGGCGATTGCGCCGTAGTGATTCGCCCGGTTCCAGAAATAACCGAGGGTGATCGGTGCGATGATCCCGGATATGATCGCGGAGAAGCTGAACTGGATCAGGAAGGCCAGCGACTCTGGTCGTTCCAGTGAGAAGTAGAGGGACAGCAGGCCGACGACGATCAGCGATCCTTTGGCCACTTTCAACGACTTGTTGTCCAGCTCCTGGGCGGACATTTTCTTTGAGGACAGGATCGGTGCGACGACGCGGTACAAGTCGTTGCCGATGCTTGTCGTGATGCCTAGGTAGAGGCTGTCTGTGCTCGATAAGATCGCAGAGATGATGCCGACGATCATGATGGCTGCGATGACGCTCGGGAAGGCCTCGATGACATAGGTCGGAATCGCTGCATCAGCACTCTGCAGGCTTGGAAACAGGACGCGGGCGGCGAGTCCGCCGAGGACCATCAGCGTGGAAATGATGCACAGCACGAGCCCGGCGGATAAGGTGAACGGAGCCAGGTCTTCCTCTTTTTCAATCGAGAGCACTTTGTTTAACAGATGCGGCATCAGGACGAAACTGAAGAGCAGGAACTGGACGGCCATGATCGCGAGCGCACTGTTATAGGGGCCGCTGTCGGCAATTGCGGCGGTCAGGTTCGGATCGATGCTGTGCAGGCGGTCGGTCAGCACACCGAAGACGTTCCACCCTCCACCGATCGTCCAGAAAAAGGATACGACGATGAAAATCGAAGTGACCGCCATCAGAATGCCCTGGATGCCGTCGGTAATGATCTGTGCGAAGGCACCGCCAAGGCCGATGTACAGAATCGTGATGGCGACACCGATGATGATGCCCCAGGAGTAGGGGATGCCGATGACGGTTTCAAAGATGGTCGCAAGCCCGACATTCTGCCCGACGATATAATACACATTGAATAAGATCAGTAAAGAAACGATCGCCTGCAGGGCTTTCGAGTTATAACGCTTCCCAAGCCACTCGGGAAGGGTCGACACGTGGCCGAATTTTTTTCCGTACCGCCAGAACGTTTTGGCAAAGAGCAGCAGTCCCACCCAGCTGACCCCAAAGCAGCCGAGGGTATACCAGAGGACGGCCGTTCCGTGTTCGTAGGCGAGTCCTGGGACACCGATGAACAGGTTGGCACTGGCGTAACTGGTGGCGAAACTAGCGCCGACAAGCCAGGGGCTCACTTTTCCGCGGGCGGTGGCAAAGCCGGCCATCGACTGACTGTGCGCCCGGCCTTTTTTACCGACCCACGTCACAGCGGCAAAGTATACAGCTAGTAAGATAATGACGGTCCATAGTAATACGCTGGAGCTTGTAAGCATCGGTTAACGTTCTCCTTTCTTCGTTGTGTAGAAATTCTTCCATAGGATTAATCCGAGCAGCCAGAATAGAGCCACTGCGATGAAGTACGTAAGGATCATGTGGTTTCCTCCTGTTTTTTAAAGAATGGCAAGGGGTGCGGACCGACGTCAGTGATGTCGATTTCGACGTTCAGGTTATGAGTTAACGCGGTTTCATCAACCAGGACGTGCGTTAATAAGGAAGGTCCTTCTTCAAGGGCGACGACGCCGACGACATAAGGCGTATGTGCCTGCCAGGCGGGATGCCCCGCACGGTGGATGACGCTCCAAGTTTTCAATTTGCCTCGTCCGGATGCTTGTTTCCATGTTAACGAATCATGAAAACAGTGGGGACAGTGTGCGCGGGGATAGAAGACCCACCGCTCACACTTGTCACACTGCTGAAGGCTGAGATGTCCGGCCTGGATGCTCTCCCAAAAAGGCTGGCTGATGGGGTTGATCGTTGGACCGGGCAGTGAAATGTTTGGCTGCTGGCTCATTGTTCTCCTCCTAACACGAGGGCTGTTGTTTCACTTAATGTGGCGCCATTTCCTGTCACAAGGGCCTGTGCGGCATCCGGAATTTGACGGTTCCCGGCTTCGCCTCGCAATTGATGGACGGCTTCTACGACATGGGACATGCCGCCGGCCAGGTCGGCCTGGCCGAAGCCCAGCTGTCCGCCGTGGGTGTTTAAGGGGTAATCCCCGTCATGGCCGAAGCTGTGGTTTTTGACCAACTCTCCGAACTCCCCGGGCTTACACAATCCTGCACTCTCCAGGGTGATGGCGACGACGCTCGTATAACAGTCATACAGGGAGAAAAGGTCGATCTCTTCCACGTTTGTCCCGGCTTGTTCCAGCGCTCTTGGAATGGAAGCGTTGAACGGCAGGGCGTCCAGGGATGGTGCCTGGCTGACCGCGCGATGGGTGATTTTTTCCCCCGCTCCTTTCAAGTAGACCGGCTTATGCTTCCCGTTCACTGCTTTCTCCGGAGAAGTGACCACAACGGCTGCTCCCCCGGCCACAGGCATGACGATTTCCAGCATGTGAAGCGGATCGGAAATCATAGGAGAGGCGGAAATATCTTCAAGGTCGAGCGGCTTATTATAAAAGATGGCATCCGGGTTCAGCTGGGCATTTTTTCTGTGCCACCAAGCGATTCTTGCAAAGTCTTCCTGAGTGGATCCGTATTCTTCCATGTGCTGTCGTTTTAACAGGGCATAGGACGTATTTGCTCCGGAAGCCCCAAAAGGTACATCAAATTCGCGGATCGGATTGCGGTTGGGGGAGCGTAGTGTTTCCCCTTTTTCATTTTTGTTTGCCAAAACACAGACGACGGTTTCACACATGCCTGCCTGGATGGCGGCGGCTGCTCTCCAGATCATCCCCGGCCCGGTCGCTCCGCCGAGATCGACGGTGTTGGACATCGTGGGATCGATTCCTAAGTATTCGGAAACCGTTGCCGGCACATGCTGCGGTGTCTCCCCGACTTGAGGTCCGACGAGGAGGCCGTCGATGTCATCCTTGGAAAGGCCGGCATCCTGGACGGCGAGTCGGACGGATTCTGCGATCAAGCTTAAGGTGGTTTTTCCTTCTGAATAACGGACGGGCTTCAATTCACCGATGCCGGTGATCGCCCCTTTTATGGCGGTGGTCATTACACGAACGTCCTTTCTGAGAGCTGGCGGAACGCCTGCAGACTGGATGGGTTGCGCAGAGAAGCTTCATTCTTCACTTCTTCTCCCAAAGCGGCCGTTTTCGCTGCTCCTTCGACTCTTTTTCCATTGATGGTATGAGGGATCTCCTCCACTTGATAAATCCGCTTCGGAACGTGGCGTGGAGAAGCCTTCTTCCGGATCTGTCCGCGGATGTCTTTCGCCAAGTCTTCTGTCAGCTGCTCGGTCATGATACAGAGGACGATTTCTTCATCATGATCCTTCGGTAATCCGAATACGACGCTGTCTTGAATGTCCTTGATATGATCCACGACCCCGTAAATTTCTGCTGTCCCGATCCGGACGCCGCCGGGATTCAAGGTCGTATCCGCCCGTCCGTAAATGATGAAGGACTGATCGATGGTTTGTTCAGCTAAGTCCCCGTGTGTCCAAATCCCCGGCCGCTTGGAAAAGTAGCTCTTCCTGTAGCGTTCTTCGCCGCCATCACCGAAGAAGGTGAGCGGCATGCTTGGGAATGGTTTCGTACACACAAGGTCGCCTTTCTCTTCGTAAACCGATGCGCCGCGCTCATCCAAGACATCCACGGCCATCCCTAACGCTTTGCAGGCGATTTCGCCCTGCTTCAGAGGGTGGACAGGAGAGCCCATCACGAAACAGCCGATGATTTCCGTTCCGCCGGAAATGGAAGCGAGGAACAGATCCTCTTTGATGGTTTGATAGATCCAGGTGTACTGCTCGGGTGCCAGGGGAGCCCCGCACGATTGCACACTTTTCAAGGAGTGAAGCGAATGACTGCTTTTCAAATCAACGCCTGCCTTCATCAGTGTGTCTAAATATTTCGGGCTTGTGCCGAAATGGGTGATGCCGGCTTCATCCGCAATGTCCCACAAATGGGTGAGGGAATCCTTTCTTACGGGAGAGCCGTCATACAACAGGATGGCCGCTTCACTGGCGAGTCCGGAAACGAGCCACGGATACATCATCCAGGCGGTGTTGGTGTACCAGAACAACACATCATCCTGCTGGACATCACAGTGGAGCTGGTGTTCTTTCACATGCTGCAGGAGGGTGCCTCCGACAGAATGGACGATCGCTTTCGGAAGACCCGTCGTTCCGGATGTATATAAAATATAAAGGGGATGGTTAAAAGAAACTGATTGAAACACTGGCTCTTCGGCTTCATTGCGGCACAATTCCTCCCAGGATAGAGTGGAGATGCCTTCGATCGACGTTTCTCCTCCGAACGTGACGACCGCGGAGAGTCCTTCCAGGTGCTCGGTCGTCTGTTTGATTTTATCTTCGATATCGAAGGGTTTCTGCTTGTATTGATAGGAGAGTGCCGCGATCAATACTTTCGGTTTCACCTGACCAATGCGGTCGACGATTCCTTTTGTTCCGAAGTCCGGGGAGCAGGATGTCCAGGTGGCGCCTAATGATGTCGTAGCAAGCAGAGCGACGAGCCCCTGAATATCGTTCGTCGTGATGCCGGCGACACAGTCACCTTCCTGAACACCCAATTGTTTGAACCCTTCCTGGGCTTTGGCCACGGATTGTTTCAGTTCCTGCAGCGTGATACTTCGGTTAAGACCTTCCTCATTTGCTTCATAGGCCGCGATCCGGTCAAGCGAACCGCGCAGCAGGTTTTCAGCGAAATTCAAGCGGGCGTCCGGAAACCATGCACTATCCGGCATCGAAGGACCGGGAACAAACACACGGTCTCCCTTTTCTCCAATGATCCCTGCGTAATCCCATACGGCTGACCAAAACTCGGAAAGGTGGGAAACGGACCAGCGGTGGAACCGTTCATAAGGGAAGAGCGCCTGATTGGTATAGTCAGCAAAAGCTTTGATATGCGACTGTTCGATTCGTTCGTTTGATGGTTCCCACAGGTAAGGGGAACGCTGAGCTGTAATAGGTGTATTCATGGGACTTGTCTCCTTTCGAATTATGAATGGGGAACGTCGATCAACAGGGCCATCCCCTGGCCGCCACCGCCGCAAAGGGAAGCGATGCCTTTCCCTCCGCCGCGTCGTTTCAGTTCATGGGCAAGCGTCAGAACGAGTCGGAAGCCAGTCCCGCCTAAAGGGTGGCCGAGAGCGATCGCGCCGCCGTTCACATTGACGCGGTCATAACCAATTCCAAGCTCCCGGCAGCTGGCAATCACGACACTGGCAAAGGCTTCATTGATTTCAAACAAATCGATATCGTCCGTGGTCAATTGGTGTTTGTCTAACAGCTTCTGAATGGCCTGTGATGGCTTCGTTTGTAAACTCGGATCCGGTCCGGCAATCTCTGACCAGTCGATGATTTCCGCCAGCGGCTGTTGGCCGAGGGCTTCCGCTTTTTCCTTCGTGGTAACGATCCCAACGCTCGCCCCGTCCGTCATTTGAGAGGCATTGCCTGCAGTGATCGTGCCTTCGCGTGAAAAGGCGGGAGAGAGATTCGATAATTTTTCGGCTGTCGTCCCTTTACGGATGCCTTCATCTTCTGCGAGTCGTTCAGTAAAAGGACTTATTTCCGGCTCCAGCCAGCCATTTTCCTGAGCGTCCGCTGCCCGCTGCTGGGAAAGGGCGGCGTATTCATCTTGTTCCTCCCGGCTGATGTCGAAGGAGCGGTTTTTCTCATCGGTCAGAGCCCCCATCGACACATCGCTCAAGGCGCACCACAACCCGTCGTTCAGTAAGGTGTCCTTCAGCGTGCTGTGCCCAAGTCCGGAGGAAGCCCGGACAGGAGCGGTATGAGGAGCATTCGTCATCGAGTCGAATCCGCCGACGATGTACAGCTCCCCTTCCTTCAATTGCAGCCTGCGGGAGGCGTCGGCAACTGTAGCGATGCCTCCCAAACAGACATTGTTCAGAGTGATGGCGGGTGTAGCGATATCCACCCCCGCTTGATAAGCGGCCTGTCTCGCAGGGTTTTGGCCGCCTCCCGCCTGAATCACCTGGGCGAGCAGGACACCGTCGGCTTGTTTGGCGGCCGGGTTTCTCTCTAATAGAGCGCTCAGTGCATGCTTTCCAAGTTCTGCTGCGGATTTCTTTTTCAAAGCCCCTTTCCATTTACCGAAGGGGGTGCGGATGCCGTCTAGAAGTACTGTCGTCATATATGGAACAACTCCTGTTTTTATAATAGTAAGAGCCCTCTTCACAAAAATAAGAAGAGGGCTCTCGGCTCTTCTTATCTTCCAGGATCATCTCCTGCAGGAATTAGCACCTTTTCAAGCTGTTGCTTGCTGGTTGCCGGGCGTCAACGGGCCAGTCCCTCTGCCTCTCTGGATAAGAAATCAGTATGCAATTGGATAAATATAAAACCTCTCCATCAAAGATAGAGAGGTTAGAGATTGTGGGCATCTCTTATCTTCCTGAGCATTCACTCAGTAGGATTTGGCACCTTGCTATCAATATAGCGGTTGCCGGGTTTCACAGGGCCAGTCCCTCCACCTCTCTGGATAAGATGTTCTTCCTTTATTTGGTTAAGTGCCATGTTAGCAGGGTGAAGGAAAGGTGTCAATGCATTTTATAGAAAAGTGAGAAAATTAATTGTATTCTGTGACTGGTGGTGAACGTGTGAATCGCTTTGACAGCAGGGTTTGCCGATTCTTTCAATTCTAAGGGGATTTCACGAGAAAAATGAAGGCACCTATCAATTCATCCATCAGCCATTCTCCGATGGTTCCTGCGGATACCTAACGTTCATAATCCCGCTTGAAAGTACCCATCACTCCTTCCCGTACCAGATGCTTCTGCCTTTATTTTGGTAATTCAAAAGGTTCGTTGTGGTCATACACCTTTACATCGGAATGGTAGTTTCCAAAGGGAGTTGTAAGCTCCATGTTCATCCCATATACGAGACTGTCAGCTTCTCCTATCCAGTATTCCAGATTGATATCCTTCACCATTCCACCGGCAATAGAAGCTGCTAAATTCATCGATTCGCCTGCTATTGCTGTTAAAGCGGGCGTCATGTCTTTGATCAGTTCGTCTGCGTCGGTCTCAATGGAAATACCGATACACGAAACCCCATTCACATCTTCTTTTCCAATGATTTTTAGGTCTTGTTTGATCTTGGAATCGGCATATTTGTTAAGGGAGCTGGAAGGATCAAAGGAAGATAGGAATAATTGCACAGTTGCTTGATCTTCCGCAGTGAAATCAGTGATATCCCAGGAAGAGGTGGAAGGATTGTAGGCCCCGTATTGAGTATCGCTGAAATAAATGGTTTCTGTCCTTTCTGGTATGCCCTCACCCAGCATCGAAGTTTCCATATAGGTTTCTACAGGTGAGCCTTTCTTTAATTTCGATTGCGAAACTGTATGCATTTGATATTCAAAAGAGGAGCCTAATAGATTTCCTTCTAAAACGGATGTGCCTTCCGTACGTATGGATTCCAGTTGCTGCATATTTATTTGGGCGGATTGAATAATTTCCTCAGGCTTCATTTCGTTGGAACTTACCCAGTCTGTCACTCCACAGCCTGCTGTTAAAGTACTGGTTAGTATTAGCAGTACATAAGTAGAAAATCTTTTGAACACAGCACCCTCCCCCATCCTCATATTTGATTTTTCATATAATCCATGAATGCTACAAAGTCATTGTATGGATCACAAGGGGAGCATATTCGTCCGTTCAATTTTTGTTTAGTATTGGAAAATGGTTTTCGGAAGTATTCCAGATTTTTCGATAAGAATGACCAAAACATTTCGAGACACTTCTAGAAAAAAATGGTAAAAAATAGAATAAGATCCTTTGTCTGTTGCCTCATCATTGTTTTGGGATTTCATGAGGAAAGGGGATGCTGTTGCAGAAGAGCAAGGGGGATTGGAGACCCTGGTTTGGATCATTTCCCCCGTCCAAACCATGTGTCTTTCATTTGCCGGGATGGACGGGGATGGTAACAATAACTTTCAACGGTTATTTGATTCAACTTTTCGGCTCGGTACGTACACCAAAAGAAAATCGTGTTCCCCGTACGCTTAACAAAAGCCCAAATAAAGCAGCTATGCCAAGGAGTATGTAGAGAACATGATCTCCAGAAAAGAGACTAACCAAAGCAGAAGCAAGCATTCCTCCCATATAGCGGAAGGTGGAGTAAATGCCGGAAGCAGTACCTGCTTTTTCTTTCGGAACAGCTTCCATGTTCATCGTCTGCATAGACGCTACACCGAGGCCGGACGCGAAACCGCCCAGTAGCAGGGATGCAAATACATACACATCAGAGACAGAGGGGTGAAACCCGAAATATGAGCTTGTCGCGATGGCAGTTAAACCAAAGGAAAAGGCAATAACCTGCCGTCTCCCTGTCTTCTGTGCTAACCTGCCGCCCCACCAGGAGGATAGAGACATGGACAATGAAAACCCGAATAAAAGCAGTCCAATTTCATTCAAGTCAAAGTTGAACCGCTTGAGTACAATGGGAATGAACAGGATGACGCTGTACATAACAAAATTATTCAGAAAGATGAACATATTTGAATTTGTGAAGGCTTCATTACGAAACAGCTGGAACTGAATGATCGGTGACGGGTGACGCTGCTCCTGCCTGACAAAAAGAAAAAATGCAGCTACGACTGTGGATAACGTCCAGACGTTTATCGATTGGCCTTGAGTTAAAAACAGGGTGAAAAGTGTTAAAAAGACGGTTAAGTATAAAGACCCCATATAGTCAACCTTCTTCGGCTCTACAGGTTTATTCATTTTAGGAATGAACAACCATGAGAGGATAACAGAGACAATCAAAAAAGGGATATTCACCCAGAATATAGCCTCCCACCCGAATTGTTCAATGAGAATGGAGCCGAGTAAGGGGCCGATTGCTGCGCCTAAGCCCATGGCGAGTCCGAATGATCCAAACACTCGGCTGAGCTGATCCTTCGGAAGAGCCTTCCGGATTAAAGCTGTGGCATTGGGAGTGGCCAGGGCGCCTCCTAATGCTTGTAGGGAACGGAATAGAATCAGGAGAAGAAGTCCGCTTGAAAGCGCGGCTGCTATAGAAGAGAAGAAAAACAGGATGAATCCTGTAAGCATTACTTTTTTATTACCAAACTGATCCCCAAGTTTTCCTGAAATAGGCTGGGTGACAGCCATAATAATGAGATAGATGGTCACGATCCACGTCGCCTCGGTTAACGGGATTTCTAAATCCTTGGCAATGATGGGAAGACCAACAGAAATCATAGTAGAATTAACAGGAACCAAAAAGGTTCCTGTTAAAACTGCTGTAAGCATGAGCTTTGTATTAACTTCGTTCATGTATGGTAACTTCTCCGTTTGTTCCATCTACTGTGACAAGATCGCCGTCTTTCAGTTCAGATGTAGCCATTTTTGCTCCAACAACACAAGGAACTTCGTATTCACGGGCAACGGTGGCAGCATGGGACAGAATACCGCCACGGTCTGTCACAATAGCCCCTGCAATTGTAAATAAGGCTGTCCATGGAGGTGTGGTGGTTTTACAAACCAGTACATCTCCTTCGGTGACTTTACTGAACTCTTCTTGTCCTGTAACTATTTTCACCCGGCCGCTATGGAGCCCCTGCGAACCAGCGTATCCGCTGAATGAATCTTTCTCTTCGTTGTATTCGGCTTGTTTTGTTCCAAACACACGTTCAACGACAGGATCGATTGGATCTTCAGGTGGTGTACCGAAGGAAGGAACGGGCGTTTTATCCAAGTTTCTTACGTGCTGCTCTTTTCTCTCTTGGATGAGGCTGTGAACGCCTCGCGGTTCACGCAGTACATCAATCAATTCATCTAAATACAGATAGACGATATCTTCTGGATCATCGATGATGGAGTGGTCCTTAAGAGTTTTTCCTGCATTGAGTATCATAGGACGGGATTTTGCGGGCAGCATTGCATCAATATAGAAGTGGTGATCCTCATCCAATCCCCACATTTCTAAAGCCATCCCATGGAGAGCTGTAAATGTTTCTTTTGCTTCCCCCTCAGGCATTCTTGCTAATGACTCTTCCAGCTTCCGTTCTCGTTTTTGAATAACCTGATTGAACTCTTCTTCAAAATCGTAGTCCTGCTCAACATAGTTCTTTATGATTTTTAAAACATGATAAGGGTTCTCCACCCATGTTTCATCAGCAAATTCATGGCTGTTGGCTGTCCGGTGACCGTAAACATCCGTAAACGCTTGAACGTCATTCAGGAAGTTGAGGCCTTCCGGGCTGTTCTGCAATTGCTCGAGGACTTCTTCCGCTTTATGCTCAAAAGCTTCTTGTAAGGGAGCAGCATCTTTGACAAGCAGGGAGAGTTTCCAAAGCTCCCGGTCTGTCTCAAGAGACTTGTTCATTTGACCTACAAGGAGATCATAGACTTCTGTTACATTCTCTGTCCCCAGTGCCCGGCCGTAAGCTTCTTCCAAAGCCTGCCCCATGGACATACGCGGCATCACCACTTCGAAGTGAATTCCCCATATCCTACTGTACATTTCATAGAGTTCCAACAAAGCATTTTCAGCTTCGTTTAAAGAAATTCGGGCATTGGCCTGCTGCTCCAGCCTCTGATAATAGGGAAGCAGTGTCTGGGCGACATAATCCTCCAAAACTTTCGTAGCTTTTGGGAAAACCTTCTGCATCTCCAATTGGTGCTGTTCAAGGCGTTCTTCCAGATTTTTATGTATGGGAACACGCTGATAAAAGAATCCGTCTTCCATTTTAGCTACAAATTGCTTCGCAGGCAGTTTTAGCTTTTCAAATCCTTCTTTGGTTCCGTTCGTAAGGCCGGGAGCCATATAAGATGCATAAAGCGGAGTGATCGGCTTAGCAAAATGGACCCCATCCTGTTCCCAGAAAAATTGCTTTTTGTCCTCTTCTGTCATAAATAACTGCTCTCTAAAGTTGGTTAAAACATCGATGTATGGTGCTGTCGTCATGTAACGGGCTCCTTTATTGTCGTAATTGGTCGTGTCTGCAGAATATGTATGGTCTTATCTATTGTCGCAAATTCAATATCTACGGGTTTTTCATAGTAATCTTCTATTTCCTTCGTTACCCTTACTAATTCAAGGACCTCCTGCTCGTCCATGCTGAACTTCACCTGCCAGGATTCAGGGACTTCAACAGTCTGGCTGCCTGCGCTGGTTTGAATGGTTTGAACTTCTTTCAGTCCAAGCTCACTCGTAATATGATGGGTATCTTTATTTACGATGAACATGTCCGGGGTCACTGTTCCGTCTACAATTGTTTCGCCTAATCCGTAACTCGCATTGATTAGTACTTCCCGGTGGTCGTGGGTGACAGGGTTGGAACTGAATACGACTCCGGACACTTCAGCTTGAACCATTTTTTGGACGAGGACACCCATGTGCATGTCCTCAAGGGAAACATTATGCATAGATG
Source organism: Halobacillus litoralis (assembly GCF_009856355.1). Classification (GTDB taxonomy): domain Bacteria; phylum Bacillota; class Bacilli; order Bacillales; family Halobacillaceae; genus Halobacillus; species Halobacillus litoralis_B. Next base: position 245,930 of record NZ_WMEW01000001.1, on the reverse strand, counting down.
CATAGTTCTGTACTATCGGAGAGAAAAACGAGGCCCAGCATTTCTTAATGCTCGTGAATAGTTCCTCTTCGTTTCGTATATTTAACAGGGTCTCATACTGTCCGGCAAATGATGCACCTTCCAAATCTTCTGAGGCAGAAGAGGACCGTACGGCCACAGGTGATGGGGCATTGTCCATTAGATTGGAGTATTGGCTGAGAATATCATTCTGCATGTCTGCAGGGAATTGACCATCCAAAAGGTTTTGTTGAATATTTGAGTGAGTTAAAACAATCTGGTTATGTAGGAAGAATTCTTTGAACATTTCGGATGTAATGACAAATCCATCAGGAATGGAGGAAATGACCTTCTTCATTTTTGAAAGATTCATAGCTTTGGAGCCGATTTGTTCATTGGGATGATCTGATGCATCCGTTAACGGGACGATATTCAAGTTGGTAACACCTTCTTCTTTCTGGAAAAATTTTAATGCAACGGTTTTACAGTATAGTAATACTTTTGTAACATTGTCAATGGAATAATGGATTTTTATGAATATTTTTTCATGGTTCTTTTAGAAGGATAATAGGAAATCGTCATTAGTAAAGTTTATAATTTATGATAGTAAATCCATATGATTTTTACTTTGGAGTTTATTAGAATGGAGTATGATAAAAGGTGTGAATTCACTGCATATAAGCGGAGAAATGTTTTTTATTATAATAAAAAACATTTCTCCGCTTTAAAATTATAGTGCTTATATGCAATCTAACAGTCGAAGAGGGATAATCGATTACAAATCGTTTCTTTTCAATCTTAATGCTTCATAAAGGAAAGCGTTAAGTACATTTGCTGACAAGTTTAATGGAAGCTGATCTATCAAGGACATACAACGGTAACGAGGTTGAAGCACAGCACAGATAAACTAGGTGGTGTGCTTTTTAGCAATGGTAGTAGGCTCATATGATACTTTTAAATTATATAAGTCATTGGTTACCTTCGAAAAAAAATTATTTTCTTAAATTTTTCCTATACCTAAAGCAAAAGAAGGAGTTTATTTAAGTATATTTAACCGCTTTCCCTATTTTTGAAGGTTGAAAATTTTCAGACCATTCTGTATTCTGTGGTTAATGTTGGAAATGAAATAGCGTTTCAAATAATGAAATGGAGGGGTGATTGTGCCCAAAGTCCTGGATGTGAAAGATTTAGAAGTTTCGGTGAAAATCGATAATGAGAGAAGAAACATCGTAAACAAGGTGTCCTTTTCTGTGAATGAAGGGGAGACTCTTGGAATTGTAGGGGAGTCAGGTTGTGGAAAGAGTATGACCTCACTTTCTATTATGGATCTCTTACCGCAGGCATTATCAGTGACAGGTGGTTCTTTAACTCTAAATGGAGAAGATTTGACTAAGTTATCAAAGAATGCTTATAGAAAAAAACGTGGGAAAGAAATGGCGATGATTTTCCAGGAGCCGATGACTTCTCTTAACCCAGTTTATACCATTGGTTTTCAAATCGTTGAATTAGTGCGTAACCATACGAACAAATCAAAGAAAGAAGCGTATGACCGAGCGTTACATATGTTGAAGTTGGTAGGTATCCCCCGCGCTGAGCATGTGATTCATGAATATCCTCACCAGTTATCTGGTGGGATGAGGCAGCGTGTGATGATCGCAATGGCTTTATCATGCAACCCTGGGTTACTGATTGCTGATGAACCCACTACAGCTTTAGACGTAACCATTCAGGCTCAGATTTTGCGGCTCATGCAGTCCTTGCAGGATGAGATGAATATGTCAATCGTGATGATCACGCACGATTTAGGTGTAGTAGCAGAAACTTGTGACCGGGTCATTGTGATGTATGCAGGAGAAGTGGTTGAAGAGGCGACAGTAGAAGAATTATTTGAATCACCTAAACACCCTTATACGAAAGGGTTAGTCGAATCTGTTCCAAATATGGACAAGGATGAAGAGTACTTATCTTCAATCAAAGGGACTGTTCCAACTCCTGAGCAAATGCCAAAAGGATGCCGGTTTGCTCCCCGTTGTAAACATGCCTTTGAAGTTTGTCATCAAACGCCTCCGCTGCTGGATGTAAATGAACAATCGAAAACCCGCTGTTGGTTGTACGATGAAAAAGTTTCAGACGTTCAAGAAGGGAGGAATAAAGTTGGCGCAGGATACCATTCTTGAAGTGAAGAATCTTAAAAAATATTTCCCAATAAAAGGAGGGGTATTTGGTAAGAAGACGCTAAATCAAGTCAAAGCCGTTGACGATGTTTCCTTCCACGTAAACAAAGGGGAAACACTTGGAATTGTGGGGGAATCAGGCTGTGGAAAAAGTACAACTGGTAAAACGATACTACAACTGATTGAAGCTTCTGATGGGGAAGTTCTTTTTAAAGGACAGGATATTACGCAAGCATCAAAGCAGGAAATGAAGAATTTACGCAGGGAAATACAAATTATTTTTCAGGATCCTTTTGCCTCTCTTAATCCGAGGATGAAAGTGGGAGAGATTATTGAAGAGCCTCTCATTAATTTTGGGTTATATGAAGGAAAAAAAGCGAGAAGAGAACGCGTACTTGAACTTATGAATCAGGTAGGATTGAGACCTGAACAAATTAATCGTCACCCCCATGAATTTAGCGGGGGGCAGCGTCAAAGAATTGGAATTGCCAGAGCATTGGCTTGTGAACCAAGTATTATTATTGCTGATGAGCCTGTATCAGCCTTAGATGTATCCATCCAGTCTCAAGTCTTAAATTTATTGCGTGATTTACAAAAGGAATTAGGACTTACATACATTTTTATTTCTCATGACTTGAGTGTAGTTAAACATTTTTGTGATCGCATAGGTGTGATGTATCTAGGGCGTATGGTGGAAATGGCCGGTAAGCATGAACTTTATGACCGTCCTTTTCACCCGTATGCAGAAGCTTTATTATCCGCTGTCCCTATAATGGATCCAAAACGTAAGAAAAAAGATATTATCCTGGAAGGTGATGTTCCAAGTCCTTCCAACCCTCCGAAAGGTTGTGCCTTCCATCCCCGCTGCCCAATGAAAATGGATATTTGTGCTGAAGTTCGGCCTCAACTGGATGATATAAATGGACGACATGTCGCTTGTCATTTATATGATAAGTCTTCAGAGCCAGAACGGACCGGGTAAGATGAGTAAAACACTAACAAAAGCACTTCAACTTCTAGGACTTTTTACAGAAGAAACTCCTTACTGGAGACTGGATAGAATGTCAGAGGCTTCACACCTCCCTAAGGCGACTGTATTTCGCTTGATGAAGGCGCTTGAGGATGAGGGATTTATTCAAAGGGTCAATATTTACCAGAATGGTGTGTTGATTGAAGGAGAAATGTACCAGTTAGGTACTCGTCTAATTGAACTTGGACATATGGTTTCCAATCGGTTGGAAGTGCGAGGTCTGGCACTTCCGCATATGAGAAAGCTCCAACAGAAGTTTGGGGAATCTGTTCAGCTCATCATTATGGATCAGGATGAAGCCATTTATATTGAAAAAGTGGAAAGTGATAAGCCTGTACGCCTTTACACAAAAATTGGGAGGAGAGCTCCTCTTTATGCAGGAGCCTGTCCGAGAACATTACTATCTTTTTTGCCTGACCAAGAAATTAGACGTATTCTACGCCAAGAGAAAAAGCAGTACGCATCACAAACCATGGTTGATGATGAAGCCATTATGGAAAAAGTCAGAGAAACCCGTGAACGAGGATACAGCTACAGCCAGTCTGAGCTTGAAGAAGGGACTGCTTCTATAGGAACGCCTATTTTTGACCGGTTTGGAGAGATTGCAGCCGGCATCAGCGTGGCTGGGTTTGTTTCGACTGTAACTCCAGAAATAGCAGAGAGGTATGCAGAATCCATGTGGAAAGTATGTGCGACACTTTCGAAGCAGTTAGGTTTTTCAGAAACTTATCCATATAAATCAAAAATTACAGAAATGGGGGAGTAGTGAATGAAGAAGGCTATATCAGGGGCGTTGTTTTTATTGGTTGTGCTGATAATGGCGGCGTGCAGTTCTAATTCAGAAGAAACAAGTGCTGAAAATGCAAGTGAAATAGAAGTGGAAGGTCGGGAAGGGGAGTTGGTAGTAGGGGTTCCTGGGGATCCGCAGAACTGGGATCCGATCGATACCTTCTTATTAGATTGGAGTACGGTGGCGACATCCGTTTTTGAAGGATTGGTGGATCGGAATTTAGATTTGGAACTTCAACCGGGGCTTGCTGAGAGCTGGGAATATATAGACGACCAAACACTTCAGTTTAAACTTCGGGAAGGGGTCACTTTCCATAATGGTGAAGCATTCAACGCAGATGCTGTGAAATTCACCTTCGACCGCCTTCTGGGTGAAGAAGGTGCTAAAGGACCGCAGCAGGCGAACTATACATCCATAGATGAGGTAGAGGTTGTGGATGAGTACACCGTCAATTTTAACTTAAATGAAAAAGATCCAGTGCTTTTGACAAAGCTTGCGGGCTACGGTGCCGTTATTGTTCCTCCAAAGTATATTGAGGAAAATGGTGATGAACACTTTAATACGAATCCTGTAGGGACTGGACCATTTAAGATGACTTCTTATGAACAGGACAGCAAAGCCGTGCTGGAAAAGAACGAAGATTACTGGCAAGAAGGAGTTCCGAAACTTGATCAAGTGACTTTCCGTTTCATTCCAGAAGCTTCTACACGTCTGGCAGAACTGCAGACAGGAGAAATTGACGTTATGAAGCGCGTTGAAATTAGTCAGGTTGACTCTTTGAAGGATCACCCATCTCTATCCATTCAAGAAGTGGGAACACCGACGGTCTATTCTTTGCGTTTCAATACAGAAAAAGAACCTTTTGATGATAAGCGTGTAAGACAAGCCGTAAACTATGCGATTGACAAAGACGCCATCATTGAAGAAATTCTTGGAGGGTATGGAGAGAAAATCAGCACATTCCAAAGCGAACTCTCTTTCGGTGACAACCCTGAGATTGATCCATATCCTTATGATCCTGAAAAAGCAAAAGAGCTTCTTAAGGAGGCTGGTGTTGCTGAAGGAACAGAAGTAGATATTTATATACCTGGTAATGATGGAAACTTTAAAGAAATCACTCAAGTCGTATCCTATTATCTCGAAGAAGTTGGATTGAAAGCGAACATTGAAAGTGTAGATAGCAACACCTTGATTTCTGATCTTATTCCAAATGGAGACGCTGGACATATGTATCGTCAAGGATGGGGTGGATGGACGCTGGACTTTGATAATACAGCGTATCTCATGTACCACGAAGGAGAACACTGGAACCCATCTTTCTATGATGAAGAAGTAGAAGAACTCTTGGAAGCAGAGCGCACAACGGTGGATCAGGAAAAACGTGAAGAAATCTTCATGAAACTGACTGAGCGTCTACATGAATTGGCTCCTGAGGCGAATCTTTATTCAGAAGTCGCCCTCTATGCTGTACATGATCGCGTGAAAAACTTCCAACCACCACACGAAGATCGTATGCGTTTAGAAGAAGTAACCGTCGAATAGTTCAAATAGGAGAAGGCAGGAAGACTCCTGCCTTCTTCTATATCATTTATTGATAGGAGGGGACATTGTGTTACAGTTCATTATTCGGCGTTTATTACATAGTGTATTAGTTCTCTTAGCCATCTCCGTCATTATTTTCTTTAGTATCCGACTGACAGGAGACCCTGTAACTGTCATGTTTGCTGCTGGTGAACCTTCTCCGGAGGCCATTGAAAGCGTAAGAGAAAATCTTGGACTGGACGAACCTTTACCAGTGCAGTATCTAATATTTTTAAAAAACTTAGCAACTTTTGACCTCGGTGAGTCGTTCCGGACAGGCTTACCTGTGACTGAGATGGTGGTTGATAAGATGGGAGCCACCCTGCTTCTTGCATTCGGCGGAGTATTCGTTGCTATGCTGATTGCCTTTCCCGTAGGTATCTTATCAGCAGTGAAAAGGGGAACTGCGGTGGACTTCTCTGGTCGGATCTTTTCACTTATCGGTATATCATTTCCAAACTTCTGGCTTGGTATTATGCTGATTTTAATCTTTTCCGTGAACCTTCAATGGCTTCCGGCTTCTGGTTATGAAGGCATCGAATATTTGATATTGCCCTCCATCGCACTTGGTATGATTCTATCAGGAATTTTAGCGAGATTAGTTCGATCATCCATGCTGGAAAATTTATCTCAGCAGTATGTTTCAACAGCCAGGTCGAAAGGGTTGAAAGAGTGGGTCGTCATCATGCGTCACACTTTCCGTAATGCTTTAATTCCCACCATTACATTTCTTGGTATTCAGTTCGGTTCCCTTTTAGGGGGCACGGTTATTATTGAACAGGTTTTTTCATGGCCGGGTGTAGGCCGTATGATTATTGACGCAATAAATCAGCGGGATTATCCAGTTATTCAAGGCGGCGTTATCATGCTTGCTATGATTATGGTACTGGTTAACTTACTCGTTGATATCAGTTATAGTCTGATCGATCCAAGAATTAAAGCGGGAGGTGGCAGCAGCTGATGGAACCTGCAGTCTATGAACAAGAAGAACAAATGCAAGACCAGCAACCGAAGAAAAAGTTCCGTCTTGGTCAGTTCTTGTTTAAAAATGCATCTGGAATGTTCGGGCTCCTTCTCGTCATTGTCAGTGTTTCCTGTGCATTATTCGCTCCTTGGATAGCTCCTTTCGATCCAACGGAAGCACAGCTGACTTCAAGGCTGGCTCCACCTTCTATATCAGGAGCGGATACAGCACATCTATTAGGAGCTGACCAAATCGGTCGGGACTTATTCAGCCGGATTATCTATGGAGCAAGAATCTCTTTAATGGTTGGCTTTTTTGGTGTCCTTCTAGCGATGGTTGTAGGGACGATCCTCGGTTTAATTTCAGGTTATGTTGGCAAGTGGATGGATGACCTTATAATGCGTCTCGCTGATATTCAGCTGGCTTTTCCATTCATATTGTTTGCGATCATTATCATGAGTGTACTCGGGACAGGAATTTGGAAGATCGTTATCATCCTGGGGCTGACGTATTGGGTTGGGTTCGCCAGATTGATACGCGGGCAGGTCATGTCTCTAAAAGAATTGGAATATATCCAGGCAGCAAAAGCGGTTGGTGGGTCACATATAAGAATCATAGGAAAGCACATCTTCCCTAATGTTGTGTCATCAATTTTAGTGTTGGGAACGCTGTTCATAGCAGAGTTCATCCTGCTTGAAGCTTCTCTTACTTTCTTGGGCTTGGGAGTTGACCCGACGATTCCTTCCTGGGGTGGCATGTTATCTGATAGTCGTAACTATATTAGTTCAGCGTGGTGGACCGCTACCTTTCCTGGTATTGCCATCATGATTACCGTATTAGGATTTAATTTATTCGGTGATTGGTTAAGGGATAAATTTGATCCAAACCTTGATGTGTAGGTGATGAAATGAATGATTTAAAGAAACTGTGGGAACCAGGTTATCTTATTACTGATCAAAATTATGACGGGGTTCCAGATCATATCAACACCAATTTCCATATACCTGAAGGGTTGACCCCTTCAGGTCTTATTGATTTTTGTGCCCGTCTCGGCTTTGAAACCACGGCTTTGACTTTTAACTTCTTAAACGGAAATGAAAAAGCAGCTTATCAGTTTGATTTTGCCGTAAATGAGGAAGTAACCGCATTGAAACTCAACGCTGAAACCAAGCGTTTATCTTTCTATTATAGGTCAGAGCAGGAACTGAACGGCCTGCTTCAATTTCTCGCCTGCGACTGGCCGGCAGCTGATACGGGAAAACAACCTGTAAAAGCGATCTATTTTAATAATGGAGAATGGTGGGTGGAACAAGGAAAAAGAACTCCTGTTGCTTCATTTGCTAGTCGAGAGAATCAAACATATCCTATTCAAAGTCTTACAGAGCTTTGGGAGTATGATGCTTTTTATAGTGATTCCGGTCCCGATCCTGTTCAAAAGCAATCTTTATCTATTCATGTTGATAAGAGTGTGTCACAAGATATATTCCTGGATGTCTGTTACGGTGCATCTAGAATAGCGATGTGCTCGACAATATTGCAACTGCCATTAACCAACATCCAGGAGCAGGATGCTTTTGTTTGTGTAAAACATCAAAATAAAGAAAAAGCAGAAATTAAGTTAGTAGAAGAACAGATAAAAGTGGAAGGGAAAGGCCGGTCCTTGCAACATGCTGTTCGCTATTTATTGCATGGGAAGCATTGGAGGGAAGGAGGAATGGTTTCTTTTTGGGAGCGGCCGGACATGGAACCAAAACGAGAAGAATATGTCGTTTCAGACCTCAAGTGGGAAGGCGAAAAAGAAACGGATATTTGTTTAGATCTCGTACGAAACCATCATTGTAAAGCAGCTGATGAAATGACGGTTTTCTTATCCGAACCATTATCTGAAAGAAGGAAGATCAGGCATGAAATTCAGAAAATCACCGGTTTGGAAAATGTGAATGTCTATTCTTCATTCAAACCAATTGTCAGTATAGTAAAGGAAGATTGGATCAATTCTTTGAAAGAAGCAGCCGCGGATATTGGTCACATTAAATTTGTCTGCAAGGAAGAAAGGAATGCGGATGGTTGTGAGTTATCTATTCGTTGGATTCAAGAGCTTTATCCCTTAGATGAATGGATTGAAGGGAAACTTGGTTTACATAAAGAGGCTGTTACTTTCGAACTGAACAACTTACAAGACCCACAGGTTATCATGGAAGTATATAAAGAGAACGGTGAAATGATTTTTGGGAAATCTATTCTCGTTCCTATTCGTTCTATGAATTATATAGATGATAGGAAGCGTGTGTATCCTGTTTCAAACGAAGTACGTTGGATGGTTGGAGGGGATGTATGCGAAAGGAAACCTTTTTCAACCGACCGCCAGAACTTTTATCATTTTTACCAGACAAAAGTTTTGAATTCTTTTCTTATAGACTTAAAGACGAATGAAGGACAGCCTTTATTTGATAGGATTGAAGTTAATGTTGAAATGAGTGAACCAGAGGAAAAGCTTTTTGTTGAACACGAGCGTATTTCTTCATTGGAGGCTTTACATGAAGATTTGTACTTTAACACGCTTCACTTCTTCGATGTCCACGGCCGGGGGCAACAAGCTCCAGGCGGAGTTTATCCCTTTATGAAAGTCCGGGAAGGGGCTGCACCTAAAGCCCATATTAAAATCTATCAGACGAAAGATGCTTCAAATAACCAAGGGGGTGTCGTTGGTCTGACATTTCAGGATGATGACCCTCTTCCCCAGGAATTGATCAAAGATATGGAAGGTGTCCTTAAAAGAGAGAATGTACCAACTTATCCAGTATCAATTGATACTGGTCGTCATGTAATAAGGAGTAATAGTTCATCTTATACATGGATACCGGAGCAGTCATATAAAGGGAAGTGGATTCCAGTTTATGAATGGTACACAGAAACCGATGAAATTTATTTGTCACGTAAGAAATTATCTGCCTATAAGCCCACCATTTTAATAGAAGCTGGCCACCATGCGAATGAGGTCTCCAGCCGGCCGGCCCTCATTGAGCTCATGAATGAATTATCGAAAAGTGGAAGTGTTAAACATTTTAATGTGGTAGCCATACCTAATGCTAATCCTGATGGATATGAAATTCATCAGGAAATGACAAGGGTTAACCCAGAATGGAAGCATCATGCGGCAAGATATAATGCTGTAGGGCTGGAATATGCTGAACATCGCTATCGGTCTACTCCGTTCGGGGAGGCGCGTGTCGTTCCTGATATCATGCACCGCTGGGCTCCTGATGTTGTGATTGATAATCATGGAATTCCAGCTCATGAATGGATTCAGCCTTTCGCTGGGTATAACAGTCCTCCCCGCTTCCCCAAATCCTATTGGCTCCCAAACGCTTTAATTTACGGAATCGGGCGAAAGTTACCTGGGAATAATTATGGTAGACAAAGGCACCTATTAGAAAAGATCCAAAATCATATGATGGAAAAGGTCCAAGGAACCATATTTGAAGAGAGAAACGAGGAATGGATGAGCCGGTATAAAAAATATGGTCATCAGTGGCTTCCGGATCTCTTCCCTGTAGAACAAACGGGGTCCTTGTTATTTTTTACATGGGAAACTTCTCCAGACTCCGAATCTCACGTTGCTATATCAAGGTTTCCAGAGTGGGTGAGTGCTGATATCATATCTGAGGCTGCAGATGAAACGGTGTATGGGGAGGACTTAAAATTATGTATAGAGGCACAGAAAGTGTTTAATCAGTCAATTTTAGATGTTATCTCAGACAAACAGTCTATATCAAAGTATCAAAAAGGAAGATTCCAAATAATAGAGAGGGAAAGGCCATTACTTACGAAGGGAGAAATAGTTAATGAAGACACTCTTACTTACAGGATTTGAACCATTCCTTGATTTTCCGATAAACCCAACAAATCATATTATAGAAGATTTAAAGGGTGAAGAGATAAATGGTTTTCATATTGAAGGACGAATTTTATCTGTGGATTACAATAAGTCAGGTTATGAAATACTAGAATACATTAATGATGTAGAACCGGATGCAGTTATCTCACTTGGCCTAGCTGCAGGGCGATACAAAGTTACACCTGAACGAATTGCCATCAACTGTAACGAAAGTAATGAAAAAGATAATGAAGGGAACACACCAGAGGGACAACCTATACAGGAAGAGGGGCCGGATGGTTTGTTCTCAACTCTGCCAATTAAACACTTTGTTGAACGTTTACAATCAAAAGGGTATCCAGCAGAGGTTTCAAATACCGCTGGCACTTACCTTTGTAATCATGTCATGTATCAAGCCCTTTATCATTTTCATATGAATAATCAACATATTCCTTCTGGTTTTGTTCATATACCTGCCTCTCATGAGCTGGCGGTCCAACACGGAAAACTTCCGAGTTGGTCTCAAAGCGATTTAACTGATGCTGTCAGAAATATCATCCAAGAGCTGCCTTAAGAATTGAAAAGAGTCTGGTCTGTCCAGGCTCTTTTTTTATTTGAAAGGAATTAATTTGTAAAACTTATTATAATCACCGTCCTTGCATCTATTTAAAACGTCTAATGGGTATAAGGCTTCCTGCATTTTATTGAGAACCAGATGAGTCCTTTAAATCTGTTTATTATACATATAATAGCAGGCGTTAACAATCTGTTAACTCACTAGAGTTCTAAAATGAAAATAAGTAATAAAGGAGATGGGAAATCATATGGGGGAAGGCATTCTGAAATGGTCATTGTATGTGTTAGGAGCATTATCTCTTCTTATTATCGGTGGAATCACCTGGGTAGTTGTTTCAGGATTTCAGGCAGACAGTGGTTCTTTAACGGAAGAACAGGAACAGAAGATGGAGGAAGTGAATGAACCGGAGGAGCAGAAAGCGATAAAAAAGGTTGATGAAGATGGAATACCCTCCGAACAGTTTTTTATGCAGGAGCTGCATGAAATGACTCACCAGAAGGTACGGGCGGAAGAAAAGCATGGAAGGCAGCAGATGACAGCAGATCAGATTGACCAGATGCTCGGAATATTGAAGTCTATTGAGGGGACCGAAACCTATTATAAACATTATGATTTTTATAAGAAGACATTGGAATCATGGGACAGTGGGGACTTTTCCAATGCTGTAATTGTCCACAATACCATTTGGGACTGGCAGAATGGTTCGATAGGAAGAGCGACGGGGTTGATGAGTGAGGACGAAGAGCGTGAATACATTGAACAGAATTTTTAAATACAGTGAAAAAATTACGCGGGGCATTAAGTAAGTCAAGACCGACATGGGTAATATTAAACCTTTTTGTAGAAAAAAATCCCATATATATAAAAGAAAAGGAAATTGAGCCGATATACCTGATATAAAATCATAAGGTGTGTTGCAGTCAGTGAGAATTAATCATAATATAGCGGCTTTACAAGCTCAAAATAAATTAGAGAATAAAAATAACAAATCAATGAACTCCATGGAAAAGTTATCTAGTGGTTTCAGTATAAATCGTGCTTCTGATGATGCAGCTGGACTATCGATCTCGGAAAAGATGAGAGGTCAGATCAGAGGACTGGAGCAGGCCCAAAATAATATCCAGGATGGAATAAACCTGAGTATAATAGCCGATGGCGGGTTGGAGGGAGTACAGCAGCAGCTACATAGAGCAAGAGAGTTAGTTATACAAGCTGGAAATGGTACTTTAACAACGAGTGATAAGCAGGAAATCCAAAAGGAACTGGATCAGATAAAAGAAGGTATTAATGATATAGCTCATGGCACAGACTTTAATGGAATAAACCTGTTAAATGGACAAAAGCCCCATCACTCTTCTGCAAATAATAATCAGCCAACGTACAATTATGAAAATGCATTGTCATTGAATGTAGATCCAGCAGGACAACTGGCATTGAAAACAGGGGAGGGATATCCATCTACGTCCGACGATGATAATAAAATCTTAATCTATGGGGAGGGGAATACGTCTCACCCGGCCGTTCTTATTGATGGTACGGCCCACCGATTAGGGTTGGAAAATGTATCCACGCAAACCATTCATGAGTCTGGTGCATATAAAACGGTCTTTACAGTAGAAAATGTGGAAGTCACGCAGACCGCTCAGATTATAGAAGATAAATTTGAATTTGATTATTCAATGAAAAATCTAGGCAGCGGGGAAAAGGAAATTGGATTTTATTTTCACATCGATACGATGCTGGGAGATGATGATTGGGCACCATTTAAAGTCAATAATGAAGACATCACTGAAGAAGAAGTGTACAACGGAGCTGACCTGCCGGATTCCTTCACCGTTTATAACAACAATGGCTATCAAGATATCAAAGCCCAGGGGATCATTTCAGGTGAGGGTATTAAAGTGCGTCCCGATGAATTTAGGGTTGGGAAATATTCGGATGTAGCTCAACCTATGGCTTGGACAGATACAGATGAAGCGGTAGGAGACAGCGGCTATGCCTTGAAATGGGAAGAAAGAAGTGTCCCAGGAAATGATACGTTTTCTGTAAATACTTTTTATGGAATATCCGTCCCTCCCACTATTGAAGATCCTACAGAAATAGTCGATGAAGGTCCCTATGATATAAAAATACAGGACGGCCCAAACAGCGGCGATCAATTCAGTATTCAACTCTCCGATGTCCGGACAGAAAAGCTGGGTGTGGAGGATATGGCTGTAGATCCTTATGAAGAAATACAAAAAGCTTTGGAACGTCTGGACAGCGCTGCGACTCTAGTTTCATCAGAGCGGAGTAAATATGGCAGTTATCACAACAGGCTGCAGTTCAAACAGAATTATGCTTCTAATTATCATGAAAATCTTACTGCAGCAGAATCCCGTATCCGTGATGCAGATATGGCAAAAGAAATAATGAATCAAACCAAAAACTCTATTCTCAGCCAGACGTCACAAGCCATGCTGGCCCAGGCGAACAATGCGCCTCAAGCTGTATTGCAGTTACTCAAATGATTTTATTTTGGAAGCGTATTATTTTAATTAGATACATAGATACCAGGATGTATACATAAACATAAAGAATCAGCAGTTACAGTAACTGCTGATTCTTTATGTTTATATGTCTTAATTCTCTCAATAAAATTCATTTTTTCTCCACTTCATAAGTTGTTCCTGCCAGTAATGATTAAGCTTCAAGTATTCTTCGGTTTCATTCCCTGCATCAATGGTTTTCCCACTTGGATCGATCCATCGTATCAATAGACCATCACTGAAGTAATAGCGGTCCTCCTCCCCATCTTTTTCGGTGTAGATAAAGAAAAGTTCGCCATTATCCGTATAAAATGATTCTGTGGTGGACCCATCCAACTTCTGTTCAACTAATTTCCTGCGTACCCGGTTTTCATTGATATACTCTGTCACATCAGGAGCAGCGGTTTCTTGAGTGTAAAGGTTCTGGTTTTCATTGATGTGGCTGTATTCAGCTTTAATGGAATTCACTATGGATGGTACATGAAAGCTTTTCGATAACAGCTCTTCCTCTTCTTTGAATACTTTCGTGTGTAACAGTAAAGTAAGGTTTTCTTTGGTATCCCCATAAAGAATAGGAAGGGAGTATCCACAGGAGCCGGAATAGGAAAGCATGTCTGATGGAAACATGGTTTCTGGAACTTGATGATCACAGGTGGTCGAAATAGAAATGGATGTATTGCTTCCTGTGCTTTCTTCTATCTCCTGAGCTATGTAAAAAACTTCTTGAGCCCAGGCTCTTAACACATCGTATTCGCCTGTGTCGTACAATTGATATAAAGTAAATATACCGTTGCTGTCAGGGTTTTTAATCGATAACTCTATCTCTTGCGCTTTCTTGTTCAACGTCCATGTGCCGAGGTGAAAAGGATGGATATCTGCCAGGTTATTTAATTCTTCCTCATAACGAACCAAAGGGTCTTCTTTATTCTCCACGGATTTATCTGTAGTTTCCGGTTCGCTGGTATGTTCAGCTTCACTCTCTTGAGATGCTGGAGGCGCGTCTTCATTTCTCTCTTCTTCAACTTCCAGAACGCTGCCTTTCTCCGGTTTAACTGAAACTTCTTGATCAAGGTTCTTTGCACGTAAGTGGTCCCAACTGTAATAACCGGCAATAAAAATCAGAAGGAATCCGGCCAGGCAAAAAAATAAGGCCGACTTTTTTCTTTTGGAATGGTTTTCTTTTGGTAACTCAGATACAGGTGGGATGGATGAACTGAACTTTTGACCACAATTCTCACAAAAATGAGTGTCTGCTTTTAATTTCATTCCACAGTTTGTACAGAAATCAGACATGCTCTCACCCTTTCGTTTAATGAACGATTCATTTTATGACGAAAGGGATCATTTAAGACTTTATACCTTTTGAATTTGTAATTTTATCCTGTCTATATGATATTCACGCTGAATGCCGGAAATCCGATTCGTGCCACCAAAAAGAGCCTCCATCCATGATAGTGGGTGGAGGGTCTTTGATTTACTGAAGGTCGAGAAAGGCCTGGGTAAAGGATTTATGCTGGTTCCATACCCAGAGCGTATCGGCGGCAACGACGGCGGCTTCCGATTCGTCCCTTACCCCATAATAGTCGGGCAGATCTTTCGGGCGTTTCTTTGGATGAAGAACGAAATCCTTCACATAGGGATTGTGATGATCGGCTTTTTGAAGGAGAGTTTTTGTTCTCCTTGTCAGCCCTTCTGTTAAATAAGCAAGAATGGCTTTATAAAAAAGGAGAAAGGTATCGGATTCCTGTAGGGTATCCAGTAAAGCCCTGGCTTCTGTATAGTATCCATGTTCTAAATACAGCGGAAGCAGCTTATACCGGATTCCTTGGTTGTCCCCCTCATTCAACCGCAGCAGTTCGCGGTAATGAAGGATCCCCCCGTCAAAGTCGTACTCACGGATCAACTGTTCGGCATACGCCGCTTTTGCACGTAAATACGGACGGGCATCAACCTCCATCCAGAGTTCTCCTGTTAAATCTTTCATGATAAAAGGATCCATCGCGTTTTCTCCATTGATCATGGCTTTTGTCAGTATCTTTTTCTTTCTGTGATTATACGGGGAGAATTCTGCGAGAATGATGTAAAGGTCTGGATGGTACGGGTGGATCGCAAACAATTCTACGCATAATTCGATTTTCTCTTGAAAGGACGCCCCGTAAAAACTGGAAAAGAGGTCCCCGAGCATAAAACGCTGGTCCATGGTCAGTTCCGTGCTGAAATTGCCGGGACAGGTCTGCATGTGGAGAACTTGATCCACCAGTTCATCCAACAGCTTAGAGTTCTGGGGCGGTGTCTGGAACCTTCCATCAACGGCCGCCCTCCAGTAGGAAGATATGATATCTCCTGCCGTATCACTGAGCCTGCGGTACGCCTGGGACACTTTGTGGGAGGTGACGCCATACTTGTCTGCACAAGCCTTTTGCGAAATTTTGGGTCCAAGGAACGTTTTTGAAGCGAGGTACTCAAGCCCTGCAGCGAAACCGGCAGGATCCTGGATATCAGGCTGTTTTCTCCGGCCGTATTCCCTCCAAATATGCTTGATGGCCTCCATGTGTTCGTCATAGTCAGTCTGCTTTTGTTTGAATAATGACAATACCGTTTGCTGGGCTTCATTCACAGGGGAAAACTCCTTTAAAATAGGGATTTACATAAAGCTTATCTGGTTGGATGGATAAAGTAAATGCAGCAGCTGATTGTGCGCTACATACAGTTGCGTAAAGGAGTGTTTTTATAAATGTGAACCAGGTACTATGACTTATGAAAGATGGTATTGATTTAGGACTGCGGGAGTTTATGAGATAATTAATTCGGAAATTTATTTCTATCACCTCAGTAAAGGAGTTTTACTATGCCGGAATACGTTGGTTACATCGGTACGTACACCAAACAGGAAAGTAAAGGCGTCTATCAGTTCACCCTGGATACAGACGCTAAGGAGCTGAAAGACGTTCAACTGGCTGCAGAACTGCAGAACCCTACCTACGTCACCGTGAGCGATGATCAAAAGAATCTTTATGCGGTTTCCAAAGACGGGGAAAGCGGCGGCGTCACGTCCTTTTCCATCAATGAAGAAACAGGAGAACTTACGAAATTGAACGTTCAGACAGCTGCGGGCTCTCCGCCGTGCCACGTGAGTGTGGATCATTTAAACAACAATGTTGTGACGGCTAACTACCATACAAAAGAAGTGGTCTCCTACCTGACGAATGAAGATGGATCCCTGAATCCTGCGGTTTCGATCGTGGAACATGAAGGAACGGGCCCTCATGAGCGTCAGGAAAAGCCGCACATGCACTATGCAGGCTTTACCCCTGATGAAAAATACGTGATAGCGATTGACCTTGGCAGCGATCGTGTTATCACTTACGCCGTAGCCAATGGCGAGTTGAGCCAGGTACAGGTGTTCAACACGAAACCGGGTTCCGGCCCTCGCCACATCACCTTCCATCCGAACAAAAAGTATGCCTACGTGATGACGGAGCTCAGCTCAGAAGTGCTTGTGCTTCATTACGATGAGAAGGATGGCAGATTCACCGAGCAGCAGGCCATTGCGGCGATCCCTAAGGACTTTGACCAAACCAATGACGGCAGTGCCATTCATATTTCTTCGGATGGACAGTTTGTTTATGTCGGTAACCGTGGGCACAATTCCATTGCCGTTTACGACGTCGATCAGGATACAGGCAGACTTACTTTTGTAGAGTGGACATCGACAGAAGGGAACTGGCCGCGTGATTTCGTGATGGACCCTTCCGAGGAGTTCTTGATCGCGACGAACCAGAAGTCCAATACAATGACGTTGTTCGAGCGGGACAAATCAACCGGCAGGCTGACGCTTGTTCAATCCGATGTATTCGTACCCGAGCCGGTATGCGTGAAGTTTACAAAGTAAATAGAGGAATAGGAAGAAGAGGGCGTCCCATGGAGGGGTGTCCTCTTCTTTTTTATGGAAAAAGGGACAGTCATACACCCCCGGTCGTTTGAGTATAGTTAATTACTCCCCATTATATGGAACTAAATCAGGTGAAGGGAGGAAGGTACATAGCAGGCGGGGAAACACCTTCAAGTGCGAGGGAGGTCGCTGGATGGAAGTATGTAAACACTGCGGTCATGAGATGGGCGGGGAAGAAACCTTCTGTACCGAATGTGGTGCACCTAAGGATGCTCCGCTGACCCGGTCGGGAGCAAAAGCGCCAAGACCACCGATGCCGCGGAAAAAGAAAATCACGCTGATCTCGATAGGGGCGGTTTTGGTTGTTCTGCTGACCGCTCATTTGATTTTGTCATCGATGCTTGATCCGACGACGAAGATCCGGGCAATGGATCGTGCGGTCACGAATAATGATGCGGGAGCTTTTGTAAGTGAACTGTCTCTTGATAAAAAAGCATGGCTGAATGAGAAGGAATACCTGCAGTACATGAAGGAGAACGACTGGGAGACCATCCGTGAACAGATGCTGGATGCCGTCAGCGGACAACAGCGGTTCGATACCATCATCCGCGATGAATACGGCAGCCCGCTTTTGTCTGTCAAAAAAACAGCCGTAATCCCTGGGATGTACAAGACGTATGAAATTGAAGCGGTTCCGACGGAGATCAGATTCTTAACGAACATGGATGATGCTTCCTTTACAGTCGGCAAGGAAAAAATCACCGTGGAGAATGCTGCCGAGGACGAAGTTAATGCCAAAGCCTACCCTGGTGTGTATAAAGTTGAGGGAGAGGCATCGAACGTATATGGAAAGTTCAAAGACACGTGGGAATACCAGGTGCTGGCGGAAGAATCGGATTACTATATGGAACTATATTTTGCAGGGACTACGTATGATGTCGATACCAACCAGCCGGAAGCGATTCTTTTTGTAAATGGAAAGAGTACGAAGAAGTCACTGGATGAGCTTGGAGTCATCGGGCCTGTGCCGGACGGAAACAAGCTGGTCCTTCATGCGGAATGGACAAACGATAAGAAAGAGGTGGTCAAGTCCGGACAGATCCGTACGGAGGATGGCGACTACTGGGGTGAGCTGAGTTTTTATTTTGAGGAAGAACTGGAGGAACCGGAGGAATCGGTCTTTGAATACGTACCGGAATCGGATGACTCCGAAGCGGCTGAGGCCCATGTTCTCGATTTCCGGGAGGTCTATGAAGAAGCGTTGAATGCGGAGGACTTCTCGATGATTGCTCCTTTCCTCGAGGATGGCAGTCAGGCGTCCGCTGAGTTTAAGGACTATTTGGACGGGATCTCCGGCAAAGGCTTCACCTATGCGTTCACGGAGAATAACATTGTGAAATCTACTGCGTATGGAGTGGATGGCTATGTGGTGACGACGGATGAAGCGTTCATCTTTACCGACTCAGAAGGAGAAAAAACGCATTACGAGCGGACGAAGGATTATACCGTCATCAAAGACGGGGACAGCTGGAAAATCGAAGAGGTAGCCATCAATGAGACCAACCGTTCAGACGGGTGACTTCTAATGAAGGGGATGGGATATTATGCATTGTGCGACATGCGGAAATCCATTGAATGAAGACAGTAAATTCTGCGGAAAATGCGGGGCCTCTGTTCTTGCGGAGCATGCGTCGG
Organism: Halobacillus litoralis; assembly: GCF_009856355.1. GTDB lineage: Bacteria > Bacillota > Bacilli > Bacillales > Halobacillaceae > Halobacillus > Halobacillus litoralis_B. Next base: position 226,825 of record NZ_WMEW01000001.1, on the reverse strand, counting down.
CATCGACGGTGGAAGCGGCCGCATTACCTCCGCAGAAGGATTATACAGAAACGGCTAAACAAACAGGCCGTCAGTTTTACCGTTTTGCCCTCCAAGCGCTGCAGGAACCGTTTCGGGCCAGTCAGCGGGCGGATGCTTCCCAGCGGACCAATGGTCTGATTGCTCTGCTGCTGCTCGCTTTTCTCATGCCGTTCTTTTCTTATTTAGCGGCCAGAAACGCGGCGCGCGGCCTGTGGGCGTTCGGGGAGTCTGTACCGGATGTATTCTTTGGTGTGCTCGTCCTTCAGCCTTTCCTTTATCAACTGCTCTTTTTAGCGGTGTTTATCGCAGTCAACCTCGGCGTAGGGAAATGGATGCGGGTGGAAATCACTTACATGAGCGTCCTTGCGAAATATGGATCGCTCGCCATCCTTCCTGTGACCGGACTTCTAGCCGCCAATCTATTCATGCTGCTATCTATGAATACCGTCGGGACGTTTTTCTTTTTTGTGAGTATCGCTTTATATATAACGGCAAGTACAGCTCTTTTATTTTCGATTCAATCGGGTGGAACAGCTAAAGGTCTGGATGTGTTTTACGGCGTCATAATGACGAATGTGGCGATGGCAGTTTTCTTTTTGATTGTGATGATGAGTATGGTTGACCGGATGCTCGGGGAAATTGGTAGTCCGTTTGGTTGGTGAGTGTATAAATTTCTCCTTCCTGGCTTGATAACAAGTCAGGAAGGAGCTAGTTAAGACAAAGTTCAACCTAGAGTGGGATAACACGGTGGTTTCAAAAAACTGGGGGATTACAATTATGATATAAAAAAATCACATTAGTTTAATTGCTTATTTAATTCGATTATGGTGCTAAATAAACTTTCGTATGGCAGGGGCTTGCTAATGTAATACCCTTGTGCGAAATCTCCTTGGAACTTTTCCCAAAGACGATACTCTTCTATACTCTCTATTCCTTCAACAACAACTTCCAGTTCTGCCTTATGAGCAATATTGATCAGATCAGGTGCTATTTCCCTTAATTTTGAATTGCTGGCAATTATAGAAGAAAATACTCTGTCAAATTTAACGGTATTTATTGGAAGATCAATAAAATCTAAGAAAGAAAAGTATCCATTTCCAAAGTCATCTATTGATATATTATATTTTTGCTGTGTTAAATAATGTAAAATTTTTCTAACCTCAGATCTCTTATAGATGTTGATACTCTCAGTCAATTCGAAACAAATATTTTGAGGATCCATTTGGGAATTATTAATGATATTCTCGACATCTAAGATGAATGATTTTTCTAGTAATTGGTTATAGGATAAGTTTATTGAGATTATTAATTCTTTCTCTTTTGAAAATTTGTGACAGACCTCTTTAATCATCCATAAAAGTATTTCATACATTAAACCTTGTTCTTCTGCAAGGTCAATAAATTTACTAGGTGGTACTTGTCCAAGTTGAGGGTGGTTCCATCTAAGGAGGGTTTCAACTCCTTTAATAGTTTTTGCTTGAATGTGGTATTGAGGCTGGTAGTGTAAACAAAATTCATTTTTTTCTAATGCAGATGAAAGGTCTTTCTCAATTATAGAAGTTTCATGTAGTTGCTCTTCTTTGTGTGCTATATGGATGGAGAACTTTCTTGATTTTTTATTTTCTGCTTTGTACATGGCGGACTTTGCTTTATATAAGGGATTTATCTGTTCATTTGATTTATTGGGTAACATGCAACTTCCAACAGAAAATGAAAGGATAATCTCTTGAGAATAGTATAAGAAAGGTGAAGTTAGATGTTCTATTAACTGATCTAATATTTCTTTGAGTTCAGTCTCAGTAATGTCGACGATTAATAATGCATAATCATTTTGTTTAATGTGAATTACAGTGTCAACATCTTGTAAGTTTTCTATGAGTCTTTGATGCACTTGTTTATTTAACCACTTTTTGAGAGCATCCTCTTCATTCATGAAAGCTAGAATATTAGGAGGGAAACTAAATCTTAGATAACAAATTGCTGTTGATATTTCAAATTTTTTATTATTGACTATCGCTAAGTCTATAATTTTATTAATTTCCTTTAATTCTAATTTTAAAGATGACCTAAAATATGTAGTGTTCTTTACATATTTCTCGTTTTTTTTTTAGTTTCTTCAATAAACTCTTGTTCGATTTTTTCTCCACTAAAATTATGTTTCTCAAAAAAATTGAAATCACTTAATATTTCCTTGAAAGTGTTCTCCTTTTGTTTATTATGTTCATTGAAAAAATGTACGTTGAAGTACAATAGATGTCTTTCTCTTTTTGATAATTGAGCATCAATATATTCAATATATTCATTTTGCTCATCTTCTGTAATGACATTAGAGCTTCTTTGTTTATGTATGCATTTGAATACTTGATATAAATTTCTGAAATAATAGTAAAGTTGATCCTCTTCTTTTTGTATTTTATTAAACATTGCTATAAATCTAACGCTATTATCATATTCATCGGAAAATTCATTGTAATAACTAGTTAACTTCTGTTCAAATATACATTTAAAATAATCTCTTCCTTCATACGTTTCGCCTAAATAATTGACTTTTAAACTATCGACAATACCGTTATGTAGAGATATTAAATGGAAAAATTGTGTTTCTACGCGTAGTTTGCTGTCTTGCTTTCTGTTATCTTCTAATTGACTTTTTTGTGTATGGTATGCTTTAAATGCAGCGAAAAAAGCAATTAAGCCCACCAACGAAGTCCCAACTTCATTAACCATAACATTTGAATTACTTTTTAGATTAATATTGAAAAGAAATACATTTAGTATTAAAAATAAAATGAAAACTAACACAAGTATAGTAAACCCAGATAATATGTAGTCATTTGTAATATATTTGTTCATTTTGTCTATGATTTTTTTTATTGTATTCTTAATGATGTTCACTATAATATTCACTCCCCATCTATGTTATACATTTTATTCTTCATTTAATTGCGAAAACCTTCTTAATTAAGAACGATTATGGTATTTTTTTCTATTATTAATTTGGAAAATCCACTGCATTTTGAATCAGAAACTGTGGAGGAAGCCGTGTTTTGCATAAGGGTAATGATTGCAGGGGAAAGCCGGCACGTTCATCTAAGGCATGATAAAGATTGAAGCCGAATACTACATCTTTGTCCATGCGGATAACACCTTTTAAGTAGAGGGCATCTTCTGGATAATCAACATTCTCTAGACCGGCTATTACGATATGGTCCTCGGTTCCAATGACTTTTCTTCAGAAAAGCGAAGGATTCCCTTCAGTTCGTGAAGTCGATGGGAATGATCCTTCAGTTTCACAGGAAGGTATAGAAAAATAGATAGACTGGCGGATGGAACAACTTCAGCGTTCCATCCGCCTGTTTTCTTCTTATCTAATAGGGAGGTTTTTGCTAGCTTGTGAATGTCCTTTTATATACACCGACCGTTACCATAAGTGTAACCACCGTCCAAATCGCAATAATGCCGGCCGGTACCCATGAGATACGCTGACCGAGGTCCTCAATAAACAGCTGGATTTGATAGTTTGGAAGGTACTCAAGAAACGAAAGGAATTCATAACTCGCCATCAACGGTTCAAAAGTAACGTTCATCCCAAACAAAAGTAAAATCGGCATAAGAACGACAGAGGCTTCAATTAACGTACGTGTCAGCAGGCCGATCAGTGTTCCAAGGGTAATGTAGAAAACAAGCAGCAGGAGAAGCATGCCGGTCATCCACACAGGTTCTTGAATGGAATAGCCGACGATCAACAAGCTGACAATCAGTGTGGCAAGCGTCATGACAAACGTGACGAGGCTTTTTCCGGCTAGAATATCCAAGGTGGAAGCGGGCGACATCATTAAACTTCTTAGTGTATTCTTCTCTTTCTCTTCCGCAATCATCGCAGACTGGACAAAGGTCCCGACAGCCGCAAAGCTCAGCGTAATCACTAAGGTGACGCTGGCTGTTGTGACACTTTCCGCCTGACTCATCATGAAAGCCATCATAATCGGAAGAATGATCGTGGAGGATACAAAGAGGTTCCGGTATAATTCCTTCAAATCTTTTTGGAAAATCGCATAAATCCGTTTCATTGAAAATGTCATACAAGATTCCTCCCTGTGACCTCTACGAAAATATCGCCGAGGGTTGGTGTATTCATCTCAATCGTTTCCACTTCGCTGTTCTTCATCCATTGGTAGATTTCCTCTGCGCTTGCGGGCTCGTTCGGAAGCATGATTTCCCGGCCGTCTGTCAGTCCCACCATCAGATGTCCGTCACCGAACTGCTTTCTAAGCTTTTTCGGGCAGTCGAGCAGTTGGATACTTCCTTTATCCAGAAATGCGACGGTGCTGCAGAGCGTTTCCGCTTCATTCATATCGTGCGTCGTTAAGAAAATGGTCGTCCCCCGCTCATTTAAAGTCCGTAGACCGTGATGAATGTGCTGAGCGTTGGCCGGATCAAGAGCTCCTGTCGGCTCATCGAGAAAAAGAAGATCGGGCTGATGCAGAAGAGCGCGGGCGAGCATCGTGCGCTGCTTCATCCCTTTGGACAGCTTCGATACCCGCTTACTTTTTTCTGCTGTCAGATGAACGATTTCAAGGACCTCTTCGACTTGTTTAGAAGGCTGATCGTACAATTCGCAGAAAAGAAGGAGGTTGTCACGAATCGATAAGCGCTCGTATAAACCGCTCGAATCCGACATCACACCGATCCGCTTCAAATAATGGGAATGGTGCATATCTTTGGAAGGTACGCCAAAAACACGGGCTTCGCCGGAAGTCGGGACCTGCTGGCCGGTCAGAATCTCAATGGTTGTCGTTTTTCCAGCTCCGCTTGGTCCGAGAAACCCAAAAATGTCTCCCTTTTTTACTCCGAAAGTTAAATCCCTCAAGGCCTGTTCTTTTCCGAATGTTTTTTGAACATGATTGACTTCAATAATGTGATCCATTTTCATTCCCCCGTTTCGTTTCGTTCTCCTTCAGATTACGGGAGATCAACGAAGCGCACAGCTGTTTTTGCGTAAACGGAGTCAGCTGCCGGCTGAACGGAGCTATTTGAGGCCCAGCAGTTCCTTTAGTTCAGCCATTTTACCTTTGGAAAGCGGGACTTCGGTCTTTTCTGCGTTATCGAGCTGGAGGCTGTAGCTGTTTTTGGTCCACGTGATGACTTTTCGGACCTTCTGAAGGTTCACGATATAAGACCGGTGGCAGCGGAAGAATCCGAACAGCTTCAATCTGGCTTCCAGATCGTTCAGCGTGAACATTCCCTGGAAGGCTTCCCCACGGATATGGACATATGACTGCCCCTGAATGCTTTCGATGTAATCGACTTCAGGCGGGGCAAATAAAATCATGTTTTCCTGCACTTTAGTAGGGATTTTATAGAAGGTGACGGATGCACCATCTGTTTCAGGCTCAGCGGACTCTTCGGGCTCTTTTTCCACTTTATGTATACCATCCTGATGGAGACGGTGGGTGTGATCGCCCATCATAATGGCGCTCTCCAGGTTACTGGTCAAGATCATCACGGTTTTACCTTCTTCTTTCAGTCGTTGTAAGATCTTCATCAAAATCTGTTTCGTTTCAAGGTCTACATTTTGATCGGGTTCCTCCATGAGAAAGAATGGGGGGTCCTGTAAAAGGAGACAGCCCAGCTGTACCCGTTTTTTCTCGGAGAAGGTCAGCTTTTTTACCTGATGGTGCTGAAGGTCTGACAGGCGTGTCCAATCCATGACTGATTCCAAGGAAACGCTGGAGTGATAAAGGTCCCTATGGAAACGGAACAGCTCCTTCACCTTCAAGCGTTCATAAAGAGGGGCATCCAGGCTGAGCAGTCCTAAAGGAATAGGAGAAGGGCGGCCATGGAAGGAAATACAGCCTCCAGATAACGTCTCGTCTCCATTAAGAATATTAATCAGCCAGTGTCGGAGATCTGTATGAACGTAAACAGACACGACCTGTCCTGGTTCAATACGTAAATCAAATGGGGAAAAAATCGTCGTACCACCCCGGCTTTTTTCCGCCTTCGTAATGGTAAGTCCGTCCATAAACAGCGCTCTCCTTTCTATGTAAGCTCTTTATTAGACATGATACAGCATTTGGAAAATTAAAGTAGGAAATTTCCCGGGAAATGATAGAGCTTGTCAAAATAGTGGTTGGTCCTAAGAAGATATAGAAGAGGAAATCCAGTGACAAGGGTCACTGGATTTTTCATGTTGAATGAAATCATTAGTTCAATGAACGAAAACATATCCATGTCACTGTTTCGTATGAGGTCCGTTTGGTCTGCAGGTATAGGGATTGAGGGATATGCTTCTATTCCACAGGTGGGCTTACAACTTGTACCCTTTCCTGCTTTTAAATCGTTTCAAAATAATTGAACTGTCCACACGGGTGATTCCTTCTACGGAGTAGAGTTCATCATTGATAAAAGCTTCCAGCATCTTGAAATCCTCCACAAGCACGTGCATGTGCAGTGTGCTTGGGCCGGTCATTTGGTAGATACTTGCCACACTTGGATTATCTGCCAGATTCTGGGCCACCGCCTGCAGATTCATTGGCTCGACATCAACTTCAAAAAAGGCGGAAATGTTTTGACCGAACCGCTCAGAATTGATGACGGCTGTAAAGTTTTCAATGACGCCTTTATTGATCAGGCTGTTGATACGATCTTTGACGGCGACTCGGGAAATGCCGACTTTTTCAGCTAATTCCACATATGAAATCCGACCGTCTCTTACTAGTTCATCGACAATGATACGATCCGTTTGATCAAACTCGTTACTTTTCATAGCAAACTCCTTCCACCCTCATTATATCAAACCACCAAGATGGAACAAACAGGCAATCATTTACTTTGTGTAAGTAAATATCATATAATTTTATCTTTTTGTAAGCAATTACATGGATTTATCTTTATTTTTGTTTGGAATTGTATTGACATAGGGACATGATTTATCTAGTATATTATTTAATTCTAAATTATTTGAAAAATTAAAAATCCGAGGAGGATGAGGAATGAAAAAAATGATGGGGGCACTTATTCTTGGAAGCAGCTTAGTTTTATCTGCGTGTAGTTCAGCAGGGGGTTCGACGGAAGCAGAAGGAGAAAGCTATCCGGAACAGCCGGTTCAGATTGTTGTTCCATGGGATGCCGGAGGAGATACGGATGCGATTAACCGTGTCATCGCTGAGGAGTTGGAAAAGGAACTGGAACAGGATGTCATTGTTAAAAATATCTCAGGAGGAAGTGGTGTCATCGGAGCGCAGCAGACGCTTGATGCCAAGCCGGATGGTTATACGCTTCTTGCGATTCATGATTCCATGGCGATGTCCGAATTGATGGGGCAGGCAGACTTCGGTTATTTTGACTTCCAGCCTGTATCGCTTATGACATCGACCTATGATCTTGTCGCTACGCACCCGGAAAACCCGTGGGACAATATGGAAGACGTCGTCGCTGATGCAGAAGGAAATCCTGAAAGTATTACATATGCAGCTTCCATCGGTTCTACTTCCCAGCTTGAGCCGGCATTGATCCAAACCGCTGCAGATATTCAGTTCAACATTGTCGGTTATGAAGGGACTGCCAAACGGATGAAGGCGATTGTTGCCAATGATGTGCACCTCGGTAGTGTATCGATTGCCGCTGGTAAGGAATACATGGCTGATGATCGTATGAAACTGCTTGGGTACACAGGAGAAGAACGCAGTGATGAATTCCCGGATGTGCCAACATTGAAAGAACAAGGGATTGACGTTACCTCTGCAGTAAGCCGTGGTATTGCTGCACCGAAAGATACGCCGGAGGCAATTGTAGAGAAGTTGAGTGATGCTCTTCAAAACGTTGCAGAAAGTGAGTCATTCCAGGAAAGAATGGAAGAGCTCGGAAGTGAAGTCTCCTACAAAAATACAGAAGAATACGTTCAGTTCCTGGGAGAAAATGAAGTGGAAATGAAAGAGTCCCTTGAAACAAGCGGGCTGCTTGAATAAGAGGAGGCGTCTGACATGATGACCGTTAAAAGAGATGCCATGAATGCTGTAATCCTCTTAGCCTTTTGCGGACTGGCCTTTTACGGATCCACATTAATTCCGGAAAGAAGCCTCGGCAAAACCGAAGGAGACTTTTTTCCAAATATCATCATTGGTATCCTTGCCGTTCTGAGTCTTCTTTTGCTCGTGAAAAGTGTGTATGCGTATGTAACATCAGAAAAACAGCAGCGAACAGAACCAAAGACAAGCTTGAAAGAGCGGTGGGCGGAAGGGAAGAAAGTGTGGTACACGTTCGCTTTGTTTGGTGCCTACATCTTCATCATGCCATTAGCCGGGTACTTTTTATCTTCGGTTGCGTTTCTGTTCACGCTGTATCTGCTTCTATCATCCAATAGAAAGCGTCTCTGGCTTGTGCTGATCATTTCTATCGTTGTGACGTATGTCTTGAGCTTTATCTTCCAAAAGTTCCTGCTAGTCTTTCTGCCATCAGGAGTTCTTTTTTAAAAAGGGGTTTGAATAATGGATAGTATTTTATTAAGTTTCGAATCCATATTGAATATACAGACGATCCTCATCCTGCTTGCCGGCGTTGTTGCCGGGATCATTGTGGGAAGCATCCCAGGCTTTACCATAACGATGGGGGTAGCCTTGACGCTGCCATTCAGCTTCAGCATGGATCCGGTCAATGGAATTGCGTTGATGATGGGCGTACAGGTGGGGGGAAGCGCTGGAGGTCTTATTACATCCTGCCTGTTCGGGATTCCAGGAACTCCTTCGTCCGTCGCAACAACGTTCGACGGTTATCCGATGGTGAAAAACGGAGAAGCTGGAAAAGCGCTGGCCATTGGGTTGTGGTCATCATTCATCGGTACGATCATCTCCGGTATCATACTTATTTTCACAGCTCCGATTCTAGCAGAATGGGCGCTGGAGTTCGGTCCTTGGGAAATGTTCGCTTTGATGCTGTTTGGCATCAGTGCCATCGCCAGCTTGAGTGATGGTTCCTTAATTAAGGGATTGATTTCCGGGATGCTCGGTATATTGTTCGCCCTGGTCGGTTCCGATCCGCTGACCGCAATTCCACGTTTTACGTTCGGAATGTCTGAACTCATGTCAGGATTCAATTTCCTTCCGGTGCTGATCGGATTGTTTGCCTTTTCCCAGCTGATGAGTGATATCAAAAGACCGCCCGCTCCTGTTCCGTTCAATGAGGCGTCCAACGTCAGCTACCCACTGCCGAAGCTTTTAAAGGATATGTGGTCGTCCGGAACGAATGTGATAAGGTCGAGCTTTATCGGGACACTCGTAGGTATTCTCCCGGCAGCCGGCGGAAGTATTGCGAATATCTTAAGCTATGATATCGCGAAGAAGTTTTCCAGGAAGTCTCACGAATTTGGAAAAGGGACGAAAGAAGGGATCATTGCAGCGGAATCTGCGAATAACTCGTCCATTGGAGGGTCCTTCGTACCAATGCTTGCCTTCGGGATACCCGGCGATGCAGTAACGGCGATGATGCTGGGGGCCCTGCTGATTCACGGCATTCAGCCTGGACCATTGTTGATGGAAAACCAGCCGGTTCTTGTCTATGGAATCTTCATTTCCTTCTTCCTGGCGGCGTTCCTGATGCTGATTGTTCAGAGCCTTGGGATTAAAGTATTTTTGAAGATCAATAACATTCCCCAGCATGTGTTAATTCCAGTGATTCTGCTGCTTTGCGTGCTCGGAAGCTTTGCTGTGAACAATCGTATGTTTGATGTGTGGGTGCTGCTTGCCTTTGGTTTGATCGGGTATTGGATGAAAGCCAATCTATTTCCTCTGGCCCCGTTCATTCTTGGCATCATCCTTGGTCCGATGATTGAAGAAAACCTGCGTCAGGCGATTTCCGTAAGTCCCGATCTGACAACCTTCTTTACCAGACCGATTTCAGCTGTGCTTCTGGTGATGGCCGCCGCGTCCTTAACGTACGGGATCATCAGCAGTATGAAGCAGAACAAACCGAATGAATATGAACAAGAGAATAAGGAGAGTGCTTGATTATGATATCATTGAACCACCATGCCCAGCCCTACCCGGTCTCACGCAAGGCCGTCTACGCCAAAAATGGAATGGTCTCGACCTCCCAGCCGCTGGCGGGGCAGGCGGGCCTCGACATTATGAAAAAAGGAGGCAACGCCATTGATGCGGCGATTGCCACGGCCGCCTGCCTTACCGTTGTCGAACCGACCTCCAACGGCATTGGCGGAGATGCCTTTGCACTTGTTTGGACGAAAGGAAAGCTGCACGGACTGAATGCGAGCGGGCGCTCGCCGCAGTCGATTTCCATTGATCAGGTGAAGGCAGATGGTCATGAGGAAATACCAAAATACGGATGGGTGCCTGTCACTGTGCCGGGAGCGCCGAGTGCCTGGGCGGAACTGAGCGAAACGTTTGGAAAGCTTCCATTAGAAGAGGTGCTTGCACCCGCTGTACAGTATGCTGAAGAAGGCTTCCCAGTTTCACCGACCCTTGCGAAATACTGGAACAAAGCTGTCCAGACGTTTGAAAAGGAACTGGAGGATGATGTATTTTCGGAATGGTTCCATACGTTCACACCAAAAGGACGGGCGCCAAAAGCAGGGGAGATCTGGTCCTCCCACGATCATGCGGAAACACTGCGCTCGATTGGAAAAACAAAGGCGGCCTCTTTTTATGAAGGAGAACTGGCGGAGAAAATCGCTGCTTTTTCAAAGGAGCATGGCGGATACATAACGAAGGAAGATTTAGCTCAGCACCGCTGTGAGTGGGTCGATCCGATCGGCGTGAACTACCGCGGCTATGATGTGTGGGAAATCCCCCCGAACGGCCAGGGGCTGATTGCGCTGCAGGCGTTGAATATTTTGAAGGGCTTTGAGTTTCCGACGAAGGATTCGGTGGATACGTATCATAAGCAGATGGAAGCGATGAAGCTTGCTTTTGCGGATGGACAGAAGCATATTACCGAACCTTCCTATATGAGGCATACGGCAGAAGATCTATTGAATGAATCCTACGGGGAGGAGCGCCGGCAGCTCATCAGAGAAGAAGCACGTCAGCCGGAAGCGGGTGAACCATCTTTGAGCGGGACGGTTTATTTAGCGGCCGCGGACGGAGATGGAAATATGGTTTCCTTCATTCAAAGCAACTACATGGGCTTCGGGTCAGGGCTGGTCGTTCCCGGAACAGGCATCGCCCTGCAGAACCGCGGGCATAACTTTTCCATGGATCCTGACCATGTGAATGCTCTTGAAGGTGGGAAGCGGACGTACCATACGATCATTCCCGGATTTTTAACAAAAGACAACAACCCCGTCGGTCCATTCGGTGTGATGGGTGGCTTCATGCAGCCGCAGGGACACGTGCAGGTCGTCATGAATACCATCGATTTCGGATTGAATCCACAGGCGGCCCTTGATGCGCCGCGCTGGCAGTGGTTGAAGGATAAGCAGGTGGAAGTGGAACAGACCTTCCCCTCCCATATCGCCCAGCAGCTCGTGGATAAAGGCCATGACATTACGGTTCAGGTCGAGCCCAACAGCTTCGGCCGCGGGCAGATGATATGGAGAGATCCGGAAAGCGGCGTCCTCGTCGGAGGAACGGAATCGCGGACCGATGGTGTAACCGCGGGGTGGTAATTAAGAAGAAGGAGTTCTAAATCATGAGAACCTATTGGGATATTTTTATCGCCTTTTTCCGGGTCGGTATGCTCGGTTATGGCGGGGGCCCGGGGTCGATTCCATTGATTCATAAAGAAGTCGTGGACAAATACAAATGGGTAACAGCAGAGGAGTTCGGAGATATCCTGGCGCTCGGCAATACGCTGCCCGGGCCGATTGCTACGAAGCTGGCCGGCTATATCGGACATCAGGTGAAGGGACTGACAGGGATGCTGATCGGTGTCCTGGCGACGATTGTCCCGACGATCCTGCTGATTATTATCCTCTTAACCTCCCTGTCATCCATCAAGCAGTTCGACTGGGTGCAGGGGATGACAGCTGCCGTCATTCCCGTCGTTGGCGTGATGCTGGCGGTGTTGACGTGGCAGTTTTTAGATAAGGCAGGCAAAGGGATGGGGTGGTGGAACACGGTCATCGCTGCGCTCGTGCTCGTTATCTTGATGGAAGTGCTCTCGATCCACCCGGGAATCATTATCGGAGCCCTGTTAGTATTTGCCCTTGTGAAGAAAGATAAGCAGAAAGCGAAGGAGGCGGGAGCTTCATGATGATTTACTGGCAGCTTTTTCTCGCCTTCTTCATTCCCGGCATCCTCGGTTACGGCGGGGGGCCGGCTTCGATTCCGCTTGTGGAAAATGAAGTAGTTCAGAACTATGGGTGGATGGATGTGCAGGAGTTCAGTGAAGTGCTCGCACTCGGGAATTCACTTCCTGGTCCGATTGCTACAAAGATGGCCGGTTATATCGGCTATGAAGTGGCCGGAGTGCCCGGAGCCCTTGTTGCTGTATTTGCTACGGTGGCCCCGTCTTTGATTTTAATGATCATGCTGCTAGGGCTGTTGTTCAAATATAAGGATTCACCGAAAGTGAAGCGGATGACGATGTATGTCCGTCCCGTTATCGCCGTGCTGCTCGGTGTGATGGCGTGGAGCTTTTTCAAGGAATCATTTGAAGGCATCGGCTGGCTGCAGACGGCCATTCTGATCGTGGCCGGCTATGTGCTGATGGAGCGGGTAAAGGTGCACCCCGCTTTCGTGATCGCCGGAGCTTTAGCCTATGGAGGATTTTTCCTTTGAATAGAAATAGAGAGGCCCCTTTTAAGGGGCTTCTTTTCGTGTGCATAAATAAGTTGTCACGATGAGCGTTCGGTGGTGACGCCTGCGGGAACAGCGCGAGCCGAAGATCCACTTGGGAAGTTGATTTTCCTGACCAAGTTAGCTGAGGCCGTGCCCGCGGCAGGCACCCACCAATAAGCGGAATGTGACCCAAACCACAAGGAAGCTCGGGCGCTCGTCCGCGGAAAGGGAAGGGGCTTACGCTCCCGGCGGTAAGAAAGAAAAAAGCTTGTAAAGAAACAGAAGTTTCTCTACAAGCTGATAGGTCCTTCAAAGAAGGAGCTCTTTTTTTATTTTGCAGTTGTTGTCAGTTTAACTTCAATGTTGTTGCGTGTCGCGCGGGAGTACGGGCAGACCTGGTGGGCTTTTTCAACAAGCTCTTCTGCTTCTTCCTGGGAAACGCCTTCGACTTCCACCGCAAGTTCAACAGCAAGACCAAAACCTTCGCCTTCTTTACCGATGCTTACGTTGGCTGTAATTGCAGATGTAATTTTTTTCTTCGACTGAGAGGCCACGAGTTGAAGAGCACTGTCAAAGCATGCAGAGTAACCGGCTGCGAAAAGCTGTTCCGGGTTTGTCGCCCCTTCTTTTCCTGACCCGCCAAGAGCTTTCGGCATGGATAGATCAAGGTTCAGTGTACCATCGCTGGACGTTACCGTACCTTGACGTCCTCCCTGTGCTGTTGCTGCTGCTGTATATAAAGCTTTTTCCATTTTTCTTCACTCCTCATTTAAATTGTGTATAATTAAGTTGTGCACAATTTAATTTATAGCAAAGAGAGCAGCTTGTCAACCAGCGATGCTCAAAACTGGTTTTGTTGAGACAAATGGATGGATTCGCTACACTGAAGATATAAAGGAGAGATCGATATGGCTGAAGAGCATTTGAAATTGGAAAACCAGATTTGTTTTTCCATTTATGCAGCGGCACGGGAAATGACGAAAATGTATAAACCCCTGCTTCAAAAGCTGGATGTCACCTACCCGCAGTATTTGGTGCTGCTTGTGTTATGGGAGGAGGACGGGATCACGGTCAACGAGCTTGGCCGGCGGCTGTATCTGGATTCCGGAACGCTTACACCGATGCTGAAGCGGATGGAAACATCGGGACTGCTTGAACGGAAGCGGTCGCCGGAGGATGAGCGCCGCGTCATCGTAACGTTGACCGAGCAGGGGAGAAACGCTGAAAAGGATGCCAGGGACATCCCGTTTCAGGTCATTGATCACCTCGCTATGGATGAAGCAGAACTGAAGCAGTTCAAGGCGTCGCTCGTGAAGGCTCTTGAACATCTGCATGAAAGAAATGAAAAGTCATAAGAAAATCCCCGCTTTCTTAAAGAAGAGCGGGGTTTTTTTTTTTATACACCGAGGGATAAAACATAAGTCGTTACACAGACCAACATCAGCAGAATGAAGCTGTATTTCAGCGTCATTTTGAATAACGTGGACTCCTGGCCGGTCTGTTTAACTGCTGCTGTCGCAATCGCAATGGACTGCGGAGAGATCAGCTTGGCCATCACGCCGCCTGCCGTATTGGAAGCCAGTAGCAGGGCCGGGTTCGCGGTGATTTGATCAGCCGTGACCGCCTGTAAGTGACCGAACAAGGCATTGTTGCTGACAACAGAACCTGTAATGAAAACGCCGATCCAGCCGAGCACAGGGATGACGAAGGGAAACAGGCTGCCGGTTTTAGCTAAGGCGAGTCCGATGGTGGAGCTCAGCCCGGCAAAATTGGATAAGTTGGCAAAGCCCATGACAAAGCAGATCGTCAGGATGGGAATCCATAATTCCTGGATCGTCATCTTTAAGTTCTTCATCCCTTCCGGAAGGGTGATCGCAGAGCTGAACCATCCAGTCAGAAGAACAGCCACCAGAATTGCTGTGCCGGTCGCAGAAATAAAATCAAGTTTAAAAATAGCATCAAGCGCAGTTGTTTCCGGCGCAATCGGCGGGGCCTTCTGAATCTGCTGGTGCAGATATGGAATCGATACCAGGCGGGTCGTACCAGCAAGCAGACCCCCTTCGTTGAACAAGGCTTTAAAAGCAGGCAGGCTCCAGATCGTAATGACAGCCGTCAAGATGTAGAACGGAGACCATGCTTTGATGATTTCCTTCAGGCTGTACGTTTCGCCGGTCTGCACAGCGGGAGCATCCGCTTCTCTGTGAATCGTTTTTGGCTGCCACTTTCTTAAGAACAGCGCAAGACCAGCCATGCTTAAGAGGGCGGCAAGGATGTTGGCAAGTTCAGGTCCGAGAAAAAGAATCGTAAACAACTGGGTGCCTGTATAAATCCCACTGACGACTAACAGGGCAGGCAGCGTTTCCTTCACACCTTTCCATCCGTTCAGCAAAAAGACGAGCAGAAACGGAATGGCAAAGGAGATGACAGGAAGCAGGTAGGCGAGGGTGCGTGACAAGTCCATCGTTTCCAGGTTTCCCATCTGAGCCCCGACGATGACAGGGATCCCAATCGCTCCGAACGCACCGGAAGCGGCATTGGCAATCAAGCATAACGCAGCAGCCTTCAGCGGGCGGAAGCCAAGTTCCACAAGCAGGGCGGCACTGATGGCAATCGGTACACCGAAGCCGGCAGCCCCTTCAAGAAAAGCGTTGAAGCTGAAGCCGATCAGCAGCAGCTGGAGACGCTGATCCTGGGAGATGTTCGCGATACTGGAGCGGATGACCGTGAACTTCCCAGTATGTACAGCGATTTTATATAACCAGACCGCCATAATGACGATATATCCGATCGGCCAGAGACCATTGGCTATGCCGTGGAGGGCTGCGGCAAGCGCATGGCCCCATGGCATGTCAAACAAGAATACAGCGATTACCAGACTCATGATGAGAGTGAGAAAGGCAGCAAGGATCCCTTTCATACGGAGTCGGGTTAATGCCAAAAAGAAGAAAAAGATGGGGAGAGCGGCTAAAAGCGCGCTCACGCCCAGATTACCAAAAGGATCGTACTGTTGTAACCACATGACAGATCATCTCTTTTCAAAAGCAGTTTAGTTCGTCTGTTTCACATCAAATTGCTCGCTTAGAATATCTTTCAATACGGTGGCACTGTGATTCAGCTTCCTCTGTTCTTCTTCGTTCAGGTTGATCTCCATGACATTGCGGATGCCTGTGCGGTTCAGGACAGCTGGGACACCGATATACACATCATCCACGTTGTACTCTCCGTTCAAATAGGCGCTGACGGTCATGATGCTGTTTTCATTATAGAGAATCGCCTTTGTGATTCGGGTCAGACCCATAGCAATACCGTAGTAGGTGGCTCCTTTTTTCTCAATGATCTGATAGGCCGCATCGCGGACATTCACGAAGATTTCGTCGAGATCTTCTTTTGTATAGTGGTCGTGACGTTCAATTAATTCAAGGACTGGAACACCGCCGATGGTCGCATGGCTCCATACAGGAAGCTCTGTATCGCCGTGCTCCCCGATGATGCTTGCGTGTACGCTGGATGGAGAAACGTCGAAGTACTCTCCAAGCAGGTAGCGGAACCGGCCGGAATCCAGGATCGTTCCACTTCCAATGACTCGTTCTTTAGGGAGGCCGCTGAATTTCCATGTGGCATAGGTGAGCACATCGACCGGGTTGGTGGCCACAAGGAAGATGCCGTCAAATCCGTTAGCCATTACGTCGTCCACGATGGATTTGAAGATGACCAGGTTCTTTTTGACGAGATCGAGACGGGTTTCGCCCGGCTTCTGGTTGGCGCCGGCACAGATGCAGACGATATCAGCATCGCGGCAGTCTTCATACGTCCCATACCAAGTTTTCGTAGGATTCGGGGCAAACACTTTTCCGTGGTTCAAATCCATTGCATCGCCCATGGCTTTGTTTTCGTTCAAATCAATGATCACGAATTCTTCGGCTACCGCCTGGTTCAACATCGCAAAAGCGTAGCTGCTTCCAACGGATCCTGCTCCAATTAAAGCGACACGGTTTACATTTCGTTTTGGCATATGAATTCCTCCCTAAGGATAGTGAACAAGTTATTGTGAATCATTTCACATTTATATTGTGCAATATTTCCAATGCGAAATCAATGGGTTTTGTGAAATAATTCACAATTAACATGTTCCATGTTTAATAAAGCGTTTTCCTGTTCAAAAGTTGGACAAATTTGTGTGGAGTCTTGGAGGGGAAGGGAGGAGATACCCTCCCTGCTTCCTATTATAAATGGAAGCAGGAGGGAAAACTATTGAACGGGTGTAAAATGCGCAGATGTGGTCAGTTCGATTTCGTCGCCTTCCACCGCCTCGAAGACATATTCGCTTTCATAGAAGCTTCCACTTCCAATCATAACGTTCACTTTAGCTCCTCCATTCACAAAGAAATTGCCGTTCCCATTCGGGGTTACTTTGTAGCGGGCGGCAGGAATGTCTTTTCCAACGGTGAAAAATCCGGCGGAGAGTGTTTTCGGTTCTTCCTTCAACTCGATGATTTTACCAGTAACGGTGGCGAGCTCTTCCTTTTTCGTATCTATTTCCTTTAATACCTTATCCAATTCACTGTCCTTGGATTTCTTCGACTCTTCCAGCTTTTTGATATCTGCCTGGAGGGTATCTTTTTCCGCCACCAAAGCTTCGGCTTCACTTCTCTCCTTATCCAGGGCTTTCAGCTGTTCATTTGTTTCCTCTTTTTTCTCATGGAGGCGTTCAAGGTCCTTGTCTAAATCCTTCCCTTCGCTTTGTTTCTGCGTGAGTCTTTTTTCAACTTTTTCTACTTCTGCCTGTATTTCTTCGTACTTCAGCTTTTCTCCATGTAATGAAGTGGTACTCATGTAGGATCCAATCATAAAAGCAGTTAGGATTAGAACCAAAGCAGCAGCGGTGTTGATCCAGAACATCTTCCTTCTATAGAATACCGGTTTTTGATTTTCTGTCATTCCACCATTCCTCCCAGGGTATTGTAAAACCACTATATAGGCGGGAAGAGGGAAATATGACCATCTCCTTCCTGAAATCTGTGCTAGGATGGATAACAAGAAGTACGGCGGAGAGGGGAATAGGCATGCTCATCCCAAGAGAGGTAGCTCAATCGATTGTTCAGGAAACGGAACCGATCATGAACAAAAATATCAACTTCATGGATGAAAAGGCGAAAATCATCGCCAGTCTTGATAAAAAGCGGATCGGTGATTTTCACGAGGGCGCAGCCAAAGTGCTGGAGACCGGGCGCACGTTAATCATATCCTCGGAAGAAACCTATGAAGGAGCAAAAGCCGGCATCAACCTTCCTGTCCGGCTGCATGAACAGATCGTCGGGGTGATTGGGATCACCGGTGAACCGGAGGAATTGAGCCAGCAGGGCGCACTGCTTCAGAAAATGACGGAAATCCTCATTAAGGAAGCGTACCTGGATGAACAGGTGGAGCTTGAGACACAGGCCAGGGAAACGTTTGTGAACGAGTGGATCCGGAATCAGTATCAAGATGAAAAGCTGTTTGCGACAAGGGGATGGATGTTCGGCATCAACATTTATAAACCCCGGGTGGCTGTGCTGCTGGAGCTCAGCGGTTTTCAGGATTACTGGTATGACAAATTGGGATCACCGCTCGGAGATGTCAATGATGAAGTGCAGATGCAGCGGTACCGGAGAAACGTGGAGAAACTGATCCACCGCCACTTCCCAGACTACAATGAACACGTGTTGATTCCGGATGGCAGTTCCCGCTATTTGATTCTGCTGTCTGTGAACGAACATAAAGATCCGCTCTATCAAAAAGAAAGAGTAAGCGCACGGGTACGGGAAATTCAGGAGGCACTGGTGAAGACGTATGAGCAGGAGAGCTCTGCCGGTGTCGGCAGTGTGTGCCGGAACCCCGGTGCTATGTGGAAGTCGGTGGAAGAGGCCGACCGTGCGCTCCGCTATGCCTCTGATCACCATCAACCGCTTTATTTTTATGAAGATTTGGGTGTGGAGTCGCTCATGTATGATGTGCCCGAATCCGTACGACGGGATTTTATTATAAGAAAGCTGCAACCTGAAGACCTCGGGTCCATTCCAGACTGGCAGCATACCCTGGAGACATTTTATCAACAAAAGGGTTCGATTAAAGCGACCTCGGAGGTGCTTCACATTCATAAAAACACGCTTCAGTACCGGTTGAAAAAAATCAAGGACGTGACCGGTTATGACCCCCGTGATATCAATGATTCGACATTACTGCAGATGGCGCTTGCCTTCCATAAAATCACCTGAAGGAAAAGCTTATTGAGCTTTTCTTTTGTTCTTTGTACCAATATTAATCTGTGAAAACGTTTGTATTATTGGACTTTGTAACATGGAAAGCATCCCTCATTTCCCTTATGATAGCGTTAACATCATTTTTTGGAGGGGACAAAATGACTCAAACGGCTGTCGATCAAATTAAACAGAACCTTTATGACGTATATGGAAATGAAAAGGGAGAGCGTCTTTACCGGAAAACGCTTGATATTATAGATACCTATAAGCAGAAGCCCCAGACGAAGGACTGGGTGGATGAGCGCGATGTGATGCTGATTACGTACGGAGATTCCATCAAGCAGGAAGGGGAAAACCCGCTCACAACGCTGAAGCAGTTTCTGCAGGAGTATGTCGGGCAGACCATCAATTCCGTTCACATTCTTCCGTTTTACCCGTTCACATCCGATGACGGCTTTTCTGTCCAGGACTACATGGAGGTCAACCCGGAGCTTGGTGACTGGGGGAACATACACGAGTTGTCTGAGGACTATGACTTGATGTTTGATGCGGTCATCAATCATATTTCAAGAAAAAGTAATTGGTTCCAAAATTACCTAAAAGGGGAAGAGGAATACCAGGATTACTTTGTGGAATCCGATCCTTCGCTTGATTATAGTTCCGTTGTCCGTCCAAGAGCTCTTCCGCTGTTAACCAAAGTGGAGCACGACGAAGGGACAAAATATGTCTGGACCACGTTCAGTGATGATCAAATTGATTTGAATTACGAAAGTGAGGCGTTATTCGCAGAGGTGCTTCAAATTCTTGCCGCGTACGTTCAGCACGGAGCGCGCTATCTGCGTCTGGATGCCATCGGCTTCTTGTGGAAGCGTCTGGGCACGACGAGCATCCACCTTGAGGAAACGCACAAGATTGTCCAAGTGATGCGGCACGTCCTGGAGGAAATCTCCCCGGGTACGATCGTGATTACGGAAACCAATGTGCCGCACAAGGATAACATCAGCTACTTCGGGAGCGGGCATAATGAAGCGCACATGGTCTATCAATTCCCGCTGCCTCCATTAACGCTGCACTCGTTTGTTTCTGGAAATGCCCGTCATTTATCCGAGTGGGCTGATGCCCTGGAAGACACGAGTGACCACACATCATTCTTTAATTTCCTGGCATCCCACGACGGTGTCGGACTCCGTCCTGTGGAAGGGATATTGAATGAAGGGGAAGTACAGAGTCTTGCTGATCGTGCGAAGGAACAGGGAGGATTCGTTTCCTACAAAGATAATGGAGACGGTACAAAGAGTCCATATGAACTGAATATCAACTATTTAAGTGCGTTGACGAAACCGGAGGAAGCGCCGCAGGAAGCGGTCGACCGTTTCCTTGCTGCGCAGACGATCCTTCTTTCTGTCAAAGGTGTTCCCGGCATTTATGTTCATAGTCTGCTCGGGTCACTGAATGACTTAGCAGGAGTCGAAGCGACAGGAAGGAACCGTTCCATCAACCGGGAGAAGCTGGAGGCGGACCAGCTCAAGAAAGACCTGGATACGGAAGGAACGCTGCGAAACCGGGTGTTCACGACGTTAATGGACAGAATCGAACGTCGCAAACAGCATAAGGCCTTCCATCCGAACGCCAGGCAGGATGTATTGTTCCTGGATGACCGGTTGTTTACTATCGTCCGCGGCGGTGAGCTCGTTTCGATTGTGAACGTATCCGAAGAAACTGTTGAAGTAGATCCGGAAGAGTTTCAGGACCAATTGAAATCAGGAACCTTGTTGGATGCTTTAAGCGGCGTCCCGTATTCGACGGAAGAAAACATTACAGTCCAGCCTTACGGAGCGCTGTGGCTGAAGGCGGGAGAACAATGAAAATCATAGTAGCGCCCGATTCTTTTAAAGGATCGATGAGCAGTGCAGAAGCCTGTGAAGCGGTGAAGCAGGGACTTCAAGCAGGCAGTTCCACGGTCGATGTTCAATCCATTCCGATGGCGGATGGCGGGGAAGGGACCGTTGAAGCATTGATGCAGATGTTTGATGGAGAACTCATAGAAGAAACCGTTCATGATCCATTAGGAAGAACAATGACCGCCTCTTATGGATGGATTCCGGAGGAGCGGATGGCTGTGATTGAAACAGCTTCCGCTTCCGGTCTTCCTCTTTTGAACGAAGCAGAAAGAAACCCTCTTCAAGCGTCTACCTACGGAACCGGGGAACTGGCAGAAGCGGCAATTGAAAAAGGAGCGGAAACGATCATCCTCGGTCTTGGCGGAAGTGCCACCGTAGATGCCGGGAGTGGTTTCTTCCAGGCGCTGGGCGTTCAGTACGTCGATGAGGACGGAAATGAGCTGCACATGAATGGCAGGGAGCTTGGAAGTGTAGCGGACGTCAAGACAGATGCCTTCAAGCAGAGGGTGAAAGGTGTGGAATGGCGGATTGCCTCGGATGTTTCCAATCCACTGCTTGGCAAAGAAGGCGCGGTAACGATTTTCGGTCCGCAGAAAGGCGCCGGTGAATCGTGCCTGGCTGAACTGGAGGCAGGCATGGCAAGGTATGCAGCGGTGATTGAACAGCATACCGGAAGGACCGCCCGTGACAAACATGGAAGCGGTGCGGCTGGAGGCTTCGGTTTTTCTTTATTCAGCCTGCTTGATGAGTACCATGTGGAGAGCGGCTTTGAAATGATTGCAGAACTCGGGAAGCTGGAGGAGCAGATTGCCGGAGCGGATCTTGTGATCACCGGTGAAGGGAAAGTCGATGCCCAGTCGCTTTACGGCAAAGGCCCGATCGGTCTTTCGAGACTTGCGAAAAAGCATCAGGTGCCGTGTGTCGCTTTTGCCGGCATGGTGGAAGGAGACTTGTCGGAAGCGGAAAACGAAGGGCTTCTGGCCGTGCTTCCGATTGTAGACAAGCCGATGACATTAAAGGACGCTGTCGGACAAGGGCCTGAGCTGCTGAAGCATGCGGCCCGCCGGTTTATGGATGTCTATACGTTAGATCAACGAAATGGGGAGAGGACAAAATGAGCAGTTTTACAGTCATTGATTACATCATTTTTGTCGTATATGTACTTGGAACCGCTTTTATCGGAGCAGCTTTCGGGAAGAACCAGAAGTCGACAAAAGACTATTTCCTTGGCGGAAGAAGCATCCCGTGGTGGGCCATCGGTCTGTCGGTCATGGCGACTCAGGCCAGTGCCATCACGTTTATCGGGGCCCCGGGATGGGGCTATGACGGAGGGCTGACGCGGATCATCACGTTCATTAACGTGCCGCTTGCCATGGCCTTCCTCATTGCGACGATCGTTCCGTTTTTCTATAAAACGGAAGTCTATACGGCCTATGAATATCTGGAACGCCGGTTTGATGTGAAAACGCGTACATTAACCGCCGGGCTGTTTCTGATTGCCCGTGGTCTGGCGACAGGGGTTGTCTTGTATGCGCCCGCGCTTGTGTTGTCGGTCATTACTGGGATCGACGTCAATATTATGATCATCCTCATGGCCGTAATCGCCGTTTCTTATACAGTCCTCGGCGGTATCAGTGCCGTCATCTGGACGGACGTCATTCAAATGGTCGTTCTCTGGATCGGGGCCGGACTGAGTGTCTTCATCATCTTCCAGGATGTTCCCGGTGGATGGGGAGAGGTCATGTCGACAGCGTCCCAGACCGGCATGCTGGAATCGATTGATTTCTCTACAGATCTGAGCGTGGAATACAGCATCTGGGCCGGTGTGATCGGTGGTTTCTTCCTGCATGCGGCCTACTTTGGAACCGATCAAAGTCAGATCCAGCGTGTGCTGACGAGTAAATCGATTCGTGAAAGTAAGCTGTCTCTTGTGCTGAGTGGTGTCCTGTTGATTCCGCAGATGCTGTTGTTCCTGCTTATTGGTGTACTGCTGTACATTTTCTATCAATACGCAGGAGATCCGAACATCAACAACTTGAACGAATTGTTCCCGCGTTTTGTTGTGAATGAGCTTCCGGTCGGTATCTCCGGATTGATCATTGCCGGCGTATTCGCTGCAGCGATGTCCAGCCTGGACTCTGCGCTGAACTCCTTGTCTGCCGTATCTGTGCGTGACTTTTACAGCAAATTCATGAAGAAAAACCAATCTGAAGAGCATTACTTGAAAGCCTCCCGTTATGCGACGGTGTTCTGGGGGATCTATGCAACGATCTTTGCCTTCTTTGCCGGTAACCTTGGACCGGTGATCGAAGCGGTCAACCAGATTGGTTCCTACTTCTACGGTGCACTGCTCGGGGTTTTCATCCTGGCGATCTTCATTAAGCGTGTCAACGGAACAGGTGCCTTTGCCGGTGTCATTGCCGGAATGCTTGCAGTGTGGGCGGTGAACGTTTTTGCGGAAATATCCTGGTTGTACAACAATCTAGTCGGTGCTGTCGTGGCTGTTGCGGCCGGTTATGCGGTCAGCCTCTTATCGAAAGCGCCTCCAAAGGAAAAGCTGGAAGGTCTGACGATCGACCGGACGAAGAAAGACGTTCAGGAAACCTTGCAGGATCGTGCGGAAGCTGCGGCCTCTGTGGAGGAAGTGGAAGAAGAGAAGAAAACGAAAAGATGGCCGATCTACCTTGTCCTTTATTTCTTCGTCGTCTTTGCGTTCCTGATGTATCTGCAGAATTTATAAGGAGGAAAATCCATGACTCACTATCTTCAACCTGTCATTGAAAAAGAAGAAGCCGTCCAAAAAATGTCCGGGCAGATTCATACAGGCTTATGGAAGAAGCTCAGGAAAACGAAGCAGCTGACCTCCATGGAGCAGGTGTACATTCCCTTTTACTGCTTTGATTATAAAGCGGTCACTCACTCGCTGCCCGACGGTCTGGAGGGCCGGATGGCAATCGAGCCGTTAAGCCGCATGAGTGCGATCTTACCCGTGGATCTTCCTTTGGAAGAAAGCAGCCGGAGCTTCTGGCCGGTGCAGGGAGAAGTGTCGAAGCAGAAAGCTCGTGAAGTGCTGTACTGGGAAATGTTCTCGAAGGAAAAGCGGCGCGAGAAAATCAAGGTGGAGATTGTGAACCGTTTTGTCGTCTATGTGCCGTACTGGCTCGGTTATATCAAAGACGGAAAAGGCTACGATGTGCTGGCTCTGGATGGATTGAACGGGAAAGTGGATGTTCCGATTAAAGATACGGTGTTGAGCTATGTTTGTGGACACGATGAAGTGAATATGGGGTAAAGGAAAGGCAGCTCATGGAAGAGCTGCCTTTCCTACTGTGGAAAAAGCAGCTGCTTTCCATTAGAGGGAGCGTTAAAAGCCACGTTTCGCTTATCGGTGGATGACTGCCGCGGGCACGGGTCGAAGATCCACTTGGTCAGGAAGACCGCCTGCCCAAGTGGATCTTCGACCCGTGCTGTTCCCGCAGGCGTCACCACCGAACACTCCACGTGACTGCTCTAAATCAAAAAAGGTCCTCCTCCTATTCTTACCAATGGTCTATTCACGTGCGTGGGCAGACGTTGACAATCCAACACGATAGGAAGGTTGTAATCTTGAGATACGTTGTATGAATGGTAGCAGCTCCTGGAAAAACACTGGGTGTTTATACAAGCTGAAAGGCAGCTCGTGAAAAGCTGCCTTGGGCTGAAGAAAAAGTTTGTGTTAACCAGTTAGAGCTGTCCATTTGTCGTGTTGAGAGGGCACGTTCCGCTTATCGGTGGATGACTGCCGCGGGCATCACCACCGATAAGCGGAACGTGCCAACGGTAGAATATATCGAAGAGAGCTTGTGCCCTGCCCAGGTTCGCACACTCAAAAGAACGGTCCGGGCTGCGTTGTTGACGCTTGCAAAAGAAAAAGGGAAAGAACAGGCGCTGAGGACGGATGCCGGAATATGAAAAAGACGGCCCGCCATCCATCAAGGGTGAGGTGGGTGAAGGGGAGTCTTTTTCGATTTTAAAGAAGTCCTAAGGAGCGGTGCCCCTTCCACTCCTGCGGAAGAACGAGTGGTCCGAGATCGCCGAGCGTGGGTTTTGCGAGGAAGCTCGGGCGCTCGTCCGCGGAAAGGGAAGGGGCTTACGCTCCCGGCGGTAAGAAAGAAAAAAGCTTGTAAAGAAACAGGGGTTTCTCTACAAGCTGAGGCAGCTCGTGAAGAGCTGCCTTTTGGTTTCATTATTTCGTCTTGATGTATTCCTTAACGACTTCATAGACATAGTCCTGGTTGGAAGCGGCGGTTTCTGGATTGTATTCGCCGCCGTTGGTCTTGTTGTTGGAGAGGATGCGGATGCCGAGGTACGGCGTATCATAGGCTTTGGCGATCTGGGCACCGGCCGCTCCTTCCATTTCTTCTACGCTTGAACCGAAGTTCTCATGGAACCATTGAATACGGTCGACTTCATTGTTCCAAACATCTGCGGAGCCAATGGTACCTTCTACGACTTTCCCTTCCTTGTGCGTTTCCTTCACCGCTTGGGCTGCTTCCAGAAGGTCTTTATCTCCTTCAAAGTAGCGGATGTTTTCGGCATCCGGATCTTCCCCGGCACTTCCTTCAGACGCCATCAAGTCCATTGGAATCCACTCGGTCGGCGTGATGCCTTCTCCGTCTTCACGGTTTCCTGTCTTCAGGGAACCAAGGTTGACGGTCCGTTCCCCAAGAACGATATCAAAGACGTTCAAATCCGGATCATGTCCGCCGGAGGTCCCTTGGTTAATGATGGCTGCCGGGTTGAATTTTTCGATGGCTAAGGCGGTTGCGGCTGCCGTATTTTCCATACCTTTTCCTGTTTTCATGACGATGACAGGGTAGTCATCCACCGTCCCTTTATAAAAAACAAACGTACCGGATTCTTCCTCTTCCACGTTTTCCAGGCGCTCCGCAAAGTTTTCCGCTTCAATCGGCATCGGGCCCTGGATAAGGATAGGCTGTTGGTTTTCTTCTTCTGCGCTCGCTTCTGTGGCCGGTTCGCTGGTGCTGCATCCTGCTAATAAAAGGATGAAAAGAAGTGCAGAAGTAAGTGTGCGTGTCAGGTAAGACATAGGTGAAAAACTCCTTTGATGTTGTTATCCCCCATAATGCCGCCTCTAAATAAAAATGCCTGAAAGCAGAAAATGGGTTCTACCTTCAGACATTAAAGTTCACATATACAACTGGACTGTGCCAATGGGGACACAGGTGTACATATGTAACTCGTAGTCCGGTTCTTATGATGGGAACCAGGTAGAGACGCTCAGACCGTATTACTGAAAATATACGAGTACGTTATGAAGTTGGATACGGGTTTACTATAACAGATGACACCTACCATCACAACCAATAAACGAACAATATTTTATAATTTTATAAAATCGTTCGTTTATCAGTTTATTTCAATAGGGTTACAGTTGATATTAAAATTGTTATGGATTTTTTGCAGGTTTAAGGGTTTCTTCGTACGGGCAGAGGGAAATGTTATATATGGATAAAATTACCTTTAGTGCTGAACGAAAGGGGATGAACCTATGCCGACACTTTTACTCACTGGCTTCGAACCATTTCTCAACTTTCCTATCAATCCAACGGAACAAATTGTCCACCAGCTTCATGGCCGCCGGATCAACGGATATCACGTGGAAGGACGTATCCTGCCTGTCGATTATCAGACAGCCGGAGAGGAAGTTCTATCTCATGTCGAAGATGTCCAGCCGGATATCGTCATCTGCCTCGGACTTGCAGCGGGGAGGCATACGATCACTCCGGAACGGATTGCAGTCAACTGCAATGAAAGCAGTGAAAAAGATAACCGAGGAAATATGCCGGAGGGGGAACCGATTCATGACGGTGGGCCTGATGGCCTGTTTTCGTCACTGCCGATTCGAAGATTCATGAAAGTCCTCCATGAGAACGGATATCCGGCAGAAATTTCGAATACGGCCGGGACGTATGTATGCAACCATGTCATGTATCAGGTCCTCT
Source organism: Halobacillus litoralis (assembly GCF_009856355.1). Classification (GTDB taxonomy): domain Bacteria; phylum Bacillota; class Bacilli; order Bacillales; family Halobacillaceae; genus Halobacillus; species Halobacillus litoralis_B. The sequence continues at coordinate 199,925 of NZ_WMEW01000001.1, read as the reverse complement.
ATCATTTTCAAAAGAAAGGCGAACCGGTTCCTTCCGGGTTTATTCACCTCCCTGCCTCTCATGAACTGGCTGTGCAGCATGGGAAGCTTCCGAGCTGGCCGCAGCAGGATTTAACGGAGGCGGTCGAATGTGTCATTCAATCGATCGACTCTTAATAAAAAGGCTCTGTTATGGGTTGGTGTTGTTATTTAACATGTAAGGTCCTATCACCCCTTTCTGTCATGGATTTGTATGAGGCGGCCTTGGGAATGACTCCCTTTCCGTGGGGTATCGTTCCCCGCGGAAAGCGGACGGTTTTCCCTGCCATCCCATGCTCTGAGTAAACAACGGACCGGCCCCTTAATTCCAGACGGAGACGATTTAGTAATCGTTTGAAATATCAACAACCGACTTTAACAGAGCCAATAAAAAAAGGATGCTTCTTTCCTGCCAAAGAAGCATCCTTTTTTACATAAGACGGACCTTCGTAAAAGAAGCGGGTCCTTTTGTGTCAGGAATGGTTGATGTAAAATCAATACAAGAGATAGACAAGTCATGTGGATGTCAGGAGGGAAAGCAAATGAAACGGCGGCGTTCCTTGTTTTTCATATTGTGGATGCTTTTCATCTTATACGCAGTCTTCACTGCTCCGGATGGGAACGAAGGTTATCTTACCCAGCTGATCCAAATGGATGACCCTGATCCTATGCTTCTCATGGTCTTCAGTTTTTTAGGCATCTATCCGTTGGCTTTCGCGGCTTTTCTCCTTGGGGAGGATGACGACCGTGTGCCTGTATGGCCTTTTGTGATCGGCTCCTTTATGCTTGGAGCTTTTGCCTTGATGCCTTATTTCTTCTTAGCTGGAAATGGTTCGGATCGAAAGGTAAGGACGCCTGGATGGATCATTCGCGTGCTTCGTTCGAAAGTTCTTCTTTTGATCATGAGCCTTGGAACAGCGGCTCTTTTCCTCTATGGAATGACCGCGGGTCGTCCGGATGAATACGGGAATGCTTTTCGAGTGTCGCAGTTCGTTCATGTGATGACGATTGATTTCTTTGTGCTGACGGCATTGTCTGTGTACGCCATCTACTGGCGGGAGCGGAAGTATGGAAGAGAGAATCAAAAGCATTGGACCGGGTGTCTCCCGATTATAGGGATGCTTGCTTACTTGGTAAGGGTCCGCTCATAAGAAAAATAAAGCTGTTCCTCTAAATGGAGGAGCAGCTTTATTATTGAATTTTCTAATAATGATTGATGTGAAGGAGAAAATACGGTAGATTAATAGAAACGAAGGAAAAACTTCATTGCGGAGAAAGGAGGAGAAGAATGGATGACTCCATCCTGCAGACGATTAAAACGTATTATCCATCCCTCTCGCAGGGACAGAAAAAGGTGGCTTCCTATCTCATCGATCATAAAGAGGAAGGGGCCATTATGACGGCCTCGAAATTGGGAAGGAAAGTCGGTGTCAGTGAAACGACGGTGATCCGTCTGGCGCATGTTCTCGGCTTCCACGGGTACTCGCATATGCAGGACGCCATCCGTTCGAATTGGCTGCAGTCCTCTCAATCTCCCTCGTTGGGGGAAGCGGTCAAGGAGGTAGATCGATTCTATCAAGTGGCTGAGCAGGAAAAGAGAGTGTTCTCCCATATGATGGATCAGCTCAATCCGGATGAACTGCGGAAAGCGGCGGATTATATGATGAACGCGGACCGGGTGTTTATTGGTGGATTCGGTGGATCCTATGCGGCAGCGTACTGGTTTTATTATGCCTTAAGGCAGCTTAGAGAGCGTGTCATGCTGTCCAGCTCGGAGGGGCTTATGCCTGAGGATATGGTGGATATGAACGAGCGTTCCACCGTCATTATTTTTTCTTTCCCGAGATATCGGAGAGAAGGAAAAGAACTGGTCGATGCAGCCCGTAAAGCCGGGGCATCCATCATTGCCTTCACAGATAAGCCTTTATCACCAGTGGGGCGTGAAGCCGATGTAACCATTACGACGGAAGAGCGCATGGATACGGATTATCATTCCATTGCGGGTGCTGTCAGCGTTTCAGAAATGGTTATCCAGACGGCTGCTGGCAAGTACGGGGACCAGGTGCAGGCGAGGCAGCAGAAAATTGAGCTGATGTATGCAGAGCAGGGGATGTTTTTGGAGTAGGCAGCGAATAAAAAGGAGTGGGGATTATGCAGGGAGAGTTTCAATCGGCGAATGTTACAGAGAAAACCTATACGAAGAAGGATTACTGGAAATTTATACTGCCGTCTTTATTCGGTCTTTTATTTTTTATTATTCCTATCAATACAGAATCAGGGATGACGGTTCCGGTAGCTTATTTTGCCAACAGCATCAACGGTGCTCTCGGGGCCTATATCCCGTCCTTTACAGTCGCGGTCATCACGCTTTCGGTCCTCGGTTCAATCACAGCCCGGGGAATGAAGCCTGGGTGGATCATGAATTCCGCCTATTTGAAGAACCTTTTTTACGTGAGTAACAACTGGCTGCTCACACGGACGGCCGGGATGGTTTTCGGGTGGATGGTGCTGCTTGCTCTAGGCCCGGACTTTCTCGTTTCTGATGTGACCGGTGGACTGCTGTTGAATGACCTTCTGCCTGTTTTGTTTACCACGTTTCTTTTAGCGGGATTCCTCCTGCCTCTGCTTCTCAACTTCGGTCTTCTGGAATTTGTCGGGGCTCTGCTGATGAAAGTGATGCGCCCGTCCTTTACCCTGCCTGGACGTTCATCCCTGGACTGTCTGGCTTCCTGGGTCGGAGATGGGACGATCGGGGTTCTTTTAACTTCTAAACAATATGAAGAAGGCTATTATACGAAGCGGGAATCCGCCGTTGTAGCCACGACGTTTTCTATTGTTTCCATCACGTTTACGATTGTTGTCATCACTTATTTGAATATGGAGGCGTACTTCCTGCCTTACTATGCGACGATTATCATTGCCGGCCTGGCCGCTGCGATCATCATGCCGCGGATCCCACCGCTGTCAAGAAAATCGGATGATACGTATGAAGGCGCTGAAAGAAGAACAGAGGAACTGATTCCGTCCGGCGTTTCTGTCGTCAAATGGGGAAAAGGCCAGGCTCTTGAAAAAGCACGGCACAGCGGAGGAGCGAAGGCCACGATGAAAGAAGGCCTGCAGAATGTGCTGGATATGTGGATTGGCGTTATGCCTGTCGTGATGGCCATTGGTACGGTGGCGGTTGTCATTGCAGAATTCACTTCGTTCTTCACGATTATCGGAAAGCCGTTTGAATGGCTTCTTGTGGCCATGCAGGTACCTGAGGCAGGAGCCGCCGGCCAGACGATGGTCGTCGGATTTGCCGATATGTTCCTGCCTGCTGTTATCGGAAGCGGGATTGAGAGTGAAATGACCCGCTTCATTATCGCTTCGGTTTCTGTTACCCAGCTTGTCTATATGTCGGAAATGGGCGGACTTCTGCTTGGATCGAAGCTTCCGGTAAGCTTCAAAGATCTAGTGTTTATTTTTCTATTACGTACCCTCATTACACTGCCGATTGTTGTCGGTATAGCTCATCTTATTTTTTAGGAGGAATGCATCGTGAGTCAGCATCAGGATGATCTGATACAAACGTACGAAGCGCTCCACGCTCTTGCGGAGCCGAGCGGGAAAGAAGAGAAAACCTCCCATTATTTACAAAGCCGGCTGAAGGATGCCGGCTATCACGTGCACAGCTTCGCCCGCCACTATGGGTTTTACGTGGATTATCCCGGCGGGACAGAGGGAGTCATTGCGTTGAGGGCGGATATGGACGCGCTCGTTCAGGAAGTGGACGGCGAAGTCCGCCCGAACCACTCGTGTGGTCATGACGGACACAGTACAATGGTGCTTCATACAGCATTAAAGCTTGCGGAATCCGGTGAAAAGCCACATCATACGGTCCGTTTCATCTTTCAGCCCGCAGAAGAAACAGCCGCCGGCGCTCTGCAGATGATGGAAAGCGGGGCGCTTGCGAACGTGAAATTCCTAGGGGGCATCCATCTGCGTCCGGAACAGGAAGTACCCGATGGGAAGGCAGCCCCCGTGATTCTGCACGGGGCGATTATTACATTGAAGGTAACGATCAAAGGTGTGCCGGCTCATGCGGCCCGTCCGGAGTTTGCCAACAATCCGATTGAAGCCGCCGGCCGGCTCATGTCGGCCCTGAGAAGCGTGCACGTGGATCATCCGTATTCCTTAAAGCCTACAGAACTGCATTCCGGGGAAGCGGCGAACCTCATTCCGGAAACAGCGAGAATGACGTTCGATATCCGCTCGGTTTCCAACGATGGGCTGGAGGAGCTGATTGACCAGACGAAAGCAGTGATCGAACAGGTGGAAGAGGAAACAGGAACATCAATCAAATCGGAGTGGGTGGAATTTTCTCCTGCAGCGGTTCAAAACGATCAGGCCGTCCAGCTCGCAGCAAAAGCGGTTGTGAAGGCCCGTTCCGAGGAAGCGCTGGCACCTGCGTGTGTTTCACCGGGAGCCGAGGATTTTCATTTTTACACGTACCACAACAAAGGTTTGTCGGCGACGATGATCGGACTTGGCTGCGGCCTGGCACCCGGGCTTCACCATCCGGCTATGGATTTTAACAAACAGGCTTTACACACAGGACGGGATATTTTATATGAAATGCTGTGGCAGGCCGATCAAGTGGACTGGAAGGAGGGGACTCAATGAATATTGAAAAAGTGATCCTCCGTCAGATTAAAATGGATCTCCTTCACCCTTTTACGACAAGTGTCGGAACCGAATATGATAAGGACGTCATCCTTGTGGAAGTTCAGTCTTCCAACGGTCATTCCGGATGGGCGGAGTCTGTGTCCATCAATGAACCGATTTATAATGAAGAAACGATTGATACCAACTGGCCGATGCTTCGGAAGTTTCTCCTTCCCGAACTGTTGAAAGCACCGATCGCTCATCCGAGTGAAGTTTCGCAGCGTTTCCAGTCCATCCGCGGTCAGTTCAACGCAAAGGCTGCCGTGGAACAGGCGGTCTGGGATTTATACGCGAAAGAACAAGGCCGTCCGCTGGCAGAAGTGCTCGGTGGTACGAAGTCATCCATTGATGTCGGCGTCAGTATCGGGATTACGGAAAATGAAGACGCCCTGCTTGAAAAAATAGCCGGTTATGTAGAGGAAGGGTATAAGCGCATCAAGGTAAAAATCAAGCCCGGGTGGGATGTAGAACTGCTCCGTGCCGTCCGCCGCCGTTTTCCCGATCTTGAAATGATGGCGGACGCCAACTGCGCCTATACGCTGGATGACATCCCCCGGCTCAAGCAGCTGGATGAGCTGAACCTGACAATGATTGAACAGCCGCTGGCTCATGACGATATTATTGATCATGCGGCACTGCAGAAGCACTTGAATACACCGATCTGTCTCGATGAGAGTCTGCACTCCTATGACGATGTACGGAAAGCCATTGAGCTTGGCAGCTGCCGGATCGTCAACTTGAAGATCGGACGTGTCGGAGGCCTGCAGGAAACGCTGAACATTCATAAACTCTGTCAGGACCATCACATTCCTATGTGGTGCGGGGGTATGCTGGAAACCGGCATCGGACGGGCTCATAACATCGCCGTCACAGCTCTGCCGCAGTTCCTTTATCCAGGAGATACAGCCCCGTCCAGTCATTATTGGGAGCGTGACATCATCCAGCCGGAGGTGCGTATGAACCGGGGGGAAATACCAGTACCGGACAAGCCGGGCATCGGCTTTGAGCCGGATACCGGCTATATTGAACAATTAACGAGCCGTAAAGAAACGTTTCGTCCCAAGGACAGGGCTGTACTACAGCAGGATTAGAAAGTGGGGAAAGGTATGATTGCCGAAGGCCGATTGCGCCATCAACAAACAGGACAGGAAGAGACCTATACCGTCCATGTCCTTTCTATAGAGGCTTTGGAAGAACTGCAGGCGATGCAGTGGAAAGTGGAGGGGCACGTCAGCGATCCATCTACGCTTCAACCGCTCAGTGAAGAAGAATTTACGAACATTCTAAAAGGAGAAGGACTGCTGATCGGTGTCTACGCCGGACAGACCCTTGCCGCCTTCCGGGCGTTATGGTATCCCGGACACCACATCGAAAACCTGGGACGTGACACAGGTCTTCCGGAATCGGAATGGGAGCAGGTTGTCCATCAGGAGATTTCCTGCGTGCTGCCGGAATATAGAGGGAACGGCCTTCAGAAGAAAATGGGCGTCTGGATTATGGATGCGTTCCAACAGAGCAGCCATGATAAAACACATCTCTTCTGTACGGTTCACCCTGACAATCCGGGGAGTCTGAAAGACAAATTTTCCCAGGGAATGGTCATCGCCGCGGTGAAGGAAAAGTATGCCGGTATGCTCCGCTATATTTTCTACCGTCCGGTTTCCAGTCCCGTCCACTGGGATGAGTCTACAGCCGTAACCGTTCGGCAGAGAGACTACGATGAACAAAAATCTTTGATTGAGAATGGATATGTAGGCGTGCAGTGGCACCCTTCCACCCTTCTCTTCGCGAAAAAACAGCCATAACAGAAGGGTGATAACGTGTCCGGCGTTGTCACCTTTTTTGAGCTTTAGGATTGAAAAAAGTTCCATTCCTCTATAGGATGAGATCATTGGATACGCTACCATAGTGAGGAGAATAACTGTGCGCCATTGGTCGAATTATTTATACCTATTCTACTCGTTTGTCTTTTTACTGAATGTCCTGCATACGTTCTGGGCAGACGAAACTTTGTACATAATCATCGGATTCCTGGGGATGGTGATGACGGCCGTCAGTTTCCCAAGGTCGGACCGCGTCTTTAAAATTTTAGGAACCGTGCTGCTGACAGCCGGCGGCTTTTTCTACTTTTCCAGTGATGCGGTGCTGTCTGATATTCCCCGGTTCTTTGCCGGAAATATCAGTCTCCTTCTGCTCATTTCCATGCTGCCGTGGATGAATAGTGTCGTAAAGGCAGGGCGGTATAACAAGCTGCTTCAGTCGCTGATCGGAGGAGGGAATCAGAGCTTAAGCGGATTGTACGCGCGAAGTGAAGTCACCATGGTTTCTCTTGCGGCCTTCTTGAACCTTTCTTCCGCTGCGGTTTCACAGGATCTTCTGAAGGAAAAATTGAAGCAGATGAACACAAAAATGAAGAATAACTTCATTTTGATGGTTACGCTGCGGGGCTATTCGCTCGCTCTTTTATGGAGCCCGCTGGAGATTCTGCTGGCCACATCGATCTTTATTACCGGAGCTGACTATCTTCAAGTGCTGCCGTGGATGCTTGTGATTTCCGTGATTGGCATTGCTCTTGACTCATTTGCAGCGAAATTCATGTACCGCGGTGAATCGATTCCAGAAGACCGGACGGGCGCAGCTCCCTTGAACAAACGGAAGTTCATTCAGTTTATTGCTGCCCTCGTGTTGTTCTTGTGCCTGGTGGTTTTCCTCGGAAATGTCGTCCAGCTTGATTTTCTATTTTCCGTCACGATTGCTATTTTTCCGTTTGCCTTTGTCTGGTCGCTGCTGATTAAGCGCAGGCGCAGCTTCATGAATATTGGATGGCCGACGTGGAGATGGAAAACGAACCGGCTTGATAATTTCATCGTCCTCCTGTTGACCTTGTCGTTCCTGACTAAGACATTGAATGCCTCTCCTTACCTCCAGTACTTACAGGACCCTTTGATTGCTATGGAGGGGCAGCCGGTTTTCATTATGCTGTTTATCCAGGCTGCGTTCTTAGTGATGACCCTGCTCGGTGTCCACCCCATCGCTACGATGGGGATCTTTGGAGGAGTCAGCGGCCTTTTGACCAGTGCATTTCCGCCAGTGACCCTGACCATTCTGCTTTCGGCCTGTGCGATTGCGACCGTCCCGTCAGCCCCTTACGGCTTGATTGTGACCTTGACGTCTGTGGCTCTGAAGGTGAACCCTTATCAGATTGTGCTGCGGAACCTTCCCTACAGCATAGGGCTTGGTTTTGTCGGTATCGCTGTCGCTCTATTCTCGATGTGGATCTATTAATCTTGCAGAACCCCCATTCAATTGGGGGTTTTTTACATGGTTAATTTTTGTGGGAATGGGGTATCTATCTTTTGTCGAACGATTATAGTTGCAAATTTCGTCATGATTTAACATAATTTTTACAAAGTAATGTTTCTAGTAATGGACTTTTTAAGACGACTGGTGAACAAGTAAAAAGAAAGAGGGGACATTCATATGAGAGAAGATATGGTCCGAGTGTTAGATCAGAGAGATATCCTTGTGAAGGAAAATGAAAAACTGCAGCAGCAGCTGGAAGAAGAGCGTCAGAAAGTAGCCGCGCTGGAGGAAAAGCTGCAGCAGGATCATCTGCTTTCTAAAAGCGGTGCTTAAGTATAGGTGATACAGGAAGATTCCCGGGGTTGTTCTGAAACCCCGGGGATTTTTTTATTACTTCATAATGGTTGATCCGCGCAGCAGCTCGGGTTTAGCCCCTAAAATGAGGAGAAACAGCTTGGCGTCCCCGACTTCCCGGTGCTTGTTGAGGAATTCCTGGACGACGGGGAAGTCCTCATGGTTTTTCAACTGATTCACCTCCTGCTGATAGACAGAGAGAATCGATCCTTTAATAAATTCAGGACGGCAGGCGTCGAGCTCTTCTTCCATTAAGAGAGCGCCCATATATCCATATTTGATCTGGAGCTGCCGTGTGAAACTGACCACATGGTTTAAAATGGCGTAAACGTCCGGATAGCGGGTGCGGATGTCCTGGATATCTTCTTTTGCCTCATAGAGCTCACCCAAGCTTGCTAATTTCATCATGTTCATCCACTCCTTTTTCCCATGGTTTCTCCAACCCAATGATTCTTGTTAATTCAGCACTGTGATCGCGGCGGAAACGGCGGCGCTTGGCCCTTTCCTCTCCGGATTGATAGAGGAACTTCTCTTCTTCGGTTTCCGGGATGACCTTTGGAACCTTCACGGCCCGTTTGTTTTCATCAAGGGCTACAAACGTCAAGAAGGCGGTGGCAGCCATCCGCCGTTCTCCGGTAATCATATCCTCGGCAATGACCTTACAGAAAATCTCCATCGATTTATTGCCTGTATAAGAAACAAAGGATTCTACACAAACCGAATCTGTCTGATGGATGGGGTGAAGAAAATCGATGGAGTCTGTAGACGCCGTCACACATTCTTTCACCCGGGCGTGCCTTCTAGCCGAAAGGGTGGCGTTGTTATCGAGTTTTTTCATCAGCACCCCCCCGAACAATGTATTGTAGTTATTCAAGTCGTTAATCATCACTTGGTCTGTATTGATTACAAGACTTTCCTTCGCTCGTTTACCTGTCATTTCTTCCGACTTCCTTTCTGTAAATAAAATCATTTCGAAGCGCTTATTCGTAAAGACATGTCCCTACAAAAAGGAGAACACCATCAGTGTAAGCCTGAATAATCAGAAAGTGAAATAGCAATCCGGCATCCCTGCGATAGACATTGTCTATGGAAATGCTTACACCCAGTCAAAAATGGCATGAAAAAATCAGCTTGGAAGTCCAAGCTGATTAATCTTCAATGCTGCTCATGCGGTTTTGGGTATAGGTGAGCCACTCTTTGGCGGCAAAGGATATGTATTGATCTTTCGGCCAGATGATCGCTAGTTCCCACGCGATGGAAGGCTGGGTGATCTTGATTCTTCGGACGTTGTCATTCAGCAGCTGAGAGACGCTTTTAGGCAGCAGGGATATCCCGAAGTTGGAAGCCACCATTTTTCCGATAAAGTTCCATTGGGAGCTTTCCGACACAATCTTCGGAAGAAAACCGGCTTCCTGACAGGCGGTGGAAATCCGGTCATTCAACACGAAGTCCTTGTTGAACAGGATGAAGGATTCCTCTTTTAATTCAGCTAACTCGATTTCCTCGAGGTCAGCCAGTGGGTGGTCCGGGTGGAGCACAACCTCCAACGCTTCATTCAACAGGAAAAAGTAATGGAAACGCTCTTCATCCGTCGGCAGCACCGTGATCCCGACATCCAGTTCCTCCTGGAGAATCTGTTCCTCAATTTTTTTTGCACCACTCTCGACAAGCTGAAAGGTAATGTGCGGGTATTGTTTGTGGAAACTCCCAAGGGTCTGGATGAATTCCTCGGCGTCCATAATCGGAGGCAGACCGATACGCAGATGCCCCTTCTGCAGACCGAGAAGGTCGTCCAGCTGGGTCGTCAGGTTCTGGAAAGCTTTATCAATCGTTTTTGCCTGGGTGAGAATGAGCCGGCCGGCGTCGGTAAGGACAACTTTTTTCCTCCGCCGCTCAAAAAGCTCGACACCGAGATCGTTTTCGAGGTTTTTGATCATTTTGCTGATGGTCGGCTGGGAAATATAGAGGTGTTCGGCTGCTTTCGTAAAGCTCTGGAAGTTTGCGACTTCAATGAAATACTGCAGGTGGCGGATGTCCATGAATGAGAACTCTCCTTTGGAGGGTATTTTTTTCATCATAAAGGAGGAGCTTCCAGACATCAATAACCGGCCCGAAGTTGAATTCCACCTGTTTTTGAATCCCTAAATTGTGGTAAACATCGAAAAGGATGAATTTTAGAAGGAGATGAGAAAATGGATAACAAAACAAAACTCGGTAAATCAGATTTGTATGTCAATCCCATCGGCCTTGGTACAAATGCCGTCGGAGGGCACAACCTTTACCCGAACCTTGATGAGGAAGCCGGGAAGGACGTCGTCCGGACAGCACTGAACCACGGCATGAATTTTCTCGATACGGCCTTTATTTACGGACCGAAACGTTCAGAGGAGCTTGTCGGACAGGTGATGAGCGAATATAAACGTGATGATATCATCCTTGCGACGAAAGGTGCTCATAAATTTAAAGGAGAAGATGTTGTGTTCAACAACTCTCCAGCTTTCTTAAAGCAGTCTGTTGAAGACAGTCTGCAGCGTCTGCAGACCGATTATATCGACCTGTACTACATTCATTTCCCGGATGAGGATACACCGAAGGATGAAGCGGTCGGTGCCCTTAAAGAACTGAGGGATCAAGGGAAGATACGATCCATCGGCGTTTCCAACTTCTCTGTTGACCAGTTGAAGGAAGCCGACAAAGATGGATACGTGGATGTCATTCAAAGTGAGTATAATCTGTTCAAGCGTGGTGCGGAGGAGGATATGCTGCCATACACAGCGGATAATCAAATCAGCTTTGTTCCGTACTTCCCGTTTGCTTCCGGCCTGTTAGCTGGTAAGTATGATAAAAACACGACGTTCAACGACCTGCGGGCAGAAAACCCATTGTTCCAGGGAGAAGAGTTCAAAAAGAATCTGGATAAGGTTGAAAAACTTCGTCCGATCGCTGAGGAAAAAGGCGTGGATATTCCGCATATTGTCCTGGCGTGGTATTTGAATCAGCCGTCCATCGATGCGGTTATCCCCGGTGCCAAACGTACCCAGCAGGTCGTCGATAATCTGAAAACGCTGGATGTGAAGTTGAGCGATCAGGAAATCTCCAAAATCGATCAGATTTTCTCTTAAAAGCCTGCCTTTGTGCAGGCTTTTTTTCTTCGTGGAGGGAATAAGAAAGGGGGAAGGGGCCATCCTGGAAATAGAAAAGGAAAGAGGTGGAGGATGAAGATTCTTGGATACAGGTATGTAGATGTTTCTGAACACAGCGAGGCAATGGTGGATTTTTTTCAGAACAAACTGGGCATCGAAAATGCTTGGGAGGATACGGAAGAATACCGCGGCGGTATTTTTAAGGCCGGAGAAAGCTGGCTCGAGTTCTGGCACAAAAATGAGTGTATGATGCCTGTGAAAATGCTGCAGCTGGTCGTGGATGACGCGGATGCTTTTGCGGAACATGCAAGAGAGCAGGGGGTTGAGGTTCACGGCCCTATAGAAGAGCACGGGGAAAAGATGTACTCGACAACCGCTCCTGACGGGATGCCTGTGACCATCTTATCCTCTTTATAAAAACAAAAGCCTTTGTTAATCAGTTAGAGTTCCATTTGTCGTGTAAAGGTTCACATTCCGCTTATCGGCGGATGCTTGCCGCGGGCACGCCCTCAGCTCGCTTGTCCAGGATGCTTGAGCGATCGTCTACGGAAAGGGAAGGGGCTTACGCTCCTGATGGTAAGAAAGAAAAAAACTTGCAAAGAAACAGGGGTTTCTCTACAAGCTGAAAAGCCCGGCTGATACGCCGGGCTTTTGTTGTGGACAGGTATCTATTCTCTTTATTGTAAACGGATACATATTATTTGTCTAATATTAATACTATTTACACAAATCAAACAATGAATGCTTTATAATGGGGGATGTTGGTGTATCGTGTCATTAAATATCGGGGAGGACCACAAATGAAAAAGAAAGGCCTCGTCAAAGGGGTTCGTTTAGTTGTTGTAAGTTCTATGGTGCTGGGGATGTTTGCCGGACCCGCTTATAATGTCAAAGCGGAAGCACCTGCAGCAGATACGCTGTTGTTTTCGGAATATGTAGAAGGCGGTTCCTACAATAAAGCGCTGGAACTGTACAATGGGACGGAAAAGGATATAGACCTTAGTCCGTTTACGCTTGATAACCATAATGGTGGTTCCAAAGATCCTGCCTATTCCTTCGAGCTGAAAGGCACACTGGCTGCCGGTGAAACCTATGTCATCGCGAATGAGAAAGCGTCACCGGATATTCTCGACGTGGCGGATGAAATAACCAAGGATCAGACGATGGGCTTCAATGGTAATGACACACTTGTTCTTAAAAAAGATGGGGTGGTCGTTGACTCCATCGGACAAGTCGGGTTGAGTGATGATTTTGCGAAAGACGTTACACTCACCCGGAAAACGGATCAGCTGACTGGAGATACCGATCTATCAGACAGTGTTGATGTAGACGCTTCGTACAACAGCCACGCCAAAGATACCTTCTCTTACTTAGGAAAATACCCGGACCTATCAGATGTTGATGTAAGCACGATCAAGGATGCCCGGAGTGTGGAAGACGGGACGACGGTCAAAGTTCAGGGGATTGTGACAGCATCCTTTGTAGAGGGCGGACAAACCAACTTATACATACAGGATGATACGGGAGGAATTGTCGTCCGTGCCGCTGGTCTGGATGCTTCTATTGGGGATGAAGTGACGGCACAGGGCCCTTTTGGAGCGTATAACGGCCTGCAGCAGATTGCGACTAGTGCGGATCAGGTGACCGTAACGACTGAAGACAAAGGAATGCCGGCTGTCCAGCTTGTGACAAGCACTGATTTCTCTTCTGATCAGGGGGAAAGTGTTGAAAGTGAATATGTGCAGGTCCAGAACATTACGATTACGGATGTCAATCAGTATGGGGACTATACGGCTGAAGATGAGAATGGGACGTTCCTGATTTCTCCGAAAACCGACGTGGAGATGGAAGTCGGTCAAACGTATGAACTTGTCGAAGGGGTGGTTACATACGCATACGGTGATTACCGCCTTGTTCCAAGAGAAGAAGCCGACATCGTTGAAACCATTTTCTCAGTAGCTGCCAGCCCGTCCTCAGGCCGTGTAGTCGAAGGTTCAGAAATCGAACTTCGCACCGCCCAGCCGGATGCGTCGATTTACTACACGATGGATGGAAGTGAGCCGACAAAAGAAAGTACTGTCTATACTGGTCCTATCACACTGAAGGAAGATACCACGATTAAAGCAGTTGTGATCAAAGACAGTGGGGAAGTGAGTGAAACGGCGGATTTCTCCTACGAAGTGCTGGCACCGCTTGATCATGTAGATATTCATGATATCCAGGGGGCTGCTCATGAATCCCCTTATAAGGATATGAACGTGAAAAATGTCGACGGGGTGGTAACCGCTCTGGATGGAACCGATGGATTCTATATGCAGGACCAGGATCCTGACAGTGAAGTGGCAACCTCTGAAGGCATTTACGTGTATGCCGGAAATTCAGAAGTAAGCGTTGGAGATGCTGTCCACGTCAATGGTCAGGTGAAAGAATGGAGAGAAGACGGCTATGCTGATGCGGACGATCTTTTAACGACGCAGATCACGGCCTCAGCTGTTGAAATCACTGCCTCTGATCAGACGCTGCCGGATACGACGGTCATCGGCGAGGACCGCATCCAGCCGACGGAGAATATTGAGGATGACGGCTTGACAAGCTTTGATGCTGAAGAGGACGCGATTGACTTTTACGAAAGTCTGGAAGGCATGGTCGTTGAACTGAAAGATGCCACGGTCACTGGTCCGCCGAAGTACGATGAAGTGGCTGTTTATGTGGACAAAAGTGAAGATCAGCTTCTTACAGACGCCGACGGTCTGCTGATTTCCCCTGATGATTACAACCCGGAGCGCGTCCTTGTGGATATCGATGGATACGATGTTGATGTCACTGTAGGGGATCGAATGGACGGGTCGATCACCGGTGTCGTCGGATATGATTACAGCAATTTCAAAATCCGTACGACCGGAGAGTTCCCAACCGTTAAAGATGGCGGGACGGAACGTGAAACCTCTGACCTTCAGATCGAAGAGGATAAGCTGAATGTCGCCACGTACAATATGGAAAACTTCTCAGCGGAAACCTCCCAGGAAAAAGTGGACCGTATTGCCGAATCGATGGTGAACAACCTCAACCAGCCTGACATTATCGGACTTGTCGAAGTCCAGGATAATAACGGTCCAACCGATGATGGTACTGTCGAGGCTGACGAATCCTACAAGAAGCTGATCCAAGCGATTGAGGATGCCGGCGGGCCGACCTATGCGTTTACGGATATCGCCCCGTTGGATAAGACGGATGGTGGTCAGCCGGGAGGTAACATCCGTGTCGGATTCATCTACAACCCGGAGAGAGTGTCACTTCCTGACAAAGAAAAAGGTGACGCTGTAACAGCGGTGGATGTGGACAAAAACGGATTGACGCTGAACCCTGGGAGGATTGACCCGGAAAATGAAGCCTTCGATAATTCCCGTAAACCACTCGCGGCCGAATTCGAGTTCAATGGGGAGAAAGTCGTTGTCGTAACCAGCCACTTTAACTCCAAGGGCGGAGATGACGCCTTGTTCGGTGCCGGCCATCCCATTGAATTGGGCAGCGAAGTCCAGCGGATGAAGCAGGCGGAAGTCGTGAATGGCTTCGTCCAGAAAGTAGTCGATCAAGTCAGTGATGCAAACGTCGTCGTCATGGGTGATTTAAATGATTTTGAATTCTCCAGCCCCATCAATGCTCTTGAAGGCGATGTCATGACGAATATGGTGGAGCAGCTTCCTGCAGAAGAACGTTATTCCTACAACTATCAAGGAAACTCCCAGGTGCTGGACCACATATTAGTAACGAATAATCTGTCTGAGCGTACCGCTATCGACAGTGTGAATATTAATGCTGATTTCTCAGAAGAAGCAGGACGCGCCAGTGACCACGATCCCATGCTTGCACAGATTGATTTCACGGATACAGCAGAAAGGATCTCCGGCGTCGATCGTTACCAAACGGCCATTGAAGTTTCAAAGCAAGGCTGGGAGCAGTCGGAAACGGTCGTCATTGCACGCGGGGATTCATTCCCTGACGCCCTGGCCGGAGCCCCGCTTGCGTATAAGCTGGATGCCCCGATTCTCCTGACAAAATCTAATAAACTATCATCCGAAGTCAAAACAGAGTTGAACCGCCTGGGTGCGGAAAAAGCTGTCATTCTCGGCGGCGGCGGTGCCGTATCCGATTATGTCCGCTATCAGCTGGAAGGTCAGGGGCTTTCTGTTGAGCGTATTGACGGAAAAGACCGCTATGAGACGGCGGCCAACATTGCCGCCCGTCTTGATGGCAGCCCGGATAAAGCGATCGTAGCAGACGGAAGAAATTATCCGGATGCTCTGTCTGCGGCTTCCTATGCTGCTCAAAATGGATACCCGATCCTTCTGACTAAAACGAACGAATTACCTGATGAAACCAAGCGCGCCTTGAAAAGTATGGACAGTACGATTGTTACAGGTGGAACAAAAGCTGTCAGTGATGATGTTTTGAATCAGCTTCCCGACGCCATGCGCGTCAGTGGAGCCGACCGCTACGCCACAGCAGCGAAGATTGCCGGCGGACTTTCCAGAGATTCCAAGACGGCTTTCGTTTCTACAGGACGTGACTTTGCCGACGCTTTGACCGGTTCTGTACTTGCTGCAAAATACAATGCGCCTATGCTTTTAGTGAAGCCGGACGATATTCCGGAAAGTATTGATGAGGTCATCAATACGAAGGATTACCGTGACTTTCGTGTACTTGGTGGAACAAAAGCCGTAAGCGATGATGTACTGAATGATTTGCAGGACTAAAACGTTCCATCTATTCCTCCAGCACCGGATCTGCTCCGCTGAGGCAGGACAGGTCCGGCTGCCGGAGATTTATAAAAGGGGAGAGTGAAGAAAATGAAAAACCTGAATCTGAAAGTGTTGGCTACTGCCGCTGTTACAAGTGCCATTGCGCTGGGGACTCTGGCCATTCCCGGAGGGGAAGTGAAAGCTGCGGAAGGTGATTTTGACTTAACGATCATGCATACGAACGATACGCATGCCCACTTGGAGAACGTGCCGCGCCGTGTGACGATCATCGAGCAGATCCGTGCCGACCGTGACAACTCTATTCTTCTCGACGCCGGGGACGTGTTCTCAGGTACGCTTTTCTACAATCAGTACAAAGGACTTGCCGACGTCCAGTTCATGAATATGCTCGATTATGATGCAATGGTTCCAGGAAACCATGAATTTGATGACGGGCCGTCTGTGTTTGCTGATTTTATTGATCAAGCCGAATTCCCGATCGTCAGTGCCAACATTGACTACAGTCAGGATGAGCGCTTGAACGGACTGTTCAACGATGAAATCGGCATGCCTGGGGACAATGGAAATATCTATCCTGCTTCCGTCATCGATGTCGATGGTGAAAAAGTCGGGGTATTCGGTTTGACGACAGAAGAAACGAAGTTCCTTGCCAATCCCGGGGACACCATTGATTTCGAAAATTACCTCCAAAAGGCTGAAGATACAGTGAAGATGCTTGAAGGAGAAGGTGTCGATAAGATCGTCGCTCTGACTCACCTCGGTGTTAACTACGACAAAACGCTTGCTCAGAAAGTGGAAGGTGTAGATGTTGTCGTTGGATCTCACAGCCATACAAAGCTTGAGGAGCCGCTTGTCTATAACGAAGAGGGTGAGCCGACACTTGTCGTCCAGGCAGAAGAATACGGAAAATACATCGGTGATTTGGAAGTTTCCTTCGATGATGAAGGTGTTCTTACGGAATGGGACGGAAAACTCATTGATGTTGATGAAAAAGATGAAAACGAAGAATATGTGTATGAATCCGATGAAGAAGCAGCCGAACTGCTTGCTGAACTGGAGAAGCCTCTTGATGAACTCAAACAGGAGATTGTCGGGGATTCCGACGTCTTCCTTAATGGTGAGCGCGAAGATGTTCGTACGGGAGAAACCAATCTCGGGAACCTGATTGCTGACGGGATGCTGGCGAAAGCCAAACAGAAAGTCCCATCCACTTCGATCGCCATTCAGAACGGTGGAGGAATTCGTGCTTCCATTGATGAGGGACCGATTTCCATGGGAGAAGTCTTGACGACGATGCCTTTTGGCAATACGCTCGTAACCCTTGATTTAACCGGCGAACAGATATGGGACGCTCTTGAGAACGCAGTCAGCGATATTGAAAATACAGCCGGACGCTTTGCCCACGTATCAGGGTTGAAGTATACCTTTGACCGGTCCATGGAACCTGAAGACCGCATCGTCGATGTGAAAGTGAAAACAGATGCCGGGTATGAAGCGCTTGATATGGACAAGGAATACACAGTAGCGACGAATGCGTATATCGCTGATGGCGGTGACGGTTATGAAACATTCAAGGAAGCGAAAGATGCCGGGAAGATGACAGAATTATTCTTTGTAGACTATGAAGTGTTCAATGAATACCTGGAAGAGCAGGGCACGGTCTCTCCTGATGAAGAATCCCGCATCGTTGAGAAAGCGACGGAACGTGTGAGCGGAGAGGATCGTTACCAAACCGCCGTTGAGATTTCCAAAAAAGGCTGGGATTCTGCCGATACGGTCGTCATTGCACGTGGAGATGAGTTTGCGGATGCTCTTGCCGGTGCTCCTCTTGCCTATAAGGAAGATGCCCCGATTCTATTGACTAAATCTGGAAACCTGAACAGCGAAGTAGCTGCGGAAATCAAACGCCTCGGTGCTGAAAAAGCGATTATCCTTGGTGGAACCGGTGCTGTTTCTGAATACGTGAAGTACAAATTATCAGGAATGGGTGTCGATGTAGACCGGATTTCAGGGAAAACCCGCTTTGACACAGCAGCCAATATTGCCGCCCGTCTGGATGGAAATCCTGAAAATGTCATTGTAGCGGATGGCTTCAACTATCCGGATGCTCTTGCTGTGGCTCCTTATGCGGCGAAGGAAGGGTACCCGATTCTCCTTTCTAAAACAGATGAGCTTCCATCCATCACCAAAACAGCTCTTGGTGATTTCGATCAAAGTATCGTTGTAGGTGGAACGAATGCGATTTCTGAAGAGGTCGAAGCGATGCTTCCTGATGCGTCCCGTTACAGCGGGCATACACGCTATGAAACGGCCACTGCCATTGCCGAACAGCTGAGTGTCCAGGAAGGGAAGACCTTTATAGCCAACGGTCAGAATTTTGCTGATGCATTGGCCGGGTCTGTTCTGGCTGCTAAAGAAAAAGCATCCATGCTTCTCGTTAAGCCGGATGAGCTGCCGGAATCCACGAAAGAAACGATTGGAAAGCTTGAGATCAACAACTTCCAGGTTCTTGGCGGAACAAATGCTGTCAGCGATGAAGTGGCAGAACAATTGGAACAGAAATAAGCACATTAGTAAAAAGCCTCTGGTTATGAACCAGGGGCTTTTCATTTGGATGATAGGAAGGATAGAATATTGAAAATAAATTGACAATTATGGTTGAGACTAGTAGAGTAATAAAAAAATATCTTATCCAGAGAGGTGGAGGGACTGGCCCTTGGAAGCCTCAGCAGCAGGTCTGTGAAGATACTGTGCTAATTCCAGCGGGTGAACAATCCTGATCGATAAGAGACTTCCATCTATTATTTGTCAGTTGACGCACTCATTCAAGGGTGCGTTTTTTAATTGTTTGCCCACCATCACAAGGGGGGAGACGAATGGAACATCAGTTTAAACGAGAAATGAAGACGAGACACCTGGTGATGCTTTCACTGGGAGGAGTTATCGGTACGGGGCTGTTTTTAAGCTCAGGGTACACCATCCAGCAGGCCGGCCCGTTCGGGACGATCCTAGCCTATTTGATCGGTGCTTTGGTCGTGTATCTGGTTATGCTCTGCTTAGGAGAGCTGGCGGTTCATAACCCTGAAACAGGGGCTTTTCATACATACGCTCATAACTACATAGGGCCGGGGACAGGCTTTACCGTAGCATGGCTGTACTGGCTGACGTGGACGGTAGCTCTTGGGTCGGAATTCACTGCTGCCGGACTCTTGATGCAGCGATGGTTTCCCGATGTAAGTGTGTGGATTTGGAGTGCGTTGTTTGCCGCTCTTATTTTTGGATTGAATGCCTTCAGCGTGAAGTTTTTTGCTGAGGCAGAATTTTGGTTTTCCTCTGTCAAAGTGGCAGCCATTATCCTTTTTATCATCATCGGATTTGGGGCCGCCTTTGGGTGGATGCAGATGCCGGGGTCAGAACCGGCGCCCTTCTTTTCAAATCTTACGAGTGAAGGCTTGTTTCCAAATGGAATAACAGCCATTTTCATGACGATGCTTGCGGTCAATTTTGCTTTTTCCGGTACAGAATTGATCGGGATTGCAGCAGGGGAAACGAAGGATCCAGCAAAAAACATACCGACGGCAATTCGGACAACAGTGGCACGGCTGATCATTTTCTTCATTGGAACGATTGTCATTCTATCCATCTTCCTTCCCAGTGAGGCGGCGGGCGTTGTGGAAAGTCCGTTTGTAGCTGTCCTTGACCGCATCGGTATCCCTTATGCGGCTGATGTCATGAACTTTGTCATATTAACCGCTATCCTTTCCGCGGCCAACTCCGGATTATACGCATCGGCCCGGATGCTGTGGTCACTCGCGGACAAGGAAACCATCTCACCTGTGTTTGCGAAGCTGACAAAAAAGGGAGTTCCCTTGACAGCGATCCTCTTCAGTATGCTTGGCGGCGGTCTGGCGCTGCTTTCCAGTGTCATTGCCCCGGATACGGTTTATATCGTTCTGGTATCGATCTCAGGGCTGGCGGTTGTGGTCGTCTGGATGAGCATCAGCGCTTCGCACTTCCTTTTCCGTCGGGCGCACCGGCGTGCAGGAGGAGAGGATGGTGACTTATCCTACAAAGCTCCGTGGTACCCGGTGGTTCCGATTGCGGCATTCCTTCTATGCCTGGCCTCCTGCATCGGCATCGCTTTTGATCCGGCCCAGCGGATCGCCTTGTACTGCGGAGTTCCATTCATCGCCTTCTGCTATGCGGCTTATTATGTGAGAGAATCTATGAAAAAGAAAAGGGGAATAAAGCATGTCCAACAAACAAAATCGATCCAATCCCATTGAAGCCCTCCTGGAAAAACAATCGGTTGTTCTCCTGGATGGAGCTCTGGCAACAGAACTGGAATCCTACGGATGTGACCTTGATGATCCTTTATGGTCCGCGAAAGTGTTATTGGAAAAACCGGAAGCGATCAAAGCTGTCCATGCCTCCTACTACAGGGCTGGAGCAGACATCAGTATCACCGCCAGTTACCAGGCGACCATTGATGGTTTCGCTAAACGAGGGTTATCGGAAGAAGAGGCGGTCGCTCTTATTCGAAAAACGGTTACCCTGGCCGGTGAAGCACGGGATGTAGTGTGGAAGGAGAATCCAGAGAGGCCGAGGCCGCTTACAGCCGCTTCTGTCGGACCCTATGGTGCTTATTTAGCGGATGGCTCGGAATATACCGGTCATTACGGCGTCACGGATCAGGTTTTATATGATTTTCATCAACCAAGGATACAGGCGCTTGTTGAAGCCGGTGCTGACGTTTTAGCGGTTGAAACGCTGCCTTCTCTACAGGAAGCAAAGGTGATTGGTTCTATTTTGCAGGAGTATCCGTCCGCCACTGCATGGATTTCCTTTACATTAAAGGATGGTCAATCCATCAGTGAAGGAACTCCGCTTAAGGAGGTCGCTGAAGCATTGGAGGGCAGCAGGCAGGTGGCAGCGGTCGGGGTGAACTGTGCGCCGCTGGAGCATGCGGCTGAGGCTTTACAAGAGCTGGGGCGCTATTCGACCAAGCCGCTCATCGTCTATCCAAACTCAGGGGAAGATTATAATCCGGAAACGAAAACGTGGCATGGATCCACCAGCCGTCTTGATTTTCATGAGCAGTCCAGCATCTGGTACGAGTATGGGGCAAGGCTTATTGGTGGCTGCTGCAGAACGACGCCCGCTCATATAAAAAAGCTGGCGGAAATATGGAAATCATAAAGAGCAGCACGATTTGTTCAACCATCTTTTTAATTCATGCTGTTGCAGCGGCATGATTCTACCTTATTTACAAGAAGTTTACATAAACTTTACATTTGGGTAGAATAATAGAGAGGTGTTCATATGAAAGATTCGATAAAACATTTACTAAAAAGCTATTTCTTTTACTTTTTTATAATGATTTCCTTCAAGTTTATTATACTGAGGTATCTTCTGCTTCAGGATACGAGCATTTGGGCAGGGATCTGGTATGATGCTTCATTCATCCTGATCTTTATGGCTCTCATTGAGCTTGTCTTTAAACGGGGGAAAGTCATCGCTTATACGGTTCTTGATTTGTTCTTGTCGCTTCTGTTTATCGGCATGTTGATTTATGAACGATATTTCGGCACCGTGCCTACATATTATGACTTGTCCCAGCTGAACCAGGTTGGAAGTGTCAATGAAAGCATGTGGCTGCTCGTCAATGGCACTGATTTTCTATTTCTCGCAGATCTGCTTCTGCTTGCTGTCATTTGGATTGTGGGCAGGAAATGGACGTACCCGGCGAAACGGACCTCCAACTTTGCTATGTCTGTCTTTCTTATTGCAGGGCTTGTCATTGCCATATTCAACTTCCAAATGAACAAAGGGGAACCTATTCTTGACAGCGCGCTGTTTGCAAAGGAAAACGGATTGTTTACTACACAGTTTGTTCAGTATTACCAGGACCAGACCAACAGTGAAAAAGCCTTCGCCTTTTCCGGGGAGGATCAGAATGTGACCCAGCAGAAAATCGAGGAATTGAAGGGCAATTCCTATACCCCGATGAGCGGGCATGAACATTTCGGGGTGGCGGAAGACCGGAATTTGATTGTCGTCCAGATTGAATCGCTGCAGGACTTCGTCATCGGTGAGTCGATTGATGGGCAGGAAATTACACCGAATATTAATGAATGGCTGAATGAGAGTATGTACTTCACTGATGTGTATCAGCAGATTGGTTCAGGCAACACATCAGATGCTGAATTCCTTGTGAATACATCTCTTTATCCATTAGGTAAAAAAGCGACCACCGATCAAGTCGGCGGCATGGAGCTTCCGTCTCTGCCGAGAATGCTGGATGAGCAGTCGTATCATACCGTGACGATGCATGCGGACGAGGTGGAGTACTGGAACAGGGATGAACTTTATCCCGCCCTTGGATTTGATGATTATTACGACGATAAGTTCTACGGTGAGAAAGATATGGTTGGCTTCGGGCCGTCGGATGGCTGGTTTTATCACCGTTCGATGGGTGCAATCGATGAAATCAATGAGGAGTATGACAAGTTCTATGCTCATGTGCTGTCTTTAACGAGCCATACCCCATTTGAAATGCCTGATGACAAAGAAGGCCTGGATCTCCCTTCTGATTACGAAGGAACGTTAACAGGGAACTATCTCCAGTCCGTTCACTATGCGGATAAGGCCCTTGGGGAATTCTTTCAGGACTTAAAAGACCGCGGTCTCTGGGAAGAGTCGGTCATTGCCCTTTACGGGGACCACTCTGGGCTTCACGGTAAACTGCTGGAATCAGAGGACCAGGACCTTCTTGCGGATTTCCTGGGTGAGAGGTATTCGCTGTTGAACCGTTTTAATATTCCATTCATCGTGGGTGTTCCAGGCGAAAAAGATCTGATCGGAACGAATGATCATACCGGCGGGCAGATCGATATGATGCCGACGCTGCTGAATCTGCTGGGCGTGGAGCCGGAGTCCCTGTACTTTGGACATAACCTGCTTCATTACGAGAATAACCTGCTCGGCATGCGCTACTATGTTCCAACAAGCTCCTTCTTTAATAATGGAACCTTTTACATCGCCCAGAACAGCCGCTTCGATGCACGAATATTGAACATGAATACGAATGAACGGATTGAAGACACATACAAAGACCCAAATAACGCATTCGAAGAGGAAAGGGAAGACATTCTCCAATTGCTCCAATGGTCGGATGCCTACTTCGAAAGCCTGCGTTAAAATAAGAATGATAAAGAACCTTGTCCTTTATGGGATAAGGTTCTTTTTTTCTGTCGGGAATTGATAGAATAAAGAAATTTCGATGGAATGGTGGCCTTCTGTTTACAAATTGGAAGGATTTTGGTAGTTTATGAGTTGTGTCTTCTACGATTAGGTACATAGGACTATAATGAACAAAAATTGTTAAACTACCATTATATTTTCCGCTGTCCATGATAAAAGTATTGTCGAACGATGAGGCTTATTCTATAATTATCTAGTCTATTGAAGAAATATGTTTAAGAGGAAGTGAGCACATATGCTACTGATCCCTATTGTGCTGATCATCGTTCTTGCTGCTGGAATCTATGAATGGCAGCGTCATAAAAAGAACATCGATGCTCTGCCGATACGCGTCAACATCAACGGTGTACGTGGGAAATCCACAGTGACACGTCTTGTTACAGGGATTGTGAAAGAAGCAGGTTATAAAACGATTGGAAAAACAACAGGAACGTCTGCGCGGATGATTTTCTGGGATACGCCGGAAGAACAGCCGATCAAGCGGCGTCCGGAAGGCCCGAACATCAGGGAGCAGAGAATGGTTGTGAAGGAAGCCGCCGACCGAGGTGCGGAAGCCCTTGTCAGTGAGTGCATGGCTGTCAATCCTGATTACCAGATCACGTTCCAGGAAAAAATGCTCCAGGCCAATATCGGAGTCATTGTAAACGTTCTGGAAGACCACATGGATGTGCTGGGACCGACATTGGAGGAAGTGGCCGAGTCCTTTACCGCTACAATTCCATACAACGGTCATTTGATTGTGTCAGAAAGTCCGTATGTAGAAATGTTTAAAGAGATTGCAGAGAAACGAAACACCGAGGTGATTGTTGCGGATAACAGCAGAATTTCCGATTCGTTTTTACTGCAATTTGAATATATGGTATTTCCTGAAAACGCTTCGTTAGCATTAGGCGTCGCACAAGCCC
Organism: Halobacillus litoralis; assembly: GCF_009856355.1. Lineage (GTDB taxonomy): Bacteria > Bacillota > Bacilli > Bacillales > Halobacillaceae > Halobacillus > Halobacillus litoralis_B. The sequence continues at coordinate 175,473 of NZ_WMEW01000001.1, read as the reverse complement.
TCGGCATTGATGAGGAAACCGCCTATAAAGGAATGCTGAACGCTCAGCCGGACCCGGGAGCTATGAGAATCCTTCCTATGGGAGATCAAGAAAAACCTTCTTACTTTGTCAATGGTTTTGCGGCGAATGACGCGGTTTCCACAATTAATATTTGGAAACGAGTGGAATTTCTCGGATATCCGACAGAAAATCCGATTGTCGTCATGAACTGCCGGGAGGATCGTGTCGATCGTACGGAACAGTTCGCCCGTGACGTTCTTCCTTACATTCCTACAGATACGCTCGTGTTGATCGGGGAGACGACCGAACCGATCGTTACAGCGGTGAACGAAGGGAAAATCAAAGTGGAAACCCTGCTTGATTTAGAAGGAAAGACGACGGAACAGATTATGGATGTCTTATCGGAAATGTTCACAGACCGCGTGATTTATGGAGTCGGAAATATTCACGGAGCTGCAGAACCGATGATTGAACGAATGCAGGATTATAAGATTCAAACAAGCGTCAGCTGACGAGGGGGAAACGAAGGAAATGTTTGGTTCGGATTTATATATATCCCTTGTGTTAGGGATCATTTTAAGCTTGATTTTTGCTGAGAAAACGGGTGTCCTGCCCGCAGGCCTTGTTGTACCGGGCTATCTGGCCCTGGTCTTTGACCAGCCGATTTTTATTGCGGTTGTCTTTTTTATCAGTTTACTCACGTATGTCATTGTTACATTTGGAGTCTCGAAGTTTACGATTTTGTACGGACGCAGAAAGTTTGCGGCGATGCTGAGTGTAGGGATTGTACTCAAGCTGCTGTTTGATTTCCTTTATCCGGTTGTTCCATTTGAAATTATGGAGTTCCGCGGCATCGGAGTTATTGTACCAGGGTTGATCGCTAATACGATGCAGAAGCAGGGCTTAGTTGTGACAACAGCAAGTACATTGCTGCTGAGCGGTCTGACTTTCTTGATCATGACGGTTTATTACCTGATTTAAGGTGGATATCACATGTCTAAACAATTAGATTTCAAAGAAAAACTGCTGAAGAGAATTAAACGTGATAAAAAGGCCACCCCGAAGCATGTATTCATTGCTTTGGTCGTGACTTTCCTGTTTATTGCGGGATTTGAAATGTTTTACACCCAGCCAGTCCCGGAAGCCGAATCCAAGGAAGATTCTGCTTTTAGTGCTTCATTCGTCGGCGATATGATGTTTGGCAGGCACGTGCTGGAGGTTACAGAAAATGAAGGGACCGACTTTCTTTTCGAAAATGTAGCCCCATATTTCCAGAATTCTGATTATGTGACAGGAAACTTTGAGAATGCTGTTACCCTTCAGGAGGAAGAGAATTACCAGAAGCTCGAAAAGTCCATTCATTTAAGTTCAGATGCTTCGCCTGTCCAATCACTGGCCAGGATGAACTTCACGAATGTCAACCTCGCCAACAACCACACGATGGACTTCGGGGAGCAGGGGATGATTGAAACGATGGCATCCCTTGATGAAGCCGGCCTTCCTTATGTTGGTGCAGGTCAGAACATTGAAGAAGCACAGGAGATTGATTATCAGGAAATCAAGGGTTTGAACGTAGCGACCCTTGGGTTTTCTGATGTGCCTGTATCCGGCTCAGAGGCTCTTCAATTCCGGGCTGGGGTTGCAGATGCAGACCCTGAACAATTCCTCCCTCTGGTACAGGAGGCGAGTGAAAACGCGGATATGGTCTTTGTCCACATCCACTGGGGAGCCGAGTACGATAACGAGCCTCACCCGAGGCAGCGGAAATTGGCGGAGGCGATTGTGGATGCAGGCGCAGATGTCATTATCGGCCACCACCCACACGTTCTGTCCCCTGTGGAAGTCTATAAGGACTCTGTGATTTTTTACAGTCTCGGAAACTTTATTTTTGACCAGGGGTGGTCCAGAACGCGTGACAGCGCGCTGGTCAATTACAACTTGATGAATGATGGTACAGGCCGCTTCGAAATCCTGCCTATGAGGATCAGGGAAGCGAGACCGGCCTTAACGACCAATCTTTATAACCAGAAGAAAATCTTTCTGCAGTTGACTCGTGGAGAGCCGGAGGAAAACTTCACAGAGGAGAACGGCAGATTAACAATAGAAGTGGATCATTCTTCCATTTTAGAGCAGAAAAATAACCGCCGGTAAATCTATACAGGCGTTCTTACATTTAAAAAGGAGTGCGTATGAAGATGAAAGTAGTTAAATCGGTGTTTCCATTTGTTTTGTTGATCGGAGCTATGTTTTTTATGACGGAGTATAAGCAGCTGGAAACATTGTCTGCTTCAGAGGCGTACCAGATTGATGTATTCCAGCAGGAAGCGGAGGCAGCTGCAGAAGAACAGACCGAATCATTGACGGCATCAGCCGAAACAAGTGCCGGCATGGAAAGCGTCCAGACGGAACAGCCGCAGACCGAAACTGCTGAAGAAAATAATTTTGCCGTCACAAGCGATGGAAGTATTGTACGCGTGTATAATGATTCCGGTGACCAGGTCTATCAAACGACGTTGACCGACTGGGAGCAGAACCGCGAGCAGTATTATGAAAAGTATAAGCTTGGGTCATGATTTTGGAGCACATTCTTAGGAATGTGCTCTTTTTCGAAAGCATAGTGCGTTTGTTGTTTGTAAGATTTTATCATATAATAGAAACCGTTCTGAAAATAATATGAATTTATGAAAATGTTATACAGACATAAAGAATCAGTGATTTACGAATACTATAAACCTTTGAATGACTCATTAGGATGAAAGGTGCGTCGGGATGGATGGAGAATAAAGGGTTATTTATTACCCTCTTTATCATTGTGGTTGTAGGAGTAGGTATCGTTTACTACAGCCAGGGGAAATTCGAGAGTGATGAAGTGGATTACGAAGTGGAGACAACAGACCCGATTGAAACGACAAATGGCTACGGGGTCAGTTCGACCCACCCGCTTGCGGTTCAGGTCGGTATGGAAGTTATGGAGAATGGAGGAAATGCAGTCGATGCAGCTGTTGCGGTTACCTATACCCTCGGTGTGGTGGAACCGTATGGCTCAGGTATCGGGGGCGGTGGAGAGATGCTCGTTCTTCCAAGTGGCGAGGAAACTCCGAAAAGTTATAACTATAAAGAAATCGCCCCGCCTTCCGGTGGCGATCCGCAGTACAACTTTGCCATTCCAGGTACGGTTAAAGGTATGGAAGCCATCCATGAAGACTATGGAACGACAGACATAGCGGAGTTGATTGACCCTGCTGTCCAATATGCCGAAGACGGTTTTAAAACGGATAAGCATTTGACCGACCGCCTCCAGGGAGCGGCCTACCGGATGAACATGAGCCAGCTTCAGAACTTTTACCCTGAGGGACAGCCTGTCGGGCCGAACCAGACCCTCAAACAGCCGGAACTTGCAGAAACGCTTCGTAAAATCCAGGAGCAGGGATCTTCCGTTCTTTATTCCGGCGAAATTGCGGAGCAGATTGCCGCAGAAGTCAATGGCGTGGAAGTCAGCGATTTCGGCGAATATGAAGTCGTAGAGAATGAACCGGTCCAGGGAGAGTTTGCCGGGTTTGATGTGTTTGCTTCTCCGCCTCCCCTTGCAGGGCCGACGACTATTCAGTCGCTGCAGATGGCTGAAATGCTCGATATAGAAAGCTCACAGGGAACCTCTTCGGATTTCATCCATTTAATCGGAGAGATTTCCAAGCGTACGTATGACGACCGGTTAAGTGAAATTGCCGATCCGGAATTTCATAACATTGAAACGGATAAAATCATGACCAAGGAATATTCCGAGGAAATGGCCTCCACGATTTCCATGGATAAACTATCGGAAAACTATGAAGTGGATGATTCCATTGCCGATATCGAAGATGATGATAACACGACCCACTTCGTCATTGTGGATAAAGACGGGATGGTTGTGACAGCTACTCACTCCTTGAGTAACTTCTTCGGATCTGGTAAAAATGTTGCCGGAATCTTCCTGAATGATACGATGCGGAACTTCAGTATGAACGGGTTGAAACCGAATGATAAAGAGCCTGGAAAACGCCCGCGCAGTTTTACGTCGCCGATGATTTTAACCAATGATGAGAAAAAAATCGGCATCGGTACGCCTGGAGGAAAACGGATCCCGCAGGTGCTGACACAGGTGCTGACCAGGAATATCTTATTCAATGAGCCGATAGAAGAGGCCATTGCATCTCCACGTTTTTACATCGAGGATGACAACATCTTTGTAGAAGAAGATTTCGACCCTGCTGTAAGGCAGGAACTGGAAGAACGAGGATATACCGTATACCTCGAAGACTCTGCTTTCTATTACGGCGGAGTGCAGGCGCTTGTGGTTGATGAAGTCAACAACACCATGTACGGCGGTAAGGATGACCGTCGTGATGGAGCCTGGCAGGTGAAAGACAGCGAATAATGTAAACAAATGAAGACTGCCGTCCGATATTAGGACTGCAGTCTTATTTTTTTGATTACATACTATCGAACAGAGGAGAAGTGATGGTGAGAGGATTTTATTATGGTGTGCTGATGTTGATGGTTTGTACGGTTTTATTAGGTGAAAAGCCTGTCTATGCCGCTGTGTCGTCCATTGTAGAAGAAGCTGAAAAGCATGTGGGTGTTCCTTATCAATACGGAGGTGAATCTCCTTCCGAAGGGTTCGACAGCTCAGGGTTCAGTCAGTATGTCTATCAGGAAGCCATTCAAATGGATCTACCGAGGACGGTCAGTGATCAAGCTGCGTCCGGGACAGCTGTCCAGAAGAGTGAGCTTAAAGCCGGAGACCTGCTTTTCTTCAGTAAGGATGAAACCAGCGGGGTGACGCACGTGGGTCTGTATGCGGGAGATCAGACGATGATCCATGCCTCTGCATCAAAAGGAATTGAGAAGATCAATTACGAAAACAGCAGCTATTGGTCTTCCCGGTATACAAAGGCGGTCCGGGTGAATGCGGAACCGGACGGGGCTTCGGTTTCAGCTTCCCATCCTGTTGCAGTGGAAGCCTTAACGCATGTAGGGGCGCCCTATGTCTATGGAGGAGAGCAGCCGGATGGTTTCGACAGTTCGGGATTTGTACAGTATGTCATTCAGCAAGTGCTGGATTTTGATATGCCGCGGACGTTATCCCAGCAGATCGGTATGGGAGAATCTGTGGACAGGGAAGCCCTTCAGGAAGGGGATATCCTTTTCTTCAGTAAGGATGGAAGTACGCCTTCCCACGCGGCGGTTTATGCCGGGCGTGATCAAATCGTCCATCCTACCTTGTCGAGTGGTGTGAAGGTTACGGCTTTTGAAGGGAGCAGCTATTGGAGCGGGAACTTCATGGAAGCCCGCAGAATTACAGAAGCTCCGAAAATTGCTGAGGACCACGACATTGTAGCAGAAGCATTGAAATACTTAGGCGTCCCTTATGTCTTTGGTGGAGAATCGCCGGAAACAGGCTTCGACTGCTCCGCTTTCACGCGGCATGTCTTTGAAAAAGCACGGCAGATCTTCCTGCCTCGCTCCACCGATCAGCAGTGGCAGGTCGGTGAAGACGTAGCCCTCGCTGATATTCAGCCGGGGGACGTCGTCTTTTTCAGTGATACGTACAGAGAAGGGATTTCTCATAATGGGATTTACGTCGGGGACGGGCAGTTCATTCATGCGTCCCGTTCGGAGCAGGTGACGATTTCCTATTTGTCTGAATCCTACTGGCAGGACAAATTCACCGGTGTAAAACGGTTTGACGGTCTGCAGATACCGAAGGAGCATCCGGTCGTCTCAGCAGCGACCCAGTTCATTGGAGAGGTGCCCTACCAATCCGGAGGCACGACACCGGAAGGATTTGATACGGCAGGCTTCGTTCAATACGCCTTCAAGCAGGGAGCTGGAATTTCTCTTCCACGCTATGCTGGTGATCAGTGGAATGAAGGAACGGAAGTATCGAAGGAAGATTTACAGCCTGGAGATATCGTCTTCTTCCAGGGCAGCTACTTGAATCCTTCGGTTTATATCGGAAACGGCCAGGTGGTCCATGTGACGTTGTCGGATGGTGTGAGAGTCACGAATATGCATACCAACAGCTACTGGGCTCCTAAATATTACGGTGCTAAAAGGATCAATTGAATGTTAGGAAGACCGCGCTTCCCTGCGCGGTCTTTTTTTATGGAACGAGGACAACTGCAGCTTCCCGTGGACCACGGCCATCATGATAAGGACACCGGTCCAGTCTTTAGCGATGTCGATCCAGGAAAAGGACCGGCCGGGAGTGAACCATTGGTGGCACTCATCTACGACCCCGTACATCATGCTGAATATACCGGCAGCGACACTTGTCCCTTGGGTCAATTTCCCATGAACGCACAAAGCTGTGATGATCAACCCATATAACAGGGCGAACTCTATCAAATGCATGGCTTCAAGACATGCCCCTAAGGTTACAGCCATATCAGGATCCACTCTTTCACTACTGCAATCGGGTAGCTGGACTGCAGCCATATGACAGCCATATATAGAAGGGGAAGAAGAATCACCGTCATTTTTTTAACCATAAGATCAACTCCTATAGCTGTCAGTTTCGGTGGAAAGCGGAAGTTTTATACAAAAATCAATTGTCATAATTGGTAGATTTTTTATATAATGGTTGTTAGATTGTTTGAAAAAATTGGAGGAACGAGAATGAGCCGCTTACAAGAAAAAAAGAAAAAGAGAGGCCGTTGGTGGAAGATTCCCCTGCTGTTTGTTAGTATCCTCATCGCAGCCGGGGGGATTTATCTGTTTACGGTCTATAATGGTGCCAAAGCGACGGTCGACAAAAAAATGAACGAGGAAGTCGCTTCCATTGATCATGAACTGACGGAAAAGAAAGTCCAGGATAAAGAGCCCTTGAATATTCTCCTGCTTGGAGTGGATGAACGGTCCAATGACTCCGGCCGGTCCGACGCTTTAATGGTGCTCTCCCTTGATCCGGATAACAACCGGAGTCAGATCGTCAGTATTCCAAGAGATACACGAACAGAGATGGTGGGGGAGTCCAGTCATAATGGCGAACAGGATAAAATCAACCACGCCTACGCTTTTGGCGGGACGGATATGGCGATTCAGACCGTGGAGAATTTCCTCGACATCGATCTGGATTATTATGTTCGGATGAATATGGAAGGCCTTGCTGAAATGGTGGATGCTGTCGGCGGCATTACTGTCCAGAACTCCCTTGACTGGCAGGGGAGCAACGGCTACCACTATAAAAAGGGGGAACTGAACCTGAATGGCGAAGAGACCCTCGGGTACGTCCGCATGAGATATGAGGATCCTCAAGGGGATGCTGGACGTAACGAACGTCAGCGCGATGTCATCCAAGGTGTGATTGAAAAAGGAGCAAGCTTCGGATCCGTGAATAAAATCGGGGACATGCTTGATGTGCTTGGTGGGAATGTCACGACCAATATGGAATTTACGGTTATGAAGGACCTGATGTTGAATTACGGCAGTGCCCGCAAGAACATGACAACCTATCAGATGACCGGAAGTGGTACAAGAATAGACGGCATTTATTATCTGCTGGTTTCCGATGATGAAGTCAATAAAGTCCGTTCACAAATTCAAGAATATCAATCTTAATAAAAGAATCCCTTCAAGGAGGCCGATGGTGTCACCATCGAATGCCCATCGTGGAATTAACGGCGTCTCATCTGAAAAGAGTGAGAATTTCAAAAAAGCAGATGGTATGGAATACTTTAATCCATACCATCTGTTTTTTTGAACTTTACTCATGGTGTCTGCCGCCGGTAAGGTCTCAGCAAACTTGGGAAGGAAGAGTTGAAACCAATATCTAAACAATACTGCTGAGAACTATCCTTCAATCCGCAGCTGCTGGCGGGCGAAATCCTGATAAAGAGCGTGTGTGGCGAAAAGCTCCTCGTGACTGCCGACACCTGTGACTTCGCCTTTTTCCAGAAAGACAATACGGTCGGCATCAACAATAGTCGATAACCGGTGCGCAATGACAAGCGTTGTCCGGCCCTTCATCAAATTCTTCAATGCGTGCTGAACGACAACTTCTGACTGACTATCCAGGCTGGAGGTGGCTTCATCAAGCATCAGAATCTCCGGATCCCTGAGCAGGGCGCGGGCGATAGCAATCCGCTGCCGCTGCCCTCCGGACAATTTGATCCCCCGTTCTCCGACTTCCGTTTCATATCCATGAGCCAGTTCATTGATAAACGGGTGGGCATACGCCATTTCAGCGGCCTGAATAACTCTGTCTCTCGGCACTTCGCCCTCAAGGCCGTAAGTAAGGTTCTCCATGATGGTGCCTGCGTAGATCGGGCTGTCCTGGGAGACATAGCCGAGTTTTTTCCGCCACGATTTCAAAGCATAGCGGCTGATCGATTCGTTTCCATATGAGATCTGACCGGACACAGGCTTGTAAAATTGCTCAATTAACGAGAACATCGTTGTTTTCCCGCTTCCACTTGGGCCGACGACCGCTGTCACCTGTCCTTTTTCAGCAGTGAAGGACACGTCCTTCAAGATCGGTTCATCCGGCTGATAGTGAAAGGAAATATGTTGGATCGACAAAGCCTGGTGGTCAGGAACGGCTGCTTTCCCTTGTTCAAGCTCCTCCTCATCCATATGAAGAATGGTCAGTACTTTTTCTGTCGCCCCGATCGTTTTTTGAAACTGGGTCACAAATACGACCATCTGGGTAATCGGCATGATGATCTGGAACAGGTAGATGAAAAAGGCTGCCAGTTCGCCGGCTGTCATGGCTCCGGAACTCACCCGAATGCCTCCGAATCCGATGATTAAAACGAGAACGACGATAATCAAGGAGGACACGAGAGGAGACATCAAAGCCTGAATGACCCCTTCACGTACGCCGAGGCGGTACAGCTTCCGGATATCCCTCCGTCCATTGTCCCATTCCATCGTCTCTGCGTTCGATGCTTTCACAAGCCTGATTTCAGAAATCACCCGCGTGAGGTGGGCGGAAAACCCGGCGGTCTCTGCCTGCAGGTTCCGTGATATTTCGGCCATTTTCCGTCCGACAGGGATCAGAAACAGCAGGGATAACGGAATAATGGAAAACATGACAAGGGTCAGAGGCCAGTCCAGGTAAAACAAAATAATGACAGCGCCAACGACGGAAATCACACCTGTAATAAAGCCGGTGAAATGCTCGGTAATCAAATTTTTTATGACACCCGTATCGTTGGTCATCCGGCTGACCGCATCCCCGGTTTCATGTTCATCATAATAACTGACGGGGAGCACCAGCAGTTTTTTCCACAATCGCTCCCGAAGCGAAGCAATGATGTGCTGCCCCACTTTAGCCAGTACATAAACCGAGACGCCGCCGGCCACAGCCTGGATAAAGAAGGCAGCAATGATGCCGATGATGACGGCTGTACTCAGCTCACTGACATCAAAGTTGTCGATCAGCCGGCTGGCAAGCAGGGGGATGGCAAGGCTGGCAATCGTAGTCAGGAGACTGAGCCCTATTCCGATGCTGAATAACAGCCTGGGTGGCTGGGTGGTGCGGATGAGGGTGATGAGTTGTTTCCATTTTGGCTGCATATCAAGGATTCCTTTCAAAACGTAGTCGGGATTGTTTCATTATAAACGAAAGAATGCTCATTTATAAAAAGGTTGCGTTTCTTTGGAAGGAATTTTATTCCTGAAGCGAGAATTATCGAATAATGGATATCAGTTCTGCCTGGAGGAGGAGTCATTTGAATAAGAAAACGGTTCTTATGGTTGTCGGTCTTTCATTTATTACGACGGTTGTCGTTTATTTGGCGATGATGTACATATTCTCCGGCTCTGCGGATCATGAAAGAGAAGGGTTCGTAAATGCAGCAGATTTTGGAGCTGTCGCCGGAGATGAAAACGATGATGCTGGGGCGATTCAAAAAGCTGTCGATTACAGTGCTGAGCATAACATCGGTACTGTGAAAGTGACAGGTGCAGAGCGTTACAGAGTAGCGGATGAGGTGGTTGTGAAGCAGGGAGTCGAGATAGAGTTTGGTCGGAATACCGTCGTTGAAGTTGTGGGGGATTTTACGGTTTTTACGTTGGAGAAGAATGCTTCGATGATCAATGGAGTCATAGAAATTTCGGATCCTTCCTTCCGTTCCAACGTCATTAGGCTGGATGGAGAAGAGCAGTTCTGGTCATGGGAGACTACGCAGGTGCAAGGGATGACTCTTATCAATACAAGCGGTGAAAATCTTGGGACAGGAATTCAAATCGCCGCGGATCAAACGAATGAGTATGTGAGTTTTGTGGATTTTGATTCAATCACCATTGTGGGATTCAACCGGGGCATTCACTTAACAGCAGCGCCTTCTGATGGAGAACCTAACTTTGTAAACGGAAACCGGTTTACGGATATGACGCTGGAAGATTGTGTGGAATGTATCGTTATGGAAGGAGCTGTAACCGTTCCTAATGAGGTATCCGGCAACCAGTTCACCAATATGCAGATCCAGCCGACTGAGAAAACGGAGTCGATCATGATCGTGTCGGGAACGAACAACTATTTTCAAGGCATGATCTGGGATGTTCAACTGCTTTCCAGCAATCAGCCGTTAACCCTGACCGATCAATCGAGCGGGAATACAATCAGGACGAATTTAGATGCCACCTATTTCCTGGATGATGGCACGGAAAACATCTATGAGTAATAAAACATACGGTAAGAGATCACCTGGTCCTCCCTTGATGGGATGAGCAGGTGTTTTTCTGTTTTTGTTCTCATTAAAGAACAAAAACAGAGATAATGGAAGATATAAACAGTAAAGAGCAGGTATATCCGTTTAATTAGGAATTTTTAAAAGAATTTGCCGATTTATAAATTATAAAGAATGAATTATAATCAAGCCAAGTATTCTTAATAGAGAACAAAAAGTTCGTTATCGAATGAAAGTAGGGAAAAGGCAGGCGGGGACGCGCTGTTTCTGAGATCACGATAGTGAAGGAGGAGAAACCAAAGGTATAAAGGATAGGGACTAAAACGACATATCTTTTTCTGGTGGAGGTCATTATGGAAGAAAACATGGATATTAAACGTTTCCTTGCTGTTCTTAAGCGCCGGATCGTGACGGTTATTCTGGTGAGCAGCTGCTTGTTTCTTTTAGCCTGTGCGGTTACATTTTTCGTTATGAAGCCCACGTACGAATCGGTGGAAAACCTTGTTGTAGGGAAATTGAATAAGGAAGACTCGGAATACGGAGAATCCAAGGATTTGAGCATGCTTCTTGCTTCGACGATCGACATCGTCCAAAGTCCGAATGTTCTGAATGCCGTCAGCCGGGAATTCAATATTCCGTATGATGAATTGAAAGAACAGATTGTTGTGAAGAATTCCCAGGACTCTCAGGTTGTCAGTATTCTTGTGAGAGGCGAGGATCCGGAAGAGGTTAGTAAAATAGCAAACTATACGGCCTTGACCACCGTTCAGAAGATGAATGATTTGTTTGAAGTGAAAGATATCCTCGTCCTCAATGAGTCTTCCGGTGAAAACCGCGGGGAAGAGGTCGGCAGCCGGTTCGTTAATTTAGCGATCGGACTTGTCGTTGGTTTGCTGGCGGGTATTGGAGGAGCAGTCGTGAAAGACCATCTGGATGGATCGGTCCAATCGGCTGCTCAAATAGAGAAGGAGATAGGAGTCAGGAGTCTCGGTGAGGTGAATCTCAGGAAAAAGCTGCCGGGAAGAAAAATCCATAAGAAACATAGAGGGAAAGAGCCGCTGAGAGTCGTGGACGAAGAGAAAGAGAAAAGAGGTGAAATGAGTGTTTAAAGCAGGTGATAAAAACGCGAAGAACCTCTCTAAGGCTGTGTTGGATGAGCGCTATGTCAGTACCGAACAAATTCGGATGATCCAGCTGCGTGTTCAACACTTCATGGGGAAAGACACCGTCAACATCATGGTGACTTCAGCTGATGATAAAGTGAAAAAATCACTGCTTGCCGTCAAATTGTCCATGGCGATGGCTGAGCAGGGGAAAAAGGTTCTCCTTGTCGATATGGATACGGGGAAACCGAGTATTCACCGATGGTTTGGGGAAAGCAACCGCTCCGGATGGGCCGAGGCGGTCTACGGTGGTAAAAAAGCAGGCGGGTTGATACAGGATACTTTCCAACCCGGCCTTTACACTCTGATGGCAGGGAACGGCAGATATGGTCTGCAGGATGTGCTGCTCCTTGAAGAGGTGAAAAGGACAGCAGCTGAATGCCGGAAGCATTTCGATTTAGTGATTTACCATGCCCCATCGTACAGGTCCTCCGCGGATGCCCAGCTGGTCGTTCACGAGTGTGATGGTGTGATTATTACGGCGAAGACCGGAAAAACGAAAACAGCTGACCTCCTGTTAACGAGGAAGGAAATAGAGAAAGCAGGGAATCAGGTGTTTGGTGTGATTTTACAGACAGGCGGATAGATAAGAGAGGAGGAAGGGCCGTGAACAAAAAGAAAAATTCCATTATGGCCAACATTGCACACCTCTTTTACAGTACCATTCTATCGAGCCTGCTGAATGCCGGCGCCCTTGTCGTCCTTGCTTCCTATCTTCAAGCCTATCACTATGGATTGTTTAGTGTGACTCTTGCTTTCGCCATGATCATGGGATACTTCACAGATGCTGGTTTAAGCGGTGTGGTCCTTCGTGAAGGAGCAAAAGAAAAAGTGGATCAGAATGTTCTGGTGACCTCTTTTATCAAGCTGCGGATCCTTCTGTTGTTCCTTACGTTTGTCCTTGGTCTTACGTTGATTTATTTCATGAACAGGGATCATACGGAGCTGCTGGTTACTGCGGTCGTTTTGATTCTCCCTATGGTGAGCGGTTTAGCTATGCAGAGCATCGGAACGACGTTCTTTCAAATGAGAGAGAAAATGCATATGAGTGGTGTGATCCGGATGACTTCTGCCTTTTGTCTGGTGACCTCCATGACTGTGGGAATCTTTTTGGAACTGCCGCCTCTCTGGATGACGGCGCTTTACGGCGCCTCTTATTTATCGGCTGGACTGCTGAGCGTCCTTCTCGTTATCAAGCATGTAACGATTCGTTTTACGCTGCCTTTCCACAAAGGATTGATGAAGAACTTAGGGGCCTTTACCCTGGGAGGATTGTTGTTCGTTATGCTTCCCCACCTGGGGCCGATCCTTTTGGAAAAGACGATTCCGCTCGCTGCCGTCGGTTTGTTCGCTGTCGCCTACCGGATTCCACAGGCTCTGCAGCAGGTCCCGTTCATTGTAGCGGGGGCTTATTATCCGGTGTTATTCAAAGCGTATCAAAGGAATAACCTGGGGGAACACCTGCATCTGCATGTCACTCAGGTTAAGATTATGAGTCTTGCCGGGATGATGATGACCATTCCCTTTTTTTATCTATCCCCGTTCATCATCGAGCTTCTTTTTGGTCCGGAATGGGCCGGAGCCGCCACTCCGCTGAAGATCATGTCGCTGATGCTCACGGTACAGGCGGTGAATATAGCGGTTGCCGATGGATTAACAACGATGGAAAAGCAGACATCGAGGACGGTTGTACAATTGACGGCCGTTATTATCGGGGCCGGTTTATATACCGGTTTAAGCCTTTCCTTTGGTGTGACAGGAGCCGCATGGGCCGGCGTGAGTATCGAGGTTGCGGCTTTAATGGGATTCTGGATTTGTTCACCGGTTCGCATGGTCTTATTGAAAAAGTCTATCTTTCCGTATCTTTCCTACTTCATCGTCACGCTGGTTGTTTTGGAACAGCTGGCTTTCCCGTCATTTTTCAACGCAGCCATTCATCTTCTTCTTGTCATGGCACTGCCTGTGATGGATGCTGACCTTCGCTCCAAGCTGATCAAGGTGGGCGGAAAGGTATGGAATCGATATACAAAAAGAAGGATGAAAGAGGAAGTGAATCATGGATCATAATCTGACGCAGCCTGCCAGAGGACATGTGAAAACCGTATTCTTCCTCATTCTCTTTGTCACGTTTGCAAACTTTTATTTGTATATAGGATTCGCCTTGAAACCTTACATGCTTTTCTGTTTTTTATATCTGGTTTTTTCCTTGAAATTCTTCCGTTTGTACCCGGTGCAGCTTTTTGAAAGTGCTCTCTTCTGTTTTTATCTGTGCTATGCCTTTTCCGGAGTATTTGCTTTATATCCGATGTCCAGTGTGAGAATATCTGTCGGCATATTGATCTACCTTGTATGTTATTTCATTATGAAATCCATGCTGGGGCGGGCGCAGACAGGGGCGGTCCATAAAGGATTGGCTTGGACAGGTGTCATCTTCAACCTATGCAGCCTTCTCTTCTATGTGGCCGGCATGCAGAAAGCCGGGTTCAATTTTGACAGGGAAGGAGAGAGGATTACCGTCTATGGCTTAATGATTGATCGGGATTACCCTCGTTTGATCGGTCTGCTGCAGGATCCCAATTTCTTTGTCTTTTATAATACGCTCTTTTTTGCTTTCTATTTGTGTAATCCGAGAGGTCTGCTTAATAAAACGGGTTTAATGCTGTGCATTACGGCGAATCTCCTCACGTTCTCGCGCGGGGGCCTGCTGGTCATGCTTGTCCTGTTCCTGATTTACGGGATCATCCATCATCCGCTGAAGCAGTTGAAGATGGTCCTTGGTGCGGGATTGTCCATGGCATTTCTCTCTTACGTGCTCGTCATTTACTTCAAATTCGATTTGTATGGAATCCTGGAATCCCGCATGGAAGATTTCGGCGAAGATGGCGGAAGCGGACGTTTTGAATTATGGGGAAAAGCGTGGGGGTATTTTGAGGATCATATCGTAACAGGGATCGGCGCCTTTAACTTTCCGGACTACAATGCGTACGAGTACGGGGAATCCTTATCTGTCCATAATACATTTCTGGATATATTATCAGAGTCCGGGCTGGCGGGGATGTTCCTGTATCTTCTGTTTATTCTTCTACTATTCTATCAGCTGGTTCAGAAAAAGGTGTACAAAGAACGCCCCTATCTATTCCTGACGTTCATCGGACTGCTGCTTCAAATGGCTTTTTTATCTGTAATTATTAATGACATGTTCTTCTTATACCTGGCTTTGGTTTCCACTTATCTGCACAAAAGGACAAATGCAGCTGTGAATGAGGGAGTCGGGAGCCCTGTAGATCGGAGAGCTTCCTAATGGAGGGATGGAAATGAACGTATTGTTGCTGACGGACAAGTTGATCGTCGGTGGAGCAGAAACATATTTTTGTAAGCTGGAAAATCATTTAGCCCACAGGAATCTTACCTTCTATTACGGAGCAGCGGAGGGAGAACTTCAAAGCCGGCTCCTGCATCAAGACAAGTTTGTGAAGTTGACAAGGCACTCTCACAGGAGGAATTACAGGACACTTTCGCGCTTCATAAAGAAGCATGCGATCAAGGTCATCCACGCGAACAGTCTGCGCATGCTGGGATACGGAATCTTATTGAAGCATTTCTGTAAGTGGGATATCCAATTGGTCTATACGAAACACAATGTCACTATTCTCGAAAAAAAGATGCCCTTTCTTTTCACGAAACTTTTAAACACGTATGTAAAACGGATCATTACAGTAAGCCAGTTTGAAAGGGATTCGCTGGTCATGCTCGGGGTCAACCCGCAGCGGATTCAGACGATCCACAACGGAGTTGATCTCCAACAATTCCCTTTAAAAAAAGCCGGACAGGCATCTCCCATCCATGTAGGCATTCTCGCACGTCTATCAGATGAAAAAAATCACGAACTGTTCATTGAAATAGCAGAAAAAATGAAGGATGACAAACCGTTCCGCTTTTTCATCGGAGGCGACGGGCCCGAGAAGGACCATCTGCAGCAGCTGATCACCCATAAAAGGCTGGATGATCATGTGGTCATGTGTGGGGAGATCAAGGATCCGGAAGCCTTCATTAAAGATATGGATGTCATGCTGGTCACTTCGAAAAGAGAAGTATTTCCAATGGTTGTAATTGAGTCCATGGCTGTCGGAACCCCGGTGGTTTCCATCGATCGTGGAGGAATCAAAGAAGCTGTCAGGGATGGTGTGACAGGCCACCTGATTCCCCGGCACTCGGCTGACTTATTCAAGGAAAAAATCACGCAGTTGTTTTCGAATCCCAGGCTGCAGAGTCACATCGTAAAAAACTCCAGAGAGCGGGTGGAACAGGATTTTTCCCTTGATCAGATGGTTAAAAAAACACTTCAGGAATATTTGTTCATTGCAGAAGAAACGAAAAAAATTTCCTCTGTCGTTCTTAATAAAGAATAAAAATTCTCTAAGGTGAAGGTGGGTAAAGCATGGATTTCATGACTCCATATGGATGGTTCGTTACAGCGGTTTGTTTTAGCGCTGCCCTTGTGATTTTCGGACTTGTGTTGTATATCAAGTCAACGGTTTTCCCTGTATCCCGCAGCTTGAGGATCCTTCCTCTGAAGCCAATAGGATGGATGACGGGTGCTGTCGTTCTCTTTCTGTTGAATATAAGCGTATTAACAGAAGCTCCTTCTCTTTCGAACGTTCAACGCGTGTTGCTTACGCTCGTTCTCCAGACAGGTGTGCTTCTCCTGATTCTTCCTGTTTTTGGACCAGCAGGAAAAACGCGAAAACACACCCGCGTCCTCTTTATTGGTGAGGATCCCTTTTCGGCTGGACATTTCTTTCATGAAAATACGAGAGATGAATTGTTCTCCTTTGTCGAAGATGCTGATGAGGCATTCTTCAGCCGCCAGAAGGACGCCTTTGATCGAGTCGTGATCGATCATACGATTCCTTCGAATAAGAAAGTGGAGTTGACGAACCTTGCTTTGAAGTATGACAAAGATATTTTTATTATTCCTGAGCTTTATGATCTCGGTGTTCATCAGGCGAAGACGGGATATGCCGGTGATTTCATGGTTTTTACGATTAAACCCTTTCAAATGACGACTCTCCAGAAGATCTTGAAAAGAGGGATGGATCTCTTGTTATCTGCATCCTTACTTCTAATAACAAGTCCTGTCCTGGCTGTGCTGACGATTCTCATCCCGCTCACTTCCAAAGGACCTGCTTTTTATAAACAGGAAAGGCTGGGGATGAATGAAAGACCGTTTTCCATTTATAAGTTCAGAAGTATGGTGGTGGATGCCGAGAAGCACAGTGGGCCGGTGCTTGCCCGAGATAAGGATCCGCGGATTACGCCGGTAGGGGCAGTCTTACGGGCAGCCCGGCTGGATGAACTGCCTCAGCTTTTCAATGTACTCAAAGGAGATATGAGTCTCATTGGCCCAAGACCGGAACGTGATTACTTTGTCAAACAGTTCAAGAAAGAAAACGAGGAATACCGTTACCGGTTTAAAGTCAAACCGGGGATCACCGGGCTGGCCCAGGTGTATGGGAAGTACACCACTTCTCCTCTTAATAAGCTTCGCTTTGATCTGACTTATGTGAGGAAATACAGTATTCTGCTGGACATCAAGGTGTTACTCCTGACAATCAAAGTCATTTTCCAGCGTGATCAAGCCCGGGGCGTGGAAGTCACAGATGCGAAAATGAAGCGCATCGATAAAAAGCAGGCCATTCATTAATCATGAATAGGAGGTTGAGCAATGATGAGCAATGACACGGTGAGTATCATTACGCCTGCCTATCATGCGGCAGGTCATATTATGGAAACCATTCGAACGGTTCAGCATCAAACCTATACCGATTGGGAAATGATTATCGTCGATGACTGCTCCCGGGATGAAACTGTATCCATCGTGAGAAAAGCACAGGAAGAAGACGATCGAATCCGGTTGATCTGCCTGCATGAAAACAAAGGTCCCGCCTACGCCAGGAACCGGGCGATTGAATCAGCCCGGGGAAGATATCTTGCCTTTTTAGACAGCGATGATTTATGGATGCCCGAGAAGCTTGAAAAGCAGCTTTCCTTTATGAAAAACAGGCATGCTGCTTTCAGCTTCACAGCCTATAAGATGATGAAAGAAAGCGGGGAAGAGACCAGCCTTATTTTCAAGGCACCGAGTGAAGTCCGCTACAAAGACCTTTTGAAGAACACTTCGATTGGAACATTGACGGTGATGTTGGACCGCCGCAGGTTCGGATCCATCCGGATGCCCCTTTACAGAGATTGCTCAGAAGATTACGGCTTATGGCTGATGCTGTTATCCTCAGGGTCAACGGCTTATGGATTAAATGAGCCTCTGGCTTTCTACAGGAAGTGCAGCGATTCTTTGTCCAGCAACAAATGGAAATCTGCCAAAAAGACGTGGAATACGTACCGGAAAGTAAAAGGGATCAATGGTGTGCGTTCCCTTTGGTATTTTATGAATTATACGGTTCATGGAGTGAAGAAGCACTTTCGTCCTGTCTAAACAGGCCCTCAAAGTGGAGGGATTGCAGGTATGAAGAGCCGGCACAGGCACAGAATGGAAATAACCAGATTTCTGTGCCGCTGCTATTATTTTTGTTGTAATCGGTCACCGTAACCACGATAGGCATTGATTTCTTCTTTGTTGTTACAGGGTTTATGATTGATTCCTTGTGTTTCATATTTTCCCCTGGTTCCGACAGGGTGTCTTCTTCAAAAGGAACCCTCTTTTCCTTCTTCACCATTCTCCAGTTTAAGTGTCTCCGGGTCGTTGGACTTTATTGGGTGATTCTATATCTTTTTTGCTTTCTTCCTTTATAAGCTCATACGTGCTGGACAGGCTTCTCATTCCTGGTGATCGTTTTATCCACAATCTGCAGGAGAAGGCTGTAAGGGCCTGTGTAGAACAGATCCCCATGTCCCTCTTCTCTTGAAAATGTACAGATGAAAAAAGCTGCCGAGAAAGTCCTCGGCAGCTTTTTTCAATTCCTGGTGTTCCGAACAGCTGGGGCAGAGCGGCCGTGAACAATCCAGAGCAGAAGCTTTACCCTGGATGAGCAGGCATTCCTCCATCCTGCCGTCGAACGAAGACGTCCGCATTAAATCCATCCAGTATGTTTCAGTTTTTCAATGGCTAATAAAGGAACGAGGTTGTCAAAAATGTGGGTGTTTCCTTCATGGATGGAATACCCACCGCGGTAACTCATATGGTTGGAGCGGAACGCCGTCATACGATCATAAGCCTTTAGAGCCAGCTCTTTATCCTCCAGCTGGATGGCGTACATGATTAAGAATCCGTAAACCGCTGGAGATTCATATTTTACGACAGGCTCAAAGTCAGAGGGGTTGTACCTTCCATAGAGAACACCGTTCTGCTCCATTTCTTCTTTAATGAATGAAATCAAAGCGTTGGATGGCAGTCCCAGCTGTGCCCGGTTATTGGCGGTGATCATCTGGTCGATCATGTTGATTTCCTCATCGTAGGAAAATGAATCTTTTTCGACACTGTAGGCCTTTGGATAGAAGACGTTCTTTGGTTCTGCCTCTTCCAGCACATCGATGGTCGTATCATATACGTCTGGATCAATGTGCCCCTGCTGACGGAGGAGGTCTATCCCCTCCACATCAATATAAGAGAGGGTGAGGGAATGGGCTGTTCCTCCGCTGGACTGATCCGAATAATCGACAAGGGTGGACTGGTATGTCAAGGACCGGCTGATATAGCTGCCGGCCTGTTCTGCTGTGTCCGTGTACTTTGTCTTGTTCCATTGATCTCCTGCAGCATATAACGCCTTTACAATTCTTAAGTCATCCACTAAAGCATTGACAGGTACCCCGGGGCTGCCGGAAGAGTCGATTTTCCAATAGATCAATCCTTCCTCATCCATAAAGTAATCCACAAGTAATTGATACTGTTCTTCAAATAACGACTCCTTTCCAGCTTCGACGGCATAAAGGAGCAGAAAGCCCATCGATTCAGATAAGCTTTCCCGCCCCTGTACTTCATCAGAATCCAGAGCGGTTTCCGGTTTCATATAGGTGGCAGGTGTGTGGTTATCGTTGGTTAAGGATGTTTTCAGGAAGGTGAGGGTATCCTGATTATCTTCATTTCCGTAAATGAGTCTCCCTCCTATGATGACCAAAAGGATCACGGACATCCATACGGCCGTTTTCTTCCCCTTATCTTTAAGATGCTGAACGGTTTTCATTCGTCTGTTTACCTTGGAATCGCTGTGTTTTATACCATTTCACTTCCTGTTTGAATAGAATGCGTTTCGCCTCAAGGAAGGACGCGTAGACGACGAGGATGATCCAGAGCTGGGAGTAGGTGAAATACATAAACAGGACCACAGCAAAGTTCTTCCACGTCAATTGTCCTCTTTCGAAGCTGAGGCTGAGTGTCACCTCTGTGACGAAAAGCAGGAACCCGAGCACGAGAAGGACATAAGAGACCATTCCCATAGATAAATTCAGATCCCAGAATAGATTCATAATGAAGATCGAGTGGGAAATCATGACGCCGCCAAAGAATAAGAGATAAGTGAACAGAAAATAGACGAGGTCGATCACGATCTTCTTTTTCTCCAGCTTATGAAGGGAGAACAAGTATTTGAAAATGACATATTCATTCCCACGCGCCCACCGGGTCCGCTGTTTCCACCAAACCTTTAATACTTCAGGTTCCTGTTCCCAGGTGATCGCCGCTGGGAAGAAGCGGATGTGATAGCCCAGATTGTACACGCGGAAACTCAGTTCGGTATCTTCGGATAAGGCTTTCTCATCCCATCCGCCGAGTTTTTCAAGGATTGACCTCCGAATCGCAAAGTTTGTACCTGGGATGGTAGCCATTTTGAACCAGAACCATCGTCCGGCCTGAGCAAGCCATTGGAAGGTAATGGTCTCGATATTGATCAGACGGGTAAGCAGGTTTTTGTTTCCATTGGTCACACGGAACTTACCGACGACGGCCCCGGCTTTGGCATCGTTCTCAATGCCGAGCGCCAGATAGCGGACTGCATCCGGTTCCGGAGTGTTATCGGCATCATAGACGACAATTACTTCGCCTGTCGATTTCTTTAATCCCTGGTTCAACGCCCCGGACTTTCCTTTTCCAGCATGCGGGGGTTTCGTATGCAGCGCCTTGATTCTTGGGTGCTGTTTGGCGTAGGCATCAACGATTTCGCCTGTCGCATCACTGGAATTATCATTGACGACGATGACTTCAATTTTGTCTTCTGGATAATTGAGGTTCAGCATCGCCTTCATCGTTTCTTCAATTACCATTTCTTCGTTGTGAGCAGGTATCAGAACACTGACGGACGGGTAATGGAAAGGTTTCTTCTCCCATCGATCCTTTGTCCGGCGGTATTCAATGGAATGTCGATAGCCGCCCTGCATAAGGAACATATGATAGAACAGCATGGCCCATATAAGGAAAAGGGAGATATAGAGAAGAATATCAGCCAACTTGATCACTCCGTTCGTTTTGGGTTAGGCGTCTGTAGGAAACAAATGTGTAAAAACAGAACAGCATTACACTGAGAGAGCTGACTCCCACCATCGTCCACGTCACCTTATCTGCTGTATTTTGAACAAAATAATGAAAAAGGGTTTTCGATTCCGTGAATAATTGGAACGTATTCTTATTTACATTCACGTTTCCATCCGCGGCTGTAATGGTGACTTCGTCGGACTGGACCTTTGTATTTTCTTCTTTCAAGTCGATCCATTCAATCGGCCTATCCTTCAGTCCATCTATCACTTCTGACAGACGTTCGGCCCCGAGATAAGGATGATAGAAGAACGAGACCATGCCGTCTCTTACCATCATCTGCTGTTCGGCCTTCTGGATAATCTCATCCGCTGCCTGTTTGTTATCGGGTTCCACGTAGCCCAGCGTTTCCGGCAGAACGGTCATTCCATGTGTGAACGAAGGAGAGGTGCTGTAGGGAGCACTGTCCATGACCTGCCAGTTTTCGTCGGATAGCTGCATCTGTCCCACATAGGTGGAAAAGAATTCAGATGCGATTTCGTATCCGTGCTGGGACATCGTGTAGTGGGGGGCTTCAAAGGCAAGGGGATAAAGCCCGAACCCGGTAAGCTCCTGTATTCCTTTGTTTAGTTTTGTTTCCGTATAGTCCCTTTCAAAATCTTTGAGTTCTGCCATATAGTCCTCATAAGCGTCCCTCGTGTGGAAATCATCGGGTCTTTTTATCGGAGAAGGATCACGGCCTTCTTTATAAATAGGCGTATTGTTTTCGACATCCCAAAATTCAAACCCTTCCCCTGTCTCTGAGGCACGGTACTGGTGGGTGTAACCATGCAGAACCACGGAACCGCCATTCTCTTGTAGATATTGAATAACTTCCAAGGTCTCCGGATAATCAGAGAAGTGGGACCTTCTTCCAGTTTCGGGATCTGTATATACAGGGATGACCGCCATCATAAAAGGAATGTCGTTCTCGATCAGAACCTCTCCTGTTTCTTTTAGTTTTTCAGGATCCACGAGCGGATGAATATCTTCAAGACGGATGTATCCCGGGTGGCTCTCCTCATGAGAGCTTTGGTATATGTCATGAAGCACATCTCCGAACAGTGTGGATACAGGGGAGATGACGTCAGGAGACGCTGCGTAATAAGCGCCGTTTTCTTCCATCACTAATGGCTTGGCTTTTTTTCCACCTTCCGCCCAGGCGAGCACTTCTATTTCCTCATTTACAGGAACGGTGAATACAGACTGGAGAGGGATTTTTATTTTTTCTTCCTTTTCCCCATCAAGATACATAAAGTTGAAGTTGGATAACTTAGGTGATGCTTCAAAGCTGAAATGGTCTTTGAATTGATTCTGATTGTGCCCGATGACAGTCAGTGTGCCCTCATAAGAATCCATGGATGCCAGAAAGGAGTCGGGGAGCTGCTCATTCCGGCTCCCGTAATAAAAGATATGAGTGGTATCTTTCGTATCGTCCGGCTGAAATTCAGAGACATGGACGAAATCGATGTTTTTTGTGAAATGGCTCAAAAGCATGTCCAATTTACGTTCGTCTTCGTCCACTTGATGGTTCACAGATGAATAAACCACCAGGGTTTTCTTATCTTCTGCTGCAGGTTCAGCAGATACCGGACCTGTACTGGCGAATACCATCAGGAGAGCACATAAGACGATCAGGTATTTCTTCATGTTTGCACCTCTTTAAAGAATGTTTGTTATTTATAAAGAACGAAAGGGTATATTAAACCTCATCCTCCCGTCGTTTTCTGGTCGAAACCAAATACGACAGACCGATGACGACACTGGAAAGACTAATCCCGGTTATTATGGGTATCCATTCCATATTAAATGCAACCTCCCACTTTCTTGATGTTGGTTTTTCGACGCTGACTTCTGCTGCTGCTTCCCTCAGGGCCATGCATAGGAACTGGAGGATTCTTTAAGGCAATAGGAACTCCTCCCTCTGACTTATTCTTTATAAAGAACGTACAACAAATTACAAAAGATTACAAGAAGTATATCGATTTATGCGGTAAATGATGGAATAATGAACATTTAGACTCATATACAGCAGTTAAATGCTGGTTTGGTGCGGTTTGTGGAGTGTTATTAAAGCAAAGAGGATCTGGTTATATCCTTATTATATAGGGGGGCGGTAGGGTAGATCCATCACCCTGTGTTCTTAATTGAGAAATGAGAAGAACTGTATAGGATATATCTTTTTTCTGGAAATTGTTTTAATGTTCGAATTTCTATAAATAAACAAAAATGGAAGATAAATTAAGTAATATAGAGATATAGACACTTATAATGTACGAATTAAATAATAAATGGAGAATGCGGTTAAAAATAGAGGAAAATCATCCTTTATTCCAGAGGTTCCCCTGTATTATACTGGATATAGTTCTCAATAATGAACGTTTATGGAAGCCTCCAGCTTCTTTTATTTTTATCCAATCGTTTCCTTTAAAGAATGATTCTTCTATAAAACGTAGAGAGGTGAGAGGTATGATTGATTTGAACTGCAAAATCCTCCCTGGAACAGGGGATGGGCCGGAATCCATGCAGGGGAGTCTGGCAATGGCGCAGAAAGCTTCCGACCAAGGGGTGGAAACGATAGTTGCCGCTCCGCGCTTTCAATTTGAGAGAGGACCGAGGGAAGTTAAACTCCAGTGTGAAGAACTGAACAAGGAGTTATTTGATCAGGGCATCGAGGTGCGTATCCTCCCCGGACATGAAGTTAAGGTTTATGGCGAACTTGTCGATGATCTGAAGAATGGGTACATTATACCGATGAATGAAAAAACTCCATACATTTACGTGGTGTTCTCCAATAAGGACATCCCGCACTATGCCAAGCAGGTGCTTTATGATATGCAGCTGGAAGGGTATATTCCGGTTATTGTTCACCCTGAACAGAACCAGGTATTCCAGCAGCAGCCTGATCTCCTTTATCAATTTGTGAAAAATGGGGCAGTCACTCAAGTATCAGCAGCCAGTTTAGCGAATAAGCAGGGAAAACCGTCTCAAAAGCTTGCGCTGCAGATGATCCGCCATAACCTGGCCCACGTTGTGGCCTCCCACGCTGTGGATGATAAGAAGAAAGGCTTTTTCTTAAGGCAGGCGTATGATAAGATCCAAAAATCTTTCGGCTCCGACGTGATGTATCAGTTTATGGAAAATGCACATGTCCTTCTTGATGGGGAAATGGTTTATACAGATCCACCGGAACGGATGAAAACGAAAAAGACGCTTGGGATTTTTCCCTTTCAATCGTAAACGCTGGACTTGAGACGTCCAGCGTTTTATTTATGTCCTGTAAGATCATGACCATATCAAAATATAAGGAAAGCGTACATCATCGTCCTAAAGTCAATATTTAAAAAAGGTCCATCCCCATGTAAACTAAAGGGAGGATTCGGGCATTTGAGGACTAACCCTACCGGATTCTCTACTACATAAAAAGGAGTCCATATATGAACAGGAACTACGTACGATCTATTATTTCTGTGGCAGTCATGTTTGTGATGTTCAGTTTAATGATACCGGTGATCCACGCGGAGGAAAAAGAGCAGGTTCACTTCATTGTGAAGTATAAAGAGGAAGTCACCTCCCAGTCAGGGGAAAAGTCCTTCCCGGTCGATGTGGTTCCGGTTGATAAAGATCAGGCAGAAAAGAAACAGAAGGAACTAAAAGAAGATCCCGATGTGGAATACATAGAAACAGATGTAAAAGTATATGCCCAGGGGGACGTTCCCGACGACCCTTTTTACCCTGATCAGAAAAAGACCTTCGATGCCGTCCATGCAGAAGAATCGTGGATGGACTATAAAAAGGTATCAGAGGAGGATCCGGTCGTTGCGGTTATTGATTCCGGGATGAGTCTCAACCATCCGGACCTGGAAGGCCAATTGATCCAAGGAACAAATATTCTCGAACCATCGGAATCCCCGGAAGACACCTTTGGTCATGGTACTCATGTGGCCGGGCTGATTGGAGCTGTCACAAGTAATCACCTTGGCGTTTCTTCCTTATCCAGAGGGGATGTTCAAATGATGCCGGTGAAGGTGATGGAGGCTGAGTCCGGGAATTTGTCCGACGTCATTGAAGGGATTGACTACGCTGTCGAGCAAGGCGTGGATATCATCAATTTAAGTCTGGGAACTTACGTATATCGTACTGCCCTTGCCGATGCCATTGAATATGCCAGGCAGGAAGGCGTCATCGTCGTTGCTGCTGCAGGGAATGATGACCGCGAAAAAGCTTTGTATCCTGCAGCTTTGGATCAGGTCATTTCTGTCGGAAGTTATGACTTGGAAGATAACGAAAAAGCTTCTTTTTCCAATTATGGCCCTGAAGTTGATGTGATTACACCGGGGACAGACCTGTATAGTACGTATCTCGATGATGGATATAAGAGAATGGGCGGAACGAGTATGTCCTCTGGTCATGTGAGTGCGCTTGCGGCTTTAGTTGAAAACCATGCGCCCTATTTAGAAGCGGAGCAGGTGCAGCGGTTGATTGTGGATGGCGCGGAAACTGCAGCCAGTACATATGAACTGGGAGAGGGAATGATTAATGCGGAAAAGACGCTTAATCAAGTTCGTGATTACCAGCGGATCTCAGGAGCTGCTTCCGTCGAAACGTCCACGGCCATCTCTAAAAAAGGATGGGACGCTCTGGAAGAAGAAACGCTCACCATTGATGGGGAGAAAGAGCAGGGGAAATTTGTGATTCTCGCTACGGGAAAAGATTTTCCGGATAGTCTTGCAGCTTCCCCCCTCGCCTCTTATTTAAACAGTCCCGTTCTATTAGAAAGGCGAAGTGATCTATCATCTTCCATTAAAGAGGAATTGGACCGGCTGAACGCCACGGATGTCATCATTATCGGAGGAGATGTGGCTGTTTCCGCTGATGTAGAGAACGATGTAGAAAACGAAGGCTATGATGTTCACCGGATCAAGGGGTCTGACAGGTATGAGACAGCCGTGGCCGTGAACAAATTGATTCCTTATGAGACGAATAAAGGCTTTGTCGTATCAGGACAGGAATTTCCGGACGCTCTATCGGCTTCAGCGTACAGCGGAGTAAAGCAGTATCCTATTTTATATGTGAAACAGGATGAAATCCCGGAAGTCGTCCAAACGTATATGGAAGAGGAAGGGATTACTAAGAATTATATTGTTGGAGGGACCCAGCCGATCTCAGAAAAGGTCGCCTCCACTCTTCCCGATGCCCATCCCCTCCGCGTTTCAGGGAAAAACCGCTATGAGACCAATAAGGCTATGCACCGGACCTTCGGCCGTGCATCAGCTGAGACGCTTTATTTTTCAACAGGTCAGAACTTCCCGGATGCGATGGCCGCCGCGCCTCTTGCTGTAAAGACAGCAAGTCCGATTATTTTGACTAACGAAAGATATGCACCTGTAACAGCGGACAGCATCCGACTATTTAAGGACCGATCCAGTTATTACATCATTGGAGGCACTTACCCCGTCCCAGCCGAACATGCGTGGGAGATTGATGATATTTTTTACCGGTAATTCATAATAGGAAGAAAGTCGGTTTTTAGACAGGGACGACTTTCTTTTTATGCAGAGTTTTTCATGGGTCAAAAGTGTGAATCTGTGGGTGTTTTCACAATTAAGAGCTGGCGACCCATGGAACAAAATTAGATCAATGAAAGAGGGTTCTTTTATGGAAATCTCCTATACTGATAATATGGAAAATATGACGAAAGAAAACCTTCAGCAATTATTTCTCTCTGTAGAATGGGAGTCAGGAAAGTACCCTGAAGAAGTGTTGGAGGCTGTTAAAGGATCTCATTCTTGTATCACAGCTTGGGATGGAGATCAGTTAATTGGATTAGTGAATGCCTTGTCCGATGGCGTATTGACCGCCTATTTCCATTATGTGTTAATCCACCCGGACTACCAGGGCAGAGGCATAGGGAAAGGCATGATGGACCGCATGCTTCATCGTTATAAAGGTTACCAGACGAAGGTATTGATCGCCTATCCGAACGTCGTCGAGTTTTACGGAAAACTGGGCTTTGAGGAAGAAGATGGAACAACGCCTTTGTTCATCTCAGACCTCATGTAGCTGTATTTATTCACATGCATGATTTTTCATAGGAAATATGGATGGACCCGGTGATTTCACCGGGTTTTTTACTTGTCTAAAATATTCTAAATTGAGCGAATATTCATTGACGATTTTCGGGGTATAACGTACAATCTAATTTGTAATATTTTGAAATATTTATGAAAAAAAGGAGGCATAGAGGTTTTTATTGGTTGACCAATATCATAGGGAGGTCATTTACTTTGGTGGCTGAGAAAAACAAAAAGAACGTGAAAAAGAAGGCGTTGTCTGTTTTAGCCAGTGCGGCTATCGTTGCGTCTTCGTTTGCAGGGATTGGTACATATGGAGCGGCCGGGGTTCAGGCAGAAACAAAAGCGGCGAAGTCTTTTAATACGTTAATGAATTATGATGAAGTCGTTTCCCTGGCTAACAGTTCGGATTCAAAACAAGAGCTGGTCATTATCGGTAATGGTAAGACAGATGCGACGAAGCAGCTGGAAGAGCTGGGTGTCAAAGTCATCCAGAACCACAAAAACTATGGCTATCTGGCTGAAGTACCGACAAATAAAATCCTTGATATCGTGAAGCTTGACTCGGTTCGTACAGTAGGGGAGAACCAGGAGCTTGAGCTTGCTCCCGTCAATCCTGATGAGTTGAACACGGATGGGCAGGATGAGGTGGATCAAGACGCTGTGGTTGAGCCGGATCAGCTGGAAACCCACCCATCTACTGGAGTAGACGGATTCCACGATAAATTCAGCGGCGAAGGTGTCCGTATCGGAATCATTGACTCTGGTCCAGACCCAGGGCACGAATCCTTCACTAATCTTCCTGAAGTCGATGAGGATGCGGAAGAAACTTCAGAGGAAGTATTTGAAGAAACGAGAAAATACGGCAGCTCCCATATTACAGATGTGCGGGACTACACGATTTCCAATGAATTCATAGACCGTCCTTACGCAGCTGAGGAGCGTTATTCCAGCTACAAGGAATATACGGGTCAGAACGCCAACTATCTGGCGGAAGGGGATGTTCCATTCTTTGATGAGTTTGAAGAAGGGGACACCATCTACGAAGGTATTTTCAAGACGGAGGGGATTGACTCTCCGGATGATAAGCTGTACTACGGAGAAACCTGGTTTGAAGCCAAGGCCGACCTTAACGGGGATGGTGAGTCTGGAGAGGCATTCGGTGACTGGTTCCCTGTCCTTCTAGCAGGGGATGAAGTCTATGTGGATACAGACTTTGATTTTGACTTTACAGATGAGACAGCTTATAAGGAAGGCGAAACGGGTACTTTTGACATCGATCCTTCCGATGATGTAGCAGGTGCGAACTTCCGTGTAAACAACTTGGAAGAGCAAAAGCTATTAAACAATGAAACTCAGGAATTCGATGCTGTGAAGAAGGTCAACTTGTTTACAGACTTCAACGGTCACGGTTCCCACGTTGCCGGAATTTCAGCAGCCAATGGGCCGCTGAAATCCAATGCAACAGGGGCGGTAGCCGGTGAAGGTGTGGCTCCGGAAGCTGAGCTTGTCGGTCTTCGTGTGTTCAAAGAAGAAGGCGGAGCTTATACGTGGAGCATTCAACGTGCGATGATTGACGCTGCCCTGCCGGAATCAGAAGGTGGATTCGGTGTCGATGTCGCCAACTTGAGCCTTGGCTCTCTGCCTGATTTGAATGATGGCGGCGGAAGCTACGGCGAGTTGATGACACTGCTCAGCGATCAATACGATATTGTTTTTGTTACTTCTGCAGGTAACAGCGGACCGGGAATTGATACGGTCGGTTCACCTGGGGACGTAGCCAGCGTCATTTCTGTTGGTGCGCACATTGATGAGCAGATGTGGGCGAAGGAATACGGCGCCTATCCTTACGGTAAAGATGAGGACGGCAACCCACTTGAAGGGGACGGCCTCTGGTACTTCTCCTCTGTAGGACCGAATGAAGCCGGAGATCAAAAACCGGATATCGTAGGTCCTGGGTCTGCCTATGCGGCCCAGCCTGTCCACCAGTTCCCGGAAGGTCAAGCGTATGATGTGCTTCAGGGTACAAGTATGTCAGCACCACACGTCGCCGGGGCTGTAGCTTTGCTTAAATCAGCTGCAGAGAAAGACCGTCTGCCGTTCAATTATGAACTGGCCCGTGAAGCACTTGTGCAGACAGCGGACAAACTGGACGGTTATAACCGGGCTCAGGAAGGTCAGGGACTGATCAATGTTCCAGCTGCCTACGAGTACATGAGAGATAATTTCGTCAACGACGTTGAAAATGTCGATGTGACGGTATTCCACGGGGAGAAAATTTCCGGCGGACCTGGATTGTATGTCCGTAACAAAGATATCCCGGAAACCGTCGAAGTTTTGATTGAGAACCCGGGTGATGAAGCGAAGACTCTTGATATTTCTGCTTCCCACGACTGGTTTACGCCATCCGTTGATGAAGTCAAACTCGGCGCAGGAGAATATGAGTATATTGATGTCGAGTATGATGCATCCAAGCTGGAAACAGGCGTGAACGCAGGGAACTTAATCATTGATGATGCTTCTACACCTTATGTCGAAGCAAGAAGTGCTCAGACAATCATCACTGGCTATGAGTTTACGAAAGAAAACAAACACCGCTTCAGAACGACAGACGAAGTGCAGTCTTCCCAGACAAAAGGCTACACCTTCGACGTTGATTCCGGTGTCAGTGAACTACGCTTCTCCTTGAATGCTCTGAAGGAAAGTGGAGAATTCCAGGGTCGTGTCCGTATGCTTGTGTTCAATCCAGATGGCACACAGGTGAATGAGTTTGTTGGATATGCCGGATACGGTGGGCTGGATGTGGAAGATGTGGTTGTTCCATCTCCGAAAGCCGGCGTATGGGAAGTCCATGTTTATGGAACGATTGCTCCTGAAGAAGGTAAGGAAATGAACAAGTATACCTTAGACGCTGTCGCCCAGGATGTTGTCAGCGAGCCGGGAAGCATCGATCTTGGTAAAGTCGGTTCTTCTGAAACCTTCGAAAAAGAAGTATCCTTTACCAACTACATGAAAGAAGCGGCTAACGTGAAGTTTGAAACGGTCGGCTTCAGCGGCCCTATTAACAAAACCATCGAAGGAACCGTCACTCAGGAAGTCGACGAAATCCCGAATGATGGTGATTTGATTGATGTTGAAATCAAAAACAATGTCTCCTTGAGCGTAGATGTGGCTCCTGCTGAGCCGGTGGATCTGGATCTGTTCCTATTCAATGAAGAAGGCGAAGAGGTCGCATCCAGTGCTTCCAGCTCCAATGATGAAGCTTTCACGGTAACAGGTCTTCCTGATGGAAACTACCAGATTGCTGTGGATTACTTCGGTACAGGTTCTGCTTCTGTTGATTACACATTGAACATGACGGAAGAGAAACTTCTATCCTATAATTCTGATGAAAAAGGAGAGGGATCCGTTACAACAGATGCCAAAGCTACTAAACTAGGCGTCGGCGAAACGGTGGACGTTCCTCTTTCCATCACGACTCCAGAGCAGCCGATCAAAGGCTATGCCGGCTTGTACATGGTTGATGCCGATACAGATGAAGTGCTTGACCTTGTACCAGTTACAACGGATGCGGACGTCGTCAATGTCCTTTCCGGTAAAACACGTGAAGGTACAGCGCTTGATATTTCCCAGGACCTCTATCCGGATGGCGGTGCAGATACTGTTGTCGTAACGACCGCTTATAACTTCCCGGATGCCTTGTCTGCCGGACCGATGGCTTCTGCTGCAGAAGCACCGGTTATCCCTGTCAACAGAGATGGGAAGCTGAGCAAGGAAGCGCTGAAAGAAATTGACCGCCTTGGTGCGGAAAACGTTTATCTTGTCGGTGGTGAAGGCGTCGTTTCCCCTGATGTCTTCGCTCAGTTGAATACGATCAGCATTGCTTCTGATCAAATTGAGCGGGTTTCCGGTGATACACGTTACAGCACGAACCTTGAGATTGTAGAAAAACTGCAGAACGACTTTGATTTTGAAGGAAACGGTGTATTCCTTGCCACAGGTAAAAACTATGCGGATGCTTTGAGTGCTGCTTCCATCGCAGGTGCTGAGGGCATGCCGATTGTACTGACGAACGGCAAGGATCTATCCGACGAAGCTCTGGCTGTCCTTGAAAATGAAGACGTTTATGTAGTCGGTGGAACAGGCGTCATTTCTGATGAGGTCGCTGACCAGGCGAAGGAAGTCGCTGTTTCCGTGGAGCGCCTGTCCGGTGCGAACCGTTACGGCACCCTCGTCAGCATTTTGAAAGAGTTCGAGCCGAATGCAACCAATCTATTTGCCGCAAGCGGACGTAACTATCCGGATGCCCTTGCATCTGCACCGCTTGTAACAGGTAAAGACGGTATGCTCCTGCTTGTTCAGCCTGATGATCTTCCAAAAGAGGTGGATGCGTACTTAACGAAGTATGTGTACACTCATGATATCTCTTCTGTCACTGTTCTCGGCGGCGATGCTGCGGTAGGACCGGAAGCGAAAGAAGATCTACAGAACAAAGTAACCAAATAAGCTGTTTTAAAAGAACCCTCCATACTGGAGGGTTTTTTTAATGGAAAAGCTCTGTTATGGATTGGTGTTGTTATTTAACATGTCAGCTCCTATCATCCTTTTCTGTCTTGGGATTTTTATAAGGCTGCCTTGGGAATGACTCCCTTTCCGTGGGGTACCTTGAGCCTCCTCAGGCATCGCCTTCCGGGGTCTCAAGATGTACCTTCATCCGACAGGAGTCTCGCCATTCCCAAGGCCGCCTCTGCAAAGAAGGGTAGTTAGAAAGGGCATAACCGAAGTCCGTTACACCACTACGAAAGGGATGGCAGGGAAAACAGGTAGACTCCTGCGGGAAAAAGGAACAAGGTGAGACCCCGGAGAACGAAGTTCGAGGAGGCTCATCGTTCCCCGCGGAAAGCGGACGGTTTTCCCTGCCATCCCATGCTCTGAGTAAACAACGGACCGGACACCTGATTCCAGATGGAGACGATTTAGTAATCGTTTAAAATATCAACAACAGACTTTAACAGAGCTAATGGAAAAAAATACTTGAGGTCCCTTGGACCTGCTTCGGCTGCGCGTAATGGTCACATTGCGCTTATCGGCAAATCTTCAGCTCGTGCAGGCGGTTCCTACGCGGAAAGGCCAGGGGGAGCACCTGAAGGTCCGGAAAATCATGTAGTTTCTATCTATGAGGGAAGCATCTTTTATACCGGCATTAACTTCATTATATTTCCATGGTAAAAATTTGTAGTACAATCTTCCTGCTTCCTCCGACCAAAATCCTATCAAACTATGTTGTTTTTTGTGAAAATATGTTGACAGCGTTTTCAGAAAGCGCTATAGTGTTAGTAACAAGTTAAGCATGTGGCGGAGATATGGAGACCCACACTATTTTGCATACAGCCTCACACGTATGCACCTTAGTGCGGGTCTTTTTTGTACACATGCCCCTTGAAAAACGAGAAAGAAGAGGTGAACAACATGTCCGAATTCTTAGCTGAACTGATTGGGACGATGATTCTGATCATATTTGGTGGCGGTGTTGTTGGAGGGGTCGTTCTTAAAAATTCAAAAGCAGAAGGAGCCGGCTGGGTCGTTATCACCATTGGGTGGGGACTTGCTGTTGCTATGGGTGTGTACGCTGTGGGAAGCTTCACGGGTGCTCATATCAATCCTGCTGTGACGATAAGTTTTGCTGCAATTGGAGAATTTCCATGGGCGAAGGTGCCTCTTTACGTAACCGCTCAGATGATTGGTGCGGCAATCGGTGGAGTTATTGTATTCTTAAATTATCTGCCGCACTGGAGAGAAACGAAAGATCAGGGAGCCAAACTGGCGGTGTTTGCTACTGATCCAGCTGTACGCAGTCCTTTTTCCAACCTTGTCAGTGAAATCATTGGAACATTCGTCCTTATTATGGGGCTGCTATTTATCGGTGCCAACGAATTTACAGAGGGATTGAATCCACTGATTGTGGGTGCGTTGATCATCGCGATCGGTATGTCGCTTGGCGGAGCAACAGGATACGCAATCAACCCTGCCCGTGACCTTGGCCCCCGTATTGCCCACGCGCTGCTTCCGATTCCTGGAAAGGGCGGATCAGACTGGGGTTACTCCTGGATACCGGTTGTCGGACCGATTTTAGGCGGTATCTACGGAGCATTATTCTACCGGGCCATGTTTATGTCTGATTTCTCTGCAGGCTTCTGGATAATGTCTGTCGTAATGGCGGTTATCCTGGTTGGAGCAGCTAATGCGGAGATCAAGAAGGAGAAGTCCCTGGGTAATCAAGTAGAAGAAAAAATCAGCTGAAACGAAAAGGAGAGGGTTTGAATGTCAGAACAGTATATCTTATCCATTGATCAGGGAACGACAAGCTCAAGAGCCATTCTTTTTAACAAAGCGGGTAACATCGTTGAAACCGGCCAGAAGGAATTTGAACAATTCTTTCCGAAGCCGGGCTGGGTGGAACATGATGCGAATGAAATCTGGACATCCGTTCTTGCCTGTATTGCGGATGTATTAAGGAAAGCGGATGTAGAGCCGTCCCAGATTGCCGGGATCGGCATTACCAACCAGCGTGAAACGGCCGTTGTATGGGACCGGAATACCGGTAAGCCGATCTATCACGCCGTTGTCTGGCAGTCCCGTCAGACCGAAGACATCTGTAAAGAGCTTCGTGCCGCCGGCCATAACGACCTGTTCCGCAGCAAGACGGGTCTTCTGCTTGATCCTTACTTCTCCGGGACAAAAGTGAAGTGGATTCTTGATAACGTTGACGGAGCAAGGGAAAAAGCGGAAAATGGCGATCTTATGTTTGGAACGATCGACACGTGGCTTGTTTATAAGCTTTCCGGTGGAAAGACGCATATTACCGACTATTCCAACGCTTCCCGTACATTGATGTACAACATTTATGATCTGCAGTGGGATGACGAACTGCTGGATATCCTTGGTGTACCAAAATCCATGCTGCCGGAAGTGAAGCCTTCTTCTGAGGTATATGCGCAGACGGTTGATTATCATTTCTTCGGTCACGAAGTTCCGATCGCCGGTATAGCTGGAGATCAGCAGGCCGCCTTATTCGGACAAGCCTGCTTTGAAAAAGGCATGGCCAAAAATACGTATGGGACAGGCTGCTTCATGTTGATGAATACAGGTGAGGAAGGCGTTGCGTCTGAGCACGGCCTGTTAACAACACTTGCCTGGGGTCTTGACGGTAAAGTGGAATATGCGCTTGAAGGAAGTATTTTTGTCGCGGGTTCGGCCATTCAATGGCTGCGTGATGGACTGAAGATGATTGAAAGCGCACCGGAATCTGAAGGATATGCCACCTCTGTAGAGTCTTCCGACGGCGTTTACCTTGTACCGGCGTTCGTTGGTCTTGGAACACCTTACTGGGATAGTGATGCCCGCGGTGCGATGTTCGGATTGACACGTGGAACAACAAAAGCCCACTTCATCCGTGCCACTCTTGAGTCACTGGCTTATCAGACGAAAGATGTCCTCGATGCGATGATCGCTGACTCCGGCATTGATCTGAAATCCCTGCGTGTAGATGGGGGAGCCGTGAAGAACGATTTCCTTATGCAGTTCCAAAGTGACATCCTTGGTGTGCCTGTTGAGCGTCCAATTGTACAGGAAACAACAGCCCTGGGTGCTGCCTTCCTGGCAGGACTGGCTGTCGGCTACTGGAAAGACAAAGAGGAAATCAAACAGCACTCGGATAATGACCGTACATTTACAGGGCAGATGGATGCTGATGAGCAGGAAGAGCTTTACAGCGGATGGAAGAAAGCTGTGGAAGCGACACGTAAATTCAAGTAATCAAATGAAGGGTACCTCTGATCATCAGAGGTGCCCATTCTTATAAAGCGAGGGGAAAATCGATGAAAAAATTAGTCAACGATCCAAATCTTGTGATTACTGAAATGCTTGATGGGTTTGTCGCTGCTCATGCTTCGACCGTGAAGAGAGTGGAGGATACAACCGTTGTGGCGAGGAAAAATGCACCCGTGTCCGGAAAAGTCGGTATCGTCAGTGGGGGCGGAAGCGGTCATGAACCGGCCCACGCTGGTTATGTCGGGGAAGGCATGCTGGATGCTGCTGTTTCCGGTGAAGTATTCACATCGCCCACACCTGATCAGGTCTTTGAAGCCATTAAGGCCGTAGACAGTGGGAAAGGGGTCCTGCTGGTTATTAAAAACTATACCGGTGATGTGATGAACTTCGAGATGGCTGCTGAACTTGCTGAAGCCGAAGGGATTCAAGTGGATCAAGTCGTCGTCAATGACGATGTTGCCGTAGAGGATAGTTCCTTTACAACGGGCCGGCGTGGAGTTGCAGGGACGGTATTCGTTCATAAACTGGCAGGCGCAATGGCGGAGACGGGAGCATCACTTGAAGAAGTGAAGAAGACCGCTGAAAAAGTCGTTCAGCAGGTGCGGACGATGGGTGTCGCACTACGTCCATGTATCATGCCGTCTTCCGGAGAAGAAAGCTTCGAGCTGGGCGCTAAGGAAATCGAAATGGGGATCGGAATCCACGGCGAACCGGGGATAGAGAAAAAGCCGCTCGTATCCGCAGATGAGATCACATCGGAGATGGTTGAACGCATTCTTCCTGAACTTGAATTGAATGAAAATGACGAGGTCGCCGTCATGGTGAACGGCATGGGAGCGACACCGGAAATGGAACTTTATATCGTGAACCGAAAAGTTCATGAAATGCTGGCTGAGAAGAGCCTCACCGTTTCCCATACCTTTGTAGGTGAATATATGACGTCCCTTGAAATGGCGGGATGTTCTATAACGGTGTTGAAAGTCGATGATCAATTGAAAGAACTGCTGGATGCCCCTAGTCAAGCACCGGCTTTTCGTATATAAAGGAGTGTTTTAGATGAATGTCAATCAAACGGCAGCTTGGATCCAATCCTATAACCAGCATCTGCAGGAGCAAAAAGACTACTTAACTTCCCTGGACAGGAAGATCGGCGACGGTGACCACGGCATTAATATGGCAAGAGGATTTGCTGAAGCTGCCAAGGCAGTGGAGGCAGAAACGTTTGAGACCTCAGCAGACGTGTTGAAAAAGGCCGCTATGACGGTGATGTCCAAGGTTGGCGGAGCTTCGGGCCCGTTATATGGCACAGCCTTATTGAAGATGTCCATGGCCGCTAAAGGAAAAGACGTCGAAGGGGATGTTTTTGCGGAAATGTTTGAAGCCGCGATTGACGGGATCAAACAGCGGGGAAAAGCGGAAACCGGAGAAAAAACGATGCTCGATGTGTGGGTTCCTGTTCTTGAGGAAGTGAAGAGCAGCGGATTTGATGCAGCGATTGTAGAAGAAACCGCTCAGAAGGCCATGGAATCTACGAAAGATCTAACCGCTACAAAAGGGAGAGCCTCCTACTTGAAAGAGCGTTCCAAAGGACATCTGGATCCTGGTGCTGTATCCTCCTATTACTTATTCGCAAGCCTTGCCGAGGCCCTGAAGGAGGAAGCTTAATGAGTGTAGGCATTCTTTTAGTCTCACACAGCGGAAAAGTTGCCGAAGGGGTAAAAGATCTGATTCATCAGGTTGTCGGTGATCTTCCAATCGAAGCCGCCGGAGGAACGGATGAGGGAGAGCTTGGCACAAGCTTTGAAAAGATCCAGACCGCTTTGGAGAAGGTCACAGAAAAAGCTGAAAGCACGATCGTTTTTTATGACCTCGGCAGTGCACGGATGAATGCTGAGATGGCCATTGAAGTCACAGAGTCCGATCAAATCAAACTGGTCTCCCACCCGATTCTCGAAGGGGCTTATCTTGCGGCTGTCGAAGCGAGTATAGATAAAAGTCTGGAGGAGATCCTGGAATCGCTTGAGAAAGAATTCGGAAAATCGTAACCAAAAAACCACGCCGGACCGGCGTGGTTTTTTGTATGGATAAAAAGGGATGGATGTGGTATTTTTGTTCCTTTTGGAGCCGTTAAAAAACGGGTTGTAAGGCTTCCACGCCCCTTTATATGGTATCTATAGACGGGTGGGGATAGTTGAATTGACTTACTTCAATTTGATTTGAACCGGCTTGCTTTTCTGGTTATCCTTGGAATCCTTTGTTTTTCGGTTTTCCTTTTGCAGCGCTGTTCGTTTTATTGAACTTGTGACATCGTGTATCATATCGCCCATATCATGAACGGAATCGATTAAAGGGTCAACGGCTTCCATTTTTCCTTTGACATCAGTTGAAATTTTGTTAGCTTCATGAATCAGCTCTTCAGCCTCATCTGTAATGCTGTTGACTGATTTTCTAGCGTCAGAGAGCGTCTCTTTGGTCTCCGTCAGTGTTGCCATGAGTTTCCGTAAAGTGAAAATTAAAAAGATGACGAGACAAATAAACCCGACCGCTGCAATGCTGACACTCCACTCAATCATTAAAACCACCTCCCTTCTTCTCTCTAAATCTATGGAGGGGGAGGTTCGGACATTCCAGTTATCTGGAATGTACCTGCAGCTGCTGATACACCATTATAAACGGGATACGCCCCAACAGAAGGCGGCCATGATCGTTTGTATAGTCACACAGCATCATGGCATATAGTGATAGGAAGGGAGTGGATTCAATGGCCGTTATGTTTGATAAAGATCATTTTGTCGATGATCGTTCGCTGAGTGTTAGTGTGAAGAATAAAGGTTTGAATTACGGCCTGGGTTGTATAGATGGTATCCGAGCTTTTTGGAATGCCGGCCAGGAACAATTATTATTATTCCGACTAGACGATCATTTAAAGAGATTTGAGCAGTCTGGTGAGAGTTTGTTTATTAAAATCCCTTATTCCATAGAGGAATTATCGTACATCATAAAAAAGATGCTGATCATCAACCGGGTGACTCAGGATGTGTATATACGTCCGATTTGTTTTAAAGACAGCAATACCTTACGTCCCGACTTGAGAGATCCATTTAATCATCTGGCTGTCTACATGGATGAATCAGAATATAAGGCTGAACCTTCCTTTAAGGTGGGGGTTTCTTCCTGGACGAGAATAGGAAGCAATATGATTCCTCCTCAAGCGAAGACGACAGCTGGTTATATGAATTCAGGGTTAGCGATTCTTGAAGAATCCTTGAATGGATATGATGAGGCCGTCTTCTTAACAAAAGAAGGAAATGTGAGCGAAGGGGCTACAGAAAATATTTTCATCGTTAAAGGAAATGAAGTCTTCACTCCCCCTGTGTCTGATGACATTCTCCCGGGAGTCACTCGTAATACGGTTGCGGAAATATTGGCAGAAGAGTTGAAGTTACCCCTGCATGAGAAGAGTTTAGCAAGATTCCAATTGTATGATGCGGATGAAATTTTCTTAACGGGAACGGCTGTTGGAATTAAACCGGTGGTAGAAGTTGATCGAAGAGTCATCGGGCAAGGGAAGCCGGGAAAGGTTACGTTGGAAATTCAGCATCTGTACAATCGGATGGTACGGGGAGAAATGCCGGATTATCTACATTACTGTACTTCTGTATATTAAAACGGGGTGAATGCAGGCGGAGTTTTTGCTTCCTATTCCTCTGGTTTATCAAAGCAACTATTTAAAGCCAATAAGGATATAAAGAAGCAAATAACCTTACATTCTCCTGCCGGCATCTTGGTAAGGAATGTTTACAAAAGGCTGGAAAGGTGTCATTTCCCGCGTCAGGACACCTTTCCACTTTATTTCCAGCTTCATCTGGGAAGCTGTAACAATTTCCTTTAAGAGCGGAGCCTCCTGTCGGTCTCTTGATCCGGCGCCTCCGTCTTAGCCCCTTTTGATTTCATAAACGACAAAGAATACTGGTTGAATGTGTGAGGAGCATCCAGGTTTACAACGTGGCCCGATCCTTTCACTTCAATAAAATCAGCATGAGGAAGCCCTGAGATATCCTCCAGCACATGATCGATGAACATATGATCTCCTTCGCCCATCATGTAGAGCTTCGGGACATGGGCTGAAGGTCCGGCGGCTTCTGTAAACGTCCCTCTGACGGTCGGAGCAATGTCATACCAGCCGAGGAATTCGTTTCTTTTCATCTGGGCTGCTTCTTTAATGAACGAGTTTCTTGACTCCCGATGATTTCTGCGCGGCATAAGAATATGAGCGAATATCGTGTAAAGCCACATGTGCGGAACGAAATTCTTAGCCATGCTGCCAATGAGAAGCAGCAGCTTTGGGAGGGGTGTGATTTTTGTGATCACCCCTCCGAGCACAGCTGTTTCTACACGGTGAGGAGCAATCGCGAGGATTTGATGTGTGACAACGGCTCCCAGCGAAATCCCTACCATGTGCGCTTTGTTCACACCGATGTCATCCAGTACGTCGACGACGTCCCGGGCTGCCCGCTTAAATGAAAAATCGTCTACGTCAAGAACGCTTGGAGACTTTTTATGACCTCTCAAATGCACCGCCACCACATTAAAATGGCTGCGGTAACTTTTAATTTGAGGGAAGAAGATATTGGCGCTTCCCCCAATGCCGTGAATCAAGAATACATACTCTTTATTTGGATCATTACCGAAAATCTTATATTCTAACAAATATTTTTCCCCTGTCTATAAAAAATCCTTCAGAATATTTATAACATACTGAGCACCATTATTGTTTAAATACCGCAATTCTTCAGCACATTCTTTCCCCCCTGTCTGAGTGGGCGGGCGAACCGGGGTTGTATGGATAATTTTTGCAGTAATTCTCGGAAAGGTGTTGTATTTTGAGAAAATTTAAAATAATATAAAAGTAACATACCCACCGGTAGGTATGTGGACTCTTAGTGAGGAAAGAGGTTGATCACATGCATTTACGCTTGACCGATGAACAGGAAATGGTAAGAAAAACCATTCGTAAATTTGTGGAAAAGGAATTAATACCTCTGGAAAATGATGTGCTGCGCAATGAAAGGGAAGGAAAGCCGAGCCTTCCGGAAGGGAAAATGGAAGAGCTTCAACAGAAGGCGGAGGAAGCTGGCTTCTGGGGCATCAATACTCCGGCTGAATATGGCGGTGCAGATTTAGGGCAGATGATGCTGGCGATCGTTCAAATGGAAGTCGCAAGGACGTTTGTGCCGTTCCAGTTCGGCGGCTCGGCGGACAACATTCTTTATTACGGCAATGAGCAGCAGAAGGAAACGTACTTAATCCCGACCATTCAAGGAGAAAAGAAATCCTGCTTTGCGATGACAGAACCAGGGGCGGGATCGGATACGAGGAACCTCCGGACAACAGCTGTGAAGGACGGCAGTGACTGGTTGATCAATGGGGAGAAGACATTTATCACCGGTGGAAATGAAGCAGACTTTGTGATGGTCATTGCGGTGACAAATAAAGAGCTTCATCAAGAATCGCAAGGGCGGAAAGGGGTGACCTGTTTTATAGCAGATCGTTCGATGGGATGGGAGTCGGAATACATCCATACGATGGGCGAATGGGGACCGGCAGCTCTTATTTTCGACAATGTCCGGGTGCCGGAGGAGAACATCCTTGGCGAGATTGATCATGGTTACGATCTCGGCCTTGAATGGATCGGATTTGCCCGCTGGATTGTCGGAGCACGCGCGGTTGGTGCAGCGGAGCGTCTGCTGAACATGGCCATCGATTATGCCAACGAACGCGAAACCTTCGGAAAGCCGATTGGTGAGCGGCAGGCGATTCAATGGCAGATTGCGGATTCCGCTGTTGAGATAGAAGCAGCGAAATGGCTCGTATTAAACGCGGCCTTTACGTTGGACCAGGGAGAGGATAACCGGCACTACGCATCGATGGCGAAGCTGTATGGAGCGAATATGGGCAACAATGTCATCGACCGTGTTCTGCAGATTCACGGCGGCATGGGATATACACGGGAACTGCCGATTGAACGATGGTACAGGGAAGCAAGGCTGTGGCGGATCTATGACGGAACAGACGAAATCCAGCGCTTGATCATATCCAGAAATCTACTAAAAGGCCATGTGAAGATTGGTTGATAGAGGAGGTATACAATGAGTGGGAGATTTAAAGGCAGGACAGCTTTTATCACTGGTGGAAGCCGGGGGATCGGGAAAGGCATTGCCCGGCATTTCGCAGAAAACGGAGCGAAGGTTTCCATCATTGATGTAAATGAGGAGGCGCTCCAGGAGCTGGAGGCGGAATTCCGCGAAGAAGGCTTTGAAGTCTTCTGCCAAAAAGCGGATGTGACCCAGTACAATGAAGTGGAAGAGGCTGTGAAGGAAACATACGAGCGGTTCGGGTCGGTCGATATTTTGATTAATAACGCAGGCGTCATCCGAGACAATATGCTGTACAAAATGACGGATGCGGACTGGGATACCGTGATGGATGTCCATTTAAAAGGGTCGTTTCATGCAGCCAGAGCCGTTCAGTCGTATATGGTGGAACAGAAGTACGGCCGGATTGTGAACATTTCCTCGACCTCTGCGCTCGGGAATCGCGGCCAGGCGAACTATGCCACCGCTAAAGCCGGCCTCCAGGGCTTCACAAAGACACTGGCGATTGAGCTTGGCAAATACGGCGTGACTGCCAATGCGGTGGCCCCTGGTTTCATTGAAACCGATATGACAAAAGCGACCGCCGCACGGATCGGGATTACTTTTGATGAGCTTGTCCAGGCCAGCGTGTCCCGGATTCCTGTCGGCCGGAGCGGTAAGCCGGAGGATATAGCAAATACGGTGGCTTTCTTTGCGGATGAAGCGTCATCCTTTGTCAACGGCCAGGTCATCTACGTCGCAGGTGGACCAAGAACGTAATGAAAAGGAGAGGTGTCCGTGTTTAAAGAAGCAGTAGGGAAAAAATCGAGGCCGGTAAAGAACGTCGTTGAACGGGGGGCTGTGAAGAAGTTCGCAGAAGCCATCGGTGACCCGCATCCTTTGTTTATCGATGAAGAAGCGGTGCAGAGAAACATAGCTCCACCTACGTTTCCCCGGGTATTCGAGTACGGCGGGATCGAGGGGCTCCATCTTCCCGAAAAAGGGTTGATTCACGGGGAGCAGCACTATCACTACAACCGGCCTTTATATGTAGGAGAAGAAGTCTTCTGTTATGCCCGGGTGGACGATTATTATGAGCGGAGCGGGCGCAGCGGTGATATGGGTTTTCTCAAAGTGAAGCGGTACGGCGAGGATATCGACGGCCGGCTCATTTTCTCTGAGGAGCAGGTCGTGATTATTACGGAAGCGGTCAGGAAGGGGATGAACGTATGAACCCATTGTACGGCGTCCAGCCCGGAGACAAACTGAAGACGGTGACACTTCCGGCTGTGACAAGATTGGATCTAATCAAATATGCCGGGGCATC
Source organism: Halobacillus litoralis (assembly GCF_009856355.1). Lineage (GTDB taxonomy): Bacteria > Bacillota > Bacilli > Bacillales > Halobacillaceae > Halobacillus > Halobacillus litoralis_B. Next base: position 132,749 of record NZ_WMEW01000001.1, on the reverse strand, counting down.
CGGGGATTATAATCCGATTCATACGATTGATGAAGAAGCGGAAAAAGCCGGGCTTCCCGGTGTGATTGCGCATGGGATGTGGACGATGGGAAGTCTTGCCAAGCTGTTCACTCCTTTTTATGAAGATGGATTTATCCAGGATTACTCCATTCGATTTCAAGGGATGGTGTACGTCGGAGATGTCCTGACGCTTCATGCGGATGTCGTCAGCCACGAGGAATCCATGATTACATTTGATGTCTATGCGAGAAATCAGCAGGAGAAAGATGTGATTCGTGGAAATGTGGTATTCAGGAAGCATTTAGAAACATCAGCTACATAAAGGAGGAAGAGCGATGTATTTTGAGCATTCTGAGAAAGTAAAAGAGCTCCAGGAGAAGCTGACGACATTCATGGAGAATCACATTTATCCCAATGAAGCCTTATATGAGGAGCAGTTGAAAAAGGAGGACCGTTTTTCGGAAATCCCACCGATCATGGAGGAATTGAAAGTGAAGGCAGAAGAAGAGGGGTTGTGGAACTTATTTCTCCCTGAAAGTGAATACGGGGCCGGTCTTACGAATATGGAATATGCGCCGCTCTGTGAGATCATGGGACGTTCGGCGATTGCCCCTGAGGTATTCAACTGTGCTGCCCCTGATACAGGGAACATGGAAGTGCTCGTCCGCTACGGGACAGAGGAACAGAAACAGCAGTGGCTGGAGCCTTTGCTGCGCGGGGAAATCCGCTCCTGCTTTTCAATGACCGAGCCGGATGTCGCTTCTTCCGATGCCACAAACGTGCAGACGAGTATCACGAGAGTTGGAGATGAATACGTCATTAACGGGACGAAATGGTGGTCCTCGGGTGCTGGTGATCCCCGCTGCAAGATCAGTATCGTCATGGGTAAAAACGATCCGGATGCGGCAAGGCATGAACAGCAGTCGATGATCCTTGTGCCGCTTGATTCCGAAGGTGTTACGATAAAGCGCTTACTTCCGGTCTTCGGCTATGATCATGCCCCTCATGGACATGCAGAGATTGAATTCAAGGACGTCCGTGTACCGGCCTCCAACCTGCTGTGGGACGAAGGCAAAGGATTTGCTATCGCCCAGGGCCGGCTTGGACCGGGGCGGATCCATCACTGCATGCGCACGATCGGCGCCGCAGAACGGGCGCTCGAACTGATGTGTGAACGGGTGAAAAGCAGACAGGCTTTTGGTAGACCACTGGCCGATCAAGGAGTGGTCCGTGAGTGGATTGCGGAATCACGAATGGAAATTGAACAAGCCCGGCTTCTTACTCTGAAAGCGGCCTATATGATGGATACCGTCGGCAACAAAGAAGCTAAATCAGAAATCGCCATGATTAAAGTGGTGGCACCGAACATGGCGTTGAAAGTCATCGATCGTGCGATCCAGGCCTTCGGGGCTGCCGGCGTAAGTGGAGATTTTGAACTGGCGGCCAACTGGGCCAACATCCGTACATTACGGCTGGCAGACGGTCCGGATGAAGTCCACCGCAGAGCAATAGCCAAATATGAACTGGCGAAAGATTATGGAAGGAGCCCTGTCCATGCACGCCGGTGAGCTGTTCAATCTCACGGGTCAGGTAGCGGTCGTTACAGGCGGTGGGCGCGGTCTTGGCAGACAGATGGCTGAAGGTTTGGCAGAGTCCGGCGCCCATGTTGTCGTCTGTTCCAGGAAGTATGAGCCCTGCCGGGAAGTGAGCGAGCAGTTGAAGGAGCTCGGCGTGGATTCTCTGGCATTCGCTTGTGATGTCACCGACCCGGACGCCATCCAGGAGATCGTGGACAAAACCGTCGATCACTTCGGGAAAATTGATATTCTCGTCAACAACAGCGGAGCGACCTGGGGTGCTCCTGCCGAGGACATGCCCCTGAAGGCCTGGCAGAAGGTATTCCAAGTGAATGTGACCGGCACCTTCCTCATGTCCCAGGCGGTCGGCCGCGTGATGCTGGAGCAGGGAGAAGGAGCGATCATCAATATCTCTTCTGTCGCAGGCATGAAAGGATCGGACCCTGAGTATATGGATACGATCGGCTACAATTCCAGCAAAGGTGCCGTTTTAACGTTTACTAAAGATCTGGCGGTGAAATGGGGGCCGCGCGGCATCCGCGTCAATGCCATCGCGCCGGGATTTTTCCCGACAAAAATGTCGGAAGTGCTTATGGAGCAGAGTGGGGAGGCATTCTTGAAGAATACGCCGCTCCGGAAGTTCGGCTGTGAAGATGACTTAAAAGGTGCGGTCATTTTTCTCAGTTCGAAAGCGTCGAAACATATCACGGGCGATGTGATCATCGTTGATGGTGGATCACATGCCATGTGAAGAGGAGGATGAATATGAGTGATCGACAGGCTGTCATCGTTTCAGCCGTAAGGACCGCGATAGGCAGGCAGGGCGGAGCGCTGGCTTCTGTGCCCGCGCACGTTCTTGGAGCGGAAGTGATCAAAGAAGCGGTGAAGCGTTCGGGTGTACAGGCAGACAGCGTGGAAGACGTCATTTTTGGAAACGTGCTGAGTGGCGGTGGAAACATTGCGAGACTTTCGGCCCTGCAGTCCGGGTTATCAATGGAACTTCCCGGCCTGACTGTCGACCGCCAGTGCGGATCGGGGTTGAATGCGATCCACCTGGCAGCCCAGGCGGTTGCGGCTGGACATGGGGATGTTTATGTGGCAGGGGGAACGGAAAGTATGAGCAGGGCACCGTACTTGATGGACAAGCCTGAACGGGCTTACAGTCCGTCACCACCGCAATTTAGAGGATCACAGCTGTCTCCGGAGGAAATCGGCGATCCACCGATGGGAATGACAGCGGAAAACCTGGCTGAAAAATACCGGATCTCCAGAGAGGATCAGGACCAGTTTGCACAGACAAGTCAGGAACGGATGGCAGCTGCTGTGGAAGCCGGCCGTTTTGCTGAGCAGATCGTCCCCCTTCACATTCCAGTGAAAAAAGGAGACCCGGTCGTATTTGATACAGATGAGCATCCACGCCCGAACTCTACGCTTGAGGGCATGGCGGAACTTCCACCGGCTTTTCGGAAGGACGGGTCCGTAACGGCAGCCAACAGCTCGGGATTAAATGATGCGGCTTCAGCTCTTACAATCATGTCGCGGGCCAAAGCGGAGGAAATCGGAGCTTCTCCTATGGCTGAAGTCCTCGGCTGTACGGTTGCAGGTGTAGACCCCAACATTATGGGGATCGGTCCGGTGCCGGCTGTGAAGAAGGTCCTGAAGAAAACGGGCTTATCCCTGGAAGATATGGACGTCATTGAAATCAATGAGGCGTTCGCAGCCCAGGTATTAGCCTGCCAGGCGGAACTGGACATGAACATGGATAAAGTGAATGTGAACGGCGGTGCCATCGCTCATGGTCATCCCCTCGGAGCAACAGGAGCGATCCTTGCAGTGAAAGCTATTTACGAACTGCACAGGCAGGAGACGTCTTATGCCCTGATCACCGCGTGTATCGGCGGCGGGCAGGGGATCGCTATGATTTTGGAACGTTCGAAATAAGGTCTCTTTCATAAAAAACGGGGATGTTATAATAAAAACACTTCCCTAGATGAAAGGACACGGTATCTATGAAACAGGAAATCATTCAAACAAGTATTCATTTATTTGATAAAAAAGGCTTCACCGAAACATCTCTCCAGGAAATTGTCGAGGAGATCGGCGTGACCAAAGGAACATTTTATTACTATTTTAAAAATAAGCAGGAGCTGCTGACAGATATCCATCTGGATTTCATCGAATTCCTGCTCGGAAACCAGCAGAAAATCTTAAACGACACCAAACAGAATTCCAAGGAGAAACTCCGCTCGATGATTTTCATGGTGCTCGACAGCATCAAGTACAGAAAAAAGAGTGCACGGATCTTTTTCCGTGAAATTCGTAACCTCGGTCCAGATTATTTAGAACAGATTGTGGAAAAGAGGGATCAATTCCGCGTAAACCTCCAACAGCTGGTGGAAGAGGGAATTGAAAAAGGAGATTTCCAGAGCAATCTGGACCCCAACATGGTGACAAGAGGTATCCTGGGAATGACAAACTGGAGTTATTACTGGTTTGATCCGGACAGGGAAGTATCGGCTGAAGAACTGACCAACATATACTTGTCCATGATCTTAAATGGAATCAGCTCCAACGAGTGACCAAGCCTTTTTCGTAAGGCTTCGGCATTCACATACTGACTGGTAGGAATGGAGGGGCAGGATGATTTATAAAAACACGGCAGGGATCCGGTTTTCGGAAACCGATATGGCCGGGCATGTGAATAACACGAGCTATTTCATCTACTTGGAGGAGGCGCGGGGGAAGTTTTTTCGCGACTTGTTTCAGGCGCAGGAGGATACGCTTGGCCGATTTATCCTCGCGTCAACGAAGTGTGATTTCATCAGTCAGGTCTATTTCGGACAGAACCTGCTCATTGAAACGACGATAGCTGAGATTGGAACTTCCAGTTTTACGTTTGCCCACCGCGTTTATGTAGAAGGCACGGATCAGCTTGCAGCTGTATCCGAAGCGGTTGTTGTCCATTTCAATTATGAAGAACAGAAGAGCGAAGCCCTGCCGGCAGAATGGCGGATGATGCTTGAGGATTACGTAACAAAGGGGGTGAACCTATGAGCCGTTTTAAAGACCGCGTGGCCGTCGTGACAGGAGCCGGCAGTGGAATCGGGGAACAGACGGCGAAAAAGCTCGCTCTTGACGGCGCAGCTGTTGTCCTTGTTGGTCGGACAAAGGAAAAGCTGGACCGGGTGGCCGCTGACATTCTCGAAGGCGGGGAAGCGGAAGTTTTTGTTTTCCAGGCGGATGTGAAGGAAGAGAGTCAAGTGGCTGGACTGGCTTCCTTCGTCAAAGAAACGTTTGGAGACCTTCATATCCTTGTGAACAATGCAGGAACATCCGGTAATGCGGCCATTATGGATTTGGACGCCGATGAATGGGACAGGATACAGGAAACGAACGTTAAAAGTGTTTTTCTCGTGTCCAAGGCGCTCGGGAAAATCATGATGGAAGGCCCCGAGGGTGCGCGGGCGATCGTCAATGTAGCTTCGCTGTCCGGCCATAAGGCAGGAGCGCAGATCCCGCACTACAGTTCATCCAAAGCGGCGGTGATTCATTTCACGCGATCCCTTGCCCTTGAATTTGCTGAAAAAGGGATCCGCGTCAATTCCGTTTCGCCGGGGTTCGCTGAAACCCCGATGACGTCGGAAGGCTTGAAGAATAAACGTTTTGAAGAGGCTGTGAAGCGCAATACAGCGCTTGGGAGAGTCGGACAGCCGGAGGAAATCGCAAGCGTCATCTGTTTTGCTGCTTCAGAGGAGGCCTCTTACATGACAGGCTCGGATCTTCTGGTTGATGGAGGATGGCTCATAAGGTAGTTTGTCTGCATTTTTTTGGTAACGCTTACATTGAAGAGGAGTGATCTCATGCTGACCAAGCATTATGATTTCTGGCCGACGTTAACGAAGACGCTCACGATTCCTGAAACGACCCTTTATGATAATCTGCGTATGTCTGCCGAGCGCTATCCGTCGCACGAAGCGATTCGTTATTATGGAACAGGTTTGTCCTACGGGGATTTGAAGGAACAGGTGGACAGCCTGGCCGGGTACCTTCAAGTCCATCTCAATGTGGACAAAGGAGATAAGGTGCTGTTGTTTATGCAGAACTCCCCGCAGTTCATCATCGGGTATTATGCGATAGTAAGGGCAGGGGCGGTCGTTGTACCGATCAACCCGATGCTGAAAACAGGTGAACTGGAGTTTTATGTGAAAGACGGCGCGATCAAGCATGCTCTCGCTGGTCAGGAATTGATGGATGTTGTGGAGCCGCTGCTGAAGTCGACGTCCTTGGAATATATCGTGTCTGCTGCCTATTCCGATTATGTGAAGGAAAACGGAATGGTAGATCTCCCGCCGGAAGTGTCCGCCGCTAAACAAGTGTATACCGAAGAGGCGGTCCACATATGGTCCGAAGCTCTGGGGTTACATGTTCCGGCTGAAGATGTCGCCGCAAGCGCAGACGATCTCGCTGTCATGCCGTATACGTCAGGGACGACCGGACTTCCAAAAGGATGTATGCATACACACCGGACCGTCCAGGCGAATACCCTCGGGGCCTATTACTGGTCCCGGGTGACGATGGATGCCCGCTCCCTCGGTACGCTTCCATTGTTCCACGTCACAGGTATGGTCCACAGCATGCACATGCCGATATACAGCGGCAGCACGATGGTGCTTATGACGCGTTGGAACAGGGAAACCGCCCGGCAGCTGCTGCGCGGCGAGCAGTGTACCCACTGGGTTACCATCAGTACGATGCTTGTTGATTTCCTTGCGAACCCTGAGCTGCAGGCGGAGGATATGGCTTCCCTCCATGGCATATCCGGAGGCGGTGCTGCTTTTCCGAAGGCGCTTGGAGAAAAGCTGTACAAGCTGACAGGCCTTGAATTTGTCGAAGGGTACGGGCTTTCAGAAACCATCGCCCAGACCCATTTCAACCCACAGGAGCGGCCGAAGATGCAGTGCCTCGGTATCCCTTCTTTTGATGTCGATTCGAGAATCATCGATCCCGGCACTCTTGAGGAAGTGGGCGTTGGTGAGATTGGTGAAATTGTCGTCAACGGACCGCAGGTGATGACCGGTTATTACAACCGGGAGGATGAAAACGAACATGCGTTTATCGATATCGAAGGAAAATCCTTCTTCAGGACCGGAGATATTGGACGCTATGATGACGAAGGCTACTTCTTCATGGTTGATCGTCTGAAGCGGATGATCAACGCATCGGGCTACAACGTCTGGCCGACAGAAGTCGAGTCGGCGTTATACGACCATCCGGCTGTCCAGCAGGCGTGCGTTGTCGGAGTTCCCGACCCTAGAAAAGGAGAGGAAATCAAAGCTTTTGTCATATTAAATGACGGCTGGGAAGGACAAGTCGCTGAAGAGGAGATCATTTCCTGGTCCAAAGAGAAAATGGCCGCCTATAAATATCCGCGCAAGGTGGAATTTGTGCGGGCATTCCCGATGACCAACAGCGGGAAAATTCTCTGGCGTAAGCTTCAGGAACAGGAAAGGCAGAAGGCAGAAACCGGACCAGTGGAATAAAAACACCCGGTCCCGGAGAATCCGGGGCCGGCCGCTTTTAAATTGAAGGTAAAGGAGACGTTCCATGGATATCTTCATTCAGCAGGTGTTTAATGGTTTGACGATTGGCAGTGTCTACAGTCTCGTGGCGCTTGGTCTGACGCTGGTGTACGGCATCCTTCACATTCCGAACTTTGCTCATGGCGCATTATACATGCTGGGTGCGTACATAACCTTGACGATGATGCTTTTGTGGGGCATTCATTACTGGATTGCAATGGCCGTGTCTGTTCTCGTCGTCGGTCTGCTCGGGGTTTTGATGGACAGACTGGTGTTCCATCCTCTCCGAAATGCACCACCGATTCATGACAAAATAGCGGCGATCGGTATTCTGTTGTTTCTCGAAGCCTTTGCCCAGCTGATCTGGGGAGCGGACTACCGTACGATGGAAACCCCGTATGGCCAGGTCGTCAACCTTTTTGGTATGACGGCAACAACGCAGCGTGTCCTGATTAATATCGGAGCGGTCGTCGTCATGATTCTGCTTTATGTGTTTTTAAAGAAGACGTACACCGGCTCCACGATCATTGCCATGGCGCAGAACCGTGAAGGGGCCAGCCTTGTCGGAATCAACACGAGCAGAGTAGCCATGCTGACGTTCATGCTGTCCGGCGGGCTCGCTGCTGTTGCTGCTTCCTTGTCAGCCCCTATTAACCTTGTATTCCCCGGTATGGGACATCTCGTTATTCTGAAAGCTTTCGTCATTATTATCCTTGGAGGGATGGGGAGCGTCCCCGGTGCCATTTTAGGGGGATACATTCTCGGGTTTACTGAAAGTCTCGGAGCCACGTACATTTCAAACGACTACAAGGACATCATCGCCTTTTTAATGCTTGTGATCATTCTGTCGATCAAGCCTAAAGGATTGTTTTCAAGGGAGGGCTTTTAATTGGTCTCACTTCTGAGAAACAGGGGATGGCTCATTGGATTTATCGCTGCCGGTGTTTTATTTCCCTTTGTTCTGCCCAACGCCTACTTTCTGCATATTTTAACGCTCGCCTTTATTTGGATGATTGCCGTGTACGGCCTGAATCTCCTCGCCGGCTATACCGGTTACTTGTCCCTGGCCCACGCTGGATTTTTTGCCGTCGGAGCCTATGGTTTGGGACTATTGACGGTTAAGACAGGAATGAACTACTGGATCGCGCTCCTTCTGGCCTGTGTAATCACCAGTGCTCTCGGATTGGTCGTCGGTCTCGTTTCCTTAAGGACGAGGGAGCACTTTTTTGCCATCTATACGCTTTGTGTCGGATACATCATCTACCTCATCATTGATAAATGGGACAGCTTAACCGGCGGCGTACGCGGGTTGATCGGCATCCCGGAACCTTCCAATATCGGACCGATATCCTTCCAGACACCGATTTCTCAATACTACTTAATTTTTGCTTTTCTTCTGCTTACCATTCTGATCATGTACCGTATTGTCCATTCATTGACCGGCCGGACGTTTATAGCGATCCGCAACAGTGAAGATCTGGCCCGCACGCTTGGCATATCCACGATGAAAAATAAACTGATGGTTTTTGTCCTTACGGCTTTTTTTGCCGGACTTGCCGGAGCTCTATACGCCTCCTTTATCCGCTTCATCGGTCCGGATATCGGTTACATCACGATTATCTTTGATCTGCTGACTTATTTGTTGGTTGGCGGAATCGGCACACTCGCCGGTCCCATCGTAGGAACCTTCCTCATTGTCGCCCTGTCCCAGTCGCTGCAGTTTCTTCAGGATTACCGGATGCTCATATTCGGTCCGCTTTTAACCTTATTGATCATTTTTTATCCACGGGGGATTGTGGGAGCTTATCATGACTGGCGTTTGAAACGGAAGGATGCTCAACGGACGCGCCCGCAGAAGGAGCAAGAATACTTCGAGACAGAAGAAGAAACAGAAAAGCAGGTGAAGGAGGGATGAGTATGTTGATGGAGACAAAAAAGCTGACGAAGCGGTTTGGTGGTCTTACCGCTGTCAATGATGTGGATTTCACAATTGAAAAAGGGAAGATCAATGCGATTATCGGACCGAACGGAGCCGGGAAGTCCACCTTTTTCAACCTGCTGAGCGGGACCTATATCCCTTCCGAGGGTCAGGTATTTTATAAAGGGCAGGACATTACGAAACGCCCGCCCGATAAAATCGCCAGGCTTGGCGTGGCGCGGACCTTCCAGACGAACCATTTGTTTGAAGAATCCACCGTGCTGGATAACGTGATCGTCGGTCACCGCCTCCGGACTTCCTCGAATTTATGGGACGCTGTTTTTCGTACAAGGCGGTTCAAATTCGAAGAAAAGAAATGCCGGGATAAAGCAATGGAAGTGCTGGATTTTGTGGAACTCACCCATGTCATGGACGAGCCGGCCGGAAGCATTACACAGGAGGAGAAGAAGCGGGTAGCGTTCGCCCTTGCTCTGGCCACTGATCCCGAAGTGGTCTTTCTGGATGAGCCGACAGCAGGTATCAACCCCGGGGAAACCGAAGGGCTGGCCTCACTTATGGAAAAAATGGTGCAGCGGGGCATTACCGTCTGCCTGATCGAGCACAAAATGAAAATGATCATGAAGCTGGCGGACAAAATCATGGTGCTCAATTATGGAGAGAAAATCGCTGAAGGAACGTCCGAGGAAATCATGAATAACCAAGCGGTCATCGAAGCTTACTTAGGAGGCGGTGCAAGTGCTTGAGTTAACCGATGTTTCGATACAATATGGATCCTTTACCGCTGTAGAAAAAATCAGTATTCACGTAGGAAAGGGAGAACTTGTGGTTCTGCTCGGTTCAAACGGAGCAGGTAAAAGTTCGACGTTCAACACCATCAGCGGTCTGCAGAAGCCGAGTTATGGAACCATCCTTTTGGAGGAACGCCCGATTCAAGGATTGGGTCCTGACAAAATCGTCCGTTCTGGAATTGTGCAGTGCGCGGAAGATCGAAAGCTTTTTCCGCAGATGACGGTGAAGGAGAACCTTGTTATGGGAGGCTATGTTCACCGGAGGAAGCGGAAGCAGGTCAATCAGTCTTTGCAGGATGTCTTTGAACTTTTTCCGGTTTTACTGGAGAAAAAAGATCAGCCCGCAGGGTCCTTAAGCGGCGGACAGCAGCAGATGCTCGCGATTGGGCGTGCGCTCATGGCTAAACCGAAGCTGCTGCTGCTTGATGAGCCGTCCATCGGCCTTGCGCCGCTCATTGTGGAGCAGATGTTTGAAGTGATTCAAAAAATCAATAAAGACGGTACGACGGTGCTGCTTGCCGAGCAGAATGCTTTTGCAGCTTTGAAGATCGCCGACCGCGGCTATGTTTTTGAAAGTGGATCCGTTGTTGTAGAGGGGACAGCGGAAGAACTGCTTGCTAATGATACGGTCCGTAAAGCTTATATCGGGGCCTGATAGCAGGGTCTGGTTTTGTTAAGTTTACAAAAATCATTCCAAAACGAGGGGGATCTTTTATGAAAATGATCAAAGGTTCAGGCGTTTTCCTATTCGCCGTCCTGCTGCTTCTTCTCGCCGGCTGTATTGATAATCCATCGAACCAGTCCGCAAGCGGAGGAGGCAGTGAGACGGAGTCCGAAGCACCGGAGGTTGAAGAAGGAGAGGAAGTTGTCAGTATCGGCTACAGTGGTCCATTGAGCGGACCGGCTGCCTATTACGGCGAGCGTACATTAAACGGACTCAAGCTTGCAGTGGATGAAATCAACAACAATGGCGGTTTTGAGATCGAAGATCAGACGTATAAGTTCAATCTTGTGTCGCTGGATGATAAGTATCTGCCGAATGAAACAGCCGCCAACGCCAAGCGGCTGATTCAAGAGAACAATACGCCGGTCATTTTCTCCCCGCACAGCGGCGGGATCAAGGCGATGCAGGTATTCAATGAACAGGAGAACTTTTTGATTGGTGCCTACACGAGTGAGCCTGCGGTTACAGCTGAAGGAAACACGCTGACGGTCCGTGTTCCCCCAAGCTATGACGGCTATCTTGAACCATTTACATCCTATGCGATGGAAAACCACGGCATGAAGCTGGCGGCCCTGCCAACGGCCTCGCAGTATGGGAAGGACTGGACAGAAGCCATTGTGCCTTACTGGAAGGAACAAGGCGGGGAAGTGGTGTACAATTCCTCGATTGATTTTTCCAAGGATACTGACTTTTTCACCCTCGTGACCAATGCGTTGAAGGAAGATCCGGACGTTCTGTTTATCGGCGGCCCCTCAGAGCCGACCGCTAAAGTAGCGAAGCAGGCACGGGAGCTTGGATTCCAAGGCGGCTTTATGGTTATGGACCAGGCCAAGCTTGATGAAATGGAGGCGGTTACAGGATCATATGAAGCGCTGGAAGGTTCCGTCGGTGTTCTGCCGCTGGCCAATTCTGAATACCCTGGCACCCCTGCGTTTATTGAAAAGTATAAAGAAGAGCACGATGAAGTGCCGGGATCTGAAGCGGGTTACCATTATGTAGCGCTGAATATATTGATGGAAGCGATGAAGGCCGCAGGCAGCGTTGACGATCCAAAAGCCATCCGCAGTCATATTCAGGATGGGCTCGATGCGCTGCCGGAGGAAAAAGAAGTGTACACCATTGAAGAGGTTGGTAAAGATGGCGGTTTTGCGACGGATTTAAGCATTGCTGCTGTGGAAAACGGAGAAATAGTAACGATTGAAGTCAACGATTGATTGTCATGAACAACCTGGTGATTCCTATGGCGTCGCCGGGTTTCTTTTTTCAATAAATAAGGAGAGGGGTAGGTGGCCATGGATTTTCAACTGGACGAACAGACGACAGCGTTGAAAAAGAGTGTCAGAGATTTTGTGCAGACAGAGGTGGAAGGGGCTGCCACAGTGATTGAAAAGGAAGACTGTATTCCGGAATCGATTATGACGATGTCCCGCGACCTTGGGCTGTTCGGATTGAGCATCCCGGAGGAATACGGCGGACTGGGGATTTCTATGGTCGGAAAATGCGCCCTCTATGAAGAAATCGGTGCGACACACAACGGATATACAACAGTGATCGGCGCACATACAGGCATTGGCAGCGTGGGGATTGTCGAGCTTGGGACCAAAGAGCAGAAAGCCAAGTACCTGCCACGGATGGCGGCAGGAACGTCGCTGGGGGCTTTTGCCCTGACCGAGCCTGGAGCTGGGTCCAACGCCAGTGCTTTAAAGACAACGGCAGTGAAAAAAGGTGACCGTTATATTTTAAACGGAACCAAGCATTACATCACCAATGCCACCGTAGCGGATGTGTTTACAGTGATGGCCGTCACAGATTCTGAACAAGGGGCGAAGGGAATCACCTCGTTTATCGTAGAAAAAGATTATCCCGGCTTCAAGGTCGGGGCTGTGGAACCGAAGATGGGCCTCCACGGTTCCCAGTCGGCCGAGATCATTCTCGAAGATTGTGAAGTGCCGGAGGGTAACGTGCTCGGGAAAGAAGGGGAAGGGTATGTGAATGCCTTGAAGATTCTCGCCAACGGCCGGGCTGGTCTTGCTGCAAGGAACCTGGGCTCCTGTCAGAAACTGCTGGATATGTCGATGCAGTATGCCGAAGACCGCCGACAGTTTTCTGTACCGATCATTGAGCATCAGGCCGTCGCCCATATGATTTCAGAAATGGCCGTAGAAATCGAAGCGCTCCGCTCCTTTACGTACCGCGTAGCCTGGATGGTGGATCAAGGTGAGAAGGTCATCAAAGAATCCGCCATGCTGAAGCTTTATGGATCGGAAGTCTATAACCGCGTGGCTGATAAAGCGGTCCAGATACACGGCGGGATCGGCTACATCTCGGATTATCCGGTGGAGCGCTTTTACAGAGATGCGAGGATCACAAGGATTTATGAAGGAACATCTGAGATTCAAAAAAATATCATAGCCGGGCAGCTGCGGAAGGAGTATGCCCGCTGATGGAAGGAGTCCCCCCATGAAGGAGGAAATCGTTGTCGTAAGTGCTGTACGGACACCTGTCGGCCGGTATGGCGGTACACTTAGGAATGTATCTTCCGGCCACCTGGCTGCCCATGCAGTTGAGGGAGCCGTGGACGCTGCAGGATTGAAGAGAACTGATATCAATGAAGTGATTCTTGGGGAGGTCCGGCAGACGACGGAGTCTTCCAACGTCGCCCGTGTGGCTTCGTTAAGAGCAGGAATTCCTGACTCATCACCGGCGTATACGATCAATCGGTTGTGTGCATCCGGGATGGAAGCCATCGCTTCTGGTGTGCAGCAGATTGCTTTTCAACAGGCTGATATTGTAGTGGCGGGCGGTACAGAGAGTATGAGCCGCGCCCCCCTCTATTTAAGACAGGCAAGGTTCGGGGAAGGAGATCCGGTCTTAGTGGATTCCCATAAGGAAGCCGGTCAGCAGCCGAAAGAATTGTACGGACCTGATCTCGGGATGGGCTTAACTGCTGAAAATGTCGCCGAACGTTACAGCATCTCCAGAGAAGATCAGGATGAATTTGCGCTTGAGAGCCAGCGGCGTGCTGCAGCCGCTGTAGAGGCAGGAATTTTTTTAGACGAAGTGATCCCTTATGAAGTGAAAGGTAGAAAAGGCGTTCAAACTCTCCGGGATGATGAGCATCCCCGCCCCGAGACGACAAAGGAAAAGCTGGCCGCTCTTCGTCCGGTATTTAAGGATAACGGCACAGTAACCGCCGGCAATTCCTGTGGACGTAATGACGGGGCCTCAGCTGTGGTCATGATGACGAGGGAAAAGGCCGATGAAATGGGGTGTGTCCCTCTTGTCAAAATCACGGACTGGGCGGTGGCCGGTGTCTCCCCGGAAATCATGGGGATCGGTCCTGTACCCGCTGTCCAAAAGCTGATGGACCGCACAGGCCTGAGTCTGAAGGATACCGGGTTGATAGAGTTGAATGAAGCTTTTGCTGCCCAGGCACTTGCCGTTATCCGGGAGCTGGAAGTGGATTCCGATATCGTGAATGTCAACGGCGGAGCGATTGCTCTAGGGCATCCGGTCGGGGCAAGTGGGACGCGGATTGTGACGACGCTGATTCATGAAATGAAGCGGAGAAAGGAAAGGTATGGACTCGCTGCGTTGTGTGCAGGGGGCGGTCAAGGCATGGCGATGCTGTTTGAACGGGTTTAAATACAGAATCTTAGAAAGGGAGCGGTATTGTGGAATATGAAAACATAGTGTATGTCAAAGAAGATCGGCTTGCTTATATTGTGATCAATCGTCCTGAGGTCCGGAATGCCTTGAACCAGGCCGTTCTTGATGAAATAGAAGACGCACTGGACTGGGCAGAGAGAGATGATGAAGCCGGCGTCGTTGTTTTTACTGGACAAGGAGAGAAAGCATTCGCCGCCGGGGCTGATATTCAGCAGCTGACGGAAGCGGAAGCCCTGGACGCCTTGAAAAACGGTGATATGCAGCAGTTGTACGACAAGGTGGAAGCTTTTCAAAAGCCGACCATAGCCATGATCAATGGATTTGCTCTCGGCGGCGGCTGTGAACTGGCCATGAGCTGCGATATCCGTATCGCTTCCATCCATGCTTCCTTCGGCCTTCCGGAATTGGCGTTATCCATCATTCCAGGCGCCGGAGGTACCCAGCGCCTGACCCGCTTAGTGGGAAAAGGAAAGGCACTGGAAATGATTTTGACAGGGAAAATGATTTCAGCGGAAGAAGCCCTGGCGGTCGGTCTTGTCACGAAAGTCGTGACACCGGAACGGCTCCGCGCAGAGGTGGAGGAAACAAGTGCGGGCATTCTGTCTAAGGGTCCGCTCGCCGTTCAGCTCGCAAAGCTTTCTGTGCATATGGGAGCGGAAACGGATATGAAGACAGCTTTAATGCTCGAGCGGCTGTCTCAGGCGGTCCTGTTCAACTCAGAGGACAAAAATGAAGGTGCCCGGGCATTTCTCGGAAAAAGGAAGCCTTCTTTTGAGGGCAGGTAACAGGTGAAGGGCGGATCTCCGCCCCTTTTGTAATTTCCGGGTGATTTCCCGGGAAATATGACGGTGGGACCAGGGGTGGTTCTGCCGATTCGTTGATATATTTGCGATTAGACTGATATATGAAATATCTGGTTGATATATCGGAAAATAAATCGATATCTTCCAAAAATAATTGATATCCCCAGCCATCACCTCCGGCCGCCTCCCCCCTCTCCCTTCGCATCTTTAAAGCCCCACCGCTTTACAAGAACCCCCACAGCCTTTAAGATTGTCTGTATGCAAAATACTTACTTAGGTAAATAATTTAAGGGGTGATAGAATGGATCGATCCGATCATAATATTCTGCACTTGTTAAACCAACAGGTGAGACGGTTAAACCAAAGGATGAATGAAAAGCTGAAGGAATATGATCTGTACATGTCCCAGTGGGCGGTCATTTATACGCTCCACACGATGGGGCCGATGACACAGAAAGAAATCTGGCAGTATTTGAATGTGGAAGCACCAACTGTCACCCGTACGATTACCCGTCTGGAGGAAAAAGGGTGGCTCGTCCGTAAGCAGGGAGCTGATAAGCGGCAGCGCATCATTCACATTTCGCCGGAGGCAGAACAACAGAGGGATGAGATTGCCGCAAGTATACGAAAGTATGAAGATGAACAGCTGCTTGGGCTCACAGAGGAAGAAGAAAAGCAGCTCCGAGGTCTCCTGGAAAGAATGATCATACAGGAGGATGATCACGATGGAGAAGACTAAACAGCCGATTTGGACAAAAAACTTTATCAGCGTTTCGCTGACGCATTTCTTTGTCTTTGTGACCTTTTACGCGCTGCTTACCACCCTCCCCATTTACGTGATCGATGAACTGGGCGGCAACGAGGCCCAGGGAGGGCTCGTCGTGACGGCCATCATGGTGGCTGCCATCTTGATCCGGCCGTTTTCCGGCAGGTTTTTGGAGAAGACCGGGAAGAAAAAAGGTCTGATTGCGGCGGTCTCCCTTTATATGATTACGATGATCTTTTATTTGACGATCTCGCAATTTGAAGGACTGATGGTCTTGAGATTTATTCACGGTCTTTCCTTTGCTGTTGTAACGACAGCAACGGGAGCTATTGCAGCCGATGTTGTTCCCGCACAGAGACGCGGAGAAGGGCTTGGCTATTTTGCGATGTCCATGAATGTGGCTGTCGTTGTCGGTCCGTTTGTCGGTCTATCGATTCTTCAGGCCGCCGCTTTTGAGACATTGTTTATTGTTTTGAGTGTGTTTATGCTGCTTGGTGTGATCAGTTCATTGATGATCCGCTCTTCAGGTGAAAAAGCTGTACCGAAGACTGAACAGAAAGCAGCCAAGGTATCTTTTCATGATTTATTTGAAACGAGAGCCCTGCCGACAGCGTTGATCGCCAGCCTTGTTGCTTTTTCCTATTCCAGTATTGTGTCGTTTATATCCGTATATGCGAATTCTCTGGGACTTGGAGGAGTATCCAGCTATTTCTTTGTCGTCTTCGCTGTTGTGATGATTGTTTCACGTCCTTCTCTCGGCCGGGCATTTGATAGGAAAGGGCCAAGCATTGTCATTCTGCCGAGTCTGCTTCTTTTTGCATGAGGATTGATTCTGCTTGGGTATATCGATTCCTTATGGGGTATGCTGCTCGCCGGAGCCATCATCGGACTTGGCTATGGCTCGCTGCTTCCGAGTTTCCAAACGATGGCTGTCCAGTCTGCTCCAGAGCATCGGAGCGGCCATGCCACAGCCACCTTTTTCATGATGTATGACACAGGAATCGCAGCAGGCTCCTATGTTTTAGGTTTGCTCGTTTCCATGACAAGCTTTCGTGTGACTTATCAAATCAGCGGAATGATCGTTCTTCTCGTACTCGGGATCTTTTATTATGCTTATACACGTCAGCAGAAAACGCAGATGGTAAAAGAGAGGGCCGAGGAATTTTGATGATCTAGCTCCTATAAAAAGCAGCTCGTTTGGCTACACTGGAAGCAAAGAGGTGGTCAAATGGTGAAAGAAGAAGGGAATTTCATGAAGGGGCTGCTGTGGGCGGTGTTGTTATCGATTCCTTTGTGGGGATTGATTCTGACAGGGGTCTATCTATGGAAATAACAACCTGTTTCTTTTTTCTTGAATGAAAAATGTAGGTTGACAGAAAATTGTAAAAGATATAACCTTAAAAGTAGAAAGCAGACTTAAAAAAGGTATCCCCTTTTCTATTGCGGTCTGCCATGAACGGTACTACGTTATCAAACTGTTAAAACTGCCCAATCTCCGAAACCCGGAGACTATCCGCAGTTACAAGCCAGTTTTCCTTCTAGTGGAGGAAGACTGGCTTTTTTTCGTACCCAGGCCTGGGGACCCACTCTATCATAAAAAAGGAGAATGTTTATGTGTGCTGTAGACGTTAGAAAAGAGTCATTACCGGTGTTTTCAGGAAGCGGATATACCATTCAACCACATGAAAGGCATGAACGTTTGTATACGATTGAACTGGATCCAGAGGCGGTTCAAAAATTCCTGGAAGACGTGAAAGGCATCAGTGATGAGCAGCTTGAGTATATCCCTTACCAGCGGCTGTTGACGGCTCAAGCTTTACTGAATGTGTTGGACGATGATTTCCAAACATATGTGACGACGATTCTGAATGACCGGCGTTCCGGAGGGTTTACAGCAGGCGTGGAGGGCACGACGATGGATGCTCAGGATTACGTGAAATTTTCAACGGCGTTTTCCCACCTGGCAGGCATTCCGAATTTTGATGCGATGTCGAAAAAATATTACGCCCGTTTCTTTGTCCAGCACACGGATGACAGTGATTCCTACCTTCGTCAGGCTTACCGGCGGTTTACCCTTCATACGGATGGGACGTATGTCGATGAGCCGACGGACTGGCTGCTGATGATGAAGATGGAAGAGGAGAATGCCACCGGTGGACATTCACGCCTTCTTCATTTGGATGAGTGGGAGGACCTGGATTACTACAGAAGTCATGCGCTGGCGGATTATCCGTTTACGTACAAGGCACCTGCAAGTAAAAATGTAAGCGAGGATGTGCAGAGGGAGACCTTTTATACGTGGAACAACGAAACGTGCATCTGCTTCATTGATCAATTTGTTTATCCAGAAACGATCAAACAGGCACAGTATTTGAAGGATCTATCCCAGTCGATGGAGAACTCGGCAAACTTAGTCGAGCTGGAACTCCCAGCAGGAGATCTGGTCATGCTGAACAACCGCTTCTGGCTTCACGGACGCGGAGCTTTCGAAGAGAATACCAACCTTCACAGAGAGCTTCTGCGACAGCGGGGACGGTTTTCCAAGTAAAAGGCAGGGGGCATGGATATGTATGATTACACGATTATCGGGGCAGGGATTGTCGGGCTGTCTACAGCTTATGCGCTGCAGAACAAATACCCACACGCCTCCATCGCTATTGTTGAAAAAGAAACGGAGATTGCGGCTCATCAAACCGGCCGGAACAGTGGGGTGATCCATTCCGGTGTTTATTATAAACCTGGAAGCCTGAAAGCGAGGATGGCCGTTCAAGGCAGGAATTCTATGGTGCAGTTTTGTGAGGAGAACGAGGTGCCCCACGATGTCTGCGGGAAAGTTCTTGTGGCCACAGAACCCGGGGAGCTTCCCCGCATGGAAGCACTTTATGAACGGGTCGGGCAGAATGGGTTGAACGTTACACGCCTTACAAAAGAGGAGCTGCACGATGTTGAGCCTTATGTCAACGGGCTCGCCGGGTTGAAAGTACCGAGCACGGGCATTGTCGATTATAAAAAGGTCAGCCGGAAACTCATGGAGCTGTTGAAAAAAGGGGGAGCCGACATTTTCCTGGGCTCCCCTGTACAGGATATCGTGGAGAAGCAGGATGAGGTTGTCATTGAAACGACCGCCCGGACCATTTATGCCAGGTATATGGTCAACTGTGCCGGCTTATTCAGTGACCGGATAACAGCCATGAGCGGCATTCATACGGATGTGAAGATTGTCCCATTCCGTGGTGAATATTTCGAATTGGTTCCGGAAAAACGCCACCTTGTAAAAGGGCTGATCTACCCGGTTCCCAATCCGGACTTCCCCTTTTTAGGAGTTCATTTGACGAAAATGATGGATGGAGGTGTTCATGCCGGGCCGAATGCGGTGTTAAGTCTTAAACGGGAAGGTTACCGCAAAGTGGACATGCAGTGGAGGGACATGAAAGAGGTGTTGACATTCCCGGGTTTTTGGAAGCTTGCAGGAGCCAATATGAAGGAAGGAATGAAAGAAATGATCCGCTCCTTTCATAAGGAAAGCTTTGTGAAGAGCCTGCAGCGTCTCGTCCCCGATATCAAAGCGGACGATGTTGTACCGACGGATGCCGGCGTACGGGCTCAGGCGATGTTGAAAAATGGGAAGCTCGTGGACGATTTTTATATCATTCCAGGGAAACGGACCGTTCACGTATGCAATGCCCCTTCCCCGGCAGCCACCGCTTCATTGGAAATCGGGAAGGAGATTGCTCGTAAACTGCCTGCTCTGGAAAGGGAAAGGGTTTCGATGAGCTGATCAAAGGGCCCGGCGAAAAACGTTGGAGGGAAGGCTTCTGCGCAGGAGGTTCCTCCAATCTCCCAGTCCGAAAGCCGTTATGGAAATCGGCCTGTAAAAAACATAATCAGTGGTCGAATCGATAAAATAAACCCGTACAATGATCTTAATCTTCCATCATCGTACGGGTTTTCCATATGATTCAATTATTGATGGAGAAGGTACTGCTTATGAGAATCTTTAAGAGCAGCCTCCAGAGCGTTCCCGGCCTTTCCTAAGTATCCTTCTTTCAGCTTGGAGGCCGGCTCATCCACACCGTCCTGTAAACTGTATCCCTTTAATAACGCTTTAACGAAACTCCGGCCGTGCTCGGTAGCGAGGGTACAGGAAGCATCGACGATCACTCCATATTTTCTATCCACCTCAAGTGTCAAAGTTAAAGATTCCGAAATATGGTTGGCGGCCATCCCTGCAGGGAGTTTGGCATGGCCGGCTACAAAAATCGTATTCATTTGTCCTCCTCCTTTACTGATCCTTGATTTGGTTAAGTTCCTGTATCAATTCTCTGCCCGTGAATTTCTCTGTTTCTATGTAAACCGGTTCCAGCGCATGTCTCCATATCTCCTGCTGCTCCTTGTCCAGATAATGGATGCTGATGGATTCGGTGCGCTTCAATTCTCTGAGGTGGGCATCGTTTGTTTCAATGGAATGGCGGCGGATCCAATCGGTTGTATCTGCCAGCGAAGACTCGATGATCTTCTGCTGTTCGGGGGATAGGTTCTTCCAGAAGGTTTCATTCGTCAGGACGATGTAGCCAAGGTAGCCGTGATTGCTTACTGTTAAATGGTCCTGCGTCTCATACATCTTTTTCGTATAAATGTTCGAAGTGGTGTTTTCCTGGCCTTGAATGAATTCCACATTCAAGTTTTGATAGGTTTTATTAAAGGGAAGCAGGCTTGTACTCGCATCCAGCGCCTGAAACTGCCTCTCAATCACCGGGCTTGGCATCCTTCGGAAATGCATCTGTTCAAAGTCGGCCGGATGGAGCAGAGCCTTTGTGCGGCTTGTCATTTGCTTAAAGCCGTTATACCAGAACCCCATCCCCTTCATTTCGGACGTATGCAGTTCAGCAAGCAGTGTCCGTCCAATCGATCCCTCATATGCTTTTCTGACTTCCTTATAGGAGGAAAAAGCATAAGGAAGGTCCAGAATTTGGAATTTGGGAAATTGCGAAGTGAGCTTAGACGTAGCGGGTGCAATCATCTGTACCCGGTTTTCTTTAAGGGCCTGCTGCTCATCCTGATCGTTGTACAAAGATCCGTTGGCATAGATTTCTACAGAAATGGTCCCATTGGTCCGTGCCTCTACAAGCTCGGCAAACTTACGGGCCGCCAAACCCTTAGGGGTGTGCTCAGAAGTGACGTGACTGAATTTAATAACCACCTGATCCTCCAGGCCCTCCTGTTCATCATCATATTCCAGCGGCTGGACCGTATCTTTAAGATCAAAACCGAAAACAAACGCCGCCAGCACTCCGCTGAAAATGAAGAGAGCAATGAGTGCAAAAGTTCTCAATGGCAGCACTCCCTGAAATCGTTTACACAAGTGTACCATAATCCGCCGGGAAGATGATACACTGGAAGGACAAAGGGGGAAAGGAGTAAATCCATGTCACTGAAACGCATGCCGATTCGCTGGAAGATTACCATTCTATCGTTTGGTATGGTCCTTTTCTCTTTGATGATCGGTGGAATCCTCATTGTCGGCCATACGGTCGAGACGAAAGAAGAAGAGCTGGGGGAACGGGCGCTCCTGACCGGGCAGACGATCGCGAATCTTCCGGAGGTCCGGAATAACCTCCAAGAGCCGAGAGGCTGGAAGAATATTCAGCCCGTAGTCGAACAGATGCGCACCGTGTACCAATCGAATTACATCGTTGTTCTTAACATGAACCGCATCCGCTACTCGCACCCTGTCGAAGACCAGCTGGGCAGTCTTTCTTCAGGCAGAGATGAAGGGCCGGCTTTTGCTGAACACAGCTACACCTCCAAAGCGAAAGGAGAATCCGGGACGGCTGTCCGCGGGTTTGTCCCTGTCATGGATGAGAACCATGAGCAGATCGGGGTCGTAGTGGTCGGTGAAATCCTCCCCTCTGTGGGGGAAATCATCTGGGCGATGAAAAACGAAATAGGGATTGTTCTTCTGCTTACTTCTCTTTTTGGGATTGCCGGGTCCTGGCTGCTTGCCCGTCATTTAAAAGAGCAGATGTTTGCTTTGGAGCCTCACGAAATTGTCCAGCTTTATGAAGAGCGGACCGCAGCATTTGAAGCCATGAATGAAGGAATTGTGACGGTGGACGCATCGGGAAAAGTCACTTTAATGAACCAAAAAGCAAGAATCCTCCTTCATTTTACCGGACTATCCAAAGGAAAGTCTTTACATAATCTCACCCCCGGTCTGAAACTTGATCATGTCCTCACGGTGGGAGAGCCCGTGTTTAATCGAGAAATCAGGGCCGGCATGAAGCTCCTTCTTTTCACGAGCATTCCGATCAAAGTGGAGGGCCGGTACGCCGGAGCTGTCCTGATTTTCCAGGATCGTACAGAAGTGACCCGTCTCGCCGAAGAGCTGACGGGGGTGAAGGCTTTTGTCGACGCGCTGCGTGTCCAGAACCATGAGCATCGCAATAAGCTTCATACGATTGCTGGGATGATTCAGCTGGAACAGAATGAGGAAGCACTTCAGTATGTATTTGACATATCGGAAAAGCAGGAGAAGCTGTCGCGCTCGCTTCTGGCCGCCTTCCAGGATTACAGCATTGCCGGCCTTCTTTTAAGTAAAATAGCCAGAGGTAAGGAATTGGGTATTGATGTTTCTGTAGAGGAAGACAGCGGACTGCCTGTATTTCCTCCGCTCTGGGACCATCATGACATGGTGCTCATACTGGGAAATCTGATAGAAAATGCCTTTCACGCCTTTGAAGGAATCCAGCAGGATGAAAAGACGATCCGGGTGGCGGTTCTGCAGGACGAAGAAACGTGCTCAATCATCGTAGAAGATAATGGGATAGGGATGAGCCCCTCAATAAGCCGGCAGATGTATACCAAGGGCTTTTCCACGAAAGGAGATCATGGGTCCGGGATCGGATTGTATCTGATCAAAAATCTTGTGGATCAGGCCATGGGAAAAATAACAGTAAAATCAACGGAAGGAGAGGGGACAACCATGATCATTGATCTACCACTTATCATCGAGGAGGGACAGGATGAGCAGGCAGTCAGAAACGCTTGATGTTCTTTTGATTGAAGATGATCCAATGGTTCAGGAAGTCAACCGGCAGTTTATAGAAAGGGTGCCTCCTTTCAAGGTGCAGGATGTGGCTTCCAATGGGAGGGAAGGCGTCGCGCTGGCGGTCCAACATACCCCACAGCTGATTATCATCGATGTGTACATGCCCGAATTAAACGGGGTAGAGACGTTGAAGCTGCTGCGTGCAAACGGTGTCCAAGCCGATGTGATCGCCATTACGGCTTCAAAAGAGAAAGAAACCATTCGAACGATGTACCAGTACGGAGTTATTGACTACATCATCAAGCCATTCAAATTTGAACGTCTGCAGCACGCTCTGGACAAGTACAGAACCTACCGGACGACCGTCAGCGGGGACGGGGAACTCAGCCAGATCCAGCTGGATGAACTTTTTGGGGCAGCTGTCCCTGCGGGGAATAAAGTGCTTCCGAAGGGCTTGAATGAGCAGACGCTCAATCAAGTGCTCCATGTCTTACAATCCGCCCCGCACCCGCTGTCGGCAGAGGAAGCGGCCGAAGAAATCGGAGCGGCCCGCGTCACGGCAAGAAGATATCTGGAATATCTTCAGAAAGAAGGATCAGTGGTCATCGATATCCAGTATGGGACGGTAGGCCGCCCGGTGAACCGCTATCGGATAAAATCTTGACTCTCCTTATGTGCAGGGGAGTTTTTTTATGACCAAAAAGACCAAAATGTCCATTATGTCCGTAATATTCTCAATCTTTTTTGTAAGCGTTACCATTATTTTTAGAATATTACGAATTGGAGGCAATCTTATGATGAAGCGTGTATTTCTTATATCTGTACTGATGCTGACGGCATTTTTAGCTGCTTGTGGAGGCAGCGGGGATTCAGAAGAGGCGTCCGGATCCGGGGGCTCTGAATCGATTGTATTTGGAACAGGGGGAACATCAGGGACATACTATCCCATCGGCGGTGCTGTTAAGCCTGTATTTGAGGAAAGTGACAGTGTAGCGAACGTAACTGTGGAATCCACAGGAGCCTCTGTCGCAAATATCCAGAATATCAAGGATGGATTGAACCAGATGGCAATCATTATGAGTGATGTCGGTTATGACGCGATTGAAGGGCAGGGACAGTTTGATGGAAATGCGGTCGATATTCAGGCTATGGCAGGGATGTACCAGAATGTTGTCCAGATTGTCGCATTAAAAGACAGCGGCATAACATCTGTGGCTGATTTGAAAGGCAAAAAAGTCGGAGTTGGAAAAGTCGGTTCCGGCGTGGAACAGAGTGCGAAGAAAGTCCTGGAGGCCGAAGATATTACGTATGATGATCTTTCCAAAGTTACGCATACGGGCTACGCCGACAGCGTGCAGGAAATGAAGAACGGAAATCTGGATGCGGCCTTTTTTACATCAGGCGTTCCCAACAGCAATATTACCGATTTGATGCAGCAGACAGACATTCAGTTCGTTGAAATCAGCGGGGAGACAGCCAAGACGTTAATGGACAAGTACCCTTTCTATAAGTCGAATACCATCGAAGCTGGAAATGAAGCAGCCTATGATCTTGATGAAGCAGTGGAAACGGTCGGAATTCAGAACATGATTATCGTTTCCAAAGATGTAAGTGAAGACGTCGTTTATGACATGACAAAACGGTATTACGAGTATTTGGGTACTGAGGAAGTTTCCGTTGGAGCCTTAAAACAACTGGACAGAGATGAAATTGCGAAAGGCTTGATTGCACCGCTGCATCCCGGTGCCGAGAAATTTTATGAAGAACAGGGAATTTTAGAGTAAAGGGGAGAGGGCATCGTTGATCCGGTGCCCTTTATTAGGATGAAAATCTACTATGTCTTCCTCATCGGTGTCTGCACTATTTTCCTGTTCTCTGTCTTTTATACGGTCGAAGCGTTCACCCTATCCAAAGAAGAGAAGATCGACGTTGTTCATCTTACGAATCCGGAGCAGGAGTTCCGCATCCGCTGGGAGCACTCCGTTGAGAAAGAGGATTGGGAAGAACGATTCATCGTCCAGGATGGGGGGATCACCCTGACTGGGACACGCTTTAAAACATTCGGGGCCGGTGTTCCCCATAATACAGGGGAGGATACGTATGTCCGGGACGGCTGGGTGTACATGGACGGCATTCATCAGCCAATCGGGAGCAGTCTCGCTTTCCGCACGGGAGAAACAACAGAACACCGGCTTTCCTATGGGAAAGATATCACGTACCAGCTGGATGAAAAGACGGCTTATCAAGTATCGGTCAATCGTATGCCCGCCTGGAAGTTTATCGTTCTGAAGTGGCAGGGTTGGAAGGGAGAGTTATGATGATGAACAAACAGAACAGTGACACGGCAGAAAAGTATGATCGGGAAAGCACAACCCGGACGGACTTTGTAAAGCCAATGGCGCTTGCGATTTCTGTCCTGGCTGTTTCGTTATCCTTATTTCATTTATACACGTCCTATGCCGGTTCGCTCGTGGATATAAAACAACGGAGTATCCACCTTTATACCTTAATGACACTTGGATTTTTACTGTACCCTTTTGTTAGAAAAAGGGGAAGCAGGAACGTCCCGGTTTATGATTACATCACGGCAGGGCTATCGATATTTGCCGGCTTGTACATGTTCTTGACGGCTGAACGGATTATTCAATCCGGGGGTCAGATCAACGATATGGATTTCTATGTCGGGATTCTCATTCTGCTTCTTTTATTTGATATTACAAGAAGGGTGACGGGATGGGGGCTTACCCTGCTTGGGCTCGGCTTTTTGGTTTACGGATTTTATGTGAAATTGTCCGTCTATCCTGATTTGAACGGCGTCATTATTACCAGTGTGTCGAAGCAGATCATTGCCCAGCTTGTTTTCATCACGGAAGGGGTTCTCGGAACGGCCATCGGTGTTTCGGCGAGCTACATTATTCTGTTCATCTTATTCGGGGCTTTTCTTGCCCGGTCCGGTATGGGGCAGTTGTTTAACGACCTGGCGCTTGCCGTGGCCGGACATACGAAAGGCGGTCCTGCCAAGGTGGCGGTCATCGCCAGTGGGTTTTTAGGTTCGATTAATGGCTCGGCGATCGCCAATGTCGTTACGACAGGAACGTTTACGATCCCATTGATGAAGAAAATCGGCTATAAAAAGAACTTTTCGGGAGCCGTTGAATCCGCAGCCAGTGTGGGTGGACAGATCCTTCCTCCAATCATGGGGGCGGCCGCTTTTATTATGGCCGAAAATTTGAACGTCGCTTATACCAAGATCATTCTTGCTGGAATTATTCCCGCTCTTTTGTTCTACGTAGGAATTTTACTTCAGGTTCATTTCCGCGCGGCGAAGCGAGGGCTTCAAGGACTGCCTAAAAGTGAACTGCCATCGGTGAAAGAAGTGATTGCTGAACGCGGGCACCTCATCATTCCAATGCTCACTCTGCTCTACCTGTTGTTTTCCGGGAAGACTCCGTTTTATGCGGCATTCTGGTCCATTATCGCGACTGTCGTCATTGCCGGTTCAAAGCGGATGATTCCTGTTATCCTGGGAATTTCTCTATTTCTCATCTTCCAGCCGCAGCTGTCTGCGGTTCTTTCCGGCAGCGCCGTCCCGAACGTACGGAGTGACTGGTGGGAGCTGATGCTGATCGTAGCCGTTCCACTTGCTATTAATCTATGGAGAAAACGTCTCCGGATGGAAGGCGATGAAGTGGGCATTGTCGACTGCCTGAAGGCTTTGGAGGAAGGGGCCAAAACAACGGTACCCGTTGCCATTGCCTGCGGAGCGGTAGGAATCGTTGTAGGGATTGCCTCCTTAACAGGTGTAGCCTTGGAAATCGCCAACAGTATCGTAAGTATTGGAAGTGCGGTGAACAGTCCGCTGATCCAGCTGATCATTACGCTGGTGCTTACGATGATCACGTCCATTATTTTAGGCATGGGGCTGCCGAGTATCCCGACGTATATCATTACAAGTACGATGGCTGCGCCTATTCTTCTCCAGCTGCCGCTTTACAGAGAGCTGGCAGGATCGACAGAAACGGCGACGTTTGTTGCCCATATGTTTGTGTTTTACTTTGGTATCTTCGCCAACATTACTCCACCTGTAGCTCTTGCTGCCTTCGCCGGAGCCGGAGTCGCAGGCGGTGATCCGAACAAAACCGGTTTCCAAGCGATGAAGCTGGCGATTGCCGGATTTATTGTGCCCTTCATGTTTGTGTTTTCGCACGAAATGTTAATGATCGATGCGACGGTTATGAACATCGTGACGATTACCGTTACGTCCCTCATCGGCGTTTTCCTTCTGTCCATCATGACAGAGGGTTACTTGAAGAAAAAGGTCTCCACAGGGTTTCGTTTTCTTGCCGGAGCAGGCGCCCTGCTGCTGATTTATCCCGGCCTATGGACCGACTTTATTGGGTTGGCGGCTTTTGCGCTCATCCTTCTATTCAATCTTAGACAGACGAATGCAGTCAGTGAGCAGAGATCTGCTCTTTAAAAAACAAGGCCTCTGACGTGATGGAAAGTCGCGTCAGGGTTTTTTTTGAATGTCTTCCAGTGGAAAGCTCCGCTCCATTTCCAGACAAATCAATTGACTCCCCGGCTATAAAGGCGTAAGTTAGATGCCACGCTCACCTGGTTGGAGGAGTTCACGCGACTGCTTCAGCCAGCCCCGGTGTTTCAATGTTTCATGCACAGGGAAGAACCGGTGCGTAACAGCCTGCTCAATCAGGGTGTTTAACTGCTTAACTTTCAAAAGGAGACCTTTATCATGGAAAACTATCAAGAACTGGTACACAAGCAGAAATCCTTTTTCCGTAGTGGAAAGACGAAGGATCCAGCTTTTCGTAAAGAAGCTTTAACAACCATTAAAGAATATATGACGTCTCATCAGCAGGAGATCATCGATGCGGTGAAGGCGGATTTGAACAAGCCGGAAGAAGAGACCAAACGTGCAGAAATCGGTCTGGTGCTGGCAGAAATTGATTTTATGCTTGAAAATCTGGATACATGGACGGCCACGCAGGAAGTCCCGACTCCTGACACTCATGGCGGTGCCAAAAGCTTTATCCAGCCTGAGCCTTATGGTTCCACCCTGGTGATTTCTCCGTGGAACTATCCGGTCCAGCTGGCTGTGGCACCACTTGTAGGGGCTGTGGCCGCAGGGAATACCGCTGTTTTGAAGCCGTCTGAGTTAACGCCGAATACGTCCAGCTTGTTAGCCGCAATGATTAATGAGAACTTTAAGGAAGAATATATCCATGTAGTGGAAGGGGAAGTAGAAACAAGTACCGCACTGCTTAAAGAAAACTTCGACTACATTTTCTTCACAGGTAGTACAGGCGTCGGACGAATCGTAGCCGAAGCTGCTGCGAAGACCTTGACTCCGACGACACTTGAGCTGGGTGGCAAGAGTCCAGCCATTGTACACAAAGACGCTGACCTTGACCAGGCGGCTGCCCGTATTGCCGGAGGTAAATTCATGAATGCCGGACAAACGTGTGTCGCTCCTGATTATGTCCTTGCCCACAGCGACGTAAAAGAGGAATTGATGCAGAAAATCAAAGAAGTGAAAGTCAACACGTACGGGGATATAGTTTCCGCTGAGACCTACCCACACGTGGTAAGCGGGAAGCACTTCGACCGTCTTGAAAACTTCTTAGATAACGGCGGGCTCTTCATGGGCGGCCGTACGGATAAGGATAACCTGTTTATCGAGCCGACGCTTCTCGATCAAGTTTCCTGGGAGGATGATGTGATGCAGGACGAAATCTTCGGTCCGATTCTCCCGGTGCTCACATTTGATGAAGTGTCTGAAGCCATTGAGGCTGTCATGGACCGTCCGAAGCCATTAGCCTTATACCTGTTTACAGAAGACGAAGACGTTCAGAATGATGTCTTTACCAACATTTCCTTCGGAGGCGGCGCGATTAATGATACGATCAACCATATGACCTCCCACTACCTACCGTTCGGTGGTGTAGGAAACAGTGGTATGGGCGCCTATCATGGAAAAGCAAGCTTTGACACCTTCACTCACTTCAAGAGTGTATTGAAGCGCTGAGCCGGAACGTCCAATACGAGAAGAGCTGCAGCTGGTATTTCCCGGCTGCAGCTCTTTTTTGGATCGAATGCCTGCCTTCGTTCAAAATAATCCCGTCCCCGGCGAAATTTAAGGGCATCCGGGTGTTTCCACCCAGCAGGAATTATTCGATGGAGATTGAATAGGCTTCAAGCACTTGATCAGGCACGAAGAAACGGGCGGTTTTCAACGGATCGACCACTTGGCTGACCTGTACCTGCCCGGCGGCACTCATCAGCATCGTCAGTTCTGATAAAGAAAGGTCTGTCTTCGGCTGAAGAAAATCAATCATATGTTCGACCGCTGCTTCCACTGCTTTATCCAGGGTTTCTTTGGAGGCAAGAATACTCATCCCGTCTTCATTTTTCAGGAAAGGAAAAGGAAGTGTCCGATTTTTGATCACCTCTACGCGAATAGAAACTTCAGCTGGAATTTCCACACCGGAGACACTGATTTCCCCGTCTCCCATGGCTGCATGCAGATCTCCAAGGGAAAGCAGGGCTCCTTTCTGAAAAACGGGGAAGAAGAGCGAGGCTCCTGTCGTTACTTCTTTTGTATCCATATTTCCTCCGTGAGCGCCTGGTGTGCCGCAGGACACAGCGTCCCCCTCAGGAGCCACTCCAATCACTCCGATCATAGGATTAAGCGGAAGGGATAAATCCTTATTGAAAACCGCTTTTCCACCTTGGATCGGAATGACTTTCGCCTGGAATGTTTCCATCCGGTGGCCCATCACACCAAGATCAGGGCCGGTGACCATCACTCCTTTGTCCCCTAACTGGATATCCTGAATCGTGACTTTCAGTGTATCTCCAGGCTCTGCTTCTTCAATATAGACAGGGCCGGTGGCTGGATTGATCCGGTTCCAGTCGACGGCATTGATTTCGGTGTCCTCTGACTTGATCTGTCCCTGGAAGCAGTCGTATGTATGCACTTGAATCGTTGTGCCTGATGAAACGTGTAAGGCGGGCGGATGATCCTTGTCCATCGCATAGACGAAATGTTCCTTGGATAAAGTCATTGTCATAGGCTTTTCCTCCTTTTGGTTTCGTATATCAATAAATTTTGAATCCTTTGTATCGAAGGCTTGAGCACGTCTCTTCTGATAAGAGCTCCCGCCCATTCTTATGAAAGAGGCTCCCTTAATGGGAGCCTCAGGCTTTAGAAAAATCCGTATTATCCAGTTAGAGTTATCTGCATGTCGTGTTGAGGGGGCACGTTCCGCTTATCGGTGGATGCCTGTCGCGGGCACGGCCTCAGCTGACTTGGTCAAGAAAACCATTTGACCAAGTCGATCTTCGGATCGCGCTGTTCCCGCAGGCGTCACCACCGTACGCTCCTCGTGCCGATGCCTGTGGGAAAATAGCTTTCCCCTCTGATAAAAGAGAAAGGTGACCATAACTCCTTCGCTCTTTTATAAAGAACAGTACAGGCTGCGTTACTTTCGCTTACATGGAAAAAATCCTATCCATGACCAAGTATTGATGACCGCTCCTTTGGAGTCACTAGAAAAAAGGTTTCTCTCCAATCGGAGGCTCCCTTCATAGGAGCCTCCTTTAAATCAGCCTGTGATACCGACTTCATCGAGTCCGTAGGCAGCGGCTTCTGCTTCAGGACTGTCTTCTCCGTATAAGTCGACGGCTGATTGAATGATCACTTCCCGCGCATGATCAAAGTCAGAATCAGGCATCAGGTATACCGTAAGAGCCCGGTAATAAATGTGACCAAGCTTATCTCTGCCGATTTTCTGCCCGGTCAGATAGGCCGCATGGTTGATGATGGAGGAGTTGATGTGGACGCCTCCATTATCGAGTTCAATAGGCAGGTCGTAATACTCGTCCATATGGGAAGGATACATGCCGTTTCCATCACCATAAGGGACATAGGCTTCGTTGACAGGGAACTTACTCGGGTCACTCAAACTGCGGAGGGCTGTCCGGCCGTCTGCTTTCGCTCCAGCTCCCATAATATCTTCACCCATTTCCCAGTCACTTTCATCAACCAGGGCTCCGAAAATATCGGAGAAAGCTTCATTCAACGCTCCTGATTGGAAGCGGTACTTCAACCCCGCTGAGAAAGTCGTCACCCCGTGGGTCATTTCGTGGGCAGCAACGTCAAGACCTGCGGATAGAGGAATAAAGAAGTCTCCATCACCGTCTCCGTAGGTCATCTGCTGTCCATTCCAGAAGGCATTATTGTAATCCTCACCAAAATGAACCGTCGATACGATCGGCATGCCTTCACCATCGATTGAGTTCCGATCGTGTTCCTCCAGGAAGTACTTGTATACTTCTTCGGAATTGTAGTGGGCATCTGCCGCCGGTCGTTCATAGGAAGTGCGGAAAGCCGCATCCGAGGAGGAGAACAGCTTGCCTGGAAGCACCCATTGATTTTCAGCATCCAGGGTATAGATGCCATCCAAGTTCTCATGGCTCTGATCAAGCAGGTAGTAATCGCGCCCCTGAGTGCTCATATCCTTGGATATATGAAGCGTCTTGTAATCACCCAGAACACCGATACCGAAGCCGCGGGATGTTTTATAGCTGGCATGCATAATTGTATTGTACTGGTCGATGACATTCCCTGTTTGTGCATCCACATAAACAAACCAGTTGCCCGGTGATTCTCCAAGGAAGTTGACATTTACTTTATAAGCCAGATAATTTTCGTCGTTGAACGGGTAGACGACGAGCTCTGCAGTTGGAGATTCAACTAGTTCATCAGGTGCGGAAACTGCTTTTTCAGCGGTGGCGATGCTCTTGGATTTCGTAATCGATGGTTTCGTAGACATGCTTGATTTTTCTATGGAAGTATTAAACTGTCCGTTGACCGCTTCCACTTGTTCGTCTTCATTGTAATGCACTTTAACAAGGTGGCCCTCGACCGGTACACCGTTTTTCGTCTGCTGGAGAGTAACATGGGTCATCCCGAGATCATCGATTTTCAGGTCGGTCTGTTTGAGGCTTTGATCCGGAGTGGAAATGTTATACGTCTTTTTATTTTTCTTCAAATGCTCCTGGGCTGACTTTTCCGTGGCACTTGAGGATGTCGCTCCTTTTTCTTTGTTGAAAAAAGGCTTATTCTGCTGATTATGTACAATCTGCTGCTGAACCTGTGTCTGGTCTGATGTGCTGACGGCTTGGGTCTGTACGGGGGCCAATGTTCCCATGAACAAAGCGGACGATAAGACAGCTACTGGAATGACGTGCTTCTTTTTCATAATCAACCTCCTATCAGGAATACAACCAATTATAGGAAAATATAGGTAATAAATACAGAGTCGTTTGAACTGTTTATCTATTCTGAAAATTATGTGGGAATGAGAAGAATCGTGACTATTTACGCAGGCAGGAAGATGAGGCATCATTCATTTGAGGCGGTGGTTTCACGAATAAAGACTGGGAGAAGGGGGAGCGGCCGTTTTTTGAATGGCCGGGAACTGCACTTAAATAAAAGGATATAGGATAACCCGTGCTGTATTTACAGCACGGGTTATCCTCGTGATGATTAAGAAGCTGCTAAGGAAACCATGTTTGGTGATGTGACGGGATCTCCTTGAATCGAAAAATCCTCTTTTTTTGATTTTACTGATGCGAAGGTTGAAAAAGTAAGGTGGTAATTCTGAATAAGAGATAAATTTTATAGATTTCCTGCAGACAACATTCTATTTCTAAAATGCCCAGACTTATTTATTAAACCAATTTTTGTACTTTTCAAAGATTAGTGATAACTTATTAGCAATCAACAAATTAACTGGAATAATCAATACTAATGGTTATTGGAGGACTTGCATGAGAAGAGTGAATACTGTTTTGGGAGTTATCATCCTGGTATTTGCAGCCCTGCATTTATTTGTTCCAGGCTTTAATGTAAGTGAAGATGTCATTTTTACTACCATAGCCATCCTAAATTTACTGCTGGGTATTGAATTTCTTATCGATAAAAGCAAGTGGCTTGGTTATATCTTTGTAGCATCCTCTGTTCTTTTATTCTATTTGATTCTACCCATATAGGTAAAAAAGGCATCGATGAAGATGCCTTTTTATCTATCAATATACGCCTGGGTTATAAAAACTTCCTAGCTATCCATAACCAGGCATACCTCAACCACCCTCGATAATATATGGTCTGCGTTGAAAAAGCCAAGATAGACCCTGACCCCGTTTATCTTATCTGATTACGCGTGGGCGATTTCTTTTAAAGCTTCCAAAACCGGTGTGTAGGAGTAGTCAAGATCACGGGCAACCGCTTCGTAGGTCAAATGACCATTGGCTGTGTTGACTCCTTCTTCGATGGCTTTATTGTCGTTCACTGCAGCTGTCACCCCTTTGTTGGCGATCTGCAGCGCATACGGAATGGTCACATTCGTCAACCCGATGGTTGCCGTGCGTGGTACAGCCCCCGGGATGTTGGCAACAGCATAGTGAAGAACACCGTGTTTTTCATAGATTGGATCATCATGAGTCGTAATGTGATCCACCGTTTCAAAGTTTCCTCCCTGATCGATAGCCACATCAACAATGACGGAGCCTTCCTTCATGGATTTCACCATATCTTCGGAAACCAGTTTCGGTGCTTTAGCTCCTGGAATGAGAACAGCGCCGATGACAAGATCTGCCTCTTTGACCGATTCAGCGATGTTATACGGGTTGGACATTAATGTCTGGATGTCGGAACCGAACTGATCATCGAGTTCACGGAGACGTGTCGGGTTAAGGTCAAGGATGGTCACCTGAGCACCGAGACCAATGGCAATCTTCGCCGCGTTTGTACCAACGATACCACCGCCGATAATGACCACTTTACCACGGGAAACGCCAGGCACGCCGCTTAGCAGAATGCCCATGCCGCCGTAGGATTTCTCAAGATACTGAGCACCGATCTGTGTAGCCATCCGTCCGGCTACTTCACTCATCGGTGTAAGCAGAGGAAGTTTCTGGTCAACCGACACCGTTTCATAAGCAATGGCCGTTACTTCGTTTTCGACAAGCGCCTTCGTCAATTCAGGCTCCGCGGCCAAGTGAAGGTAGGTGAAAAGGATCAGACCTTTACGGAAATAGGTGTACTCTGATGGCAGCGGCTCTTTAACTTTCATAACCATTTCAGAACCTGCCCACAAATCTACAGCGCTTTCAATTAATTGAGCGCCAGCTTTCTGGTATTCCTCGTTCGTAAAGTTACTGCCAAGGCCGGCATCGACTTCGATGTATACTTTATGTCCTGCTTTTGTAAGGTTTACAACCCCCGATGGTGTAATCGCTACACGGTTTTCGTTGTTTTTAATCTCTTTCGGTACTCCGATAATCATAAGAAAATGACCACCTTTCAGAACAGTTTGTAAGAAAAGTATAGCCCGGGAAATCAGATTTTTGTTTAGCAGAAAATGAGAAAATAAAGAAGAGGATTTGTGAAAAATCACAAATCCTCTTTTTCTTTTTCATCAATCAGCAGATCGATGAAGAGCATCATTTTTTGATTGGCATTTTTAAAATCGATGCCGCCGATTTCCCTGATCCTTTTGAGTCTGTAATTCAAGGTATTGGTATGAATATGCATTTCTTCAGCTGCTTTGTGAACGTTGCTGTTATGGGCGAGAAAAACACTCAACGTTTCAAGCAGAGCCGCCCGGTTATCCGCATCATACGATTTGATTTTCCTCAGCGCATGGTTATGGTAGTGCTCGTTCCTCTGCAGTTCAGCGATTTCATTAATGAATTGATAGATGCCGAGATCCTGGTAATGGTCCACCTCAGCCAGCGCTTTTGGAAACTGGTCCTTCAATTCAAGCACTTTGAGCGCCTGCTTATAACTGGAGTGGATGAAAGAGGGCGTATGATAAACGAGGCCGACGGCTCCTTTTAAATCGTCAAAATTCAAGCGCTCTTTCATTTTCAGCGTAAAGTCGTTCAGGAAAGCGCGGCTTAGGTGCTCCGCATCTTCCTTGGGATCTGTCCGTACAAGCAGAATCAGCTGGTGATTATCGAAAATCCTGCTGACAATCCTCGTCTGGTACAGGGTTTCTGATAAATAGTACGCCTGACGTTCGACAGACTGGCTCAGGTCTTCTGTAAATTCAAAGACGGCTACACAGAGCTGACCCTGCAGGTTCATCTGATATTTTTTACCGAGGCGTTTAATATCGGAGGTGTTTTCCAGGGAACCGGTGAGCAGCTGCCAGAAGAACTCCTTTTGATTTTCTTCGGATTTCTTCTTCTTTGCCTGCTGACGGAGCAGGTGCTGACTGACAATTCTGGAGGCATCTTCAATCGTTTGAAGATGTTCTTCTGTAATTGTCAATTCGGCGGTCTGGGCCCATATGAAACCGAGGGTTTCCTCCTTATGTCTGACGGAAACGGCGAGCCTGCGGCCGAGTCCGATCTCTTCAATCGGTGGGACAATGACCGGCCGGCCACTCTCAAAAAGGCGGGCCATGATGCCGTGTTTCCACAGCCCGTTAACGACGCTTTCCGGAACTTTGCGCCGCATGATGGTGGCGGTCCTGGCGTCATCCACACGCTCTTCATGTTTGCTGTAGGAAACAATCTGGTGATTGGCATCTTCAATCGTCACTGGACAGCCCAGGTTTTCGGCGATGCGGTCAGCTAAACCTTCGGGAGAATCGATCAGATCGTTCAATGTTTTAGGGGTACGTGGTGTTGGACTCATAGACGTTCTCCTTCTCTCTATCGTTACCTTTATTCTATCATGGTTTTTCATTTACAGACATGACCATTTTCTCTTGCGTATTTTGTTGATTTATACGAAGATAGAAGGATCTGTTTGTGTAAAAACACAAATGACAGGAAGCGTTTTATACAGACATCAAGGGTTTTACATAAGGAGGAGCACGATGAGTAGAATTTTTAAGATAGCCAGTGCATTTATTGGAATTATCGTTGGAGCCGGTTTTGCTTCCGGCCAGGAAGTGTTGCTTTATTTCACAAGTTTTGGGCATTTGGGAACAGCAGGAGCCATACTGGCCACAGCCTTTTTCGCCTATATGGGAATGATGCTGACGAAGCTCGGTACCCGGATGAAAGCAGAGTCTCATAAGGAAGCCATTTACCGTGTCAGCGGCTGGAAATGGCTGGGGTGGATCGTCGATGCGGTTATCATCTTTACGTTATTTGGTGTAGGGGTCGTTATGATTGCCGGTGCGGGTTCTATTCCCAGCCAGCAGTTTGGTCTGCCGGCGTTGACCGGCGTCCTTTTTATGTGCCTCATTGTTACCGCGGCCATTCTGCTCAATGTCGAAAAAGTAGTGAAAATCATTGGGAGTATTACACCATTTCTGATTTTAACGGTCGTGATAATCTCCATTTACAGTTTAGTGTCGATGGATGAAAGTTTCTCCGTATTGGAAACGACCGCTTTGCAGCAGCCGAATGACTTTTCCTATTGGTTTGTTTCCGCTATGAACTATGTGTCCTTTAATATTGCTGTCGGAGCTTCGATGGCTCTGTTGATGGGCGGGAATGAAACGGATGAAAGGATCTCTGCCCTGGGTGGTCTCTTCGGAGGTCTTGGCCTTGGTATGATGATCGTACTCAGCCATCTGGCTATTTTCTCCCGGATTGATACGATAGCAGCCTACGATATGCCGCTGCTTGCCTTGGTGGATGAACTTTCTCCTATACTGGGGGCCTTCTATTCGGTCGTTTTATTCGGAATGGTCTTCAACACAGCGGTCAGCATGTTCTTTTCTTTGGCCGCCCGTTTTACAACGCTGGGAACTGCTGGACATAAGAAGTTCGTTCTTATAACGATTACAGCTGCCTTTGGGTTGAGTTTCCTCGGGTTTACCGATCTTGTTTCTCTGTTCTATCCAGTCATTGGATACATGGGGCTCTTCTTAATTGCAGCACTCCTTCTTGCGCCGTTCCGGTTCAAGGCGGAGGAAAAGAAAAATAGAAAACAGGCAGCGTAGCTGAGGCGGCCCGGATCCTTTATGGTCCGGGCCGTTATTCTTTTGAAATAAAATTACGAATATTTTAACATTTTATTGACACGAAAATTCATACCCTCTATAATAAGTTCAACAAGGTTTGGGAGGAAGCCCATGACGTACATCATTGGTATTGACGGTGGAGGGACAAAAACGACCTGCCTGTTTTTAGAATGTGGCGGAACGACGTATCCGAAGCATCCGCTGATGGTAAATGGGCCGGGGACAAATCCACACGTTGTTGGTTTTGAGGAAGCCGGCCGGAGACTGGAGCACCTGCTCAGGCACGGCATGCAGACTTTTTCCTTAACGCCCCGGGATATCTCCGGAGCGGGAATGGGGTTGGCAGGAGTCGGCCGGCCGGATGAGGTCGAACAGATGACCGGAATCGTACAGACGCTTTTTTTTAACTTAAAGTTTTCGGAAAATTTAAATTTATTCATTACATCCGATGTTCATGCCGCCTTAAAAGGATCGCTGCCTCCAGGTATAGACGAAGGCATGCTGTTGATTTCCGGCACAGGCTCTAATGCTGTTGGAATAACAGCAGCAGGAAAACTCGTAAAGTGTGGAGGATGGGGGCATTTGATGGGGGATGAAGGCAGCGGTTATCAGCTTTCTTTGAAAGCGTTATCAAAAGTGGCGAAGGCCGCCGATGGACGGGAAGCATCTACACAGCTGACCTCTCTCATTCTGCAGACCTGTGGCTTAGAGAGACCTGAACAGTTGATTCGATACATGTATGAACGTCCTTTTGAAAAAAAGGAAATCGCTGCTTTTGCTCCCTGTGTCATAAAAGCCTCTGAACAGGGCGATCAGACGGCGGTGAACCTGCTGAAGGAGGCGGCAGAAGAACTCGTGCTTCATATTGGAAGCCTCGTAAAGCAGGGAGTGGATCCGAAAGCGCCGGTATCGGTGGCCGGTTCCATCTTCACACACTCCCACGTTCTGAGAAATCACGTTGGAAGGCTGTTGGAAGACAGACAGTTCGGTTCGCTGACAGACCCTTACGCTCCCCCGGAATATGGAGCCGCTTTACTTGGAAAACCGGCTGGAATGGATAAAGAAAGGTGATGGGCATATGACGGATTCCCTGACATATTTAACAACGGAACAAAGGAACGAGCGCACGATACATATGGACCAGATGACAACGGTGGAAATGCTGACCGTGATGAACGATGAGGATCACAAAGCGGCAGAGGCTGTGAAAAAAGTGCTGCCGGCGATTACAAAGGCCGTGGATCACATTACAGAAGCTTTGAAAAGCGGAGGGCGCTTGTTTTACGTAGGCGCAGGCACGAGCGGAAGGCTCGGCGTCCTTGATGCGTCAGAATGTCCCCCTACGTTCATGGTTGACCCTTCGCTTGTGCAGGCAGTGATGGCCGGTGGCGGTGGAGCGTTCACAGAGGCCAAGGAAAACTCTGAAGATAACGAAAAACAGGGGAGGGAAGACTTGAAGGCCCGTGGACTTACGAAACAGGATGTAGTCGTCGGGATTACCGCCAGCGGGCGGACACCGTATCCGATCGGAGCTTTAGCCTATGCAGGGGAGATGGGAGCCTTTACGATCTCGCTATCCTGTAATGATCATTCCGAAATCAGCAAAAAAGCCGCCTGTCCAATTGAAGTCATCGTAGGTCCGGAAGTGTTGACAGGGTCCACCCGGTTGAAGTCGGCGACGGCTCATAAAATGGTGCTGAACATGCTCAGTACAGCGGTGATGGTGAAGCTTGGGAAAGTGTATGAAAACCTGATGGTGGATGTTCATGCCAACAATTATAAACTGCGGGAGCGGGCTAAAAGCATTTTAATGGAAGCGGCCGGAACT
This sequence comes from Halobacillus litoralis, assembly GCF_009856355.1. Classification (GTDB taxonomy): domain Bacteria; phylum Bacillota; class Bacilli; order Bacillales; family Halobacillaceae; genus Halobacillus; species Halobacillus litoralis_B. The sequence continues at coordinate 94,019 of NZ_WMEW01000001.1, read as the reverse complement.
TCCTATGAAGAAGCAGAAGAAGCCCTGCAGAAGGCCGGGCATCAAGTGAAGCCGGCCATCGTTATGCTGAAAAAGAAGGTCTCGTTCCAGGAAGCAGGCCGTCTGCTGGATGCTCACGGTGGAAAACTCCGGGACGCAGTGGAAGCAGAAACTTAATTTGTAAACCATACGCTGGTTTCAAATATATCATTCAATCAAAAAAGGGGGAGCTTATGTTGAGTTTATGGCGGAAAACATCAGCTTGGTTGATTGTCGCAGTTTTATTAGGTTTTCTTATACTTGTCGGTTGTGCACCCGGAGCAGGAACAGAAGAGACAGATGGAGAGGGCGCGGAGGAGGATACTTCTTCTGAAGGCAGTGGAGAAGAAACAGGGGAGGTTTCCGGAGAACTTGAAATTCAATATTTTGTCGGCGGTTATGGAGATTCCTGGTGGAAAGAGGTCATCGGGGATTTCCAGGAGGAGTACCCGGATGTCACGATTACAGAACATGCCGGTCCGAATATTAACGAAGAAATGCGTTCGCGCTGGGTATCGGATGATCCGCCTGATGTCGTCTACATCGATGGAGCAGGATCCAGTGAAACTCAGATGGTGGAAGACGGTCAGCTGATGGACTTGACGGATTGGATGGAAGGTGTCGAACTTGAGGATGGTACAGCCTTGAGCGAAAGCTTTATCGTCGATCCGGCTGACTATGATGGCAGCGTATACAGTCTGCCGCTGGTCTTTGATACATGGGGCACGTGGTATGACAACGCCTGGTTTGAAGAAAAAGGGTGGGAGGTTCCGAAAGATTTCCCTGGGTTTATGGACACGATGAGTCAGATTAAGGACGAAGAAGGGATTGCTCCTTTCGTCACGACAGGTCAGTATCCATACTACTTCCTGCGAGGCGTCCTGTATCCTGCGTTCGGTGCCGCCGGCGGGGATGAGCTTTTGACAGATGTGATTCAAGGTAAGGAAGGAGCCTGGACGAGCGAGCCTGTACTGGACGTTATGAAAAAAGTAGAGCAGATGCAGGCAGAAGGCATGATCGATGACGGGTTTGGTGCCTTGAATCATACCCAGTCACAGATGAATTTCCTTCTTCACGATAATGCGTTCATTCCTGTAGGATTCTGGCTGCCTAATGAAATGGCCAATGATACGCCGGATGATTTTGAGTATGGATTCATTCCGTCTCCGATGCAGGATGAAGGAGAGCCTTATGCTATTGTTCCTGATCTTCGTCCACTGGCTATCGCTGAAAAAGCAGAAAACAAGGAAGCAGCCAAAGCGTTTGTCGAGTTTGTTTTCACAAAAGAGTATGCGAAGAGCTTCTCTGAACATACAGGAGCGATTATGAACCTCCAGGGTGTTGATTTGTCTTCCAGTGAAGAAGTGCCTTCCTTCCTGATTGAAGCGAATGAAATGATCAACGATCCGGAACAGGTGCAGATCCACCAGAAGCCTCACCCAATGAGTTCAGAGCTGGAAACGCCGATCAGCAACTCCCTCGTTTCCCTCATGCTTGGAAACATCACAGCTGAGGAATTTGTGGAGGAAGCAGAGAAAGCCGCAGCTGAATACCGCAGCAGTTTAGAGTAGGCTCACATGAAAGGAGGAATGGGAAGGCTCTTGTCTTCACATTCCTTTTTTCATAACCATACAGAAAGAGAGGGAAGTGTGATGGTCCAATCGCGCAGGCAGAGGAATCTATTTCTCGCATTTTGTCTTGTTCCAACGTTCATTCTGTTTTCTGTTTTCACCCTGTATCCGTTGTTCAACGGCCTTTATTATTCCTTTTTTGAATGGTCCGGTGCGTCGTCGCTGGCGGAGTTTGTCGGGTTTGATAATTACCGCCGGTTGTTCAGTGATGAGATTATCCCCAGAACCATCCTTCACGATTATTTCCTTGTTGTGACCAAAGTGGTCGGGATCATGATTTTATCGACATTTTTTGCCGTCGCTTTGACACAGCTGAAAATTAAAGAAGCCCCTTTTTACCGCATCGTCTTCTTCTTTCCCAACATTATGTCGGTGGTGGTCATCGGTATTTTATGGATGTTCATCTATAATCCGAGTCTTGGTCTCGTCAACTCCGGTCTTGAACTGATCGGATTGGAAAAATGGACGAAACCGTGGCTCGGCAGTGAAGACTGGGCGCTTCCAAGCCTTGTTCTTCCATCCGTCTGGGCGGGGATCGGCTTGTTCATGCTCATGCTGATGGGCGGGATTTCCAACATTTCCAAGAGCTATTATGAAGCAGCGGAAATTGACGGCGCAACAGAGTGGCAGCAGTTTTGGAAAGTGACCCTGCCGCTGATCTGGCCGCAGATTAAGATCAGCATTTTGTACATCATCATTACGACATTAAATGGTTCCTTCATTATCGTTCAGGTTATGACCAAAGGCGGGCCGAACAACTCGACCCATGTGATGGGATCGTATTTATATGAGCAGGCCTTTGTGAAATATAATTTCGGCTATGGAGCAACCATTGGTGTGATGATTTTAATTCTATCGTTGGTCACGGTGCTGATTATGCAGTTTTTCATGAGAAGGGAAAAAGTGGAATATTAACCGACAGGAGGGGAATGGAGTGCAGACAGGAAAATTCTTTTCACGTACCATCGTTCGAATTCCTTTAATCATCTGGACACTCGCTGTCCTGTATCCGATCGTCTGGATGGTTCTGGGCGCGTTTAAATCGAACGCGGAAATTTACGCCAACCCGTGGGGACTGCCGGAATCCTTCAGCTTTGCCAATTTTGTGGATGCCTGGAGCAACTACAATATCGATACCAGCGTGTTTAACAGTTTCATTGTCACAGGTCTCGGGGCTACGCTGACCCTTATGATGGCCATACCGACATCCTACGCTCTGGAGCGCATGCGCTTCCGAGGCAACCGTCTGTTGTTTACCCTGTATATTTCTGCGATGATGATTCCAATGGTTCTCGGCTGGATTCCATTGTTCTTTTTATTGATGCAGCTGAACCTTCTTGATAACATTTTCGGATTGAGCATCGTCTATGCGGTGAGTCAGCTTCCCTTCAGTATATTTGTGCTGACAAGCTTTATGGCGACGATACCCAAGTCCCTGGAGGAAGCGGCAGCCATTGACGGGATGTCGCCTTATGGAATTCTGTGGAAGGTGATTACACCCCTCTCAACAACGGGTATCATAACCGTAACGATTATGAATATGATTCAATTCTGGAATGAATATTTTATGGCTTTGATCTTCCTGCAGTCGGAAGAAAACTATACGCTGGCCCTGGCGATTGATTACATAAGCAATGAGACCCAGTACACCAACGCGTGGGGGACCTTATTTGCAAGCTTAGTCATTGCCATCGTTCCTGTCATCGTCCTGTATGCGATCTTCCAGCGGCGCATCGTCAAGGGAATGACAGAAGGAGCTATTAAAGGATAAGAGTGGTGGAAGAAATGAAAAACTCATTGAAAGGCGGTCTTGTCATTCTGAATGAAATGAAGGACAAGCTGCCCCCGTCAGAAAGAAAAATTGCCGAATTTATACTGGATCAGCCGCATGAGGCCATCCACTGTACAGCCACACAGCTTGGGGAACTGAGTTCCACCAGCAGCGCTGCCGTGATCCGATTGTGCAAGTCCCTTGGACTGAAGGGACTGCAGGAGCTGAAGCTGCGCATTTCCGGAGACCTCCAGAAAAAGCCGGAGAACCGGTTCCGGGATATCCAGCCCGGGGAATCCTCCGATTCGATTGTTGAAAAAGTGACCAACAACAGCCTGCAGGCGATCAAGGAAACGACGGAAATGGTCGATTACCGGACGCTCGAAAAAGCCGTGGATGTCCTCAGAAAAGCGGACACGATCCACTTTTTCGGTGTTGGTGCCTCCGGAATCATTGCTCAGGATGCCCAGCAGAAATTTCTCCGGATGAACAAAGCGACGTCCGCATTTACAGATATGCACAATGCGGCGATGGACATTGCGAACGTAAAGGAAAATGATGTCGTATTCGGTATTTCTTTTTCCGGTGAAACATATGAAACGGCGAAAATCATGGAAATAGCGAAGTACAAAGGGGCCAAAACGATCAGTCTCACCCGCTATGGTCAGTCACCCGTGACCTCCCATGCGGATGTTTCGCTGTATATTTCAGCCTCCAGGGAAATTCCCGCTCCATTCCGCAGCGGGGCGACCTCCTCGAGGCTTGCACAGCTGCATATGATCGACATTCTTTTTGTCAATCTGGTCACCGACCAGTGGAATGAAGCGTCCCATTACTTTAATGAAATTACCGACGTCATGGATGTGTTGAAAGGTAAACCGCTTCGTCAGAAAAAAGCCCAATCTTAATAAGGAGCTGAGCATATGGACGAATGGATCGAGGAACTCCGCCGCATTATCCCTGAAAAAAGGGTGCTGACCGATCTCGCCGACCGGCACAGTTACAGCTTTGATGCCTCGTTCGGGGAGCATCTGCCGGATGTTGTGGTCCAGCCGAAAGCCAAACAGGAAACCGCTGATGTTTTGAAACTGGCCAACCGTTATAGAATTCCTGTTCACCCGAGAGGGTCAGGTACATGTCTGAGTGGCGGTCCGCTCCCGGTGCACGGAGGAATTGTCCTGGATATGTCCCAGTATCCCGCTGAAATCAACCTGCGTCCGCGGGATCTCACTGTGGACGTTACCCCGAGTGTGCTCACGGCTAATATCAATAAGGCCGCTGAGGAGCATGGCCTCATGTACGCGCCGGACCCAAGCAGTGCCCACGTCGCTACGATCGGCGGCAATCTTGCAGAGAATTCCGGAGGGCCGCGCGGCTTGAAATACGGCGTGACGAAAGATCATGTCCTTGGCCTTGAGGTCGTCACACCGGAAGGGGAAATCATCCGCACCGGTGGCCGGACGATCAAAAACGTCACCGGCATTGACTTAACGAAACTCATTGTTGGCTCGGAAGGGATTTTAGGGGTGATCGTCGGAGCGACATTGAAGCTGATGCCGAAGCCCCCGGCCGTCCAGACGCTGATGGTCACGTTTGATGAAGTACGGAAGGCAGGAGAAGCGATTTCCCAGACCCTTACCTCCGGGATCCTTCCGTCCAAAATGGAATTTATGGATCAGGCTTGTGTTGTGGCTGTTGAAAAATTTCAGCCGGCCGGTCTCCCTGTCGATGCTGCCGCTGTGATTATTATTGAACTGGACGGTCATCCAGAGACGCTGAAAGTCGAGCGCCGGCTCATCGAAGAGATTATGGAGGACATGGGTGCGCTGGATGTGATCATTCCCAAAACAGACGAAGAAGCAGCCAAGCTGTGGCATGCGCGGAAACAGGTGTCGCCTGCGATTGCAAAAATCAAGCCGACGAAAGTTTCTGAGGATGCTACCGTGCCCCGCAGTAAAATCCCGGACTTTATGGACCGCCTTCAGGTTATTAAGGAAAAGTATGACGTGGAAGTGGTGGCCTTCGGTCATGCCGGGGACGGCAATCTGCATCCGAATGTTCTTTGTGATAAACGTGATGTCGAGGAAATGAAGCGGGTGGAAAAAGCCGTGGAAGAAATGTTTGAAGCGGCCCTGGAGCTCGGCGGCACTTTATCCGGCGAACATGGAATCGGAACGATGAAAGCTCCGTTCATGGAGATGGAGCTCGGTGAAGTCGGGCTGGATATGATGAAGCGGATCAAGGACAGCTGGGACCCCAACGGTATCCTGAACCCTGGCAAGGTCTTCCCGGAAAAAGGGCAGAAGCTGGTGCTGCATCATGAATAGTCTGCTGCAGGAAAAGCTCAGCTATGATAAGACGTTTGACTGTGTGCAGTGTGGCTACTGTCTTCCTGCCTGTCCGACGTATGAGACGATGGAAAGAGAAACCCACTCGCCTCGCGGCCGGATCAACCTCGTGAAAATGGTTGCGGAAGGCAAAGCGTCTGTCGAGGATTTGAAAGAGCCGATCGAAAAATGTCTTGGCTGTATGGCCTGTACAATCGTATGCCCGACCAACGTCCAGTATGGAGAAATTCTTGAGAGTGCCAAGCACGTCATAGATGAACAGGAGGAAAAAAGCAGACCGAGGAAGCTTGTGGAGAACTTTATGTTCCAACGTTTTTTTCCCTCCTCGGTATGGATGGATTCGCTTGGACATGCCACTTGGCTTTATCAAACCAGCGGCTTGAAAAAAGTGTCCCAGCGGTTCGGCCTCACGAAGCGGGCCCCGCTGCACCTCCATGAATTTGAGGCCGTACTTCCTGAGATGCCTTCCCCAAAGCGGCGGAAATCAAGGGCGGGCCGATACGTCCGTAAACGTCCGGCCACAGCTAAAGTTGCTTTTTTCAAGGGCTGTATCATGGATAGTGTGTTTTATGAAACGAACCAAAACACGATGGAGCTGCTGTTACGAAGCGGCGCGGAAGTTGTTTTTCCAAAGCAGCAGACGTGCTGCGGCGCTCTTCATGCACACTCCGGTAAAGTAGACGAATCGGTCGAACTTGCCAAGCGGAATATCGAAGCCTTTGAAGAGGAAGGCTTTGATTACATCGTCAACAATGCCGGCGGGTGCGGTGCCCGTCTGATTGAATATCCCCATCTGTTTGAAGAGGGGACAGAATGGCGCAGCCGTGCTTCTGCTTTTGCAGCCAACGTGAAGGATATCTCCGAAGTGCTGGTGGAAATCGACGGTCTCCGGTTTGAGCAGTCCGTTCCGCGAACTGTTACTTATCAGCCTTCCTGCCACCTGCGAAACGTCCAGAAGGTAACCGATGCGCCTGTCGCGCTGTTGGAAAAAGTGCCCGGACTGACGCTGAAACAGATGGACCGGCCGGAATTCTGCTGCGGCTCCGCAGGGATTTACAACATCGTCAACTATGAAGAGGCGATGGACATCCTTGATGTGAAAATGCAGGACGTCTGCGGTGTGGATCCGGATGGTATCGTTACCTCCAACCCGGGCTGCCTGCTGCAGATGAAGCTCGGCGTTGTCCGCGAAGGTGCCGATGATCGGATGGAAGCCATGCATTTGGTGGATCTATTGATGGAAGCGGATCCTCAGCCGAAAACGTAAAGTGCCTCCTTTTGGGGGTGCTTTTTTTTTGGACTTTATGGGGGAGGGGTGGCTGATATCGGTCTTTTTTGTGATATATCGGTCGTTTTGACACATATATCAGTCTTTCCTTGGATTTATCAGTCAAATTGGCAATATATCAGTCAAATCAGCAATATATCAACATTTGAAGTTATCAAGCATATAAGCTCTGCCCTTGTTTTGTCCAACGGTCGAAAGATTCATGGACTGAAGTAACTTTTTTACGGAAGTGGGAGATGAAATAAGGAGAAAATCTCTAGCGCTTTGATTGGTAATCCGGTCTTCAATTAAGAGCGAGTAGTCTTCCAGAGCATCCACATGAGCGGACTTGCTGAGATGAGCGCAGTTCACGCACTTCCATCTGCCGTGCATACGTTTCATTGGCAGTGAGGAACATTTCGGGCAGAAAACCCCCTTCTTGAAATCTTCCTTTTCCAGTTTGAAACATTTTACATAGTCATAAAAGTAACTTTCGTGATTGGTTAGCAAGTGGGTGGTTAAGCGGTTCATTGGCGAGGCATTTAAAATGGGTATGCTGCCTTCCACCAGGGTGGATATTTTTTCAGGCAGCGTTTCAATTCGGATGACGTTCTCAAGGTCATCATCGTCTGTATCAATCCTTGCCGCAGGGTGGCTGTTGACGACCAGTCCATAAATTGGAACATGAGGAATCTGCCAGAGATTCAGCAGCTTCCGAAGCTGCCGGGTATGACGGCCTACCTGAATGACTGGATCGGCAAACGTAGAATGATCTTCCTCCCATTTTCGTTCAAGGTAGTGGAAGCGCTGGTTGAAAAACAGCTCCCCTCCAATATTTTTCACTTCCAGAATGATTAGGAGAGAAGGGGTTACAACAAGGCAGTCGATTTGAAAGTGGTGGGTGCCGTCATACAGACGCAGGTCGTGGAAAATATAATGGTCCGAGGGGAGGAAAGTAAGAGGATAATTCAAGGAGAGTTCGCCTTTGAAGCCGGTTAATCGGAGCTTCAACTGGTCATTTACAGCTTCGGATTGAGGGTGATTGTCCACCAGCCTACGCTTCAAAGCCTGCAGAACTTTGATATCTCGGGGAAACGTGCGTTCTTTTTTAATCATGGCATCCATCCTTTCGCTTTTTCCTTATTCGACATGGAGATCGGTATTCCTTTGGAGATATCGGTGATATTTTGGATCTACCCACTAGTTCCCGGATATTTCAGCGGAATTCGAAATATATCAACCAACCGCCTCAATGATCATGATTACATCCAAAATCTAAGCATATGAGAGAAAAAAGAAAAAAACGCCTCCCAAATGACGTTTTTTGACGGAATAAAGCTGAAAATAAATTTTTTAGAAAATTGTAAATAGTATTAAAGTTTGGGGTAGGCAAAAGTACATAAAACCAAAGGGGGAAGTTGTATGAAATCGAAATGGTCTTTATTTTTTATGATGATTGTTCTTGGAGCGGTTCTGGCTGCTTGTGGTAGCAGTGAATCTTCCAGCTCCGGGGAATCCGGCGATTCAGAAGGAGAAACATACACGGTCGCCACTGATAATAACTTCGTTCCGTTTGAGTTTATGGACGAGGAATCCGGCGAAATGCAGGGATTCGATATCGACCTGATCAAAGCGGTTGCTGATGAAGCAGGCTTCAATGTGGAAATCGAATCCATGAAATTTGATGGTGTGGTCGCAGGAATGCAGTCGGGGCGTTATGATATCGGAATTGCTGGTATGACGATTACAGAAGAGCGGAAAGAAACCATTGATTTCTCTGATCCTTACTATGACGCCGGCCTTATTTTAGCAGTCGATGCTTCGAATGAGGAAATTACATCTGAGGAGGATCTGGCAGGGAAAAAGGTGGGGACACGCTCAGGGACGACGAGTGAAACCTACATTTCAGAAAATCATCCCGACGCGGAATTGATTACGTTCCCGGGGATTGTGGAAGCCTATATGGATTTAGAATCTGGCCGCCTGGATGCTGTGATGTATGACGTACCGAACGTAAAATATTATGTGAACAATGATGCCGAGGGTACATTGAAGACTGCAGGCGATACCCTGCAGGGGGAACAGTACGGCATCGCTTTTCCTAAGGATTCTGAGCTGGTGGAAGATGTAAACGAAGCGCTGCAGACGTTGATCGATAATGGAACGTACGATGACATTTACGAGGAATGGTTTGGCGAGCGCAAATATGGGACCGAGTCATCGGAATAACTCCACAGCCGGATATCAAAAGTGAAGGAAAAGCGTAGCAGGAATGTCTTGTTACGCTTTTCCATGCTCTACAAAACATTCAACCACTAAACATAAGGAGCGGTCACCTGCATGGAGTTTATTACGGAATCCCACTATTACCGCGTCATGCCTTTTCTGTTGGAAGGGTTAGTCTGGACACTGCTTATCACCTTCGTCGGTTTGTTGTTCGGTTTTATCCTTGGAGCCGTCTTCGGATTCGCGCGATTGTCAAAAAATAAGCTGATCTACGGCATTGCCACGGTCTACGTGGAAGCTGTCCGCGGCACGCCGATTTTGGCGCAGATCTTATTCATCTATTTTGGTTTATCCGATTTAATGGATGTGAACATCGATAAAATTACAGCATCAATCATTGCCATTGCCATCAATGCCGGTGCCTACATTGCTGAAATTGTCCGCGGTGCTGTGTATTCCATTGATAAGGGGCAGGAGGAAGCGGGACGGTCCATCGGGCTCACCCGCGGGCAGACGATGCGTTATATCATCTGGCCTCAGGCATTCCGCCGTATGATCCCGCCGCTTGGCAACCAGTTCGTCATCAGTCTGAAGGATACATCCCTGTTCTCCGTTATCGCCGTAGGGGAACTGCTGTATATGGGACAGCAGTACTATGGGATGACATTCCAGGCGTTTCAGGCGTTAACGATGGTTTGTATCATGTACCTTATCATCACTGTACCGACAGCCGTCTACCTTAGACGGGTGGAAAGGAGGCTGGATGTCTAATGATCAGTGTAAAGGATCTACACAAATCCTTCGGCTCCAATGAAGTCTTAAAAGGAATCGATGCAGAGATTAAGGAAAAAGAAGTGGTCTGTGTTATCGGCCCGTCCGGTTCTGGGAAAAGTACCTTCCTCCGCTGTCTGAATCTGCTCGAGGAAGTGACATCCGGGGATGTAATCATTCAGGGAGACAATTTAACCGATCCAAAGATCAACATCAACAAAATCCGTTCCCGCGTCGGCATGGTATTCCAGCATTTTAATCTTTTTCCTCATAAGACCGTTCTGGATAACATCACCATCGGTCCGATTAAGGTAAAGAAAATGTCGAAAAGTGAAGCAGAAAAAGTGGCGCGTCCCCTGCTGGAAAAAGTCGGCCTGAGTGATAAGGCGGATGCTTATCCGGAAAGTCTTTCCGGCGGTCAGAAACAGCGTGTCGCTATCGCGCGGTCGCTCGCAATGGAGCCGAGTATCATGCTTTTTGATGAACCGACCTCGGCCTTGGACCCCGAACTTGTGGGCGATGTGCTGGCTGTTATGAAGGAGCTCGCCCGTGAAGGGATGACCATGGTGGTCGTTACCCACGAAATGGGGTTTGCGCGTGAAGTTGGCGACCGGGTATTGTTCATGGATGAAGGAATTATTATGGAAGAGGATAAACCGGAGAATATCTTTGGAAATCCGCAGAATCCAAGAACAAAGGAATTTTTAAGTAAGGTTTTATGAAGTGGAAAAGCATCCGTGTGCTATCGGATGCTTTTTTTGTGGGAGAATTTGTCATAGTGTTTAAATTTCCTAATAGGAAAACGACACTATGTCTAGTGAGGATTCAGCTGAATTTATGTAAAATTTACTTTATATTACAAAAAAAGGAGCGTGAGGAATCTTGTTCAATCTTCCCTCAGAAACATTTTGGTTATTTGCTCCATGGCCGGTCTTTTGGTTTTCATTGGCTATTATCCTTTATGTGAAGTTTAGAAAAGATGATGAAGCTGAAGAAGAATATCATCACAGAAGAGAGGGGGAAAGCAATTGAAACTCGATACGATCATTTTTCTTGTATATTTAGCTGGGTTACTAGTTGTTGGTACTTACTTTACCCGCAAAGCTTCTAAATCAGTTGACCAATATTTACTGGGAGGACGAAGTCTTGGACCAGCAGTAACTGCTTTGACGATGCAGAGTTCATCTATGAGTGGGTATATGTTTATGGGAGGGCCGGCTCTTGCTTTTCAACAAGGGTGGTACGCTTTATGGTATGCCTTTGGGGATGCAGGGGGAGCCATTGTGAACTTATCCGTTTTAGGGAAAAGGATGAGAAGAATGTCAGAAAGGCTGGGTGCTCTCTCCCCTATTGAATATTTGGAAAAACGTTTTGAGAGCCCTGCTATCCGTATTGTAGGTTCAGTTATATCTATAATTTTCTTATTTGGATATGTGTTCGCTCAGTTCATCGCTTCCGGTAAAGCTTTAGAGCAGTTGACTGGATTATCCTATTCTACGGCTCTATTAATAGGCGTTGGTGTGATCATTTCCTATACCGTCACAGGAGGTTACCTGGCGGTTGTTTGGACTGACTTTATCCAAGGCATTATTATGGTTATTGGTGTCGTCGGGATTGCAATCATGGGTTTTATTCATCTTGGCGGGCTGTCAGGGTTGAATGAACAGATTGCTGCCATAGATCCTTCGTATTTAAGTCCATGGGGAAAAGATTTGGCTTATATCGGACAGTGGGGTGTTGTTCTTGGTGCGGTGCTCATTTATTCTATAGGCTATATGGGACTCCCCCATGTAGTGGTGAGACATATGTCTATGAAAAGTACGAAAACGGTAAAGGGAGCTATTCTTTATGCAGCTACTTGGAACCAGCTTTTTGTATTTACGCCATATCTTCTAGGGTTTATGGCTATTGTACTGCTTCCTGAATTAAATGACCCGGAAATGGTCATCCCAACACTGGCCTATGAATTTTTCCCTGGGATTATGGCGGCGATCTTATTGTCTGCAGTAATGGCAGCGATCATGTCTACTTCTGATTCCATATTAATGCAGGCAGGTACGATCCTATCAAGAGATATTTATTTACGGTTTATTGATAAAAAGGCAAGTGATAATAAAATGGTGAATATAAGTCGATTATGTATTCTGGCAGCCGGTGTTATAGGTGTTATTGTGGCCGTGTATCAGCCACCATCGGTATTTTCTCTAGTCATTTTTTCGTTTGGTGTATTAGGAAACAGCTTCATCGTTCCGTATGTCGTTTCTGTATACTCTAAAAACGCGAATAATATCGGAGTATTATGCGCGATGATTTTTGGAGGAGTGACGAATATTTTCTGGACTTCACTAGAACTCCAGGAAGCTACATACCTTCACCCGTTTTTAGCTGGTTTAATAATGTCGGTGCTTGGGATGCTTGTAGGAAATCCTTTTGGTAAAAAACCGGCTTGGATAGAAGATATTTTCCCTGAAGTGAAAAAGGGTTATTCTGTGCCGGCGTCGCTAGATAAAAAGGTTTCTAGACATTTGAACCTTGAAGCAGGAAATTTAGGAAAATACCTGAAGGAAACTCAAGTGGGGGAGGATTTCTCTAGATGACAACACCTGTCTTGACAAGCGATCATATATTTTCAGATGAAGAGATCTGCCATTTTCTGAAACAAATGGAGAAGGATTCAATTTTTACACCTGAATGTTTAGTGTATTATCCTTATTATTTCCTGGAATATGAAATGAAAGGGAAAAGGTGGCTTGGACACGTCCATAAGAAAATAGGGTGCACCATTGATTCGATTAGTGGTGTAGGATCACTCATCGACACCTCACCTGAACTTTCTGAAGCGGAATTAAAGACCAATAAAGTGCTGGATATTCAAATACCGTTAAGCAAAGCAAAGGTTTACGGTGAAAGGTTTATCGGCCGATCCATTTCTTATAAGATGAAAATATTTAGAATGCCCGGCATTACTTTAACCAAAGAATCATTATTCTACCGCCCTTATTGGATAGTGAAAGGAATGAAAAAGAAAAAGTGTTTTCACTTAATTGTAGATGCTCTGACAGGAGAGTTTCATCCAGTAGGGTATAAATGAGAAAAAGCAGGAGAGCCCGCGCTCTCCTGCTTTTTTTAAAACATCTGATAGGATGCTGCAAAATAAATGACGATCATAATCAGCGACGGTACCGCATAGCGGAAGCTGTTTTCCTTCGGCTTCCGGTTCACCATGAACACGGTCAAGAACAACATGGCTGCACTCAGCAGTGCCACAGGCAGATGGGTGGAGCTGAGGGACTGCAGAATCGCACCTTTCTGGTAAAAGATATCCGTCACAGCAAGAAGCTGCAGGTTAAACAGATTACTTCCCAGAATCGATCCAAGCGCCATTCCGTAGTTGGACATCTTCATGGCGACGAGAACAGTGACGAGTTCCGGCAGCGATGTGGAAGCGGCAATAAGGAAGCTTCCGACAAAGCTTGAACTCATGCCAGTCTGCTGCGCCAGCTGATCACCGGAAATCGATAAGGCACTCCCTGAGGCGAAAACGAGTAGAGCGGTGATAATAAATCCGGTCACAGCGCCTTTTAGTGAATAATCTTTGCCAACGGCAGCCGCTTCATCTATCTCCTCTTCTTCTCCCTGATTGATAAATCGAGTGGCCGCGATATACAGGCCGACGAGGATGAACATTTCAATTCCGATGTTAAACAAGGAAAAATCAAACGGCAGGATTAGGGCGGCGACTACAATCAAGGTAAACACGATACCGGCAACCGCTGTCGGCATATGCTGCTTTTCATCAATGGCGTTAAACATTTTTCTTTTTCGGTAGATCATATCTACAACGGCAATGATCAGCAGGTTGAATACGTTACTTCCGAGCATGTTACCGACGGCGATGTCAGGATTGTCGATGTAGACGGCCGTTAAACTTGTCGTCAATTCCGGAAGTGAGGTGGCCCCGGCGATGAGAAAGGTGCCGACGACAGCACCGCTCAGTGTTGATTTCCGGCTGATCACATCGCCGAAGCGGTTCAGGTAAACAGCCGCATATACGACGATGACAGCGGACAGTAGAAAAATAAAATAAACCATCATTGCAATCTCCTTTCTATATACAGGGCTCTGCTCAAAAAAAAGAGACTTCGGCCCTGTTGAGGGCCAAAGTCTCGCGTCCTATCTATATAGTTTGATGAACCAGGTGATTGGATCACCGAAATGACGATTCATCAGCCGCGGATATGCGGTCGCTACTCCCTTTGGTACTTTTACTATAGCGAATAGCTGAGTGAATCGTCAACTGATAATAAAGAGGAAGGCGCATGCAGGCGCCTTCCTCAATCTCTCGAACTCCCCATCTTCACCGGGTGATGCTTGAATTCAAAAGGGGGGGGCCTTTTTTAGGTCAGCGGGGAGAAGGAGAATCTTTTTTCTATTAATAGTTCACAGCTTCATAGGAGTTGATCAATCCATGCTCGAAGTAGGATCCTGTGCCGCTGATTGGATCAGCCGTCTGCTCGATCGCAGCTCGGATATTGCTGTTGGAGCGTCCCTGAGAAGCGAGAAGTCCGGCCAGACCAGCCACGTGCGGGGCTGCCATGGACGTTCCAGACATGTAGGCATAGCCGCCGTTCGGCATGGTAGAGGCAATACTGACGCCTGGCGCTGTTACATCCACCCATGTTCCGTAGTTGGAGAAGGAGGCTTTTCTGTCATAGCGGTCGACGGCACCGACGGCGATGACGTTGTCATAGGAGGCAGGCTCGAAGGTTGTTGAAACCCCGTCATTTCCTGCCGCTGCAATGACGACCGATCCTTTGTTCCAGGCGTAGTTGACGGCATTTTCCAATGTCTGTGTATCACAGTTACAGCCGAGGGAGAGGTTGATGACCTCTGCGCCCTGATCAGCTGAATAGCGGATCGCATCCGCAATATCGTTCAAGGAGCCGCTCCCATTCGCATCGAGGGCGCGGACGGCAAGGATTTTCGTATTCGGTGCCATTCCTGCGACACCTCTGGCGTTGTTCGTTTCAGCTGCTGCTGTTCCAGCTACGTGGGTCCCGTGGTCGTTCAAGTCCATTGGATTGTTATCGTTATCGACGAAGTCATAGCCTTTGATCGTCTTTCCATCAAGGTCCGGATGGTTATAGTCGACACCGGAATCGATGATGGCGATTTCCTGGCTGCTGCTTCCGCGTGTGATGTCCCAGGCCCTTGGTGTATCGGTATTCTGCGGGCCGTATTGATAGCCGCTGTAGTACGTGTCATTCGGTGTCCACGTGGCTTGGAATACGTAGTTCGGCTCTGCGTACTCTACATTAGGATTTTTGTTTAAGGCTTCGACGACTTTTTCAACGTTTCTCACCTTCAACACTTTCTCCTCAGATTCTACAACTTCCTGTTCTTCATCAAGGACAACGGCGTCCATCTGGTTCATCTCTTTCTTGTTTAACGCCCGTCCTTCCTTATATTTTACGACGACTTCACCCGGCACATACTTTCCTTTTTCGAGATAAGTATCAATTTTGTTTGTCCGTTCTGATGATGTTTTGTCGGAAAGTGAATCAGCCAGGACTCCTCCAGTGGACGGCATAAGTACAAGTGCGGCGGCAAGGGACAGGGAAGCAAGCTTTTTAAACTTCAAACGATTTCCTCCTTTAAAAGATATACTCTAGTAATTCGGAGAAATCGGATGGATTCCTGCGATATCGGGGTTGGGATAGAGGTGCTGGAAAATGACCTCTTAAGTGTGGTTTCGACATCTGGGTTGGGCAACTTTATTTTGTAACAAAAGTTTTATATCGGAAAACGAATTGTCATCACCGCCCTTTTATAGGCACTGGGAAGGGGTTCAGTCTCCGTTTCTGATGTCTATATTCCCATTTTTTTATAAATATGAAGTTCATCGGGTTTCAGAAAAGTGAGTTTGGGAAGTAAGGATAGAAATGACTGTCATTCAGGAGAAGTGTGGTGATGCTTTGAAAAATCAGAAAGACTCCAAGAATTGGCTGGAACGTGTGGGAGGTGGAATAAAACAGACGGCGGAATCTGTGAAAGATCATTTTCCCGATCCGAAAAAAGTATTTCGGAAAAGTGATGACTGGGAAGAAGTAAAAGACCGAGCCGGTGATGAGCTTTATGACAGTGCGGGAGATTTTGCGAAAGAACAGTTCCGTGAATATCTGCAGTCGCAGATCAATGAGAGAAAACAGGAATGGCAGAAAAAGACCGAGGCGAATGCCAGGGAGGTCCATGCCAAAGCAGAGGAAGCCAGGGAAAAAGCGCAGGAGAAGCTGCTGGCCTTCAAGGAGAACCTTTCAGATGTAAAGCAGAAAGGACAGGAAATCCAGAATTCCGTGGGTGATCGATCCAGTGGGTCAAAACGGTTGAAGGGTGTCCAGGACATCAAGGGTGTCTCCCATATCAAGAGTGCTTCTTCCATCAAAGGGCCGAAAGATGTAAAAGGCCTTTCCCATATGAAAACCTATCATTCTTAAAAACTGAAAGGAGAATCCCTCATGGCGATTCAAAAATCCACCGATAGTTCAAGTCTAGCAGAAGTCGTTGACCGAATTTTAGATAAAGGTATAGTCATTGATGCGTTTGCCAGAGTTTCTGTTGTAGGAATTGAGTTGATTACAGTGGAGGCGCGTGTCGTTATTGCGAGTGTAGATACGTGGCTCAGATATGCGGAAGCCGTCGGGCTCCTTCGTGATGAAGTGGAAGAAGAAGGGCTTGGAGGCCGGCTTGGTGAAAACGGTTCATCTGCAGAGTCCGGCGCTGGTGAGCGCGGGGAATTCAGTATATAAGATAATGGCAGAGAAAGAGAGGGTTTTGGCTGTATGAAGGTATTGAATGCCGTTCAGGATTTTTTTCAGCAGAATATTGCGCCGGTTCATAAAATCATTTCGGCAAGGAAAAAGGATGAGGAATGGCGCGTGATCGTTGAAGTGATTGAGGAGAAGGAATATATGAAGAAGTATGCCAGGGACCAGATGGTCGGCGTGTACGAAGTTTTTCTGGATGAGCAGCTGGATATCAGCGGTTTTTCCAGGATCCGGCTTCGTTACCGCACGGAAATTGATGAGCAGGTTGAAACGTAGGGGGATGGATGATGACACGATTGAACAGCAGACAGCCTTCTGCCCGCACCCCGGGGGACGTATTCGATCTTCCTCATTTCAAATCGATGATTCAGCGGACCTTAAGGTATGTATCGGCCGGCTATCCGGTTCACTATACAGGGCCGGCTGGAATCGGGAAAACGACGCTGGCGCTTCACACGGCTGAGAAGCGTGGACGTCCCGTAACCGTTATTACCGGAAGCAGGGATCTTACACGAGAGGATTTAATTGGCGCGTACAGTGGATACAGCAGGAAAAAACTGCATGATAACTTTGTGCGTACGGTCCATAAGATTGAGGAAAATGTATCGGAAAACTGGGTGGAGGGGCATCTGTACAAAGCAGTGAAAGAGGGACATACCCTCGTTTACGACGAATTCACCCGCTCCTCCCCTTATACGAATAATTTATTTCTATCGATATTAGAAGAAAAAGTGATGCCGTTATACGGGGCCAAACGGAACGAATCCCATATTCGTGTCCATCCCGAATTCCGGATGCTGCTCACAAGCAACCCGTCTGAGTATGCCGGCGTTTATGAAACCCAGGATGCTCTTTTTGACAGGCTGATTACGATTCCACTGGAACGGATGGATGTGGAAACGGAAACGGCTGTTGTCATGAAGCGGACCGGAATGAAAAAAGCCGGGGCAGGTAAAATCGTCTCCCTCGTGAAACGTGTGAATGAACAACTGGAGGGAAACGGCAGTCCTTTGAGCATCCGTACATCCATCATGATGGCGGATATCGCTCAACAGCATGCCATTCCGATTGAAGGCAGTCATCCGGCGTTCCAGCATCTCTGTCTTGATTTTATGATGTTCCCGCTTCAGCTTCAGGACGGCGGACCGTCAAATAATGCAGAGGCACTCATCTTAAACGAGTGCCGGAATATAAAGGAGGGATCGTAATGGCAGAGGAAACAGGTGTTTACATCTTCTGCTGTATACAGGCGGAAGAAGAAAAAGATTTTGGCACGATCGAATTCGAGGGAGAAGAACGCCGGTTATTTACACTGCATTATAAAGATGCGGCTGTTGTAGCTGCACACGCTCCTGTGAAGATTTACCATCCGAAAAAAGATCCATTGATGACCCATCAGGCGGTGATTACCAAGGTGATGCAGGAGGAGAGAGCGGTCGTTCCGATCAGCTTTGGAAACGTTTTTAAGTCGAAGGAAGATACTGAAGTACTGCTTGAAAATCTGTATCCGCAGCTAAGGAAGCTGTTTTCCGAAGTCCGGGACAAAATGGAGATCGGCTTGAAAGTCGTCGGTAAAAGGGAATGGCTGGAATCCATGGTCCATCAGAACGACAGAATGCAGAAGCAGAAGGAAACGGTGAAAGGGAAGTCGGAAGCCGCCGGTTATTTTGACAGGATCCAGCTTGGTGAAATGGCCCGTGATTTCTTTACCGACATTCAGAATGATGTCGATAAACGTATCCACGAACCCCTTGCAGAACTGGCGGAAGCCGCGAAGAAAAATGATACCTTAGGAGAAAAAATGCTGCTGAACGGCGCGTACTTAATCGATCGGGACAAAGAGGAAGTTTTTGATGCCCTTGTAAACGAGCTTTATCAGACATGGGGCGATTATGTGGATTTCAAATATACAGGTCCTTGGGCACCTTATAACTTTATCCATATCCAGTTGAAAGTGGAAGCTTCATGATTCATAAACTGTTCACTTCTCCGATCACTCTGATCAAAAAAGTAGGCGAGCACGTCAAAGAAGAAGTGGATAAAGAATGGTACGACCTGGAGCACATCCAGAAAAAAATCATCCAGCTTCAGATGATGTACGAATTGGAGGAAATCTCCGAGGAAGCTTTTGAACAGCAGGAGGAAGAATTGATGCTGCGCTATGAAATGGCGAAAAAGCGGGAGATGGAACAATGGGAAGAGATGACGAAACGGTATGAATAGGGAGTTTTTAATATGGGAGAATTGTTTTACCTCTACGGCGTGACATGGAAGGAAGAAGCACAGGAGGCGGGTGTGACACAGTGGAAGGGTGTGGATGGTTCTCATCCTCTCTTTTATATCGAGCTTGGGAACCTGGCAGCTGTCGTCAGCTTCGTAGATGAATCCGAATTCGGGGAAGAAGTGCTGAAGGAAAAAACAAACGAAATGGAATGGCTTAAGAAAAAAGCCTTCCGCCACCACGAAGTCCTGATGCAGCTGAATGACGGGATGACGCTGATTCCGATGAAATTCGCAACGATTTTTAAGAAGGAAGAAAATATACAGCATAAAGCGTCTGTCTATGAAACAGAATGGGAAACCCTTCTTCAACAGCTGCTCGGAACGGAAGAGTGGAATGTTAAGGTTTATAACCGCTCTGATCTCCTTAAAGAACATACAGCATCCCGGCACCCGGAGGTTATGAAGCGCAAAGAGGATATTGCCCAGATGTCGAAAGGGATGCAGTACCTTCAGACGAAAAAGCTGGACAGCTTTATTGAAGAAATGGTCTCACAGGAACAGGAGACCTATGCAAGGAATCTTCACCACCGCTTCAAAGAGTTTTGTGTCGACACGACTAGTAAAAAGGTGTGGAACAAAAACGTAACTGGTAAAGATGAGGAAATGTGCTGGAACGGCGCCTATCTCTTGAAAAAGGACCAGGTCGAAGCTTTCCTGGAGCAGATCACTACAGCTCAGGAAGACGGAAGGGAAGCAGGGTGGATGATTGAAGTTACCGGCCCATGGCCTCCCTACCACTTCTCAGACACGAAGACCGTCAGCGGGGTGCAGGGATGAGCCGCAGGGAACAATTCGAAAATCGTGACATTGCATTGATCGATATTTTGGATACGGTGTTGGATAAAGGAGTCGCCATCAAGGGGGATATCATCATCTCCATTGCGGGCATCGACCTTGTCTATCTGGATTTGAAGGTTCTGATTTCTGCCGTAGAAACGCTCGTTCAATCGCAGCAGAACGCAATCAGTTCGGAGAATATGGACAAAGAAAAGGAGGAACTGGAATATGCCGTTGAACGACCTTGACCTTGAACAGCAGCCATTAAAGAGCGGACGGATCAACCTTGATCCTGATGGTGCCGAACAGGGACTGGCCCAGCTTGTTCTGACTGTGATTGAACTTCTCCGTCAGCTTGTGGAACGCCATGCCATCCGCCGGGTGGATGGCGGCACATTAACGGAGGAGCAGATTGAGCAGCTCGGTGTGGCCCTGATGAACCTGGAAGTGAAGATGGATGAATTGAAGGACATCTTTGAGTTGACCGATGAGGATCTAAACATTGACTTAGGTCCGCTTGGAAACCTGTTGTAAAGGAGGAAGGCTGATGTCTATAGAACACCCGACCCAGTCCAGCAGTATTGTCGATGTCCTGGAAACGGTATTGGACAAAGGGGTTGTCATTGCAGGCGATATCCGTGTAGGTCTGGCTGATGTAGAACTGCTCACAATCAAAATCCGTTTGATTGTCGCATCTGTCGATAAAGCGAAGGAGATCGGGATGGACTGGTGGGAAACCGATCCTTACTTAAACTCGAAAGCAGCAGAGGCGGATACAAAAGCTTTAGAGAAGGAAAACCAGCAGTTGCAAAACCGTATCGAACAGCTGGAAAACTCGATGCAGCGCATGTACAACCATCAAAAATGATGAGGAGTGATAAGCATGAGTGATCAAAAAACAACATTGACGGCAGCGGACAACAGCCAGAAACAGAATTCGGGTAAATCCAATGGAAAAGTGGCCCGTGCAATTATCGGCGGTGTGGTCGGAGCGGTTACCGGTCTGATGCTGAATCCGGGAAAAACGGAAAAAACAGAAGATTCTTCCTTAAAGGAAAAGACCCGGAAAGCAGAGTCAAAGGTGAAGGACCAAGCACAAAAAGCGGAAGAAAAAATGAAAGACTTCAAGGATAAGACGAAGGATAAAGCCGAAGAAGTGGTCGATGGAATCAAAAATAGAAAGACGGCCGAGGAGGAGGAAGTGGAAAAACTGGAGCAGACAGAGGAAGCCCCTGCTCTTGAAGGACCTGAACTTTCCCAGGACCAGATCGAAACCTCGGAAAAGGAAGCCGCTGCTTCTGAAGCTCCACCTGAACCGGTAGATGAAGACGCCGCTCAGGAAGAGGAGATGGAAAAGCCGCCTGGAACACCGAAGAAAACATCACTGACGATTAATGACGACACTGTTCAATAAACCAGTCAGGAAGGAAGATCTTTGATGGATAATGTGCTGAGAAAATTTGTGAAAGCCGCTAATATGAAGGACTTTTCCCTGGACATTACGTTAAACGTCAACGGAGCTCTGGTGACAGGGACGACCGTTTCCGCTGAAAAATACTTCCGTTCTTTAAGTGGTACCCTTGCCGAAGGGAATGAAACGGCACAGTCCCTTAGTGAGAAGCTGGAAAGAGCCAGCCAGATGAATTATTCACAGGAGGAGATTCAGTACATTCATCTGGAAAATGCCCAGGTTTATAATGGCGACGCCCAGGCCACCCCGGCCGAGGGATCGTTTTTCTGGCGGGGGCGTCTCGACACGGTCGATGGGTTTTTCCTCGGCCGGATTGATGCAAAATAGTAAAAAAATGTTAGGTTTGTTACGGCCGTTCAAAGATTGTATGAAAAAACGACAACAATGCGAAGGCAGACCATGGTTTCATGGTAAGATGGCTCACGTAACATAAAGTTGAACCATTAAAGGAATGATTCCATGAAAAAAGAAAGAATTGAGTCCATCTACTTTCTGCGCATTTTTGCCATGGTCATGGTCGTCCTCGTACATGTCAGTGCGGCTTACGTGAAGGTCCTTACGGAAGGCACGGGTATGTATGAGGCCTATCATTTTATCAACCGGATCATCCGGATTGAAGCCGGCATCTTCATCATGCTGACGGCGATGGTCTTTTTCTATAAGTATATCGATCAGAAAATGGATAAGCAGGAGCTCTTCTCTTATTTCCGGAAGAGAGCTCTCTATATTGTTGTTCCCTATTTCTTGTGGGCACTTTTCTATGAAGCTTTCTCTATTTACCTCGGAGTGGTATCGACGACGCCGGAGAACATTCTGACGCGGGTGTTTACAGGGGATTCGTTTTATCATCTGCACTTTATTTTCTTAATTGTCCAGTTTTATTTGTTTTTTCCTGTCGTTCTCTATGCCGCCCAGAAATCGGCTTTCTTCAGAAAGTACATGTGGTTGTTCGGAATGATCCTGCAGGTCGGCTACTACTTTTTCAACCGGGAATTCCAAGTGTTCTCATTTAATCTGTTTATGACGAGTATGGGACCTTACCTTCTCGGTGCGTGGATCGGCGCCCATTATAAACAGCAGAAGACGGCAGCCTTTTCAAGGACAACGCCTGTATGGGCTGTCGGAGGCCTGCTTGCCGGTCTGACCACTGTTTACCTGCATGGAAGCGGGTATCAGATCTTCGGCGTACAGCTGCCGACATGGGGCTATCTGATTATCAATATGCTGTTCCTTGTCGGAGGAAGCTATGCCATGTTCCGGATTGCAGAACGGTTGGTCGTCAAGCGGCCTGTCGCTTTGACCTACGTGAAGAATATTGCTGTTTATTCCTTCGGCTTTTACCTTCTTCACCCGTTTGTATTGAAAATCTATGAGTTTACCATTCCGATACAGGCAGGAAACTTGTTCCACGTATCCATTCTCGTCCGGCTGGCGGCCACATTGATGTCCTGCTATGTCATCATCTGGCTGTGCCACCGCTATCTGCCGGCGGCCGGTTTATTTTTCGGTAAACTGCCGAATAAAAAACCAGGGTTTTTTGAAGGTGATCGATCGAAAGGGAACAAGTCTAAGCAGGAAACAGGAAAAGCTGCCTTATAGCATTGAGAAGCCGCTCCCCAACGGATGAACGCCGGGAGCGGCTTTTTTATCTGTTGTTATATTCTGATAAATCTGTAAATTTTATTGAAACGATGACGAATGGTGAGGTATAATAGCGTTATTATGTAAGCGCATACATAAAAGGAGGGTTTTTGTGAGCGGGATTTGGCTGGCGGTTGTCGGTATGTTTGTCTTTTTTCTAGGGTATCGGTATTATTCCAAGTTTATTGCTGAAAAGATTTATAAGCTTGATCCGGATTATGTCACCCCCGCCCATCAGTTTAAGGATGGGGTCGATTTCGTACCAACCAATAAGTTCGTTCTCTGGGGCCACCATTTCACATCGGTTGCGGGAGCGGCCCCGATTGTCGGGCCGGCAATTGCGGTGTACTGGGGCTGGCTCCCGGCGGTGCTCTGGGTTCTGCTCGGTACAGTCTTCGCTGCAGGTGTCCATGACTTCGGTACACTCGTCTTATCGGTCCGAAATAAAGGACAGTCGATTGGGACGCTGGCGAGCAAGTTGATTGGACAAAAAGCAAAGGTATTGTTTTTGTTCATCATCCTTCTGCTCGTTCTTATGGTCAACGCTGTGTTCGCCTGGGTCATTGCCAACTTGTTCATCTCGTTTCCTGCGAGTGTATTATCCGTCTTTATTCAAATTCCACTGGCTGTCTGGATTGGTTACAGTGTTTATAAAAGACAAGGCAGTATGCTCCTGCCATCACTTGTAGCCCTTGCCGTCATGTATATATCAGCCATTATCGCAAGCTATGTTCCCGCCCTGCAGATTGACCTCGTCCGTTATTTTGGCGGGGAAGCAGCAGAGACCGCCTTTGGATTGAGTGCGACATCCATGGCATTTTTCGTCTGGATCATCGTGCTCATGGTCTATGTGTATATCGCCTCTACGCTTCCTGTCTGGAAACTGCTTCAGCCGAGGGATTATATCAACTCCCATCAGCTGATTGTCGGGCTGGGTCTCCTGTATCTCGGGCTGTTGTTTTCCAATCCGGAAATTACAGCACCGGTAACCAATGCATCAGCGGATACGTCCTGGTTCCCGCTTTTGTTCATTACCATCGCCTGTGGAGCGATTTCAGGATTCCATGGTCTCGTCTCTTCCGGAACTTCATCTAAACAGTTGAACAATGAAACAGAAGCACGGTTTGTCGGCTATCTTGGATCTGTAGGAGAGGGAGCTCTCGCCTTGGTCGCGATCATTGCTGTGGTCACCTTCTTCCCGACAGCGGCGGAATTCACAGCAACCTACAGCGGTTTTGCGGCGGCCAGTAATGCCGGGCTTGGTGTTTTCATCCAGGGGGCCGGCCAGCTGGCCACAGGACTCGGGATCCCAGCCTCTGTTGCTGCGACAATCGTGAGTGTGATTGTCGTCAGTTTCGCTGCGACAACACTGGATTCTTCGGTTCGATTGATGCGGTATATTATCGCAGAGTTAGGCACCGAATATAAAATCACACCGCTGACGAAAATGCATGTGGCCACAACGATGGCGGTTGTTTCCAGTGCGGCCTTGACGCTGATTCCACAGGGGCCAAAGGGATTCGGCTCCGGAGGTTATCTGCTGTGGCCGTTGTTCGGAACATCGAACCAGCTGCTGGCGGGCATCAGTCTTCTGCTCGTATCCATTTGGTTGAAGCGTCAGGGAAGAAACTATCTTCCGACAATCATCCCGATGGTTTTCCTGATGTTCATGACACTCTGGGCGATGATTTCCCAGGTGCTGACAGAATGGGCGCCGTGGAATGAGAACAGTGACTGGATGCTGTTTGCGTTCGGTGCGGTCATCCTCGTTTTCACCTTCTGGATTTTACTGACAGCCTTCTCGGCCATTACGAAGGATCATAAAAATTCCATCGAACGAAGTGCTTAAAAGGAAGAAGCCGTGCGGATGTGCGGCTTTTTCCATTCAGATAAGGAGGAAAAGGGATGGTGGATGTTTTGATGATACGGGCGGAAAAGGAAATCGGCATGGGGTGCTGCGGAGGGATCTGCTCTGACCCGGACGGTCTGATTCACATGGAAGACGAGTTTTCCCATCATGATGAAGAGCGGAGAGAGCTGCAGCAGCTTTATCAAAAGACGCTGGACATCGACCCTGAGATCCATGTTCAGTTCATGGATCCAAGGAATCTCCTTGGTGTCGCTGCTTATTTCTGGCAGCAGCACTGCCGGGGATCCATCTCTTTACGGCAGGGGGCGGCCTCCTTGCTGCTGCACATCAAATACCGGGCAGTGTTCGTGAACGGCGAATATATAGGTAGTCCCGACCGCTATGAAGAGAGACTGATGGAACTGACAGAAGCCTGAGGAGGAAGAGGAATGGAAAAGAAGCTGTCCTTGAAAAGAATGGTCGAACTGTATGATGAAATATTAAGTCTGCCTCATAAACAGGAGGTGGCCAGGGAGCTGAGAGATGAAGAGGACCTTTTTCTTCTGCTGCTTTACTCCGATCTGCTCGGTATTCCCAACCCCGCTTTTTATTACACGCTTGAACTGTATCCTCACATTGTTGAAAAATTTCACGACTGGCATTTGCGGATGGGCATGGAGAAGTCCCCGCTCGACGGCATCCGCTGCTGTTAAGGAGGCTTAAATATGAAGGATATCCAGCATCATTCTATTATTTTTGTAGGAGGAAAAGGAGGTGTCGGAAAATCAACAACTTCCGCTGCTCTCGCGCTCTCCTTGGCTGAACAGGGCTATGAAACACTTGTCGTATCGACAGATCCCGCCCATAACCTGGGCGATGTTTTTCATAAGACGTTATCCCACGCGAAAACGAAACTGGCTGAGCATTTGTACGGGATAGAAATCGACCCTGTTCATGAATCAAAGCGGTATATTGATGGTGTCAAAGGTCACTTGGAAGGGCTGGTGAAGTCCAAAATGGTCGAAGAAGTGCATCGGCAGATCGACCTGGCCTCTGCATCCCCGGGAGCGGATGAGGCCGCTTTGTTCGACCGCCTCGTATCCATCATTTTGGAAGAGTCCGGTCATTTTGATAAGATCGTTTTCGACACGGCACCAACAGGGCATACGATACGCCTCCTTACCCTGCCGGAGATCATGAACGTATGGATTGATGGAATGCTGGAGCGGCGCAGCCGGATGAATGAGACGTATACGCAGCTGCTTCATGACGGAGAGCCTGTGGATGATCCGATTTTCAACGTGCTCCAGAGACGCCGGGAAAAGTTCGCCCAGGCACGAGAAATCATTTTAGACGAAGAGAAGACAGCTTTTGCCTTTGTCCTTATTCCTGAGCGCCTCCCCATCCTTGAGACAACAAAAGCCGTAGAGCGGCTGGGGAAACATAGGCTTCACGTTCAGACCCTGATTGTAAATAAAGTTCTGCCTGACTATGCGGACGGCGCTTTTCTTGCAAAGAGGAGACAACAGGAGCGCCTTTACCTTGAGGAGATTGAGCGGACGTTTACGGATCAGGAGCTGGTGTATGTGCCTCTGTTTGAGGAGGATGTATCTGATATGAAAAAACTCCATACGTTTGCGGAAGCATTCCGGAAGTCTATGCATGCTGCTGATTCCTAAGCCGCTTCGTGAATATGGCCGGTCCGCGTGACAAAGACTCTCTTTTCTTATAAAGGGGGTCTTTTTTGTTTCGCGGGATCCTGGAGGCTGATGCTTATCCATGTAGACATACACGGAAGTTATCCGGCTCAATATTCTGATTATATAGGACTTTATAACTGAATGGGTGCCGGGGAACTGTATGAACGATAGAGGTGGCCGATATATATAAAGTCAAAAAAAATGAGAAGAAAACGCATGTTGAGGAGGGGAATTATGCTGATTATCGATGAACAAACTGTGTCTCCTATCCTGGTACAAACGGCCCTTAAACATCGGCTGCCTATTTATTATAAGGACGATGAAAGGCCTCTGGATATCAAGGAACACTCAAAAATACTAACCAATTCGGAGAGCTGCCTTCAGATGCTGCAGCACCATCACCCGGAGCATATACATACGAAGGTTTCTCAGCTGGTCAAAAACAAAGCCCGGTTCCGCGGAATGGTCGCTGATCTGGATGAAGACTATAATTTCAAGCTTGTCACGGTTGATGAGCTGTTGTGTACGAAGAAGGAAAATGTACCGTTTCCGGTCGTGATTAAGCCGAATCGAGGTTATTCCAGTGTCGGTGTTTATATTGTGAAGGAAGAAAAGGAGTGGGACCAGGCGGTGCAGCGGCTGTATTCCGATCTCCTTCTTTCCAGGTCCATGTATTCAGATGCGGTGCTGGACAGTGAACAGATCATCATCGAAGGATACATCGAAGGTCAGGAATACGCTCTTGACTGCTACTATGATGAAGCGGGGGAGCCTGTCATTTTGAATATCCTGAAACGCCGGTTCGCCCATGACCAGGATACGTCGGATCGGATTTATTACACCTCCAGTCTGATCCTCGACGAAGTCCGGGACCAGGCGCTGGATTATCTGCGTCTATTAAATGACCGGCTCCATCTGCAAAACTATCCATTTCATATAGAAATGCGGAAGAACGAAACCGGCGTCATCCCGATTGAGATGAACCCGCTTCGATTTGCTGGTGCCGGCACGACGGATGTGAGTCACTATGCGTATGATATCAACTCCGCCTTGTCCTATTTCAAAGGAGTAAATCCGGATTGGGAGACAATCGTAAATCGGGCTGATGAAGCGTACTACGGTTTTTTCTGTGCAGAGGTGCCGGTCCAGATCAGCATGAATCTCATTCAATCAATTGAGCACGACAAATTGAAAGAACAATTCAGTGATGTGATGGAGTACCGGGTCATTCAATCGGCCGGCGACCGGACGTTTGCGGTCATATTTTTCAGAACCCATTGTCTAAAAGAACTCGATCGTTTACTCACCCTTGATTTAGAACCTTTTCTTACAATGAAACCCGTGAAGGAGGCTGTTCGATGAATGGACAGGTGTTGAACCCGAAAAAGTCCCTGAAGTCCCAGTTGTTTGTTAATTTTATTATCCCGATTCTTCTTCTTGGCGGGATGACGTTTGGATTTGTGAAGCTTGTAACCGGCAGTATTATTGATGATCACGTCCTCCCCCAGTTTGAACAGGTTCTGCTGACAAATGGTCAGGAGCTTGTACGCTCGATTGAACCAAACGCCGTACGGGAGGCGATTGAAAACCCGTCGGACAACCATGCCAATTTGATTAATACCCTGGACAGCTTCATTGAAGGGCAGGAGCGTCTGGAGTACGCTTATGTTTTGACGAAACAGGGGGAAAACGAGTACATTGTCGCTTTGAGCGGTTCTGAAGATGTGATGGTGGAATCCCCTTTTACGGATGAGCAGAATGAGGCATTTCAGACAGGGGATACAGTCGTAACATCCATTTATGAAGATGAGTGGGGCGTGCATAAGTCCGTGTTTATGCAGGTTGACGGCATGGATGCCATCGTCGGGGTCGATATGAGTACATCCTTTATCGGTAATCTTCAGAAGGAAATCAACGGGTTCCTCGCTGTCTTTCTAGCGGTCGCTGTGCTGCTCGGAGCTGGATTTGCCTACTTCTTCGGCACCCGTCTGACCAAAGCTGTCCGGTCGCTTTTGAATTCCGTGAACAGAATTAGTGATGGAGATTTGACCGAGAACATTGATACGAAACGGAAAGACGAAATCGGTCAGCTGTCGATGGCTATGAATGAAATGGTGGAAAGTCTGAGAACACTCGTTCAAAGGGTGGCGTCAGCATCCAGTGAAGTGTCTGCCCAGAGTGAGGAGCTTACGCAGTCAGCCAACGAAGTGAAAGAAGGCAGTGAGCAGGTGGCTTCGACGATGCAGGAACTGTCCTCCGGTGCAGAATCTCAGGCGGACAGCTCCAGCAGCCTTTCGGAAGTCATGGACAGCTTCGTCCGTCGTCTGGATGAAGCGGACGAAAGTGGAAAAGCCGTGTCTACTACATCAAAAGAAGTTCTGGCTATGACCGAGGAAGGAAAAGGTTTGATGGAGGCATCTGTTCAGCAGATGACTACCATCAATGGCATCGTAAAAGAGTCTGTGGAACGGGTGCATGGGCTGGACAGGCAGTCGAAGGAGATCAATAAACTCGTTCAGGTGATTCAGGATATTGCGGAACAGACCAATCTTTTATCCTTAAACGCAGCCATAGAGGCGGCCAGAGCAGGGGAGCACGGAAAAGGCTTTGCCGTTGTGGCTGATGAAGTCCGGAAGCTTGCAGAGCAGGTGTCCACCTCCATCATTGATATTACGTCGATTGTGGACAGCATCCAGTCGGAGTCGAACCGGGTGGCTCAATCACTTGAATCCGGCTACGAGGAAGTAGACAGGGGGACGAAGCAGATTGAAGTGACCGGGGAGACATTCCACCGCATCCACAACTCCGTCAGCGATATGTCCGGCCGGGTCGGAGAGATTTCCAATCATCTATCGGATATTGCTGTGAACAGTCAGCAGATGAACCAGTCTATTGAAGAGATTGCAGCCGTCTCTGAAGAATCCGCAGCGGGAGTGGAGCAGGTGGCTGCTTCCTCCCAGCAGACGACAAGTTCGATGGAGGAAGTCTCCCACAGTGCACGTCAGCTTTCCGAACTGTCTGAGCAGCTGAATGACGAGATCCAGCAATTTAAGCTGTAATCCCTTAGCGGTATAGGTTTACCGTAAAGCTGTTCGTAAGCTGCGGCCACGGTGTCTTCTAATTTAGGCAGATTATCTGTCCGGGTGGAGCTATCACCCTTTCCCGCGTAATCAATCGTGCACCAGGGACGATCTTCTGTTGAACAGAGGACCGTCCCTGTTTCTGTGGCAGGAATATGGAGAAGGGGATACCTGGTAATTCAGGAGTTTCCATTTGAGCAGCCGCTTGCATAGGTCTTTGACAGGACATCCTTTCGCAGAATATCCAAATCCTGTTTCCCCCCTCCTAACAGGGAGTGTTATGATGAAAACAGAACAGCGATAGAAGGTGATTATTTTGGACGTAACCATCAAGGATGTAGCCAAAGCGGCTGGTGTAGCCCCCTCGACGGTTTCCCGTGTGATTGCGGACAATCCGCGGATCAGCCCGGCTACGAAACGAAAAGTGAAGCGGGCGATGGAGGAGATGGGCTATCATCCGAATGTGACCGCTCGTAATCTGGCGAGCCGGAAGACGAAAGCACTGGGAGTGGTTCTGCCTTTCAGCGCAGACAAAGCTCTCCAGAACCCTTTTTTTCCAGAAGTGCTGAGGGGGATCAGTTCCATTGCTCATGACATGGACTATTCCCTCGTTCTCTGTACGGGGGAAACGGATGAAGAAATGCTGGAGGGTGTTCAGAGGATGGTATACAGCAGTCAGACGGACGGTATTCTTCTGCTGTATTCACAGGTCCGGGATCCGATTCAGTCGTTTTTGCTGGAGCAGAAATTTCCTTTTGTCGTTGTCGGCCGTCCGGCAGAAAGCGGAAGCGAAGTGACCCATGTGGATAATGATAATATTCAGGCTTCCAAGGATATCACGAGCCATCTTCTGGATATCGGTCATGAACGTGTCGCGTTTATCGGCGGATCGCGGGAGCTCGTGGTCACCCTCGACCGCCTCCAGGGCTATGAAAGGGCGTTACAGCAAGCGGGGATCTCCTCTTCAGAAAGCTATAAAGTCCATACCGAATTTTTGAAATCAGGCGGCCGTTCCGCCGTTCGTGAGCTCATGTCCCTCTCCGAGCCTCCGACAGGGCTCGTCGTCGCGGATGATCTGATGGCGATCGGGGTCATTTCCACGTTGGAGGAAGCGGGCATCCATGTCCCTGAGGATTTATCGATCGTCAGTTTTAACAATGTGTATCTGGCTCAGGTTTCCCGCCCGGCGCTCACGACTGTGGACGTCCACATCCATGACTTAGGTAAAGAAGCCGCCGCCTGCCTCATTGCACACGTGCAGCGGCGGGATCAGCCGGCCAAGCGTGTCATCATTCCGCATAAGATTGAATACCGGTCTTCGGCCATCTCCCGTCCGGCACCGTCTGAAGTGTAACCTTCAGACGGTCTTTTTTGGGATGAAAGGACGTAATTTTTCAACCTGCCACAGATATCCGCCTTTTTTTACATAAAACTGCATAGATGTGGAAAATTTTTTGCATGTTAGCGCAATATTCGGTACCCTAGTAGAGTTGACCTTTAAACAATTAGGAGAGGGATTTATATGAGTAAGACAAAAAGGAATGACCCCTGCTTTTGTGGAAGCGGGAAAAAATATAAAAAATGCTGCATGGTGAAGGACGACCAGGCCGTCGGCTCCAGCAGCCTTCATGAGGAACTGCAGAGTAACTACAGCCACTTTATGGCTTATGTGAACCGCAATTACCCGAACGTTACACCATCGGAGCCGAGAGAAACGCAGGAAGAAGAAGTTGAGGCGGCGTTCCAGATGGTCCAGCGTGTTCTGATCGACAAACAGGAAGACGGCTCCACGTTGTATGAGGAGTTCTTTGAGAAGAAACAGGACAAAATCATTCGTCCGGCTACGATGGCGACGATGGAAGCCTGGAAATCTCCGCATGTGAGCCTGTTCAAAATCAACGGATCCGCCTCTGAATACACGGCTTCCGTAGAAGATGTGTGGAGCGGGGAGACGTTTGAAGTGAAGAAAGACGGCATCCCTTTGAAAGAGGAAAACTATGCGCACATGCCTTACTGTATCGGTGTGCTCTTGAAGTGGGGACCTGTTCATAACTTTGTTCCCCTGGCGATTCCAAACTATGAGTCTTCGTATGTGACGTTCCGTCAGCAGCTGGAGCAGGCATTTGAAGCGAGTCAGGCATCCACGATCTACGACTATATGCAGGAAACGATTCTTGAGCAGCTGCGCAGCTGGATGTATATGACATCTTCAGAAGAGACGGAAGAAAGCTCGGCCGAGCAGCCGGTCGAAGCTTCTGATGAAGGCGATGAAGTGCTTGACTTGTTCGATGAAGACTTGAAGAAGGAAGACGGGTTCGAACAGTTGAAGCAGCGCTGGGAATTGTACAAGCAGGAGGAGAACCCGACGTTCCGTAAGCCGGAAGTCGTGACCGCTGCTCTTGAGCATATTTACCGCAGTACCTCAGCCTTCCGTTCCGAGCCGGAGAAAGTAACGAAAAAAGCGGTGGCTGAGAAATATGAAGTGAGCCCGAGCAGCATGAGCAAGCGCATTACGCAGCTCACCGGGCACCTCAATCCATCATAAGTATCACAACGTCCAGGATAGGCCTGGGCGTTTTTTAATCTTTTACAGGTGGAAAATATGGAATAAAAAACCGGTGGCCTGCAGAAACTCTCCTTGTAGCGATTCAATTACAGGAGGGACAAACATGGACAAACATAAAGAACAGGGACCGGGCGGAGCGGATGACCATCGTTTTGCCGAAGGAGAAAGCGAAAAAACGCTGACGACGAGGCAGGGTCACCCGGTCCGGACGAACCAGAATTTAAGGACGATCGGGAACAGGGGACCGGCGACACTTGAGAACTATGATTATATCGAAAAGATTTCCCACTTTGACCGGGAACGTGTCCCTGAACGTGTCGTCCACGCCCGTGGAACCGGAGCGCACGGATACTTTGAGACCTACGGGAAAGCAGGCGATGAACCGGTAGAGAAGTATACGCGCGCTAAAGTTTTTTCCGGAGCCGGAAAGAAAACACCGGTCCTCGTCCGCTTTTCCACAGTGACACACTCGGCGGGCTCTCCGGAGACATTGAGGGACCCCCGCGGATTTGCGGTTAAATTTTATACCGAAGACGGCAACTGGGATCTGGTCGGGAACAACTTGAAAGTGTTTTTCATCCGCGATGCGATGAAGTTTCCGGACTTGATCCATTCCTTTAAGCCGGACCCGGTCACGAATATACAGGACAGTGAGCGGATTTTCGATTTCCTCAGCCAGACACCGGAATCGATGCACATGGTTACGTTCCTGTTTTCCCCGTGGGGCATTCCGGCCAACTACAGACAGATGCAGGGGTCAGGGGTGAACACATACCGATGGGTGAATGAAGAAGGAAAAGCGGTTCTTGTGAAATACCACTGGGAGCCATTGAAGCAGGGAATCAAAAACCTGACCCAGGAGGAAGCGAACCAGATTCAGGCGGAAAACTTCAACCATGCGACACAGGATTTGTATGAGGCGATTGAAAGTGGGGATTACCCGGAGTGGGAGCTCTGCGTTCAGATCATGGATGACCATGAGCATCCGGAGCTGGATTTCGATCCGCTTGATGATACGAAATTATGGCCGGAGGATCAGTTCCCGTTTTTGAAGGTCGGGAAAATGGTGCTCAACAAAAATCCGGATAATTACTTCAATGAAATTGAGCAGGCGGCGTTTGGAACAGGTGTCCTTGTGGACGGTCTCGATTTTTCCGATGATAAAATGCTTCAGGGACGAACGTTCTCCTATTCGGATACACAGCGGTACCGGGTCGGGGCCAACTACCAGCAGCTGCCCTCCAATGCTCCGAAAAAACATGCCGCCACCAACTATGAAGGGGGAAGCATGTCCTACTTCGTGGACCGGCCGGAAGGAGCTAACCCTCACGTGAACTATGAGCCTTCTTCCTTGA
Source organism: Halobacillus litoralis (assembly GCF_009856355.1). Taxonomy (GTDB): domain Bacteria; phylum Bacillota; class Bacilli; order Bacillales; family Halobacillaceae; genus Halobacillus; species Halobacillus litoralis_B. The sequence goes on along the minus strand of NZ_WMEW01000001.1, from coordinate 60,441 downwards.
ACGGTCTGGAAGAATCTCCTGCGAAAAAGGCTCCTCATCAGCCGTATGCCGAAGGGAAATTGAAAAAAGAGCCGATCGACAGGGAAAACAACTTCAAGCAGGCAGGAGAACGCTACCGGATGCTGAAGGACTGGGAGCGGGATGATTTGATCAACAACCTTGTCGTTTCTCTCAAACCCTGCCAGACACATATCCAGAAGAAGATGGTGTCTCTGTTGACCCAGTGTGATGAAGACTATGGAAACCGTGTGGCAGAAGGACTGGGGATGCATGCAGCAGCCGGCGGGATGAAGGAGGAATTTGCCGGGGATATGACTCCTTCCAAAGGGAAACTGCCGAAGCGGGGCGGTTCTCCCATAGGCAGTAAAGGAGCAGCGGATGCTGTAGATCAAGCAGAAGAAAAAGGACACGAAGCGGATCCATATTGAATAAGGGACGGCCTTTCTGAGAGGGAAGGCCGTCTTTTCTTTTTTTTACGGTCTTCGCATAAGGTGATAAGGGGAGGCGATGGAATGAAGAAGAAAGGTTCCGGCGGGAAATTTCTCGTCATCACGTTTATGATCCTTCTGGCCGCTGCGGTCACGGCTGTCATTCTATTCATCACATCGCGTCCGGGTTATCAGGCGGAAAAGGCGGTGGAGACCTTTTACAACTACGAACAGAAAGGGCAGTACGCCGACTCCTGGGTACTGCTTCATTCCCGGATGAAAGAAAAATTCGGGAAAGGCCATTACATACAGGACAGGGCCCACGTGTTTATGAATCATTTCGGCGTGGAGACCTTCACATTTACTACTGGAAAGGTGGCTCAGATCGATAGCTGGTCGATGGAAAAAGGGACGGATCCGTTCAAAAATGTATACGTTGTGCCGGTTGTGCAGACATTCAAAGGGAAGTACGGTCTTTTTCGTCTTCACCAGGAAGTTTATGTGACAGAGGAAAAGGGAGAGTGGAAGATTCTCTGGGATTACAATAAATAAAAAGGCCCCCGCCTTAAAAGGGGAGGCCCGCAGGTTAAGATGCTTGTGAGGAGGGGGTCTGAACGACTTTGACTGTATGCTCCTGCTGAGGATCAAAGTGGAAGATATACTCCCCGCTTGATTCCGGGGTGAACATCAAATTATCCCCTTCCATCCATTCGCCGTCACGGACGAATTTATACTCGACGGTTTCCCCTGCTGTCAGAGCAACGGGGGTACTCGTCCAGACGCCTGCTTTTTCATTGTACGTAAGGGCGTGCTTGTCTGTTTCCCAGTTCAGGGGAGCAGACCCGCGGAGCACCACTTTGTTGTACTTTTTCGCTTCCGAAGGCGCTTCATATGTCAATGTGCCTTTTACATCATATACTTGAGCGGAATGGGCGCCGGCTTTAACGTAAAGGTCATCCCGGCGGCTCAGCATGCGGCTGTCATTGAGCACAGATTGAAGCATCACTTTATTTGGAGTGTCCTGGTTATACAACTCTTTGATATTCAATGTCCGGCTGTTTTCTCCTTTGTTGATGATGGTAAGCACATGATCCTGAGGCATTCTCCGTTCGAATACGAGGACGTCGTCATCTGAATAAATGACCTTCATATCTCCATGGGCAAGGGCGGGCTGCTCTTTTCTTGCTTGGATCAGCTCTTCATAGTGGGCTTTAAGATCCATGTTCTGCCGGCTTTCATCCCACGGCATCATCTCCCGGTAGTAGCGGTCCTTCCATTCTTCCACTTTCGTATGATCCCCGCTTTGGGATAAACCGACTTCATCACCGTAATAGATAATCGGAGCTCCCGGCAGGGCGAACTGCAGTGTGGCCGCATTTTTCATGGTCGTCACGTTCTCGTCTGCTTCATAAATAAAACGCGGCACATCATGACTGTCCAGGAAGGTGGCTGGAACGAATTCCTCATCATAGGTTTCGTGAATCGTCATCAAGGAATCGGCTAAGGCGTTCATGGATCCACCATCAATGTACGTATGGACAATCGCGGACTGGGTTTCGAAGTCAATGGCCCCGTCCAGTTTCCCAGCATAGGAATCAATCGTCTCCAAACTGTCCCACACTTCCCCGAAAATGAAAGCGTCGGAGTCTATGGATTTAACCTGGTGGCGGAAGTCGACCCAGAAGCTCTGGCTCGGCCCTTTGGCGTAATCCAGACGGAAGCCGTCGACACCGATGTCCTCCATCCAGAAAGGAACGACTTCATCGAGCATATATTCCCGTGTTTCCGGGTTGTCATTGTTCAGCTCCGGAAGCTCCTGAACCCCGTAGAACGTTTCGTACTCATCCGGCCATTTCAAGAAGGTATACCATTCGTAATAGGAACTGGCTTCCCCTTTTTCAACCGCATCCTGGAAAAACGGATGCTGGTTGGAGGTATGGTTCGGGACGAGGTCATATACGACTTTCATATCGCGGTCATGAGCTTCATCGACGAGTTCCTTCATCAGCTGGTTGCTTCCGAACCGGGGGTCGATGTTCATGAAATCTGTCGGATGATAGCCGTGGGAATACGGTCCTTCATAAATCGGCGAAATCCAGAGTGTATTCACCCCAAGCTCATCGAGGTAATCGATTTTCTCCAGCACGCCCTGGAGGTCGCCGCCCATCCATCCTTTCAACTGCTCATCCTTTGGCAGGTCCAGGTTGACAGAGGTGTTGTTTTCCTTACTTCCATCCCGGAAGCGGTCGACGAAAATCTGGTAGATGACAGCTTCTTTGGCCCAGTCCGGTGACTGATAGTCTTCGACGTAATACGCAAACTCTGACGCTTCTTCAGGGTCGAGGACGTTGTTATCTGCAAACTGCGAGCCTTCAGAACGGCTGTTCCACACATCAATCCTGTACTTCACACGGGTTTTGTCCTTTTGGGCAGGAATCGTTCCTGTTAATATTGTTGTTTGTAATCCATTTGAGTCCTCACTCGTTTCTACAACGGTTAATTCCGTGGTCTTCCCATTCGCTGCTTCTCCGCGTTTACCGGACGGAGAAGAGCCGTCTGTCGTATAATAAGCGGCGCCTGCATCAATCGGACCGAAATGTTCGACTTCTACAGAAACTTTGACTTCATCTTTTTTGCCGGGGGTATACGGTTCATGGTGGAAATCGTGAGTGACGGACTGGGCAACGGGAATCGTTTTCCATTGATCCACTGTGTCTTTTTGGATCTTCGGATCCTTTGTCAGGGTGACCGTGCGGCGCTCACCGCGGACTTCCTCATAGGCTTCTCCTGCCAGGCTGTACGTATAGGAAACGTCCTGTCCGGCATCACCGACAAGGGTGAACGTATAGGTGCGGTCCCCTGTCTTGGTCATCGGTGCAGCGGTGTAATGAAAGTCATTCGTACTTGAGGCAACGGTCGGCTTCACCCAGGCCGGCGTCTCTTCCGGAACGGTTAGTTCCAATGTGGCTGCTGCCTCATGCGTTCCTGCAGGACGGATATCCACGGTACGCTCCTCTTCCGGATGGAAAGCAAAAACATAGGCATCATCCTGCGGGGCGGTCACCGTCAAGTTGGAACCGGACATCCATGTCCCGTCGTAGACAAACTTGTATTCCGTTGTTTCACCGCCCTTAAGAGCAACAGGACCGCTCAGCCATACGCCTTCCTCCTCATTGTACTGAAGCAGGTGGTTATCAGAGCTCCAATCAAGGGACTCGGCACTTCCGCGCAGCACGACCTTGTCGTACGTTTTAGCATCGGCTTGAACGTTTTGTGCAATCGGTTGCACAAAAAGTAAAAATAAAAGGATCGGTCCGATGATCCAGATCCAGGATTTTCCCATACATCTTCATCCCTTTCTTTTTCCAGAATTATGAAATCGCTTTCATTTTAACGTATAGTTATACGCCTGTCCATAGGACTATCCTATTGATTGTTTCAGGCGTATGGTGGAATCAGGAGAATGGGTCAGTCGAAAAGCAGTCGGATCGAATAAAAAATCATTTTCGTATATTCGCTGAAAGTCGTTTTCTTTTCCGTTTCCGTCAATCCATCGGCAGGATTGTAGGAGGAAGAGGTAAAGGCATAGCTTAGTGTATAGTCGCTGCCGAATATGTCATCGAACGTCATCTTCGTTCTTCGTGAATGGAACTCACTCGTGACGACGATGGCTGAGGAAAAGTTTTGTTCTTCCATAATGTCCTTGGCGTACAGCGCGTTATCATAGGTGCTTTGGGCTTGTGTATCTTCTAAAATGTCATCTTTGGATATGCCGAGGGAAACCGCCCGGTCCGGCGTTGTCCCTTTTTCTGCTGCATTCGTTAGAATGACCGTGTCCGCCGCTCCCCCGGCGTATAACTCCGCTCCGCGTTCCAGTCTCTCCGCACTTCCACTTAAAACTATAACGGCATCAGCCTGCGGGTTTTCCTTTACGGTGTCTTCGAGGGTGAGAAAATCCGTCCCCAGTTGGTAGAGTGTGATAATACCCGCTGCCGTAGCTGCAAGAAAAACCCCGAATAAGATCAGGATGGTCCGTTTTACTTTGTAAACTGATACAGCCAAAAGAGATCATCCTCTCCATTTTTTTCTATTTCTACTATATACCGAGTGCGTGATTTGTGAAACCATAAGTATTTTACTTGTATACTATTGTCGAATTTAGTAACATATATTGTAAAAGTTTTGTTTGAATTGTTTGTTTATTTCATGTAAACTTTTTTGAAACCATTAATGTTGATACAGAAAGGATAGAGAGATATGATACAACCCGATGATCGTATTGCAGAACCTGGTCAAATTGTTACGTTTGAACGAAATGATATTACCTTTACAGGAAGAGTCATCCCGAGTCAATGTCAGCAGTCTGTCATTGTTGATTTAACAATTATGGACAATCTTAATGAGATTGATTTTGAATATGATAGGACGGTTGTGGCTCATACAAACTATCGCATTATTGAGGAATAACACCATCAAGCCTTCTCTACCCACGTAGAGAAGGTTTTTTATGTCAGTTTCCAGTAGCAGCGCGACATGATGGAAAACTGCCTGCTTCACTGAAAAACTTCCCGGCCGTTCGGTTGAAAACTGGTCCAAAGGGAGCCTTTCAAAAGATCTATGAAACTTTTGCAGGTGAACAAAAACAAAAAGTCTGGAATCCTGTGCTGACAGAGGGTTTGAAAGAAGCAGGAGAGGTGGATACCAACCGCCCGCAGAACAAAACACCGGGATATATGAAAGAGTCTTTCTAACCAACTAGGAATATCTGACGTTTCCAATTTATTCTGATTTTCTTATAATATGGGTAGAGTTCCCTTCTAAAGAAGGGGCTCCTTGTCATTTTATACAGAGAGGATGTCAGGGTTAGTGCATGTCACCAAGCTTTTACTGGATCAGACAGAGCTGCCGGTGAGCGGCCGCTGCAGTGTGCGTATTGACAAAACGATTGTCGTGGAACCTTTCAGACATTTAACCGAAGATACGTTCCGCCGGATTTTAAAGGAAAAAGCCTTGATTCAGCGGATCAGACTGGAAAGCGAGGAGGAGGGGTTTCCACAGGAGTATGAGGGACCCTATACATCCAAGCGGACGAATGGGATTTTGATTTTTACCAGGACAGCTTAATGGTACATAAAAAAACTGACCACATCAGGGTATGGTCAGTTTTGCTGTGTTTTATTCATTTGGATCACTGCTGGTGTTCCCGTAGGATCCGGAAGGCGTAATATCGAGAGCCTGCTGCAGTTTCTGCTTCGTTTCCTGCAGAGCTCCATCGTCAGGGACGAAATAATACAGCCCGTCTTCCAGGCGCATGTCCTGTCCTTCAATGGTATAGGTCGTTGTCGAAGGGTTTTCCGAAGACAGCGTTTTTTGAATGGCGTACAGCTCGGAGATAGTCAGGTTTGTACTGACACTGTCACCGAGGATATCCGCAAACTCTCCTGCTTTCAGCAGATTGTCGGCAGAGAGGGCCTCATCAATGCCCGCCCGGATGAACTGACGCTGTCGTTCGTCCCGTGGATAGGACACGGCGACATCGCGTTTGCGCATCCTTACAAAAGCGAGAGCTTCCTCCCCGTTCATCGTTGTTTCACCAGCTTCAAATTCAATCTTCTTATCATAATCCAGGCTGCTCCGCTCCCAGAAGCCTTCCTTCACATCAATCGTGACGCCGCCCATAAGATCGACGATTTCCATGAATCCTTCAAAGTTGACGGAAGCAAACTTATCTATCGGAATGCCGAGGTAGTCTTCAACCGTTTCGATCGTCAACTTTTCAGCGCCGTATCCGGACACTTCTCCGAGGGAATAAGCAGCATTCAGCTTGTGGGTACCGGCGTATTGATCACCGACTTTGTAAGCTGGGATATCCACCTGGGTATCCCGCGGAATACTAGTCATCGTGATTTCCTTCGTATCAGGATCGAGGGTCATCACAATCTGGGTATCTGCACGGCCGGCTCCACCGTCCGTTGAATAATCTTCCACCCCCATTAATAAAAGGGAAATCGGATCATCGCCAATGTCTACGGCTTCATCACGCAGATCGGATTTTTCTCCTCTGTCCAGATCTTCGTAAGAGGCGGTGTAGACTTTATTAACGTAATAAAAGCCACCACCGATCAGCAGCGACAGGACAAATAAAAAGACGATCCATCTTCTTATTCTTCTTTTTTTCTTGCGTCTGCGGACGCGGACGAGTTTTTTCGCCATGTGTTCCACCTCTGTTTCTAACCTCTCAAATTCCCATTCTATCACATATAAAAACCGCGGAAGGCGTTCTTTCAAAGGATCGGGAAATTGTTAGATAGATGTCATATAAAGTCGCTTTCTGGAGCGGTTTTGTCGAAAAAAGAAACCTTCCCGAAATATTCCGGAGAGGTTCGTGCGGGGGGGCTCCCCTTGTGTGACACAGGGGATCACGTTCCGCTTATCGGTGGAAGCCTGCCGGAACGTAATGGTTCATAAGGATTTCTACAAAAAAAACTCCCCGGGATTTCGGGGAGTTTTCCATTTATAATTCTTCTTTTTCTAGAATGAGATAATTCATTTCCCTGCGGCTGATTTCGTTGTAACGCTTCGCATTCAATAGATAGAAGACGATTCCGATGATGATCCATACGCCGAGAGCGATGTAGGATTCTTTCCCTAAAGCTGCCGGTGACCAAGGCAGCAGAAGGAGAACGAGAAAGCCGATCGAACTGATCATTCCGATCAGGGAAAGAAGCTTACGCCCCGGGGAAACCGTGCTTGCTTCACTCTCTCCCTTGGTATTCTCTGACCAGCGGAAAAACTTATAAGCTGTGGCCGTACAGAAGAAGTACGCGATGGCAACGCCGGTGGAAGACATATCCACGACCCACAGAAGCGCTTCTCTTCCGAACCAGGGAGCTACAAGGCAGATGGCCATCGTAAACAGGATACCGACATAAGGAGTCTTATATTTCGGGTGCAGTCTGCGGAAGCTGTCCGGCAGAATGCGGGCACGTCCCATTGCGAATGTCAGACGGCTTGCTGAAATATAGAAACCGTTCAATCCGGTGAAGATCCCCATGCAGACAGCGACAGCGATAATGAAGACGCCTGCGCGTCCGAGATAGCTCTCAATGGCGTCACCGGTTCCCCAGACGGACTGGGTGTCGTTGATCATGGCGAGCAGCTGCTGCCACGGCATGGTGCTTGCGGTAATCAGAATCATGGCGCTGTAGGCAAGTCCTGCCGCGAGCAGCGACCAGATGATCAGGCTGAACGCTTTTTTCGGTTCAAATTCAAACTCTTCCGCTGTCTGCGGAATGTTGTCAAACCCGACATACGCAAACGGGGCAATCGCAAGAATCGTTAAGATAGAGGCGATCGCAGTCTGATCCGGAGTGAATCCGGGAGATATATTGGATACGCTTGGGCCTTCTGTCATGATGGCGCCGACACCAAGCACGACGATACCGGCGATTAAAATCAGGCTGAACACGAATTGTGTCTGACCGGAAAAACTGGCACCGCGGATATTCAGCAGAGCAAAAACAATAAGGGCAAGAGATGCGATGGCAATCTGGATAATGGAAACGTCATAGCCCGCCACCGTGTACATATTCCCTGTCTGTACAAAATCAGGGAAAAGGAATTTAGCCAGCAGCGCGAGAGCTGAGGCATTTAATGCAACAATACAAATATAGCCGAGGGTTAAAAACCAACCAGCCATAAAAGCGAACCGCCGGCCGAATCCAATATAGGCGTAGGCGAATTCACCACCCGTAACAGGGAATTTTTCAATCAAAAATCCATAGCTGACGCCGATAATCATCATAAGAGCGGCGCCGAGTAAAAGGCCGAGAACTACACCGACAGGGCCGGCCTGACCAATCCAGTCTGTAGGGAGTACAAAAGCGCCCCAGCCAATTGCTGAACCAAAGGCGATGGCCCACACCCAGTGGGGTTTTAACGTCTTTTCTAATTTTCTTCGTTCTCTAGTTGCCATAAACGAATGAGTCCTCCTAGTTAGATGTCAAAGATAACTTCCCTATTTTAGACAAACCCAAACGAAGGTGTAAACAAAAAACCCTCTATAAATAAATAGTCAGAAAACCGAAAAAAATGAAATGTGATTGTTAAAAACCAGTTATTCCTATGACACAATCTGTTGATATAGTGGGGTTTGTGATGAAAAACACAGCTGTAAGGTTTGACTTCTGCAGAAATAGGCTAACGGAATTTAAGAAATCGTTACATTGCCCCCCATATTCCTGTGATATAATTTTCTCGATTACAGCCCTTAGTATGAACACAACAGATGGAAATTATCGATCAGCTTACAATGTACCGGAGAGGATATAATAAACCTGAGGAGGGTCTTTATGGAGTATAAGGCCTTGCTGTTCTGCCTGATCCTATCGCTGGCGATTACGCCGCTGGTCAAGAGGGCAGCAATTAAAATCGGTGCGACGGATCAGCCGAACCACCGGAAAGTGCATAAAAATGTGATGCCGCGTCTCGGCGGTTTAGCAATATATTTAAGCTTTGCGTCAGGCATTGTTTTCTTTTTTCCGGAAAGTGATTTAACCTGGCCGGTCCTGCTCGGCGGGACCATTATCATCGTGACAGGTGTACTGGATGACTTGAGAGAGCTGTCCGCAAAAATGAAGCTGGCCGGACAGCTGTTTGCGGCAGGTGTCGTCGTCATCGGCGGTGTGCAGGTGGAGTTCATCAACCTGCCGTTCGGCGGAGAACTGGAGCTGGGGTATTTCAGCATTCCGCTGACGATTGTCTGGATCATTGCGATTACCAATGCCATCAATCTGATTGATGGTCTGGACGGCCTGGCTGCAGGTGTGTCAGCCATTGCGCTGTTAACCATTTCCGGCATGGCGATTACCATGGGGAATGTCTTTGTCGTCTTTGCCGGCTTGATGATGCTTGGAAGCACACTCGGCTTCCTCGTCTACAATTTCTACCCTGCAAAAATCTTCATGGGGGATACAGGGGCGCTGTTCCTGGGCTTTATGATCAGTGTGCTGTCCTTACTCGGATTCAAGAACGTTACGTTATTTTCTTTAGTCATTCCGGTCATCATTTTAGGTGTTCCGATTTCGGACACGCTCTTTGCGATCGTCCGCCGTGTCATTCAGCGGAAACCGCTGTCGGCACCGGATAAGTCGCACCTCCATCACTGTCTGCTGAATCTCGGTTACAGTCATCCGGAATCTGTACTGATGATTTATGCCGTAAGTGCTTTGTTCAGTCTCGCTGCTGTCATTTTCTCACAGGCAACGTTGTACGGAGCGGTTCTTGTCGTCGCTCTCCTCGCTTTAATGATTGAAATGATTGTGGAGATTACAGGATTGATTGGTAAAGACTATAAGCCGATTTTGAATATGATCCGCGGTACTCGAACCCGGAGGTGAAAAACAGGAGGCTGGATGATCAGCCTCCTGTTTTTTATGGAGTCGTTCATAAATGGCGTGATCTTACCTTCCTCATGATCCTGCGATGTTTCTGCCGTTGTCCCATCCGGCTCCGCTTTGGGACAATGCTGGAGTGAAGAAAAGGGCTGTCCTTGGCTTGACCAGGGACAGCCCTCTTTTTCACATGGAATTATTATTTTCGTCTCCGTTGGAAAAGTTGTCCATCTCATCGTCTTTGGCGAGAGGATTGGATAAATTCAAGTGATCCTTAAGCGTTTGAGAGGCTGCGGTAAGCTCTTCGTCATTCACCTGGTAATACCAGCCGTGTCCGGTAAAGCCTCCTTCTCCTCCCAGCTGCATTTTATCAAACGTAAATCCATCCTTCTGGAGGAAATAATCTTTGAACGAGATCATCTCATCAAACGTCAGGTTCGTTTTCATATTGCTGCTCACAGAGGCGAGGATATCGTCAAAGTTGTTCAATCCTTTGGTGGACATCGTTTCATCGAAGATCTGCTGAATCAGTTTCATCTGCCGGTCGCCTCTGGCAAGGTCGCTGTCATACTTCCGTGTCCTTGCCAGGGCCAGAGCTTCTTCCCCGTTAATGGTCTGGTAGCCTTCTTCAAGTTCTACAGCTCCTGCCGTATCCGAACTGTTCTGCTCTGTGATGTCAAAAGGGACGTCATAAGAGATTCCTCCGATGGCATCGACAACATCCACAAATGAATTGAAGTTCAACCGGACATAATAATCAACAGGGACATCAAGCAGCTGTTCAACTGTTTGAACGGTGGCGTCCACACCGCCGAATGCGTGGGCATGAGCGATTTTGTCCTCATAACCGACTTCAGGGATATAGGTGAGGGAGTCCCGTGGGATATTCAACATCTTGATCGATTTATCATCCTGGTTGAATGTTGCAAGGACGAGAGCATCTGAACGTGCGGGCAGTTCTTCCTGACCTGTCCGCTTTTCACTGTCATCAATGCCGATGAACAATACAGACGTATGGTCTTTGGCGGGATTCACTTCTTCCACGCGTTTATCCGACATGCCGCCGCGGTCCAGCTCTTCATGGGATTCGGTGGCGGTCTCTTTCACCTGATCGGTTAAATAAACCGCGTAGCCGGCCGCCGCACCAATCCCGGCAAGCACGAGGAAAGCCGCTGTCCACAGGAAGATGGTCAGCTTTTTCAGCTTCATGCGTCAATAAACTCCTTTACTCCGGTGTGACGTCAAATTCTACGTAGGAGGTTCCGCCTCTTGTGATAGCGGCCTGACCGCTCGTCAAATCGACCATCCAAGATTCGAATTCCTCTTCCAGTCCGCTTTCTACGTATATTATTAATTCCACATTTTCGAGGTAATTAACCGTTTCGAGTGTATAAGTCGAATTTCTTACTTCATTTTCCACTTTTCCGAGCAGGGTATAGTCGATTTTCACCTTGATTTCCTGCATCAGCTGCCGTTTGACGACACCGGTCGTATTGATTGCTTCGGAAGCGGTCGATCCATACGCCCGGATGAGCCCGCCGGCCCCCAGTTTAATGCCGCCGAAGTAACGGGTGACAACTACGGCCGTATCCTTTAAACCGCGTTTTTTCAATACCTCAAGCATCGGTACACCGGCCGTTCCACTCGGCTCTCCGTCGTCATTCGCCTTCTGGATGAGATCGTGCTCTCCAATCATGTAAGCAGAGCAGTTATGGGTGGCATCATTGTGTTTCTTTTTAATTTCCTGAATAAAAGCCTGAGCCTCTTCTTCTGTTTCACACCGCTTCACATAGCCGATGAAGCGGGATTTCTGTATGGTGATTTCTTCAGAACCCTCAGGTTTTACGGTATAATAACTTTCCAGCATCGTTGAAAACCTCCTAAGCTTTTATTATATCGAGGGGGTTTGAAATGGGCAAACCATACAAATAGTAGGATGATGGATGAAAAGTTGTACATAACCCCCATAAATGGACATGGGACTTACGAATGATTATGTGAATATTGATGGAGGGACTTGTGATGAGCGAACAGAAAACAGGGGACATAGCCCTTGACCATATTATTGATGAGATGGTGGATACCGTTACCAACAGCAAAGACGAAATCTTTGAGATTGGTGAAGGGTCCCGTCAGGAATATGAAAAGCTGTACAATGAGCTTCAGGAAACGAAAAAGCTGGTGACTGCCTATATTGAAGAAGGCGATCAATTGGATCAGAAGGTTCGTTTCTCGCGCAAGCGTTTATCTGAAGTGAGCCGTCAGTTCCAGAAATATTCAGAGGAAGAAATCCGCGAAGTCTATGAAAAAACCCACGCCCTGCAGATGGAACTCTCGATGAAAAGAGAAAAAGAGAAACAGCTGCGCTGCCGGAGGGACGACCTTGAGCGCAGACTCCGTCAGCTTGAGGAAACGATCGGACGTGCGGAAGCGCTGGGCGGAAAAATATCCGTCGTATTAAATTACTTAACGGAAGACTTCAAACACGTCAGTGATGCCTTGGAGACAGCGAAAGAGAAGCAGCAGTTCGGTCTTCAGATCATTGAAGCACAGGAAGAAGAACGCCGCCGCTTATCCAGGGAAATCCACGATGGTCCGGCACAGATGCTTGCCAACGTCATGCTCCGCTCCGACCTTGTGGAGAGAACATACAGAGCCCGCGGCATCGAGGATGCGATGCAGGAAGTACAAAGTGTCCGCTCGCTCGTCCGGTCGGCCCTTTATGAAGTACGGCGGATCATTTATGATCTCCGTCCAATGGCCCTTGATGACCTCGGTTTAATTCCTACATTGAAAAAGTACCTGGCAACCGTCCAGGATTATACGGAAGGACTGACCATCACTTTCGCCCCTTTCGGCAAAGAGGGAAGGCTGGAGTCCAAATATGAAGTCGCATTGTTCCGTCTCGTGCAGGAAGCCGTCCAGAATGCGGTGAAGCACGCAGAAGCGGAAGAAATCAAAGTGAAAGTGGAGATCATGTCCACCAGTGCAATGATCATCGTCAAGGACAACGGGAAAGGATTCGATTTGAATAATAAGAAGGAAAAATCGTTCGGCCTGATGGGGATGCGGGAACGTGTCGAGATGCTCGAAGGAGAGCTGAACATCGATTCCAGCATCGGTGAAGGGACGATAGTCACAATTCACCTGCCGTTAAATTGATAATTTCGCGAAAAACTATGTAAATGGACTTGAATCGTTTATAATAGAAAGCAGGATTAGGGTGTCATTTACAAACAAACATAAAAAGAGATAGAGAGAGAACAAAGAATAGGTTAGGGGAACTAAAAAACCATTCTATGTAAGAGAAACAGGAGGAAATGACCATGACGACCAGAATCGTATTGATTGACGACCATAAATTGTTCAGGGAGGGCGTAAAAAGAATCCTCGACTTCGAATCCAGTTTTGAAGTTGTAGCCGAAGGTGATGACGGGGATGCAGCACTGCGGATCGTCGAGGAACATCTGCCGGATGTTGTGCTGATGGACATCAACATGCCAAGCATGAACGGCGTAGAAGCGACAGCAGAAATTACGAAGCGTTATCCTGAAATGAAGGTCATCATCCTGTCCATTCACGATGACGAGAACTATGTCACCCACGCCTTGAAAACAGGGGCACAGGGGTACCTGTTGAAGGAAATGGACTCCGATGCGCTCATCGATGCCATCAAAGTCGTCGGCGCGGGAGGTTCTTATCTGCATCCGAAGGTAACGCACAATCTAGTAGCGGAATACCGCCGTTTGTCAGAAAGCAAGGGAAGCAGCGGCTATCGTACGATCGAATACCGCAAACCGCTTCATCTGCTTACCCGCCGCGAATGCGAAGTGCTGCAGCTGTTGGCGGACGGTAACAGCAACCGCGGTGTAGCAGAAGCGTTATACATCAGTGAAAAGACCGTTAAAAACCATGTCAGCAATATTTTACAGAAAATGAATGTGAATGACCGTACGCAGGCGGTTGTCACGGCCATTAAAAACGGCTGGGTGGAAGTCATTTAACGGCAGATTTGCTCCTTACTCAAGCTGTCCGGAACCTCCGGACAGCTTTTTTCTTTGGTTGAATGGATGGTTTCCTTTGCAAAAATTGGAGTAGGGAGGCTGGGGAATCACTCGCTTTCCGCGGTCATGTGGTGAGCTTCCTCAGGCTTCGCCTTCCGGGATCTCACCTAACATGTTTATACCGCAGGAGTCTCGCCATTCCCCTGCCTTCCCTGCTTTGTAAAGTGAAAGAAAACCGCAATAATTAAAAGAAATGCTCCTATCCAGGCTGACAGCTGTCTATCTAATGTTGTTTGTGACGGGAAACAAAAATAACTTCTATCACTTTATCAACGTAGTCCCAAAGGTGGAATGGCAGCCTCTGACATTGGACGCCTCTACAGTTTGTTGGTGCAATGGAAACGGCCTTCATGTAAAATAGGGGAGGAGAAAAAAGAAAGATATCGTACATATAATCATAGAGGAATTTTTTTATAAGGAGCTGGGTCGGATGAAAACAGCAATCATAACGGACAGTACGGCTTACCTTCCGAAACAAGTAAGACAAGCCCATCATATACATATGGTCCCCTTGAACGTCATCTTCGGGGAAGAATCCTATCAAGAAGAGATTGATATAAACGCTGATGATTTTTATGACATGGTCAAGGAGGACGGGAAGCTTCCAAAAACCTCCCAGCCCTCAATCGGCATCATGACACAGAAGCTCGAGGAGCTCGCCCAGGACTATGACGCTGTCATTTCCATTCACTTGTCAAGCGGAATATCCGGCACCTGCCAGGCGATGATGACCGCCGGTGACATGGTCGATGATATTGATGTCCATGTGTTTGATTCAGAAATCAGCTGCCACATGCAGGGCTTTTATGCACTGGAAGCTTCAGATATGGCAGAGCGCGGAGCGGGTCCTGAAGAAATTTTGTCCCGTCTGAAGAAAATGAAGGAGACGATGCACGCCTACTTCATGGTGGACGATTTGTCCCACCTGCAGCGGGGCGGCCGTTTGAATGGAGCGCAGGCATTCGTCGGCAGCCTGCTGCAGGTGAAGCCGGTGCTGCACTTTGTGGATACGAAAATCGTTCCCTTCGAAAAAATCCGCACACGTAAAAAAGCGCTGAAACGAATCCTCTCCCTGCTTGCCGAATCGGTGGAAGAGGGCGGCGAATACCAAGCAACCTTGATTCACGCCAACCGTCCGGCTGAGGCCGCAGAATTGAAAAAGGAAATCGAAGCCCGGCACTCCAATGTCGAAGTGACCTTGAGCTACTTTGGCCCTGTCATCGGCACCCATCTTGGTGAGGGTGCGATCGGCCTTGGCTGGTATCGTCAGTCCTGAGAATATGAGCCTGTCTGTGAGACTCAGGCAGGCTCTATTATTCTAAGGGAAGGTGACGCTGTGCTCTCGTATTTTCAACGAAAGAAACCTCAGAATTTTTCCTGGATCCCCTCCAACCCTGTTCCTCATTCCCATCTTGATCTCGCCGGGAAACTTCTCCTCCAGCACGAAATCCCCTACAGTGAAAAAGACCTCCAGATGTTGTTGTCAGAAAGAATCATAACGAAAACAGAAAGCATGGAACAGCACCTGTTTCAAACCTGCTGCCGCCGCTGCGGGAACACGCAGGCCCACCTTTTTGCTGAGCTTCCCCATCAAACCTGTGGGAAGACCTGTGTGTACTGCCGGAACTGCATCCAAATGGGACGTGTATTGGAATGTGAGCCATTGTATATAGGAAGCGCAAACGTCCAATGGCCTGTATATGAGGATCCGTGCGCATGGAAGGGGACGCTGACTCCCGGCCAGCAGCGGGCGGCCGATGATCTTACCGCACAGGTTCAAAAAGGCTCCGGAGAGCATCTTGTGTGGGCGGTCTGCGGGGCAGGGAAAACGGAAGTCCTTTTTCCTGCGATTACAAAAGCACTGGAAACCGGTAAACGAATCTGCCTCGCCACACCAAGAACCGATGTTGTCCGGGAGCTGCAGCCCAGGTTGCAGAAGGCTTTTCCTGAGGTCGATACAGCGGCTTTGTACGGTGATAGTCCCGACAAAAACGGGCGGGCCCCTTTTGTCATTGCCACTACCCATCAGCTGTTCCGATATGCGCATGCGTTTGATGTGCTCATCATCGATGAGGTGGATGCCTTTCCTTTTCACAACGATCCCACGCTTCATTTTGCAGCCAAAAGGGCCGCAAAGCCTGATGCCGCCATCATTTATTTAACCGCGACACCGAGAAAAGAACAGAAGCGGCGGCTCCGTCAAAAATCGCTCCCCGTCACATTTATTCCGAGGCGCTTCCACGGCCATCCTCTCCCTGTTCCTGCATTAAAGCTGACTCCCATGCTGCACCGCTCTTTAAACAAAGGGCAGCTCCCGGCCCATCTCTTGAGAACCATCGCGGCCCAGCAGACAACAGCCAGGCAGCTGCTTCTTTTTCTTCCTTCCATCAAAAAGGCCGAAGAGATCGCTTCTTTTTTAAAAGAAGCAGGGTATGAGGTGAAGTCGGTCCATGCCGAAGACGATCACCGGGCAGAAAAAATCCAGAGCTTCCGCAATAAAGAGTACCGAATCCTCGTGACAACGACGATTTTAGAGCGCGGTGTTACGTTTCCCTCGGTTGATGTCTACGTTATTGATGCCGGTCATGTCGTTTTTGATGAAGCCGCTCTTGTGCAGATTGCCGGGCGCGCGGGGAGAAGCGCTGACGATCCGGACGGTGATGTGCGTTTTTACCACATTGGCAAAACGGATGAGATGCTGGATGCGGTGGAAGCTGTGAAAAAGATGAACAAACTGGGGCAGAAGCTGTGAACTGTTATCTCTGCTTTTCCCCTATCGTACCGGAAGTGAACTGGACAAACTTCCTGCTGCCCGGCATCGAAAAGAAAATCTGCGTGACGTGTGAGGAAGGATTTGAACGGATTTCTGATGAATGCTGTCCGATGTGCTCAAGGCCGGGGAAAGGGCGCTGCGGTGACTGCACCCGCTGGGAAGAGATGCTCCCCGGTGTCCTTGATCAAAACCATTCCGTATTGACGTACAATGCTTTTGCCAAAGACTTCGTCGCGAAATGGAAATACCGCGGCGATTACGCTGCTGTTGAAGCGCTTGAAGCGGCCATGAAAGAGAAATGGAAGCTGTTGAACCTGGAGGATTATCTGGCTGTCTGTGTTCCTTTGAGCCTGGAGCGCGGAAAGGAGCGCGGCTTTAATCAATCCGAAGCCTTGATCAGGATGGTCGGAAAAGACCCGGCTCATCTGTTTGAACGCATCCACGGGGAAAAGCAGTCCAAGCGGACGAGGAGGGCGAGGATGGAGGCGGAGAATCCATTTTCCCTGATCAAACCGACAAATCAGCCGGTCATCATCGTTGACGATATTTATACGACAGGAAGGACGGTCCGGCACATGGCTTCGCTGTTGAAAGAAAACGGATGCCCCCGGGTGCGGTCATTTACAATTTTTCGATGAATCTGTCTATAAGACTTTTGGTTCTTATTTTCCAGCCGATATAATAAGAAAGAGCGTACAAGGAGGACCATCGACATGGGAGAATTAGCGAACTGCCCGCGATGTCATGCGGTATTCATGAAAGGGACGGCGGCCATCTGCCAGACATGTGTAAAAAAAGAAGAGCAGGACTTTCAGACGGTGTATGGTTTTTTACGGAAAAAATCCAACCGTACGGCTTCCGTGAATGAAATGGAGGCGAAAACCGGCGTTCCGGAAAAGCAGATCCGTGCATTCGTCAAACAGAAAAGGCTGCATCCTTCACAGTTCCCTTCATTGGATTACGGCTGTGAGAAGTGTGGAGCACCTATTCAGGAAGGGCGGATCTGCGGGTCCTGCACAGAGGAATTTGGTCAGAACCTAAAGCAGCTTGAACGAAATCAGCAGTTTGCTGATCGGATCAAAGAACAGGAGAAACCAAAGGCTAAGACTTATTACTCATCTGAATATGATTCATTTGAATGATGGATGGAACGGTTCCTTTTCCGATATACAAACTATAAGATAACGGACATGTAAGTGAGGTGTACCTAATGAAAATCAATCGACCGCATCATACCCAGATGAACCCCTATCAAAAGCAGCTGAATCAGCAGACGGAAGCCAGGACCCATCAGGCGAAGGATAAGCTGGAAATCTCCCCGCAGGCGAAGCAGATGCAGGAGAATGATTCGGTGTCTCCAATGCGTCAAAAGCTTGTCGAACAAATCAAGCATGATGTAAATACAGGGAATTATCAGGTGGATGCCGGAACATCAGCGAAAAAGATGATCGATTTCTTTTCAAACAAGGAATAAAGGAGCATCACCATGACAATCGATACGATGACAATTTTAATGAACAAACTGACTCAGCTGCATAAGAGCCTGCTTACGGTATCACAGGCAAAAACAGAGGCTTTGAAGCACAACGGCATCGAAGAGATGCAGAAGCTGCTGCAGAAGGAGCGGAAGCATGTCCAGGCGGTGAAGCAGATCGAAAAGCAGCGGGCGGAAGCGGCGGCTGAGTGGTTTGAAGAGCAGGGATATACCGGACAGGAACAGACCGTTTCAGCCATGCTCGAGCTTCTTTCGGGAGAGGAAAAAGAGGAGCTGCAGCGGGTGTATGAAGCGCTCATCTTCGTTCTATCCGACTTGAAGCAGCAGGAGGCTTTGAATGCTGAGCTCATCCAACAGTCGATGCAGTTTATCCATCTGTCTCTGAATACACTGGAGCCGTCCATCCAGTCGATGAATTACGGAAATCAAAGGCAGGAAGCTCCGAAGCGCTCCCTGTTTGATTCAAAAGCTTAAACAGAGGAGCAGCAC
Source organism: Halobacillus litoralis (assembly GCF_009856355.1). Lineage (GTDB taxonomy): Bacteria > Bacillota > Bacilli > Bacillales > Halobacillaceae > Halobacillus > Halobacillus litoralis_B. Next base: position 41,800 of record NZ_WMEW01000001.1, on the reverse strand, counting down.
TTATGACATCTACGTTTCACGGGCTTGAAACAGCTAAACGCGGCTTGTTTACCCAGCAGGCGGCCTTATATACAACCTCCCATAATATCGCCAACGCCAACACCGAAGGATATACGAGGCAGCGCGTCAATTTCGAGCAGACCGGTCCTTACCCTGCCGCCTCAAGAAACCGTCCGGAAATTCCCGGTCAGATGGGAAGCGGTGTGCAGGCGGCTTCCATTGAGCGTGTACGTGTCGGTTTTCTTGATCAACAGTACCGCGGGGAAGCTGGTAAAGCGGGCTATTATGATTCGCGGTCGGACGCCCTTGCGCGTCTGGAAAGTGTCATGAACGAGCCTTCTGAAGACGGCTTGTCCAGCACGATGGATCGTTTCTGGGGAGCCCTGCAGGATTTGTCCGTCAACCCGGAGGATTCCGGCGCCCGTTCTGTCGTCCGGCAGCGCGGCCAGGCGGTGGCGGATACGTTCAACTATCTTTCCAACACGATCCAAACGATGCAGAAGGATGTTCAAAGGGAAGTGGGCGTTACAGAAAAGTCGATCCATTCCATCGCCAATCAGGTTCATAACATCAATGAGCAGATCAGTGAGGTCGAGCCTCACGGGATGGTCCCGAATGATTTATATGATGAGCGTGACCGCTTGATCGACCAGCTTTCCGAGCACGTCACCGTCCAAGTGAGCTATGAAGATACATCCCCCTCCGCGAGTCCCCTGGCTATGGGAAGAGCGACGATTTCCTTAGTCAATCAGGACGGGAAAGCCTTGTCTCCGCCGGCCACACTTGTAGACGGGACCATCGGTGGCGGTGTGAATAAACTGGAGGTCACCTATGAGGCAGGCAGTGCTCTCGCTGCAGGAATAACGGTAGGGGGGAGCTCTTACACGATTGAGGAATTTTCTTCACCCGGGAAATTGAAAGGCTTAATCGAATCGGGTGGGTTTGTGGAAGCCGGAGAGAAAAAGGGCAGCTACGAAAGCATGCTATCAGATTTAGACCGGATGGCCACAGGCTTTGCGGATGCATTCAATACGGTTCATCAAAACGGGGAGTCCTTGAACAGCATCAATAACGGAACGGCTGTCCCGAAGTTTTTCGATATCGATATGTCACAGGCAGACGATGACGGCGTCGTGGAAGGCATTGCAGGTACGCTTGATCTAACAGATGAAATCAAAGCAGACGGTGACAGCATTGCAGCAGCCGTGACGAATGAGGCAGGGAACGGGGAAAACGCCCGGAATCTTGCTGAAGTGAAGAACGATAGCAACGCTCTTTTCGGTGAGGAAGCGTCCCTCTCCCATTTTTATGAATCCATCATTGGAACGATGGCCGTGGAAACGCAGGAAGCGGAGCGGATGTCGAAGAATGCCGGCACCCTGAAGGCTTCTGTAGAGGAGCAGCGGCAGTCGGTCAGCTCTGTCTCCCTCGATGAGGAAATGGCCAATATGATCAAATATCAGCACGCCTATAATGCGGCCGCCCGTAACATAACGGTCATTGATGAAATGCTCGATACCATCATTAACCGGATGGGCGTCTAAGAAGGGAGGATAACCTATGCGCGTAACTCAATCGATGTCAGCGGGCAATATGCTTCGTAATTTAAGCAGCAGCTATGAAAATATGGGCACCTATCAGGATCAGCTGGCGACCGGGAAGAAGATCACCCGCGCCTCCCAGGACCCTGTTACTGCGATGAAGGGCATGAATTACCGCTCCCAGCTTTCCGGCGTCGAGCAGTATAAGCGGAACATCAGTGAAGTGCATAACTGGATGGACAGCAGTGATTCTTCGATGAATGAAGCCACACAGGCGATGCAGCGTGTGCGAGAGCTGACGGTTCAGGCAAGTAACGGCACGTATGAAGGAGAACAGCTTGCCAACATTGCAAAAGAAATCCGTCAGTTGAAGGAGCATGTCGGAAGCATTGCCAACACGAAGGTGAACGGTAAGTACATCTTTAACGGGACCAATACGACAGCCGCACCGGTCAATATGGACAATGCGGTTTTTACGATCAATCAAAGCGCAAGTCCGGTCATGATTGAAGTGTCGGACGGTGTCCGGATTCAGACGAACGTGAACGCCGGAAATGTGTTCAATGAAGATTTATTCAACGATCTTGAAAGCTTCGCCAATGCTTTGGAAAGTGGAACAGACCTTGAAGAATTTCTCGGTAAATTCGATGGTCATATCAACAATATCGTCAATGAGCGGGCCGACCTCGGCGCGCGGATGAACCGGATCGAGCTGATCGAGGACCGCCTGGCCACTCAGGAGGTATCAGCCTCCAAGCTTGTTTCCGATAATGAAGATGCCGACATTGAAAAAGTCATCATGGATTTAAAAACACAGGAAACGATCCACAGGGCCGCCCTCGGTGCCGGGTCGCGCATTATCCAGCCGACGCTGATGGACTTTCTAAGGTAGGCTGCTCCCTGTGAAGGGACAGCCTGCTTTTTTATGAAAAGGAGAGCTTCCTTATGAACATACCAAAGCTCCAGGTGCAGACGACTCAGGCACGGCTCGGTCATCAGGTGGAAGCCCCCCGGCAGACGATCCGTCAGCCGAAAGCCGATTTGTCCATCCAGCAGCCGGCGGCGGAAATGCATATCCGGCAGCGTCCTGGAAAACTGACGATCGACCAGACGAAGGCGTGGAACAATATTGATTTGAAAAGCGTGGCGAAGCGGAGTGATGAGCTTGCCGCTGATGGCCGGCAGTTGCTGTTGGAAGGCATCGCCCGGATGGCGCGTGAAGGCGATGAGCTGATGAAAATCGAAGATGGCGGAAACCCGATTGCTTCTCATGGGGCGGAAAATGCCAAGCTGGACTTTACGTTTGCGCCGGGAGGACTGCCTGCATATGACCTTGTTGATGTCTCGTATGAGGCCGCGCCTGTAGACATAGACGTAGAGCCGCAGAAGCCGGAGATCCAGGCACAGCGGCAGAAACCACAGCATACGTATCAGCCTGGAAAGGTGAGATTTCAGTTAGAACAGTATCCGGACGTACAGGTCGACTGGAAAGTGTAAAAGGAGAATGGATATGAATATCAATACAAAGCATTTCGGTGAACTTGCTGTAGAGGAAAAGGATCTCCTCACCTTCAAGCACGGGCTGCCGGGATTTGAAGATGATCATACATATGTGCTGCTGCCTGTGGATGAAGCTGGTGTATACTATGCGCTGCAGTCCTTGGACAAAGCCGAGGTGGCGCTCATCGTCACCAATCCGTACCTGTTCTTTGCGGATTATGAGTTCCATATCGAAGACGCGGTTGTTGAAGAGCTGGGCTTGAATGGTCCGGATGATGCAGCCGTCTACAGCGTGCTCACATTAAAAGAGCCTTTCAAAGCCTCAACAATCAACTTGAAAGCCCCGATTGTTGTGAACGTCCATAACAAAAAGGCGAAGCAGGTCATTCTGAAAGAAGATCGCTACCAAAGACGGCAGCTTCTTTTGACAGAGGATAAAGGCGGTGAAGCTGATGCTCGTCCTTAACCGGAAGTCCGGGGAATCGATCAAAATCGGCGATGACATCGAAATTAAAGTCGTTTCCATTGAAGGCGGACAGGTGAAGCTCGGCATCGAGGCGCCCCGTCATATCGATATCCACCGCAAGGAAGTGTATGTCAGCATTGAAGAGGAGAATAAGGAAGCCTCTACGCTTTCAAAAAATTTACTGGATCTGCTGAAAAAGTGAAAAGAAACGTTAACAGTAGGCAAAGTCGGTCGATATAAGTAATGTAAAAGCATTACATAAGTCGGCCGGCTTTTTGTATGTATTCTAATGGATTTCACAAGGACGTGAAGTCAACCATTTCAAGGAGGAATTTGTAACATGAGAATTAATCACAATATCGCGGCTTTGAATACTTATCGTCAGCTGGGTTCTGCGAACAATGCGCAGCAATCTTCAATGGAAAAGCTTTCTTCTGGTCTTCGTATTAACAAAGCGGGAGACGATGCTGCTGGTTTATCCATCTCTGAAAAGATGCGCGGACAGATTAGAGGTTTAGAGCAAGGTTCTCGTAATGCACAAGATGGAATTTCATTAATCCAAACAGCCGAGGGTGCATTAAATGAAACACATTCTATGCTTCAACGCATGCGTGAATTAGCTGTTCAGGCTTCAAATGACACTAATACTACTGAGGACAGAACTGCTATCCAAGGTGAAGCGGATCAATTAGCAAAGGATATTAATCGTATTGCTAAGGATACACAATTCAATGGTCAAGATTTATTAACTGGAGCAGGTGGACCTAACACAGATGGCACATTTGCATTTCAGGTAGGTGCAAATGCAAGTCAACAAATTACATTAACTGTTGGTAATATGACTGGTGGAACAGGTCTTAGTATAGCTGCTGGAGATACTGAAGGTGATGGCGCAATTGATATTAGTTCAACAGCTGCCAATGCTACTGGGGCGATTTCTACGATAGACACTGCAATTAAAACAGTATCCGCTGAAAGGTCTAACTTAGGTTCATATCAAAACCGTTTAGACTATGCCATTAATAATATAGATACTTCAAGTGAAAACTTAACTGCTGCGGAATCTCGTATCCGTGACGTAGATTATGCTATAGCTGCTTAAGCAGTGACAAGCACAGTCGTCCTGACTGGTAACGGTCAGTGATCATAATCGGGTGAATTGCTGGAAACCCCTGAGAACTTTTCTTACCACAACGTAATTGGAAACGATAAGCGTGAAGGTTAACAAAAGGAAAGATTGGGCAATCAGCAGCCAAGCTCCTGTCTCGAAAGAGTGGAGAAGGTTCAACGACTAGGATAAACCATCTAAAGCAAATGCCAGGATGATGAAATCCATAGGTGAAACAATGTATCATCAGCATTGTGAATCCGAAGTGCCCGACCCCTTTTGATAAAAAAGGGTGAAGAGATAGTCTGGTCATTTATGAAAGTAAATGTTCGCACGATGGCGAAGGAAATGATGAACCAAACAAAGAACTCTATTCTTGCTCAAGCTTCTCAGGCTATGCTTGCACAGGCAAACCAACAGCCACAGGGAGTTTTGCAGCTTCTACGTTAATATTCATATTTCAAGAGACTTCAGTATTGCTGGAGTCTCTTTTTCATTTCCACTTCAACATCCTCATAATGCTCCGATATAAAAAGAAAAGCTGACGGACAGCTTGAATGTTAGTTTCCAATCGTTACAAACCTCCCTGCCCTACCAGTTCCACGGTAAGCTCAGGGAAGATTGCGGAATCGATCGGCATTATGGCCGGCCATAAAATATAAGAAGGTGAAATCATGAGTGATATGCGGATCGGAGGCCTGGCTTCCGGGATGGATATAGACGGTATCGTCAAGGATCTGATGACTGCGGAGAAGCAGCCGTTAAACAAAATGGAGCAGGATAAGGAATGGCTCACATGGCAGCGGGATTCGTACCGTGATGTGAACAAGCAGTTGAAGGAACTTGATGATATGGCCTTTAATATGAAGCTGCAGTCAACATTCAATTCCAAAACAGCAACCTCTTCCAGCTCAGCCGTTTCTGCAACAGCCAATTCCTCCGCTGGAAACGGCGATTATACGCTGAGCGTCGAACAGCTGGCGACGGCTGCCTACAACTACAGTGAAGAAAAGATTACAAAAGATGGTTCGTCTTTGGATCCGAACGCTTCGTTAAGCAGCCAGCAGAACAGCTTCAACAATGGCCTGACGCTTGGCGGGACATTTTCGATAACGACGTATAATGAAGACGGCTCAAAAAATACGAAGGCGTTCGAAGTGACCGGAGATAAGTCACTGAATGACGTTCTCTCTGAAATCAGCAAGTCTGATCTCGGTGTCCGTGCGTTTTATGATAAAAGTGCGGATAAAGTGATGCTTGAACGAACCGTAACCGGTAACTTCAATCAGGATGATCGTGAATTTCTCGGGGCGGAAATTGGTTTTGATGGAAGTGCCCCGTTTCTGTCTACGACCCTTGGCATTAAGAATGGGGATAACTCCTCCGGCTCGTGGAAGCTGAATGAAAAAGGCGGACAGGATGCGAAGTTCACCTATAACAACGGACTGGAAATTTCCTCTAAGACCAATAACTACACGTTGAATGGTGTGAACTTCACCTTCAACGAAGTGACCGACGGCAACGTCAAGGTCAATGTGACCAACAATGTGGATGATGCGTTTGATAAGATTGTCAAATTCGTCGATAAATACAATCAGATCATTGAGGATTTGAACGGGAAGGTACAGGAGAAGAAAAACCGAGATTACCCACCACTGACCGCCGAACAGAAAGAGGATATGGAAGAGAAGGAAATCGAGCTGTGGGAAGAGCAGGCGAAGAGCGGGATGCTCCGGAATGATGCCGCTGTTTCTGGAGCGCTCAGCAAAATGCGGGAAAACTGGTACACCCCTGTTCAGACAGACGGAGCGTTTTCCATGCTGTCGCAGATCGGCATCACATCCTCCTCCAACTACCGTGACGGCGGTAAGCTCATCGTCGACGAGGACGATTTGAAGAATGCCCTTCGCAACGACCCGGAATCGGTCTATCAGCTGTTTTCGGGTACAGAAGAGAATCCCGGTATTGCCCGTCGTCTGGAAACGACGATCGACAGCACCGTGAAATCGATCGAGCAAAAGGCAGGAAAAGCGACGACGCTGGATAACAATTTCCTGCTCGGCCGGCAGATTGAGGATTTGGATGATGAAATGGACAGCTTCCAGGACCGGTTGAATCAAATTGAAGACCGCTACTGGAGGGAGTTTACCGCGATGGAGAAGGCCATTTCACAGATGAACTCCCAGTCCGCTTTTATTATGCAGAACTTTGGATAAACGTTAGAAAAAGGAGTGTTGAATCGATGTCTATTCAAGCCTATCAAAACAACTCAGTGGAAACAGCCTCCCCCGGCGAACTGACACTGATGCTCTACAACGGCTGTATCAAATTCATCAAGGCAGCGGGAAAAGCGATGGAGCAGAAAGATATGGAAAATAAAAATACGAACATCCAAAAAGCCCAGCGCATCATCCAGGAACTGATGGTGACGATGGACCAGAATACTGACATCAGTGCACAGGTGCTTCCGCTGTACGACTACATGAACCGTCGTCTGATTGAAGCGAATACGAAGAATGATGCAGAGATCCTCGGTGAAGTGGAAGGGCTCGTTGTCGAGTTCCGCGATACGTGGAAACAGGTTATCCTGCAGACGAGAAAAGCTCAGTACGCCCAGGGCGGAAACGCATAACGATGGTGTGGCAGACATTTTTAACACGGACGAAAGAGCTGGAGGAAATGGTCCACCAGCCCTCATCCTCTATGACGCGCTCTCAGCGGATGGAACGGATCGAAGACCTGTTGGAACAACGCCAGGCGCTGTTATCCAAGCTGCCGCAGCCTTCTACCGATGAAGAAAAAGCGATCGTGCAGGAAGTGAAGAAGCGGGACTTGGTAATCAATCAGAAAATGGAGTTTCTGCTTATGGATTTGAAGAACCAGATGCGGAATAATAAGAAGCAGAAATCCAGCAAACAGCGCTATATCAATCCGTACCAAAGCGTATCGACCTATGACGGCATGTATCTGGATCATAAAAAGTAGAAAAAGGGATGCCTCTTCCTTTTCCAACCTATCATATCGTCCACTAGTAAAGAAGTATCAGGATCCTGGTGCTTCTTTTGTTTTGGTCAGAAGGTAGATTTCGCTACTAATCTCCTATATAATCCCATGGGGGAACCATACATAAAAAAAGGGGAGAGGTTATATGAAGCAATGGTTAGGACTGGCAGCCACCGCTCTGGCAGCGGCAGGACTGTTTCAAGCATCAACCGTCGAAGCAGCGGAACCCATCGAGGTAGAAAAAGTTGAAGCACAGAATACATATGAGGAAGAGGAACCAAACGATGGACGGGAAGATGCCACACAAGTTCCGTTGGGCTCCTACATTTCCGGCGAATTTTCGGACGAGGATGTGGATTTTTACCGTGTAGAAGTGAATGGAGATACAACGGTGAGATTTACCTTTCATCTATTCGAATATATAGAGGAAAAGACAGATATGAAGTTTCAAGGCAGACTCCTGAGTGAACAGGGAGAGGTTTTGCCACCTTACAGCATGAATGGAAATGAATATGGTTACATAGAGTCCCATCTTTTAGATCCGGGCGTCTATTATATGAAAGTGTGGGATGAGGCAAACCTTGCGGATGGCAGCACCTACTATCTGGGTACAGGAGCAGAACTGTTGGACGCATCGGCAGAAAGAATCTGGGGAGTCGACCGTTACTGGACAGCGGCCAATATAGCAAGAATGGGAGATGCGGACCGTCACCCATCTGAAAATGTTGTGCTGGCAACCGGAGAGGATTTCCCAGACGCACTGGCAGGTGCTCCATTAGCAGAGCACCTCGATGCACCGATCCTTTTGACGCGGGAGGACAAGCTTCCTGAGATCACTGAACAAGTGATGAACACCTTTGATACCGAAAAAGTGACGATTCTTGGCGGAACAGGCGCTGTTTCCGCTGATGTAGAAACGTATCTGGAAAATGATCTCGGAATGGAAGTCGACCGCATTTCCGGAAAAAACCGCTATGAAACCGCTGCAGCGATTGCGGACCGTCTCCCTGAAAGTGATCAAGCGGTCGTCGCCTACGGACGCAATTTCCCGGACGCGCTTTCTATCGCCCCGATCGCGGCTGGAAAAGGGATGCCGATTCTGTTAACCGAACAGGATGAACTTCCGGAAGCGACAGAGCAAAGCCTGAAAAACTATGGTGAAAGCATCGCTGTCGGAGGAACAGGTGTCATCAGCTCGGATGTACTCGCTGAGATGCCGGAAGCAGAGCGGATTTCAGGCAAGAATCGTTACCTGACGTCGCTTGCAGTAGTGGAACACTTCAACGTCGGAGGAGTGAAAGCGAGCTTTGCGACAGGATCCCATTTTGCTGATGCTCTTGCAGGCTCTGTGAACGATGTCGACCAGCCGCTTCTTCTGACACCGAAGGATGAGCTGAACGAAGAGATCAAAACTTATGTGAAAGAGCAGGAGATGTTCCGTTTCAACATCTTCGGCGGTAAAGCCGCTGTTGAAGAGAGTGTGGAACAGGAGTTGGAAGCTCTTTATGAATAAAAGTGAATGGGAATTGTGTTTTCCACACGAAAGAATTACGATCACGTTCCGTTTATCGGTGGATGCCTGCCGCGGCACACCCACAGCTAACTTGGACAGGAAGAACGCCTGCCCCGGCGGATCTTCGGCTTGTGCTTTTCCCGCAGGCACCACGGAACTCTCCTTGTTACCTCACCTGGTAATCGCTTGAAATAGCGGTGACCGAGACCACGCTTTGAGGTCTTTATGAGGAGGATTGGATGTTCGTCCTTGGAAAACACGGTTTTGTAAAAGTGAAAGTCAGCCTGAATCAGGCTGACTTTTTTTATCTTTTCTTATTGTAGAGTTAGGACGGAAACAGCGGTTCCTCTATCATTTAGACAAAATCCATCCCTGTTTCATCCACGTTTTCTTCGTCATGGGACAAATTCCAGCAAATACCGACATAAAAATGACACAATTTTAAGAAAGTTTATGCAGGAAAGGCCATGGGTATGATAGAATATATATCACATAAGGATGAAAGGAGGACACTTCTAATGCTACAGTACAACATTCGTGGTGAGAACCTTGAAGTGACGGATTCTATTAAAGATTATGTGGAGAAAAAGGTGAGCAAGCTTGAACGCTACTTTGACACTCCCCCGTCCTCAGAGGTGCACGTAAATTTAAGTGTCTATAATGATGAGCAGACTATCGAGGTCACAATCCCGATGAAAAATCTACTACTCCGAGCGGAGGAGCATAATACAGATTTATACGCTGCCATCGACCTTGTGGTTGATAAATTAGAAAGACAGATCCGTAAGCATAAAACGAAGGTAAACCGCCGATTCCGTCAGGAGGGTGCACCGAAATACGTATTTGCTGAATTAGAGCGCGAAGCCAATCAGGAGCAGATGCAGTCGGATGACGAATTCGATGTGGAAATCGTGAAAACGAAGCGCTTTGACCTGAAACCGATGGATAGTGAAGAAGCGGCCCTTCAAATGGATATGCTCGGCCACAACTTCTTCGTCTTTACAAATGCGAACACTGATGAAACAAATATCGTATACAAACGACGTGACGGCCGCTACGGTTTAATTGAAACGTAATGAATTGAATAATGAATGAGGAAAAGCATTCCTGTTTCGACAGGGGTGCTTTTCTTTTTGTAAAAATTCCAGAAAACAAAAAAGGAGAACCGTTCCCTCTTAAAACCCGCATTTTCCACAGAGCAAATCTCCACTTTCGACCACCTATTCCTGTTGAAACCTCTATTTTACAGATGTGCATGCTTCCTCTTCCTGTAGTATAACTAAAGCAACAGGGAGGTGATGAGATGACCTGCAGAAACTGTGATGAGATGGATCAGCGGTTAAAACAACAGGAAGATACAATCGTCCAGCTCGTCCACATCATCGGCTCCACCAATAAGCGTGTAAAAGAACTGAACGAAAGACAGCTCCAGCTGCAGCCGGCCTTCATAAATGAACCCGCCCCGGCCTCTGCCTCAACCACATAAAACCCCGGTGACTAAAGCCCCGCTCTTGAATTGTCAGGCCGCTTCTCTTAGTGTTATGATAGTAGATGGACTGAACTACACAACCGAAGATTGGAAATCAATAGAGGAGCGGTTGCAATGCTTGGAACTTTAAAGAAAATCTTTGGCGACGGCAATACTCGTCAACTGAAACGATTGGAAAAGATCGCTGATGATATTGATGCAATGGAATCAGATATTGAGAAATTGTCAGAAGAAGATTTAAAGAATAAGACAGCAGAATTCAAAGAACGCTATCAAAATGGCGAAAAATTAGATGATATGTTAGTCGAAGCCTTCGCGGTTGTCCGTGAAGCTTCGAAACGTGTGTTGAATATGCGCCCGTTCCGCGTGCAGCTGATGGGTGCGATTGCCCTTCATGAAGGGAACATTGCGGAGATGAAGACAGGGGAAGGTAAAACCCTTGCCTCCACCATGCCGGCGTACTTGAACGCCATCACAGGCAAAGGCGTCCACATCATTACCGTGAACGACTACCTGGCGAGCCGTGACTCCACGGATATGGGTGAGCTTTATCAATACCTCGGACTGACGGTCGGTTTGAACTCCAACGGCATGTCCAAGGATGAGAAAAGGGAAGCCTATGCCGCTGATATCACGTACGGAACGAACAATGAGTTCGGTTTCGACTACCTGCGTGACAACATGGTGCTGTATAAGGAGCAGATGGTCCAGCGGCCGCTGCACTATGCCATTATTGACGAAGTCGATTCGATCTTAATTGATGAGGCGCGTACACCGTTGATCATTTCCGGTTCCGCGTCAAAATCCGCCGATCTTTATGTCGGGGCCAATTCGTTTGTCCGTCTCCTTGCCCGTGAAGAGGACTTTACGTATGATGAGAAAACGAAAAACGTCCAGCTCACAGAAGAAGGTATCAACAAGGCCGAGCGTTTCTTCAAGATTGAAAACCTGTTTGATCTTTCCAACGTATCGCTCATCCACCATATCAACCAGGCGCTGAAGGCTCACACGTCGATGCAGCGTGACACGGATTACGTGGTGGAGGAAGGCGAAGTGGTCATCGTCGACCAGTTCACCGGCCGTTTGATGAAAGGCCGCCGCTACAGCGATGGTCTGCACCAGGCGATTGAAGCGAAGGAAGGGCTTGAGATCCAGAACGAAAGCCAGACGCTCGCTTCCATCACGTTCCAGAACCTCTTCCGGATGTATGAAAAGCTTTCCGGTATGACCGGTACAGCGAAGACCGAGGAAGAGGAATTCATGAACATCTACAACATGCGTGTTGTTGTCATTCCGACGAACCGCGATATTCAGCGGGATGATAAAGCCGATCTCGTTTACAAAACGATGGATGGGAAGTTCAAGGCCGTTGTGGAGGATATTAAGAACCGCCATGAAAATGGTCAGCCGGTGCTTGTCGGTACCGTAGCGGTGGAAACGTCTGAAATTATTTCCCGTTACTTGACTAAAGCCGGCGTGCCGCACAACGTTTTGAACGCGAAAAACCACTTCCGTGAAGCGGAAATCATCGAGAACGCCGGACAGAAGGGTGCCGTAACGATTGCGACCAACATGGCCGGTCGTGGTACAGATATCAAGCTTGGCGACGGTGTGAAAGAAGCCGGCGGTCTGGCGGTCATTGGTACCGAGCGTCATGAATCCCGCCGGATTGATAACCAGCTTCGTGGTCGTGCCGGACGTCAGGGGGACCCGGGGATGTCCCAGTTCTACCTGGCGACAGATGACGAACTGATGCGCCGCTTCGCCTCCGACAACATCCGTAACATGATGGATCGTCTCGGTATGGATGATTCCCAGCCGATTGAAAGTAAAATGATCTCCCGTGCGGTTGAGTCGGCACAGAAACGTGTGGAAGGGAACAACTTTGATGCCCGGAAGACGATCCTTTCCTACGACGATGTGCTTCGTCAGCAGCGTGAAGTGATCTACAAGCAGCGTTATGAAGTGCTCACATCTGAAAATCTTCGTGAAATCATCGAGGGTATGATCGACCGTACAGTGGCCCAGACCGTTGATGTGCATACGAGTGATGAGGAAGATGAAAACTGGGAGCTTGACAGCGTCGTGGATTACCTGCGTGCCAACCTGCTCTTTGAAGGCGACGTCACCGCTGCAGACTTGAAAGGAAAAGATCCGGAGGAAATGAAGGAGCTTATCCTTGCTAAAGTGAAGGAACGGTATGACGAGAAGGAAGAAGAGCTGACACCTGAGCAGATGCGTGAGTTTGAAAAAGTCATCCTGCTTCGTACGGTCGACCAGAAGTGGATGGACCATATCGATCAGATGGACCAGCTCCGTCAGGGGATTCACCTGCGTGCGTACGGACAGAATGATCCGCTTCGTGAATATAATTTCGAAGGCTTCCGTATGTTTGAACAGATGGTTGCAAGCATCGATGAGGAAGTGGCCCGTTATGTCATGAAGGCGCAGATCCGAAGCAACCTGCAGCGTCAGGAAGTAGCGAAAGGTGCAACAGCCGTTTCCGGCGGAGAAGAAAGTAAGGAGCCGAAAAAGAAAAATCCTTACGTAAGAAAAGACACCGTCGGCCGCAATGACCCTTGTCCTTGCGGAAGCGGCAGGAAGTATAAAAATTGCCATGGTAAATAACCAGTGGGACACTCTCTTTTTACAGAGAGTGTCTTCCCTTGTGTTTAGATTAATAGAGGAGTGATTCAACATGGATATGGCAGAAATCCGTCATGAATTAGATAATACAGCTGAGAAATTAGCGGACTTCAGGGGGTCTCTTTGACGTCGATCAAAGAAAAACCCGCATTGCTGAACTAGAAGAACAGATGACAGAGCCGGGCTTCTGGGATGACCAGAATACGGCGCAGAAGGTCATTGATGAAGTGAACGGCCTGAAAGGTCTTGTTCACACCTTGGAAGAACATGAAGAAACGCATGAGAACCTGGAAGTGTCCTATGAGCTGGTCAAGGAAGAAGAAGACGAAGAACTGCTTGAGGATCTTGTCCAGGAAGTGCAGAAGCTGTCAAACGACCTGAACCAGTTTGAGCTGAACATCCTTCTAAGCGAGCCCTACGACAAGAACAACGCGATTCTTGAACTGCACCCGGGTGCCGGTGGTACAGAGTCCCAGGACTGGGCAAGCATGCTGCTTCGTATGTACACGCGCTGGGCGGAGAAGAAAGGTTTCTCTGTGCAGACGATGGATTATCTTCCTGGTGATGAAGCCGGCGTTAAGAGTGTGACCCTTCTTATTAAAGGGCACAATGCGTACGGTTACCTGAAAGCGGAAAAAGGCGTACACCGTCTCGTACGTATTTCTCCGTTCGACTCCTCCGGCCGTCGTCACACGTCATTCGTATCGTGTGAAGTGATGCCGGAGTTCAACGACGAAATTGAAATCGATGTACGTTCGGAAGATCTGAAAATCGATACGTATCGTGCCAGCGGTGCCGGTGGTCAGCACGTCAACACCACAGATTCCGCGGTTCGTATTACCCACACCCCGACGAACACGGTTGTAACGTGCCAGTCGGAGCGTTCTCAGATTAAGAACCGTGAACAGGCGATGAAGATGTTGAAGTCGAAGCTGTATCAGCTTGAAATCGAGCGTCAGCAGCAGGAGCTTGACGACATCCGTGGCGAGCAGAAGGAAATCGGCTGGGGAAGCCAGATCCGCTCCTATGTTTTCCACCCGTACTCCATGGTCAAAGACCACCGTACGAACGAAGAAGTCGGAAACACGCAGGGCGTGATGGACGGCAGTCTCGATAAATTTATCGATGCCTACCTCCGCTCACAAATGGATGGATAATCAAAAGGACTCCCACATGCCAGTGGGAGTCTTTTTTTGTGTCTCAACTGTCCAATACGTGCCGTTTCTGCTAGTATAAAAGGGCATACATAATTTGGAGGAGGCGTCACGACATGAAGGTGAAAAAAGCGATTATTCCCGCCGCCGGCCTTGGAACGAGGTTCCTTCCGGCTACAAAGGCGATGCCGAAGGAAATGCTTCCGATTGTTGATAAGCCGACCATACAGTACATTGTTGAAGAAGCCATCCAGTCGGGGATCGAAGATATCATCATCGTTACCGGTAAAGGGAAACGGGCGATCGAGGATCATTTTGACCACGCTTTTGAGCTGGAGGACAACCTTTATAAAAAAGGCAAAATCGATCTGCTTGAAGAAGTGCAGCAGTCCGCAGAAGTGGATATCCACTACATCCGTCAGAAAGAGCCGAAGGGACTCGGCCATGCCGTCTGGTGTGCCCGCAAGTTTATCGGCAATGAACCGTTTGCCGTCCTTCTCGGGGACGATATCGTCCGCTCTGATGAGCCGTGTCTCAAACAGCTGATTGATCAGTATGAAGAGACGCAGTCCTCTGTCATCGGGGTGAAGCAGGTCCCGGAGGATGAAACGGACCGCTACGGCATTATCGCCCCTAAAGACCAGCAGGGCCCTCGTTATGAAGTGGAGCACTTTGTCGAAAAGCCGCCTGTTGAGGAAGCACCATCCAATTTGGCCATCATCGGCCGTTACGTGTTCACGCCTGAAATCATGGACCTGTTGGCTACGCAGGAAACTGGAGCCGGCGGTGAGATCCAGCTGACGGATGCGATTGAACGCCTGAACCTCGATCAGCCGGTGTACGGCTATGAGTTTAAGGGAGACCGTTATGATGTCGGTGATCAGCTCGGCTTTATTAAGACGACGCTTGCCATCGCGATGGAAAGAGACAACATGCGCGATGATGTGCTCGAACTGCTTGCAGAAGTTATGGAAAAACAGGAATCAAGGTGAAACATCAGGAGAGAGTCCGGGACAGGACTCTCTTCTCTTTTTATCTGCTGTATAAGTCACACCATCCAGTGAACACTAAAAAGGCGTCAGGCCGCTCCTTTACCGTGTTAATACGTTATTCCGCTCTTATTTACACCCCCTGAATGGAATGGTATACTCCATACGGTTTTAGAAGTACGAATACATAGGGAGAGTTGAACATCATGATGATGGCTAAAAAATACCGCAGGGAGCCGGTGCCGCCGCTACTTCGACATACAATGGATTACGGTCTCGTTATTCTCGGATCCTTTTTTGTAGCAATCGCTTTTAACTTGTTTTTACTTCCCAATAACGTGGCTTCCGGAGGTGTCGCGGGGATCAGTACAATTACCAAAGGTGTGTTCGGCTGGGAGCCGGGTGTTGTGCAGTGGGTGCTCAACATTCCCTTGTTCATTATGGGCTGGCTGGTCCTTGGGAAAAACTTCGGTGTCAAATCCCTTGTAGGGACGATCGTTCTGCCGTTTTTCGTCCTGCTTACGAGCTCCATGGATGCGGCAACCCCTGATCCGCTTCTCGGAGCTATTTTTGGAGGAATGGGGGTCGGTCTCGGCCTCGGCATAGTGTTCCGTGGACGAGCGTCCACCGGAGGCATCGATCTTGCCGCTCAAGTGATTCATAAATTCACTCATCTTCCGCTTGGCATCTGCGTAGCGATGCTGGACGGGCTGATCGTCATTACGTCGGCTTTCGTATTTTCCCTGGAAGAAGGGTTGTACGCCCTGATCGGCCTTTTCGTCACAAGCCGTACCATTGATTTCGTGCAGGTCGGGTTGAATACATCGAAAAACGTCATGATCATTACCGAAGAGGTGGATGAAGTCCGTGATGAGATTTTCCGGCAGATTGACCGCGGAGTGACTGTGCTGAGCGGCGCCGGCGGCTATACCGAACGCGAGCGGCGTGTCGTTATGTGTGTAGTTCAGCAGAATGAATTCATCAAATTGACACAAACGGTCAAAACCGTCGATCCGGGGGCTTTTGTCGTCGCGATGAATGCCACAGAGGTACTTGGAGAGGGTTTCAAAACGACTTGACTCGGTTATACTTACACTAGATTTCTATAAAATTCCAAGGGGGATGACATGTGAAAAAACTATGGCTGGCCATGATGTTGGGACTTGTACTTATTCTCGCAGCCTGCGGGGGCGGAGAAGAATCCTCCGATGAAGGTACGAACGAAGAAACGACAGAAGAACAGTCCGACAGTGGATCTGATGGTACTGTAGACGCATCAGCTGCCGAAGGTGTTTACAAGAGCAGCTGTGCCTCCTGCCACGGCGGGGACCTTGAAGGTGCGATGGGACCGGCGTTAACTCAGGTCGGCGGCAAGTATTCTGCGGATGAAATTGTCAACATCATAAAAAACGGAAAAGGGCAGATGCCTGCCCAGGGCGACGTAACGGATGAAGACGCCCAGCTTGTTGCCAGCTGGCTGGCAGCCAAGAAATAATCCTCGGAACGTCCGGCTGAATAAGCCGGACGTTTTTGTATTGATAAAGAAATGTAATAATTTCATAGCTAAACAGAAGGGTGTTTAATGTTATAATGATGGTGTTTGTAAAAGAAAAAGATCTGGCTAACAATAATAAAGATTAAGGTGATACATGTATGATACAGATGCAAGGGGTTTATAAAACCTATCGGAACGGAGTGACCGCGCTGAACGGTCTCGACGTGCAGATCGATCAGGGTGAATTCGTTTATGTTGTCGGACCGAGTGGGGCAGGAAAATCGACGTTTACCAAATTGATTTACCGTGAGGAAAAGCCGACGAACGGAACGGTTTTAATCAACGATATCAACACATCTACGATGAAGGAGCGCCGTATTCCAATGCTGCGCCGTAAGATTGGTGTCGTATACCAGGACTTTCGTCTGCTTCCGACATTGACCGTTTATGAGAACGTCGCGTTTGCGCTGGAAGTCATTGAAGAAGACAGCGCGAATATCCGCCGCCGCGTCATGGACGTTCTTGACCAGGTGCATTTGAAAAATAAAGCGCGTTTTCTACCGGATGAGTTGTCCGGTGGGGAGCAGCAGCGTGTTTCCATTGCACGTGCGATGGTGAACCATCCGAAAATTTTGATTGCGGATGAGCCGACCGGTAACCTTGACCCGGATACGTCATGGGAGATCATGCACATTCTTGAGGAAATCAATACAGGTGGGACGACCGTCCTGATGGCAACGCACAGCAAAGAGATTGTCAACACGATTCGTAAGCGTGTCATTGCCATCGAAGACGGCATGATTGTCCGCGATCAGGCGCAGGGCGACTACGGCTACGATATGTAATGAAAAGAGACTGTCTCATGAGCGGGGCAGTCTCTTGTTTTTCTATTCTGATAGACCGATAGATTTCGCAGCATGAAATAGACATGCAGAGAGAGCAGCGCGCATACGTTAATATCAGACTGTATGACATTTACGTTGCAGGAGCTTTTTTGCTAGTATAGAAGCAATAAAGAAATCCATTATAGAAGGGTGAATGCGATGAATATAAAACCGCGTTACGTGGTGCTTTTTCTAGCGCTTGCGGTGCTTTTGGGGGCAGCCGGCTCTTATATCGGCCTGGAGTATTTCGGGGGCGGCTCCAACGAACAATCGCAGGAGCAGTACGCGAATACCGAAGCTGAGAACTTTGGTAGTTTAACAGAGGAACAGCAGAAAGAAGTCATAGAAAATATGGGCGGCGACGCTGACCTGAAGAAGGTGGAGCAGGCCTATTCCGTCATCGAAGAGAACTACTTGGAGGAAGTGGACAAGCAGACGCTCGTGGAAGGCGCTGTGCAGGGGATGCTGGATACACTGGAGGATCCTTACAGTGTTTATATGGACCAGGAGACGATGGAACAGTTCAACCAGACAATTGAATCAAGCTTCCAGGGCATCGGCGCTGAAGTCAGCATGGTGAACGACAAAGTGACCATCGTCGCGCCGATCAAGGGTTCTCCAGCTGAAGAAGCGGGCTTGAAGCCGAACGATCAGATTTTAACCGTCGATGGGGAAAGCGTGGAAGGCCTGGACTTGTATGAAGCTGTCCTGAAAATCCGCGGTGAGAAAGGGACGGAAGTGACGCTTGAAGTAGAGCGTCCCGGTGTCAGCGAACCGCTCAGCATCGACATCACCCGTGATGATATTCCGCTTGAAACTGTTTATTCGGATATGAAAACGGTCGACGGTAAAAAAGCGGGCGTAATCGAAATTACATCCTTCTCGGAAAAAACATCCGACGAATTTCATACCGCTCTTGAAAAACTTGAAAAAGACGGTATGGAGGGACTCGTAATTGATGTCCGCGGAAACCCGGGTGGATTGTTCACCGACGTCCAGGAAATCCTGAAGGAATTTATTCCGAAGGACAAGCCGATTGTGCAGGTGGAAGACCGCAGCGGTGAGAAAACGGAATATTATTCTGAGATCACCGAGAAAAAAGATTATCCGGTTACGGTCTTGATGGACGAAGGCAGTGCGTCAGCCTCTGAAATCCTAGCTGCGACGATGAATGAAGCCGGCGGGTATGATCTTGTCGGAACGAAGAGTTTCGGAAAAGGGACCGTCCAGCAGGCCATTCCTATGGGGGATGGCAGCACAATCAAGCTGACGCTGTTCAAATGGCTCACGCCTGAAGGCAACTGGATTCACGAAAAAGGCATAGAGCCGACAGTTGAAGTGAAGCAGCCGGAGTACTTCTATACCAACCCTGTGGATATTGAAGATACGCTCACGTATAACGACAACAATGAAAAAGTGAAAAATGTGCAGGAAATGCTGAAAGGTCTCGGACATGATCCCGGCCGTACGGATGGCTACTTCAGTAAAGAGACCGAAAAAGCGGTGAAAGCTTTCCAGAAAGACGCTGATCTTGAAGCCACTGGAGAAGTGGATGAAAAGACAGGCGGCAAGCTGGAAGAAGCGATTATCGAACAAGTCAGAGACGAAGCCAACGATAAGCAGATGGACAAAGCGGTGGAGGTCTTGTTTGAATAAGCAGGATTCTGCCGATTCATGACGAAATATATCCGTAGTCGAAGACTGCGGATTTTTTCGTACGATCAGACATGTTGGTGAAGAGTTGGAAAGGAGAATGGTGTTGGGCGCTTGGTTTATGGAAATTCTTCAAGGGACGGGCAGACTTTTTTTGCTGCCTTTTCTATACATTGCTCTCATCATGAGTGTGATGGTATCTGCAAATCGAATCAAAAAAGAGAGGCGTATGTTCGGAACGCGGGTATTCGATCGTTTTTCTGAATGGAAAGGAACGTGGAGCGTTTCGCTTCTCACAGGACTCATCATCAGTATGATCGGGCTGGGAATCGGACTGACCGTCTCCTACCCGTTTCTTTTTCTCGCAGCAGCGATTCTGCTGCTTGTAAGTCTTACAGGAAAGCTTTCCTGGTATTCTCCATCCTATACGTTAGGATTATCGGGACTTGCTCTTTTACTCCTCCCTTATCTTCCGGAAAATTGGAAATCCCACCCTTGGATGGAGACTTTGTTCGAAACTTCTCTGCCGATGGTGGCGCTGCTGTTGAGCCTGCTGCTGATCAGAGAAGGCTTCATGCTGTTGAAAACGTCGCCTTCTCATACCTTTCCTGAGCGGACTAAAGGACGGAGGGGGCTGTGGATCGGGCAGCACAAGGGCAAACGAATGACGATGGTTCCTTTCTTCTCTCTTATTCCCGGAGGCCTGATTGAACCGTTTGCCTCCTGGTGGCCGGTCATTACCGTCAATGGGGACACCTATGGAATCATTCTCGTTCCTTTTGTTCTTGGAGCCGAATGGCTTGTACGCGGGCAGTCGCCTGAGATGGCATCCAAAACGATCGGACGTCATACATTCCTGCTCGCTCTCGTTCTTACCGCTCTTTCTGTGGGGAGTTTCTTCGTGGAAGCTCTATCCATTGCCGTATTTGCCCTTGCCTTGATTGGACGGGAATGGGTTTACCTCCGCCACCGGACAAGGGAGAATAAGACACCGTTCTTCACATCGACGCCAAAAGGGGTGCGTATCCTCGGTGTTATTCCGAACAGCCCGGCTGATCAGATGGGACTGATCCCCGGGGAGCTTATTGAACGCGTGAACAGCATCCCGGTCCGCACCGAAAATCAATTTTATGAAGCCCTCCAAAATACAGGCGCATTTACAAAAATTGAAGTACGTGACGAATGGGGCGAAAACCGCTATGTGCAGCGGGCGATGTATGAAGGCGAGCATTACGAGCTCGGTCTTGTATTCGTGGAACCGCCGACCCATGAGAGTTCGGTTGGGTTCTTTTAATAGAATAGAACCGCCTATCATGTTTGTGAGTGATTGTGTTTCGGAAAAAGAAGTGGTACGATGAAAAAAACGGAAAGGACTGATGATGCCAAATGATTAACTAATCTATATTTTATTAAAGTGTATGCTTTCGAATACCACTAAAATATAGGATTAGTCTATTCATTTATAAAAATCAGCCGTAGCCTCCATATGCTGGTTTCTATTGGCATATTGTTGGTTTATCATGATGTACGTTGACTAATCCTTCCAATGATTATTGGGAGGATTTTTTATTCCTCTCATAGTTGGTTACCTTTCATCATCTATTTCAGTCGCCTGTACGGAAGTAGATGTGTGTTTGAATATGTAGAGGAGGAATAAAGATGTCGATGATTCAAGTGCAGAACCTGACGTTTTCCTACCCAAGCAGCTTTGACAATATTTTTGAAAATGTAAGTTTTCAAATCGATACGGATTGGAAACTGGGGTTTATTGGTCGGAACGGACGAGGGAAAACAACATTCATGAACCTCCTGTTAGGACAGTATGAGTATACCGGTCAAATCATTTCTTCTGTGGAATTTAATTACTTTCCTACTCCGGTTCCTGATAAAAGGAAAGCCACACATGAAGTGCTGGAAGATCTATGCCCACAGGCAGAAGACTGGGAGTTCTTTCGGGAAATCTCGCTGTTGAATGTGGAGTCAGAGGTTATGTACCGGCCGTTTGATACATTATCCAATGGTGAGCAGACGAAGGTGCTGCTTGCAGCTCTTTTCCTGAATGAAGACCGGTTTTTATTAATTGATGAGCCGACCAACCACCTGGATATCGAGGGAAGAAAAATCGTTGCTCAATATCTAAATAAGAAAAAGGGGTTTATTTTAATTTCCCATGATAGAAACTTTGTCGATGGATGTGTGGATCACATCTTATCGATCAACAAAACGGATATCGAGGTTCAGACCGGAAATTACTCTTCATGGAAGCTGAACTTTGACCGTCAGCAGGAACTGGAGGACGCGGTCAATGAACGGCTTAAGAAGGATATAACCAGGCTGAAGAAATCATCAAAGCGCTCAGCCGGCTGGTCTCATAAAAAGGAAGCCTCCAAAAATGGCACGACCAACTCTGGTTCTAAAATCGACAAAGGATATGTCGGACATAAAGCAGCAAAAATGATGAAGCGTTCAAAAAACATAGAAGCAAGGCAGCGAAAAGCTTTGGAAGAGAAGGAAACGCTGCTGAAAAATGTGGAGTCCAGCGAGTCATTAAAATTAGAGCCATTGGAATTTAAGTCGAAGGAACTTCTTCAGGTTGAAGAGCTAACTGTGATGTATAACGATGTCAAAGTCCATCAACCGGTTAGTTTTACTGTTGAGCAGGGGGACCGAGTCGTGTTCGATGGTAAAAATGGTACAGGGAAAAGCAGTATTTTGAAGCTGATCTTAGGAGAGTCCATTCAGCACTCGGGAACGATCACATCAAATGCAGGACTGGTCATCTCCTATGTGAAGCAGGATGCTTCTGATTTAAAGGGGAGTTTATCCGGGTTTATAGAAGAAAACAATATCCACGAGCCATTATTTAAGGCCATTTTACGTAAGATGGATTTTGAACGGGTACAATTTGACAAAGATCTATCCACTTATTCGGAAGGCCAGAAGAAGAAACTGCTCGTAGCCAAAAGTTTGTGTGAAAGAGCTCATGTTTACATCTGGGACGAGCCCTTGAATTTTATTGATCTGTATTCCCGTATGCAGATTGAGGAGCTTATTGAAAGGTTTCGACCTACCATGCTTTTTGTTGAACATGATCAAGCATTCAAGGAGAGAGTGGCGACAAAAACCATCTCTTTATAGCTGTGCTCAACAGCCGGAATTCCATTGTCGATCAGTCAGGCGGTTACTCTATCAAAGTAACCGCCAAATCATTGAGTTTTAGAGATTTCAGAGGTGTTACCATGATAAAAGTATTAAAAAAACTTTCTATCGTCCTGATTTCAGCAGGGGCGGTATTTTATATGGGAACTGTTGCGAAGTACAATATAGGAAATAGTGAGGAAGACGTTCAAAAAGTTTTGTCAGACAAATGGAAAGAGAAGGAACATTATCATTCGAGTGGAACTCCGGAGCAGGTGAAAATAACCAAGCTTGGTGACAGTAATAAGTCGATCGCTACGTTTATGTTGAATGGAAACATGGATTATGCTCTTCTTGAAGAAGGTTGGACCGGCAGCTACCATTTGGAAAAGCTGGAGCTTGGAACAGAATTCATTGCGTATAAAGGTATAGAAACGAATGAGGGTTACTATGGGGTGGTATTTGGGAAGCTGTTTGGAAGAGATATTGATGAAATCCACGCCCATATCAAAAAAACAGGGCATCAGTTTTCTATGGATATATCGGGGAATGAATCATTTGTTCGTTATGAAAAACTGCCTGGCAGAAAGGCGTATCGTTATCGTGCGCACTTAACTTATTAGAAACATCAACAGGAGCGGACGGAGTTGTATTAGTTTTAATTGTTCCGGATCTCTTTTCCTTTAGCTTAGTTGAGCAGAGCAAGCGGATTTGAAATCATTGAGTTCCTTGCTGGTTGGGAAGAATTGAGGGATGTAAATGAAAATATGGAGATGGTATCCAGGTTCTGTGATCTGCCTGTTTTTATCGAGGTGTGTGGACCAAGTTTCTTTGGAAGAGAAGTTCAAAGAGATCAGGAACGTTGATGAAAATACTCCGTAAACCTTGTTCATTGGTCAACTCATAATCAGCCACTTAAAAAAATCAGTTGAAATGGGGAATGAGGAAATGAAGCAATCATTACATACATTAGGTTCCATCATTCTTTTTGTCGGAGTAGTGCTGTTCATTCTAAGGCTTCAATCAGGCATACATCTCCTTTACACCCCTTATTTCTTTTGCATTACAGGGGCGGGGTTCCTGGCTTTTTCTGCGGTTGCAGCGAAAGAAGAAGCGAGTCTTTTGTGCAGGGTAGGCTTGCACAAGTATGAGAAAATCGGCTGGGATGATGAAATAAAGTCCAGGACAGTGTATCAGTGCCGGAGATGTGGAAGGAAGAAGAAAGTGTTCAGAGCTATCTAATAATAGTCTCAAAGTTAAGAAGAAAGGGAATCAAATCATGAATATAGATATACCAAAATGGACGATCCTTCTTTCGATAGTGTTTCTCTGTCTCTGTTTTTACTTGACTCTAACATTTATCGAAAGCCTCCACGACGGGGACAGACGTGCAGCTGAACAATCAAAATCAGCAGCTGTCATTTGCTTTGCTTCAGCCTTCGTCCTCCCTGTATGTGTGAGTATTTTCAACGGTTGATGTTATTCGAACTTAAAAACAGCCTTTACTTCTTTCGCGGGTAACGGTTGTTTTTTTATGTCTGTTTATTTACGCGCTGACATCTCCCTGACACATTCCGGATTTATAGTGTAATCAGATCAAAGGAAATGAGGGAGCGGAATGGGTGAAAAGAAAACATCACTATTAAAAATATCCGGCATCGCTTTATCTTCAGGAATCTTGGGGGCAGCTCTTACTTTAGGGGCCGCTTCTCAAATGGAAGAACTTCCGAATGCGTCGGACACTGTCAGTGCTTCGCAAAATACGGTAGAGGCTGAAACTGAACCATTATCCTCTACGTCTGCCTTGTCTACAGCAGATATTGCTGAACAGGCCTCGGAAGCGATTGTCGGGGTCGTCAACTTAACGAATCAGCAGTCCCCGTTTACTTCTGCAGAGGAAATGACGGAGGCGGGTACAGGTTCGGGTGTTATTTATAAGGTAGAGGAAAACGCCGCTTATATTGTGACAAATAATCACGTCATTGAAGGGGCCTCAGAAGTGGACATCTCGCTTTTTGATGGAGAGACAGCCTCTGCTGAAGTGATCGGCGCCGATGCGCTTACGGATATTGCGGTACTGAAAATTGAAGGAAGCTATGGTGTGGAGCCGCTGGCGTTCGGGGATTCTGATTCCATCCGGGCAGGCGAGGAGGTTCTTGCAATCGGGAATCCGCTCGGCCTGGATTTATCCCGCACGGTCACTCAAGGGATTGTCAGTGCTGTCGACCGGACAATTTCTGTAACGACGTCAGCTGGGGAATGGGACCTTGATGTTATCCAGACGGACGCAGCGATCAGCCCTGGGAACAGCGGTGGGGCGTTAATCAATGGGGCAGGTGAGTTGATTGGAATCAACAGTCTGAAAATGGCCGATGAAGATGCAGAAGGGCTTGGTTTTGCGATTCCGAGTAATGATGTGGAAACGCTGATTGCAGATATGAGTGACGATGGCCAGATCGACCGCTCCTACCTCGGTGTGGGTGTCGTCGGCGTCAATGAAGCACCTGCCCAGTACCGGATGTCACTGCCGGAGGAAACCGAAGAGGGAGTCATTGTCGCCTCTGTAGATGAAACGTCAGCAGCGGCTGGAGCCGGCCTGCAAGTTGAAGATGTGATCACTTCCATAGATGGAGTGGCGATTTCAGACAGTACAGACCTCCGAAAATATTTATATACCGAAACGAATGCCGGTGATACCGTAACGGTGGAATTTTACCGCAGTGGAAATGCGCAGACGGTGAACGTGACGCTTACGGAACAAGTCAATGAGTAGAATGGGAGATTTGAAGAGATGAATAAAAAAATACTGCTTGGAGGAGTGGTTGCGGTTTCCGCTGTCCTCCTGATAATTTTGAGCCTCAGTATGGATCCGAAGGAAAGTGTAGCTTCTGTGAATGGGGAAGACATTGAAAAGGAGGAATTGTACGATACGCTGGTGGAGCAGTACGGCCAGGAAACGCTGGATACCCTGATTACAAATAAAATCGTTGAATTGGAAAAAGAAGAAAACGATATTACAGTAAGTCAGGATGCCGTGGATGAAGAACTGGCTGTGTACTATGATCAGTACGGTGGTGAGGAAGCCTTCCAGTCCACCCTTGAAGCAAGTGGAATGACGATCGCGGACGTAGAGAAGGATATTGAAGATTACTTAGCTGTTGATCAGCTGCTGGCTGAAAGGATTTCAGTCACTGATGAAGAAAAGGAAACGTATTTTGAAGAAAACAAGGAAAGCTATGATCAACCGGAGCAGGTAAGTGCCCGCCATATTCTGACCGAGACGGAAGAGGAAGCGGAGGAAGTGCTGACGAAACTGGAGGATGGAGAGGCGTTCGAGGATCTTGTAACGGAATACTCCATCGATGATACAACGGTGGCCTCTGGAGGAGACCTGGGAGCGTTCAGTGAAGGTGAGATGGTTGAAGCCTTTGAGGAAGCTGCATTTTCCATGGAAGTTGGAGAAGTCAGTGATATCGTTGAGACGGATTATGGCTATCACATCATTGAAGTGACCGACCATACCGAAGCGCAGGAAGCAGTTTATGAAGAAGTGGAAGAAGAAATAGGAGAAACGTTATATCAATCCAAAGTCAGCGAAGAATACAACCTCTGGATGCAGGAAAAAATGGAAGAGTACGATATTGATAACTCTCTGGATTAAATAAAGAAAAGGTCAGCCGTTTATGGGCTGACCTTTTTTCTGTGATCGATGGAGGAGTGTGCTTCTAGATAGGAAAGCAGCTCTTCGATGATTTGTTCCTTATCGTAGTCCATCGACGCAACGTGGTAGGAATTCTCCAGGACATATTTCGATACGCTTTGGGAGGACACTTTTTTTAGGATATAGTCGGTATTTTCCGGTGGAACGACATTGTCCACACGGGATACAAAGCAGGTGAGCGGACATCGGATGCCGGATAATTTTCGTCTGACAACCTTCATATACTTCAACAGTTCCTGGTAAGCGGTCAACGGTGTGTGGGTATAGGTGATCTCCACTGCACCTGGGTCCTTGATGTCCGGTTTTCCTTCCTCTATATATAACGGCACGGAAGCTTGTTCCAGGTGGGAAAACGCGGGGATATCCATGGCCGGATTGATTAAGGTTATGCCTGAAATACCGGAATATTGAGCAGCGAGGTCCAAGGTCAGCGTGCCTCCCATCGACTGACCGATGACGAACACCTCCCTGCATTGGGAATCCAGCTCCAGATAAGCGTTTTCGATTTCCAAATACCAATCGGAAAACGAGCAGGAATTCAGGTCTTTATAGTGCGTTCCGTGACCTGGAAGCCGGGGGACCGATACGGTATAACCTTGATCCGCCAGCCCTTCTGCCACCTCTCTAAGACTCTGGGGCGTTCCTAAAAAGCCATGACAGAGCAGCACCCCTGTATCATTTCCTTCAAAAAACAACGACTCCGCACCATCAATAACCGGATAGGCTTCCTTCATCATGTTTCCCTCCATCTTCATTCACTGGTCGTTCGATAAAAATCTATTAGTGCTATTAAAATACAATAATTCCTATAAGTCAACTAGGTTATAAGTGTGTGACCGATCACTCATGAAGGCTTTACAGTTGTGAAACCGGTTTTTCAGCTTGATCAAGGAATGTTAGAATAGCAGGGACAGTGTACAAGACTCCTGCTTTGCGAATGATCATCCAGGTTCTTCATCTGCTTTATACTGAACGGCAGACGTGCAGCATGCTTGGCTGCATCAGCCCTTCCCTAAACATGGATGACCCATATATAAAACAACATGAAAGTGAGCCTGAACGATGCGGAATCTTCTTGCTGCTTTAATCAGCAGTTTTATAACAGCTTTATTAGTATCCATTTATCTCACATCGGATTACAGCAATCTGGTGCAAAACTTATATTTTAATGCGATGTTTATTTATCTTGGGCATGGCGTTTTTGCTCTGCCCCTGTCTTTTGCCATTGATCGGTTAAGCCGGCGGATGGCACTGGGCCGGTTCTTTATCGAAGGGGGGATCTATCTTTCTATCGGAGCCTTCTTTGCTGTATGTCTGGCTCTTTTCACGATGTTCTTAAGCTTGTATCTCATACCGATCAGCTTCATTTTTCCAATCACCTACACGCTCGTTAAAAAAATCCCTGCTGCTTACATAAAGAAAAGTCTGACAGCGGCTGTCCTTTTATCCGCTGGGTTCATAGCTGTCATGTATTACATTATCCGTTAGCTTGTAGAAAGGGTGTCCTTCGACGTGAGCCTTCCTATCGGTTCTCCTCCCTCTTTGAACAGGACTTGTCCTTTCCAGACACCTATGTTGTAATGAAAATAATAGTTTTATAGCATTTTTCACTAGGGGAGCCCGAGGACCGGGCTGAGAAAAGCAGAAGCTTTGACCCTTACAACCTGATCTGGCTCATACCAGCGGAGGGAAGTGAAGCGGTCGATGAGTGATCTTTTCTTTTATCACGATTAAGCCCGCTCCTTCTCTCGAAGGGGCGGGCTTTTTATATGGAAGGAGAGAGCATGATGATTCAATTAGAGGAACTGCTGCAGAGAGTAGAGGAAAAGGAAGCGGAGATGCATCAGCTTCTGGGCGACTTGGTCGCTTTTCCGACGGTGAGCCCTCCGGCGCGGAATGCAGCGGAAGCACAGCGGTACATAGAAGAGTATTTAAGACGGTTGGATTATGAAATAGACACGTGGGAACTTTATCCCGGCGATCCGATTGTCGTCGGAACGAAAAAAGGAACCGGCCGGGAACACAGCAGAAGTCTCATCTTAAACGGTCATATTGATGTGGCTGCGCTGGAGGAAGGGGAATCGTGGGAGCATGATCCCTTTACTCTGACTTTGAAGGACGACCGCTTGTACGGTCGCGGCACGGCGGATATGAAAGGTGGAATGGCAGCCGTTCTGTTTGCGCTCAACCTGCTTCATGAAGCGGGAATCGAGCCGGCAGGCGATCTTCATATGCAGTCAGTTGTTGGAGAAGAAGTCGGTGAAGCAGGAACGAAATCCTGTGGAGATAAA
The DNA here is from genome assembly GCF_009856355.1 of Halobacillus litoralis. Taxonomy (GTDB): domain Bacteria; phylum Bacillota; class Bacilli; order Bacillales; family Halobacillaceae; genus Halobacillus; species Halobacillus litoralis_B. The sequence goes on along the minus strand of NZ_WMEW01000001.1, from coordinate 13,209 downwards.
GGATACCACGCAGATTTAGCTATCGTAGCCGATACGAGTAACTGCGCCATTCAGGGGCAGGGAGGCGTCATTACCGGATGGATAACGATTGAAAGCCCGGAAACTTTCCATGATGCCGAACGCCGGTCGATCATTCATGCCGGGGGAGGCAGACACGGGGCCGGGGCGATTGAAAAAATGATGAAAATCATCCAGTCGCTGCAGGAATTGGAGAGGCACTGGGCGGTGACGAAATCGAGCCCTGGCTTTCCGGCAGGCTCGACGACGATTAATCCCGCGGTCATTGAAGGGGGAAGGCACGCCGCGTTTATCGCCGACCGCTGTGCTTTATGGATTACCGTGCACTATTATCCAGAAGAGCATTACGAAGATGTGATCGAAGAAATTGAAGCACATGTCCGTGCTGCCGCCCAGGCCGATCCATGGCTGAAAAACCATGCCCCTCAATTCAAATGGGGAGGAACGTCCATGATTGAGGACCGAGGAGAAATTTTCCCCGCCTTTTCTGTCGACCCTGCTCATCCAGGGGTCCAGCAGCTGAAACGGGCCCATGAAGCGATCCACGGCACGCCTGTGGAAACGTCCATGTCTCCGACTGTGACAGATGGGGGATGGCTTTCAGAAGCAGGAATTCCAACCATTTTGTATGGTCCCGGAACGCTCGATGAGGCGCATGCAGTGAATGAGTCGCTGGACCGCAGACAGCTGCTGGATTATACGAAAACGATGACGGCTTTTTTATACCATTGGTTTCAGCAGATAAATAACGAGGAGGAAGTGTAATGTTTACAGACCGTTTATACGAAAGTGCCCGTCCGATTTGGGAAGCCTACCTTGATCATCCGTTTGTCAAAGGAATTGGGGATGGCACGCTCGATCTTGAGAAATTCCAGTTTTTTATGCGTCAGGATTATTTGTACTTGATCGATTACTGCCGGGTGTTTGCTCTTGGCTCCGTGAAGGCGAAAAGTCTGGATACGATGACTATGTTTTCTGAACTGCTTCATTCCACCTTAAGTGAGGAAATGGAGCTGCACCGGAACTATGCGGAACGGATCGGAATCAGCCGGGAGGAACTGGAGGAGACGGAACCTTCTGCCACCCTCCTTGCCTACACGAGCTACATGCTGAATAAGGCGAATCAAGGATCAGAAATTGAAGTGGCCGCCTGTGTGCTTGCCTGCACTTGGAGCTACAACGTGATCGGCCTTCACCTTGCTGAACAGAATCAAGGGGAAAAGCACGAATTCTACGGCGACTGGATTGAGATGTATGCGTCTGACGAATTTTCGGAACTCGCTTCCTCCTTGAAGACATTAATCAATGAGCTGGCCGGCGGACTTCCGGAAAGGGAAAAAGCTCACCTCGAAGAGATCTTCATTCATACGAGTAAACTGGAGTATATGTTCTGGGAGATGGCGTGGAAACAAAAGATGTGGGTCGAGGAAGACAGCGTTTTGAATACCTGAACACCTCTCTCCTCTTTTGAAAAGAGTTTAGGCGTACTCAACTGTCTATCTGCCATGTGGATGACCACGATCCGCTTATCGGTGGATGCTTGCCGCGGGCACGGTCTCAGCTGACTTGGACAGGAAGACCACCTGTCCAAGTGGATCTTCGGTTCGCGCTGTTCCCGCAGGCGTCACCACCGTACGCTCCTCGTGACATCCGCCGATTTCCTCTGAAATGAGAGGTTATCCGGTTTTGATGAAGATGAATTAAGAGTAGAACGTTTCAGGACTTAAAGAGGTATATGATAACGCTGTTCTCTGGATAAGAGGCTGTTCACCAAGTATTTGTCTTCAAATCCCCAATGGAACAAGAAAAATTTTCATACATCAATAAAAAAAATGTAGATCATCTTTTCCGAAGAACACCCTTTCTTAAATGGAGAGGGTGTCAGTCTGTAGACAAAGTTCGTCCGATCCAATTAGAGTTGTTCATATGTTGTGTTGAGGGGGCACGATCCGCTTATCGGTGGATGCCTGCCGCGGGCACGGTCTCAGCTAACTTGGACAGGAAGACCACCTGTTCAAGTGGATCTTCGGCTCGCGCTGTTCCCGCAGGCGTCACCACCGTACGCTCCTCGTTCCGGTGCCTGTGGAAAACAGCTTTACGCTATGAAATAGAGAAAGGTGAGCATAGCTCCTTCGCCGTTTCTAAAGAACCGTACAGGCGGTGATACTCCCGCTTGCGTGGGACAGATCCTATCCATGACCAAGTATGGATGCCCGCTCCTTTGGACTCACTAGAAAAAGGGTTTCTCTCCAAGCTGACCCCCTCTCCGATCTGGAGAGGGGGTTGTCGTTAATGTCGAAAGTAGTCAAAATATCACGAACGAGGTAGAATGAAGGGGAGTCTATTTCTTGACACCTGCTTGGAAAAAAGAGGTAAAGGAGAACCTATCTATGAAGGAAATCCAACAGCAGATCCTCCAGTATTTCACCGGAATTCCAAACACGTTCATTCCGACAGGGAAGATCGCGGAGTCCCTCGGATATTCTGATAAAGCTATTCGAAACCATCTCCCGGCGGTCCAGGATTATTTAAACGATCAGGGGCAGCTGGGTGTGATTGAAAAGAAAGCCGGACGCGGGGTGCGTCTTGCTATTACAGAAGCCGACAATATTCGGCTCATGGACCGTCTCCATCATTCCTTTCCTCACAGTGAGGGCCGGGATCGTTCCCTCCGGACGACAATGGCCTTTGATTTGTTATCGGCATCCAAACCGGTCACCATCCAGAAACTTCAGAAAGACTATTACTTATCCCACTCAGCGGTCAGAGGCCTTCTGGATGAAGTGGAAGCATGGCTGGAGCCTTTCGGACTGGATATGATCCGTAAGCAGAAAATCGGTGTCTATATTTCCGGAGAGGAAAAACAGATTCGACAGGCTGTAACAGGACTTTCCTCGCTGAACGAAGGTTCGTCCAGTGTGACAGAAGCCCTTTTTGATTCGTTCTTCATCCGGACGATCCGGCATGAATTAGCGGCTTTACAGGAAAAACACGATGTGGATTTTACAGATGCTTCCCTTGAGTCCCTGCTTTTACATACCGCTTTCATGATCAAGCGGGTTCAGCTGGGACAGATTATTTCGCTGCCGGAAGAAGATGTCCGGTCTCTCCAGGCACACGAAGAATTGCCGTGGGCAGAGGAAATGTGTGAGCGGCTGGAACGAGTGTTTGCGATGACGTTTCCGAAAGAGGAAATCCTCTATTTAACTATCCACCTGAGGAGTGCCAAAACCCACCCCGCTTCCCGGAGCACCCTGACAGCTGAGCTTCCCGGAGAAATTTCGGAAATGATCGACTGGTTGATTAAGGAAGCGGCACGGCAGACCGGGTACCGCTTTGCAGAAGATGCAGTCCTGCGGGATCATTTATATGTGCATTTGAAAACGACGCTGGCCCGCCTTTCCTATGGGTTGTCCATTTCCAATCCACTGCTCAGGACCATCAAGAAAAAGTATCCCTATCTTTTTGACACGCTCGTCTGGATTATAGACCAGCACAAGGAAGAACTTCTCTATCCGATTCCGGAAGAAGAGGTCGGCTATTTGGTGCTGCATTTTCAGGCAGCGCTTGAAAGGCAGGCGACGGTGAAAAAGGAAAAGGTGGAAGTAGTGATCGTTTGTCATATGGGCATGGGACTTTCCCAGCTGCTGGCTGCCCGGATGGAAAAATTGTTTCCGGACATCCATATTCACGGCAGTATCGCGGCCCACCGCCTGCGCTCATTTACAAAGGAGCATCCTGTGGACGGGATTATTTCTACAGTACCGGTCCAAGAACAGGGGATTCCGACAGCTGTCGTTTCCGCATTGTTTGAAGCGGAGGATCAATCTCTTGTGAAACGTCTGATCAAGCGGCTGCAGCAGGGGAAAGATCAGGGTGGAATGAAGGAGAAAGAATCACTCCTGCTGCAGCATATGTCCCCTTTTCTCTTTCAGACAGGGTTGTCCGGATCATCCAAATATGAAGTCATTGAAGAGCTTTCCAGCATGCTCGTGAAAAAAGGGTATGTCAAAGAAGGCTACCCGGCGTCCTGCCTGCACCGGGAATACTTGTCTTCTACAGCCATTGGCGGCGGGATCGCCATTCCTCATGGACAGGCCGAGGGCGTGAACAGCTCCGCCATAGCAGCTGCCGTTTTTTCTGAGCCTCTGGAATGGAGCGGTGAGCCTGTGCATGTTGTTCTACTTCTTGCGATGAAATATGAAAACACTCAGGAAGCCCGGCAGTTGTTCAGGGAAATCCATACGTTGACCACCGATCCCGCTTTTGTGAAACAGCTGGCTGGGCAGAAGGATGGGGTCTCATTTATGAATGCGCTTAACAATAATCCATAAGTACCACAGGTTGTGGAAGATATAAAAATTATTCCTCCTTCTTTGTCTGCTACAGTATAAGTAAGCGATAACAAGAGGAGGAAGCTTATGAAAATTCTAGCGATTACATCGTGTCCCAACGGCATCGCCCATACGTATATGGCTGCGGAAAACCTTCAGAAAGCGGCCGATGCAATGGGCATCGATATAAAGATTGAAACCCAGGGGTCCATCGGGGTGGAAAATGAATTCACTCAGGCAGACATTGATTCAGCAGACGGCATTATCATTGCGGCTGATAAAACCGTCAACAAAGAGCGGTTTGTCGGAAAGCCGCTGACAGCTGTCGGCGTCCAGCAGGGGATCAATGCTCCTGAACAATTGATTCAGCGGATTGTAGACGGACAGGCGTCCATTCATGAAGAAAGCGGACAGCATGCAGGCGAAGACGCTGGCAGCGGATCCGGAGGAAAAGGACAGAATGCTTTCTACCGCCATTTGATGAACGGGGTTTCCTATATGATTCCGTTTATCGTTATCGGCGGACTATTGATTGCGATTTCGCTCACACTTGGGGGAACGTCTACACCGGAAGGCATTCAAATTCCGGAGGATTCATTCTGGAAGACGATTGAAAACATCGGGGCGGCCTCGTTCAGCTTTATGGTTCCGATTCTGGCCGGTTTTATTGCGATGAGTATTGCGGATCGTCCGGGCCTCGCTCCGGGTATGGTCGGCGGATATATTGCCATGAATGGAAGCTTTTACGGCAGTGAAGCCGGGGCCGGCTTCCTTGGTGGAATCATCGCCGGTTTTATTGCAGGTTACATCGCGCTTTGGATTAAGAAAATTAAAGTGCCGAGTGTCGTTCAGCCGATTATGCCGATCATCATCATTCCGGTGCTTGCCTCTCTTGCCGTCGGATTGATTTTTGTAACAGTTGTAGGGGCACCGGTCGCTCAGATATTTGAATCACTGACCAACTGGCTGCAGAACATGCAGGGGACCAGCTCGATTCTTCTCGCCTTAATCTTAGGCGGCATGATCGCCTTTGATATGGGCGGGCCGGTCAACAAGGTAGCTTTCCTGTTCGGGTCTGCCATGATAGCCGAAGGAAACTACGAAATTATGGGGCCGATTGCTGTTGCTATCGCCGTACCACCGATTGGTATGGGAATTGCTACCTTCTTAAATCGCCGGAAGTTTGCAGCAACGGAAGTGGAAACAGGCAAAGCATCCTTTACGATGGGACTTTTCGGAATTACCGAAGGGGCGATCCCGTTTGCCGCGCAGGATCCTTTCCGTGTCATCCCGAGTAACATGCTCGGTGCTATGGTCGGAGCCGTCATCGCCATGATGAGCGGAGTTGGTGACCGTGTCGCCCATGGCGGACCAATTGTCGGGGTGCTTGGTGCTGTAGATAATGTGCTGATGTTCTTCGTGGCTATTATTGCCGGCAGTTTTGTAACAGCGATTACGGTAAACCTTTTGAAAAAAGAAGTGGGCGCAGAACCGGCGTTGGCAGGAGTACCTGGGAAAGCAGCGGATGAGAGAAAAGAGGAGAAGCCTGCTGGAAGTCAACAGCCGGAGCCGGAAGCAGAAAACACGGACCTTCATTCGCTCACGAATAAAAACCTGATCCAAGTGAATGTAGAGGCAGAAACAAAGGAACAGACCATTGATGAGTTGATCGATCTTCTGGCAGCGGAGAACGTGTTAACATCCCGGGCTTATGTAAAAGAAGCCATATTAGAGCGGGAGGCGGAAGGCTCCACTGGAATTGGAATGAACATCGCCATTCCACATGCCAAATCGACCGCTGTGAAAGAACCACGAGTCGTCTTCGGGGTGAAACAGGAAGGCGTCGACTGGAGCAGCCTTGATGGAACAGAAGCGAAGCTGATTTTCATGATTGTTGTACCGAAGGAAAGTGAAGGGACCCAGCACCTGAAAATTCTCCAGATGCTGTCCAGAAAATTAATGGATGATCAATACAGGGAACAGCTTTTACAGGTCACATCCACCGATGAAGCGTATCAACTGTTAAAAGAAGTGAAATAAAAATCAGAGGGCCTGAGGGCCCTCTGATTTTTATTTTGGATAAGAAACAATCGCTTTTGCTGTTCCTTCCAGTGTGAAGTTTTCCAATCCGTAAGGAAGAATAAAATGATCGCCTTTTTTCAAAAGATGGGTGTCTGTCCCTGTGAACGTCACTTCACCTTCGAGAATAGTGGCCAGCAGGTAATCGGCCGGTTTGCTGCCTTCATATGTTCCATTGAGATCCAGATGGAAGACGGAGAAAAAGTCATTTGCTGTCAGGGTCGTTATCGAAAGATCCTGGTCCTGTCTGTAAGAAAAATCATTCTCCTGCTTTTTATCTGGAATCGTTGTGACCTCGACCGCTTTATCTAAATGAAGCTCACGAGTCTGATTCTGGTCATCCCGGCGGTCATAATCGTAGACACGGTAGGTGGTATCTGAGTTCTGCTGGGTTTCAAGGATGACAATTCCTTCTCCAATCGCGTGAATGGTCCCGGCGGGGACGAAGAAGAAATCACCTGGTTGGACAGGGACCCGGCGCAGAAGTCCATCCCAGTTTCCTTGTTCAATATATTCCTCAAGCTCCCCGCGTGTTTTGGCATGGTGGCCGAGAACGATTTCAGAGTCTTCCTTACAGTCTACAATGTACCAGCACTCTGTTTTTCCATACGCTTCATTATCTTCAAGTTCATGGGCCTGGGCATCATCAGGATGAACTTGGACAGATAGATCATCATTGGCATCCAGAAGCTTAATCAAAAGAGGGAAGGCCTTCTCGTCATTGTCCTCATTAAATAACGCTTTTTTATGTTCCTTCCAGGCATCCATAAGCGTCCAGCCTTCCAGCGGTCCGTTCGCAATGGTGGAGGAGCCGCTCGGGTGGGAAGCAATCCCCCAGCATTCGCCTGTGTGGTCACTTGGAATGTCGTAATCAAAATTCGTATGTAGAGAACTGCCGCCCCACACTTTTTCCTTAAAGATCGGGGATAGTCGTATTAGATCCGTATACATAGCCAAACTCCTTTATCCGTGTGATAGAGTAAACCGCTTACGTAAATCGACTAAATTATATCAAATAATTCATTGTAGAGACAGGATTAAAAAAAGAGTGAAACGAAACGGATCCTTCAACGTATAGGAAGATAAAGGAAAATACTGAAGGAGTGCATACCTTATGGAAGTGATGATGGAACCCCCATTACAGCGGTTATCCAAGGACAGTATAAAAGTATGGTTATGGAAGGAAGCCATCGAAAATATCGTCGGATCGGCTGTTTTGGTCCTTTTATTCATTCTGGACCGCCTGTTTTCCTGGCCGGTCTGGGCTGGATGGATATTGTACGGTCTTGTCGGTTTAACGGCTGTGGGAATGATCTGGGCTGTTTTTAGAATGAATTTATTACATAAGCACTGGCGGTACGGAATGAATGCAGACTTTCTTTATATAAAATCAGGGGCTTTAAAAGAAGAATACAAGGTCATTCCAATGACGAAGGTCCAGTCTGTTTCCACGAGTGAAGGGCCCCTGCTGAAAAAATATGAACTCTCTTCTGTGGAAGTCAGTACAATCGGACGCATGCACGTCATTCCTGCTCTACCGAAAGCTGATGCACAGAAACTGCGTCGGCAGATCGCTCTATACTCCAATGTCGAGGTGGAAGACGAATGATAAAGAACGAAACAAACAAATATCATCCGATGGCCATGCTTCATGATTACATCCATCTGCTCAAGACGAGTGTTCCATTATTCTTTTTGTTTTTTGTGTTAAAGGCGGATTCAAGCACATGGTTGTTCATTTATGGCCGGTATGTCCTGCCTGCAGGGGTTATCTTCTCAGCCTTGTATATTCCGTTGAAGTGGTATAGTCATACATATGAGATTCTGCCCTCGTCCATCAACGTGTCAAGCCGCCTTTTCACAACATCCACAAGGACGATCCCCTATTCAAAAATCCAGCAGGTGAAAAGGAAGACGACATGGGTGCACCGGTTGATTGGAATGACTTCGCTTACTTTGGAAACGAGTGCAAAAGGCCGGGAAGGATCCGTCACATTTGACGTTTTAAGGCCATCAGAAGCTTTGCTCATTGAACAGCGCGTCCAGAAGGAAAAGCCGGATCCTGAATTTGAAACGTTCAAGGAAGAGGCCGTAGAAGAAACTTCTCCGGGAGATACAAGCCCGCGGGAAGAAATAGAGCGGGTGGAGCCTGAAGAACCCGCTTCTCCATTGGGATCAAGGAATACGGGGGAGAAAACGATTCACTTCAAACCTACGAAAGTGGATATCCTCAAAGCCTCACTCGTGTCCCTCAGTTTTCTTGCGGTTGTACCGCTTGCCGGTTCGTGGCTTTCTAATGCGGAGGATCTGCATTTTGAGAACCAGGTGAACGGGTTATTCGAACACATCTTATCGTCGGTCTGGACGATTACAGGAACACTTACCTTCCTTGCCGCTGCAGGTGTTGTAGTCGGAATCGTGCGTACATATAAGAAGTATGGAAGATTTGAACTGGCTTCAACAGCAGAGAGAATCTTACTAACGAAAGGAGCCTGGGAGCAGGACTACCTTTCAGTCGAGAAGGAAAACGTGCAGGCTGTTTTAATTGAGCAGTCCCTCATGAAGCGTTTGCTTGGGTTAGCTTCATTGAAACTTGTGATTTCCGGAGAAAATGAGGGGGAGGAGGAAGTGACCTCCCTTTACCCCTTTCTCCCAGTGAAACGTGCGTATAGTCTAGTCCGTGATATGCTCCCGGAATATCGTGTGCTTAAGAATATGGACAAGCTGCCCCGGCAGGCGCTTTATTTCCGCCTGTTCCGCCCCAGCTGGCTATGGATGGTCGTGACAACAGGATTGTATATCTTTAAACCAGCCCCGTTCCATATCGATCTGCCGTGGTGGGTGTTTTCATCAGTTCTTCTCGTCGTCATTATCCTGTCCCGGATCCAAGGGTATCTTCACACCCGTTTCCAAATGGATGACACGTTCATCCAAACCCAGACGGGCGGATTCACAAAGACGCTGTATCTTTCTAAGCGAAGTAAAGTGATCGAGGTGGAAGTATCCCGGGACTATTTCCAGCAGAAATCAGGACTCGCTTCGCTTACTTTGATCAACCGTGCTTCCCCTGTGCGTGAAACGACTGTGGAGGATGTGCCGGCAGCCTTCGCTAAGCGTCTGAAGGTGTGGTATACCTGTAAAGGTCATAAAGAAAGAGCTTCTTAAAAAATCCCCCTGCTTTTATGGCAGGGGGATTGTCTACTATTTGCGGGTTCTGCGCGCGTAGGGATAGATGGGATCCTTCAGTTGGAATTCATAGGTTTCCCCATCGACGATCCCGACGACTTTGTCGCTGTCATACAGGTCGAGCATGAAACGGGCCATTTCCTTTGCTGTGTGGAACTGTGGAATGTTCCCTTGATAGTCGAAGTTTTCAGTGTCCATGGAGCGGTCGGCGAATTCGGTTTCTGTCGCTGCCGGTGCAAGGACCTTCGCCTTCATTTTCGCTCCTTTTTCCTCAAGCTCCTGGGCCATCCCTTCGGTGAAGGCACTCACGAAGAATTTCGTGGCACAATAGGTGACAGCGTCTGCCACGATCGTGTAGCCTCCGCCGGAAGAAACATTGATCAGCTGTGTTCCTTCGACTTCCGCATAATCCCGTGCATATAAAGAAGAAAGAATTGTAAGAGCTTCATTGTTCAAACGAAGCATGGATTCGATTTTAGGAAGCTTCTGTTCTCCAACCGCCGCAAAGTTCCCGAAGCCGGCGTTGTTAATGAAGGTCTCAATGTCAAGGTCTTTCAGGCTCTCATAAAAGTCATAGACATTTTCAGAAATGGACAAGTCCACTTCACGGATGATCACATCCAAATCAGCGTTGATATCATGGACGTCCTTTTTCAACTGTTCCAGCTGCTCTGTTCTGCGGGCGGCGATGACGAGGTTTTTCCCGCGTGCTGCGAAAACCAACGCCGATTCATAACCAATCCCTGAGCTCGCTCCAGTAATAACCGTATATTTCATGATTGATCCCTCCAATAATTTTGGTACACTGTTATTGTAGACCTTAGAGAGAACTCTAAGTCAAATCCTAACTGTAGAGATGGGTGAAAACGATGTATACCATCAGTGAAACCGCAGCAAAACTCGGAATGAGTGCACATACTCTCCGCTACTATGAAAAAGAAGGGATTATCTCCCCGCAGCGAAATGAAGCGGGAGTCAGGGAATTCGATGAGCAGCACATTCTATGGCTGCAGTTCGTCAAAAAAATGCGGGAAACGCAGATGCCTGTGACACAGATCAAAGAATATACAAAGCTCTTCCAGGAAGGAGAGCACACAGCCGGAGACAGGCTGAAGCTCCTTGAGGAACATCAGCAGTACATTAAGAGCCAGATCGAAACACTAAAGGCGACTGATGATATGCTGACGAAAAAGGTTGCCGCTTATAAAGAAGCCATGAAAGGTGTACTGAATTAGTATAGTAAGCAGGTCCGGCAGGTTCCGGACTTTTTCTGCGGTTTTTTTGTAAAGTTTCCTTTACGTTAAGTGACCTTTACAATAAAATGGTAGTAAATGGAGGTGGAGATGTGGAAAACCGGCTCGCTGAATTGAGAAAAAAGCGTGGGTGGTCGCAGGATAGGCTTGCGGAAAAGCTCCACGTGTCCAGACAAACGATCATTTCTATAGAGAAAAACAGGTATTCTCCTTCACTTCCCCTCGCCTTCGAAATCTCGCGTGCGTTTGGTGTTTCGATTGAGGATATTTTCATTTACCGCGAAGGAGGAGAATAATGGATTATTACCCAAAGACATTCATCATGTTAGGATCGCTGCTCGGAGCTATGGGCCTTTCTGTACTGATCATTGGCCTGCTGGCGGATGGCACGGTGCAGGGGCATTCATTTTCAATGCTTTCTTTATCGGTTCTTGCCTTCTGTATGAGTTATTTGTATCCACAGTTTAAGCAGAAGGATGAACGGATGAAGGCCATCAGACAGAAAGCTGTTGCTTATGCCTTTACGGCCGTTATCGGATACTTGCTCATCTTTTCCTTGTTGGCTGAGCTGAATGTCCTGACGATGGACGTAACCGACATTCTTTTACTGATTACCGCTCTGAGTATGACGACCTTGTTCCTGCTGCTCGTTTTTCTGGCGCGGAAATATTAAACCTAAGGGAGAGGATATCGTGAGTTGGTTTTTCCCTGTTATGTTTTTATTCACATTTGGCATCAGCTATATCATTTTGAAAAAGGAAACGACGAACGGTTCCCTATCAAGGAAAGGCTTCTACCAAATCGCAGCTTTTTTGGTTATTATCTTCCTCCTGGCGTTTGTTCCAGCTTCCTGGTCGGTGTGACTATTTGTTCCGAAGCACCGTAAAGGATCCGGTTGAAAGGACTTCCGCTGCTTTAATGTAAGACAGCTTACATTCCTAAGCATGAATGTAGTGGCGAAGTCCTTCCCGTGTTACATTAGGTTTGTCTTCAGAAGAAGACCCTTGATCGCGAAAGAGAGGTTGGTATGGTCAAGTGGGTTCTTACCGAGATCACGAATCAAGCCCATGCTTCTCAACAACTGAACCAGAAAGCTGTGTTTGTGATTGTGACTTAGGCTGGTGCTGATCGGCTGAACTCATGAACGTGTATGCTGGCTGACTTACGGATGTGAAGCAGGAATGTTGCACAGCATTGCCGTATCTGATATATTTTTTCTGTACCAACCGGTTGGTTTAACTATCCATTATAAAAAGAAAGATTTGAGAGGAGAATGATTCATGGCTAAAATGAATGAAAAAATCACAGCAGTATCTAAAGGGATGAAAACAGAAGGTGTTTCCGGCGAACACAAGGTTGTCATTGATGAACCCGCCAAAATGGGCGGAACCGACGAAGGCGCCAATCCACTTGCCACACTACTTGTATCTCTTGCAGGCTGCGAAAATGCGATTGCAAACTTTGTAGCAAAAGAAATGGAGTTTGACCTGCAAGGCATCGACTTCGAAATCGAAGGAGAACTGGATCCCCGCGGTATGATGGGAGAGGAAGGCGTCCGCCCTTACTTCCAAAAGGTTACCGTAAACGCAACTGTTCACACTAGCGAATCAGAAGAGCGTCTCGCTCAATTCCAAGAAACGATCGATTCCCGCTGCCCTGTTTATACAACATTAAAAGCAGCTGACGTTGAAATGATCCCGAACTGGGTTAAAGCATAAATGTTTTTTCCAACACCCCTTAAGTTTGCACTTAAGGGGTGTTTACTTTTGTAAGGCGTGTTACAGGAGATATCGGGCGGTTCTTTTATACTGAAGACATGATAGAAAGGGAGTTTCTTATGAATGTGCTGTATATTATGAACAGCTGTCCGCTCTGTGCAAAAGCTGTCAAACACCTGCAAGAAAGAAACTATCCGTTTGTTGCAGTCAACATCCTCGAGGACCCGCAGGCCCGCATGAATTTGAAGGAAACGACCGGAGAAGTGTATACTCCGGCTCTCTTTCATCATGGGAGGGTGACGAAAGGAAAAGATATCCTGAACCTTTCTGGAGAAGAGGAGTCCTCGTAGCAAGGAGTTGGGATTTCGTAAGAGCGTCCTGTTCATCCTTAAGGTTGGTGAACAGGACGCTTTTTTTATTCTTTCAGGAAGAGAACATTATTTTTATCGCCTGGTTTAAGTCAGCTGTTGGTATCTCGAAACTGAGTTTTCATGAAATGGGCAGTTTTCTGGAAGACTCAGTTTCGAGATAATAAGGTTTGAAGCTCTCAATTCACTTAGGGATATATGGTTTATAGATGTTATAGTTAAAGTAATGCAAGGAGGTATTAAGGTGTTAAAA
>NZ_WMEW01000019.1 GCF_009856355.1 Halobacillus litoralis | reverse complement strand
TAACGAGTAACTTATCATCACAGTACATATCGTTAGATGGAGCGCCGGATGCTGGGAAACTAGCACGTCCTTGGTGTGGAGCAGGGGAAAAGCTGGAGATAACGTCAAAGGCTTACCTATTGCTAACTTTAGGTTAATAAACTAAATCAGAAAATCGGTTCCTGAACGTTGTAAAGGAACCGATTTTTCATGCTCTAATTTGCTTAACGTTGTATATCTGCATTTTCCTGACGCTACCCAATTATTGATTAGACCTTATGATTGGAACAATTATTTGCCAGACAGGAAATAGTCTCTTTCTAAGGGTTCCGTTTCAGATTCATCATACGTACCATCTGAAATAAGCCAAAAGCTAATATATTCTAACAGGAGGTTTTTCGTCGGATCCATAAGACATATCCTTTATGTTAGTACTCTCCTTTTAAATATGCTCAGTTTAAACAATAACACCAAAAAAACCCTCATATGAGATATGAGGGTTTCGTTCATTTTTTGTTAAACTCATTCTCTGAATCTAACTCGTTTATCGCTTTTGTTAAAGTATCTAATTTCTTCTCAAACCTAGTTAGAAGATAAATAGCTAAGACTATCGGGAATCCCAAGTTTCCCGTAATCATTGCCCACTCAGGAAATTCTGTCATCACAATCACTCCTCCGTATACTTTTCTTCGATGCCCTGAAACATCTGTAATTTTCTCAAGTAAAAAGTTTGACTACATAGTACACCTCTCTTTGCACATATCCCAAAGATATTTCACGGGAATTTCCACAACCACGCTTGTATATTTTGTCGAAAAAAAATAAAATAAGAACATATGTTCCTATTTTGGTTGTTGTTTTTATCCTATAGGTACCTTTTATCTATAAATAATATTTCTAGGAGGTACTTTATGTTTAAGGAGTACACAGACAAATTATCTAAATTCGAGAAACTCCTTTTCCTCCAATTCCAAAAGGACCACGAAAAACTAATCAAAAATCCATTGGTAAAAAAATTCCTTGAACAAGAAGAGCATTTTAACTTATTAATACAAAATCTCAAAGATCCCAGTGACGAGAATAGGAATATGTTGGATTCGTCTTTTCGTGAATATTATACAGGGGTAAAAGTGATTAATTATCTATCTAAAACAATCCATTGGGGGGCGGTTAACTTTGATAAGAAACAACGAAGAGAAAAAAATCGTTTCCCCTTAGTTATGGATGGAACTGTCGATGACGATGAAAGTAGCTTAGTTGAAGGGATTCCGAGCTCCGAGCCCCTTGTTGATATCCAAGTCATTGAAAATGTGCATAATTCGTTGGAAAACAAGATAGAAAATGAAAGATTAAAAATTGCTTTTTCAAAATTGACTGAACGTCAGAAGAAAGTCCTTGAGTTTGTTTATGGAAATAACCTTACATTAACAAAAACAGCTCATGAGCTAGGTATTACACAACAAGGTGCTTCAAAAATACAAAAGAAAGCCTTGGAACGATTGAGGAGAGAAATGGAGGGTGCGCAATGAAAGAATGGAAGACCTTAATTGAGAAATCCCAAAACGGTGATGAGTATAGTACGGTGAAGATTATAAAGAGAATTGAACCGAAAATAAAAAAGTCACTCAAACAAACAACTTATCAAGATAGAGAAAACCTGGAACAGGAATTGATATCAAAAACCTTAAAAGTAACACATTCTTTTGATACTAATAATGTTCCAGGGTTTTGGGAGTTTCTATCAACAAATAATTAGAGATTTTTTCGATTGATTTTAAAAGAGGTTGTGATTTTTCATTTTTAAACGCTTTACCTAATATACGAAACAGATATCTGGTTTGTGGGGTGTACAAACCGATGTCTTACACCCTTTCGTAATCAATAATATATGGAAGGATGAGAATATTGAGTATTTCAGTTGGAATAGCGTTAAGTCGAGGCGATTCAGGAGAAGACGTGAGAGAACTGCAACAAGCATTAGTAGATAACAACTTTTACCCGGATAAAGATGCTTCTAATTATGGGATCGATGGAAGCTATGGCCCGGCTACTGAAGATGCGGTACGAAGATTTCAAATTGTGCGAGGTCTTACTGTTGATGGGAAGGCTGGTCCAGAAACAATCAGCGCCCTTAAGTTGTATGAAGATGATCTTGTTAAAAATAGCATCACCGCATTAGTACCTGGAAATAACGGAGAATCAGTTCGTTTCTTACAAGAGACTCTCAAAAGTGAAGGGTTTTATACAGATGTATTAGATGGAAATTACGGTCCTAATACTGAATATGCAGTTAGACGGTACCAAACCATGCATGGTTTGACAGTAGACGGTATGGCAGGCCCAGAAACGCTCTCTTCCCTTGGAATTTATTCTGGAATTTCGGTGGGGGTACAGACTACTGGAGCTTTGCAACCTGGCGACTCAGGTGATGAAGTGAGATTCTTACAACAAATTTTATCCAATCGAGGTTATTATGATAATTCTATTGATGGTAGTTACGGACCAGCTACTGAGAATTCAGTACGTACCTATCAAACAGATAATGGTTTGACCATTGACGGTATGGCAGGCCCAGGGACCCTAACATCTCTCGGAATCTATGAGGGTAAATCCGGTGCGATCGGGGCTATGCAACCAGGTGACACCGGAGAAGAAGTGAAAATCCTCCAACGACATCTGGCCAATAATGGTTTTTACTCTGGAAGTATTGATGGTAGTTATGGCCCGGGTACCAAAAGTGCTGTACGCAATTTCCAGTCTGCTAATGGTTTGACCATTGATGGTATGGCAGGTCCGGAAACACTTTCTTCCCTTGGAATTTATAACGGTAGCTTCAGTTCTGAATTGATTAATGCTGTGCAACGAGGCGATTCAGGAGGAGATGTAAGGATTCTTCAGCAAGCGCTCGTAGATAATAACTTTTATCCAGATGTAAATGCTGCTAACTTTGGTGTTGATGGCTATTTTGGATCAAAAACGGAAGATGCCGTACGGCGTTATCAGCTCATGAAGGGATTAAGTGTTGATGGTTCGGCAGGACCAGAAACGCTCTCATCTCTTGGAATTTATGGATCCGGTTCAGGTTCTTCCCGCGGTTCAGGTTTTTATGGTGATGCTTTGTTACCTGGTGATGTAGGAGATGCTGTAAGGATTCTTCAGGAAACACTGGCTGATTTAGGGTATTATTCTGACAGTATAGATGGAAGTTATGGTCCGGCTACTGAAAGAGCCGTTCGCAGCTATCAATCTTCTAATGGATTAACTGTTGATGGTAATTCTGGGCCTAAGACACTTAGTTCCCTAGGGTTAAAAGGAAGTAATGCTGATGATATCGATATAAGCGATACTATTACAGGTGGCAACTTCGCAGATGTTTCTATAGTTGAAAAAATTATTCCCTTTTACAATTCGAACCGACCAGGAACCAAAATGAATCCCACTTATATTACTATTCATGAAACAGCTAATACGAATTCTGCAGCTACTGCAGCTATGCACGCTGAATATGTAAAACGGCACGATACACCAACATCATGGCATTATACAGTAGACTCATGGCCTGTTATTTACCAGCATTTACCTCTGGACGAGATTGGATACCACGCTGGAGATACTTATGGTAATTATAATAGTATCGGCATTGAGCTTTGTGTAAATGATATGGACAATTTTCATATAACTAGAAAGAATGCGGCTGCGTTAGTAAGTTATCTTATGAATGAATTTGATATTCCACTTTCCAATGTTGTTCCACACAATTATTGGAGTGGGAAGAACTGTCCTACTAACTTATTACCAGTATTCGAAAATTTTAAAATGCAGGTAATGGAATCATTGTCTTACATTTATGAACCTGATCCAAACCTCCGTGTCATAAAATCACCTTTTTCAGATAATATCAAAGAATATTATGACTCTGATCAAATTGGAACCATCAGCTACTCAAAAGGATATACTGTTGAACTTGGACGTATCAGTGGGGAATTAACCGGGACTATATTGCTAGGCGACCCTGATAAAGCTGAATGGGATTTAGAAGCTAACAAGGCTATAGAAGGCGCTGTAATCAGCGGGGTTATTAACCAAGCTCTAAACAAAATGTTGCAAGAGGGTTTCTTGCCTGGATTTAGGGAAGTCGCTGAAGCACGAGCAGAACTTGATAGCATTGTAGGAGATAACCTTAAAGAAATTGTGGAGCTTCGAGTAAGTGAAATGGATCTAAAAACATTAGACGAAGCTCCTTTTTTCAAAATGGATTATCTCACTATTGAAGCAATGTTCGAACAGTCTACAAATGTACATTACAAAGAAAAGCTTGTATTAGATGATGTCGACTGGGACAGGAAACAACTTCAAAAAGATGCTACAGTACTTGTCTTAGTGTGCTTGTTAGCTTTCTTCTTCTCTGTTGGGTTATCAGGAGCAGCCCTGTTTAATTTATTTAGAACAGTATCTCAGACTGTATTTCGCCAAGTATTAACGTAAAGAAAACTAAATAACTAAAAACAAAGACTCTTGTACCTCCCTAATATAATTGATATTGTGTTCTGTGAATATATTCGGGGAGGTACAAGACTATCATGAATAAAATATTGTCATTTTTCTTTACAATATCCATTATCACCTTAGTTGCTTGTAGTGAAGAGGGAAAGCAAGTAGAAGAGGAACAATCTCAACAGGAGAAGACCTCTGAGGAAGGGGAAAAAACTGAGGAACAAGATACGGGGACGCCCGGAGGGGAGTTTCAGTCTGTAGCCCATAAAGAAGATATAGATACAGTAGAAGTAGGACCTTTAACTTTAACTATTGTATCTTCAAACCTAGTAACTGGTACAGTAACAGATCCTTTCATCCTCGATAAAATTGGTGAAGAGAACATTGATTATATCAATATAGGAATGGAAATCAGTACTACAGATGAAGATATCAATTTCTCTAGTGATCATTTGAAGTTAACAACCGATACAGGGGAAAGCTTTGAATCTCCTCATGATTTTATGAGTGATAAAGTGGAAATGCAATACATTAAAGAAGATTTCACAAGATCACGTATGATTGTTTATTTATTTGATAATTCAAAAGTAGAGGATATTAAATCCGCAAATCTCCTTATAAAAGCACCTACAGACCAAGACGGACAGCCATTAGGCGAAGACGCAAATGTTGAAATCGATTTTGAGGAGAAATAAATCTTCCTAGATGGGTTGTATTACATTTTACTTATTATTGTTCTAGTTGTAGGAATAGGGTACGCTAGAAAACTAGCCGTAAAACAAACCTCTTCTGTAGTGGAGACGAACAATAAACACAATGAAATTTTTGATGAACGAATTAAAGATATGAAAATTCAACAAGAGACACTTATAGAGTAGTTAAAGGAAATAAAAGAAATAATAGAAAAATAATACAAATAACAGAAGATTATAAAGCATTTTAAATCCAATTCCAATAAAACTGGTGCCTAAACAACTAAAGGTACCAGTTTTTTGGTTTGTTTAGACACAGGTGTGTTTTTTAAATGTAAAGTAATATAGCCGACTTCTCATTGTGGTATTAATCTAGGTCTAAATTAGGAAGTAGTTTCATACCTTTTGTTAAGGTCTGCACTTTACGATCTTATCAGACCTTAACATTGCAGTATGAACAAATACTTTCTTTTTCCTTTTGATCAGCAATTCGCAACATTGATTATTAGTAAAGAATTGACGCAATTCCACTATGAAGTGAAGCATTTCAATCGAAAGCATAAAAAATCGGTCCCTTCATAACGTTTAGGAACCGATAGAAACATTCAATTATACAATAATTCATTAACACAATTACTCAGTAATACATAATAGCAATCCCCTGCTAATAGAAAGATCTAATTTCACCTG
Organism: Halobacillus litoralis; assembly: GCF_009856355.1. GTDB lineage: Bacteria > Bacillota > Bacilli > Bacillales > Halobacillaceae > Halobacillus > Halobacillus litoralis_B. Next base: position 44,539 of record NZ_WMEW01000019.1, on the reverse strand, counting down.
ATATTCAATGCTTTGACTGACTCTCACTTCCTATTCTATAGAACAGCAATTCTTTAATTACAAGACTCCATTCATGTATCTCAAAAATCTCTAGCCTTCTTAATTACATAACCGTTTTTAAATTGATTATTTACACTATAACTAATTGTCTAAAAAAATAAAATAGTGTTAATGTTTTTTTCGATTCCAAAGCTCCTATATCTTCAAACTGTAAAATCCGGATAGAGCGTTTATATAACACCCCTTTGTATTATTGTGTTTTTGATGTATTGCGTTATTGAGCAAGCGTTCTGAATTACATATCCAAAGGGGGATTGAATTACCTTCCGTAGGATTGTTTCTTAGATGAAACCTGGACTTTATTTATAATGTTGTTCAATTCGTCATTCCAATCCTTTGTGTGAGAAGGTCTGTGGTCTTCAAAAATGTTCTTATTCAGAACCCCCTTTAGTTTATTATGAAACCTTGATGCAGCATCATCCCTGTCTACGCATGACATAATCTTATTTATTGGTTGACCACCTTGCTTCATATCCTTCATCGTTTGTACCAATGTTTTTAGTTTTAAACCACTCATACTAATCATGCGAGTTCCTTGAACTTTCTCTTTCTTAATCGACCAGTACGAAAGCATATCTATAGGGGATTCAAATAAGGCAATCTTATCCGGATTCCTCCCCACATCAATCGTAAATCCTTTGTCTTCTGCAGAGTTAGGCATGATTTGCTTAAACGTCCCGCGTTTACTATCAATATGTTTGGTTCCCTGCCGATCGCCACCGATGACCTTTCCTGATCGATCTTTCCACTTAAACACGGCATTCTCTTTCTTGTCTTGAACTAACAAATCCTTTTTGATGCACCAATCAACTACGCGACCGTCGATTCCACGTTCGTTCGTTAAATAATCCTTAATGACAGCTGTTTCATTGACCTCATAATAGTCAGGATATTGAAAGGGCTTCTTCTCTACACTCTGAGTGTTCGTTAATGAACCATATTCATGACCATTAACCCGATTCACAGCTTCCGGAAAGGACAACTCATAATACGTCATGGCGAAACTAATGGATCCAAAACCACCTTCTGAACGGCTGTTCCAATAGAACTTGTTTCCCTTAATGACTAAACTATCGTGTTCCATCACACGATAGTAAGGCTCACTGCTGTTTCCTTCCTGCTGCACGTCTATGCCATTCGCATTTATGAAGTCAATTAAAGGGATCTCTTTGGCTTGGTTGATTTCATCAGAAGTTACTCTCACACCTTCTCCCCCTTACATCGTTAACCCGGAGCTTTTATGGCTGGTTTTTCTCCCTTCTTTGCTGAACGGATTATCATGGTCTACGGCTTTTCCTTGCTGCTTTTGTGCCTCCCTCGTTATATCCTTTTCCATCTTTAAAACGCTCTCCTCTGACACGTATCCTTCCTGTATGGCTTGCTTTTTCGATTCAGCGTATTGATTTTCAGCTGCCATACGGCCTACGATCTTTTCTTCTGTGAGTTCACCTGTATTCTCTTTCTGAACTAAAGATTGAAACCTTTCATATTGGCCTTTTAGATTTAACATTTGGTTTTTCAATGTCGTGTGTTGGTGTTCTTCTTGGAAAGAATCGGCTGCCTTAGATCGGATTTCGTTCAAATCATCTTCAGACAGGAGATTATGGGTTACAGCGAAGTTTTCTGCATCGTGTACTTTGTGGTTAGAAACGGACAATTGGTGATCATCAAGGTTATGCCGATGTTGGAGGTGTAGGTTTTCCTTATAAATGTGTGCAAAGGCTTGTGATACTTCTTCTTTAGAGTAAACATCATCTAAGTAGCCCTTATCTGCAGGGAAGTACTCACAAAGATGCGCCTGCGATTGTCTTAAGTGATCATACATGTTCCCATAGGTTCCATCTCCTAAATCAATTCGATTTAAGGCGTGAACCGAAACACCATGATTTTTGGGAATGAGAACGTTGATTTTTGTCTTATCGTAGCCATCCTCTTTTAAGGATTCCAGGTTAGCTGCAGCCAATTGTTTGTCCATGTCTTCTACAGTCATTAAGCTTTGATCCAGGGTGGATTCACTCCATACGACATAAACAGCCGGATCATTCAATTTAGGATCGATCATCTTCACATTTGGCTTATCTCCATGCCAATTCTCTTTAAGGTTGTTGAATGATTGAATCATCGATGGTACATCCAATCCCTTTAAATCAGGCTGGTTCAAAATGTTCCTATCGTGTTCATCATGGAAGACCTCCTGGAACTCACTTAAGGAAAGGCCCTCCACCTTTTTGATTTGGCCATCTGTTACCACTCGAATGGATCCATATGCTTTATGCAGGTCCATATCGGCTTTCTCAGGCGTTTTATTGGTTTGATGACCTAAATCCCTTTCTTTCAACAAATCCTTCTCCAGATGGGTTATAAACTCATATGACGTGCTTTTCACCTCTTCCATTAAAGTCAGTTTGTCATTTATGGATTGATGGTTTCTGGTGTAATGATGGAGATAGTTCAAGCTTGTATCACTGGTATCTAAATGGAAGTAGGAACAAACGGTAAAGGCCGTCAATTCTGCTTGGAATTCCTTCTCATTTTTGTTTAGCGTTTTGGAGTTATCTGTACTGGTATTGTGAAGTTTGGCATGAGCCAGCTCATGAATAAGAGTCTTAACGTTATTCAATTCACTGTTTCTTGGATTTAATTCGATGGCTTTCCTCAGGTCATAGCTTCCATCCCTATTCGGCTGTTGGTACTCGACATACACGCCTTTCGCAGCACCAAGCTCTCCCCTGGGATGATCCATCACTTTGACGTCCATTTGCTCGGCAATCCCTTTAAGAGAATGAACCATTTCCTTATAGTTCTCGACGTCACCTTCAAGCCATTTGTTTGGAAATATCTCAGGTAAATCCTCTGCAGTAGCGCTGGTCTGTGACACATCAAAGACATGACCGGTGGTATACGCAAGCTTTTCTTTAACGGGAATGTTGCCTTGGGTCATTCCTTCCTTCTCTTTCTTGGTTGCGTATTTCACGGGTGTTTTCACTGTCCCGGATCCGTTCGTCCTTTCCCGTTCAAAGACCTTGTATTTATAAGGAACAAGAACCTTGATTCCCTTTTCTCCTTTTTGAACAGGAAAGCCTTTATCTTTCCAGAACTTAAAGCTCCCTACAGCTTCAGCTCCAAGAAACTGCTTTTGAATTAAAATCGTGTTCCTGGCTGAGTAATTATAGAACTTGCTCATGAAAGTAAGGTAAGCTTTCATCTGTTCATCTGATTCAAAGAACTTTTCAACTTCTTTGTTCCGATCTTCAGTGAGCTTTTCAATTTCCTGCTTTTTATCTTTGGTTGACTTGGTTCGTTTCTTAACCATCATTTCACTCCTTTCATTCAGCTACGCCATCATCATTAACCCCTTCATGAATATCAGCCAGAGCTTCCTCATCTAATTCGGTCATGTTAAACACATCTTCGAAGACGACCTTCTCTGCTTCTGTATCAAACGCTACATATTCAAAGTTTTCTTCCAGAAGGAGAGTCTCTACTGTTTCTGCTTCTTCTTCCGAAAGCAAAACGTGGTATTCCATCCCATTGACCAGGACGATAACCTCTTGATCTCCGTACTCCTTAATTACGCCGAATTCGTATCGAGCTGTTTCTTTTTCCTTCATGTCGTTCACCCCCTTTGTTGGTAATAATCAGCCCTTTTCTGCTGCTGATGTTTGATTCTTTCCTGTACAAAGGTTTTCGCTGTATGGACCGGTTTTGATTCCATATCATCCGTTGTCAGGATATCGCTGACGTTATTTTCAATGAACAGTCCATTAAGTAATTCGATAATGACCTGTGTATTTCGATCTGTATTGTTTGTTCCAAGCAGCACACGCTTAACTTCCTTCTTCACTTCTTTCGACACATTTTCACTGATCGACTGAATCATCTCTTGCTGCATCTGTGTTTGATCCTTAATCTGTTTGTGTTCCTCAATGATTAAGTTTATCGTTCGGTTATCGTAAGGAATGTTGTTCTTTTCTGCATAATCCTCAAGGTAATCACAGGATTCTTTCGTCAGCCTTAATCTTCTTACTACATCATCACTCATAACGATCCCTCTCTTTCTATATCTTTTTGCAAACGCTCATAAGCAGCTTGGTTCTTATTGTTATTAAGTTCACTGTATATCAAGCGACCAACGCCATATTTCATCTGATGAAAAGCGTAATTCTTCTTCACTTGCTTCATTTTTGGTGTGTACTTTTGATTGCCCTTACCAAATTCCGTAACCTTCTTATCGTAGTCGATCATTTCTTTCAAGAATGCGTTGCCCATTCTCTTATAAAGATCATCGATTTTATTCTGCTTATAGTCCTTATAACGATGATGATCACCTTCCCCATAAGCTTTCCTTATTACCTCGACTTCTTTATCAAGCCTGTCTTCAAAGTTCTGGTATTCCACCTTATAATTCTTCTCCATATAGTCCTTGATGAGTTGGTTCAACTTAGGCTTGATATGATTGATTTTTTCGTATCCATAGTTCCAGTACCTTCGGTTTTCCGGGAGAGCACGATAAATCTCCAAAAAGTCCTTTTTGAACGTACGATTAAAAGTCCCGAAGGTCTTGTGCTGCTTTTTGTCATTCACGATTTTATTTCTAATAATATCGTTGATTTGCTCATGCTCCTTTGATCTATCCATGATCTTATTCACAAACACAGATTTCATATTTTCTAATGTTTTAAGCTTACGTTTTCCCCTCGCATTTCCATCTGGTGATAATTCCACAGTGGCTAAATGAATGTGGACGTTGTCCGTATTGTAATGAATAGCACCAGACCATACAGGGTTATTATTGATGTTTCCCTTATGGAGCATATCCTTCATTGCGAGCCTAGTTATATCTTTCAATCGGTTTTCATCTAATGAGCCTGTTCTTCGATCCAACATCCCGTGATCTTCCAGCCATTGATTATCAAAAGATACAACGTCCTGCCATAAAATACTTCCTCGTTCTTGAGATAACTTAAAAGCCTCCTTCAGCCTGTCCTTTTTATCCTCACTAAGTTCGCTGTTTTCAGAAGTAAATAACGAGGTGGCCTTTCGCTCATCACTCATATAATTGTTGTACATGGAAAAGTCCGTAGGGTCCTTGGCCTCATCACGATCCATGTAATTCACGTAGTCATTAAAACGCTTTTGGTTCCCCTTAATGAATCTGGACTTAATAATCACGGAGGCTTTTTCATAAGTGGACAGAGACATTACTCTTCCTCCTCTTCCAACAACGTGTTTAACACGACAGTACTCTTATCTAATTGCTGACCGACCATACGAAGGATTTCTGTGTTTTTTTCTAACGTATTTTTTAACTCCATTTCCCTGCTGTTCAGTTCACGTATGAGAACATGATTTTCTAAAAGATCTTTCAAATATTGCTGCCTGGAAAGTTTACTTCTCTTCGCTTTTTCATCGATTTCTTTAACCAGAGATGGGTTTAGATCTCTTATCTTCACTTCCATAAGACTCCTCCTCTCACAAAACGCAACACAAAATATGGAAAATACCCACTAAACCTAGAAAGAGCATAAGGAAAACATGACCCCACTTGGCGTGTGGTGTTAGGCAGAGCCTAACGTTTGGATGGGTACATAAAATCTGAAGTATTGCACAGTTTGTGCATAGTGTATTTTCTAAGATTGCATAGTTTGTGCATGCCTTAAATCAAAGAAAGCAGCTAATTTTGAATAAAAATTAGCTGCTTTCCTCTTTATTTTAGTTGGTCATTTCCAGTATTTTCTCTCGTTCTTTTTGCTTGGCTTTCTCGATTTTTTCTTGATACATATCCAGGTCCATTTCCAGATTACTGTTCTCTTTTTCCAGCTCTCCAATGTTGATTTCAAGTGAATTTATATCGTTATCTGTATCAAGTTTTTCTTCATCCGTTTGGTACACTTTTTCCTCTTTTAGGGTGCGTATTCTTTGATTTAACTCATTAATTTTAGTTTCATTTTCTTCGATGATTTCTTTAGTTTCAGATACGCTTTTCTCAATATTATCGATGATCAAATGGGTGGTATAAGTGATGTATTCACTGTCTTCTTTTTCAACAATATCCTCTTTATTGATTTCCCTATGATCAGCATAAAGAGTCTTAAGAAGCTCTTCCTCACCTTTATCACCTTCACTATATCCTGTCCCGATTAAATCCAAAGCCACTTGCGTATATTCTTTAGATAATCCATTGATCCGTACGACATAATGATCTTCAAATTGGAAAATGGTCTCGGTTTTCAGTTCGCTTTCATCACTTCGTTGAAAGGAGGTAAACTTCAGATTTTCATAATCAGAATCTAGGTTTTTTGTATCAATGACAATTTCCATTCTGTTCTTGTCTTTATCGTAAATCCACTTGATGATTTCAATATTTTGAGTGGATGATACTTCGATGTTTTCATTTACGGGGGAAGATAAGACCTCCACTTTCTCCTTCATGATAAAACCTGACGTTAGGAAGAAAGCCAAACCGGCGAAGACAAAGGTAATGACTGTCACATAGATCCGGCTGGATTTTCTCCTCAAGTTCACTTTATCTTTATTGAACATCTTTTCACCTCCCTTTACACACTATTGTCTTCTTCTTCCTGAAGAGCTTCTGTATCTGCGAACAAATCCTCAATATTGGTTGCGATCCATTGCTCATCCTGACGCTCGAAAGTCACGCGGAGAAACATGTGGGACTCATCTTTTTTACCACTTTCTACGTAGTTGATTTCATGCTTAATTTCCATAAGGACATCAACTTCCTGTTGATTCATATCCATATTTTCGATGTAATATTTATCGCTGAGAATCCGAGATTCCATACTGGTTTGGTTGTATTCATCTGATGGAAAGTATCGTTCCTGCAGCTCTTCATCCATTACATTCTTAGCTTCGTCTTTTCTCTCCTGATATCCGTCTACTTTTTGAACATAAACCAAATCTACAAACAAGTTCGCTTGATTCAGAAGATCTTCAAAAGTCTGTTCCCTTGCCGTATTAGATATGTTTTTCTCGTTTTCCTTCAGGATCTCGTTCTCTTCAACGAGCCTTTCATTTTCATCTACGATGGCTTCATACTTCTCTTCGTTCTGTCCATTTGCATAAAAAAAGTACCCGTTCATGGCTAGTAAAAAGACCAGCACGACAATGGATACATTCTTAAACAATTTTGAGCTGTTCATAGCCATTTCCCCTTGTGATCAGAATCCTAATACGTCCTTAGGGTTTTGATGTCCTCCCCATGTTTCCGTCTTCGTTTCCAAGTGCAGATGAGGACCTGTAGAACGTCCTGTTGTGCCACAAACTCCTACTCTTTCCCCGGCCTGGATCCTCGCGCCTTCAGAAACATCGATACTGGATAGATGGGCATAATGAGAGTACAAATTCTCTTCATGTTTCACGATTACCACATTTCCGTACGTGCCTGCACTTTGGTTATAAACCACCAACCCGTCACCCACTGTATGTATAGGTGTCACACCACCTATACAGTCAAAATCAATCCCATTGTGCATGGAATATTCGCCGGTCGTTGGATGATATCTCATGCCGTAATCACTGGTTATTTCAGCACTCCCTTGAATGGGTTTAACGAATTCCCCATTAAAGGATGGTGATATGTCGGCAATCGCATCACTGGACACTGGATGATAATACTTCAAGACAGCGTCCACGTATTGAACATCCCCATAACAGGCCCCCGAAGGAACGGAATCTCCACGAATACAACTGTAGTTCCCGGTATGCTTTAACTCTTCATACATCATTTGTGAAAATGACACGGCTAGCTTCTTCGTATATTCACCACCACGGTCCATCACATAACCGATAAACCCTCCTCCAAAGTTGTAAGATTGGAGGGTTAATTTGATGTCCCCATCAGCTTGATTCAACACGCTTTTGTAATACTTAACGCCTTGTTTTATTGACTCATTCGGGTTCGTTATGCATCCAATATAGCCACATTTACTTTCGCTCGCCTGGAAAGGATCATCCCCTTTCCCTCCGGATTCCTGCATCATCATAGCGAGCAGTATATCGACGTGGCTTTCTATTCCATAGTCTTCTGCGTACATTTCAACTTCATCACGGTAGCCCTCTACGGTATCATTCAAAGGATAAGTGCCTGGAGGGAGAGAAACATATTGTCCGGAATCATCCGTTTCTCCACCACCTCCGATGATACTTTGGAAAACTCCGGCCACAAATATGAACAAGACGAAGCCTCCGACAACCACCAACAGAATGATTAATCTTGTTTTGAGTGTTGCTAGATTGGCCCCCATTCTTACAGCATTTTTTGCAAAGTTCCCCAAGGTGTCACGCACCCCCTCCAAACAAATTCAGCTCTTCTTGTGAGACATCAACGTTCATTTTGATGTTCTTCACAGACGATATGGAGAGTAAGACTTGTCCTGTCTGCAGGAAAGGGATTTGATTCAGTTCACTTTCGTTCAGCTGGCCTACAAAAACCTCTTTCAGCTTGTTTAAAGACTCACTGTCCTGTTCTCCGATGAATTTGTACTGCGTTAAGCTGAACAGCTTCTTCACTTCTTCAGCACTGCTCTGATCTGCATTTTCAGGTACGAAGTCCGTAATCAGATGACTTGCAAAGAAGATTCCACCGAAATACTTCCTGGCTTCACGCATGAAGCGCTGAAGGTACTGAACACCATGTTCCGAACCTTTCCTTGTATTGATGATGTGGTGAGCTTCATCAATCAGAATCAGGTACCTCACAGCATCTTCAAAGTCCAACCGATGCTTGTTGAAGGCCTGAAATTGAGGTTGTCCATTGTTCAGCATTCCGTCCCACAGCATGTTCATGACGTTAAACAATTGCGCCTGAAAGATTTCCGGCTTGAGTTCAGACAGGTTTCTTAAAGGGAAAGAAACGAAATACTCATTATCAAAGTTCTCAATGCTGGAGTGGCCATCAAAAAGGTGCGCGTAGTTCTGTACCAAGTTGGATATATTCAGCTCAATATGCTCCAGCCGTTCCCTTTTGACACTTCCCAGATTTTCATAGACTCGTTGGCTCTCTACGTCTTCATACAGTTGAGATCGAAGGTACGATAGAAAATCACTGAAGGTTGGATATTCCTCTGCTTTTCGATCAGTGATGTGATTCGTTTCATTGGCGTCGGTCCAAAGGCCATGTTCAACGTACAGATTCCTCAAAAGGTTCTCATACTCCTTAATTTCTGCGTTTGTCGTGTCCGGATTAAGGAAACGGTAAAACACACTCATCTTACTTAGGTGCTGGGTAAAGGACAATCTCTCATTGGCCGTCCCGTCATCATTAGAAGCTGTTTTATATACTTGCAAAGGATTGATGATCCCATGTGACCCATCCAGGGCGATGACTTTACCACCTAAAACACGAGTGAGCTCTTCAAACTCCCCAGTGATATCTAAAATCCTTACCTTATGGCCTTTCACAGCGTTATCCAAAGCTACTTTCTTCAACAGCGTGGATTTACCAGACCCCATTTTCCCGATCATAAGAGCGTTGTAGAACTTTCTTTTCTGGTCTTTATGAAATAAGTCGAAGATTACGTTGCCGTTCGTATCCGTGGTCCCGTAATGCGTACCAAAAGGGTCATTCAAGGCTGTGAAGTGGAAAGGAAACCCTGCAGCTAAAGATAAAGAAGGGATTTCCACACCTTTCCGTTTGTTCGGATACTTCTGTTGGGTTGTATAACTGGTGAACATACCTTCCCATTCATACTCCTGTTCATTCAGAAAAACACTGCCCCTGAAGTTCAAGGATTCCAACGTATCGATGACTTCCTTCACCGATCGTTCCAGCTCATCAATCGTTTTTGCGCTGACAAACAAACGCAGGATGATGCGTTTCAGCACTTCCCCCTGACGTACCTCGTTATATATATCCTGCAGCTCATCATAGCTTTGAGAGGCTTCAATCAAGTCGGAAGTATCTTTAGCATTCTCCCCCCTCACTTTTTGCTCTGCCATGCTTTTATTGATGTTATCCATGACTTCTTTACGATTCGGAGTGCTGATATCCAGACTTGCTACTACGTTTGGCATGTTCATAATTTGCTCTAGCCAGAAGTCCGTCACAATGGTTTGAAAGTCGTATACATGGATACTAGTTTCATAGCCATCTCCTTTACGGATATAGGCTTCATCGAACTTGATTCCACCTTGACTTTGAATCTCAGACAATAGATATGGGTTGTAACCATACACCTCTTTTTCGTCTTTTTCTTCAACATTAGACGGTTTGATTTTGTTTATAATCGCCTGCAGCATGTTACATCTCCCCTCCTGCCGTCTTGTTCTTAGAGTTCAAATTAAACAGCTTATAAAGGATGTTGATCTTCTTCTCATCACTCAGTTTAACGACTGGTAACACCATGTTGACCAGGCGATCGATATTGTTGATCCGTGAGTGTAAAGTGTACTCATCATCAGCATAGATGAACATGTAGTACTCCCGATTCGTCCGTTCCTTTTCTATAAATTGAAGTTCTTTAAGCTTTTGTTCGAGAAAGAATCTGTATTCCTTCTTCGTTGTTTTATCAAGCTTTTGTAATATATGGCGCTGCTGAGTGCTCGTATCTACCGGGAAATTCAACGGGATGATTTTGATGTCGTTCAAATACCACTGATAGAAATAAGCCAGTGTGTAGATGTTCTTCTCTTTATCAGCGTTATTCAGAGCATAAATGTCCTTTGAGGTCAGCTGTACGATATCAAAATATCCTTCTTCATGATTGAGTTGGAAGTACCCATTAGCTGTAATATCAATTAATGGCGACAGCTCTGCAAAACTGGACTTAATTTTCACTTTTCTACTCTTTTTATCCTTTTGCTCCTGGATATTCGATTCATCAAAAACGGTTGTCCTTTTCTGTTTAGGTGAACGATCCAGTCGGTTTTTGGTTTGTTTTTCATCAAATAAAGCCATCAATCTTCACCTACAATCTCGTTATTTTCATCAGTCTCATCCACTTCGTAATCGATTGCTACATAGGTGTCTTTTCTTCTCCTTAACGAAAGGTATATCGCTTCATACATTCTCTTTTTAGGGTTGGTTGCAGGCCGGACAATCATCAAACCTGCAACAATGATCATGAAACCGTAAAACAACCAAGTGAAGGAAGAGTGAACAACGTTGCTTAATACAAATGTTAGAAGGAGTAACCCAACTAATATCGCAAGATCAGTCAGGTACAAGGCTTTATTAATCTTAAGCTCACTGGTAACGTTTTTCGGGATCCTGTAGTTAGCCACATTCACACTCCCTTATTCCTTGAATTTTTTCACTTGTTTTTTGAAGTTCCGTCTTACAGCTTTTCCGGTATTTCTTCCGATTTGATAGCTTTGTTTCGTGTTTTGAACGGTTTGACTGTCGTTTACTCTTCGATGCACCTTATCTCTTACGACTTGCCCTATGTGCCTTTCTTCAACGACTTCATGATTGTTATCATTAATCACTTCGCCTTGACCTGAATCAGAACTTATATCCTTCGTAACGTGTGTAGTATTGTTTCTTGACTGCTCTATAGTGGATGAGCCACTACCACTAGATGAACCACCTCTGTTTGGTGTAGAACCTCCAGCCCCTCTATCTGAAGAATTTAGAGTTTGAGGAGAAGGTGAAGTTCCTTTTCTTTCAGTGGTGTTTGTAGATGATCTTTGTTGTGATACAGGACCTGTTTTAGCTGTCTCACCGTTCGTATAGCTTTCAGATGCCGGAGACGGCCCTTGTGAAGATCCTCCACCGGTTGTCGTTCCTCTTGTGGCCGGACGTGGCGCTGTCTGATCTACTTGAGATCCTCCGGACACATTTGGTGTCGAGGACGGTCCTTCCTGGGCTGCTGGACCTTGTGAAGATTCCCCACCGGTTGTCGTTCCTCCTGTGGCCGGACGTGGCGCTGTCTGATCCACTTGAGATCCTCCAGACACGTTTGGTGTCGAGGACGGTCCTTCCTGGGCTGCTGGACCTTGTGAAGATTCCCCACCGGTTGTCGTTCCTCCTGTGGCCGGACGTGGTGCTGTCTGATCAACTTGAGATCCTCCGGACACATTTGGTGTCGAGGACGGTCCTTCCTGGGCTGCTGGACCTTGTGAAGATTCCCCACCGGTTGTCGTTCCTTCTGTGGCCGGACGTGGTGCTGTCTGATCAACTTGAGATCCTCCGGACACGTTTGGTATCGAGGACGGTCCTTCCTGGGCTGCTGGACCTTGTGAAGATTCCCCACCGGTTGTCGTTCCTTCTGTGGCCGGACGTGGTGCTGTCTGATCAACTTGAGATCCTCCCGACACATTTGATGCCGAGGACGTTGCATGGCCCGTAGCACCATTTGAACTAATAGAAGAAGCTGATTCTGTTTCACTTGCGTCACGTCTGTCACCAGGTGCACTTGCTACTTGTTGTCCTTCTGAATCACTTACTGAAGATAAGTTTTCGTTACTGGTCCCACCAACTTTAGAAGAAGGTTTATTGCCTTGTTGAGCTGATTGGCCATCGGAATTCTTACCCTTTGCTTTATTGGATTGTCCACCTGCATAACCTTTTTGTTTCATCTCATCATGAAGGGAGGTTGGAGAATTACTTCCTTTACCTCCGTTCCCCTCTTCGCTTTCACTTTCATTCATTTCATCATGAATGGATGGAGCATGTTCACCAGTTTGACTACTCTCTTCCATTCCAGCAGCCACTTCGTTCTCTGAACCTGTAGTGCTTTGCTCATTCATACCTTGATGCTCCTGACCATTTTCATTGTTAGATTGATTGGATTGGGACGTTGATTGATTGGTTTCAGATTCATTGCTTGGCGAGTCTTTGCTCATCAACCCTCCGACAACACCACTTGCTCCTCCGGCAGCCACGGCTGATTTACTCCCAACCGATCCAATAGCATTCTTAGTCTTATTCGCAACATTTCCAGCACTCATAGCAGCACCCCCGGCACCCTTGGCTAACGCATATGTTCCTGCCAAGGCTCCCCATCCAGACTTGAGTCCTGCATCAATTCCAAAGAGCCTTTCAACTATGTTAGGCCCATCCACAACTGCAGCTGCAAATCCAATCATGGCAATCAAGTACACAAACCCATCAAACGTTTCTCCAATCCATTCTGTTCCGATGATGTAGACTTTCATGCTTAAGAAAACCATGATGGTAACCAGGAATATATTTAAGATGTTTTGAATAACCTGCTTCATTTTCTGCCCACTGTGCATATCCGTTGGTGCTACAAAACCTGCAAGTACATAATTAAACGCCAACTCAAAGAAGAGCTTGGCAAGCTTTACAGCGATTGTTACTAATACAAAGCCCATAACTAAAAGTGTTCCGATCATATTGATCCAATCCACCGTGTAACGGTAGTAATACTCTTGAGTAATGTCTGAAATCCAGTTCCCGTCCTCCAGTTCAATCACTTTCCTTGAACCATCACCAAGAGTCTCGATTTTATTACCTAGTATTTTTTCACCTTTAGATGTTAGCTCTTTTTCGGCATTAATTTGACTCCCACTCGTCAGATAAGAGTTGATATTAATATCCGTAGCGTATTCAGATTGAATATTGTTATTATTTTCAAGGTCAGGAGATTCCCAGCCATCTAAATCATAAAGAGAGATATCAATGATGTTATCTGTAATTACTTTAGAAGCAATTTGCCCTCCATCGCTACCCGAATAATTAATGGCGTTAATGGCTTCATTAGTAAATCGATCAGCCTTCTGCATTCCAGACCCTAAAAGTACAATAATAATCAAAGCCATAACTAAATTCGTAAACACACCTTCTCGATTAAATTTCTTCTGAAAAATCATCAAGTAACCGATGTATAAAATGTTAAAGGCAAATAAGATAACTAGGACCGGTTGAAACCGATCTATAAACTCCACAAATTCAGGATGGTTATAAAATAGTTTCAACCCTAATATGGTGTCTGTAATATTCTCTAAAGCTTCTACAATCCACGCTAAACCTTTAACACACATCCACAATATCCAACGAAACATGTCCTGCATGATTGTTCCTTTTGTAAGATATTCGCCAAATTCTAATAGCTTTTCCAGAACCTCCTCATCACTCATTTCACTCCCCCTTTCTCTTAGTTTTCGTAAAGGAAGTCGTCTATTGAGGAACTAACGGTTTCATCGAATTGATCGACAAGGATCTGATACTTCCTGGTTCCAGGGTCCAAATGTATCTTGCAGTACCCATCATCTAGTTGAACAACCAACTCGTTTTCCTCTAAGTGTTCTTCATGTTTCTCAATGACATCCAATACGTTTATTTCTTTATGAAGTCGATATAGGTTGTTTTTCAACGGCTTCAGCTCCTTCTTCGCTGTCCATCTCCCTTAGTTTCTCAACCTTGTCGAAGATGACATTATAAGTATTAGCTGCTAACTTATTCGAATCTTTAAGTTCTTCTAGGAGATTCAAAAATCGGGATACATCCATGTTAAACAGGTCATCTTCAGTAATATCTGTCTCAGTAAGAACGTTGTTCTTCATAAACGGGAAGATATTGTCTTGACCCATCAGTTGGCCGATACTTTTCTCTTGTGACTTTGTAGTCATTAAATCGTCCCCATTACCTTCCGAATCATCTAAGGAGTCGTCTTCAACTCCTTGAACATCCTCACGCTCTTTATGGAATAAATAAAGCACTTTACGAAGATCTAAATCATCATGCTTACAAGGGATGTTGAGATCATTGATAGAAATTGACGTGTCGAAATCATCAGAAAGGTATTGATATCGATACTTCATCTCCGTTTCTCCTGTATTGTAGATTGGATATGCGGTAATTTTATTACGTCTCTTATCCTGTCTCTTTATCCCTCGAACGACGACCATTTCTCCTTCTTCCAATTGAAAAAGTTCGGTTGCATTCAGTAATCTGCGCCCATCTGTTCCTTCAGTTTTATTCTTATCGAAAGATAAGGTGCTGCCACTTCTACTCTGTGAGGTAATCGTTTTTTCTCCCAGTTTTTTCGATATTTCTTCAGCTGTATCATTATTTGTAGTCAATATATAAATTGTATTGGCACAGTTTCCATCAATGGTTTCCCATTGCTTTTCATACTTCTGTTTTAGTTGAGAATAAGCTTGAATGACTAAGTTGAACTTGATGTTTCTTCCAAGACAAACCGTAATCATGGATCCCATATCATCAATGGTTGGCATGTTACCAAATTCATCGAGTATAAAGACTACATCTCGGATACACTTTCCACCTTTAGTGTTACTGGCTGTACGAGCTAGCTCGGTATAGAGCTGTTTAACATAAAGAGAAGCAATAACGTGCAGTGACGAATCATAATCAGGTGTAATCATGAATAAAGCTGTCGGTTTTTCAAACTGTTCTAACCGTTTAAGTACTATCCTGTCTTTTCCTTCACCGTTATCTTCTATGGTCCTATAAGTGACTAGGCCGTCACCTCCGTCAATGTCCATCACTTCAACCTTCAAATTGATGGAACTTCCTTCAACTTCAAGGTGAACATGATCTCCTATCTTAAGTTGTTCATCATGGTTAATCGAGAACAACCCTTTATCATTGGTCCGAATAGATGACTTTCCATTCGGAAAGTGGATATTTACTCGGCTTAGAGGTCTGGTTACTCCCGAAACAATCTTTCCGAATCCAATCTTCTTCATCTCAAAGCTGTTCATAGAGGTCATTTTTGCAATCGGAGTTAACGTGAAGATACTCATTTTGTCGAAAGCATTGGCAAATATACCGGCTACTGTCTGGCCAGCTCCACTCGCAAATTTAACGGTGGCATACTGCAATCTTGCCGGATGTTGTTCTGGAAGACTCTCAAAAAATTTATCAAGACCTGTTTTTATGTCACCTGTAATCTCATTAACTTCCTTCTCACTAGCAAGGGTGTTCAGCGTGCTTGCCACCGTGTACATTGTGACCTTTTCTTTATTGTGAGGAATGTTCTTCTCACATAACCCAAGGATTAAGGCCGTACATAAGGCACTTGCACTATCCTGCCAGAATTTATCTTTAGCACTAGGATCACTGTAAAGCATATTACTTATCGTTTTGGTGTACTGCTCAGCCTTAGTCATATCTCCTTCTTCGTAAGCATCAATGACTAGTTGAAGCAGCTGATATGACATGGATTGAAGAGGATTATCCAAGTTAAGGACCTCTACGTGATAACCTCTTCTCTCTAACGTTTCTTTAGAGCTTGCAAAAAGCTCTCCCTTTGGATCATTAAACACCATAGAAGCTTTTTTCTCAGCTCTTGAATAGATATCAATCATGGGGAAAATACCCATTTCACCTTTACCTGAACGAGTGGTACCAATCCAAAGATTATTGACTGGTGAATCATCAATGAAGACTTTATCCTTGTACCTGGAAATAGGAACTCCACCTTTACCCTCATAAGTCTTTTTCTTTTCAGGTACGGTTCGATATTGTTCTTTCAACTCCTTTAGAGTTGTAAACCTGCTTGTTCCCTTGGTCCCACTAGTTTCTAAATCCTTAAAATTTGTTCGCAGCTTATAATACATCGTGCCTCCTAAGATGAGCGCTATGGATACTAAACCGAAGTATATGTTTGTCGGTAATATACTAAAATTAAGGATTAAAGCACTTATTGAAAACTCCAGTTCAGACACTTTCAAAAATGAGTCACTGCTTAAAACGTCCTGTACATTGATAACAATTAAATTAAGTACTGTATTGGCTAGAAAAAACATGCAGGCTACGCCGATGACAGCAATGGATATGTGAACACTTCGCTTCTTCACTGTTGGATCACCCCTAACTCAACAAAATAAAAAGACACTCAGGTTGAGTGTCTAACGTCAAATTTGATCTATTTCAGTTTGTAATTCTTCCTTCTCCTCTTCCAGATCATCTTTTTTGTCATCTTTTGCTTCATCCATTTCTTTGTTGATGTCAGCAATCGCTTGATTCAACTGTTCGTATTGAGCAATCTTTTCACTCAATTCATCACTGTTGTTATTTTCTAATTCAGCTTTAGCTTCCTCCACGTTTCCGGTTTTCAGAAAAGCATAGGTTTTTTTCTCACTTCTTTGGGTCGTCATTTCTACATTTTGAATGGATAAGACCTTATTAAAGTCTTCTTCAGCATAAGCGATATCAAATTTCGCTTCATTGGTTGGATAATCTTCATTAAACTCTTTTAATACATCAACACTTTTATTATTGGAAAGGAATGTAGCAGCTAATT
The DNA here is from genome assembly GCF_009856355.1 of Halobacillus litoralis. Taxonomy (GTDB): domain Bacteria; phylum Bacillota; class Bacilli; order Bacillales; family Halobacillaceae; genus Halobacillus; species Halobacillus litoralis_B. Next base: position 27,281 of record NZ_WMEW01000019.1, on the reverse strand, counting down.
TAGGATCCCCACCATAGAGATCTACTAACTCACTAAACTTCTTTTCATCAGCTAAGTACCCTGCGTATATACGCTTTTCATTCGACTTTAAATTGCTTAACTTCTTCGCAGATAAATACTCGTTTAAGGTTTTTTCCTCCCCTAAAAGGGCATTTTGATACTTATCAATAACATCTGTTTGCTTTTCCTTCTCAGCCGATAATGCTTGGTATTCGTTATTGAATGCAGAAATCTGAATAAAGAAAAATGCCAAAATCCCTATAGAGGACAACGCAAAAAGTGCTCCAAGGCCGTAGATTGTCCGCCTCTGCCACCTCTTAAGACGAGACACCTTGGATTTATCTAATTTACCAAAAATCTCACTGTCCAAGTCCTCTTCTTTCTTAAGATCTTCTTCCACTAACTCCTCAAGTTCGGCCATTAAAGCTAAGCGTTTCTTTTCCTTTTCTTTACTAGTCTTTATTACCGGAAGCTTTTTCTTAATATGGACAAATAGGTTGGGAGCAAAATAAGAACCGAACTTAAAAGTTCCAGAGTATATAGCTTCACCATTGTTTTCTTCTTCAAGTAAATAAAATTCTCCATTAACCTCTTGTTTCTTCTCACGCATTTCCATTTCCAGCTCTTGCGAGAGCTTAACAGCTTGTGGAAAGGGTATTTTTTCAAATTTAACGATCTTAGAGTTTTCCAATTGAGTAAACACTACATATAGCATTCCATCAACCTCCACAAACATAATAAAGCCACACTGTTTAAAGTGTGGCTTTCATGTATTTAGATATTAATTGCTGAATTTTATATTGCTGTCAATTCCGGTGGCGATACCATAAGCCCCCATGACTACAATGAGTCCTACGGCTCCCCCTAGGAACCATCCTACCGAGCGACCACGGCCTCTGTCACCACCGAACATTAAGAAATACCCACCGATACAAAATGCTATAGCTGCACCAATTAGACCTAACCTCTGCGCCCATCCAAGGATCGATTCTCCTGTTGAAATAAGGCCGTTCATACCATCGGCAGCCATCAACATAAAATTATTGAACATGATCTTCTCTCCCTTGTATGTTATTTTTCAGTCTCTGAAGCGATAAGTGGACCATCTTCATTTGAAGGATACTCTTGGGACTTCTTATCGCCTTGCATCTTCATGTAATCCATTAAATTTTCATCAATATACTCAGCATGCTTGTCATGTAACCATTCGTTGTAGCTCTCTCCGTATGCTTCCATGATTTGCTTTGCAATATCTTTCTTTTCTTTTCGTTCTTTAGTCGATACTTTGGCCATATCACGATTCTCCTTTATTTATGATCTTGAATGAATTGTTTTAGAGTTTCATGATTTCCTTCTTTCATAAGTTCTTCTGTTACCTCTAACTCACTGACCGGTTGGCCGTCTTCAATATATGCAACCTTCTCATCTGGAAGATACAATTCTATTAGACCACTATCCTCATTAAACTGTTCATGGACTTCATCAGGTGAATCTAAATCGTTATAGTAAATCAATGTTTCTCCCTCTTCTTGAAAAACCTCTTCAATTACGGAAATGTAATTACGTTCTTCAGCGTGGAAGTCACTTAATATATAAGCAAAGCCTGTAAAATCATCCTGAGTAATTGTCTCTTTAAAGTCCGCATACTCCATTTTGTTTAAAGGTTCACTTCCGCAGCCAGCAAGAATAACTGCTGTCATTAGTAGGAGAAACAAGCTTTTGGTTATTTTCATAGTAAGCACCACCCTTTTTTGGGTTATTTTAACACAAGGAGAGTGGCTTCTCCGTTTACTTTATGGCTGGAAGTAAGAACCCTAGGGCAACGTGTCAGTTGAATAACTGCTTGCCAATGCACGACGTTTTTGGCTATGTACGAAGAACCAGTATGACAGCGCTTCACTTTTTAAGTGACAAGTTTTTGGAATCGAACCTTGCTAACCCCTTCATTGTTGACTCCCCCATACACGCTGGATATGTGGAAGCACCCATATGTAATTTTCTATATATTGAAAGGCTAAAAAGCCTGTTCAATCAGCTTTTTTCTTAACATAAGTATATAACTCATCATTTGTATGCTTTCTTTTGGCTATTACGTTTTTATGATGGTTTACAGCTGTACGCACACGATAATATATATCTGCTACAGGTTGTATGTTTCCATTTTCCTTGTTAATGGCAAGTGAGCCCTTTAATTCGTATATTTCATTGTCAAAGGTTTTTACTGAATTAGCTTTACATGACAGATCAACATGTGAAAGTCTTTTCTTACTCACTATTCATCACCTCGGAAATTTTTACTCTATGTGATAATTTCACTCTTATCTACATATTGGAATCCTTTAATGTGTTTAAATTGGATTTTCCTTGTATCATTTTCCTCTTCTCTCAAAATAAGGAAATAATTCTTAAAAATAAACAAACGTTTCGCCTGTATTTTTCTACTAGAATCATAGACCACAAAAACAATCGGTTTCGATAATCTACCGGTTTCTTCGTCATACTTAATATCCAATTTATTCAAAGCTTGATAAAATTTGGTAACTACATCCATCAACAACTACCCCCATTGTACATGTTAAATACTGGAAACTCAATCCATTTTACAGAAAAGTATTTCAAATTTCAGTAAATTAGACTGTGCTTCTAGGTTATCACACATACAATGGAGGCATAAGGGTTGATATTTACTGCATATCCTCATTTAACCAGTCGTAGTAAAGTGATGAGTTTTCTTTTGCGTTTGATCTTTCTAATTTAGAAAAGTATTTTCCAAGATTGTCTGCAATCGTAATAAACAGATAGTTTTCAAGGTTTTTTATACTAGAATCCGTTTTAATCCTTCTAATAGCAGCCATTAAGCTCTCGTGGAATATTTCTTCATGATCCTCGATAAGAATTAGCTGATCAGTCTCTTTAGCGACTTTATCTTTAGCTCTTAACAGAACTCCATACCAATCATACATTTCTTGAAAGGTATTGGTGAATGTCGAAAGTATTTCATGAATGGAATCGGGAATTTTTCCTCTTAAGCTATTTTTAAGCAGCTCATCCCGTTTTTTCTGTTTACTAGATTCAGCATTCTTACTTTCCGTATCTTGTAATGTATCTTTATATGTATTGTTAAAACTATTACTGTTAAAACTATTACTGTTAGTACCCTTATTTTCCGTGCTTGGATTTTCCGTACTCGAATTTTTAGGGTATGGATTTTCCGTACTCGAATTTTTAGGGTATGGATTTTCCGTACCCGAATTTTTAGGGTATGGCTCTTTTTCCTTGTTTCCTTGGGGATCTGGCTTTACCGGAACAGCTAGTATCGAGTAGATGTTTTTATCAAACCTGGATCCTTCTTGCCTTTGCCTCTTAATTGTGATGTATCCACCATCAACTAAATACTTTCTCCACTTATAATAAGTATCTTGGGTCATACCTAATTCTGCACACTGTAAACTAATGGACGGGAAGGCCGTTCTTTCTCCATTTTTATCTACAGCTGCAAATGAACACATATATGCATAGATAAGTTTGGATTGTTTCGGAAGCTTTTTATCCCTCATTACTTTCTGTGCTATCATGCCATAACCATTTTCGTAAATTGTACCTTCAAATTGGATTACTGAATCCATAAAAATAACCTCCCAAACCCTGCAAAAAGGCACAGGGGGACTGAGAGGTTTTATATATGGAAAATAGCATATAGGTAAGCAGATTTACATGGATTTCATTGTAAATCAGTTTACTTTCCAAATATTATCCTATATAATCAAAGATAGAAAAATACTCTCAAGCCCCTGTGGTTTATATAATTGCTGTCTGTTTGGCGATGGAAAGCAATTATATAGATCGCAGGGCATTTTTTTGTAATTTAAAATTCATTTGTGTAAAGCATATTATGTTGATAGTTTACCATAGATTAGAAAAAATTGTAACGTTGTGAAAGGAATAAAGAGCCAACAGGGAAGGCTCCCCTCCTTACCCAAACCAGTGTATAACCCATCCAGTGAGGGATAAAAAGACGACTATTCCAGCTAATAGAAGTAGTATGGAAAAAAGGAAATAAGCAATCTTGATAACTACTGTGCCTACTAGGACTATTCCGACCAAGGCAAGAATTATCAACAGTATGCTTTTGATATTCGTTACGATTAAGTATAGTGCCAAGCCTAATAATCCTAAAAGAACAGTTTTCATTATCAAGGACATCACTTTATTAGAAGTGGTGTCTTTTTTTGCTACATCCATTCCTCACACTCCTAATTGTCTGTTTCCTCACTTTCACCTTCATACTTCTGTTTGTACAGCTTCAAGGACTCAGAGATCACTTCTACAATGGTTTTCTCCTGATGGAAGGCCAGACGCCTGTATTCTTTAAAGTCTTCCGGATAGATACGGACAGACTTATATTGCTGCTTTTGAGCTTTCTGCTTTGTGAACGGGTTTTCTTTTTTCGGCTTATTGTCATTGTCACCGAAGATATCCTTAAATCCTTTGTTTGTCATTTCTCATCCATCCTTTTTAGAAATTCTTTAACGACTTTTTCATACATCTTCAGCGTCTTCTTATCATGAAAATCACGGTTATTACTAGAAGTGATGCCGTTAATACGGAACCTTTTCACTCGTTCCCTTTCGTATATATGAGACTTGAATACAAGGTCCTTTATATTCAAATCTTCAGACAGGGACTTTTCAAGAATGTATTCGTCGATTTTACTTCTTTTGTTTACGAGGTATGGGAGAACCCCTAAGACTTCAAGATCTGGATTGAATTGCTTCATTCCTTTGATGTAATCGTTGAAGTCTATGGCACCAGCAAGAGAATCGGGTTCTGATTGCATGATGATTAAGGAATAGTTGGACGCTACTAAAGCGTTGTTTGTATTTTCTGAGATGGTTGGTGGAACATCTATAATCACAAAATCGTAATTATCTTTCAACTCACCTAACAGATAATCAAAGTAGTAATGCTTGTTTCCTGCATGGCCTTTGTTCTTTTGATTCAGTAAGTCACCGAACTTAACCAGGTCCACTGCACTTGGTAGAAGATCGAGGTTCGCACTCATGGATAGGACAGCTTTGCTTAAGTCTTCCATTTCCATAGCTTCATAAATACTCACAAAATTATTTAATGATACTTCAAACGTATTGGCTAAAAAGCTGGTACTATTCGCTTGAGGATCCAAGTCCACCAAGAGGGTTTTATAACCTTGTTCTTGGAGGATGTAGGCAAACATTACCGAGGAGGTAGTCTTCCCTACGCCTCCTTTGAAGTTGCCAAAAGTAATTACCTGCGCCATTATAACGTTCCTCCTCCACATGCAAATGAATGCAATAACACAATAATTCATTAATGCAAAATAGTGTAGAATTAAGGGATCTAACTAATGAATTTAAAATATTCGTCTAATTTAAGTATTCGAAACATAAACATGTTAATCCTGTTCTAAATTCTAGCCTTATCAGATCTGCTACAAGAGCAAAATCCTTCATTAATCTACTACGTAAGTAATTGGTTAGCTTGTCTTCATGATACCATTGAGAAACCGATTTTACAATAACACAATTTCACAATAACTCATTTGTAGATGTCGAATTGTACTATGTTGCACAGTTTGAGTATGGTTTGCTGTTTGTAGGGTTATATCTTTGTCGTTTGAATGGAATACATATTTTTTAGTTAAAAAAGTGGTGGGATATATCATTTGAAGTGTATTTACTTTTAACTAAATTAACCTCTTCTGTTTAATCGTTAATTGTAAGTACAATTATCTTAAGAACTAAGTAAAGGAGATGTACAAATGAAAAAGCTCACTCTAATTGTATTGCTTTGTTTATTTTGTCTAGGAGGGGTAGATAGAGAGTTTACAGCTGATGAATTGCAACCAGGACCATATGGTGATGTTCCTGAAGAAGAAACTGCATGAGGGATTTAAAGTCTCAACTAAATTTGAATGTATTGATTACGCAAGCAGCGAATAACTATCCCGTTTCAATCCCCTGTCCAATTCTTAAACATACCGATTGTTATTATGTGGATTTGCAGAAACCTGCTTATATTGTTGATAAAGATGTATTAGGTCAAATCATATATGAATTATTAAATAAGCTTGATTTAACTCAATGTTGTACTCCTATCGTTATTGCTCTTAGAGACAGTACAGTTAATCGAATGGAAAGTAAAGGGGTATATGTTTTAGACAGTACTAATAATCAATTTATTTACTTATTTGGGGCAAAAGATCAAGAGAAATTTTTTGAAGAGATTAATCAAATTAGAATGGATTTACAAATAGATACCCCTTTACTTCTTAGTTATATAAGTGATTTTGTAGATGAAACAGATTTTAAACGAAGGTACACAACTGAATTAGATTGTTTATTAGACCTTCATGGAAATCTTTATGGAAAGCATACATTTTTAGATGGTTCTCAAGAAGTCGAATTAACGCTACTAGATAAAACGTTTAGACTTAACTTACTTCACTGGATTACTAAGAAATGATGTGATGAAAAATGATAAGTAACTATAGGGAAACTGCTCTAATGAAAAGTAAAATCATTAACGTAGAACCAGAGTATATTTATTATTTGAGTGAAGGGACTGCTCAGTTATGGGAACTACATAGTGATGGTACAGAAATATTAATCAGTGTACTGAAGGCTGATGACGCTATAAGGTTAAAGAACGTTAATTTTAATAGTGTATATGAGTTTAGGGCAGTCAAAGAAGATGCATTTTTCTTAGTTTACAAATGGGATCCGGTTAACTCTCTAGAAGAAAAATACTTTTTACTTAATAAAGTAACAACGACATTAATGAGAACGGAATTATTGAACCTTATTAAGCGAAAAAAGTTTGTAAGAGATCGTTTAATTTCTTTGCTCCAATACTTAGTTTATGAGCATGGTGAAGGATGGAAAAATAACTACTCTGTGATTCAGCTTTTGTTGACTCATGAGGAAATTGCTAGTCTGATTCTTTCAACGCGTACCACTGTAACTAGGATTTTAAATGAGCTTAAGAAAGAAAACCTAATAACATATCTTCACGGACATATCTGTTTAAGGGAAGACTTCATTGAAAATTCTGATAATTATGAAAGTTCTGGCGTTGTTTAACGAACCATTTCTTCTCTATCAACCGACATGGATTGGATTGATCACTTTCGTACTTCTATTTCATGAATTATTGAGTGCCAGCAAATAATATTCTGAAGATTTTTTATAAAACCTCAATTCATGATAATAACCAGCTAATTCTTTAGACATTTTTTTTATCAAAGGGGGATATTTTTCTATCTCAGCACATTTTATAGCATATTTCATGCACTTTTCATAATTTAAATAATCCCCCCTCTTTTTATAAACCATAGCCTTTATTGCATGTAATTCAATTTCTATATGAGGTAATTTGTGTTTTTCTACTATAGCGAAAGCCTCATTTAAAAGGTTTTTAACAGATAGCCATTCCTTTTTGTGTAGTTTGATTTCTATTAGACCTTTAAAGATATAGGCCTTGTGAACATCATTATCTGTATTGTTAGAGCTCATAGTATAATATGTAATTGCTTTATCAAATTCTTCCATTTTTTGGTAGACTCTTCCTGCGTTATATGTAATCATAGTGGATAAAGCAAGCTTATTTGTTGATTGTAATCTATCTAAATAACTTTCTGCTTCATTGAGCATTTCAAGAGAAACATCATATTTTGAAAGCATATGATATTGTACCCCCATGGATACTAGTACGTTAACCAAGTTTTCTAAATCATTTTCCCTTTGAAATATGTCGTAAGCTTTTTTGCAGTAGTAGAGAGCTGCTGTTGTATCTTCATATATCCGTTGTTTAACTAGACTGATGTTATAAAATAATTTGGCGCTGTCTATACTTTTTTTATCAGGTATTAAAGTTTCAGAAATTGAATAATGGTAGTCCGATTTATTGAAGTCTTGTTTAGTGTAGAAATACTTACCTAAAGCGCTGTGTAGTCGATAATAAATTGCCTGTTCTTTTGGATCTGTTAATTCTAGAGCGTTTGTAGCATCGATTAATTTGAAGTACGAACCATAAATCGTATCTGCTTCATTCATTGCTTTTTTTCTTACTGAGTTTTCTAACAACGAGGTGAAGACTCTAATAAGTAACTGAGGAGGAATGAACTCTATCAATGCCATCTTTAGTAAAGCTTCCTCGTTTTTAGAAAGGCTACTATTTTCTTCTTCAATTTTAGACAGAATTGTTTTTATTTCTTTTTGAAAATTATCATTATTTTGATTATTGAACATTTCAAAATTCACATTAAGTTTAAGCGATACTTTTTTTAAAAATTGATTAGATGGGTTTGTTTTTCCATTTTCTATTCTACTCAAGTATGGGACTGAACATATTCCTTCAACTAGTTCAGACTGTGACATTTGTCTATGTATTCTCAAATGTCTTATCCTTTCTCCTACACTAATACTCATAGTCCTCCCCCCTTTTTTTGGAAACTGAATATTCTGTCTTTTTTTAAGGTAACTATGGATAGTTGTATAAACAACAATATACTTAAGGACTTGTGTTGTGATTTGAAAGTAATGGTTCTTATTTAATGCATTATAGCATACCTAGATAATTATCACCTCCATTAGTACGACGGGTAATAAGATTTCCAAGTGGAATAGTACTCCTTTTCTAAACATAAAGAAACCGAAGAATGCATGCGATATCATGTAATTCAAATCATTGTTCGTTAATTAATATTCTACGAGCGAATGCCATGAATGAAAAAGGTGTGAATAAGCTCCACATTTTGGTCTTGTTGGAATGAACATCCCATTAGATGGTTGTAGGAGCTCGTGAGGTATTAGAAAGTCATCTTTTATAAACTAACAAAGCGATCACCAAATGGTGATCGCTTTGTTAGTTTGGTATTTCGACGATTGAAGGAACCAATTTAGGGTGTTTTTCATTTGTTGATGATATCCATCAAGGGTCCTTCTATCGATAGGATTTCAACAAGGCATGAGACACAATACTACATTGATGCATTCCGCAAAAAAGACAGGCTGCTCAGCCTGCCCTCCTCGTATCTTAATAAGGTTATTCAATTCAAATTTCTAACTTCTTATTGCATTGCATAGTCGTTCAATTCTCTTTCTGGATAAGTTAGCCTTGAAATTACATAATTCATATAAAACCTATCTAAATTACTTAAACCTAGAAGTAGGAGTTTTTTGTATAACGCATTAGTTACCCATCTATTTGCAATTACAACATCATTGTAAAGGAAATAGTGGGTATTATCTTCAGAGAACGTCGCTTTATGTCTTTGGGATGCAGATTCTAACTTTTGGTTGAGTTGTTCTCGTCTAAAAGGCATATAGAAGTTCAGTTCCTTTTTTCTAACAAGAGGTCTGATTTGATGGAAGAATTCCATTAGATCCTTAGTTAAAGGAGTTTGTCCTAAATTGAAATTTAATAATCCCTCTTCAAAATCCTTCTCATATTTACGTCTGAATTCTCGCTCAACCCTTTCTTTTTCTTTCGTATTTAAGCGATTAATAAAGGCGATATAATGGGAAAGATGGCAATTATAAGCTAGGCCATCTAGGTATCCTCTTTCTTCATACTCTTCTAACGAACTATGAAATTTCATGACTTCTTCGATGACTTGGTATAATGAATTTTCCTTGAAATATTCGTTGCAATAATACGAATCAAAAATATGATTGGTTTGTCTAAATAAATTATCCTCCAAATCCTTAGAAAAAATGGAATTCTCTATATTAACGATAACTTTATCTTTGTGTATCGGATTGAATGGCTTCGAACTATCCAGTATACGGGCGGTAGACTCATATTTATGGATAAATTCTGAGTCATCATAATTTGTTAATGATTCAGAAACGCCTTTCTCTAATTCACTGACGAATGGTTGTAAAGTGGTAACGTCAAGTTCACCTCTCAGATGTAGGTGATAACCATTTTCCCAGCCTTTATCGACTATGAAGTTGTGGTTAGTTATGAGTTTTGTGATTGTACTTCTTAATCCTTCTGAAGGATCTACTACAAAACATTTAATGCTATAATTTTCCATAACAGTTAAACAACCCCTCTTAGGTAATAGCTTATGTTAGAAAATGCAAACCGCATATATTGACTAGCTTCTTCTTCTAAGTCTCTCTTAAAAGGAAAGTGTCTATTCATTGACATGTGAATGATGCTTCGAATCAGATAGAAGAGTTCTTCTTTACTTATGCCAGCTTTATTGATTGATCTAAGAACCTCCTTCGATAAACTCTTATGTTTAGATGAGAGTTCATCGAATTCCTTTTCGTAATCCTGCAATGATTGTAATACTATCTTTCGAAATTCATTGCGACGTTTAGAAAAAGGCTTAACGTACTTCGGATTTTTTGAGATGCTGTTTTCAAGATACTCATAAAGTAAATCTGTATCGTCACCCAGCAACCCGTACAAAGCATAACTAGAAAGATAGAGTGCGCGTTCGATTTCATTATAATTTGAATAAAGAGACTTGATTTTTCCAATGGATGTTGTGTCAACGGAGAATAGTTTATAAACCTTTTCATAAACATCTTTTCCTCCATATCTGTTGATCTCAGGATGAAATAGTGTTTTTTTATAATCGTAAAGATCTCCAGAGGTAATCAAATCTACTAACCTCTTTTCTAGCTCAATATCGTTCTTATAGTCCTTTTTGTATCGTAATCGAATATGTTCTCTGTTGTTCTCATCAATGAAATTTACTATGAACAAATTTTCTAAGTTCACACCATCTTCGTTAAGTTTTAAAATAAACTGTTCAATCTTCTCTCTCTTTCCATTCCTATAGTATAAATAATAAGAACTAACGTTAGGATCCGTCTCATCCAAAAAGGGTCTAGATACTTCAAGTGCTTTTTTTAAATGTTTGTGTTCATGTTCTTCGTTTGTACAAAGATCGCTGCTAGAAGAATAAATCCAGTCACATACATCATTATTTTCGGCGTTTTCTAGTTCTGGAGCCTCCATTAGTACTAATTCATAGCTTTCTCCTACATTACGTTTGCAGCTTTCCAAAAAACTAATAGCTGGATTGTTGTTATTAGGTACAGGCAAGGAACGGTCTCCTTCTAGAAGGTATATATACTTAAGTTTGTTTAGTTCATACTTGTCGATTATTTGGTTTATCTTGTTGAGGCGTTCTTCTTCAGTACTGTCTAGGTTGAATTTGATGTTTACTCTTGCTGGAGATAAAATGAAATCTTCGTATTCTATTCGTGGAATGAATTCTAAATAAGAGAAACTGTCAACTGGGAAGTCACTAGGGTATTCAAAGCAATACCTATAGAACTCATTTAGAAAGACCGCAGCAGGATGCTCATTAAAGTTTCTATAGCCAAATAGGTGAGTTGATACCGGGTAAACGGTCTCATCTTTATATGTTAAGTAGAAACGATTATTGTGTGCTGTTACGTTTATTTCATTTAAGGGGATTCGATTAACTGTATTATCAGTTCTTCCTGTGCAATCAATAAAGGTACTAGACTCACTTTTATGTGTTAATCCTAGGTCTTTAAAGTAGTTACTGACATAATTCACTTCAGAAAAGTTAGGTTGGCTAATTGGTGTTTCTTTTTCCGATAATGAAAAACGACCGGTGAATGAATGACGTGGAAATGAGAAAGCGTTTGGTGGTAAAAGTAATTGATCTTCACATGATACTAATTTACAATCATATGAAGTTGGAATTCGATCTTCCCCTTCATCTCCGTAAATTCTTTTAAGACTTGAAAAGTCATTTGATGATAGCTTTAGTTTATCTCCGTCCAGAAAATTGGATTGCATAATTCTGTTTAAAAGGTACTCTTCGATTTTTTTGTTCGTATTGTTTACTGGTGAATATTTAGGTAAGCCAATTCCTATATCCCTATCTATCATCTGGAGTAAAGGAACTTTGGTAAAAGAGCCATACTTACCTACGAAGATGTTATGATATTCCTTCCAATCAAAAGCTTGATGTTTATTGAAAAATTGCATAATCTTTAATGACTCATCTACATTAACATTATTTGTAACTTCTTTTTTCTCGTTCATTGTGTCATAAATGTAAAGATCTACAATTAAATAGGAAGAACTCTTACATAGTGATGCCATTTTTTTCGTTAAATCTTTGTATATTTCAATTCCTTCGCCAATCTCAGCAGCTCTATACCTTTCTAAACCAACCTGTATATCATCTAATTTTGATATAAGTACTTCATCTTCATTACAACACTGCTTTAATTTTCGGATGAAGGCTTCAGAATCCCTATTAATTGAGTAGCTGGACAATTCCGTTTTGATAACATCCTTTTTGATAAGGTCTTCCACCACACCTAATACCAATTTCTTGTGAGCTTCTTCGTTGTACTCCTCTAAAATGCTTTTTAAAGAAGTAGGGTTTTTCAAAGATTCAAATAAAATGTCCAAAAAATCTGAATCATTAACATAAACGTATGATTTGTTGCCTTTCATAGACTTTTCCAAAATGTATTGTCGGTCTTTCTTGTATAATGTAGGGTTTAATACGACTTTAATATCGGAATTCATGGTCAATGAATTCTCTAATTTTTGCATGAGTTTGTATTCCCATTCTAAAGAGATCTCAGCTTTTTTAAATTGGTTCTTATCATTAAATGCGTCTGCTTGATCTAAGCAAATTCCAGAATTCAGACGATTAGGTTGTGGCCTTGCTGCCATTCTTAACAAGTACTTTACTAGGGACTTTCTGGTCTTATCATCTATTTTTTTGTTGTTAGTTACTATCTTTTTCAACTTATTATACAAAGATTCACTATTGAGTAGAATTCTTTCTAAAAAAACAGTATCTTGTATTATTTCATACAAGTAGGAATCTTCGTTTTCAGTAAATAAATGCTTTGTAACATTAAATTCCATAGCAGTTTTACGTTTAATCATCTTTATCCCTCCGTATTATGCTTTTGAGAATTTTAAGTCGTTAATATGTACTGGGGGTTTATTTTAAGAATAAACTGCTCTCCTAATCAGTGTTGTATTTTATAATACAATGAAGAAGATATATACATTAGACAAACAGGATCTTAAGGTGTGCAGGCGTGGAATTTAGCAATCGAGAGGTGCTTTCTAGTAGTGATAATGGCTGGCGCGCTTCGAGAGGAGTGCTACGTTTCTGCCTGAATATGTGATAGGTCAGTTCATAACAGAGATGAAAGAAATAGACGTTAAGTAAAGAAGCAAAAAAGCTCTACCATCTGAAGGAGATAGTCGAGCTTTTTTGCCAATATTGCAGCGAATGCTGCTATTAGTTTTCTAAGTAAAGTCACGGCCCTTATTTAGTAACGATGATGACAGAACCAACGTAAGAAGCTTCCATCTCTTGCATAACTGGAGATGCATCAACGTTGTAGTCCTCTAGTTCAACTTTGATATCGTATGCTGCGACACTCTTTTTGTTTTCCATGAGACAACCTCCTCTTAAAGTAGCTTATCGGTCAATTGTAATAACAGAACCCACCCAAGAAGCCTCCATCTCTTGCATAACTGGAGATGCATCAACGTTGTAGTCCTCTAGTTCAACTTTGATATCGTGTGCTGCGACACTCTTTTTGTTTTCCATGAGTATAGCCTCCTCTCGGAGTAGTGTAGCGATCAACTCTACAGCCATTCTGTAGAGTCATGTTCCTTACTTAGTAACGATGATGACAGAACCAACGTAGGAAGCCTCCATCTCTTGCATAACTGGAGATGCATCAACGTTGTAGTCCTCTAGTTCAACTTTGATATCGTGTGCTGCGACACTCTTTTTGTTTTCCATGAGTATAGCCTCCTCTCGAAGTAGTGTAGCGATCAACTCTACAGCCATTCTGTAGAGTCATGTTCCTTACTTAGTAACGATGATGACAGAACCAACGTAGGAAGCTTCCATCTCTTGCATAACTGGAGATGCATCAACGTTGTAGTCTTCTAGTTCAACTTTGATATCGTGTGCTGCGACACTCTTTTTGTTTTCCATGAGTATAGCCTCCTCTCGAAGTAGTGTAGCGATCAACTCTACAGCCATTCTGTAGAGTCATGTTCCTTACTTAGTAACGATGATGACAGAACCAACGTAGGAAGCTTCCATCTCTTGCATAACTGGAGATGCATCAACGTTGTAGTCCTCTAGTTCAACTTTGATATCGTGTGCTGCGACACTCTTTTTGTTTTCCATGAGAAAACCCCCTTTCTAACTCCCTCGAGTTTTTCTAATCAAAATGATATAGGGTTTCTTTAGTGTGGGGTGTATTTTAAAATACATTGAAGTTTGAATTTTCAATCTTATGAACGGGTGCCTTGTATCGCAAGAAAGAAGACTTATTTTAAAAGAGGCAGAAAAGAAGGTATTAAGTTTAATTTTGAATAACTCAAAATTTCAGGAGAACCTTCAGGATATTTTTGTAAAAAAAAGACTCTGACCATCAATTTTAGATGATCAGAGTCTTTTTTATGGATAACCCGTATAGGATTTGAACCTATGTCTTCGCCTATAAAGGGCGACGTCTTAAACCACTTGACTAACGGGTCAATAACTATAATAACGGAATCGTATTTATTTATCAAGTCTGATATTTCAGAAAAATTAAAAATTTAATTCGTATAAGCCCGTCGAAGTAATCATTGAGTATCAGGCTTTAGCTTTATAATCAGTAAATAGATTTATATGGTCTATACTAGGGAGTTTACGTAAAACCGAACTGCTCAACCAAAAAATGCTGAAAAGGACCATTGAAATACCGCAAACCATTATAGATACTGAAGGGGCGAATGTCTCACCTAGAAAACCGCCGATTAAAGAGCCTACAGGCATCCCTAAAGAAGCTGCACTAGTTATGACAGTAATGACTCTCCCTACATACGCTGTTTCTACTTGCTGCTGTATAGATGAGAAGACGAGTATATTTATAATCCCAATAGATATTGCTCCTAAGCAGAATAAAATCATCGATGCCATCAATGGTAATGTTGAAGCTCCCATCCACATAATACCTGTCCCAATAAAAGTAAAGATAATTAGCTTGCCAAAGTTGATTTTCTTTACTCTTGGAGAAAGGATCGCACCTATCATTATACCTAGAGACATTGCAGCTAAATAAAACCCATATACAGCTTCTAGACCATCGCCTTTTTCAAGTGAAAATGCTGGTAAATTAGTTGTCATAATCACCATAGCGATATTGATAAATACTAAAGAAGCAAGCATTTTAGTCACTAATGAATTTTTTATGTAGTTGAATCCTGCTCTAAGGTCTACAAAGTAGAAGTTAACTGCAGACCCAATAGACTGAGGCTTTTCATTCTGAAAGTCAGGCTGTTGGAAAGTGAACAATGAATATATTATAGATACTAATACTAGGCAGGTAGCAGTAATGATAATGGCCGGAATCGTGCCAACCAATGTAATGATAATGCCTGCTCCCGCGATAAAAGCAATATCCATGGATTCACGAATTGTTTGCAGATAAGAGTTTGCCTCAACAACATTATCTTTACCTACAATGATTGGTAAAATCGTTGATTCAATTGGATAAGTATATTGTGTGAATAAAGCAGTGATAAATAATAAACCAATTACATACCAAACATTTAAGCCAGTTGTGTAATGTAATAAAGGTATTGTGAATAGAATGAGCGCTTTAATAAAGTTGCTATATACTAAGCCATTTTTGTATTTGGCGTAATTGGCTAAGGGGGCAATTAAAAAAGCCAATACATTTGCTGATGATATTGCAAAAAATGCAAATCCTGAATATAGGACGCTTCCACTCAATTCCAAAACTAGCAACATCCCTGCAACTGAGTAAATACCACTTCCAAGTCCATTTATAAAGACTCCTGATATCAATATTAAGAAGTTTCTTTCCATTACGAAGGGCTTTATTTTTTTCATTCTTCCTTCTCCTCCTCATTGAACTCTTTAATGGTGTATTCTACAGAATAAGGTGATTGTTCTTCAGTATCCTTTTCGTGATAAGATAAGTTACCAAACTTCAAGAAAAGATTTTCAAGTTCTTCATTTAATTGATTTAAAAGCTTGTCTGATAGATAAATGTTTGCAGATTTACCATCAATAAGCCCTGGAGTATCTACTTTTTCAGGGTTTTTAAATGAGACAGCCTTAGACCTGTAAAATTTCTCCACTACCCCCTTGTCAGTGTTTATGCTTTCCACTTTTATGATTTCATACTTTAAAAGTTGTTGAATGTGATAGTAAACAGTTCCAGGATTTTTCCCCACTAGGTCAGCTACTTGTTTAGGTGTCATAGCTTTTTCGTAAAGAAGAGCTACTATTCTAGAACGCAACGGATTAGATAATACTTTTTGTTGGTTCCAATTAATTTCCATGATATCTGGGTTTCTTTTAGTTTCTTGCATCATTCTTAGACCCCTTTGTTATTCGTTTGGATTCGCAATTTAATTTGTAATTATAATACGATTTGTAAATCCAAATGTCAATGTATGGGACGAAAATAAAAAAAACGGGACCCTCAGAAAACGAAGATAGCGTAAGTAAAGAATTAAAAACTTTCCCTACGCTTCTTCTTTGCCTTAAGTTTTCGCCGTTAATAATACTCTTACGCAACATAATTTTTAATGTGCGTATTCTACGTTTTACTGTCTGGATCTCGGTAGTATTTACTTCAATACTACATAAGCATTATTATGTTATTGCGTAATTCAATATCATAATGATGATCTTTTTTATTTTTAATGTATATCGGAGTTGCTACTAAGTAATTAGTCAAATGCATGTTGGAAACATACTTGAAAGAAACGTATCTACATTAACCAAAATGGCCCCATTAACAAATGCGGTTCTAGTCATTTATCAGTAGTAATGAGGTAACTAGTACAATACTACATGTGGAATGTAGCTCAATGATACAAAAAGTAATTAAACCAAACGATGATATCAGTTATAAGCGCCCGTAATTGATAGAGCCTTTTGCTAGTTCTTTTTATTTGAGAATTGTTCTTATGCAATCATGAATTGTTTATTCGAGCAGACTAATGTATCAAAGTTTTCGCTTTAATTTAAAAATATACGCACAGTAAACAGATTCAGCATTTACCTAACGCTCTCCCTGGATGAAGTAGTTCCTATGTTTCAAACTTACCTTAACTCAGAATGTAGCTACTATGTAGTAATGAGTTAATGAATTATATAATACATTAACTCATTACTACTCGTTTAACATGTGTTACAATGCATATAATTACAACTATGGAGGGATTCATGTGAGTAATGATTATTTGACTGAAGAAGAAATGTGGAAAGAAATTCAACGATTGCGTGAGGTAGAGAAAAAGCAAAGTGAACTCCTAAAGAAAATGACCGGTAAAGGTTTATATGAAACACGGATTAAACCTAATGAGGATGGAGTAGTCATTGTGGATCCAGATGATCCAGATCAAAAGAAATTATGGGATCTGGACTAAAAGATGAATGATATAAACCCAAAGGATGTATACGGGGTGGAGATCGCTTTCTATGATAAAAAAACGGGACAACTTAGCCTGAAGGCAAAGCGTCCTGCTTTAGTTGTCGATGTAGATGACAATGTAGCGATGCTAAGAACTCTGACATCTCAGATTGATAAATTTCCACCCACACGATTTAGCGTAGGCGTGGAAAAGAATGAGACAAATGGGTTAAAAAAGGATTCGGCAATAATGTGTACACAAGACAATACCTTCAATATGCCTGTCGAAGAGCTTAAAAAACTTGAAAAATACGGTACTGTCACAACCAGACAACTCTTGGAAACGATACAAATGTCTAATGCTTGTAACCGTAACGGAATTCAGCTAAGGAAAAGTGTCCAACTCGGAAGACAACAAGGTCTATAAGGACCGTGCTACATAAGTACAATCATGCTCATATTACATACTTAAATCATGGTTTCTAGAATGCATAGATTGTCTTACATGACTCTCCATTTTAGCAATGGCTTGAGAAGGGACTTCTTGATTCCTGATCATATCGTTTTTTGTGTCTCGATAGTTATTTTCGGCCGTCAGACAATCCACGAGCTTTTCTTCAGTTAACTTTCCTGTATTTTCTGTTTTCACTAACTGCTGCAGGGTTTGATATTGAGACTTTAAATCTTGAAGTGAATCCTGCTTTTCCTTAATACTTTCAATGTTATTCGTTTTATTTAAGTTCAAATCCTGCGTTTTTGTTAGCTCTGCTGGAGATAACATCAAGGACGTATTGTACCCCTTTTGTTTTGCTTCTTCGATTTCATTGGCGTTCTCTTTTGAGAGAATGTCTTTAGATAACGAAATGTTGCGTCCCTTATGGTTGATGATGTCAGTACTGTTTAAAGGATACTCCCAATTTTCGTTGTTTCTCAATTTGAATCAGTCTCCCTACAAGAGATATTATGACTAATATACACATTTTAAAATAAAGGTAAAATAAACCATTTAAGTGTGTATTTAATACAAAAATACAATACTACAATAATTCAACACACCAATACTACATGTAGTACTTTATTCTATCGTAGTTATATCATCATAGGATGAACGCTGAAAAGCTGTTGAGGTAAAATATTGATTTGCTCACAAAAAGGGGGGGGGCAGGAAAGTGCGGATTTAAAACGCTAAGCATCAAATTCGCTTTAGGTGAGTCAGGTGAAAGTACAGCTTTGGACACTAAATTTACATATGAATTAAATTTACAGCACCATCATTCATTTACTATTCCTCGAAACCGTGTCTTTCGCTAAAAAGCAGGTTATTTGAATATTTGAATTCGAGATTATATGAATTTACCGCCCATACTATTATCACTTTATCCATCAAAGACAAATGGGTGAAGAACAACGTTAACTCCTATTCAGTATTACTACTTGCAGCTAATGAAATATAATAAACTTTAGGACTTCCCATTAAGGAAAGCCCTTGTTTACTTCCAAGGTAAAGCACATATTGCGCTGATTTTCTTAAAATTTATCAAGCACAATTGGCAGGTAAAACAGAGAGAGCTCCCCTGTTTAAAATCGAGCAACATCGTCCTCGTCAATGATGGCCTCCCGAATAAACATTGTCCTTCCACCTGGGGTTTGTTCTTTGATGTGTTCCTTAAATTCTTGAATAACAGATTTCATCTCAGGTATATTTCTAGCACCAAAGAGTTCTTTTGTCATTTCAAAGAAACGTCGGCTTTTCAGTTTGCGCATAAATCCAATGTTGTTGCTATTGAAGTAAGGATAGGTTTTTGGTGACCAAGAATCAAAGCTAACTTGTTTATTATGAATGAAGCTCACAAAGTAGATAAGAAAATCCATCTCGACTATTTGTTCTGAACTCAATGATGGGTGGCTCGCCCGGCGCCTTAGTAATTCTCCAGACGTCGAAATATAATTCTGTCCAGCTGAAAGCTGCATTTGCTCGATAAATCTAGGATAGGAGGCAAATAGACCAATATACCCTTCTATGTCGCGTTTGAGATGGTCTGTGACAAAATAATAGTTCTTTATGATCTCCTTAATAGCAGAACGCTCATTGTAATTATAAAGCACACCTACTATGTAAATCACCAGTTCATTCACAAATAGCTTCATGTGATCAAACTGAGCCTCATAAAATGTGTCTTGGTTGTCCCGTGTGTATATGATTGGATATAGGGACTCTAGAAATTCAATGAGAACATCAGTTTCAACATGGTCCGCTTTCCTTACATACGTTTCAAGGGCCTCTATGAAAACATCACGTAAAGCGGTGGTGGATTCAAGTTTTTCAAGAATAAGCTCTGGTAATTTATCACCTGAGACATGCGATTCCGTGCTGATTGAAAAGGAAGAGAAGTCTCGCTTGAATTTTTCTAAAAAGTCTCGAAAATAGACGTCTACTTTTGAGCCATTCTTATCCGCTCTGTGCTTGAAGCTTCTCAATTCAAAGCGACTCTCTAATGGTGACTCCTCTTCCTCATCGGTCAAAAAAGAAGGAGCGGTCCCTCGTTTAGGTCTTTTGTATTCGGGTTTTCCGTAAAGATTACGAAGAAGTTTTTCATATCCTGCTTCATATGCTTGTTGTGAAGACATGTCGATGTAATGCTTTCCTTTTAAATACGTTGGCAACGGAGCGCTTCCGTCGGATTTTCTCTCAGCAATGATAGGGACAAATTTAGTCTGCTCTGCATCATCGTATACTTCCGGAGATATAATTAGAGTTTCTGTACCGACCCCTCCTTTACGTCCATTAGCTTTCTCTTCATAAGCTATATTGCATATGACCAATACTTTTTTAATAGATATATCATTTACGGTGCTTTCCATAAACTTATTAAGGTCCTGTCCTTCTTTATTGTCCCACTTATCATAGACCACAGGAACACCATTACCTTCTAATCTGTGAGCTAATTCGTCTACCCATTCTTCATGTTCCGGACTAGACCAAGTATAGGACAAAAACACTTTATCGGGAGTCGTTTCTTCAGCCATATATTCACCCTCCTCTGAAAATCTGAAACAAATCAATAATAATTATTCCAGAAAATTAATAGACTTACAAATGAAAAAGCGAGTGCTGTTGCCCAGCACTCTCCTTTCCCATTTGTAAGTCTATTGTATTGCCTCGAAATTGAGTCTTACTGAAACGGGTGCTTTAGCTTAATAAGTCAAAGCAAAAATCGGATCCTTTACAAAGTTTAGGAACCGGTTTTTCTATGCTCTAATTTGTTTAGCATTGTAAATGCTCATTTCCTGACGCTTTCCCTTAAAAGAAGAACGAATACATATTTAAAAGTACCTCTTAACAGTTCACATACATAAAACATACATATTGGAAGAATTGGTGTCTCTCACGTGTTCTGTGTTGCATCGAAATATAATTTAACGAACTATCCCCTGTTTCAATGCAACTGAGAACACATGAAGTAACAGGATTAGCAGGGTATAGTTTATCTTTCTTTTAACTTAGCGTATAGAGTCGACCGTGGAATTCCTGTTGCTCTTACAATGTCAGCAACACTCATTCCAGTGACCTCACGCTGATCGTACATCATAAGAGCACGGTTGATATTTTTTTGGTCATGGCCGGGCCGGCCCATGTGCTTCCCTTGTTTCTTCGCCCGTTCTCGCCCCTCAGTCGTTCTTTCTACAATTAAATCCCTTTCGAACTGCGCAAATGAACCAAGGATGTTGAACATGAGTGTCTGCATACTATTCACTTCGGTTCCGGCTTCAAAATACATGTTGTCTTTAATGAAGTGGACACTTACGTTTTCAGCTGCTAATGATTTGATGATTTTGTTCAGGTCCATTATCGACCTTGCCAGCCGATCAATTTTAGTGACGACGAGCACATCTCCTTCTCGGACAAATTCCATAGCTTCTTTCAACTGATTTCGTTGTGCTGTACTCGTCCCTGTTACCTTCTCGACAAAAATCTTTTCGCAACCTGCTTCCTGCAGAAATTCCTCTTGAGTTTCAATATCCTGTCCAACAGTCGAAACTCGGGCATAACCTATTTTCATTTTCAGACCCCCATGTCTAAAAGATGCTATATTATGTACACATTATTATAGACTAAGTTTTAGATAGAAACCAATGGATTTTCAGGGTGTTTTTCCTGTATGAAAAAGATATGTCCAGAAGTTGAAAGTTTTGGATGAATTAAATAGCCTTCTCTTGTATAAGCAATTACAGAAAACAATAACTCATTAACACAATTGCACAACAGGTGCTTCAATATATGACCTAAACTTTACGCTTAGTATGAATTCTAAGTTAGGAGGCCATTTTGAACTGACTAATAATTCCTATAAGAAGAGGGACTTCCAACTATTGCAGAAGTCCCTCTTTTAACACTCAATCGTATATATCTATTGGATTACTCTCCAACCATCCCATCACCATCATTATCTCGCATATAAGGATATAACCAATGATCGTCTGTTATAGGCATACTGAACCCCGCATCTTTCGCTTCTTGTATGGTTACTTGCCCATTACCATTAGTATCAATGCTGGAAACATCACCTTGTTCTTCAGAATTAGAGACATCTGGCTCAGTTGATTCGTCACTATCTGTTAAACCTAAAGACTCATTCACTTCATCGGGATTTACATTTTCAAAAGTATCTATAACCTCATTACCGTTTATCGTATAAGAGTACTGATACTTAGAAGGTATTTGGGTGTTCGTATCTGAGTAAGAAATGACTGCTTCAAAATTAGTTGCTCCGTCTGCTTTACTTATTGCGTTTTCCATGTATGATTGGTCACCATGACGGTTTAAAGCACTTTCTTGAGGAGTAATATTATAAGCGTTTGATACCCCTCCTAATGAGTCAGCAATAACATGTCCTTCATCTAATACATCACTTTCTACACCTGGAACTTTAGCTTCGTCAGAGAAGTATCTTCCACTCGATAGGACAGGTTCATTGCTATCATTTTGTAGAATAATCTCGTCAGCTACGACTCTCACTAATTGACCATGATCATTAGTAAATGCCCAGTACTCTCGATCCCCAAATCCTATGTCCACTACAACGTTCGATTCTCGATCACCACTTAGATCACCGCCGTCCACCTCAATGAGTTCATAACCCTCAAACTGGTCATCATTCGTTTCTGGGGATGTTTCCTCTATTGACGGCTCATCCTCCGTATTTATTGATGTATCTTCTTCTAGATCATCACCGGCTGTAGAATCAGCTTCTTCCTTTTCAGCATCTTGATTTGTATCAGTTGCAGCTTCTTCTTGTGGATACGCTTCCTCATCTATCATGGATGCATCTTCAACGTCGGTACATCCAACGATAAAGATGGTTATTAAGAGCAAGACAAAAACCTTTATTTTCTTTCGCATTTAGGACCTCCACTTTGATTTTCTTTATGTATCCTTTCTACTATATCATCTTCTAACATGTGAAACAGATCCTTCATATAGTTATCTTCAATTTAAGGCTTTACTTAACAGAAAGGCTCTGTTTAAGTTCGTTGTTGATATTTATAGAAAAAAATAGGACTACCTTATAAGGTAGTCCTATGCAGAATGATTGTCTTATTTAAATAGCCCACAGAGAGCGCTAATTATGGGATAGTATATTTTCCTAAAAAACCTTTAAGCTACGATTATAATGGAATAAGCAAAAACAAGGATGTTAATTGACATTAACATTAACCTCTTCCAACCTCTTCCTCCTATGGCGCTAATGAATCCTAATAAAGGTAACACAAAGAGCCCTATGAACATCATTTCCCCTGGTATTGTAATGAAAGACTGATTTATAAAAACGGTTAATAAAATCAACCCATAGACAATAACGAAGAAGGAAGATATTTTGTGGTTGCTGCTATATAAATCACCAACCCACTGTTTAGCCACCTGAAGGTAAAAATCATCTTCATTACGATAATAACGCAGAGATTCAAATGCAGAAACTAAACTGTCAATAATTGAATACTTGGGTGTTTCAGGTCCTTTTGACAAGTCATCGTTCAAGTATCCTTTACTAATAAAACGCTCTCGGAACTTCTCTATTACTTTAATAGGTTCTTTGTACATATTCCTTTTTAACATTAGTCTCATTAAGAAACGAAGAAACATTAGCTGTGTGACATCAAAAACACTTCGCATTATAAAAACCTTCCTTTGCATACTATCTCACACTTTTTCTTATTTAACTATTGTGGGTAACGTTCCCAATCTACTCCGCTGATTTGCGGAGCGAATCACCCTCTATCATACATTCAATAAAATTCATCCAGGTATGGAGGTGGCGCATTCGGTATAGCGCGGTATTGGTGAGGTCGGTGAACGTTTTACGGCAAGCTTTACAACGGTAACGCTGTTTCTTCACCGTCCACCATC
Source organism: Halobacillus litoralis (assembly GCF_009856355.1). Lineage (GTDB taxonomy): Bacteria > Bacillota > Bacilli > Bacillales > Halobacillaceae > Halobacillus > Halobacillus litoralis_B. The sequence continues at coordinate 3,407 of NZ_WMEW01000019.1, read as the reverse complement.
GTGGAGTATTTTCCAAATCGCACAATGATTACGAAGTGAGAGCATCAATTAAGTATCCTCGTAAGCGATGCTTTTCAACTGGATTCAACGTTTGAATGGCTTTAAAGATATCGGTTGCTCTCACAATCGTCCCTCCCCCACTTATATTTGATAAACTCATTATAGAACCCTTGTTTGAATTGTACAAATATCAACAAAGTTTTAATAGAGCCAACAGAAAAAAAGCACCCCAAAAACACTGTCCTCTGAGGATAGTGTTTTTGGGTGCTTTTTTCATGTTTCTAAAAGGTGGAACTATTTTGCTTTTCGCTTGTTTTTCATTGGGATTCCATATTTCTTGCCATTATCTATTGCTTTCTTCGCTAAGTTTCGAGCTTCGCTTTTCTTCATTTAATGACACCTCTTCTCTTTGTTTTCTTACAATACATCATTACCAATGTTCTGAATATTATACATACTCCCCTCTCGTCCCCCATATATATGAAATTAAAGTTAGGACAGACAGACAGTGTCCCAGACTTAATTCCAGAAAAGAGGTGCTCCTATGAGTGGGGTAGAGGTTAGAGAAAGGAAGAATAGGAAAGCGCGATCAGACAAAAAGAGAGATATCAAACCGACAGTAAATACAGAATTGAAAAGCTGTGTGTATCGTCTTTCATTTGTCACGGATACACCTGTTAAGGATGTTATAGAAATTTTGTGTATGAAGGGATTGAACAACAGAATGGTAATCGAACACCTTTCTCAGTATTTCCGGAGAGATTATCAATTTAAAAGCACCTTTTACATAGGTTCTTTGGAGAACGAATCCCTACAGAGTAAGATTCAAACAGGTAAGAATGAAAGGATCACTACTCGTTTTAACCAGAAAGATTATGAAAGAATATACCTTCTATCTATGGCACTCGACGTAACTCCATCCAAGGCTACGGCTTTACTTCTTGATGCAAGCATCAGTAACAGCAACTTGCTGAATTCCTTTGTGAAATCCTATTTGCATACTCAATTGGACAAGCAACAAATGAAGGATTTGAAGTATGTCCTGAAATATATAAATAAGAACAATCCATACAATGAAGAAGTGTCCTGGTTCACTCTGGTATCCATGATTGTTGATGATTTGAAGGAAAACACGTCCAACGTGAAACAACGTATTAGCAGATGGATAGAAAGAAACAAGTAAGAAGTTATTTAGCAATTTATACTGACCTTACTTAATTACACGCTTTTAAATCCCCAGTATGATATAAAACAAAATTACAATAACTCATTAACACATTAACACATTTTTTATCTTGCATAGTCTAACCAATAATGAGCATTAGTCCATTATTTGGGGATTGTCAGGAAAATGCGGATTTACAACGCTAAGATACAGTGTTGCAACACTATAATTTATTTGCTTTATCTCGAAACTGAGTCTTTCGCAAAAGGGCAGGTTAGTTGAAGACTCAGTTTCGAGATAAATCCCTAAATTTGCCTCAAATTAAACGAATCAATTGCTCTATCCTTCTATATTTCATTTGGTTTTTAATGTATAATGATAACTATTTATCGAATATTTATGCAATTGTATTGAAGGAGTTTGAATATAATGGAATTGGTTTGTGAGTCTAATAAACTGGAGGATTATTTACTCGATTTAGATGAGGTGAATTATTCTAACTCATTAATAAAAGGGAAAATTCAAGAATTATTCAACCCATCTCAAACAGAGATAGAAAAAGCAAAAGTAGCTTTTGAATACGTACGTGATGAGATTTCTCATTCCTGGGATATTCAAGGGAAAAGAGTGACATGTAAGGCTTCAGATGTATTAAAATATAAACAGGGAATTTGCTATGCAAAATCACATTTATTAGCTTCCTTATTACGTTCTCAAGGAATTCCCACAGGTTTTTGTTACCAACGCTTAATGTTATTTGATAAGCCAGAAAAAGGATATTGCATTCATGCACTAAATGCTATCTACTTTAAATCTCTGGATAAATGGGTAAGGGTAGATGCTCGTGGGAATAAAGAAGGGATTAACTCCCAGTTTTCGATTATTCAAGAACAATTAGCGTTTACAACAGAAGAAAAATTTGACGAGAAAGACTATCCTGTTATTTATGCTAAGCCTCATTCAAAAACTTTGGAAGTATTAAAAGAACATACAGATGCCGTTGAGATGTATAAATCATATTTACCACAGTTTTTGTAACAGCCACCTGAATACATGATTTATGTATAAATCATAATTGTTTTGTTTGAGTGAAGAAGTACATAAGAAGAGGGTATAGAAATGCAATTATCAATTAAAAAGGCCAATCTTAAGGATTATTACCATGTTGCAGAAATGGCAGCTAAGCTTTTTTCAGAGTTGGGCGAAAGAACTATTCTTATAAAAGAATTATCTGATGTTTGTAAGGATTTACTCAGGAAAGATAATTACACTGTATTTTTGGCATTTTGGGAAGAAGAATGTATCGGAATGATTACCATATATGAAGTAACATCAATGTACGCACGCGGATTGATGGGAGTTATTCAAGAACTATATGTTCTACCTGCTATGAGGTCTGACGGAATAGGTGCCAAACTAATTGGAGAAGCAAAGGAACACGGATCTAAAATAGGGTGGAAATTCATAGAAGTCGGTGCCCCAAGTCCAAAAAAGTGGGGAAGGACCATCTCTTTCTATAAAGGATTGGGTTTTGAAGAAAAAGGCCCACGCCTTAGATTGAAATTTAATTAATTTCACTCAAGTTCAGCTTATATTGTCTCTATTTCAAATCTTCAACAATCGGGGGCGATTGTTCAATATAGACGATCGTCCTTTTAACTAACAGAGCAGTGTACTTTAATAAATGGAGGGGGGGAACAATATGAGATGTGAATGTAAACAACAAAAAACAAATGAATTAAAAGTTGAGGGAGATGTAGGTGCAGACCCTATTTGGTGTAATCACTGTAATTGCAACCTTGACATAGAAGAGATTCCAATTGAACTCGATTTGAAGTTGGAGTTAATGAAATGGATTGGGAAGTATGGTGAATGGATTGATTGGGATAAAGATGAAATAGTTCCTAATGGTGTAGAACTTGAAGCAGAACATAATAAAGAGGGATTGAAAATAACAGAAAAAGTACAGAAAGAACTTGAAGGTAAATACAAAGTTTCCTTTTCACCATCGACATTTGCAAAGGCATATAAATAGAATACATTCATCCTTCTGGTCTCAAGGCGTACTTTAGTTAAAGATATGCTTCAATATCTTGAATACAAGTCTTACGCTAGCGGGGGCGCGCGACAAGTTCTGCTATAAACGCATTTTAGCGTGAAAAGCAGGAAGTTTATTTAACTAAATTTTAACTGTACAACGGAGGATGGGAATGAAGGATCCATGTTTCCCGAAACCATCCCG
>NZ_WMEW01000018.1 GCF_009856355.1 Halobacillus litoralis | reverse complement strand
AAGGGATCCGCTCGCTTCCCGCGCTCGACTTGCATGTATTAGGCACGCCGCCAGCGTTCGTCCTGAGCCAGGATCAAACTCTCCATAAAAGTAGTTTGACTTGCTCATCTGCACACCGAATGTGCTTTGTTTCAAATTCCTTCATTAAAGAAGAAATGTTTTGACGTACTGGTTGGTTCGTTCAGTTTTCAAAGATCAAATGTTGTCTGCCGTTTGAAAACAGCGACTTAATCATCTTATCATGTGTTGATTTTTATGTCAACAACTTTTTTGATGAAGTTGAGAAAGCGTTGTTGCTGTCGTTTTTGGCGACAAATACTAATTTATCACGCTGGGTTGTTAATGTCAACAACTTTTTTGTGATTTGTTTCGGCGTCTTTCAACACCGCATCGCTCTCTTAAAGCGACAAGTAATAATTTATCACGGATATACCGATTGCGCAATAGTTTTTTTCAATAACTTATTATTTTCTTGTAAAAAGAAAGCCTCCGCCTTTATAAAGGCGGAGGCTGACTAAATCAAGAGTCGCGATGTCTCATTTGAGGGAACAATAATACGTCACGAATGGAAGCAGAATTGGTTAAAAGCATAACAAGACGATCAACGCCGATTCCCAATCCACCAGTCGGCGGCATACCATACTCAAGAGCTTCCAGGAAGTCTTCATCCATCATATGCGCTTCATCATTTCCTTCTTCACGCTCTTTAAGCTGAGCTTCGAATCGTTCGCGCTGATCGATCGGATCATTCAACTCAGAAAACGCATTGGCATGCTCGCGTCCAACGATGAATAATTCAAAGCGGTCCGTAAAGCGTTCATCTTCAGGATTCTTTTTGGCGAGTGGAGAGATCTCTATTGGATGTCCATAAATAAAGGTAGGCTGGACAAGCTTTTCTTCCACGCGCTGCTCGAAGAATTCATTGACGATATGACCGAATGTCATCGTATCTTTAATTTCAATACCATGTTCATGTGCAAGTGCTTTTGCTTCATCGTTACTCATAGGCTGCCAGAAATCAACGCCTGTATATTCTTTAATGGCATCCACCATGTGCAGGCGGGCCCATTCCGGCTCCAGGTTAATTTCCTGATCGTCATACATCACGGTTGTCGTACCGAGTACTTCTTTAGCAATATGAGCAACCATATTTTCTGTTAATGCCATAATGTCTTTATAATCTGCGTAAGCTTCATACAACTCAATCATTGTAAATTCAGGGTTATGACGCGTGGATACCCCTTCGTTACGGAAGACGCGTCCGATTTCATACACCTTTTCCATTCCGCCGACGATCAGACGCTTCAAGTGTAGCTCGATGGCTATACGCATGTACAACTGCATATCAAGCGCGTTGTGATGGGTAATGAACGGACGGGCGGAAGCTCCTCCCGGAATACCGTGCATTAATGGTGTCTCCACTTCAAGGAAACCTAGACCGTCCAGGTAGCGGCGCATGGATTGAATGATTTTACTGCGCAGAACAAATGTGTCTCTGCTGTCAGGGTTCGTAATCAAGTCAAGATATCGCTGACGATAGCGCTGTTCTACATCTTGAAGTCCGTGGAACTTTTCAGGTAACGGGCGCAGGGATTTCGTAAGCAGATGGAATTCCCCCGCTTTTACAGAAAGTTCACCGACGTTTGTTTTAAACATCACTCCGGTCACTCCGACGATATCGCCCAAGTCTGCTGTTTTAAAGAGGTTGTCATAAGCCTCTTCTCCGATTTCATCTTTACGGACGTACAGCTGGATCTGCCCTGTGACATCCTGGATATGTGTGAAACCAGCTTTCCCTTTTCCGCGCTTGGTCATGATTCGTCCTGCTACGGTAGCCGGGAACTGTTTCTCTTCCAGTTCTTCTTTTGTATAGGCATCATATTGTTCTTTCAACTGGTCCGCATAATGCGTACGGTCAAAACGGTCGCCGAACGGATCCAGGCCCTGTTCACGGTGAGCGTTCATCTTGTCTCTGCGCACCTGCATATATTCATTCAGTTCTTCTGACACTGCTATCACTCCATTCCTCATCTTTTCCTTGTACTGTGCCGCCACAATAACAAAAACTGCCAGCAAAGGACTGGCAGCATCTAACTATGGTTTAGTATAAAAAAGTCTTATGGGTGTGTCAACGCTCATGCGGAGCTCAGCCCTTGTTACCTGCTGAGGTGCCTCTCCCCTTATCCCCCCACCCTTTTTAGTCAGAGGTATCCCCATAACACAACACTATCTCTTTCGGCATCCGGCAGTTCATGCAGCAGTTCCACCGCCTGCTTCTGCAGGTGGGGAAGATATGCACGGGGATCCACATCTGCCAGAGGCACGATAACAAAGGCCCGCTCATGCATGTGGGGATGAGGGATCGTCAAGTCGGCGGCCTTCCTGTTTTCTTCGTTATACAAAAGAATATCAAGATCAATGGTCCGCGGCCCCCATTTCACCAATCTTTTTCGCCCGAGACCGTCTTCTATGGACTGGCAGACCTTCAGAAGCTCTTCCGGAGGGAGGGACGTTTTCACGACAATCACCATATTTAAAAAGTCTCCCTGGTCTGTGTAGCCTACCGGAACCGTTTCATATACCCCGGATTTCTCTTCTACCTGGACCGCTCCGTTTTCATCCAATAATGATACAGCGTCACGAAGATACTGCTCCCGTTCAGCAAGGTTGGAACCGAGGGCAATATATGCTTTATTCATCAGACCGGCTCCGGTATATCTCAATAGCTACCGATTGATAATGGCCGGGGATGGGCGGGTCGGGCTTGATCACTTTTACGAGGCATCCTTCCAACAGCGGAAAAGACGAGAATAACTCCCGTGAGATCTGTTCAGCTACAGACTCTACAAGATAACAGGCTTTCCCCTCTACAATTTTTTTTGTTGATTCATAAATGGCCCCATAATCAATGGACTTTGTCATATCGTCAGATTGGGAGGCCGGTTTTAAATCCAGCTCCAGTTCAAGGTCAACGTAAAAACGCTGCCCCAGTTTATTTTCTTCCGGAAAAAGGCCGTGATAGCCCCAGAATTCCATTTGATTAACATAGATTTTATCCAATTCCTCCACCCTTTCCAATCATAGCATCCATCATCTTCACCATACGGGACACAGGCTGGACATCATGGACTCTTACGATCTCCACTCCCTGGGAGATTCCATAGCAGACCGTTGCGCCCGTCCCTTCCATTCGTTCCTCTTTAGGAAGATCCAGAACCGTACCAATAAACGATTTCCTTGAAGTACCGAGCAGCAGTGGATACCCAAGGTCCCGAAGGTCTTTCAAGTGACGCATGACAACAAGATTCTGCTGCTGGCTCTTGGCAAAACCAATCCCCGGATCCAGGATAATCTGCGCATCCTTTACTCCACGCGCTTTCACGCTGTCTACCATATTCCTTAGATCCTGTTTCATATCAGTTATTAAATGGGTATAGTTCCGATCCTCGCGATTATGCGTCAATATAATCGGCACATCATACCGGGCAGCAACATCGGCTATGGCGGGGTCTTTTAAGGCTCCCCACACATCATTAATGATGGAAGCTCCATGCTCCACCGCCTGTTTCGCTACTTCCGACTTATACGTGTCAATGGAGATCGGCACATCCACGGTACGGCTTACCGCTTCGATCACAGGGATAACCCTTTGTAACTCTTCCCTTTCTGTCACCGGTTCATGTCCCGGCCGTGTGGACTCACCACCAATATCGATAATCCGGGCCCCTTCTTCCACCATTCTTTCTGCCTGGTGGACAGCACGGTCCACATCTGTGTACAGACCACCATCTGAAAAAGAGTCGGGTGTGACGTTCAAAATGCCCATCACAAGCGTTTCCTCGGCTAAATTATATGTTTTCGTGCGTGTGTGTAAGTATAAGGACATGTGCTTCCCTCGTTTCTTTATGACTCTTTCCCTATCTTACATCATTTCATGAGTTCTATCATGGCACGAACCCCTTTAATAAAAAAACGCACTCCTTTCTCCAAGGAGTGCGCTCTTTTTTATTCTTCATCAAACTGGTAAAGAGGAGTAGACAAGTACCTTTCTCCGTTACTTGGAATGACAGCGACCACTTTCTTCCCTTTTCCAAGCTGCTTAGCCACTTGTTTTGCTACGTGGATCGCTGAACCGGAAGAGATTCCTCCAAGGATTCCATCTTTCCTCGCGGCTTCGCGGGCGGCTTTAAAGGAGTCTTCCTTGGAAACCGTCACGACTTCATCGTAAATTTCCGTGTTCAGGATTCCCGGAACAAACCCGGCGCCGATTCCCTGGATTTTGTGAGGCCCTGGATTCCCACCGGATAACACCGGAGATTCTTCAGGCTCGATCGCGTAGATCTTCATATCGGGATACTTTTCTTTCAGCACTTTCCCGGCTCCGGTAATCGTTCCACCTGTACCGATACCAGCAACAAAAGCATCCAGCTGATCACCCATCTGCTCGATGATCTCAGGTCCTGTTGTCTTTTCATGGATGAGAGGGTTTGCTTCATTGTTAAACTGCTGCGGCATGAAGTATCCATGCTTTTCATGAAGTTCAGCAGCTTTCTTAATTGCTCCCTTCATGCCGTCGCTCCCTGGTGTAAGGACCAGTTCCGCCCCATAGGCCCGGAGCAGGTTTCGACGTTCCTGACTCATCGTATCCGGCATAACGAGAATCGCTTTGTACCCTTTGGCCGCAGCAATCATAGCCAGACCAATCCCTGTATTTCCACTGGTTGGTTCTACAATCGTGTCACCCTCGTTCAAACGTCCATCTTTTTCCGCCTCTTCCACCATGGATAAAGCGATACGATCTTTTACAGAACTCCCCGGGTTCATATACTCCAGTTTAAGATAAATGTCCGCACTGTCTTCCTCAGCACTGCCATTCAGTTTAACCAGCGGAGTCTGTCCTACAAGTTCACTTACGTTATTTACGATTCTCAACACCATCACTCCTAAAACCAAGTATTTAAATAGGATTTAAGTTTAACTTACTGAACTCCACTACAATTGTCAAACAATTCATGCCGGAAAAATAGAAAAAGACGGAACGAAAGTCCCGTCTTTTATTTATATCCCTCCAGCTGTCATATGATGAAAAAAATCAGCTGGTGCTCTGAGATTTCAGTTCTTCCAGATCATCAGCAGAGAATTGATAATCTTCGTTACAGAAGTGGCATTTCGCTTCCGCTCCATTATCCTCTTCGATCATACGCTGAATCTCCTCATCACCCAGGCTGGAAATAGCCATCTCCACCCGTTCACGCGAACAGTGGCACTGAAATTTCACAGGCTTGGTATCCAGCAGCTGGACATTTTCTTCACCAAGAACGGTATGAAGAATCTGCTCTGGTGTCTTCCCTTCCTGTACAAGCGTGGAAATCGGACGCATGTCAGAGAGGCGTTTCTCAATTTCCGTTGTCGTCTTATCATCGGCACCCGGCATCATTTGAATAATGAATCCGCCGGAAGCAAGGATACTGTGATCTGTGTCCACCAGAACGCCGGCACCAACAGCTGAAGGCACCTGCTCGGAATTTGCGAAGTAATACGTGAAGTCTTCACTGATTTCACCGGATACGATTGGAACCTGCCCGGTGAAATGGTCTCTCATTCCGAGGTCTTTCACAATACTTAATGTCCCGGATGTACCGACCGCACGGGATACATCCAGTTTCCCCTGCGCATTGGACTCGAAGTCGACATGGGGATTCTTCGCATAGCCGCGTACTTCCCCGTCAGCGTTGGCATCGACCACAATGGCCCCGATTGGACCGCCGCCTTCGACCTTCACTGTAATTTTGTTATCTCCTTTAAGCATAGCTCCCATCATAGAGCTGATCGTCAAGGTTCTACCCAGAGCGGCTGATGTTGTCGCCCACGTATCCTGTCTGCGTCTGGCTTCTTCGACGGTATTAGTGGACTGAACAGCGTATGCTCTCACTTGTCCATCAAATGCCATCGCCCGCACTAAATAATCTGACATGAATCATCATTCTCCTTTAAATACTTTTTTCTCTTTGTTGCGCTGATATATCTTATGCAGCCCCTTCAATGTTAGATAGGGGTCCACATGGTCAATGGTCCTGGACTGGCCGGCAATTAAATTCGCGAGGCCGCCGGTAGCGATAACAGTCGGGGTATGGTCGGATGTTTCCTTCATTCTTCGGACAACCTCATCCACTTGTCCGACATATCCATAAAACGCTCCGGACTGCATAGCTTCTACAGTGCTCTGTCCGATGACATGCTCCGGACTTTTAATTTCAATCTTCGGAAGTTTAGCTGCTTTGGCATAGAGAGCTTCCATGGAAATGTTGATTCCAGGTGCAATAGCGCCCCCCAGATACTCCCCTTCTGCATTAATGTAGCAGTAGGTGGTCGCTGTCCCAAAATCTATAATGACTAAAGGAAGCGGGTACTCACCAATTGCCCCGACAGCATTCACTACCCGGTCCGCCCCAATCTCAGCCGGGTTCGGATACTTCATCGGCAGACCATGGTCGACATTGTTCTCTCCGATAATCATGGGCTGCTTTTTAAAATAATAACGAGACATACGGTCAAGTGCAAACATTATGGGCGGGACAACGGAAGAGATGATGACACCGTCCATATCCTCAAAGGTCAAACCTTCATGATCAAACAGGGATTTGATTAACATCCCGAATTCATCTTCTGTTTTATGTCGATCTGTCTTAATACGCCATTGATACTTTAACGCGCCATTTTCAAACACACCTAAGACAGTATTGGTATTTCCCACATCAAGGACAAAATTCATACAAAAAGCCTCCTGTGTCATTTCCTTCGGCTACCATCATACCACAAGAGCCGAACCGTCTGCTGTAATGAGACACGAAAAACCACACCGCCGGAGCTGGTGTGGTTTTTTCATCGAATTAAGAACGGCGATCGTCGGAATCTGTTTCGTTCTCTTCTTCGTTATTTGTGGAGGAAGCTTCTGTATCCTGTTCCTCTTCAGCAGCTTCTTCATCTTTGGACTGGATGTTGACGCGTACATCTTCATCGCTGCCAGAAGAAGTGTTGTTCTTGATTTTAGCATTGTGTTCTCTTGCGAGTGCTTCAAGCTCTTCATCTGTCGGAAGACGCCCTTTATCAAACAGGGAACGAATTTGAGTTGCATCAAGGGTTTCTACTTCCAACAATGTTTTAGCAATCAGCTCTAATTTATCTCTGTTCTCTGTCAGAATCGTCTTCGCACGATCATAACAGTACTGGATAAAGTTCTTCACTTCCTGATCGATTTCGTATGCGATCTGGTCACTGTAGTTCTGTTCGTTCTGGATATCACGGCCAAGGAAGACCTGACCTCCGGAGTTTGAACCGAACTGAAGCGGTCCGAGTTTTTCACTCATTCCGTATTCTGTAACCATCTTACGTGCAATGCTTGTCGCACGCTGGAAGTCGTTGTGGGCACCTGTACTTACTTCACCAAAGATGATTTCCTCGGCTACACGGCCACCCAGAAGACCTGTAATCTTGTCGAAGAGTTCAGGTTTTGTCATAAAGTAACGGTCTTCTTTCGGAAGCATGACCGCATAACCGCCGGCCTGACCTCGTGGAACAATCGTTACTTTATGAACCATGTCGGCATCATCAAGCACCATACCGATAACCGTATGTCCACTTTCGTGGTTGGCAACGATGTCGCGCTCTTTTGTAGAAATGACGCGGCTCTTCTTAGCCGGTCCTGCAATAACACGGTCAATAGCTTCATCGACATCATCCATGTCGACATTTTTCTTGTCCCCACGGGCAGCTACAAGAGCTGCTTCGTTCAGCAGGTTCTCGAGGTCTGCACCTGAGAATCCTGGTGTACGGAGAGCAATGGTCTTAAGATCGACATTTTCAGACAATGGCTTGTTCTTCGCATGAACGGCGAGAACAGCTTCACGACCTTTGACGTCTGGACGATCGACAGTAATCTGTCTGTCAAAACGGCCGGGACGAAGAAGGGCCGGGTCAAGAATGTCCGGTCTGTTGGTTGCAGCAATGATGATGATTCCTTCATTGACTCCGAAACCGTCCATCTCAACAAGGAGCTGGTTCAATGTCTGCTCACGTTCGTCGTGACCGCCGCCGAGGCCTGCGCCACGCTGACGTCCGACAGCATCGATCTCATCAATAAAGATGATACCAGGGGCATTCTTTTTCGCATTTTCAAACAGGTCACGGACACGGGAAGCTCCGACACCGACAAACATTTCAACAAAGTCCGAACCACTGATGGAGAAGAATGGAACGCCTGCTTCTCCGGCAACAGCACGGGCCAGCAATGTTTTACCTGTACCCGGTGGTCCTACTAACAGGACACCTTTTGGAATACGTGCGCCAACGGCAGAGAATTTGCGCGGGTCCTTAAGGAAGTCAACCACTTCCACAAGCTCCTGCTTCTCTTCATCTGCACCAGCAACGTCTTTAAAGCGTACTTTCTTCTTCTCTTCGGTGTACATCTTCGCCTTGCTCTTACCGAAGTTCATGACACGGCTTCCGCCGCCCTGAGCCTGGTTAAGCAGGAAGAAGAAGAGAATGAAGATAATGACAAACGGAATAATCGATGTCAGGAATGTCACCCATGCGCTCGGCTGCTCTTCCTGTTCCACATTTAAGATCGACTGCTCCTGAGCCGTCTCGGTAATGTTGGAAAGTGTCTGGTCGTTAGCTGTAATCTGTGCGGTGAAGGTTTCCTCCCCTTCTTCAGCACCCTCCAGCTGACCAGTGATTCGAATCACTCCATTAACAGGCTGAATTGTCATCTCTTCGATGGCACCGCTGTTCAATTTATCGTAAAACTGATTTACATTTAACTCTTGCTGCGGATCACCTTGACCTCGGAATAAACCGACCACGCCGATAACAACGAGGAAGATAAGTAAGTAAAATATGGTATTACGAAAGATCCGGTTCATTGCCTACCTCCTCCCAAACGAGAAAAACTATAGTAAATACTACCATAACAAAAACGGACGACACAACTAATTACCCTTGAAACGAACCGCTTGAAACCACTTACGGAGTATCTGGGACTATCCACCATAAACTTCAGGTTTCAACACCCCTACATAAGGAAGATTCCGATATTTCTCCTGATAATCCAGACCGTACCCTACAACGAATTCATCAGGTACTTCAAAGCCGACAACATCTGCTTTCACATCGGCGTTGCGCCCTGTCGGTTTATCAAGAAGCGTAACGATTTTAATCGAATTCGCTTTTCTATATTTAAACAAGTCGACAAGATAGGCAAGTGTGCGGCCGCTGTCGATAATGTCTTCGATGATCAGGATATCCCGGCCCTCTACTTTTGTATCAAGGTCCTTGACAATCTTGACCTCTCCGGAGGATTCCATACCCCCGTGGTAACTGGACACATCCATGAAGTCCATTTCCAAATGCGTCTCCATACGTTTCAAAAGGTCTGTCATAAATGGAGTGGCCCCTTTCAGTACTCCGATAGCCAAAGGAAAGCGATCCTTATACTCCTCGGATAAACGGGCTCCCATGTCCTTGCATTTCTGCTGGATCTCCTCTTCGGAAATCAAGACCTTTTCAATTTCGTTGTGCATGATTGCTCCTCCTACGCGTCTGCTTTGTTTTTATAATGTAACCGAAGCCATGGACCTGTTGAGGACCTGCCGTCCCGGCTGCCGCCTTTTTTCAGGCCGCCCAGCCAGAGGATTTCTCCTGTCTGATCTGTTACGACCGGCAGCGTCCCGCGGATGCGGGCGGGGATTTTCTGATCAATAAAAATATCTTTTACTTTTTTTGACCCATTCATCCCTCTTACTTCCATACGGTCTCCAGGCTTTCTGGAGCGGACGATGAGTGGAAGATTTACGTGATAGTCCTCACATATATAGGTGAAGGCGTCAGGCTCTTCCGGCGACCAGCTCCATTCCGCTTCCATGGATGAACCATCCGGAAGAGTGACAGAAGCCCCGGGCTGCAGAATAAAATGATAGGACTGCTCCTGCTTTTTATCCGCAAATGTGAAGGTGATCTCATCATAAGCGCGGATCACTTTCAACCCCCCGGGAAAATCAAGGGAACGGTTCGGTTTTTCGTCCCTTAACAGGTTCATGAACATTTCTTCATGAAGATAGGAAATGTCTTCGTTTTGCTTCACATACAGATAGTTCAATATTAGATGAAAGGCTGTCCTTTGTAAAGCAAGCGGAAATGTTTTGAAAGTTTGTTTTGAAAATTGTACGAATTTCTCAACATTCTCCGAAAAATGAACATGTTCCAGCACCTTCTGCGCCTGTTCGTTTATGTATGAACGTTCTTCCGCGGCTCTCTCGCTGAATGCCTGCACATGTTCGTGGATCCGGGGGTTCTTCTCTTTCAGAAAAGGCATCACCCGGTGACGGAATGCGTTGCGCGTATAGTCCGTCCGATCATTCGATGGATCATGGCGGCTGGGGAGGGACCGGTCGTTCATATAGTGGAGAATTTGTTCCTTGGAGACGCAGAGCAGCGGCCGTACGATTTCCCCACACGCAAACGGTCTCCTCAAAGGCATCCCCTGGACCGCTTCCGGCCTCGCAGAGCGAGCCATCTGCATCATGACCGTCTCTGCCTGATCGTCTCCGTGATGCCCCATGACGAGGACATCCGCCCCGTGGGCAAGCATCTGCTCTTCAAAGAAACGATAACGGAGTTCCCGGGCCGCTTCCTGTGTTCCTTTGCCCGTGGCCTTCTTATACGAGGCTGTATCCACGGAAGTTCCATGAAATTCGACACCCCACTGATCCGCGAGCTCCTGCACAAAGCTCAAATCCTCCCTGGCTTCTTCCCCGCGCAGTCCGTGATCTACGGAAACGGCTTTGAGATGAAACGGAAACTCTTCCCTCAGCCGCGTCAGCAGATGAAGCAGGGCTGTGGAATCAGGCCCCCCGGATACAGCAGCAAGAACCGTCTGCCCCGGACGAATCAATTGATGTTTTGAGATGAACGAATGGACAACGTGATCCATCAGACGTTCCTCCTGTCTATCTCTATCTTCCCCTATCGTATCACTCTTCTCTCCATCTGCAAAAGGATAGCTGTTACAAGAAGAAAGGAACGAGAGACCCTCCCATCAGAAGGACGGAAAATAAGGCAATGGCTGTTCGTTCCCCTGCATCCGAGCTGCTTCTCTTATCAGCGCGGAAATGGACACGCGTCGGTGCCGGCGCCTTGTAGAGCAGCACACCACTCAAGTCCTTCTGCATCTCTCCGGCATCTCTGTACTTTCCTTTCCAGCCCTTTTGTATAACCGTGCGGTACGGCTTCAGCAAAGGAACCGCTGCCAGCTTCTGTTCAAGTGTTTTTTTCGGGGATCCGCCCTTTTCAAACCGTCCTGCTCCGGCCGTTTCCAGCATAATCATCGTAATGGCGAACAAATCATAGGAGGGCTCAGCTTTCCTGGAACCCATCCCCCAGTACCCGCGGTCATAGAATTCCGTGTACTCCTTTATCGCTCTCCCTGCCGCTGTCACACCTCCGACGTCAATAAGGCGGACGCGCGATCCGGATACGAGCAGGTTATCCGTCTTTAAATCTCCGAACACATACCCGGCTTTGTGAAGTTTTGCAATATCCCCGAGAAGCTGTGCCGCACATAGACCGATCCACTCTTTCGGCTTCCCTGCCAGAAACTGAGGCAGAGGTTTTCCTTCTATGTATTCCATCACATAAAAAGGCAGCTGAGGCCCCTCAGGTATCCGGTAGTCATCCACATCAACAAAAGAAGGCCCAAGTTTTTCCCCTTGGACCTTGCTGAATTTCTTTAGCATGTTCACCTCAAGCATCAGCCTGGAACTGTCGGTTCCTATTTTGAGCGCATACGTCTCCCCCCGTGTCGAGCGGCATTTATATACGGTGCCGCACGCTCCTGAACCGAGCTTTCCCAAAATGATGTAAGGACGCTTCTTCCACCTGCCTATGATCTGGTGACCCGGCGCAAAGTTACCAGCCTGTTTCTTCATAAGGATCTTCTCCATCTTCCAGGCAGGAAGGGGCTGATTTGGCAGCAAATGCGTACAAAGCCTGCCGAAGTGCAGGTCCCGTCGGTGTATATCCGCCGCTGTTCAATTTAGAAAACAGACGATTGACCGCTCCAAGCTCCGGGGTCCAGTCCACCATCTGCGTAATCGTATGTTTCGGATCCGGGAAGGAGTAGACACTGAACTGATTGGATCCGGATCTTGCATTCAGGCTTAAGGACAGATCAAAAAGAGCATCCTTCACTGTAGGAAGCTTGTGGTGCATGCTTGCACTCACGTCTACAAGCACGAGTACTTCAAGAGCACTGCTTTCTCCAAGCTCATCAACGACTTCTACAACTTCTCCCCGCTGCTCAGGAGGAAGTTCCTCGAGCGATTGATTTTTCCCTAGAATCTCCTGCAGCTCTTTGTTGACGATTCCCTGTATCGTCTGGGTCATCGCCTGTCTTGTTACCATCTGCACAGTCTGGGATAGACTTTTTTGATAAACGATCTGACTGATGCCCCCGCCTGCTTCGGCGATCCCTTCTACTTCATCAAGCCCCTTGGGCCTGCTGTTCTGCCGGTCGTCAAGAACACCAATCACGTTTACCGTTACCCCCTGATTTCTCGCCAGCGCCGCCACTGCGGCAGGATCCTCCCCATGATTTGAACATCCGTCGGTTAACAAAAGTATCTGCTTCAGCCGCCCTGTTTTCATAATGATGCTCCCTCCTGTTTCGTTGGTTCCATCTTCGCCGAAAAGGAGGGGTTCTATACTCGGTCAGGCCTCTTTTTTCTCTGAAGGAATCGACGCCCACTCCGGCAGATAATGATCGATTCTCGCGACGATGATCGTCATATCATCGACAATGTCACCCGAATGGGTACGGATCACCTCTTCCAGGAGCAGGTCAGCCATAACCTGCGGGTCCTGACTCGATATTTCGCGGATCTTCCGTTTGATCCACATTTCCACGTTTTCAATCTGTCGCGGCGCTTCCAGAATGCCGTCGCTCATCATAATGAGAAAGTCACCGGCTTTCAACTGTTCACTCCTTACATCTACATCCACGTCCGGAATGATGCCCATAGGCAGATTTCCGGCTTCGACGGTGTGGATTTTATCTCCTCTTTTTATAAAACTCGGGGTGCTCCCGACTTTAATAAACTTGGATGTCGCCTGATGCAGATCAATCACAGCTAAATCCAACGTTGAAAAAATTTCATCATTCGTACGAAGCGACAGGATGGAGTTGATCGACTGGATCGCTGCCGACTCCTGGATGCCGGATTGTAGAATCTGCTTGAGCAGACGCAGCGTTTCCATACTTTCTTCATGAGCACGTTCCCCGTTACCCATTCCATCACTGATCGCCAGGGCATATTTCCCTCTGCCCAGTTCCATCATCGTAAAACTGTCTCCGGATACGAATCCGCCGCCCTTGGCGGCATGGGCCACTCCGGATTCAATGGCGTAATGTTTGGCAGAGCCAAACGAGAGGTAACACCTGCCCTGTGGATACGGAGAGATTTCCTCCATCGTCACGACAATCGTCTCCCCAAGAATGTCGGACAATACCGGTGCAATAATTTTCGCTCCTTCCCCGCGGTAATTATCAATTTCCACTATCAATTCAAGATCCATGTTCCCCTCGTCCAGTGAATAAATTTCAAGTTTCTGAATGCTCATCCCCATTCGCTCAAGAGCACGGTAAATGACATGCTCCTTTTTTTCATGATGCTCGCGTTCCTTCACGATTTCCTGCGCGAAATTATCCATCACCTCCGAAACCCCCTGCAGCTGTTCCGCCACAAAGCGCCGGCTTTCCAGCACCTGCCGCTTCAGCTGCCGGTTGGCATGATAAAAAGATAACTCATGGTTCATCGTATCAATCAGCTTCTGCGGCTTCACGCAGTGCTGGTCCACACTTTTCCTCAGGCCCCGCCCCGCCTCTCCTTTCTCATCCAGTTCGTGCATCAAATCCGTCATCAGATTATGGGTGTCATCAAAGTTCCGCACCCAGCACTTTTCCTTCATAAAACAGGACTGACAGGTCTTTTCTGTGACATGGCTCAAGAAGTAGTCGATCTCCTCCGCTTCACCGCTTTCCTCCTTTGGAGACTCTAAATATGTGAAACTTCTTGATAAAGCCTGAAAAACGTCCGAGAATTTCCCGACCCGTACAGCCGTGACGTCCCGAACTTTTTGTAAGTATTTCTGCTGTTCCGAAAAATGTTCATCTGTCCCCGGAACATACTTGGACAACTGTTTCACCCAGGAATTCGGCGTTAGCACAAACAACGCCACGGCCCAGGCCGTCGCCCATAAGGAAGCCGGCAGTTCTGTGTCACTGCCCATATAAAAACCGATTAAAAGGGTGCCGACCACCAGACCGGCACTGACCCCTGCTTTTTTCCCCTCCTTCAACAGCCCTCCCAGCAGGCCTGAGAAAGCCAGCAGACTCATTTGATAGATATGATCCATATTCGATAAGCTGAGCACAAGTCCTGTCACGACTCCCACCGTTGAACCGATGGCGGCTCCGGCAATATAAGCGAGCAGAATGACAAGGTACCGGGCAAATACATCCACGACCGCTACTCCCTGGATCTGCCACCCGATCAATCCTGTCAAAACGGAAGCGAGTAATATGATGAGGCAGACAATCTCCTCATTTTTTAACGTGGGCTGAAATCTCTGGGGTGTTAAAATCGGTATGCTCTGCATAAAGATAAGGACAAGGATAAAACTGAGTATCCCTTCGGCAGCCATCAAAGTAATTTCGTAGAGCTGCCAGCGGTCGAGTAATGCGAGGCTGACGGTGCGGGGGATCAAACTAGCCATTAATGCCAAAGCCGGGAGCCACTTCTGGGGGTGACTTGTTCTGCGCAGCCCCAGGCTTAAGAGCAAAAAAGCCGTCGACGCTCCTACAATAAAACCCGCATGCGCGTAGCTGTATGTAGATGCTCCTGCTGCCATCATGATCGTTACGGGAATGACGAGCGGACGCTTCATCCACCAGATCACCGACAGGAAAGCAACACCGAACGGGGCCATGGATGATAGAATAATAGCTCGTCCAAGCAGCAGGGCAAGGACCATGTGGAAGACCCCTTTGTCAGCCATAAAGGAAACCGTGCGGTAGGAAGCTCTCTGGATACCGTGAGCCATTCTTGAATTTCGGACGGCCGATTGACGACTTTCTCGTTTGGAAACTGTTTCTAACATGTTTATCACTCCTTCTTTGTGAAACCTATTAAACCACATGAAGAAGAAGCATTTTGTCAAAACAACAGGAGAGCAGAAACAAAAACTTCGATGCTTTTCTCACAAGCTGCATGGGATTCTACAAAATGTATGCCGGGCGCATCCACCCCCTCCCAAAAACCCCCTCATTTCCCTAGCGAAATAAACAGAGTTGTCTGATATTTTTATTTGTTGTTGACTCTTTTTCTATCATGGTGTACTATATTTTTTGTGACGTTGCGAGACAACATCACTTCAAACACATGGCGGTGTAGCTCAGCTGGCTAGAGCGTACGGTTCATACCCGTGAGGTCGGGGGTTCGATCCCCTCCGCCGCTACTATTTTTTCAAAACGTTATACCGGCCCGTTGGTCAAGTGGTTAAGACACCGCCCTTTCACGGCGGTAACACGGGTTCGAATCCCGTACGGGTCATCGGAAACATTCTTGTCCAGAAAAACGCCTTCCAAATTGGAAGGCGTTTTTTCTATGTTTTTTCAGGAGTTTCAATAAAAGACATCGAACTTCTCCCAGATGGATTCCAAATGTTCGAGACGCTTTTCTGTCTCTTCTTCTTTTTCTTTCCCTACCTGTACGAGCAGTGCCTGAATGACACTGAGCGGTGCTGTGAACGTATCAATATAGGAATGCATCCGGCTTTTGGCTGTAAGAACCGTATCAGCATAAGCAGCAAGAGGAGAGGAAAGCGTGTCGGTCAGTGCTGCAGTTTCCACTCCAGTCTCGTGAGCATAAGCAAGGATGTCGACGGTACTTTTGCTGTACCGCGGGAAACTGATTCCGATGACCACATCCTGTCTGCCGAGATGCGCCAGAAGGTCTGCCTCCCTTTCCACGGAGTGAATCATGCGGACATCATCCACCACTTTTTCCAGATAATATTGAAGGAATACACCTAAAGCTTCCGCACTTCGATTTGCGGCAATCCATATCTTATCGGCCCTCCATACGGCGCGGACCACTTTCATCAGTTCATCTTCATCGAGAAGGCTCATCGTCTCTTCCAGGTCGCTTACGTCTTGTTCCAGAACACCACGAAACGAATGTGAGGTGTTTTCTCTCTTTTTTAAGCGTTCGCTTGTCTTCCATTGCTGCTTTAAAGACGATTGGATCTCTTCCTGAAGTTCAGTGAACCCCCGGTAACCGAGAAAAACAGCAAACCGCGTGATGGTGGCATCACTCACTTCCGCCATAGCAGCAAGCTGGCTGACATTTAAGAAGACGACTTCATCCGGTCGATCGAGAAGCAGGGCGGCCACTTTTTTCTGGGAGCGGCTCATGTTCGGAAGCCCCCGGCGGATGATTTGATAAACATTCGATTCTTTCAGCATCTTCCCTCTCATCCCTTCACTTTTCGCAGGGCTTGTTCATGCGCATCCACCGTAAACTGTATATCTTCTTCACTATGGACCGTCGACATGGAATAGCGGTTCATCGGTTTTGTATATACACCAAGCTGAAGCAGCTCTTCGTCTACACGTCTCCGTAAATCCATATCCACTTGTTTCAGATCACGGTAATTACGGATGTCGCCGTCTGTAAACATGAGGTTGAATATACTTCCTGCCCCTACGGTTTTCATAGGAATATGCATCTTTTTATACACATCTTCCAGCTGACGGCGGAGCTTCTTCGTTCTATTCATCATATTCTCCATGACCGCCTCCTGCTGAAGGCGGTCAATCGTAGCCATTCCGGCAGCCAGAACAGTCGGATGACCGTTGTAGGTGCCGCTGTGGAACAGAGCACGGGTTGGATTGGAAGAACCTCCGGCCATCACATCCCAGCCCTGTTTTGGATTAAGGACCTCCATGATTTCCTCAGCTCCCCCGAGAGCTCCGACAGGGAACCCTCCACCAAGCACTTTCCCGAGCGCCGTGAGATCAGGAGTGATGCCGTACGTTTGTTGAGCTCCCCCAAGCGATAAGCGGAAGCCTGTTTTGACTTCATCCATAATGAGAAGAATCCCGAGTTCCTTCGTCAGGCGCCGGACCCCGTCCATAAATGCCTGGGTGGCCGGGATATATCCTCCTTGAACCGGCTCCATCATAAGAGTGGATATTTCATCGGCATGACGTCGGAGAATCCGTTCAGTGGATTCAAGGTCGTTAAAAGGAAGAATGATGATATGGTCCTGGTAATATTCCGGCAGACCGATGGATTCAGGAACCGGCTGCGGATCTGCCGCTTCTCCTGCTTCCTGTTCATCCGGATTGATGCTCCATAACACTTGATCATATCCTCCGTGGTAATGGCCTTCAAACTTCGCAATTTTCGGCCGGCCTGTATACGCTTTGGCTACCCTTAAAGCGAGGAGAGTCGCTTCCAGCCCTGAATTGGTATACCGCACCTGATCCATCCCCGGATATAAAGAACACAGCCGCTCAGCCATCTCGATTTCCCTTTCATGGGGCGTCCCGTAAATCGTCGTTCCATCCTCCTCCATCTGACGGATGACCGCCTCTTTGATGGAAGGATGGCCGTGCCCGTGAATCAGCGCCCCGTAGGAAAGAAGGTAATCCACATACCGATTCCCATCAGCATCATACAGGGTGCTCCCGCCGGCTTTTTTCATAAAGATGGGATGTGGAGCGAAATACTTAATGTTGGCCGTTACGCCCCCTGGAATGACTTTTTCCGCTCTCGTATACGCATCCGCTGACTCCTGCATCGTCCGGCTTGTACTTCCCGCTTTCTGTCTGTTCATATCCAAACCTCCACGAATTGAAATATTTATTTCATATATAAGAGATAATGAAATGTTATATTCACACATTTCCTGCATCCCACCTCTGTAAACCTTTTCTGCTTTGAAGAAATAAAAAAAGAAACCCATCCGCGTTTGGATGGGTTTCTTTTATATAAAAGATGCGCACCTTTTACTCATTGTCCTAGACAGCAAGCTATCCTCTTTTAGCACCTCGACCTCCACGTTTGGACTCCGTGTGCTTCTTCAGTGATGCTAAACGTTCGTCGCTATCCTTCATAAAACGGTTCATTTTCTGTTCGAATGATTCGGCCGGCTTACGAGGTTTTGGCGGACGACGATTTTGGTTCTCTTTCGCTTTCTTGATGGAAAGACCGATCTTTCCATCATCTCCGACATTAATAACCTTCACTTCCACCTGGTCACCCTGGCTTAGGTGCTCGTTAATGTCTTTTACGTAGTTGTCGGCAACTTCACTAATGTGAACCAGACCCGTCTTGCCATCCGGCAGTTCGACGAACGCTCCGAAATTAGTGATTCCCGTTACCTTACCCTGCAGCTTGCTGCCTACTTCAATTGACATAAAAAAAATGCTCCTCCTTAGAAATTCGATAAGAATATATCTTCTTATATATTATATATAAGCTTAGAAAAGAGTGTCAATAAGACGGGTCCTCATCAGGCATTTTAAAGATAATTTCGCCTTCTTTGGAGAAGAAATAATTGGTCCGTGCAATTTGGAGCACGTACTCCTCATCGTTCAGAAGCTCAATTTCCTCCTTCAATTCCTGTTCCTCTTTTTCCAAAACGCTCATATCCTGTTTCAACTGTTCATACTGCTCATGTTTCTGTGCATAAAGTGACTGCTGTTTCACATGGTAAAATACCATGGATCCGGCTACGATCGACACTAACAGGGCAAACATTGCGAGACGGCGTATCAGGCGCTTCTTCTTCCGCTGATGTCTGTCCATATAGGCATCATAGTGCTGCATGTATGTAGAATCCAGCCGAGCCACCGACTCCTGCTGTCTCTTTGCCATGTAAGTTCGTCCTCCTTTACTTTTTGAATCGTTTTATCCAACTGATCATTATATTCTTCATCTTTTTTAAAAAACCTGCTGATTTACTTAAGTAATTTTTCATGTTTTTCGGCAGGAACCGCCAAATCACTCGAAAAAGCAGTTTAATTGGATAAAAAGCGACAATTAACAATATAATGATACCCTTTAAAAGTATCTTATAAACGCCAAGAAGTAAAGAAATAATAAGGAAAATGATGGATTTCGCGGGTACATAAACAAGATAATACACCGTCTTTTTTAAGAAGGTGAGAACAGCCATAAAGATCCGGATCCAGACCTCAAGCGATCGTAAGTAAAGGTTCTGAAATAATGCACGATAAGCAGCAAACCCGCAGACGACCGCAGCAAAGACATACACCCGCAGCTCCCCGTAATTCACAAGGTAAAGCAGATAAAAAAGAAAGGCTGCCTGAACCAGCCAGAAAATGAGCTGATACAGCAGTTCAAGCCAGCTCTGCTTATTGCGTTTATGAAAAAAACGTTCGAATGTATCCAGGGATGCTCCAACGAACATCCCTCCCCCAATCATGGAAAGGATCGTCATAAACTGAGTGGTGAGGGTCATTTGAACAGCTTGCTAAACAGACCTTTAGCTTTCTCCCCCTGGTGCTCGTCCAAATAAGTCATTTCATACATTTTCCCTTTTATGGAAACCACTCCTGAATCAAGGTCCAGGTTTTTCATCTGCAGGTTCTGGCCGCGGATGACGAGATAGCCCATATTCGTCTGAAGTAGAAATTCTTCACTATCAAAGCTGTCCACTTCCTTAACGCCTGATATTTCAATATTTCTCCGGTTCCACACCTTCACGTTATGGTCGACCTGCTGCTGGGTCCTACCCCCAAGATTTTTCTCATAGCTCTCCATCTTAACAGCCTCCTTCTCTTGTACAAACTATGAGAAAAAGAGAAGGATTATGACTTGGCCCCTGCGCTCCGGTCGAAGGGATTCCCTACGTAAAACCACTGCCTCCAAGCGGTGGAAGAGCTGAAGAAAAGATATTCCTGACGCACAGATCCGTCCTCTCACACAAAAAAAGACTGCCGGGAATGCCCTCGACAGTCGGACGGCCTCCCGGGGGAGGCCGTTCATCGGATTAATCCTGATTCACAGGTACTTCTTTTTTGATTTCATATAAGGAAGCTGCTTCATTTTTGTTGACGTTCTCTCTTAAATCCTTGATTTCAATGGTCAGTACCTTCTGGCCGAACTGAATGGTCAGCTCGTCACCGACGGCTACATTACTGGCTGCTTTACTTTGAGCGCCATTGATGCTGATCCGCCCCTGGTCCGCCACTTCCTTGGCCAGCGTACGACGTTTAATTAACCGCGAGATCTTTAGAAATTTATCTAAACGCATGCCTTATTCCGCTCCTTTATGTTTGGCTTTCGCTTGTACCCATAATTCTTCCAAAGCGTCTAAATCATAGTCCTCCAGCTTTCTGCCGCTCTGCTCCACCGATTCCTCCATGGACGAGAGCCTCATCCTGAATTTACGATTGGTGCGCTGCAGGGCATTTTCACTGTTCAGGCGGTAATGACGGGCGAGGTTGGCAATAGCAAACAACCAATCCCCGAATTCTTTCTCCATTTCCTCCCGATCTCCAGAGGTTAACGCTTCCTGAAACTCCTGCCACTCTTCTTCCACCTTCTCCAGAACAGGTGTGACATCCTCCCAGTCGAAACCGACCTTCGCCGCCTTCTTCTGCAGTTCCTCCGCCTGCAGGAGAGCCGGGAAGCTTTCGGGAACGGAATCCAGCAGACGCGGAGAAGCTTCTCCCTTTTCCTGCTGTTTGATCGCCTCCCAGTTCGTCAGCACTTCGTCTGTCGTATCTGCCCGGACCTCTCCGAAGACATGAGGGTGGCGGCGGATCATTTTATCCGTTACCGATACTATTACGTCGTCAATAGTGAAATATCCTTCATCTTCGCCGATTTGACTATGCAGCATCACCTGCAGGAGCACATCGCCAAGCTCTTCAACCATTTGATCATCATCCATCTGGTTGACGGCATCGATGAATTCGTACGTCTCTTCGATCAAATACTTTCTCAAGGACTCATGGGTCTGCTTCCGATCCCATGGACATCCCTCAGGACTGCGTAGAACCCTGATTACTTCCCTCAGCCGGAAAAACTGGTGGTTCAGATGCGTTTTCTCTACAGGAGGGACATAAACACTTGTCAGGTTATCGACTTCCACACTTCTGTCGAGATCCTCTAAAGGAACCGTACGGACATGCTCATCCGTCCCGCCTGCCGCTGTAACGATCGTCACCGGATGTGCAGCCGGCAGATCCTCCAACAGCGTCAGCTTCACTTCGGATGCGGTCATCGCATCATACACCTGACACAAAATCAGATGACTGGTATATGTCAGCTGCTCACGCTTGATATCAGTCGCATCGACAAGCTGGAAACCCTCAATCGGGTCGATACCGAGAGTGGTGAAAGTCGCATCAAGAAAACTCTGCCCCCCCTCGATCTCTACGTTTACCGCCCCATCCTTCTCCTTTTCCAAGAGAAGCTGGACGGTTTTCTCCGCCATCATCGGATGCCCGGGTACAAGATAAAAAATCACTTCTTCCGGACGCTCCAAAAGGCGGGTGGTGATTTCTTCATAAACACCGCCGAACTGTTGATGGTCTTCGTAAACCGTGTCAAAGCTTTCGATGGAGAGCCCTTCCTGGACAAGCTCTCTCACCACAGGGTGATCCAGCGTCCGTGCGGTGAGCGGAGCACCCGTCTGCGTAAGCTGCCGGTATACACCAAGCGGTAGCTGGTCCAGTCCCGAGGCTCCCAGTCCGAAAATCTTAATCGTCTGCATCGTTTTCATCCTTTCGGTAATAATTGAATCAGCCGTTTACTTGAAGGGAGAACTTCAATCTCCTGTCTGGTGAATCCGCCGGTTCTGATCAGAATCAAGCCGAAAACCACAGCTCCCCCGGCAGACAGGGCCAGAATATATAGAAGAAGCGGCAGCCGGTCATCCAGAGCGAACAGTGCCTTGATCATTCCTCTGCTTATGTACAATGCAGCAGACATTCCTGCAACAGCCAATACGAGGGAGACCCCCGGCGTATGATGCCGCTTCTTTAATGATAGATCTTTCCTTAAGATTACGATATTTCCAAGCAAAACAAAAGCAACAGCGGTTAACGAGGCAAAAGAAGCTCCGTAAATGCCGGCAGCGGGGATCCATAGGAGATTAACCGCTGCCTTTACTCCAATTCCACCGATTACGATAAAGGCCGTCTGCCTGACCCGTCCAAGCCCTTGGAGGACAGAGGCAGTCGTAATGGAGAGGGAGCTGCCGATGATGACAAGCATGAGCACCCTTAAATAACCGCTCCCCGCCTCGTCCTGGAAGAAGACCTTGTTCACATCCGGGAAAAGGAAGATCAAACCGGCGGCCGCACCGGTGGATATATACAGCGTAATCTTGCCCGCACTTGTAATGGAAAACCGAACTTGTTCAGGACTCTCCTCCAGCCGCCTTCGCGTTACGGAAGGAATCAAGGCAAGAGCGAGAGAGGAAGCCAGGATCGTTCCCAGCTGTATCAATGGCTGACCGCGGTCATAAATGCCTTTAACGACCTTGGCCTCCTCCGGTGAATAGCCGGCCTGAACCAGCTGCGGAACCAACGTAAAGGCATCGACAAGCTGAAGAGACAACAGCAGCATATAATTAAAGGAAATCAGTAAACCGTACAACAGAACGTGTCTGCTGAAAGGAGTCCGGCAAGGAAAACGGTCGAAGCTCCAAAGTCCCGGCTTTTTCACTGTCCAAATGATAAGGAAAACAGCCGCAGCAAGCGCACCGGCCATACTTCCATACGCCGCTCCTGCGCCGATATGATACAGGTCGCCCCCTCGTGAAACGATAAGAGCAGCCGCGATAATGACTGCGACCCGCAAGATCTGTTCCACAATCTGCGAGACCGCGGTAGGCGTCATATCATTCTTTCCCTGGAATACGCCCCGCAGGACAGAAATCACAGGAATAAACAAAAAGACGAAAAATGATGTGCGGATCGATGGGACAAGACGCGGGTCCCCCATCCACCGGGCCAGCTGCGGCGCCTCCAGCCATCCAATGACCGCGACGATCAGACTGAAAACCAAAAGAAGAGCGAAGACAGGCAGATAAAACGACGGGATCGACACCGGACGACTGATGTGATGGGTGTCGGATATTAATTTAGAGATGGCTCCGGGGAAACCGTACAAAGCCAGTACCAGCGCCATACCAAGAATAGGGTAGACCTGCTGATACACGTAAAAACCAAGGTCTCCAGTCAAGTTCTGCAGAGGAACGCGGTAGCCGGCACTGATCATTTTGCTGATCAGACCGGCCAGAGAAAGAATGAAGGCCCCTTTTAAAATAGATGGTGTAGATGTTTGAATCATTTTGGAACGTTCTCCTCATATGTATGTGTTCAGAACTTTCATTATATCACAGGAAAAGGCCAGACCATCGGCCTGACCTTTGTGTTATTCCATCTGTTTGGCAAGAAAACTTGCTGCCGTCTGAACCGCCTTATCTGCGCCGTCTTCAAGAGGTGCTCCTTCTTTATTAAACGCAATCACACATCCAATGGGATCTCCCTGGGCGATGATAGGATGAATAAGATAGGATATGACGTCCTCTTCCTGCCCGCGGACGAATTCCACTGGGTCCGGATGCTTCTCAGAAGCCATGGACCGTGAATCCATCACTTCCTCCACCTTTGATCCGATCGACCGGTTCATGTATTCTTTCTTGCCTCCACCAGCCACAGCGATATACTCATCCCGGTCACAAATAAGAACAGGGGATTCCAGGGACTCACTTAAGGCTTCCGCATATTCCTTCGCAAAATCACCCAGTTCACTAATCGGGGAATATTTCTTCAAGATGACTTCCCCTTCCCTGTCCACGAAGATTTCCAATGGATCTCCTTCACGAATTCTGAGAGTGCGGCGGATTTCTTTTGGAATAACAACACGGCCTAGATCATCAATACGACGTACAATACCAGTTGCTTTCATTCTTTTATGCTGCCTCCTTTTCTGTGATGACTACCTTTCCTTCTCCTGTTGAAGAGCAAGCAGAACAAGCGGGTGATTAACGATAGTATGGTTCAGCAATAAAAACCTATACACCCTTGGTCTGGTTTTTTTCATAAATAATGTAAGGCTTCCCTCTGATCAGGAGAAGAAACCAGCAGAAAAGGAGAATCAGTGCTCCATGAAGCATAAAAAAGCCTGCAGAGAAACAAAAGGGTTTCTCTGCAGGCTGAAATCTCCCGGGAGTGATCAGGCTGTTGTCGTTTCTCTCATCATATCCGGAAGACGTCCGATGAATTCCTCCACGAGCCTGTAGCGGTCGAATTCCTGTTTGCGGTCCCATGTGAAGGTGACTTTCAGCTGGCTGTCTTCGGTACCGAGCTGAACCATCCTTCCGTAGGAGTTGGCAAAGTCGAACAACTTCGAACCGTCGATGTCCCGGCTCTGCTCGGCTTCCATCAGCATTTCAATTTTCTTCTTCTTCTCTGCGACCGACTCGATCCGGGCCCGTTTCGCCTGAAGCTTGATGCTGGAGACGCGGAAGAGGTTTTCCACTTCTTCCGGATAGTCACCGAACCTGTCGATGAGCTCATCCCTGAGATCCTGGATATCTTCGATAGACTCCACGGCCTGGAACAATTTATACATGTCGATTTTCTGTTTTTCATCAGCAATATAATCATCCGGTATATAAGCATCCACGCTCAAATCAAGCTCAGGCTGGAACGGCTGGACTTCCTCCGGTTTTTTGCCCTGGCGCTTCGCCTCAATCGCATCTTTAAGCATTTGGGAATACATATCAAACCCGACCGAATCGATGTAGCCGTGCTGCTGGGAGCCAAGCAGATTCCCCGCTCCACGGATGGACAGATCACGCATGGCGATCTTAAATCCAGATCCCAGCTCGGTGAATTCCTTAATGGCCTGCAGTCTTTTCTCCGCTACTTCTGTAAGTACTTTATCCTTCTGATACGTAAAGTACGCGTAGGCCACTCTGTTGGAACGCCCGACACGTCCACGCAGCTGATACAGCTGGCTGAGACCCATGCGGTCAGCGTCATAGACAATCAATGTGTTCACGTTCGGGATGTCGACCCCGGTTTCAATGATCGTCGTACTGACAAGCACGTCCGACTCACCGCCGAGGAAGGAGAACATGACATTTTCAAGTTCCGTTTCATTCATCTGCCCATGAGCAAAGTTCACCCGTGCTTCCGGTACGAGTTCGGCAATCTCCTGCGCCATCCGTTCGATATTCTCCACCCGGTTGAACAGGAAGAACACCTGGCCGTCTCTCGCCATCTCCCTTTCGACTGCTTCTCTGAGGAAAATCGGGTTGTATTCCAGCACGTACGTCTGGATCGGGAACCGGTTGGCGGGCGGGGTTTCAATGACTGATAAATCCCGGACACCAAGCATAGACATATGCAGCGTACGCGGAATCGGTGTCGCTGTCAGTGTGAGAACATCCACATTGTTTTTCAACTGCTTGATTTTCTCTTTGTGTTTCACTCCGAAACGCTGTTCTTCATCGACAATTAAGAGACCGAGGTCCTTGAATTCGATGTCCTTGGAAAGAACCCGGTGTGTACCGACCACAACATCGACCAGGCCTTTTCTCAATCGGTCTGTCGTCTCCTTCTGCTGCTTTTTCGTACGGAAACGACTCATAAGACCAACATTGACGCCGAAGCCCTGAAAACGCTCCTGAAGCGTCTCATAATGCTGTTGGGCAAGAATCGTCGTCGGCACAAGCAGAGCCACCTGCTTGCCTTCTGCAATCGCTTTGAAGGCAGCACGGATCGCCACTTCGGTTTTTCCATATCCGACATCTCCACAGAGCAGGCGGTCCATCGGACGGATCTGCTCCATATCTGATTTGATCTCTTCGATACAGCGGAGCTGGTCTTCTGTTTCCTCATATGGGAAAGCCGCTTCAAATTCACGCTGCATTTCACCGTCTTCCTGAAAGGCATGCCCCTTGGATGCTTCACGCTCGGCATACAGTTCAATCAAGTCATCAGCAATATCCTCAACAGAGGACTGCACACGGCTTTTGACCTTTTTCCACTCGCTGCCGCCCAGTTTATAGACTTTTGGTTCCTTACCTTCAGAGCCGACATACTTCTGGATCATGTCAATCTGGTCGATCGGTACATATAATTTGTCATTCCCCGAGTAATTCACCATCAGAAAGTCCTTATGACTTCCTCCCATTTTCAGTGTTTCAATTCCGAGGTATTTCCCGATCCCGTGACTGGCATGCACAATGTAATCGCCGACTTTAAGTTCCTGATAGTTTTTGATCCGTTCGGCGTTGGACATTTTCTGTCTGCGCTTCGGCTTGGCCGTCCGCTTTTTGAACAACTCTTTTTCCGTCAGAACGGCCATCTTGTGCATCGGCCATTCAAAACCGCTGCTGATATTGCCGATCATAATGGTCGGTTTCACAAGCGGGAGTTGCGGTTCCCCTTTAGCAGGAACAGCTTCAATATCGTAATCCGCGAGCACTCCCTGAATCTTCTCCTGGCGGTTCTCATCCGGCGCGAGAATCACGACAGAGTAGTCCTGCTTCTCCCAGCGGTCCATCTCATTTTTCAACAGGTTCATCTGACCGTGGAACTGCTGCATCTGCCGGCTGGAAATGTTGACGATGTTCTGTGGCTGGGTGTTGGCTATATGACGCATAAAAACAGATAAATAAAGACGGGGATGTTCGATTTTATTCCACGTATCCTGCCAGTCAAAGGATAAATGCAGATCGCGTACCGCCTGATTCGCCTCCAGCATGCTCTGCAGCCACTCACCCTCCTCCTGATCCAGACGATGAGCGGTTTCCTGAATCCGGCTCATCTCATCTAAAACGACAAGCCCGTCCTTAGACAAGTAGTCTAGTAGACTGACAGGCTCCTCATAGAACATTTCAATGTACTTATACATTTCCTGGAATCTTTCCTGCTGATTCAGGCGCTCCAGGTCATGATCAATCACCCTGCTCAGGGTTTCCTTGGATTCTGTCTTCGTCAGCTTCTTCAAGGAATGGGCCAGGGCGTTTTCCAGACGGTGATGCGCTCTTGTAAAGTCCTCGGGCGTCAACAGCAGTTCGGTCGCCGGGCCGATCGTAACCGTCTCCACCTTTTGATGGGAACGCTGGGTTTCTGAATCAAACGTTCGGATCGAGTCCACTTCTGTATCGAACAACTCGATCCGGTACGGGAATTCGGCGGTTAATGGATATACATCCAGAATCCCTCCGCGGAGGGAAAACTCTCCTGGAGTCGCCACCATTTCCGTACGTTCGTACCCCATGCTGATAAAGCGGTCTAAATAATCCTCCAGGTTGATTTCTTCACCAACACGAAAAGGGAGCAGGTTACGCTCCCAATAGGATTGCGGCGGCATCATGCGCTTTAAAGCAGCTACAGGTGCGATCAATACACCTTTTTCCTGTGAAAGCCACTGGCTGAGCGCTTCGATTCTCTGACTGCGGAGTTCAGGACTCGCTACAGCGATTTCCGAAGCGATCAGTTCATTGACCGGATACAGATGAACCTGATCAGGGTCTGCAAGCTCCTGCATGTCTTCATACAGCTGCTGTGCTTGTATGAGCTGGTGAGTGACAAGAATGACCGGTCGGTCCAGTGATTCCTGAAGAAGAGAAATCATCAGGCTCCTGGAGGCTCCGGAAAGACCTGCCACCATTTGTTCTTTCATCCCGGATTGAAAACCTTCAATCACGGACTGTACATCTTCCTTCGGATGTAAATAATCCTTTATCCCTTGCATAACGAATTCCTCCACCACCTTTTCCCTCAGCTCAAGCTGTGGGTCGGGATTTACTGAATAAAATGGTCCAGTTCATGGTAATGTGGATGTTCGTCCAATGATTCTTTACATGAGTCACAGATCGTCCGTATATTCATATCGCCATCAGCGGTCATATGAACCATCTGTTCCTGATCCTGATCATTCAACAGATCAAACCCTAGTTGAGAAACATCCACGTGTGCTGCATCTAATTCTCCAACCTGATTCTCACAGTGACGGCAGAAGTATCGAATTTTCATGTCCATCCTCCTTGAAGGGGTGATGGTAGATAGTGTTACCGTCCTTGTGGTCCGTTATACGAACTCAAAAGTAAACAGGTCTCATTTCATATTGTACGTATTCATCACTTCGTCGAAAGTCTGGCTGACCCACGCCCCGCACGCTTTCACGGCATAATCAACGCTGTCTTCCACATATGGCTTCTCTTCCTTTGTGAACGTGCCGAGCACATGATCGATGACGCTTTTGGAGCCTTCCGGACGGCCTACACCGACACGAAGCCGTTTGAATTCCTTCGTGCCAAGGTGGTCGATGATACTGCGGATGCCGTTGTGACCTCCATGACCGCCTTTTTTGCGCAGGCGGATTTTTCCGGGTGGAAGGTCCAGGTCATCATAAATGACAAGAATATCCTCCACATCCAGATCGTAATAATCCATCAGCGGTCTGAGCGATTCCCCTGACAGATTCATGTAGGTCTGCGGCTTTAACAGCACCACTTTCTCACCGTCTATCCGCTCCATCGTATATAAACCATTAAATTTCTTTTGACTGAATGACCAGTTGTTTCGTTCCGCCCATTCATCGAGCACCATAAACCCGGCATTGTGACGGGTCTGGTCATACTTCTTTCCCGGGTTACCGAGACCAACAATACATTTCATAATGAACTCCCTTTTTTTCTACTACCATCTATTATAGCAAAGCTGATTCAAAAATAATGTCAAAACACGCTGGAAAGGCATTTGTATTCCTACCATCCCCTTTTCCACCGTTTCTAAACAGAGAAAAGGGGCGGGCCTTTATGGCCGCGCCCCTCGATCCATGGGATCCTGTTTTACTGTTTCGCTTCATCTGTTCCAGCTTTTTCATCCTCGAATTTTTCTTCGGACGCTTCTGGATCAGCATCAACTTCCAATGGTTCCGGCTCTTCCTCCGGCATTTCCTCCGGTGGTGTTACGGAAACAATGGTCGTATTGTCATCTTCTGTAATTTCATAATTACGGGAAGCCTTCAAATCACTGACCATCACGCTGTCGCCGATGTTCAGTTCAGAGATATCCACGAGGATTTCCTCTGGGATATCCGCAGGTTTTGCACGTACGGCAAGATCATAAAGTGGCTGTTGGACGACACCGCCTTCTTTGCTTCCGGCGGCTTCACCCTCAAGACGAACCGGTACTTCCACGTCCATCTCCTGGGACATGTTCACGACATAAAAGTCGGCATGGATCAATTCATCCTTCAAAGGATCCACCTGATAGTCATGCAGCATCACATCAACTGTATCTTTACCTTCGATATTCAGGGAAATGATCGCGTTCTTCCCTTCATCACGAACAGTTTTAAGTAACTCTATGCTGTTAACAGCAACCGTGATCGGTTCTTTGTCATTTCCGTAAACAACACTCGGGATATCTCCCTCCTGGCGCAGTTCACGCGTGACGGATTGTTTGAGATTTTGTCTTTGTTTCGCTTTCAACGTAATAGCCAAAATAATCAACCTCCATTAATTTACCAATCATTAATAAAAGTTTCCCATTAAAGCAGAGAGCTAAACGTATTTTCGTAAATTAATCGAATAGTATGCTGATGGACTGGCGTTCGTGAACACGGATGATCGCTTCACTAATCAAGCCGGCTACAGAAAGTTCCGTAATCTTATCACTGGCTTTTTCCTCACCGAGTGGAATCGTATTGGTCACGACCAGTTCTTTAATTTTAGAGTTGTCTATACGGTCGATGGCCGGTCCGGAAAGGACAGGGTGCGTACAGCACGCATAGACTTCTGTTGCCCCGTTTTCCACAAGGGCATTGGCCGCAAGCGTAATCGTCCCGGCTGTATCGATGATGTCATCGATCAGAATGGCTGTCTTGCCTTCAATGTTCCCGACAATGTTCATCACTTCCGAAACGTTCGGACGCGGACGGCGCTTATCGATAATCGCAATCGGAGCTTTCAGGCGGTCGGCCATTTTACGGGCACGGGTCACACCACCATGGTCCGGAGAGACGATGACGAGGTCGTCAAAATTCTTCTCTTCGAAGTAGTCGGAAAGAATCGGTACTCCGACAAGGTGATCGATCGGCAGGTTGAAGAACCCTTGGATCTGCGGCGCGTGCAGATCCAGCATAAGGACACGGGAAGCCCCGGCTGTTTCAAGCAGATCGGCAATCAGCTTGGCTGTGATCGGTTCACGGGCGCGGGCCTTACGATCCTGACGGGCATAGCCGTAGTAAGGCATAACGATATTGATGGTACGGGCAGACGCACGTTTAAGAGCATCGATCATAATCAACAGTTCCATGATGTGCTGGTTGACAGGCTCGCAGGTCGATTGGACGACATAGACATCGCAGCCGCGGATACTTTCTTCGATATTGATTTGAATTTCCCCGTCACTGAAGCTTGTTACTGTACACTTCCCAAGTTCCACTCCAATGTTGTCCGCTATTTCCTCAGCCAGTCCAGGGTTCGAGTTAAGCGAGAATACTTTCAGTTTTGAATCTTTATATCCAGTTGCCATGGATGTTACCCTCCGTTAATCTTTTTTGATCGATTTCATTTTATTTGCATAGCCCTCTTTGTTCGTCTGTCTTGAACGGGCGATTGAAAGCGCTTCTGATGGTACATCTTTATTGATGGTGGATCCAGCCGCTACATAGGCCCCCTGCCCGACCGTCACCGGTGCGATCAGATTGGAGTTGCAGCCGATAAAGGCATCATCCTCGATCGTCGTCAAATGCTTGTTCTGACCATCGTAATTGACCGTGATCGTGCCGCAGCCGATGTTCACTCCGCTCCCGACTTCTGCATCTCCGATGTAGCTGAGGTGGGAGGCTTTGCTTCCATCACCGAAGGAGGCTTTTTTCACTTCCACAAAGTTTCCGACCTTCACATCATTTCCGAGTTCAGACTGCGGGCGGATGTGGGCGAATGGTCCGATCTGCACACGATTGCCGATACGGCTGTCTGAGGCGGCACTCTGCCTGATCGTCGTTTCCGCTCCGATATAACAGTTGCTGATCGTTGTGTGGGGACCAACGACAGCATCATTTTCAATCGTTGTCGTTCCTTCAATGACGGTCCCCGGATAGATGGTGACATCCTGTCCGATTGTGACATCAGGACCGATATACGTCTGATCCGGATCGATCAGACTGACACCATTTCTCATATGTTTCTCGTTAATACGTGCTTTCATTAATTTTTCTGCTTTTGCCAGAGCTACACGGTCGTTGACTCCAAGGGATTCAGAGAATTCCGGTGTTTGATAGGCACTGATCGTTTCTCCACGGTCTTTAAGGATTTCAACAACATCGGGAAGATAATACTCTCCCTGCACGTTGTCATTGGAGACGTTTTTCAGTGCGTCAAAAAGCAGGGCATTATCAAAGCAGTAGGTTCCTGTATTGATTTCCTGAATGGCCTGTTCTTCTTCTGATGCATCCTTCTGCTCAACGATACGCTCCACCTGGCCGTTTCCTCCACGGATGACACGTCCGTATCCATGGGGCTCTTCAGCATGAGCGGTTAATATGGTGGCTTTTGCGTGCTGTGCTTCGTGATGATCAAGAAGTTTCTGAAGGGTTTCAGCTGTCAATAAAGGCGTATCGCCGCAGACGACAACAGTGGTTCCTTCTTTATCCGCAAGGATGTCATCGGCCTGCTGAACGGCATGGCCTGTGCCAAGCTGTTCTTTCTGGACGACATAATGACTGTCCGAACCAAGCTGTTCCTGAACTTTCTCCGCTCCAAATCCTACTACTGTAATCAATTCACTTAGATCTAATGTATTCAACTGGTCGACGACATGCTGAACCATTGGTTTTCCACCTACAGGGTGCAGAACCTTGTA
This sequence comes from Halobacillus litoralis, assembly GCF_009856355.1. GTDB lineage: Bacteria > Bacillota > Bacilli > Bacillales > Halobacillaceae > Halobacillus > Halobacillus litoralis_B. Next base: position 18,892 of record NZ_WMEW01000018.1, on the reverse strand, counting down.
CAGTTTCGATTTCATACGTGTCCCTTGTCCAGCTGCCAGTACGACGGCATATCGATTCGTCATGAAAGAACCTCCATCCTAATTATCCACTTTGAATCATATCTTAATCCAAGGGCGATTTCAACAATATAGGACAAAGGATGAAGGTTTTACCAGAACAGAAAAAAGAGCCTAACCACATCGGTTAGACTCTCGTTGTTTCCTAAGTATCAGGAGGCTCCGGCTTCTTCGAATTCCACCTCTGCTCCTTCCTCTTCACCAGCCTGGTGATAGGCTTCAAGTACAGCGTCCTGGATCTTTCCACGTGTACCTGAATTGATCGGGTGTGCAATGTCGCGGAACTCTCCATCCGGAGTCCGCTTGCTCGGCATCGCCACAAACAATCCGTTGTTGCCATCAATCACCCGTATGTCATGGACAACAAATTCCTGGTCCAAGGTAATAGAAGCAATTGCTCGCATTCTTCCATCAGTATTCACGCGTCGCAGTCTTACGTCAGTTACTTCCATTAATTTCACCACCTTTTTATTCCAAAAGAACTTATGTAACACAAATTCCACAAAACGGGAAAAATTCCTGCCTGTTTTCTAAAAAATTTTTATATTCAATGAACTTACGTCCCCCGTAGAATTTCATCCCATGAAAAAAGCCCTCATACAAAAGAATGAGAGCTTTGGAAAAGGTTAGATATTTTCAAGCAGATTCCCCGGACGGACTTCGATGGTCGAGCGGCGGTCGTCTGCATTGACGATTTGAACGAGCGATAAATACTCTTCCACCACACGATCCTCTTCTTCATCCTCCGCTTCTGCGAGGACACCGATACCGGCGAGTTCCGCATTGAATTCTTTTAACAGGTTGCGCATGCCGTTGATGGTTCCACCGGCCTTCATAAAGTCATCGATGATGCAGACTCTTGAACCTTCCTGCAGGGATCGTTTTGTGAGCACCATCGTTTGAATTTTACGGGTGGACCCGGACACATAGTTGATGCTCACCGTGGATCCCTCCGAAATCTTAGGATCCCTCCTGGCGATGACAACCGGAACATTCAAGTACGAAGCTACGGCATAGGCCAGGGGAATGCCTTTGGTGGCCACAGTCATGACGACGTCGACCCCCTTGTCACGGAAGGCAGAAGCGAACATGCGGCCGATATTCCTTGTCGTCTCCGGATCGCCGAGTATATCACTCATAAACAAATAACCCCCGGGGAGCAGACGTTCCGGATCCTCCAGACGATCACAGAGCTGATTGACGAACGTACGGCTGTAATCTTCCGAGAATACAGGGATGTATTTCACTCCCCCGGCTGCACCGGATATCGTTTCTAAATAACCGATCCCCTCATGCTGGAACATTGTATTAATAATGCCAAGGTCTTCACTGATGGAGGACTTGGCAGCTCCGTACTTTTCCGAGAAAAAGGGAAGGGAAATCAACGTTCTCGGCTGGTCCAGGATAAAATGCGTCATCGCAACGAGCCTTTCACTTCTTTTCATAGTAAGGACACCTCAAAATCCGAATATTTTAGTTAAATATAACAAATATGTACGGAATTTATCAAGTGGTTTCCCGATACCCCAGCATCCTTACCATGTAAACCTCCGTACAGAACCCTTTCAGGCTGTTATAAATCCGCTGGGCCCGGGCATCCTGATCAACGAGACAGAAGACCGTCGGCCCGCTTCCACTCATAAGCACAGCGTCCGCTCCCGCCTGCTTCATCTGTTCCTTAATCTGCCCCACCTCCTGATGCAGATCAAGAGTTACACCTTCCAGTGTATTGCCGACATGCGAGCAGATTCCGTCGTAATCTCCGTCCTTCAGGGATTCGACCATGGCATCCGTGTCAGGATGATGGGCCCCTTTAAGGTTCAGGTTCTGATAGACCGTCTGGGTTGAAACACCGACGGTCGGCTTTGAAAGAACCACCCAGCAGGGCGGCGGCGCCGGGAGGGATTGAATCTGTTCACCACGACCGGTGGCAAGCGCCGTTCCTCCGTATACACAAAACGATACATCCGACCCAATTTCAGCACCAAGGACGGCCAGTTCATCCATAGACAGACCGAGATTCCACATCCGGTTAACCCCGCGCAGGACCGCTGCTGCGTCACTGCTTCCCCCGGCAAGCCCGGCGGCTACAGGAATGTTTTTCTCAATATGAATATGAACACCTTTTCTCACACGGAAACGATCCTGGATCAGCTTTGCTGCGCGGTAGGCAAGGTTGCGCTCATCGTTCGGAACGAAGCGGCTTTCCGATTCGACCTGCACCACAGGCTCATGGAGAAGGGTCAGCTGAATCCGATCCGCTAAGTCTACAGTCGTCATCACCATCTCCACTTCGTGGAAGCCGTCCGGTCGTTTATGTAAAACATCTAAGGACAAATTGATCTTGGCAGGAGCTTTTTCTAAAATCTGCATATAAGCACCTCTTCTTCTGGATTATCTGAAAGCATTGTACCATATTTCGCACCGTGAAGAGGAAGAAGGACCTGTAAAACAGACAAACCTGTAAAACCCCTTGATGCCCGGCATCAAGGGGAACGTTCAATTTCGGTCTTTCACCATTTGTTCTTCTGCCATTTGTATCGCCCGTTTGACCATGTTTCCGGCATCGCGCCCAGAGATGCCGCCCCATCCATCTTTCTGTACCTTGTCGTAAAACCCAAGTTCTTTCGCGATCTCTTCCTTAAACGAATCGGACATCATGCTGCGCTTACGTCCCATCGTTCTCAGCTCCTTTCGCTTTCACTCAGCTACGACAACGTTAGTATGTGTCAAACCTCTCAGCGGATAACCGGTAGTTCTATGCAGGTCTGGCAGGAACTTCTGCAATCAAGCCGCTCGTACAGGGCAGACCCATGACTGATCCAAACGAAGGCAAAATAAAAAAGCAGCAAACGGAAGGTTCACTGCTCAAGGGCCATAGTCTTCAGGTCATCAAAGGTCAGTTCGACTGTCTCTGTAAGTACATCTGCATAGCTGTATGATACACGTTCAAAAGCATTCTCTTCCTGGTCAAGCTCGACAATGAAAACTGCAGGATAAGTTTCTGCTAAAACACCGGAACGCTCAATGGTCTTGCGGCGCCCGCCGTTTGCTTTCAAAGTTAGTCGTTTACCAATCTGTCCTTCTAAGGACTGCTTAATTTCACCTAACGTTTTAGCCACTGCACTCCACCTCACTGTTTATAAGAATACCACAGACTATGGACAAAGTCAAATAAAGTTATCAATTATACCAACTGAACGAAAACATTGCAACAGAATGATATAAATAATTACTCTTGGTTAGGTTATCCATAAGTAGGAAAAGTATGTAGTTTTTATGGGAAATTTCTGCGGGATAGGATAGTAGTGGGTAAGCCATGGGCGATCCAAAAAAATGAATAACCGTTGTTTGTTGGAAACAACGGCTATATTTCTTCCTGATTTTTCGTATAGGGGATGCCGATCCGAAGAAGCCCCTTCGTCTCGATTCCGCCCAGACCATCCTGACCGCTGATGGTGTTGCGGATAACCTCCCATATATTTATATGATCCTTGAACGACGTATATGCCACTCTGGCGGCTACATACACAGGATCAATGGCGTGGATGTTCACCCTGGATGGGGAGCTCGCAAAGTTGGCCCCGGCACGGATAATCGATTCGAAGTGGGACTGACAGGCCCCTGCAAATACGACAAGTTGATCGAAATTAGGGTAGCTGCGCCTGATGTTTCTCACCGCTTCGACAAAGTACTTGGAATGGCGGTACGATTCCAGTTCCCTGACCGGGCCCTTCGCTTTCGAATACGAGTCATGTCCCGTTAAAACGACGATTTCCGGATGGACTTTTTCAATTAGAGGCAGGACTTGGTGAGGCATTTCCTTTTCATGAAGATACTGCCCGTGCACCTGGAGGCCGAGCTGCTCATATAAGGCAATGCATTTTTTCAAGAACAAAGGATCCCCATCAATATGAAGGATTCGGGGAGGAATCTGAAAGTAGCTCGTTTCCTCTTCCGTTCCATAGCCGCTCCCTGCGTCCGCCTCCCTTTGTTCCCTTAAGAGCCGGTAATCCTGCCTGAACAAGCGGTAGGAATAAGCTTCCTGTTCCTCCACCCGGCTTTTTCTACGGTGGTATTCAGCCCCGGTGACTTCTTCCACATCCTCAAGCGGGGCATCCGCTTCGAGACGGATATGCTCGCCCATCAGCTGGACGATGGAAGAGGATTTCTCCTTCACACGGAAGATTACATCGTGCTGATAAGACTTTCTCGTTACGAGGTCTCCATTTGATATCATTTCTACCCCACCTTACTCTAAGCACTACATTAGTGTATGTGAAAAGGTGGGCTTTGTGCTTTACTTATACAGTCGATTGGCAAGGGCCGCAAACTCTTCCATCGACAACGACTCCCCGCGGCGGGAAGGATCAATACCCACCTCATCCAGACGGGTGCGCAGTTCCGTTTTATCCATACGACCTTTAAAATGACGGGCAAGGTTATTCATCAGCGTTTTCCTGCGCTGCCCGAAGGTTGCTTTGACTACATCAAAGAAAAAGTCCTCATCTTCCACCTGTACCGGAGGCTGGTCACGCATCTCCAGGTGGAGGACAGATGAATCCACATTCGGCTGCGGCATGAAGACGGTTTTTGGAACAGTCAGAGCCACGCTCGCTTCTGTATAGTACTGGACAGCAATGGATAACGAACCGTAGCTTTTCGTATTAGGTTCAGCGGCCATACGATCCGCCACTTCTTTCTGAATCATGACCGTGATGCTGTCAATCGGCAGACGGCTCATCAACAGCTTCATCAGGATCGGGGTCGTGATGTAATAAGGAAGATTGGCGACAACTCTGACCGGCTGCCCCTGCTTGAACTGGTCCTGGATCACCTGTTCCACATCAGCTTGGAGAATATCCTGATTGATGACATGGACATTGTCATAAGCACTCAGCGTATCTTCCAAAATCGGAAGCAGACGCTGGTCGATTTCAAAAGCAACAACACGATCGGCATGACGCGCCAATTGTTCCGTCAAGGCTCCGATTCCCGGTCCGATTTCAATGGCACCGGCCTCTTCATGAATACCCGCCTCTTCAATAATGTTTTTCAGAATGTTTACGTCGATAAGAAAGTTCTGTCCGAGGCTTTTCTTGAACGAAAATCCATACTTCCCGAGAATTTCCTTTGTACGTGATGGTGTCGCAACCGCTTTATTGTTCATGACTTTCCTCCTGATTGATTCTATCTATACTTTCTGCAAGCTGTCGGCGGGTGATATGAAACATATTCAACCGGCGGAGCAGCTGCTTTCCATTGGTTTTTCCTATATTTAAATCCATCCCTAACTTTTCTCGTAACTCAGCCGAATGAGGGCTTCCGATTAAACCGAGGTCAATCAGATCCTGCTTTGAAATTTCGCCCGCCTTTTCATCCATCAATTCGTAGACCACGCTCAAAGCAGCTTGAATATCTGTAATGGAGGCATGCTCAATGCCAATCCCTTTATCCCGCCTGGCTCTGGCCTGCTGTTTCGGAAGGAAGGCATGCTTGCAGTCCGGAATGTGCTGCGTAATGATATGCCGGATCCGTTCCCCGGGGTAGTCAGGGTCTGTAAAAATGATGACGCCCCGTTTCTCCTGCGCATGCTTGATGCGTTTCAGCACACCTTCATCAATAGCAGACCCGTTCGTTTCAATGGTATCTGCATCAACAGCCCGTTTTATTTTGGCCGTATCGTCCCTGCCTTCCACGACGATGACCTCTTTAATTTTCAATGATGTATCCTCCCTGCACGTCCGTTTATAAACCTCTCCCTAGCATACCACGAGTCTATACACGGAAAAAAGCAGAGGAACGGTTCCTCTGCTGTCTTCACTAATCCAGTATTTTCACTTTTACCGTTTTTGAACCAAAGCTGTAGGCTTCACTCTTGGAAGGCACGTGAAGGTCAATGCGTTTACCATTGATCGCTCCGCCTGTATCACCTGCAACGGCAGTTCCATAGCCTTCCACCCAGACACGGCTGCCCAGAGGAATAACGCTCGGATCTACAGCTACAACCTTCTTATCAGGGTTTGCGTTCAAATCAATCCCTGTTGCTGTAATGCCGGAGCAGCCCGTGCACTCAGCGGTGTAGGCGGTCGCATGCATCTGCAGTGTTTGGCTCGATTCTTTTTCACGGCTTGTCTCTTCACTGCTTTTTGAAACTTTAGCAGAAGTCTGGACGACTTTACCGGAAGATGAAGGCTCTTCTTCCGGTTGGGAGGCGGACGCGGTCATGGCCGGCTGAGGATCCGGTTCATCCACTTTTGTACCAAGCGCTACGATTTCCCTTCGGCTTTCCTGATCCACCGTCTCTTCTACAAGCTCACGGCTGACCTCTTCCCCATTTTCAATCGTAACTTCATACTCCTTCGTCACAAGACCTTCCTGCCCGTCTTCCAGTACCTTGCGCTCCCCTTTCGGAAGGGAGTCGTCCTTTTTCACTTCAACCGAATAATCCGTTTCTTCTTCCACAATCTCGGTGACCTTTTCCACCCGCGTGATTTCCAGCGGTGTATCTGCGGTCAGCCAAGCCTCTTCATCAAGGTTCAGTTCATCCAGGTCATTGAGTTCAATTCTCTGTTCATCCAGCAGGTCTCCCACGGTGGACTTCGTCGTCCATACACTTTCTTCGTCTCCGCCATCATTCAGGGTAACCTGAAAGGCTTCAGCGACCTCAATACTCATGCCATCAGCGAGACGTTCACCGGATTGATGGGACAGCTGATCGTGTTCCTTGAATTCCAGATCATTCTCTTTGAAAAACTCCCCGACAGTATCTGCCGTTGTATAATAGTCTTTCTGTTCCCCGCCATCGATGGCCAGGTGAATCGATTTTGATGTTATGTATTCAACATCCATACCGTATTCAACTGAATCAGATAATTTATGTGATAGTTCATCATGCGGCTGCACCGTAATGTCCATCTCAGACATCAATTCATCTACAGTATCCGCATGTGTTCGAATCAATTCTTTTTCTCCGTTCTGAGTCACCTGCACAGAAGCTTTTGTCGCTTCATAGGTAACGGTCACTAAAAAGGCGGATGCCAGGACAACAGATAATACGGCCCAGAAAGTCGTTTGACTGACAGCTTTTTTTATAATTTCTATTCTATTCATCCTAATGGCCCCCTCTCTAAAGCACGCGTTCCATTGTATTCAAGTGACAAAATGATGTCAACCGAATCCCCCTGCAAATAAAATGGAGGAGTCAGTTGACGATCACTGACTCCTCCATTATGCATTTATGCCCAGAAGAATAACATAACAGCTGTGTTACAATTCCCATACAATTGTCGTTCCCCTGTAATATTATGACCAAAGTCCTCCATTACGAATGGGAAATACCAAAGAAGGACAGGGCATTCTCTGTCGTGACACGGCTGACCTCTTCATAAGAGATCCCCTTCAATTCAGCGACCTGTTCGGCCACAAGCTTTACGTAAGCCGGTTCGTTCCGTTTGCCTCGATTTGGGTGAGGAGCGAGAAATGGACAGTCCGTCTCCACAAGCATATGCTTTAAGTCAACAGCTTTGGCGACTTCTTTCGGAAGCTTGGCATTTTTAAATGTCACCGGTCCGCCCAGGGAGATGAGGAAATTCATGTCGATGCATTCCCGGGCCGTTTCCACTGGTCCGCTGTAACAGTGCATAATCCCGCCGACTTCCGCTGCATTCTCCTCTTTCAATATCTGCACGATATCCTCTGTCGCTTCCCGGTTATGAATGATAATCGGCATGCGGACTTTTTTAGCAAGCCTGATCTGCTTCCGGAAGACTTCCTTCTGCACATCAGCGGGCGACTTATCCCAGTGATAGTCGAGCCCCATTTCTCCGAGGGCGACTACTTTCGGATGCGAAGTCAGCTCTTCAATCCAGGCAAGGTCTTCCTCTGTCATGTCTATGGCGTCCACCGGGTGCCACCCTACCGCTGCATAAATATTCTCATCAGATTCCGCAATTTCCAGTGCCTTAGGAATCGTCTTTCTGTCAAAACCGACGACAGTCATATAAGTGACACCGGCCTGACGTGCCCTTTGGATCGTTTCTTCCAGATCTTCTTCGAATTGATCGGCATTCAAATGAACGTGTGTATCAAAAAGCATCGTTGTCCCGCCTTTCTTTTTTTCATTGGAAAAGGGAAAGCGCTGATTAGAGCTTTCCCTTTTTATCCATTGGTTATTTCACTTTTGTCCCGTTGCTTAACGTCTGATCGACTGAAGCAAGGGAAAGCTTTCCATTATCTTCGCCGGCAAGAATCATCCCCTGGGACAATTCTCCGCGCAGCTTCACGGGTTTCAGATTGGCAATGCAGATAACCTTCTTACCAACCAGTTCGTCCGGTGAATAATGCTCGGCAATGCCTGACACAACCTGACGCTGCTCAAAGCCAAGATCCAGCTGGATTTTCAGCAGTTTATCGGCCTTTTTCACTTTGTCCACCTGCAGAACTTCCGCTACACGGAAATCCAGTTTTGCAAAGTCTTCAATGGTGACTTCATCAGCAAGGTCGGCCGCCGGAGCTTCCTTCTTCTCTTCTTCCTTCGGAGCCGGCTGCTTCATCATATCTTTAATGATCTGCGTCTCTTCCTCTGCGTCAAGGCGCGGGAAAATCGGCTCATCTTTCTGGACCGTCGTTCCTGCTGGAATCAATCCGAACTCAGCAAGGCTTTCCCATGATTTGAAGCGGTCTTCATTCAAGCCAAGCTGTTGGAAAATCCGATCCGGAGTCTGTGTCAGGAACGGCTGCAGCATCACTGCAGTATGGCGGAGTGCTTCTGCCAGGTGAGCCATGACATTCCCAAGACGCTCCCGCTTCGCTTCATCTTTGGCAAGCACCCATGGCTGCGTTTCATCAATGTATTTGTTCGTACGGCTGATGAATTTCCACAGAGTGGAAAGCGCCACAGAGAACTCCATGTTTTCCAATGACTCTTCAACACCGTCAAGCGTTTCACGGGCAAGACTCTCCAGACTTTCATCAAAGGAATCCTCAGCCAGTGTAAGAGCCGGGATCTGTCCATCAAAGTATTTGCTGATCATCGCCACCGTACGGTTCAGCAGGTTCCCAAGATCATTGGCCAGATCATAATTGGTCCGCTCTACGAACGCTTCCGGAGTGAAGACACCATCAGATCCGAACGGTACTTCACGAAGCAGATAGTAGCGCAGAGCATCAAGGCCGTAGCGGTCACTAAGCTGAACGGGATCGACGACGTTCCCTTTGGATTTGGACATCTTGCCGTCCTTCATCAGAATCCACCCGTGGGCAAACACTTTTTTCGGAAGTGGAAGATCAAGCGCCATCAGCATGATCGGCCAGTAAATCGTATGGAAACGAACGATTTCCTTCCCTACCAGCTGGACATCAGCCGGCCAGTATTTCTGATAGCGTGTATCATCATCTGTACCGTAGCCAAGGGCTGTAATGTAGTTACTCAACGCATCAATCCATACGTAAATGACGTGTTTTTCATTGCCCGGTACGCCGATTCCCCAATCAAAGGTGGTCCGGGAAACCGCCAGATCCTCAAGCCCTGGTTTAATGAAGTTGTTGATCATTTCATTCTTCCGGCTTTCCGGCTGAATGAACGTTGGATTCTTCTCGTAAAATTCAAGAAGCTGATCCACGTAATTGCTCATTTTGAAGAAGTAGGATTCTTCTTTCACTTTCTCCACTTCACCACCGCAGTCCGGGCAGTGCCCGTCATCAAGCTGGCGCTCTGTAAAGAAAGACTCACAGGATGTACAGTACCAGCCTTCATATTCGTCGAGATAGATATCCCCTTTTTTCATTAAATAGTCGAAGATTTTCTCCACGACTACTTTGTGGCGGTCCTGTGTCGTACGGATAAAATCATCATACGTAATATCCAGCTTATCCCACAGCTGTTTGATTCCGCTGACGATATCATCGACGTACGCCTGTGGGGAAACCCCTTTCTCCTCGGCTTTCCTCTGGATTTTCTGTCCGTGTTCATCCGTCCCTGTCAGGTACATTACGTCGTACCCCCGCAGGCGTTTGTAACGGGCCATGGCATCGCCGGCCACCGTTGTATAGGCATGTCCAATATGCAGATTACCACTTGGGTAATAGATTGGTGTCGTAATATAGAACGTCTTCTTTTCCTCTGGCATCCTGTTCCCTCCTAAAAAAAATCATCCTTACGCCATGAAAGGTCATGGTATCATTCTATCGATTTATTTCTTTTATTTCCATTCCTAACATTAAAATATACCGAAAGTTGTGTAAAACTGTCAAAAGAAGCACACATTAGTGCTTCACATCTGTAAATACCATGGTAAAATAGAACATATATAACCAAAGTGGATAAACTATCCATATTTGGAACCGATATAAGTGGGGAAGAGGAGGTCAGGCCTGTGGAATTCACTCCTCCCACCCATTTTATATACCTCACCTCGTATAGGGATATGGAAATCTCTGCACCTTTTTTAGTAATTGACACGTCTGGGAATGGTTGGTACTATTATGTCGAGACATATGTCGAAACATGACGATCAAACTTTTGATTGAGGGGAGATAGAAAAATGAAATCTACAGGTATTGTACGTAAGGTGGACGAGCTTGGTCGCGTTGTTATCCCGATCGAACTTCGCCGCACACTGGGGATCAATGAAAAAGACGCATTAGAAATTTACGTGGACGATGACCGCATCGTTCTCAAAAAGTACAAGCCGAATATGACATGTCATATTACTGGCGAAGTTTCAGACGACAACATGAAACTGGCCAACGGCAACTTGGTACTAAGCAAAGAAGGAGCTCAAATGCTTCTTAATGAACTACAAGACAACCTTAAATAAAAAGAGATAAACAAAAGACGACGACACTTACTGGTTAACGAATAGAGAGATAATCAGTCTGACATATGCTCCAAAAACAACCCCCTTACTGTGAAGGCCTGACAGTAAGGGGGTTCTTCTATCTATTCATCCTGGTTGACGTGATACGCCTGGTAAACATCCCGTTTAGGCAGTTCCCTGTCCAGGGCCGTCTGCTTAATGGCCTGCTTGCTTTTCATGCTTTCTTTCTCGATATAGTATTCGACATGGTCAATCAGCGAAATCCCCGTCCACCATGCTTCTTCCTGTCTTTCCTCTTCCGAAGACCCTTCTACAATAATGCAGAATTCCCCGCGTACTTCCTGCTCATCTGCCCATTGAACCAGTTCAGGGAGGGTGCCGCGTACATATTCCTCAAAGCGCTTGGACAACTCCCTTACCAGCGACGCCCTCCGTGCTCCCAGCTCTTCATTCATATGGGAGAGCATTTCCTTCAAACGATGGGGGGATTCATAGAAAATCAGTGTCGCTTGATATGGTTTCAAGCGTCCGAATACAGCTGCCCGGTCTTTCTTTTTACGTGGCAGAAAGCCACAAAAATAAAATTCCTTCGTAGGTAAACCGGATCCGGCCAGGGCAGGGAGCGCCGCATTAGCCCCCGGGAGAACAACGACAGGAAGATCTGCTTCCACCGCTTCAGCGACAAGGTCCGTACCCGGGTCTGAAATTCCCGGCATTCCTGCATCACTGACAAGAGCAATCGTCTGTCCCTCCTGCATGTGTTCAATCAACTGGGATCCTTTTGTATGCTTATTATGTTCATGGTAGCTGATCAGCGATGTCTGGATATCGAAATGATTCAGCAGTTTCCTTGTATTCCGGGTATCTTCCGCCGCAATCACATCGGCAGTCCTTAAAGTGGATACCGCACGGTACGTCATATCCTCCAGATTCCCGATCGGTGTAGGGACAATATAAAGCGTACCTGTCGAGTGTTCACTAAAGCTCTTTTGAATCTTCACCAGCTTCCTCCTTCCGCTGTGCAATCCATCGTTCTTTCTTCGTTCTGGCCAGCTGTTTTAATCGGTATTCCTCCCGCATGGCTTCTTTCTTCTGATCATAACACTGCCACGCTTCCAGCACGAGTGGGCCGCGTCCCCTGGTATACTTGGCCCCTTTACCTTCCCGGTGCTTCTGCAGACGGTCTTCGAGGTTATTCGTATACCCGGTGTAAAGGCTGCCGTCCCCGCAGCGGAGCATATAGACATAATGACTACCGGCCATTTAAGATTTCCTTCAATTCATCGGTGTAACCGCCGCTTTCCTGAAGGGCATATAAAGGCGGAAGGATTTTCAAACCAGGCCGGCCATCACGCACCCCTTCAATCAAAAGAATATTCGCTTCCTTTCCTTCTTTCGGATAAACGAGCCGCATCCGCTTCGGTTCCAGTTTGTGAGCTCTGAAGCGTTCGATAATCTCCACCAGACGGTCAGGTCTGTGCACCATGGATACCTTGCCTCCGGATTTAGCCAGACGGCTGCACGCGGACACCACATCCTCAAGGGTACAGTGAATTTCATGGCGTGCGACAGCCAGGTATTCATTCAAGTTGTGCTCATCTGATTTGGGTGTTGGGAAATAGGGGGGATTACAGGTGACGAGGTCAAACTTGTTGTTGCCATAATAAGCCGGCATCTCCTTTAAATCACCATGGATCATCTGAAGCTGGTCATCGAGCCCATTCAATTCCACATTCCGAACCGCCATATCATGCAGCCGCTCCTGTATTTCCACTCCGGTTATGGGTACGGAAGAGCGTGTCGACAGAAACAGCGGTATGACGCCGTTTCCCGTACACAAGTCAAGAATCTTCCCCCTTGTCTTCGGTACGTACGTAAAGTCGGCCAGCAGAACAGCGTCCAGCGAAAAGGCAAAAGCGCTCGGGCTTTGGATAATCCTTCTGTCTTCCTTGGCTAATAAATCGTCAATTCGTTCATCATCTTTCAATTGTACCATCCGTCTGTTCCTTTCTTCCCGATATAAAGAGAGCCCTTCCTCGAACAAGCAAGGAAAGGGCCTGGACCTGGATTTATTTCTTTTTGTTCAAAAATGATAGACAGAACAAGCAATCCTCGTCCCTCGGGCTGCCGAAATGCAGGTTGCAAATATGAAAGCCTTCTTCATAGAGTCTGGCCAGATTATCATAGCCTTCTCCGACGACCGTGCCTTTGTCCTGTTTCGACGAGGGAGAGGAAGCGGTCTCCTGTTTCTCATTTTCCTTCTCCAGCCGCTGCCGCAGATGATGATTTTCAAGTGATAAATGCTGGTTCTCCTCCAATAGGTAGGCCAGCTGCTTTTTCAGATCTCCCAGCTGTTCATACAGCTCGCCGATCTGACTTTCGAAATGGGATACTTGTTCAAAAATGGCTTTCTTGTTCACGGTCGATTTCACCCTTTTATTCTGAGGCTTCGGTTTGAAGGACTCCTTCATCGATCAGTTCCTGAAGGGAATACTCCAATACACGTTCCTTCTCGCGGAATTCAACTTGAACCATGCGTTCAAGCATGTTGAGACCGACCACTCTGCCTTTCCCATAAGAAGTTGATATATTCTCGCCGAGATCCGGAAGCTCTTTTTTCGCACTTTCATAATCATCATTCTCGTACTTCAGACAGCACATCAAACGGCCGCACAGGCCTGAAATTTTGGCTGGGTTGAGCGATAGATTCTGGTCCTTCGCCATTTTAATAGATACCGGCTCGAAGTCCCCGAGGAATGTAGAACAGCAGAGCATTCTTCCGCAGGGGCCGATGCCGCCGAGCATCTTGGCTTCGTCACGGACACCGATCTGTCTAAGCTCGATTCTCGTTTTGAAAACAGACGCGAGATCCTTGACGAGTGTCCGGAAATCGACGCGTCCATCGGCTGTAAAATAAAAGATCACTTTATTGCGATCAAATGTATATTCAACATCGACAAGATTCATGTCCAATTTATGTTCACGGATTTTTTTCACACAAACCTGGTAGGCTTTTTGCGCATTGTCCTTGTTTTCATCCACGGTGAGTTTATCCTTGTCATCCGCCATGCGGATCACTTTCTTAAGAGGCAGCACCACATCTTCTTCATCTATGGATTTATTAGCAATGACAACTTTTCCGAATTCAATCCCGCGGACTGTCTCAACAATGACATAATCCTCCGTCGTCATGCGCAGTCCACCCGGATCAAAATAGTAGACCTTACCAGCTTGTTTAAATCGGACACCTACAACTTCGATCATATGATCATCACCTCTGTAGTTGAAGGGTAAGTTGTTCCATCACTAAATTAGGATGGACATTTTGATTTATCTTTCTTTTTGCCTCAAGAATGCTGGAAAGACCGCGGGCTGCCGACTGTCGTGACCACCTCATTACCGACTGGTTCAGTTTCTCTTTCTCTGAAGTGAAAACGATCGAATCTTCCCGGTCCAGAAGTTGATGGATCATATCCTGAAACCAGAGCATGAGCACGTCAAGACCGCGCTGCAGCTGCGTGCGTTCCTTAAAGTGAGGCATCCATTGATGGTTGATAAACAAAAGTCCTTCATTTGGTTTATTTTGAAGCACTTCAATTAATTGTATCACTAATTTTCTAGCATTCGCAAACCACTCATCCTCATTCATCTCCAGGGCTTCCGTCATGTTATTCGTCAAAGCCGCAAGCAGGCGGGCGTTTGAGTTGGAAACGCCTTCTTCAACTAATTTTTTCTCGATGACATGCGCTTGAAGTGGTTGAAAAGCGAGAAGCTGACACCTGGAGCGGATGGTATCAAGAATCGTGGCGCCGCTTTCCGTTAACAGCATCGCTGTCGTCTGGCGGCTTGGCTCCTCCAGGAACTTCAGCAGACGATTCGATGCGTTGACGGTCATCTTTTCTGCATCCACGATGATATATACCTTACGGTTGGACTCCAGTCCTGTATACGTGAACTCCTTCTGCAGGTGAAGGATCTGATCTTTTTTAATGGATTGTCCATCCGGCTCGATCCAGTGCAGGTCCGGATGGTTGCCTGAATCAATACGGTGGCAGTCCCGGCAGTTTTGGCACGGTTCCGCCCCGTCTTTGTTTTTACAGAAAATACTTTTAGCAAATAGTAAACTCATTTCTTTTTTTCCGGTGCCGCGGTCTCCCTGAAACAGATAGGCGTGGGAGATGCGGTCTTTTTTGAAGCTGTTGACCAGCATCTGGGCCGCTAACGGCTGTAATTGTTTCATATCCTGCCACGTCTGCATGTACATACCGTCCTTATGTGTAAAGATTGATCAGCAGACCTTTCATTTCACCCATGAGCCCAAGCAGGTCGACCGAACGCTTCTCCTGATCCATCACCATTTCCGTAAGTTCCAGAAGCTGCTCATCGATGGTTTCAATGAGCGAGAGCCTGCGCGGCTGTCCATTCGGGCTCCAATGCTGGGACTGATTGAGGTTCGTTCCGTATTGCACCGCTTCCTTGATGAAACTCTTGATCAGCCGCTTATACTTAGCGAGATCACTGAAAGAACGGGAGCGGGCGACACGTTCCCCCTGGGCGGTAATGGTCTCTAAGAGCTGATTCAGCTGATGCTGATGCAGCTGCTGGGTCTGGGACTGGATCATAGTGCCGAACGTCCGGTTTCCACGAGGGGGCTTTTCAGCGTTTTTGACAGGTGCTTCGACCTTTGATCTTAAATCCTGATTGATTTTCATAGCGTCTTCTTAAAACTGGAAAAAAGAATCAACAGGCAGGATGAAGACCGTCGCTCCGCCGACTTCCACTTTTACAGGCTTTGGTATATAGGAATCGGCATTCCCTCCCATTGGGGAAATCGGAGCTACCATCTGTTCGCGCTGACTGCAGTTTTCCCGGATGATATCGAGGGCATTATCCACATCATCATCGTTACAGCCGATCATAAATGTGGTATTTCCTTCCCTCAGGAAACCGCCGGTCGTCGACAGTTTCGTTGTTTTATAGTCATTTTTGGATAATGCATCGTTTAAACGGCTGCTGTCCTTATCCTGGACGACCGCAATAATCATTTTCATGAGAACAGCCCTCCTGTTTGGGTGTTTTCTCCTATTATAACAAATGGCGGAAGGTTTATGAGGGTAAGGACGCGCGCAGCACCCGTGACGCATCCTTTTTTACTTCATCAAACGCCCGCCCGGCATCGATAACTTGAATACGCCCGGTATAGCGTGCAGCGAGCTCCTCATAAGCCTGATGCACCTTTTTATGAAAAGCAAGATGTTCAAGATCGAGACGATTCTGTTCCCGGCCTTTATTCTGCGTAATTCTCTCCAGACCATCTTCCGGTCTGATCTGAAACAGCAGGGTCAGATCCGGCATGCAGTCCTCAATAGCAAATTCATTGATCTTGTAAACCTCATCCATGCCAAGCCCGCGGGCTGCCCCCTGGTAGGCCAGGCTGGAATCGAGAAAACGGTCACACAAGACAATAGTCCCTTTCTCTAACGCAGGGAATACTTTTTCAACCAGATGCTGCCTCCGGGCCGCCGCATAAAGCAGGGCCTCTGTCCGTGCATCCATTTCCGTATGGTCCGGGTTCAGAATCACTTCCCTAATCTTTTCTGCAATTCGAATCCCGCCCGGCTCCCTGGTTTCCATAACCGGGTATCCTTCACTCCGAAGATCGGCGGCCATTTCTTTCAGCATGGATGACTTCCCTGCTCCATCGCCGCCTTCAAATGTTACAAACAATCCCTTCACAATCATTCTCCTTTAAACACTCGCACCCCTGTTGCCATATCTAAGTTTTGGAACCGTGCGCCTTTCTTTAATAAAGAGTGGACGGCCTGGATATGTGTACTGGAAAGGCGTTCCCCTTTAAGAATCAAAGGGATCCCGGGTGGATATGGAATAATGGCTTCGGCCGCTACCCAGCCTTCCGCCTTATTCCAATCCATAACCACTGCCGGTTTTTCCCTCATCTCTGAATAACTCCATTCCAATGTTTGAATAGGTGGAAACGAAATATGATCTTGCTTTATTGTAGCATGGTTTCCCATCTTTTTTAATTTGTTATCAACGAAAGCCAGTTGTTTCTTTAAGTTATCCAAGGAAAAATAAGGCTCCAGACCTAATACAAGCAGCACCTGATCCGATGAAGCCATCTCGGGGATCAGCCCTTCCTCTTCCAACACATCAGCTACAGCAAAGCCTGTGTCCTTCTCAGGCTCCAGAATGATCTTTAAATCATCATCATTCGAACTGCCGGAATGAACGCGCCAATGCTCCGGATAACCTTTCCATACCGCACGGACTTCTTCAATAAATGACAGCAGCCTTCTTCGATCCTCTTCCGACCACTGTTGTAAATAATCCCTTGCCAGATCAAGACTCGCCATCAATGGATAGGATGGACTGCTTGATTGAAGCATCTGCAGATAATGACGCAGACGGGAAGAAGAAATGCGCCTGCCTTGAATATGAAGGTAAGAGGCCATTGTCATCGCCGGCGCCATTTTATGGGCCGACTGGACGACCGCATCTGCTCCCGCTGTTAAGGCCGGTTCCGGGAACGGGGAGCCTAAATGGAAATGAACACCGTGAGCTTCATCGATGAGAAGAGGAATGCCCATTTGGTGGATAATGGAGGCGATTTCCCTTAAGGGATAAGCCCGTCCGAAATAATCCGGATAAGTGAGAAAAACCGCCCGGCTTTCCGGATACTGCTCCAATGCGTTTTTAATAGACCCCGGTGTCACCCGGCTGTAGCGTCCTGTATCTTCCTCAAATTCAGGTGCAATAAATACCGGCTTTGCCCCTGCCAGTTCTATACCATTCAACACGGATTTATGGCAGTTGCGCTGCACAATGATTTCATCTCCCGGACCGCATACCGTTAAAAGCAGGGCTAGGTTCCCCACAGTCGTTCCATTAACGAGAAAGAACGTCTCATCGCTTCCGAAAAAGTCAGCAGCCTTCTCCTGTGCTTGGCGTATGACGCCTTCCGGGGCATGCAGATCATCCAGTCCGGAGATTTCTGTCGCATCCAGTCCAAGAAAATCAGCATGCATCCCTTTATATAATTTCCCGTATTTATGTCCGGGAACATGAAAAGAAATAGGTTCTCTCTCTCTATTCTTCTGTAATGCCTCGTAAAGCGGCGTAGATTTCACATTCACGTGTACTCCATCCTTTCTTCTCTCTACACCCTACCGGACTTCCAAGCCGCAGGCAATCCAACGACCGTTTCCAACATTAAAAAGGATGACGGAGTATTTCCGTCATCCTTTTTTGCGTTCAGGGTCTAAAATACATACATCGATATCCTTGTAAAGGTTACGAGAGAATCATCGACTTCTGCGCCTCTGCCATCTTTTTCACGAAATGCATATACTTTGGATCATCCGCCGGCGTGTCCTTGATTTCTGATTCACAAGCTTCGCAGATATAGATTTTCAATAGATATAATCCTTGGTCGGTTTCTCTTTCACAGATGCTGCATTGATCCTTCCTGGTCACCGCTATCCCCTTCTTTCCGTGCGATTTGAATCCTATACCTTTAGTATGACCGAAACTATGAATCTTATACTTTGATTCTCCAAGCAGCTATAAAAAAGCATACAAAAAAACCTCCAGGAGAATCCTGAAGGTTCTGTGTGACGTGGCAGCGTCCTACTCTCACGGGGGTAAACCCGACTACCATCGGCGCTGAAGAGCTTAACTGCTGTGTTCGGCATGGGAACAGGTGTGACCTCTTCGCCTTCACCACCACATCGATATAAAGTTTGAGGTGAACCCTCAAAACTGGATAAGGAAACATTTATTGATCAAACATCATTCACGAAGTATTTATAGATAAGTCATCGATCCATTAGTATCTGTCAGCTCCGCGTGTCACCACGCTTCCACCTCAGACCTATCAACCTCATCGTCTCTGAGGGATCTTATCTGCTCGAAGCAGAGGGAAATCTCATCTCAAGGGGGGCTTCATGCTTAGATGCTTTCAGCACTTATCCCGACCACACGTAGCTACCCAGCGA
>NZ_WMEW01000017.1 GCF_009856355.1 Halobacillus litoralis | reverse complement strand
TCGCTGGGTAGCTACGTGTGGTCGGGATAAGTGCTGAAAGCATCTAAGCATGAAGCCCCCCTTGAGATGAGATTTCCCTCTGCTTCGAGCAGATAAGATCCCTCAGAGACGATGAGGTTGATAGGTCCGAGGTGGAAGCGTGGTGACACGTGGAGCTGACGGATACTAATGGATCGATGACTTATCTATGTAAAGAAGGCGAAAGCGACTGGTCAAATCCGACTGGCTAAGCAAACATTCGTAAAGGCTGTGTTTTTTCAGTCTTGAAGAAGGTGTGCTTAGAACAGCGAGGATTTAGGAGTTGCAGCCGGACTGAACTTCGTGAATGATGTTTGATCAATAAATGTTTCCTTATCCAGTTTTGAGGGTTCACCTCAAACTTTATATCGATGTGGTGGTGAAGGCGAAGAGGTCACACCTGTTCCCATGCCGAACACAGCAGTTAAGCTCTTCAGCGCCGATGGTAGTCGGGTTTACCCCCGTGAGAGTAGGACGCTGCCACGTCAACCAGAAAACCAGAAGTAAATACTTCTGGTTTTTTTCTATTAAGAATAGATTGCTTAGTAAAGGAGGTCAGTTATGAGTTGGTCTTATTTTTTTCATGAGGATATCCTCATGTTTATCTTCCGCTTGTTTTTTGCATTACTCCTGGCTGGACTTATCGGGTTTGAGAGGGAATTGAAAAATCATTCCGCTGGATTTCGGACGCATATCCTTGTAGGGGTCGGGGCCTGTATGATGATGCTCCTTTCCTTATATGGATTTCAAACATTCATGGAGGAGTATGACAATGTCCGTTTTGATCCTGCCCGTATTCCTTCCTATGTGATCAGTGGTATCGGTTTTCTGGGCGCAGGTACAATCATCGTCAATGGTATAACCATCCGCGGACTGACAACCGCAGCTTCTATATGGACGGTTGCAGGTATTGGTCTCGTTGTTGGTGCAGGGATGTATGATGTTGCGACAGTAACGACCTTTTTTGTGCTGATCAGTCTGATTCTGTTGAATAAAGTGGAAAAGGAAAAATTAAATGGCGGTCCCACGTTTCATATTACAATAAAAAAAGATCTGCAGATTCACCAGCTGCTCTCTTTATTTGACCAGGAGAGTCTGGATATCCGAAGCATGGATGTAAAATCTCTTGACGGAGAGCAGAAGAGAGTGATCATTCAGCTTGAAAAACAGCCGGGCCTCAACCGGTCAAGACTGTTGGCTGAGATTACGTCTATTAAAGGAGTGGAAGGCTGCGGACATGATTATCCATGAAATCTACACAGAGATCTGTGTAGATTTTTTGTTTTAATTCAAGTTCAATCGGGGAAACATAGATGGTGTGTATTAAACAAACAAGATAGTTGCGTACTGATAAAAATTGAGTATAATAAAATTAAAGTCAAAGATAGTCAAAGTCAGAAGAAGGGGGAGGGACGATGCGGAATATATCCGACGTTATTGAGGATTATTTAAAAGATATACTTGATCAAAGTCATAAGCAGACCATTGAAATTAAGCGTAGTGAACTGGCTGAAAGGTTTCAGTGTGTTCCATCTCAAATCAATTATGTGATTAAGACACGTTTTACAGTGGAAAAGGGTTATATCGTTGAAAGTAAGCGTGGAGGTGGAGGGTATATCCGCATCAGCCGGATCCAGCATCGCAAGGATTCTGAAATGATCGAAGATGTGATGCACCTCATTCATCCGCGGGTCTCTCAATCTCAGGCGGAAGACGTCCTTGCACGCCTTGTCGAGTTTGATGTGATTACGTTGAGAGAAGGAAAGCTGCTCCAGAGTGTTATTGACCGTGACGTTCTGGCGTTCCCTCTGCCCGTCCGGGATGAAATTCGGTCGCGGATTATGAAAGCGATGTTGTTTACCCTTAAATACAAATGCTGACTGAAGGGAGAGATTCAGATGGAATGCCAGGAATGTCATCAGCGCCCGGCAACGGTGCACCTGACGCAGGTGGTAAACGGTAAAAAAACCGAAATTCACGTCTGTGAGCAGTGTGCAAAGGACAATGGCTATATGAATTATGGTGAAGAAAACTTTTCGCTGAACGATCTGCTTTCCGGGCTTTTTCATTCTGAGGGCCCTTCTCCATTTAAGGGGCAGAGTCCTCAAACACATCCGAAAAAAGAGTCATTAAAATGTCCCAGCTGCGGACTTACTTATAATGAATTTGCGAGAATCGGCAAGTTCGGCTGTGCGGTCTGTTATGAAACCTTCGATGACCGGCTCAACCCGATATTAAGACGGGTACACAGCGGAAACACCCGTCATGATGGGAAAATACCGAAGAGAGAAGGCGGAAACCTTCATCTGAAAAAAGAAATTGAAGAATATAAAAATAATCTTCGACAATTAATCGAGCAGGAAGAATTTGAAGAAGCAGCGAAATGTAGAGATAAGATACGTTCATTAGAGAACGAACTTCATCAGGATGAGGGTGGTGAAGAGTAATGTCCCTGAAACAGTTTATTAATGAAGCAATCAGCCCTTGGATGAAACAGGAGGGCCCGGACAGTGATATTGTGATGAGCAGCCGTATCCGCCTTGCCCGGAATTTTGCAGACCACCCCTTTCCCATCATTGCAAGAGAGGAAACCTTAAGTAAGGTTCTGGCTTATTTCGAAGAAAACTTTCAGCAGACGTCTTTCCGGGATTACAAGGATTTTGAACTGGTCCGGATGCGGGATCTTCAACCTGTTGAGAAAAGAGTGCTTGTAGAAAAGCACTTAATCAGCCCTCACCTGGCTGAGCACTCCGAAAACTCAGCCACACTGATTTCTCAAAATGAACAGGTTTCCATCATGGTTAATGAAGAAGACCATGTACGCATACAATTATATTTCCCGGGTTTTCAGCTCGATAAAGCACTGGAACAGGCCAGCCAGCTGGATGATTGGCTTGAGGAAAAAGTGGATTATGCCTTCGATGAGAAACGCGGATATCTTACGGCTTGTCCTACAAACGTAGGAACAGGAATGCGGGCTTCCGTCATGATGCACCTTCCTGCTTTGTCCATGACCCAGCAGATCAACCGGATGATTCCGGCGATTAACCAGCTGGGCCTCGTGGTAAGAGGGATTTATGGAGAAGGCAGTGAAGCACTGGGCAGTATTTTTCAAATATCCAACCAGATTACTCTTGGGAAATCAGAGGAAGACATCGTGGAGGATCTCCATAGTGTCGTAAAACAGTTGATTGACCAGGAGAGGAAAGCTAGGGAAACGTTAATGCACCGCTCCAGTGTCCGCCTGGAGGACCGGATTTTCCGATCCTACGGGGTGCTGACCAACAGCCGCATTATTGAATCGAAAGAGGCGGCGAAATGCTTATCTGATCTCCGGCTTGGTATTGACCTTGGTCTCATTGACCATATTCCGAGAACGATTCTGAATGAACTGGTGATTTTGACACAGCCGGGGTTTCTACAGCAGTACGCTGAAACGACGTTATCCCCAGATGAGAGGGATGTAAGGAGAGCTTCGCTCATCCGTGAGAGGCTCCAGCTTGAGCATAAAGAATAATGTTAGGAGGGAATGTCCATGATGTTTGGGCGATTTACAGAAAGAGCGCAGAAAGTACTTGCTTTAGCGCAGGAAGAAGCCGTCCGTTTAGGACACAACAATATTGGAACAGAACATATTCTGCTTGGACTAGTCAGTGAAGGAGAAGGCATTGCAGCCAAAGCTTTAACGGCTTTAGGTCTGGAGTCCTCTAAAATCCAGCAGGAAGTCGAGAAGTTGATCGGCAAGGGAGAGAAAGTCTCCCAGACGATTCACTATACACCGCGTGCGAAAAAGGTGATCGAGCTTTCCATGGATGAAGCGCGCAAGCTTGGTCATTCCTACGTCGGAACCGAACACATTCTTCTCGGTTTGATCCGCGAAGGAGAGGGAGTAGCGGCGCGAGTATTAAACAACCTTGGTGTGAGCTTGAATAAAGCCCGTCAGCAGGTTCTTCAACTTCTTGGGAACAATGAGTCCACAGGAGGGCAGAACCGCAGAGGAGGCGGCTCAGGAGCTCAGGCGGCGAATGCGAATACGCCGACCCTTGACTCGCTTGCCCGCGACTTAACGGCGATTGCGAAGGAAGGAAACATTGATCCCGTGATCGGCCGCAGTAAGGAAATTGAACGCGTTATTCAAGTGTTGAGCCGCCGTACGAAGAACAATCCGGTTCTTGTAGGTGAACCGGGTGTTGGTAAAACAGCCATTGCTGAAGGCCTTGCTCAGCAGATCATGAATAACGAAGTACCTGAAATTCTTCGTGAAAAACGCGTGATGACCCTTGATATGGGAACGGTTGTCGCTGGTACGAAATACCGCGGTGAATTTGAGGACCGTCTGAAAAAAGTCATGGAGGAAATCCGACAGGCCGGCAACATCATCCTATTCATTGATGAGCTTCATACGCTGATCGGCGCCGGTGGGGCCGAAGGTGCCATTGACGCTTCCAATATCCTTAAGCCGTCACTTGCCCGTGGTGAGCTTCAGTGTATTGGTGCGACAACCCTCGATGAATACCGTAAGTATATTGAAAAAGACGCAGCTCTCGAGCGGCGCTTCCAGCCAATACAGGTGGATGAGCCGACGCTTGACGAGTCCGTACAGATCCTTCAGGGACTGCGTGACCGCTATGAAGCGCATCACCGTGTGACGATTACAGATGAATCCATTGATTCTGCCGTCCGTTTTTCCGACCGTTATATCACTGACCGCTTCCTTCCGGATAAAGCGATCGATTTGATTGATGAAGCAGCATCCAAAGTGAGACTGCGTTCCTACACAGCTCCACCGAACTTAAAAGAGCTGGAACAGAAGCTTGAAGAGGTTCGCAAGGAGAAAGATGCCGCTGTACAGAGCCAGGAATTCGAGAAGGCCGCTTCCCTTCGCGACAGCGAGCAGCGTCTTCGTGACGAACTGGAACAGACGAAAGACGAGTGGAAGGAAAAGCAGGGACAGGAAGACTCTGAAGTCACTGTTGAGGATATCGCCTCCGTCGTTTCTGTCTGGACCGGCGTTCCTGTTTCCAAGATGACCAAAGATGAAAGTGAGCGGCTGTTGAACCTTGAAGAAACGCTTCATAACCGTGTCATTGGTCAGGAAGAAGCGGTGAAAGCTATTTCCAAGGCGATCCGCCGTGCCCGTGCCGGTCTGAAAGATCCGAAGCGTCCAATTGGTTCCTTCATCTTCCTTGGACCTACAGGTGTAGGTAAAACCGAACTGGCCCGTGCCCTTGCAGAAAGCATGTTCGGCGAGGAAGATGCTATGATCCGTATCGACATGTCCGAGTACATGGAGAAACACAGCACGTCCCGTCTCGTTGGTTCTCCTCCAGGCTATGTCGGCTACGATGAAGGCGGCCAGCTGACTGAGAAAGTGCGTAACAAGCCTTACTCCGTCGTTCTTCTGGATGAAATTGAAAAGGCACACCCGGAAGTCTTTAACATCCTTCTGCAGGTTCTGGAAGATGGTCGTTTGACAGATTCCAAGGGCCGCGTCGTCGATTTCCGTAACACGGTGCTGATTATGACATCCAACGTTGGGGCCCAGGAGCTTAAGCAGAATAAATATGTTGGATTCTCTATGGGAGAAGCCGATCAGGATTACAAGGACATGAAGTCCAAAGTTACGGATGCCTTGAAGAAAGCCTTCCGTCCTGAATTCCTGAACCGGATCGATGAAACGATCGTCTTCCATTCCCTTGAGAAGAAGCACATGAAGGACATCGTTGTTCTTATGGCGGAAGAGCTCCGCAAACGCCTGTTGGAGCAGGAAATCGACTTCACGCTTACAGATGCAGCGATCACCCATATCGCAGATTCCGGCTTCGATCCGGAGTACGGGGCAAGACCACTGCGCCGTTCCATCCAGAAAAACGTCGAGGATCTGTTGTCCGAAGAGCTTCTTAAAGAAAACATTGCCAAAGGGCAGAAAGTGAAAATTGATCTGGATGACGAAAAGAACTTCGTTGTTCATACGCAGCAGGAGTCTTCAACAAGCTGACTGCATGAGTAAAGAATCGGAAGGTGTCTGCCTTCCGATTTTTTTCTTATTCCGGTATGATTTGAATCACAACATTTAATAAAAATGATAAGACTGTGAAACTTCCTCACAATCTTTTTCGTATACAATCATAGGAATAGAAGAGGTGATCTCTTGGCAAAAAGAAAGACAAAGTTTGTCTGCCAGGAATGTGGATATGAAACACCAAAGTGGATGGGGAAATGCCCGGCGTGTCATCAGTGGAACACGCTTGTGGAGGAAATGTCGGCTCCAGCTGCCAATTCCCGTCACGTATTCCAGACAAGTTCCACTACGGCAGCAGCAAAACCTGAAAAGATAACACAGATCAAATCACAGAAAGAGCCGCGGATGCCGACAGATATGCCTGAACTTAACCGTGTACTCGGCGGCGGTATTGTTGCGGGGTCCTTAGTTTTAATCGGGGGAGACCCGGGTATCGGTAAGTCAACATTACTCCTTCAGGTTTCCGCACAAATCGCTGATAAAGATTTTCCAGTCCTCTACATATCAGGGGAAGAATCGGCCCGGCAGACGAAACTGAGAGCGGAACGTTTGAGCATCACGTCTGATGAACTCTACGTATTGTCCGAAACGAACCTTCAAGACGTCATGAATCAGATAGAACAGATTGATCCGAAATTCGTTGTCATTGACTCCATTCAGACGATATTCAAAGAGGATGTCACGTCTGCACCCGGGAGCGTTTCCCAAGTGAGAGAATGTACGAGTCAATTGATGAGAATTGCTAAAAGTAAAGGTATCCCGATTTTTATTGTGGGGCATGTTACTAAAGAAGGATCGATCGCAGGGCCTCGTCTTCTCGAGCATATGGTGGATGCCGTCCTTTACTTTGAAGGGGAGCAGCATAACACCTTCCGTATTCTGAGAAGTGTAAAAAACCGCTTCGGAAGCACCCATGAAATGGGGATCTTCGAGATGAAGGAAAAGGGTCTTGAAGAAGTGCTGAATCCTTCGGAGATCTTTCTTGAGGAGCGGTCACAGGGAGCGGCTGGTTCGATTGTTGTGGCCTCCATGGAAGGGACGCGCCCGGTGCTCGTTGAGATTCAGGCCCTCATTTCTCCCACGGCTTATGGGAACCCAAGGCGTATGGCCACGGGTCTTGATAACAGCAGGGTCCCGCTGCTGATGGCGGTTCTAGAGAAACGGGCCGGTCTTCTGCTTCAGAATCAGGATGCCTACGTCAAAGTGGCCGGCGGTGTGAAGCTGGATGAACCAGCCATTGACCTTGCTGTGGCGATCAGCATTGCTTCAAGCTTCCGCAACCAGTCTCCCAACGGAGATGATGTAGTCGTCGGGGAAGTCGGGTTGACTGGTGAAATCCGTCGTGTAGCAAGGATTGAGCAGCGCGTTCAGGAAGCAGCGAAACTTGGATTCAAACGGGTCATCATTCCTAAAAAGAATATGGATGGCTGGACGCCGCCCACCCAGATTGAAGTGATTGGAGTCAGCACCGTCCAGGAAGCTATGAAGGTCACATTGGGGGAGACATAAATGGAATGGCACGAAATCAAGGAAAACGGAATTGGTGACATTTTGAAACTGGTGGCCCCGGGGACACCACTCAGGGACGGCATTGATAATGTCCTCCGTGCAAACACGGGAGGCTTAATCGTCCTTGGGTATGGAGATGGAATGCGGGAACTCGTGGATGGGGGATTTCACATCCAGTCCGATTTCACTCCTGCTCATTTATATGAGCTGGCTAAAATGGATGGGGCGCTCATCCTTAATGATGAGGCGTCGAAAATTTTATACGCCAATGCCCAGTTGATGCCGGATCCTGACATTCTATCCAATGAAACAGGTATGCGTCACCGGACAGCTGAGCGGGTGGCCAAGCAGACAGGGTCGCTTGTCATTGCTATTTCCCAGCGGAGGAATGTCATTACACTGTACAAAGGCTCGCTCCGGTATTCATTGAAGGATATCGGCGTCATCCTGACAAAAGCCAATCAGGCTATTCAGACACTGGAAAAATATAAAAACGTGCTCGATCAAAGCGTGACTAATCTTGGAGCAATGGAATTTGAGAACATGGTTTCCTTTTCCGAGGTCGTTCAGGTGGTCCACCGGATTGAAATGGTTCTACGTACAAAAACGGAAATATTAAATTATGTGAATGAGCTCGGAATTGAAGGGCGCCTGATTCAGCTCCAGCTCACAGAACTTGTCTCCAACATAGAGGAAGAGGCGGAGCTTCTTATGAAGGATTACAGCCGCCGGCCGGATTACGAACCATACTACATTTTGAAAAAGATGCAGGAAGTGACCAATCCGGAACTGCTCTCTGATGAACAGGTGCTGAAACTGCTGGGGTATTCAACGGGGACGAAACTTTCCGACCCGGTCCACCCACGCGGCTATCGTATTCTCAGCCGTATTCCGCGCCTTCCATTTTTAATTATCGAACATCTGGTGGAGCGGTTCAGCACACTCGACGATTTGATCCAGGCTTCTCCGAAAGATCTCGTGAAAGTGGATGGTGTAGGAGAAATACGGGCAGCGAAGATCAGAGACGGTCTCGACCGCATACAGGAACAACTGTTTGTAGATCGTCATATATAAGAACATTGACTTATTTAAAATAAATATGGTATGATGAATGTTTTGCTCATTGACTAAAAATGGAAGTTATGCTAAGTTTAAGACCATCATTCCTTTTTATATGATTAATGGTTGTGAGGTTTGGTCATACTGTGTTTGAGGAGGTGAATGCAAGTGCTTAAACGTATTGTACAGTTGTTTATTGTTATTACCGGCGGAACCATCGGTTACCTCTATTTCCCTGAACTGTTTACAACCATGGGGCTTACGTGGCAGACCTGGATTCAAGCTGTCATGGGAGCTGTAATAGGAGCACTTATTTTATTTT
Organism: Halobacillus litoralis; assembly: GCF_009856355.1. Lineage (GTDB taxonomy): Bacteria > Bacillota > Bacilli > Bacillales > Halobacillaceae > Halobacillus > Halobacillus litoralis_B. The sequence goes on along the minus strand of NZ_WMEW01000017.1, from coordinate 50,211 downwards.
TATTAACATTCTGGATCGTAGATTATATTGTGGATTTCATTCGATGGGTGGAGGATTCTCTTGTCCGGGCACCTGTCGCTGATTTACTGTTCGGAAGTTTAGGTTTAATCGTTGGACTGCTGATTGCGTACTTGATTAACGTGTTTGTCCAGGATATTCAAATCCAGGTCATCAACCAGGTCGTGCCGATCGCTTTGACTGTGCTGCTTGGGTACCTCGGTTTCCAGGTCGGATTTAAGCGTAAAGATGAATTTTTGAATCTCGTTTCCAAAAAGGAGAAAAAAGCGGAGGACGAAACGGAAGGCTCTTCGGGAGCGTCCGTGGATGAGTCCTTGATTCCAAAGCAGAAAATTCTTGATACCAGCGTCATCATTGATGGAAGAATCGCAGATATTTGTGAGACGCACTTCTTGGAAGGGACGATTGTCATCCCCCAGTTTGTACTGGAAGAGCTTCAGCATATTGCTGATTCCTCCGACGGGCTGAAGAGAAACCGCGGCCGCAGAGGCCTGGATATTTTAAACCGCCTGCAGAAAGATCTTCCTGTCAATGTCGAGATCTACGAAGGCGATTTTGAGGATATCCAGGAAGTAGACAGTAAGCTTGTGAAACTGGCAAAAGTCACCGACGGGATCGTCGTAACCAACGACTTTAACTTGAATAAAGTCTGTGAGTTTCAAAATGTTCAGGTGCTGAATATTAATGATCTTGCCAATGCTGTGAAGCCTGTCGTACTACCGGGTGAAGAGATGACGATCCAGGTAATCAAAGATGGGAAAGAACAGAATCAGGGTGTCGCTTATCTGGATGACGGGACCATGATCGTCGTTGAGGAAGGGAAAGACTTCATCGGCAAGACGATCGAAGTGGTGGTCACCAGTGTCCTGCAGACATCAGCAGGGCGCATGATTTTCGCAAAGCCTAAATCACTTGAAAAAGCCCTTTAAAAACGGTATAAACTAAATAGAGAAAAACAAAAGTGATAACACGTATGTTATCGCTTTTGTTCTTTTATGGGGAATTTCACAACACTATCTCGCTCAAGGTGGATATTATGATAAAATACACAGCGATTGTGCTTGCGGCCGGACAGGGAAAGCGGATGGGTGCAGGGCACAATAAACAATTTATAAACATTAATGATAAACCTCTGGTTCTTCATACATTAGCTGTCTTTGAAAGAGATACCTGGTGTGAGGAGATCATTCTCGTTACGAATGAACAGGAGCGGGAGCAGATGGAAGCTCTGCTGGAGCGTTTTCCATCGTCCACACCCATCAGGGCTGTGGATGGGGGAGCGGAGCGTCAGGACAGTGTGTACGAAGGACTTTCCGCTGTGCGCCATCAAACCTTTCCTGTGCTGATTCATGACGGAGCACGTCCATTTGTTATGGAGGAAAGCCTTCATACATTGGCAGAAACGGCTGTAGATAAAGGGGCCGCCCTGCTGGCCGTCCCAGTCACGGATACGATTAAACAGAAAGAGGGCACAAGGCTGACAACTCTCGACCGTAACAAACTATGGGCCGCACAGACGCCGCAGGCTTTTCAATATGATCTGATTACCAGAGCGCATGAAGAGGCGCGGGAACGTGGATACTACGGTACAGATGATGCGTCATTAGTGGAACAGTCCGGAAAAGAAGTAGCGGTTGTTCAAGGAAGTTACGACAATATTAAGCTGACAACTCCTGAGGATTTACATAAGGCGGAGGCCTATTTGAATAATCAAAAGGAAAAGGAGACACACGCCATGTTTCGAATTGGACAAGGTTTTGATGTACACCAGCTGACAGAAGGGCGTCCGTGTATCATCGGGGGAATCGAGATTCCGTATGAAAAAGGGCTTCTCGGACACTCCGATGCTGATGTTCTGCTTCATACGATTGCGGATGCTTGTCTTGGAGCTGTCGGGGAAGGGGATATCGGGAAACATTTTCCGGATACCGACCCGGAGTTTAAGGATGCAGACTCCGGCCGTCTTCTTCAGCATGTATGGAAAATCGTCGGGGAAAAAGGGTACACGCTTGGAAATATGGACTGTACGGTCATTGCGCAGGCTCCTAAAATGGCCCCTTATATCGAACAAATCAGAGAAAACATTGCTGATCTGCTCCAGACAGAGATCGATCTTATCAATGTGAAAGCGACAACGACAGAGAAGCTCGGCTTTGCCGGCCGAAAAGAAGGAATTGCGGCCCAGGCGGTTGTTCTGTTGCAAAAGAATCCACAATCCTGAGGGAAAATGATAAAATAAGTCTAGGATTATGACCGGTTACCGGAAAGGAGAACAATTATGACAAACGAAGTACGTGTGCGGTATGCACCAAGTCCAACAGGATATCTTCATATCGGAAATGCCAGAACAGCATTGTTCAATTACCTGTTTGCAAAGAACGCAGGAGGGAAAATGGTTGTCCGCATCGAGGATACCGATGAAAAACGGAATGTGAAAGGCGGCGAACAAAGCCAGCTCGACTATTTGAAATGGCTCGGGATTGAATGGGATGAGAGTCCGAATCTGGGCGGAGAGTACGGCCCCTACCGTCAGATGGAGCGTCTGGACATTTACAAAAAGTATGTCGACGAGCTGATGGAGCGCGGTCTGGCTTACAAATGCTATATGACAGCCGAAGAACTGGAAGCGGAACGCGAGGCGCAGATGGCGCGCGGAGAAGCTCCTAAGTATTCCGGAGCGCACAGAAACCTGACACAGGAACAAGTCGCTGAATTTGAAGCAGAAGGACGCGAACCGAGTATCCGTCTGCGTGTGCCGGAGAACCATACGTACACGTTCAATGATATTGTACGGGGTGATATTACGTTTGAATCCAGTGATTTTGGAGACTGGGTCATCGTTAAGAAAAACGGGACTCCAACGTACAATTTTGCTGTAGCCATTGATGATTACCTTATGAAAATCACCCACGTGCTGCGTGGAGAAGAGCACATTTCCAACACACCGAAGCAGATGATGGTTTATGAAGCATTCGGATGGGAAGCTCCGAAATTTGGTCACATGACGCTGATCCTGAACGAAGACCGTAAAAAACTGAGTAAGCGTGATGAGCATATTCTTCAGTTCATTTCCCAATACAATGATCTTGGCTACAAGCCGGAAGCGCTGTTCAACTTCATCACCCTGCTTGGCTGGTCCCCGGTCGGTGAAGAGGAAATCTTTACGCAGGAGCAGCTGATCGATATTTTCGATGCCGATCGTCTCTCCACGTCCCCGGCTGTCTTTGATGCGGCGAAGCTGAAATGGATGAACAACCAGTATATTAAAGCCGCAGACCTTGATCAGGTCGTCGAGCTTGCTCTTCCTCATCTTGTGAAAGCCGGACGCGTATCGGAAGACATGAGTGAAGCAGACCATCAATGGGTGAAGGAACTTATCGGCCTTTACCAGGAGCAGTTGAACTACGGAGCAGAAATCGTCGAGTTGACGGAGCTTTTCTTCAAACAGGAAATTCAGTACGATGAAGCGGCTATGGAAGTGCTTCAGGGCGAGCAGGTGCCTGAGGTGCTTGAAACATTCAAGAAGAACCTTCAGGATCTGGAAGAGTTCACGCCGGCCAACATTAAAGCTCAAGTTAAAGCGGTGCAGAAAGAAACCGGCCATAAAGGGAAGAAACTCTTCATGCCGATCCGTGTCGCTACAACCGGTCAGACACACGGTCCTGAGCTTCCTGACGCGATTCATCTGCTTGGACTTGAAACGGTTACCGTCCGCCTGGATGATGTATTAAGCAAATTACAAGCTTAATTCGTTCACAGGAAGGAAATAATATCATATAGTAGAGTTACCTATACGAAACGTTGATGAGGAGAAGTAAAGGAACCACCTCTTCTGCAGAGAGAATCACCCTGGGCTGGAAGTGATTTGTAGAGAGTTCCTTGAAATGCACCTCGGAGTCTTCCGCTGAATATGAGTAGGCTGAAGCGGCCGCCTGCCGTTATCAAGGCTTGAGAGGGGAAAGGATTTCATGTTTCCCAAACAGAGTGGAACCACGTTCAAGCGTCTCTGTGCCTAAGGCACAGGGGCGCTTTTTTTCTGCTTTGTGTTATCCAAAGGAGGGAGCAAGTATGGGGCTTTTTAAAATGTTCAAGGAAGATGTGGATGTCGTGTTTGATCAGGATCCTGCTGCTCGTTCTTACATTGAAGTCATTCTTACCTATTCCGGCCTCCACGCCATCTGGGGCCACCGGGTGGCCCATGCGTTTCACAAGAGGAAATTCTTTTTTCCTGCCCGTTTGATATCCCAGTGGAGCCGCTTCTTAACCGGAATCGAAATCCATCCGGGCGCAAAGATCGGCCGCCGCTTTTTTATCGACCACGGCATGGGTGTAGTCATCGGGGAAACGTGCGAAATCGGCGATAATGTGACGATTTTCCAAGGTGTGACTCTCGGAGGGACAGGGAAGGAAAAAGGCAAGCGCCACCCGACGCTGCTCGATAATTCCCTCGTTGCTACAGGAGCGAAAGTTCTTGGATCCATCACTATAGGAGAAAATTCCAAGGTAGGGGCCGGCTCTGTCGTACTGAAGGACGTCCCGGACAATTCCACAGTCGTCGGGATCCCGGGGCATGTCGTGATCCAGAACGGCAGGAAAGTCCAGAAAAACCTTGACCACCATAAACTGCCGGACCCTGTTTATGACCGGCTGAACAATCTCGAAAAAGAAATACAGCAGCTGCGTGAACAGCTGAAAGAGAAAGAAGGAGTGAAGACCAATGGCGATTAACGTATATAACACTTTAACGCGAAGGAAAGAACCATTTACACCCATTGAAGAAGGCAAGGTAAAGATGTATGTGTGTGGACCGACCGTTTACAATTACATCCACATCGGAAATGCCCGCCCGGCCATCGTCTTCGATACCGTCCGCCGTTATTTTGAATACCGCGGCTATGATGTCCACTATGTGCTTAACTTTACAGATGTGGATGACAAATTGATTAAAGCGGCTAACGAAATGGGAGAAGGCGTGACAGATATCGCCAACCGGTTTATTGATGCCTACAAGGAGGATGTCGGTGCTCTTGGAGTGAAAGAAGCGGTCGATCATCCCCGCGTAACAGAAAACATGGAAGAAATCATCAGCTTCATTCAAGGACTCGTTGATAAAGGATACGCTTATGAAGCAGGCGGAGATGTGTATTTCCGTACCCGCTCCTTTGACAATTACGGCAAACTTTCTCATCAGTCCGTGGATGAGCTTCGTTCCGGCTCCCGCATTGAGGTTGGAGATAAAAAAGAAGATCCGCTCGATTTCACACTTTGGAAAAATGCAAAGCCGGGGGAAATCACCTGGGAAAGCCCCTGGGGAACCGGTCGTCCGGGCTGGCATATAGAATGCTCGGCTATGGCTAAAAAGTATCTCGGGGATACGATTGATATTCATGCGGGCGGCCAGGACCTTACCTTCCCCCACCATGAGAACGAGATTGCACAGTCTGAGGCCCATAATGGAGAATCCTTTGCTCGTTACTGGATGCATAATGGGTATATTAATATCGACAACGAAAAAATGTCGAAATCCCTCGGAAACTTTATTCTTGCTCATGATCTTGTGAAAAAGCATGATCCGAAAGTTATCCGCTTCTTCATGCTGAGTGTCCAGTACCGTCATCCGATCAATTTCAGTGATGAGTTGTTGAAAGGGGCCAAGAGCAGTTTCGAGCGGATTCAGAACGCTTATGAAAATGTCCGCCACCGCAAAGATACGTCTATGAGCCTGCAGGCAGACCGTGATGAGTGGCTGGAGAAGGTACAGGGATTCAAGGAACAGTTCATTAAGGAAATGGACGATGATTTTAATACGGCGAATGCGATTTCTGTCATTTTCGATCTCACCAAGGCCGCCAACCTTTACTTACAGGAAAGTCAGACACATGTCGATGTGCTTGATGCATTTGAACAGACGCTGGCAGAACTGATGGGTGTACTTGGTATTCAAATTGGAGAAGAAACAGATCTTCTTGATGAAGAAATCGATGCATTGATTGAAGAGCGTAAACAAGCTAGGAAAGACCGTAACTTTGAGCGTGCCGATCAGATCCGTGATGAGCTGAAAGACCGTCATATTATCCTGGAGGATACATCACAGGGAACGCGCTGGAAGCGGGGCTGAAGGCATGAAGGATATTAAACAGATGAAGAGTCTGGCTCTCGCCTATATGGGGGATTCCGTGTATGAACTCTATGTCAGGCACCACCTCTTGGAAAAAGGAGAAGTAAAACCACAGCAGCTTCATCAGGCAGCGGTCCAGTTCGTATCAGCTGGATCGCAGGCCGCTGTTGTCCAAGCCTGGCAGGAGGATGGCCTATTAACGGAGGAGGAACAGGGTGTCCTCCGACGGGGGCGCAACGCCAAATCCGGGTCTGTACCGAAAAGCACGAATGTCCAGACTTATCGTTACTCCACAGCATTTGAAGCCGTGCTCGGCTTTTTGTATTTATCCGGTCGTACCGAAAGACTGGAAACTCTGATTGACTATTCCATAAAGCACGTAGAAAAGCACGTAGAAGAAAGGAGCGAACATTCATGACAAACGGAGAATGGATCATAGGGAAAAACCCGGTGCAGGAAGCGCTGCGGTCCGGACGCTCCATCAACAAGGTGATGGTATCCGATCAGCTCCAGTACCAGGCTTTCAAAAAGTTGGAGCAGCTGGCTAAAGAACAGGGAGTCAACGTTCAGAAGGTACCGAAGAAAAAAATTGACCAGCTCGTGGACGGCAGCCACCAGGGTGTAGCAGCTTCCGTTGCGGCTTATGACTATGCCGACATTGAAGACCTGTTTGCCAAAGCGGAGGAAAAAGGAGAGGCACCGTTTTTCATTATCTGTGATGAAATTGAAGATCCCCATAATCTTGGGTCCATCCTGCGTACAGCAGATGCAGCCGGGGCTCATGGCGTCATCATTCCCAAACGCCGGTCCGTTGCTCTTACGGCCACTGTGGCAAAAACGTCGACAGGAGCGATCGAATACATCCCGGTTGCACGTGTCACCAACCTGGCACGTACGATTGATGAACTGAAGGAACGGTTCGTCTGGGTTGTCGGCACAGATGCAGAGGGTACAGAGGATTACAGACAGCTGGACGGCAGCATGCCGATTGCCCTTGTGATTGGAAGTGAAGGCCGTGGTATGAGCCGCCTGACAAAAGACAAATGCGACTGGACCGTCAGCCTGCCGATGGCTGGTAAAGTAACTTCGTTGAATGCTTCCGTTGCGGCATCTCTGCTTATGTACGAAGTCCATCGCAAACGGCATCCGCTGGGTGAGTGACGGATGGTTGTATTAATTGTTGACGGCTACAACATGATCGGAGCCTGGCCGGAACTGGTGAAATTAAGGGATAAGGATCTCGGCCAGGCCCGGGATCTGTTAATCGAAATGATGGCGGAGTATCAATCCTACACCGGTGACAGGATCATTATCGTATTCGACGCCTATCATGTCCGTGGTCTTGAAAAAAAACATAAAAATTACAAAGTGGAAGTCATCTTTACAAAAGAAAATGAAACGGCGGATGAACGTATCGAAAAATTAGCAGGTGACTTAAACGATGTCCGCACACAGGTGTATGTGGCGACATCGGATTATGCCGAGCAGCGTACGATCTTCGGCCAGGGAGCTTTCCGGAAATCGGCCCGCGAGCTTTATATTGAAGTGCGGAATATAGAAAACCAGATTGAAAAAGACGTAGAAAACCATAACTTGTACCCGTATCAATCCAAGATTCCCATCAATAAAGAAATGCGGGAACTCTTTGAGAAATGGCGGCGAGGAGATAAATAATTCTGACAACTTGTTGACGCTTTTCAAGCGCTTACTGTATAATATTGCTATATTTAGGTAGCACGGTCGGAGGGATCCTGTGTGAGCATCTTACAAACGGAGAAAAGCAGCAGTGAGTTGGATCTTAGCAAGCTTGATGATGAAGCGATCGTTGAGAGGATTAATCAAGGACAGGTCCAGGCGCTTGACTATTTGATCAATAAGTACAAGAATTTTGTGCGCGCAAAGGCTCGAACCTACTTTCTTATTGGAGCCGACAGAGAAGATATTGTTCAGGAAGGTATGATAGGCCTTTACAAAGCCATCCGCGATTATCGTGAAGGCAGACTCTCGTCTTTTAAAGCATTCGCAGAACTGTGTGTCACCCGTCAGATTATCACCGCCATTAAAACCGCCACCAGACAGAAGCATATCCCATTAAACTCCTACGTTTCTTTGGACAAGCCGATATATGATGAAGAATCAGACAGAACCCTGCTTGATGTCATCGCCGGTTCCAAAGCCATTGACCCTCAGGAATTAATTGTGAATAAAGAAAAATTCGCTGATATGGAAGAGAAAATGTCCGAACTGCTGAGCGACCTTGAAAGAAAGGTTCTTACATTGTACCTGGATGGACGCTCCTATCAGGAAATTTCAATAGAGCTCGACAGACACGTGAAGTCTATTGATAATGCGCTGCAGCGGGTGAAGAGGAAGCTTGAAAAGTACCTGGAGATCAGTGAAATCACGCTCTGAACGCTGCATTGACACCGTAACCTTTGAATGCTACATTAAATGAGTATGTGTAAACCTCTTAAAAGAGAGGCGACGGAAATGCGGAAAAAAGTAATATTAGCTTGTACAGAATGTCTCAATCGAAATTATAGTTCATATACAAATCGTTCCAACCAATCTGAACGTCTCGAGGTACGTAAGTTCTGCAAAAACTGTGGGAAACACACGTTGCACCGGGAGACAAAGTAGAGAAGCAGCCGGATGGCGCAAGTTTGGGGGTATTGCAGCATGTTTAAGTTCTTCAAGAATGTAGCACGGGAGATGAAGAAGGTCAGCTGGCCGAAGGGTCAGGAATTGACGCGTTACACCATTACCGTTCTCGGAACGGTCGCTTTCGTAGCTGTGTTCTTTGCTATTGTTGATCTTGGGATTTCCCAGGTGCTTGAACTCATTGCTCAAGAATAGTAGAGTGGATTTTATGCTATAATAGGAGATAGACTTACAAAAAACCCGTTCCGCGGGTTTTTTCATGTTGGAGAATTTTTCATCACTCTAATACAAGGGAGGGAAGGGCAAGCACTTGTCCTGTGATTATGGAAAAAAGATGGTATGTAGTGCACACGTACTCAGGTTATGAGAATAAGGTGAAGACAAACCTTGAAAAGCGCGTGGAGTCAATGGGTATGGAAGATAAAATCTTCCGTGTTCTTGTCCCGGAAGACGAGGAAGCTGAAATTAAAAACGGCAAAAAGAAAATCGCGAAGAAGAAGGTCTTCCCAGGCTATGTTCTTGCGGAAATGGTTATGACGGATGATTCCTGGTATGTCGTTCGGAACACACCGGGTGTAACCGGATTCGTCGGCTCCACAGGCTCAGGATCCAAGCCGATTCCTCTACTCCCAGAGGAAGTAGAAACCGTCCTTAAGCGGATGGGTATGAACGAACAGCCGAAGGCAGAGGTTGACTTTGAGGTGAAGGAAAGTGTTACAGTAACAGATGGGCCTTTTGCCAACTTCACCGGTACGATCGAATACATTGACACAGATAAGCAGAAGGTTAAAGTCCACGTCAATATGTTCGGACGTGAAACGCCGGTCGAGTTGGACTTCACTCAAATCGAAAAATTATAAAATTCATCTCTCCCCTTGCATATTAGAGTTAAAGATGCTAGAATTTTTATGTTCTATATGCGCCCTGTAAAATACAGGTTTTTGCATATCGCAATGGAGTGGGAGGGTGAATCCCTATTACCACATCACGGACTTTAAGGAGGTGTGTCTCGTGGCTAAAAAAGTAATTAACGTAGTTAAGCTTCAAATCCCTGCGGGTAAAGCTAACCCAGCGCCGCCAGTAGGACCGGCACTAGGTCAAGCAGGTATCAATATCATGGGTTTCTGTAAAGAGTTTAACGCTCGTACGCAGGAACAGGCGGGTACGATTATTCCGGTTGAAATTACCGTATATGAGGACCGCTCATTTACATTCGTTACTAAAACTCCACCTGCTGCTGTTCTTCTTAAGAAAGCGGCTGGTATTGAATCAGGTTCCGGTGAGCCGAACCGTAACAAAGTTGCTTCTGTTAAACGTGACCAAGTTCGCGAAATCGCAGAAACGAAAATGCCTGATTTAAATGCGGCTGACGTTGAAGCTGCTATGCGCATGGTTGAAGGTACAGCGCGCAGCATGGGAATCACAATCGAAGACTAATCCCACAGCGTCACATGGAGATAGGAGAAGGTTGCGGAAATGGAGCTTGTGACTCTTTCGCAACCTTTATTCGTGGGAGGAAAATCCGTTAAAACCACAAGAGGAGGAAATTAAAATGGCTAAAAAAACGAAAAAGCAGCAAGAACTTCAAAAACTTGTTGACCGTACAAAAGCTTACGATGTGCAGGAAGCGATCAAGCTTGTAAAAGAAACTTCAAAAGCTAACTTTGATGAAACTGTTGAAGCAGCTTTCCGTCTGGGTGTAGACCCTAAAAAAGCGGATCAGCAGATCCGTGGCGCGATGGTGCTTCCACACGGTACAGGTAAATCCCAGCGTGTGCTTGTTTTCGCTAAAGGTGATAAAGCGAAGGAAGCTGAAGCTGCTGGTGCAGACTACGTAGGAGAGCAGGACTTGATTAACCAAATCAACCAAGGCTGGTTCGATTTTGATGTTGTTGTTGCAACACCAGACATGATGGCTGAAGTTGGTAAACTTGGTCGTGTACTTGGACCAAAAGGTCTTATGCCAAACCCTAAAACCGGTACGGTAACGTTCGAAGTTGAAAAAGCTGTGAACGAAATCAAAGCTGGTAAAGTAGAGTACCGCGTTGATAAAGCAGCAAACATTCACGTTCCAATCGGTAAGTCTTCTTTCGATGAAGAAAAACTGGCTGAAAACTTCGCTGCCATTACAGATGCATTGGTTAAAGCGAAGCCACAGGCTGCTAAGGGAACTTATATGCGTAACGCTGCTGTTTCATCTACGATGGGGCCTGGAATCAAAGTAGACGTTTCTGCTTACACGAAGTAATAAAAAGTGTTGACTTTCCGTTATTAGTGTTTTATACTAAATAGCGTTGTATAAAAAGAATACGTTATACCGTAGACAGCAGGGGCGGTCTTCCGCTTAAATTCCTGCCGAGGTGTGTGATATAAAATAAAGCAGCGCCATATGCCCTGCTTTATGGAAAACACCTCCATGTCTATGTGGGGGTGTTTTTCTTTATTAAGAAAACCTTCGAACGGTATGATGAAAAGTCAATAGGAGGTGGAACGATGAGCGGTATTATCGAACAGAAGAAACAGATTGTATCTGATCTAGCTGAAAAGTTCCGCAACAGTAAATCTGCTGTATTAGTAGATTACCGCGGTCTTGATGTAGCTGAAGTCACTGAACTTCGTAATCAGCTTCGTGAAGCCGGCGTAGAATACAAAGTGCATAAAAACACTATGATTCGCCGTGCGGCTGCAGAAGTTGAACTATCTGACCTTGATGAAGTATTGCAAGGACCAACAGCAATTGCTTTCCACGCAGAAGATGCGGTAGCTCCTGCTAGAATCCTTAACAACTTCGCTAAAGATCATGAAGATCTTGAAATCAAGGGCGGTGTAGTAGAAGGCCAGGTCGCAACTCTTGAGCAGATCAAAGAAGTTGCCAACCTTCCAAACTACGAGGGTCTTGTATCTATGTTCCTAAGCGTACTACAAGCTCCAATCCGCAACTTCGCTTATGCTACGCAGGCGGTCGCGGATCAAAAAGAAGAAGAAAGTGCGTAAGTTAGCATTCGTTTAAAATAAAACAACAAAACTAAGGAGGAAATTTCTCATGTCTAACGAACAAATTATCGAAGCGATTAAAGAAATGTCTGTTCTTGAGCTTAACGACCTAGTTAAAGCAATTGAAGAAGAATTTGGTGTATCTGCTGCAGCCCCTGTAGCTGCTGGTGCTCCTGCTGGTGGTGCTGAAGCTGCCGAAGAGCAAACTGAATTTGATGTAGTACTAGAATCTGCTGGTTCTTCTAAGATCAAAGTGGTTAAAGCTGTACGCGAAATCACTGGTGCTGGTCTTAAAGACGCTAAAGAAATGGTTGATGGTGCTCCAAGCGCGATCAAAGAAGGCGTTTCTAAAGAAGAAGCTGAAGAAATCAAATCTCAGCTTGAAGAAGCAGGCGCTACTATCGAACTTAAGTAAGGAAAACCTTGGAGAAAAGCTCGCTGATATATCGGCGGGCTTTCTTTTTCTTAATAGACTTTTTATTCTCTAAAATTCAGACAATGGAGAAGGTGTTCGAATATGTCGGAGCATTATTATTCAAAAAAGACATTAGCGGCGAGTGAAGAAAAGACGTGGTCCTTTGAACTGAAAGGTTTCCCGTTTTCCTTTACAACAGATCATGCCGTCTTTTCCAAAAATGAAGTAGACTTCGGGTCTAGAGTGCTGATTGATGCATTTCAGCTTCCGGAAGTGGAAGGAGAAATCCTTGATCTTGGCTGCGGGTATGGTCCTATCGGGCTGTCTCTCGCGAAAGCTTTTAGTGACCGCTGTTTTGTGATGGTGGATGTAAATGAACGGGCTCTCCATCTCGCAGAAAAGAATGCGGCTGCCAATGAAGTTGATAATGTAACCATTTTGGAGAGCGATCGCCTTCAAGGTGTGCAGGACAGGAAGTTTGCTGCTGTTTTGACCAATCCGCCCATTCGTGCCGGTAAGCCGGTCGTCCACGCGATGTTTGAAGAGGCGTCGAAGGCCCTGGTGCCGGGAGGAGAAATATGGGTGGTTATTCAGAAGAAGCAGGGAGCGCCGTCTGCGAAGCAGAAGCTTGAAGAATTGTTCGGGGAATCCGAAGTCGTTCTGAAACAGAAAGGCTATTATATTCTCAGAGCAAAAAAGATTGACTAGCGTATTCACTTGTGCTAGTATTGAAAAATGCCAATATATCTGAAATCTGTCAAGTCTTTTTTTCGAAATCGTATAAAAAACTTGCGGGATGGTCAGAATGGTAAAATCGAACGCTGAAAGTAAATGAGGTTTTTATGTATGAAAAGCCTTTTTCTTTTTTGTCTAACGTTAGAGAGAAATGAAGAATCACCATCTGCAATTGCTGTAGATGTTTAAATATGCTTGTGGCAAGATCAACCGCAAGCCTGTTCGGCATGTCTTGCCGGACCCTTTTTTCGTTATTAAAATGCTTGATTTGAGGGGTGAATCAGTTGACAGGTCAACTAGTTCAGTATGGACGACACCGCCAGCGCAGAAGTTATGCACGTATCAGTGAGGTATTAGAGCTACCGAACCTGATTGAAATTCAAACCGCTTCTTACGATTGGTTCTTAAAAGAAGGGTTGAAGGAAATGTTTCAGGACATTTCCCCTATCGAAGATTTCACAGGTAATCTATCGCTTGAATTCGTAGACTACAGCCTTGGCGAACCAAAGTATCCAGTCGATGAGTCAAAGGATCGCGATGTAACATATAACGCACCACTTCGAGTGAAAGTACGCCTTCTTAACAATGAGACAGGTGAAGTGAAAGAGCAGGAAGTATTCATGGGTGACTTCCCATTGATGACAGACACAGGTACCTTCGTAATCAACGGTGCTGAACGTGTCATCGTATCTCAGCTCGTCCGCTCTCCGAGTGTGTACTTTAACAAGAAAATTGATAAGAATGGTAAACGCGGCTATACGGCAACCGTTATTCCAAACCGCGGAGCGTGGCTGGAATTTGAAACAGATGCCAAAGACGTTGTGCACGTACGTATTGACCGTACGCGTAAACTGCCGATTACAGTTCTGCTGCGTGCTTTAGGATTCGGTACCGACCAGGAGATCATTGATCTTATCGGCGATAACGAATACTTGAAGAACACGCTTGAGAAAGATAACACGGAGACTACCGAGAAAGCCCTGCTTGAAATCTACGAGCGTCTGCGCCCTGGTGAGCCGCCTACAGTAGAGAACGCGAAAAGCTTGCTGGTTTCCCGGTTCTTCGATCCAAAACGCTATGACCTAGCGCGTGTTGGACGATATAAAATGAACAAAAAGCTTCATATTAAGGACCGTTTGTTCAACCAGACACTGGCGGAGACGCTGGTCGATGAGGAAACAGGCGAAGTCATCGCTGAAAAAGGCGATAAAATTGACCGCCGTCTTCTGAATAAACTGATCCCTTACTTCGATGATCAGGAAGGTACGTTGAGTGAAGAGACGCTTGACCCTGTTGAAGGTGTTCTTGAAGATCCGATCCAAGTACAGTCCGTTAAGATCGTTGACCCGACTGATCCGGAAGGGGAGCGTTCCATCAACGTTATCGGCAATGCCAACATTGACCGTGATGTGAAGAACATTACTCCTGCTGACATTCTTTCTTCGATCAGTTACTTCTTCAACCTGCTGCATGATGTAGGCGGAACAGATGACATTGACCACCTTGGTAACCGTCGTCTGCGCTCTGTAGGTGAACTGCTTCAGAACCAGTTCCGTATTGGTCTTTCCCGTATGGAGCGTGTGGTTCGTGAGCGTATGTCCATCCAGGACACATCATCGATTACACCACAGCAGTTGATTAACATTCGCCCGGTTATTGCGTCCATTAAAGAGTTCTTCGGAAGCTCACAGCTTTCCCAGTTCATGGACCAGACCAACCCGCTTGCGGAATTGACACACAAACGTCGTCTTTCCGCCCTTGGACCAGGTGGTTTAACTCGTGAACGTGCAGGATTTGAAGTTCGTGACGTACACTATTCCCACTACGGGCGTATGTGTCCGATCGAAACACCGGAAGGTCCGAACATCGGATTGATCAACTCCCTTTCATCCTATGCGAAAGTAAACGAGTTCGGCTTTATCGAAACGCCGTATCGTCGTGTTGATCCGGATACGAATAAAGTAACAGCGCAAATCGACTACTTGACTGCCGATGAGGAAGATAATTACGTGGTGGCTCAGGCGAACGCGAAGCTTGATGACGATGGCGCCTTCACAGATGAAGAAGTTATCGCACGTTTCCGCGGGGAGAACACGGTCGTAGCCCGTGACCGCCTTGACTACATGGACGTATCTCCGAAGCAGGTTGTATCAGCTGCGACGGCATGTATTCCTTTCCTTGAGAACGATGACTCCAACCGTTCATTGATGGGTGCGAACATGCAGCGTCAAGCTGTACCATTGCTTAAGCCGGATGCTCCTCTTGTAGGTACAGGTATGGAATATGTATCTGGTAAAGACTCCGGTGCTGCTGTTATTTGTAAGCACGAAGGAATCGTCGAGCGTGTGGAAGCGAAAGAAGTCCGCGTCCGCCGTATTTCTGAAGTAGATGGCAAAGAGGTTGAGGGCGATCTTGACCGCTACCGCCTTCAGAAGTTTATCCGTTCCAACCAGGGAAGCTGCTATAACCAGCGTCCGATTGTTTCTAAAGGTGATCGTGTGACAAAAGGGGAAATCCTTGCCGATGGTCCATCCATGGATATGGGTGAGCTGGCTCTTGGACAGAACCCGCTTGTTGCCTTCATGACATGGGATGGTTACAACTACGAGGATGCGATCATTATGAGTGAGCGCCTTGTAAAAGATGATGTATACACATCCATTCACATTGAAGAATATGAATCCGAAGCTCGTGATACGAAGCTTGGACCAGAAGAAATCACTCGTGATATTCCTAACGTTGGTGAAGACGCACTTCGTGATCTGGATGACCGCGGAATCATCCGTGTTGGTGCGGAAGTTAGTGACGGAGATCTTCTTGTTGGTAAAGTTACGCCAAAAGGGGTAACCGAGCTATCTGCAGAAGAACGCCTTCTTCATGCCATCTTCGGTGAAAAAGCTCGTGAAGTCCGTGATACGTCCCTTCGTGTACCTCACGGTGCCGGTGGTATCGTGCTTGATGTGAAAATCTTCAACCGTGAAGACGGAGATGAGCTTCCACCAGGAGTGAACCAGCTGATCCGTGTCTATATCGTTCAGAAACGTAAGATTTCTGAAGGCGATAAGATGGCCGGACGTCACGGTAACAAAGGTGTTATTTCCAAGATTCTTCCGGAAGAGGACATGCCGTTCCTTCCAGATGGAACACCGGTTGATATCATGTTGAACCCACTTGGTGTACCTTCCCGTATGAACATCGGTCAGGTGCTGGAGCTGCACATGGGTATGGCGGCTCGTTTGATGGGTGAAAGAATTGCTACGCCGGTATTTGACGGTGCCCGTGAGGAAGACGTATGGGAAACGTTACAGGAAGCAGGCATGGCCCGTGATGCGAAAACGATCCTGTATGATGGACGTACCGGTGATCCGTTTGATAACCGTGTATCCGTCGGAGTCATGTACATGATCAAACTGGCGCACATGGTTGATGATAAACTTCACGCCCGTTCAACTGGACCATATTCATTGGTTACGCAGCAGCCACTTGGTGGTAAAGCGCAATTCGGTGGTCAGCGTTTCGGTGAGATGGAGGTATGGGCTCTTGAAGCATATGGTGCTGCCTATACCCTGCAGGAAATCCTGACAGTTAAATCCGATGACGTTGTTGGTCGTGTGAAGACATACGAAGCCATCGTCAAAGGAGATAACGTACCGGAACCTGGTGTACCGGAATCCTTCAAGGTTCTTATCAAGGAACTTCAAAGTCTTGGTATGGATGTGAAGATTCTCTCCGGTGATGAGGAAGAGATTGAAATGCGCGATATCGAAGAAGAGCAAACCAAAGAATCCGAGAATTTGAACTTAGACGATTAAGTTAGAAACACTGCTGTCGCTCGTGTTCTAAGCTTAGGGTAAAACCTGGATACTGAAAGGGAGGTAGGCCCCTTGCTAGATGTAAACAACTTTGAGTATATGAAAATAGGCCTCGCTTCACCGGATAAGATTCGTTCTTGGTCCTATGGTGAGGTTAAAAAGCCGGAAACGATCAACTATCGTACGTTGAAACCAGAGAAAGACGGTCTTTTCTGTGAGCGAATCTTCGGGCCTCAAAAAGACTGGGAATGTCACTGTGGAAAATACAAACGCGTCCGTTATAAGGGCGTCGTTTGTGACCGCTGTGGTGTAGAAGTAACAAAAGCAAAAGTACGCCGTGAGCGTATGGGGCACCTTGAACTAGCTGCCCCTGTCTCTCACATCTGGTACTTCAAAGGTATCCCAAGCCGTATGGGACTTGTACTGGATATGTCACCAAGAGCGCTTGAAGAAGTGATTTACTTCGCCGCTTATATCGTGACCGACCCAGGCGAGACGGCTCTTGAGAAGAAGCAGCTGCTATCTGAAAAAGAGTACCGTTCATACCGTGAGAAGTTCGGACAAGGCTTCCAGGCTGCTATGGGTGCTGAAGCCATCCGCAAACTTCTTTTCGATATCGACTTGGATGGAGAAGTAGACACGTTGAAGGAAGAACTGAAAACCGCTCAGGGTCAGCGACGCACACGTGCGATCAAGCGCCTGGAAGTGTTGGAATCCTTCCGTCACTCTGGTAACGATCCGTCATGGATGATTCTGGATGTCCTTCCTGTCATCCCTCCAGAACTGCGCCCGATGGTGCAGCTGGATGGTGGACGCTTCGCCACATCTGATTTGAACGACCTTTACCGTCGTGTGATTAACCGTAACAACCGTCTGAAGCGTCTATTGGATCTTGGAGCTCCTACGATCATCGTTCAGAACGAGAAACGTATGCTGCAGGAAGCTGTCGACGCCCTTATTGATAACGGACGCCGCGGCCGACCGGTTACAGGTCCTGGTAACCGTCCGCTTAAATCTCTTTCCCACATGTTGAAAGGGAAGCAGGGACGTTTCCGTCAAAACCTTCTTGGTAAGCGTGTTGACTATTCCGGACGTTCCGTTATCGTTGTTGGACCATCTCTGAAAATGTACCAGTGTGGTCTTCCGAAGGAAATGGCTCTTGAATTGTTCAAGCCTTTCGTTATGAAGGAATTGGTTTCCCGTGGACTTGCTCACAACATCAAGTCAGCGAAACGTAAGATTGAACGTGTCCACCATGAAGTATGGGACGTTCTTGAAGATGTCATTAAAGAGCACCCGGTTCTTCTTAACCGTGCACCAACGCTTCACCGCCTTGGTATCCAAGCATTTGAACCAACGCTTGTAGAAGGACGCGCCATTCGTCTGCACCCACTCGTATGTACGGCATACAACGCTGACTTTGACGGTGACCAGATGGCCGTGCACGTACCATTGTCCTCAGAAGCTCAGGCTGAAGCACGTATCCTGATGCTTGCGGCTCAGAATATCCTGAACCCGAAAGACGGAAAACCGGTTGTTACGCCGTCACAGGATATGGTACTTGGTAACTACTACCTCACTCTTGAGCGTACCAACGCAGTAGGAGAGGGTATGTTCTTCAAGGACTTGAACGAAGCGCTGATGGCTTACCAAAATGGTTATGCCCACCTGCACACACGTGTAGCCGTTCAGGCAAGTTCCTTGAATAACGAAACATTTACAGAAAAACAGAACCAGCAGCTTCTTCTGACTACGGTCGGTAAGTTGATCTTCAACGAAATGCTGCCTAGTTCTTTCCCTTATATTAATGAACCGACGAAAGAAAACCTGGAAATCAAGACTCCGGATCATTACTTTGTTGAAAATGGAACAGACATCCGCGCAGAAATTGCCAAGCGCGATGAAGTCCCTCCATTCAAAAAAGGCATCCTTGGAGACATCATCGCGGAAGTGTTCAAACGCTTCTCCATCAGTGAAACGTCCAAGATGCTTGACCGTATGAAGGACCTTGGTTTTGCTTATTCTACGAAGGCTGGTATTACAGTCGGTGTATCCGACGTCGTCGTACTTCCGGAGAAACAGGAAATTCTTGATGAAGGTCAGAAGAAAGTCGATAAGGTCATGAAGCAGTTCCGCCGCGGTTTGATCACCGAGGAAGAACGTTATGACCGAGTTATCGAAATCTGGGGTGCAGCGAAGGATGACATTCAGAACCGTCTGATGAAATCCCTCGATCCACGTAACCCGATCTTCATGATGAGTGATTCCGGAGCCCGTGGTAACGCCTCTAACTTTACGCAGCTTGCGGGTATGCGTGGTCTGATGGCCAACCCGGCTGGACGAATCATTGAACTACCAATCAAGTCCAGTTTCCGTGAGGGTCTGACAGTACTTGAATACTTCATCTCCACACACGGTGCACGTAAAGGTCTTGCCGATACGGCCCTTAAGACTGCCGACTCAGGTTATCTGACTCGTCGTCTTGTAGACGTTGCCCAGGACGTCATTGTCCGTGAAGATGATTGTGGAACAGACCGCGGTCTGACTGTTTCCGCCCTTCAGGAAGGCACTGAAATCATCGAACCGTTGATCGACCGTCTGATTGGTCGTACAGCGTTCCAGAAAATTGAACACCCTGAAACAGGCCATGTTCTTGCAGAGAGAAATGAAGTCATTTCTGAAGATACTGCGAAGCAGATCGAAGATTCCGGTATCAAGGACGTTGTCATCCGTACTGCGTTTACTTGTAATACGAAGCACGGCGTATGTAAGAAGTGTTACGGCCGAAACCTTGCCACTGGTGATGAGGTGGAAGTTGGAGAAGCTGTCGGTATTATCGCAGCACAATCCATCGGTGAGCCGGGTACACAGCTTACAATGCGTACCTTCCACACAGGCGGTGTAGCCGGAGACGATATTACACAAGGTCTTCCTCGTATCCAGGAGATCGTGGAGGCTCGTAATCCGAAAGGTCAGGCTGTCATCACTGAAATTGACGGTACTGTCCACGAAGTGAATGAAGTGAAAGAGAAACAGGAGATCGTTGTCCAGGGTGCGGTTGAATCCCGTTCCTACACAGCTCCATATGGTGCACGTATGAAAGTAAGTGTTGGAGACGAAGTGAAATCCGGAGATGCGTTGACTGAAGGTTCTATCGATCCGAAAGAGTTGTTGACGATCAAAGGGCTTGACGGAGTACAGGAATATCTTCTTAAAGAAGTTCAGAAAGTATACCGTATGCAGGGTGTAGAAATTTCTGATAAACACGTGGAAGTTATGGTCCGTCAAATGCTCCGCAAAGTACGCGTACTTGATTCTGGTGACACAGATGTTCTACCTGGATCCCTTCTTGAAATTCACCAATTTAAAGAAGCCAACCAGAAAGTACTCATGGAAGGTGGTCAGCCGGCAGTCGGCCGTCCGGTCATCCTGGGTATTACGAAAGCGTCTCTTGAAACAGACAGCTTCTTGTCCGCCGCATCCTTCCAGGAAACGACTCGTGTCCTGACAGATGCAGCCATTAAAGGTAAGCGTGACGAACTGCTCGGCTTGAAAGAGAACGTAATTATCGGTAAACTTGTTCCTGCAGGTACGGGTATGACCCGCTACCGCAAGATTCAGGCACAATCCGAGGGTGCGCAGACCGAAACTTCAGCCACACCTGAAGAGGTAACGCAGCCATAAAAAGAGAAGTAGATGCTAACAAAGGGTAAAAAAGAAGGAAGCACTAAAAATCTCACCCGAATGCAGTTGACATGCATTTGGGTGAGTGATAATATTATCAAGGTGCTTCCATTTATCCTTGTTACTTTGGAGGATATGAAGATGTCTTATGAAAAAGTAGCACAGGCTGGTTCCGATATCATTATTGGAACGAAACAGACACTGAAAGCCATGAAAAATGGTGAAGTGAACGAGGTCATAACGGCTGACGATGCCGATCAGTCCATGACACTAAAAGTAGCTGAACTGGCCCGGCAACTGAACATTCCCCATACACGGGTTCCTTCTATGGATGAACTCGGGAATGCATGCGGTATTGACGTTGGTGCGGCTACAGTGGCGATAAAGCAATAAAGTTTTGGCGTTCAAACGCGAAAGCTTTGTTTTTTGCCTTTTTATGAACCACCTGGATGTGTGGTATTAAAAAATGAAGGGAGGATACAACCATGCCAACTATTAACCAATTGGTACGTAAAGGACGCGTGAGCAAAACAAAGCAGACGAACTCTCCAGCTTTGAACAAAGGCTATAACAGCATGAAAAAGCGTATGACAGATCTAGCTGCTCCACAAAAACGTGGTGTCTGCACACGTGTTGGTACAATGACACCGAAGAAACCGAACTCTGCACTTCGTAAATATGCACGTGTTCGTTTGACTAACCAGCTTGAGGTTAACGCTTATATCCCTGGTATCGGCCACAACCTTCAAGAGCACAGTGTTGTTCTTATCCGTGGCGGTAAAGTTAAAGACTTGCCGGGTGTGCGTTACCACATCGTACGTGGTGCACTTGATACTTCAAGTGTTGACGGTCGTATGCAGGGCCGCTCCAAGTACGGTACTAAAAAGCCAAAAGCTAAAAAATAAACGATATGAAAGTATCGCTTAATATAAACTAAAACATTTGTGAGAAGGGAGGGGAACATATGCCACGTAAAGGTCCAGTAGCAAAACGTGATGTGTTGCCAGATCCAATGTATAACTCTAAACTTGTTACTCGTTTGATCAACCAGATCATGGTTGACGGTCAGCGCGGAAAAGCTCAAAAGATTCTTTATAAAGCTTTTGAACTTGTTCAGGAGCGCAGCGGAAACGATGCGATGGAAGCATTCGACGAAGCAATGAAGAATGTTATGCCTGTATTGGAGGTACGCGCACGTCGTGTAGGTGGTTCCAACTACCAGGTACCAGTTGAAGTTCGTCCAGAACGTCGTCAGGCTCTAGGTCTTCGTTTCATCGTAAACTATGCGCGTCTACGCGGAGAGAAAACGATGGAAGAGCGCCTTGCTAACGAAATTCTTGATGCAGCGAATAACACTGGTGCTTCCGTTAAACGCCGCGAAGAAATGCACAAAATGGCAGAAGCGAACAAAGCATTCGCTCACTACCGTTGGTAATCACCAAAAAAATAACTGTTCAAACAGGAAGGAGAAAGATTCATGGCTAGAGAGTTCTCCTTGGAAAAGACCCGGAATATCGGGATCATGGCTCACATCGACGCTGGTAAAACAACGGCGACTGAGCGTATTCTTTTCTACACAGGACGTATCCACAAAATTGGTGAAACTCACGAAGGAGCTTCCCAAATGGACTGGATGGAGCAGGAACAGGAGCGCGGAATTACAATCACTTCCGCCGCTACTACTGCTCAGTGGAGAGACCACCGTATCAACATCATTGACACTCCTGGACACGTAGACTTCACTGTTGAAGTTGAGCGTTCCCTGCGTGTGCTTGATGGTTCCGTAGCTGTTCTTGACGCCCAATCCGGTGTTGAGCCTCAAACAGAAACTGTTTGGCGCCAGGCTACTACGTACGGTGTTCCACGTATCGTGTTCGTTAACAAAATGGACAAAGTAGGAGCTGACTTCATTTACTCCCTTGGCACGTTGAAAGACCGCCTTGGTGCAAATGCTGCAGCTGTTCAACTTCCTATCGGTGCGGAAGATGAATTCGAAGGAATCATCGACCTTGTAACGATGGAAGCCTACTACTACATGGATGACCTGGGTACTCGTGCAGAAGCACGCCCAATTCCAGATGACTACAAAGATCAGGCTGAAGAGTACCGCGGCAAGCTTGTAGAAGCTGTTGCTGAACTTGATGAAGACTTGATGATGCAGTATCTGGAGGGAGAAGAAATCACGAACGAACAGCTTAAGGCGGCTATCCGTACAGCTACTCTAAGTGTTGACTTCTACCCAGTCTTCTGTGGTTCTGCCTTCAAGAACAAAGGTGTACAGCTTCTAATTGATGGTGTTATCGATTATCTACCATCTCCATTGGATGTACCTCCAATTGAAGGTCACGTACCACAAACGGAAGAGCACATTGTACGTAAAGCTGATGACAACGAGCCATTCTCCGGTCTGGCGTTTAAAGTTGCCACAGACCCGTACGTTGGTAAATTGACATTCTTCCGTGTATATTCCGGAACACTTTCCGCTGGTTCATACGTGAAAAACTCCACGAAGGATAAGCGTGAGCGTGTAGGTCGTATCCTGCAGATGCACGCAAACTCCCGTGAGGAGATTTCCACAGTATATGCTGGTGATATCGCTGGTGCGGTAGGTCTTAAAGACACGGGTACAGGTGACACTCTATGTGATGAGAAGAGCCTTGTCATCCTTGAATCTATGGAGTTCCCTGAACCGGTAATCTCTGTAGCTATCGAGCCTAAATCCAAAGCTGACCAAGATAAAATGGCAATTGCCCTTGGTAAGCTTGCGGAAGAAGATCCAACGTTCCAGACTGAAACTAACGTTGAAACAGGACAAACGATCATCGCTGGTATGGGTGAGCTTCACCTTGACATCATCGTTGACCGCCTGAAGCGTGAGTTCAAAGTTGAAGCGAACATTGGTGCTCCACAGGTTGCCTACCGCGAAACATTCCGCGCTAGTGCACAAGTGGAAGGTAAGTTCGTACGTCAATCCGGTGGTCGTGGACAATTCGGTCACGTATGGGTTGAGTTCGAGCCGAACAAAGAAGGCGCTGGTTTCGAATTCGTCAACAAGATTGTTGGTGGTGTTGTACCGCGTGAATACATTCCATCCGTTGAACAAGGTATTAAAGAATCCTTGGAGAATGGTGTATTGGCCGGCTACCCAATGGTAGACATCAAAGCAACGCTTTATGACGGTTCCTACCACGATGTCGACTCCAACGAAATGGCCTTTAAAGTTGCTGCTTCCATGGCACTTAAAGAGGCGAAAAACAAGTGTAAGCCTGTTCTACTTGAACCAATGATGAAAGTAGAAGTTGTTATTCCTGAGGAATACATGGGCGATATCATGGGTGACGTAACTTCCCGTCGTGGACGTGTGGAAGGTATGGAAACTCGTGGTAATGCACAGGTGGTTAAAGCATTCGTTCCACTTTCTGAAATGTTCGGTTATGCAACAGCGTTGCGTTCCAACACTCAGGGCCGCGGAACATATACAATGCACTTCGACCACTACGAAGAAGTTCCGAAGAGCATCTCTGAGGAAATCATCAAGAAAAATTCTGGACAATAATTGATTTTTTAAACAAGTTACAGTATAACTTGTAATGTAAGCTTAGGAGTGGCTGACACTCCTGAGCTGCATATAAATCTTAAACTATAATTGTTACTTATCTAAAGGAGGAAATATACAATGGGTAAAGAAAAATTCGACCGGTCCAAGTCCCACGTTAACATTGGTACAATTGGACACGTTGACCACGGTAAAACTACTCTAACTGCAGCGATCACTACTGTTCTTCATAAGAAATCAGGTTCTGGTGAAGCTATGGCATACGACATGATCGACGGTGCTCCTGAAGAGCGTGAGCGTGGAATCACTATCTCCACTGCACACGTTGAGTACGAAACAGAAACTCGTCACTATGCACACGTTGACTGCCCAGGTCACGCTGACTACGTTAAGAACATGATCACTGGTGCTGCTCAAATGGACGGCGCGATCTTGGTTGTATCTGCAGCTGACGGTCCAATGCCACAAACTCGTGAGCACATCCTGCTTTCTAAAAACGTAGGTGTACCAGCTATCGTTGTATTCTTGAACAAAGTTGACATGGTAGACGACGAAGAGCTTCTTGAACTAGTTGAAATGGAAGTTCGTGATCTTCTATCTGAATATGACTTCCCTGGTGACGATGTACCAGTAATCAGCGGTTCCGCTCTTAAAGCTCTTGAAGGCGAAGAGAAATATGAGCAGGCAATCTACGACCTTATGGACGCTGTTGACGAGCACATCCCAACTCCAGACCGTGACACTGACAAGCCATTCATGATGCCGGTTGAGGACGTATTCTCTATCACTGGCCGTGGTACAGTAGCAACTGGCCGTGTTGAGCGTGGACAAGTTAAAGTCGGTGACGAAGTTGAAATCATCGGTATGGCTGAAGAATCCTTCAAGACTGCCGTAACTGGTGTAGAAATGTTCCGTAAGCTTCTTGACTATGCAGAAGCCGGCGACAACATCGGTGCTCTTCTTCGTGGTGTTAAGCGTGAAGACATCAACCGTGGTCAAGTACTAGCTAAGCCTGGTTCTATTACACCACACACAAACTTCAAAGCTGAAGTTTATGTACTAGCTAAAGATGAAGGTGGACGTCACACTCCATTCTTCTCTAACTACCGCCCACAGTTCTACTTCCGTACTACGGACGTAACTGGTGTTATTCAACTTCCTGAAGGCGTAGAAATGGTTATGCCTGGGGACAACGTTGAAATGACAGTTGAACTTATTTCCCCAATCGCGATCGAGGACGGAACTCGTTTCTCTATCCGTGAAGGTGGACGTACTGTAGGTTCAGGCGTTGTATCTACAATCACTAAATAAGATCTTTCTTATTTTAGAAAGCAGCAGCCATCCGGCTGCTGCTTTTTTTATGTTATCACTTGAAACAATCGTACAAATTTGTTTTAATATATAATGGAATTTTTGCGGAGAACCGATCACCGTCGATCTGCAAGAGACGGTTGAAATGTACGGCAAACATCAGTATAATAGTAAAAGTGTCCATAGATAAATTATTTATGGATTTTTCCTTGCATTGACCTGGATTATTCTTTATAATAAATAATGTTGGTCATAAAAGGCGATGAAGCGAAAGGTTGTTGACACACCCGGCCCCTTTGCCATGGCTGGTGGTCAAGTTTTTTCGCGGAGAATGTCTATTTTAAAAATGGGCGAAGAAGGAGGGAATATCATGGCAAAAGAAAAAATTCGTATTCGTTTAAAAGCGTATGATCATAGAGTTCTTGATCAGTCTGCAGAGAAGATCGTTGATACAGCTAAGCGTTCCGGCGCGGAAGTGTCTGGTCCGATCCCGCTTCCAACTGAGCGTTCTGTATACACAGTACTTCGTGCGACTCACAAGTACAAAGACTCTCGTGAGCAGTTCGAAATGCGCACACACAAACGTCTGATTGACATTGTTAATCCAACACCACAGACTGTTGATTCACTAATGCGTTTGGATCTACCATCTGGTGTGGATATCGAGATTAAACTATAATAAATCGTTAAGATAATAGGAGGTGTAACGGATGACGAAAGGAATCTTAGGACGCAAGGTCGGCATGACACAGATTTTCTCTGACAACGGTGAATTGATCCCTGTAACTGTTATTCAGGCTGAGCCGAACGTAGTTCTTCAAAAGAAAACTACAGAAAATGATGGTTATGAAGCGATCCAGCTTGGATTTGCTGATGAAAAATCCAACCGTTTGAAGAAAGCTGCTCAAGGGCACGCTGACAAAGCAAACACAACACCTAAGCGCTACGTTCGTGAATTCCGTAATGCGAACCTTGATGACTTTGAACTAGGTCAAGAGGTTAAGGTAGATATGTTTGAAGCTGGTGACGCAATCGATGTGACAGGTACTTCTAAAGGGAAAGGTTTCCAAGGTGCAATCAAGCGCCATAACCAATCCACTGGACCTAAAACACACGGTTCCCGTTTCCACCGCCGTTCCGGTTCTATGGGACAAGGTGCAGACCCATCCAAAGTGTTCAAAGGCAAAGGCCTTGCTGGACAAATGGGTGGTGAGCAGGTAACTCTTCAAAACCTTGAAGTAGTTAAAGTAGACGCTGAGCGTAACCTGCTTCTAGTCAAAGGTAATGTACCAGGCGCGAAAAAATCTTACGTTAAGATTACAAGTGCAAATAAGGCTAGCAAATAATTAACGAAGGGAGGATATGTCATGCCTAAAGTAGCACTATTAAACCAAAGCGGTTCTAACGTTGGTGAAATCGAACTAAATGAAGCCGTATTTGGGATTGAACCTAATACTCACGTATTACACGAAACTGTGTTGATGCAGCGCGCGAATCTTCGCCAGGGCACACACAAAGTAAAAGGACGTTCTGAAGTATCCGGCGGTGGCCGTAAGCCATGGCGCCAAAAAGGTACAGGCCGTGCACGTCAAGGGTCTATCCGTTCACCACAATGGGTTGGCGGTGGAACTGTATTCGGTCCTACACCACGCAGCTACAGCTACACGATGCCGAAAAAAGTTCGTCGTCTTGCACTTCAATCTGCTTTCTCTTCTAAAGTACAGGAAGGTAACGCAATTGTTCTTGAGAGCCTGTCTCTTGACGCTCCAAAAACAAAAGAAGTGGTAAACATGCTTAGCGCACTAGACGTAAACGAGAAGGCTTTAATCGTTACAGCAGGAGAAGATAAGAACGTAGCTCTTTCTTCTAATAACATCCCTACAGTAAATGCTCTCCCTGTAGAGCAGGTAAGTGTGTTAGACTTGCTGACGCATGACAAGCTGATCCTTACTAAGGAAGCAGCTGAAAAAGCAGGGGAGGTGCTCTCATAATGAAAGAACCACGCGATATCATTAAGCGCCCTGTCATTACTGAACAATCTGCCGATCTTATGGGAGAAAAGAAGTATACGTTTGAAGTTAGCCCGAAAGCTAACAAAACTGAAATTAAAAAAGCAGTTGAAGAAATCTTTGGTGTTCAAGTTGAATCCGTCAACACAATGAACCTTAAAGGTAAATTCAAGCGTATGGGTCGTTACGGCGGCTATCGTTCTGATCGTAAGAAAGCAGTTATTAAGTTGACTCAGGACAGTGAAGAACTAGAATTCTTTGAAGTATAATTAACAAATTGATAATGAAGGAGGGAAATAAAGATGGCGATTAAAAAGTTCAGACCGATTACAAACGGTCGTCGACACATGTCAGTATCTGATTTCGCTGAAATCACAACTGACAAACCTGAACGCTCCCTTATCACTCCACTTCACAAAAAAGGTGGACGTAACAACCAGGGTAGGCTGACAGTTCGTCATCAGGGCGGAGGCCATAAGCGTCAGTATCGTATGATCGACTTCAAACGTGACAAAGATGGAATACCTGGACGCGTTGCTACAGTAGAATACGATCCGAACCGCTCCGCTAACATTGCACTAATCAACTATGTTGATGGTGAAAAACGCTACATCCTTGCTCCTAAAGGTGTTAAGGTTGGCACAGAAATCATTTCAGGTGAAGGTGCGGATATCAAACCTGGTAACGCTCTTCAACTTAAAGATATTCCAGTTGGTACAATCGTACACAACGTAGAACTTAAGCCGGGACGCGGCGGACAATTGGTTCGTTCTGCAGGAGCTTCTGCCCAAATCCTAGGCCGTGAAAACAAGTACACTCTAGTACGCCTGACATCTGGTGAAGTTCGCCTTGTACTATCCACTTGCCGTGCAACAATCGGTCAGGTTGGTAACCTTGAGCACGAACTTATCAGCGTAGGTAAAGCTGGACGTTCTCGTTGGAAAGGCAAGCGCCCTACTGTACGTGGTTCCGTAATGAACCCTAGTGATCACCCACACGGTGGTGGTGAAGGACGCGCGCCAATCGGTATGCCATCTCCTGTATCTCCATGGGGTAAACCAACTCTTGGATACAAGACAAGAAAACGCAACAAGCCGTCTGATAAATATATCGTACGTAGACGCGGTAAAAAATAACGGGATTGTCGGGCGGGCAGTAGGACCCGTCTCTCAATCGCGAAGGGAGGTTTATTCATGGGCCGCAGCCTGAAAAAAGGACCTTTTGTAGATGATCATTTGATGAAGAAAATCGAGAAGCTTAATGAAGATAGCAAACAGCAGGTCGTGAAGACTTGGTCTCGTCGTTCAACTATCTTCCCTAACTTCGTAGGACACACAATTGCCGTTTATGATGGTCGTAAACACGTACCTGTCTATGTTACTGAAGACATGGTAGGTCATAAACTAGGTGAATTCGCGCCAACCCGTACGTTCAAGGGACACTCTGGCGATGACAAGAAAACAAAACGCTAATATAGAGAGGAGGCACTCTAATGCAAGCTAAAGCAGTTGCTAAAACCGTTCGTATCGCTCCTCGTAAAGCTCGTCTTGTAATTGATTTAATTCGAGGAAAAAATGTGGGTGAAGCTCTAGCTACACTTCGCCTGAAAAACCGCGGCGCTTCTCCAGTAGTTGAGAAACTTCTTAACTCTGCGATCGCCAACGCTGAACACAATTATGAAATGGATCCGGAAAACCTATATGTTTCCGAAGCGTTTGTAAACGAAGGCGTAACTCTTAAACGTTTCCGTCCTCGTGCAATGGGCCGCGCAAGCCAGATCAACAAACGCACAAGCCACATCACTGTGGTCGTATCAGAAAAAAAGGAGGGATAATCAGTGGGTCAAAAAATTAATCCGGTAGGTCTTCGTATCGGCGTTATCCGTGACTGGGAGTCCAAGTGGTACGCTGGTAAAGACTACGCAGACTTGTTACATGAAGACATTAAGATTCGTGAATATGTTGAAAATCGTCTTAAAGATGCTGCTCTTTCCACGGTCGAAATCGAACGCGCAGCAAACCGTGTAAACATTACTGTGCACACAGCTAAGCCAGGAATGGTTATCGGTAAAGGCGGTTCTGAAGTCGAAGCACTTCGTAAAGCTCTAAACCAGCTCACTGGTAAACGAGTTCACATCAACATCGTTGAAGTGAAGAAACCAGATCTTGACGCTACACTTGTAGCTGACAATATCGCACGTCAATTGGAAAACCGTGTATCTTTCCGTCGTGCTCAGAAACAAACACTACAACGCGCAATGCGTGCAGGAGCTAAAGGGATCCGTACCCAGGTATCTGGTCGTCTAGGTGGCGCAGATATCGCTCGTGCTGAATACTACAGTGAAGGAACTGTACCACTTCATACACTTCGTGCAGACATCGATTACGGTACTGCAGAAGCAGACACCACTTACGGTAAGCTTGGTGTTAAAGTGTGGATCTATCGTGGTGAAATCCTTCCAACAAAAACTGATAAATAAGGAAGGGGGAACAGCATTATGTTAATGCCTAAACGTGTTAAATATCGTCGTCAACACCGTACAAGCTTGAAGGGCCGTGCTAAAGGCGGTACTGAAGTTGCATTCGGTGAATATGGTTTGCAAGCTATCGATCCAGCTTGGATCACAGCCCGTCAGATCGAGGCAGCGCGTATCGCGATGACTCGTTACATGAAGCGTGGCGGTAAAGTTTGGATCAAAATCTTCCCTGATAAGCCTTATACTGCTAAGCCCCTAGAAGTACGTATGGGTTCCGGTAAAGGTGCTCCAGAAGGTTTCGTAGCAGTTGTGAAACCAGGGAAAATTATGTTTGAGATCGCAGGAGTTTCTGAAGAGGTAGCCCGCGAAGCACTTCGTCTTGCTTCCCACAAACTTCCGATCCGTACGAAGTTCGTAAAACGTGAAGAAATTGGTGGTGAAATCAATGAAGGCTAATGAGATCCGTGAATTAACCACTGCCGAAATTGAACAAAAAGTTAAGTCTCTTAAAGAGGAACTTTTCAACCTACGCTTCCAATTGGCAACAGGTCAACTTGAGAACACTGCACGTATCCGTCAAGTTCGCAAGTCCATCGCCCGTATGAAGACTGTTGCTCGTGAACGTGAGCTAGGCGTAAATAACTAATAGATGAGAGGAGGTCACCCTCACATGACTGAACGTAATAATCGTAAGGTTTATACCGGCCGTGTTGTTTCTGACAAAATGGACAAAACAATCACTGTTATGGTAGAAACTTATAAGTTCCACAAACTTTATGGCAAACGCGTAAAGTATTCCAAAAAGTTCAAAGCACATGACGAAAACAACCAGGCGAAAAACGGCGACATCGTGCGCATCATGGAAACTCGTCCATTGTCCGCATCCAAGCGTTTCCGTCTTCTAGAAGTTGTTGAAGAGTCTGTTATTATCTAAATAAAGTTCGCTCGGAGATGATCCGAAGGGAGGTTACATGGTATGATTCAACAGGAATCTCGTCTGAAAGTTGCAGACAACTCTGGTGCACGTGAAATCCAAACGATCAAAGTCTTGGGTGGATCCGGCCGTAAAACAGCTAACATTGGTGATATCATCACTGCTACTGTGAAACAGGCAACACCAGGAGGCGTTGTTAAAAAAGGTGAAGTAGTTAAAGCTGTTATCGTACGTTCTAAGAGCGGTATGCGCCGTAAAGATGGTTCTTATATCCGTTTCGACGAAAACGCAGCAGTAATCGTTCGTGATGACAAAGGACCACGCGGTACTCGTATCTTCGGACCGGTAGCTCGTGAACTTCGTGATGCTAAATTCATGAAGATTGTATCTCTAGCTCCAGAAGTATTATAAAAGCCTGAATGAAATGCCTTGTTAAGGAGGTGCGCGAAGAATGCACGTAAAAAAAGGTGACAAAGTAATGGTCATTAGCGGTAAGGATAAAGGCAAGCAGGGGACTATCCTTGAAGCTTATCCAAAGAAAGATCGTGTTCTTGTTGAAGGCGTGAACGAAGTGAAAAAGCACGCGAAGCCGTCTCAAGAAAACCCGCAGGGTGGTATCTTGACTCAAGAAGCTGCGATCCACGTATCAAACGTTATGCCGATTGATCCTAAGACCGGCGAACCGACTCGTGTTGGTTACAAAGTCGAAGACGATAAGAAAGTTCGTATCGCGAAAAAATCCGGTGAAGCGCTGGACAAATAACCCATAGATGAAAGGAGGGCCACACGATGAACGAACTAAAGAAACAATATAAAGAAGAAGTTGTTCCATCTCTGATGAACAAATTTGAATATGAGTCCATCATGCAGACACCAAAAGTTGAGAAGATTGTTGTCAACATGGGTGTAGGTGATGCTGTTCAAAACGCGAAAGCACTTGATACAGCTGTTGAAGAACTAACAATGATTACTGGTCAGAAACCAGTGATTACGAAGGCTAAGAAATCAATCGCAGGCTTCCGTCTACGTGAAGGTATGCCGATCGGTGCGAAAGTAACCCTTCGCGGAGAGCGTATGTACCAATTCCTACAAAAGCTGATCGCCGTATCACTACCACGTGTGCGTGACTTCCGTGGTATTTCTAAGAAAGCTTTTGATGGTCGTGGAAACTACACTCTTGGTGTTAAAGAGCAATTGATTTTCCCAGAAATCGATTACGATAAAGTAAACAAAGTGCGCGGAATGGATATTGTTATTGTCACATCTGCTGACTCTGACGAAGAAGCGCGTGAACTATTAGCTCAATTCGGCATGCCGTTCCAAAAATAATGAGCTGACATTAAGGAGGGAAAATAGTGGCTAAAAAATCAATGGTCGCGAAGCAACAGCGTAAACAGAAGTACGAAGTACGCGAATACACTCGTTGTGAACGCTGCGGACGTCCGCACTCCGTACTACGTAAGTTTAAGCTTTGCCGTATTTGTTTCCGTGAACTTGCATACAAAGGACAAATCCCTGGTGTCAAAAAAGCCAGCTGGTAAACCCGTAACAGGGAAGGAGGTAAAAGAGTTATGACAATGACAGATCCAATTGCAGATATGCTGACTCGTATCCGTAATGCGAACATGGTTCGCCACGAGAAGCTTGAACTTCCAGCTTCCAATGTGAAAAAAGAAATCGCTGATATTCTTAAGCGTGAAGGTTTCGTACGTGACTACGAATTTGTAGAAGACAACAAACAGGGTGTTCTTCGCATCTTCCTTAAGTACGGCCAAAACAACGAGCGCGTAATCACTGGCGTGAAACGTATCAGTAAGCCAGGTCTACGTGTGTATGCGAACTCCGAAGAGCTTCCTAAAGTTCTTAACGGACTTGGTATCGCCGTTGTATCCACTTCAAAAGGTGTCCTAACAGATAAAGAAGCTCGTGAACAAGCCATCGGCGGCGAAGTTCTAGCTTACGTCTGGTAATAAAACGAACAAGACAGGAGGTGCAAAAATATGTCTCGCGTAGGATTAAAAACTCTTGAAATTCCTGAAGGTGTAGAAATCATCCAGGATAACAAAACGATTACAGTGAAAGGTCCAAAAGGGGAACTGACTCGTACGTTCCACGAGGACATCACTGTTACAGTTGAAGATAACGTTCTATCTGTATCGCGTCCAAGCGACCACAAAGAGCACCGCGCTCTTCACGGTACAACACGCAGCCTGATCGGCAACATGGTTGAAGGTGTATCTAAAGGTTTCGAGAAGAACCTTGAAATCATCGGTGTCGGTTACCGTGCTCAGAAGCAGGGCGAAACAGTTGTTGTGAACGCTGGTTATTCCCACCCTGTAGAAATCGAAAAGCGCGAAGGAATCGAAATCGAAGTTCCTTCCAACACAAAAGTTACTGTTAAAGGTATCGACAAGGAACTCGTTGGTGCTGTTGCTGCTAACATCCGTGCTATCCGTCCTCCAGAGCCTTATAAAGGCAAAGGAATTCGTTACGAAGGCGAACGTGTACGCAGTAAAGAAGGTAAAACAGCTAAATAAGGTTCTAAGGTAACGTATAGAAAGGAGTGACCAAGATGATCACGAAGGCAGATAAAAATGTCGTACGTAAGAAGCGCCACGCCCGCGTTCGTAAAAATGTTGTCGGCACAGCTGAACGCCCACGCTTGAACGTATACCGCTCTAACAACCACATCTATGCTCAACTCATCAATGATGAGAGCCAGGTAACAGTAGCAAGTGCATCTACTGTAGATAAAGGTTTTGACCTTGACCAGACTGGTAACGTGGAAGCTGCTAAGAAAGTCGGCGAAATGGTAGCACAACGCGCAATCGATAACGGCTATAAAGTTGTTGTATTCGACCGCGGAGGTTACTTGTATCACGGCCGTGTGAAAGCACTAGCTGAAGCAGCCCGCGAAACCGGACTTGAATTTTAATAGTTAAAGGAGGGACACAAATGAATTTAAACATCGACCCTAACAAACTTGATCTTGAAGAACGCGTAGTCACTATCAACCGTGTAGCGAAAGTAGTTAAAGGTGGACGCCGTTTCCGTTTTGCTGCGCTTGTTGTAGTTGGAGATAAAAATGGTCATGTAGGCTTCGGTACAGGGAAAGCCCAGGAAGTACCGGAAGCGATCAAAAAAGCCATTGATGATGCTAAGAAAAATCTAATCACAGTACCAGTGAAGAACACGACGATTCCACACGAAATCAACGGACGTTTTGGTGCAGGTAACATTCTTATGAAACCGGCAGCAGAAGGTACTGGAGTTATCGCTGGTGGACCTGTCCGTGCGGTACTTGAGCTTGCAGGTGTTCAAGACATTCTATCTAAGTCTCTTGGTTCTAACACGCCAATCAACATGGTACGTGCTACACTCACTGGACTTAGCGAGCTTAAGCGCGCAGAAGACGTTGCAAGACTTCGCGGTAAGTCTGTACAAGAACTAGGATAAGGAGGGAAATAAAATGGCTAATCAGTTAGAAATTACCCTCACGCGCAGCGTTATTGGTAGACCACAAGATCAGCGTGCTACGGTCAAGGCTCTTGGTCTTAACAAGATCCGACAAACTGTCGTAGTTGAAGATAACCCGGCGATCCGAGGTATGGCTAATAAGGTGTCTCACCTAGTTACGATTAAAGAAGTTTAATAGAAGATAAGTAATAAGGAGGTGCAACGCATGAAACTGCATGAACTTAAATCGGCTAAAGGTACTCGTAAAGAGCGCAACCGTGTAGGCCGTGGTATGGCTTCTGGTAATGGTAAAACATCCGGACGTGGACACAAAGGTCAAGGTCAGCGTTCCGGCAGCAAAACACGCCCAGGTTTCGAGGGTGGACAGATGCCACTATTCCAGCGCCTGCCTAAGCGTGGTTTTACAAACATTCACCGTAAAGAGTTCGCGATCGTTAACCTTGATGCCCTGAACCGTTTCGAAGAAGGTACAGAGGTTACTCCTGAGCTTCTACTTGAATCCGGCGTGGTAAGTAACCAAAAAGCAGGAATCAAAGTATTGGCTAAAGGTTCTATCGAGAAGAAACTTACAGTGAAAGCTCACAAGTTCTCTGCTTCCGCAAAAGAAGCAATTGAAGCGGCGGGCGGTCAAACTGAGGTGATTTAATGTTCCGGACAATCTCCAATTTTATGCGCGTGGGTGATATTCGACGGAAAATCATTTTCACTTTGCTGATGCTCGTTGTGTTCCGCCTGGGAACCTTCATCCCGGTGCCTTTCACAAATAGAGACGCCATCACATTCATGGACGAACAGAACGCATTTGGTTTTCTGAATACGTTCGGAGGCGGGGCATTACAGAACTTCTCCATCTTTGCTATGGGGATCATGCCCTATATTACTGCCTCCATCATCATGCAGCTGCTGCAGATGGATGTAGTCCCGAAGTTTGCTGAATGGAAACAGCAGGGTGAAGTTGGCCGTCGAAAATTAGCTCAGTTTACCCGCTACGGAACTATTGTTCTCGCTTTCGTTCAAGCCATTGGTATGTCCATTGGTTTTAACGCTCTGGCAGGAGGTCAATTGATCTCGGATCCTGGTGTTACCAAGTTCTTAGTCATTGCGCTTGTGCTGACAGGCGGAACAGCTTTTCTAATGTGGCTTGGCGAGCAAATCACTGCACATGGCGTAGGGAATGGTATTTCTATACTAATCTTCGCAGGTATCGTTGCTGCGATTCCTAATGGTGTGAATCAGTTGTATGATCAGTACATCTCCGGTGCAGGAGAGGAATTGTTCATCAACCTGGTGATCATTGCGTTGATAGCACTAGTCATCGTTGCGGTCGTGGTTGGAGTTATCTTCATCCAGCAGGCCCTTCGTAAAATTCCAATCCAGTATGCGAAGCGTTTGGTGAATCGTTCCCCTGTAGGCGGACATTCCACACACCTTCCACTCAAAGTGAATGCTGCAGGAGTTATCCCGGTCATCTTTGCGATATCCTTTATTATCGCTCCGAGAACCGTCGCCGGCTTCTTTGAAGACAGCGAAGTAGCTTCTGTTATCCAGTATATCTTTGATTACCAGAACTGGCCTGGAATGATTATCTATGTTGCGTTAATTATTGCCTTCACGTATTTCTACACATTTGTTCAGGTCAATCCGGAGCAGATGGCAGAAAACCTGAAGAAGCAGGGCGGTTACATTCCAGGGATTCGTCCCGGGGCCAATACCGAAACGTATCTGACCCGAGTTATGTACCGATTAACCTTTGTAGGATCCATTTTCCTTGCAGCTGTCTCTATCCTTCCAATCATTCTTGGTTCGCTGGCGCAACTGCCGCCGACGGTCCAAATTGGAGGAACAAGCCTGCTCATCGTTGTAGGGGTTGCCCTTGAAATGATGAAACAGCTTGAAAGTCAGCTTGTAAAACGCCACTATAAAGGATTCATTAAATAATAAACATCCTGCTAATGAATAAATGAGAGCGAGGGGAAGACGTTGAATTTAATCCTAATGGGTCTCCCTGGTGCCGGAAAAGGTACTCAGGCAGAGAAAATAGTCGAAAAATATGACATCCCTCATATCTCAACTGGAGATATGTTCCGTTTAGCTATCAAAGAAGGAACATCCCTTGGCCAAGAGGCCAAATCATATATGGACAAAGGCGAGCTCGTTCCGGATGAAGTTACCATCGGGATTGTTCGCGAGCGTCTAAGTAAGCCGGATTGTCAGAAAGGCTTTCTGCTGGATGGTTTCCCTAGAACCATTGCCCAGGCAGAAGCCCTTCACAACCTTCTGGCTGATATGGAACGTTCACTGGACTATGTTCTGCATATTGATGTTCCAAAAGAGAAGCTTATCGAGCGTCTTACTGGACGACGCATCTGCCCGACCTGCGGTGCTACGTACCACGTTGTATTCAACCCTCCTAAAGAGGACGGGGTCTGCGATAACGATGGTTCAGCATTGACTCAGCGGGAGGACGATCAGCCTGAAACCGTTAAGAAACGCCTCGAGGTCAACGTAGAACAGCAGCAGCCGCTTCTTGATTTCTATCAGGATCAAGGCTATCTGGTCTCCTTCGAAGGTGATAAAGACATCAATGAAGTATTTGTTGACATTGATCAAAAGCTTGGAGCACTAGCTGAATGATTATATGTAAGACTCCGCGGGAATTAGATATTATGCGTGAAGCAGGACGCATCGTCGCCCTGACGCACCAAAAGATGAAAGAAAACATTCGTCCGGGTATAACAACTGGAGAATTGGATAAGATTGCTGATAAATTCATACGCAGTATGGATGCAATCCCTTCTTTTAAAGGTTATAATGGATTCCGTGGCAGTATCTGTGCATCTGTCAATGAAGAACTTGTTCATGGTATTCCTGGAGACAGGGTCCTGAACGATGGTGATATTATCAGTATCGATATTGGGGCAAAATATAAAGGCTATCACGGTGATTCGGCCTGGACGTATCCGGTCGGCACTGTTGATGAGGGCACATTGGAGCTGCTGAGAGTTACAGAGCAGTCATTGTTCAAAGGACTTGATGAAGCAAAACCAGGTGAACGCCTTTCAAATATATCGCATGCCATCCAAAGCTATGTGGAGCCTGAAGGCTTCTCCATAGTAAGGGAATATGTCGGTCACGGCGTTGGTCAGGAACTTCATGAGGATCCACAAATCCCTCATTACGGACCTCCCAACAAAGGCCCCCGATTAAAACCTGGAATGGTATTAGCTGTGGAACCAATGATCAATGCAGGTTCACGTTATGTGAAAACGCTGGGTGATCAGTGGACGGTTGTCACGCAGGATGGAAAGATGTGCGCACATTTTGAGCACACCATTGCGATTACGGATGAGGGTTACGAAATATTAACAAAATCCTAAATGAAGGTGATCGTTTTTGAACGAATCTGAGTCGAGTCCGCGAATAGGTCAAATTGTTCGTATTGTGCAGGGGCGTGAGGCAGGACAGTACGCAGTGGTGATCGGTGTGCTGGATGGCCGCTTTGTGCTGCTTGCCGACGGAGAGAAACGTAAGTATGATCGACCAAAGAAAAAGAATTTGCAGCACGTTGAGCTTATGGATTTCGTCTCTCCGGAAGTCCAGGACAGCCTTCTGGAAACTGGTCGGGTCACAAATGGCAAGCTTCGATTTGCCGTATCAAAATATGTCAATGAAGCAGTGACTGATTTGAAGAAGGGAGATCAACTCGATGGCGAAAGACGATGTAAT
The DNA here is from genome assembly GCF_009856355.1 of Halobacillus litoralis. GTDB lineage: Bacteria > Bacillota > Bacilli > Bacillales > Halobacillaceae > Halobacillus > Halobacillus litoralis_B. The sequence goes on along the minus strand of NZ_WMEW01000017.1, from coordinate 12,285 downwards.
TGAAGTAGAAGGGACCGTCGTTGAAACCTTACCGAACGCTCAGTTCAAGGTTGAACTTGAAAACGGTCATACCGTTCTTGCTCATGTTTCCGGTAAAATTCGCATGCACTTCATCCGAATCTTACCTGGGGACAAAGTAACGGTAGAACTTTCTCCTTATGATTTGACAAAAGGACGTATCACGTACCGTTATAAATAAAACTCCGATCTTAAAGGAGGTATGGATGATGAAGGTAAGGCCTTCTGTAAAACCAATTTGCGAAAAATGCAAAGTCATCAAACGTAAAGGTAAAGTCATGGTTATCTGTGAAAACCCTAAGCATAAACAAAAACAAGGTTAATCTTAAAGGAGGTGCACGTAACTTATGGCACGTATTGCAGGTGTAGATATTCCCCGCGATAAGCGCGTGGTTGTTTCATTAACTTATGTCTTCGGTATCGGTAAATCCCTTGCTGCAGACATCCTGGCTGATGCTGGCGTATCTGAGAGTACCCGCGTTCGCGATCTTACTGAAGACGAACTGGCTAAGATCCGTCAAGCTGTTGAAAAGCACAACGTAGAGGGTGACCTTCGTCGTGAGAACTCTCTAAACATCAAACGTCTGATTGAAATCGGTTCTTACCGTGGAATCCGTCACCGTCGTGGTCTTCCACTTCGCGGACAAAAGACGAAGAACAACTCCCGTACACGTAAAGGTCCACGTCGTACAGTAGCTAACAAACGTAAATAATAAACAATACAAAGGAGGTAAACTCATCCTATGGCACGTAAAGGAAACACTCGCAGTCGTAAACGCCGCGTGAAAAAGAATATAGAGACGGGTATGGCTCATATCCGTTCTACATTCAACAACACAATCGTAACGATCACTGATGTCCAAGGTAACGTAATCAGCTGGAGCAGTGCAGGTTCTCTTGGTTTCAAAGGTTCCCGTAAATCTACTCCATTCGCTGCACAAATGGCTTCTGAAGCAGCAGCGAAAGATGCTATGGACAACGGCATGAAAACTCTTGAAGTTACAGTTAAAGGTCCTGGTGCAGGTCGTGAAGCTGCGATCCGTTCACTACAGGCAGCAGGTCTTGACATTACGGCAATCCGTGACGTAACTCCAGTACCACACAATGGTTGCCGCCCACCAAAACGTCGTCGCGTATAATAAGTTCTGAATAGAATTTGTCACCCTGTCTATAATGGGTTATGATAGCTTTTAAATCAGTACCGCAGTAGACAGAGCCATAAAGCAGTTATCTTATATCGGGACTGCCTACCTGAGGAATTTCGGTTAGACCTGTCGTCTAACCGGGGTTTCGACGTTTTGAAGGAGGGTTTTGAGTAAATGATCGAAATTGAAAAGCCAAAGATTGAAACGGTCGAGATCAGCGATGAGTCTACTTTTGGTAAGTTCGTCGTAGAACCGCTAGAACGTGGGTATGGTACAACTCTAGGGAACTCCTTGCGTCGTATCCTATTATCCTCTCTTCCCGGATCTGCTGTCACTTCTGTTCAAATTGACGGTGTTCTTCATGAATTTTCTACTATTGAAGGTGTCGTTGAGGACGTAACAACTGTCATTTTGAACCTAAAGAAACTCGCTTTGAAAGTGTATTCTGACGAAGAGAAGACTTTAGAAATTGATGTGCAGGGTGAAGGTAAGGTTACCGCGGCTGATATTACGCATGATAGTGACGTTGAAGTATTAAATCCAGATCTTCATATCGCCACACTCGACAGCAATTCCAGCTTCCGTGCTCGCATTACAGCAGAACGCGGTCGAGGATATCGTCCGGCTGAAGGAAATAACCATGAGGATCTACCCATCGGCGTGATTCCCGTAGACTCTATCTTCACACCGGTTTCCCGTGTGACATATCAAGTAGAGAATACTCGAATCGGTCAAACATCTAATTATGACAAACTTACATTGGATGTTTGGACGGATGGCAGCATCCGTCCAGAAGAGGCGATCTCTCTTGGCGCTAAAATTTATATGGAGCACCTCAACATTTTCGTCGGCCTGACTGATGAAGCTCAAAAAGCTGAAATCATGGTTGAGAAAGAAGAGGACCAAAAAGAAAAAGTTCTTGAAATGACGATCGAGGAACTTGACCTTTCTGTTCGTTCCTACAACTGCTTGAAGCGCGCAGGTATTAACACTGTGCAGGAACTTGCCAACAAGTCTGAAGAAGACATGATGAAGGTTCGTAACCTTGGCCGCAAGTCACTTGAAGAAGTGAAGCACAAGCTGGACGAACTAGGTCTTGGACTAAGAAAAGACGATTGATAGAACACATCTAAGAGATTCCAGTTAAGGGAGGGATTATCAATGGCTAGAAAACTAGGACGTACTACGGATCAGCGTATGGCTTTGCTTCGCGGCTTGGCTACTGATTTGATCGTACACGAACGTTTGGAAACAACAGAAGCTAAAGCGAAAGAGCTTAAGTCTGTTGTAGAAAAAATGATTACACTAGGTAAGCGCGGCGATCTTCATGCCCGTCGTCAAGCGGAAGCATTCCTATACAATGCACAAGCTGATGAAGAGGGAGAGCAGACTGCACTGCAGAAACTATTCTCTGACATCGGCCCACGCTACGAGGACCGTCAAGGTGGTTACACTCGCGTATTGAAGCTTGGCGAGCGTAAAGGTGATGGAGCTAAAATGGCAATCATCGAACTAGTATAATGATTACCATCGGGGTAAAAGGGCAGGAGTGAATCTCATTATGAGGTTACATCCAGCCCTTTTTTTATACCTTTTTACTCCAGCGGGATTACCTCCCGTTATAAAGGGGGAAATTCACTTTATAACGGGAAATGGTGTCATATTTCCCGGGAAATTGTCAGCTGAGCAGAGGAGGAACATAGATGGGAGAGAGACAAGTGGAGTTCCGGAACGTATCTTTTCGATATCAGGAGGATATGCCCTGGGTATTGAAAAATGTAAGCTTTACGATCGGTCCGGATGAATGGGTGGCTGTCATCGGTCATAATGGCTCGGGTAAGTCGACCATAGCTAAATTAATGAATGGACTGCTGTTTCCTCAGGAAGGGGAAGTCCTGGTTGATGGCATGCCTGTCAACGAAGAAACCATCTGGGATGTAAGAAAACAGGTCGGCATGGTCTTTCAAAATCCGGACAACCAGTTTGTCGGGACCACGGTGAAGGATGATGTCGCTTTTGGTATGGAGAATCACGGCATGCCCAGGGCACTGATGATCGAAAGAATCAAAGAGAGTCTGTCGGCCGTAGGAATGGCTGATTATGAACAGCAGGAACCCCACCGTCTGTCGGGCGGACAGAAGCAGCGGGTGGCCATTGCGAGCGTTCTTGCCGTGTCACCGAAATTCATCATTCTTGATGAGGCTACTGCCATGCTTGACCCGAAAGGGCGGAAGGAAATTATGAACACGGTCCGTCACGTTCAGGAAGAACGGGACCTGTCCCTGATCACCATCACTCACGATCTCCATGAGGTCACTCAGTCTTCCCGGGTGATTGTCATGAATAAAGGTGAGGTTTGGATGCAGGGCTCACCTAGAGACGTATTTTCCAAAAAAGAACACTTACAAGAAATTGGCTTGGATACTCCGTTTGTTAGTAAATTGGCCGATCACCTGAAAGCAGAAGGTGTGCCGCTTAACCGTGAGCCATTGAATCACCAGGAGTTGTTGGAGGAATTATGGACATCACGTTCGACCATGTAAGTTACACCTATCAGCCGAATACACCATTTGAACACAGAGCTCTGGACGACTTGTCCTTTTCGATCCACTCGGGTTCTTTCGTGGCGGTCATCGGTCATACCGGATCAGGCAAGTCTACATTGATTCAGCACTTGAACGGTCTGCTTCAGCCGACAGAGGGACAGGTGCAGGTAGGTCCCTATGCGATGAAGGCCGGAGAGAAAAACAAGCAGCTGATGAAGCTGCGTGAAAACGTCGGGGTCGTATTTCAGTACCCTGAGCACCAGTTGTTTGAAGAAACCGTAGAGAAAGATATTGCTTTTGGTCCACAGAACTTCGGTGTGGAGTCGGAGGAGATCAAGCGCCGGACGAAGGAAGCTGTCCAGGCGGTAAAACTCCCGGAGGAACTATTGGAACGCTCTCCCTTTGATTTAAGTGGAGGTCAGATGCGCCGGGTGGCGATATCCGGGGTGCTCGCTATGAATCCGGAGGTGCTTGTTCTGGATGAACCGACCGCCGGGCTTGACCCCAACGGACGTAAAGAGATTATGGATATGTTTTATGATCTGCATCATAAAAAGGGGCTTACAACCGTTCTTGTGACCCATAGTATGGAGGATGCCCTCGCTTATGCCGATCACATCATCATCATGAACAACGGGAAGATCTACAGGGAAGGAAGCCCGCTGGACATCTTCAAACAGCAGCAGGCACTGGAAGATGTGCAGCTGGATGTGCCTGAAGTTGTTTCCTTTTTGAAAAGGGCCCGGGATTTCGGACTTGCTCTGGAATACGAAGGCCAGACGATAGCGGAGTTAGCAAAGGAAATAGCCCTGAAAGTGAAAGGGGGCGGCGATCGTGAGTAGTTCACTGATTATCGGTCAGTATATTCCATCCGATTCTGTCATCCACCGTTTGGATCCCCGCTCCAAAATCGCTGTCATCTTTTTTTATGTCGTGATCGTCTTTTTTGCTAACTCTGTTATGAGCTATGGGGTGCTCGCGTTATTCGCATTGACCAGCGCTCTTTTATCAAAGGTTCCATTGACTTATATTATGAAAGGGTTGAAGCCGGTCTGGTTCCTGGTGATCTTCACGTTCCTGCTCCACTTGTTTGTAACAAGAGAAGGAGAAGTGGCGTTCCGGCTGTTTGGCTGGGCGGTCTATGAGGAAGGGCTGGTTCAGGGGGCGGCGATTTCCCTGAGGTTCTTCCTTTTGATTCTCGTTACTTCTCTGCTTACGTTAACAACAACGCCGATTGAGATTACGGACGCGATCGAAGAACTGCTGGGCCCCTTAAAAAAAGTGAAGTTCCCTGTACATGAACTGGCGCTTATGATGTCGATCTCCCTCCGCTTCATTCCGACGCTGATGCAGGAGACAGAGAAAATATCGAAAGCACAGGCTTCCAGAGGCGTGGACTTCCGCACAGGCGCTTTTAAAGACCGTGTGAAGGCAGTTGTGCCATTACTGGTCCCTTTGTTTGTCAGTGCCTTTAAACGCGCTGAGGAGCTCGCTATGGCGATGGAGGCGCGTGGCTATCAGGGAGGCGAAGGAAGGACGAAGTTGAGAGAGTTAAAACTGGAACGGAGGGACTGGCTGCTGTATGCGGTTTTCATTCTGCTGGCAGCGGCTCTCTTCCTGACCCGTCAATGATCGGAGGTGCTGTTCATGAATCGGATACGTATGATCATCGCATACGATGGCACCCGTTATGCCGGTTATCAGGTCCAGCCGAACGGTAACACCGTCCAGGCGGAGCTGGAGAAGGCTTTGAAAAAGATTCATAAAGGAAGTCCCGTAAAGGTGACAGCTTCCGGTAGAACGGACGCCCGTGTCCATGCGGTCGGCCAGGTCATCCACTTTGATACGCCGCTTGAAATCCCGCTCAGTAATTGGAAGCGGGCGCTGAATTCAATGCTTCCGGATGATATCCAGGTGAAGCAAGCCGATCAGCCGGCTGACGGCTTTCATGCCCGGTATGATACAACGGGCAAGGAATACCGGTATTTTGTGAGAAACCACCCGGATCCGGATTTGTTCCGCCGTCACTATACCTCTCACGTCAAAGCCCCTCTCAATGTCGCAGCTATGAAACAGGCGTGCGCCTATATTGAAGGGGAACATGATTTTACGTCGTTCTGCTCCCCGAAGACAGATATCAAGGGGAGCAAGGTGCGTACGATTTTTAAAGCGGATGTAGAAAGCAGCGGAGAAGAAGTGATGTTCACCTTTAAAGGGTCCGGTTTCTTATACAATATGGTCAGAATTCTCGTCGGCACACTGCTTGAAGTCGGAAAAGGAGAGCGGACCCCGGAGGATATCCCCGGGATTCTTGAAGCCCGCTCCCGTGAATCAGCGGGGAGGACGGCGCCTCCTCAGGGGTTATTCCTCTGGAAGGTTGATTACTGACGGGGATTGACTTCTTTCCAGTCATTGGATCCTTTTTCTCAGGAAAAAAACAACGAATCCAGGTGTGCATTCCCTTGACACATGAATATAGAGTGTTATATTATATTCTATGGCATTTTATTTCTGTACCACGGTTAGCCCCGGAAAACTAATCGTACTTTGAGATAAATGATAAAGCAGTTAATCAGTCTATGTGATAATAAAACATTTCAGGAGGGAAACCGATATGCGCACAACTTTCATGGCAAATGAAAACAACGTTGAACGTAAATGGTATGTTGTGGATGCTGCAGGGCAGACACTCGGCCGTTTAGCGAGCGAAGTTGCTGCGATCCTTCGCGGTAAGAACAAACCAACATACACACCACACGTTGACACTGGTGACCACGTCATCATCATCAATGCTGGTGAGATCGAACTAACAGGTAACAAAATCAACGATAAGGTATACTATCGTCACTCCAACCACCCTGGTGGTCTGAAGTCCCGTACGGCTAACGAAATGCGTACGAAATATCCAGAGCAGATGCTTGAACTTGCTGTTAAAGGCATGCTTCCAAAAGGAAGTCTTGGACGTAAAATGGGCAAGAAACTTCATGTATATGCTGGATCTGAGCACAAGCATGAAGCACAACAACCAGAAGTTTACGAACTTCGCGGATAATTAAAGGAGGTAATCTAGTGGCACAAGTACAATACTCCGGTACTGGTCGTCGTAAGAGCTCAACAGCTCGTGTACGTCTTGTTCCAGGAACTGGTCGTGTAGTAGTTAACAAACGTGATGCTGAAGACTTTTTCCCATATGAAACCCTTCGTATGATTCTTAAGCAGCCTCTTGCTGTAACAGAAACGGAAGGTAACTATGATGTTTACGTAAACGTAGACGGCGGTGGATTCACAGGACAAGCAGGAGCAATCCGTCACGGTATCGCCCGTGCATTGCTTAAAGCTGACCCAGAATACCGTACACCACTTAAACGCGCAGGTCTATTGACTCGTGACGCACGTATGAAAGAGCGTAAGAAATACGGTCTTAAAGGTGCTCGTCGCGCGCCACAATTCTCCAAGCGTTAAGTTTTGGACGATCCGAAAGACTCTCAACCAGATGGTTGGGAGTCTTTTTTTATTCCTCTGATGCAGTTTCCACAGCCTGAACAAAGGGGTGTTTCCATCTTCCTGGACGTTCAGCTTTAAGGTCGGTGTTCAGGTTGTACTGCTCATATTCCCGACTCCTGTCCCATATAAATGGAGTCAGGGGAAGTACAAGGGAGTGTGAGCGATTGTGAGTCGACGATTGAAGACCTTTTTTTGGCTGGCTGGTGTTATTGTCCTTGTGTGCATGGTTTCCTATCCGATACAGGAAGTGAAGGATGCGTGGACGGTTTGGTCATCGCCGCTGTCCGGAAAAGTTATCGTCCTTGATCCCGGCCATGGAGGACCGGACGGAGGAGCCATCGGTGGAGATGGGACAGAGGAAAAAGTCATTACCTTGAAGATGGCGGAATACCTGCAGGATTATCTCCAGCAGGCAGGAGCTCTTGTATATATGACCAGGTACGAAGATGCTGATCTCGCTTCAGAGGGAACGTCCGGGCTTTCCAGGAGAAAGTCGGAAGATATAAGCAATCGTGTGAAATTCATAGAAGAAAAAGAAGCGGACTTATATTTGAGCCTGCACTTAAATGCCATCCCATCTGGTAAATGGAGCGGGGCACAGACCTTTTACTATCCGGAGAGTGAGGAGAGTGAATACCTCGCCAAGTTTATCCAGGCTGAGATACAAACCAATATGGGCAATACGAAGCGCGAGGCTCTGGGGCTCAGCAATATCTATATCCTGAAGCATGCGGAGGCACCGGGGGCTCTGGTAGAAGCTGGGTTTTTATCCAATGACCGTGAACGCGAATTATTGAAATCCGAGGATTATCAAAGGCAGATGGCAGCTTCGATCTATCAAGGCGTGCTGCGATATGTAACTGAACGGGAATTCCCTGATGAAAATGGATCTTGAGCAAATCACTTAGAAAGCGTTTCATGTATGTTATACTACAGGAAACGATCATATTCTAAGGATGGTGAACCGGCTTGTTAACACAAGAGAAAGTACTAGAAATCCTGAACCCTATTCAAGATCCATTTTTACATAGAACGCTGGAAGAAACCGGTGGAGTGGAAGAAGTGAAAATTAAGGAGGAGAAAAACCACGTCAGTGTGAAAATCCTGATAGGAAAGACGAACACGGCAGAGCAGATGGAACTGCAGCAGACGATCGTCAATGCCCTGAAAAGCGGCGGAGCGGCTACAGTAGGTCTTCGCTTCGATCAACTCTCTGATGATGTCGTTCAGAAATTCCAGCCAGCTCAGGAATCAGAGGATGCTTCTTTGCTGAGCGGAAATACGAAGACGAAATTTATTTCCATCGCCAGTGGTAAGGGCGGTGTTGGTAAATCCACCGTAACTGTAAACCTTGCTGTTGCGTTAACGCGTCTGGGTAAGAAGGTTGGAATTATCGATGCGGATATTTATGGTTTCAGCGTGCCGGATATGATGGGCGTGGAAGAACGCCCGGTCGTCCGTGGAGAAAAAATCATTCCGGTTGAACGCTTTGGCGTCAAAGTTGTATCTATGGGCTTCTTTGTTGAAGATAACTCTCCGATCATCTGGCGTGGACCGATGCTTGGGAAAATGCTGACAAGCTTCTTTAAGGAAGTGGAGTGGGGAGATCTTGACTATCTTCTTCTTGACCTGCCTCCGGGTACGGGAGACGTAGCCCTGGACGTACATTCCATGCTTCCTTCTTCCAAAGAGATCATCGTAACGACGCCGCACCCGACAGCTGCTTTCGTAGCGGCTCGTGCCGGACAGATGGCTATTAAGACAGAGCATGAAATCCTTGGTGTTGTGGAGAACATGGCTTACTTTGAAAGTAAAGAAACAGGAAACAAAGAGTTTATCTTCGGCCGTGGGGGCGGTGTGAAACTTGCGGACACACTCCAAACTGCCGTTCTTGGACACGTTCCCTTGCAGCAGCCTTATGAAGAAGAAGAGGTCTTTGCTCCTTCTGTTTATCAGGCCGACCACCCGATCGGTGTCATTTATCGGAATATGGCCGCTAAAGTGATCGATAAATATTAATAAAAACCACGCGTCCCGAAAAGGGGCGCGTGATTTTTTATGGGGTTAACCGCTTTGGCCTTGTTCGCTGCCACTTTCAGACTGACTTCCGCCGCTCTGCTGGCCGCTTTCCTCGGATTGTTCACTCTGTTCCCCGCTGCTCATTTCCTCTGCTGCTTTTAACAGCGTTTCTGTCATCTTAGCTTGGAAGACAGGACTATTTAATGTTTCCTCAATCGTGGTCTCCAAGTGGGCCTTAAACTTCTGCCCCTGCATAACAGTAACCATTTGTTCCATCATTTCGGGGTTTTTATAAAGTTCAATCATCAACTTCTGATATTCTGCATCCTTCATGAGTCCCTTCATCAGCTCTTTCTGCTGATCCTCCAGAACTTTGCTGAATTCCTGGACAAACGTGGGGTCGGAAAAAAGCTTACTCCAGAAAGCTTTGCCTTCTTCAGATATCAACGTCTGCTGTACAGCCTGGGAGACAACTTCGGACTCAAGGGCCATGGACTGCTGCATTTCCTCATCGGAGAGAACTTCAGTCATCGCCTTTTTTCCATCGTCGGATTTAAGGATATCAACCATCATTTTCTTGGTGGTATCATAGTCCGCCTGTTCACTTGCTCCTGATGAACCATTACAAGCGGCCAGGAAAACAAGAATGAGAACGGGCAGCAATATACGGAGTCTGGACATTATTGCATGTCCCCTTTCTTATGTTCTCCATACACTTACTATTCGCGTTTCGACAAATTTTATGCGTTCGGAGGCAAAGAAGCAGGCTTCATGATAAAATACGGGAAGAAAGTTTTTGTACATATAGGGGGAGCGCTTGTGAACAGTCGTAAGTGGGTTCAATTATTCTTATCAACGTTATGGATCGGCGGCGGGGTCACCCTGGCAGCCAGTTTCTTTTTTAAGTTTGATTCGTATGCCGAGTTTTGGCAGCCCTTTCAATTGTTTCAACTTTTCGGTCTGCTTTTATTCTTTGCAGGTATGGGTTTCATATTCAGCATTATCAGTCAGATGGGCTTCTTCGCTTATCTGACCGTCAACCAATTTGGGAAAGGTCTGTTCCGTTCCGCCTGGACACCGGTTCAGCTGTTTTTAATCGCTTTTACGCTTTTCGATCTGGTTTATTTTCGTTATCAGGCTTCTGAGGATGGTTCATCTGTATGGGGATATATCGTGACAGCGGCTGTTCTGTTGGTGTTGTCGCTTATTATCGCTTACATAAAAGCAAAGGAAACGAATGCTCATGCGTTTCTTCCGGCTCTTTTCTTCATGGTGGTGGTCACAACGGTTGAATGGGTGCCGGCGCTTAGAGCTGTCGGAAGTGACTACGTATGGCTGATGATCATTCCCTTGTTCATCTGCAATGCCTACCAGCTTCTTCTGCTCCACCGTCTTACAGGACAGGACCATACTGAAAAAGCTTAAAAAACCGCCGTATACGGCGGTTTTTTATTATTGGATTTGACTTGTTTTGGCTTCCCCTCCGCTGGCTAATTCGGTAATACTGACGAAGGTAAGTCCTTTCTGCTTCAGGCCCGGAAGAATCACTTCAAGAGCTTTAGGGGTCTGTTTCACCGAATCCGAAGCGTGCATCACAATGATATCGCCTTTTGAGCTTTCATTTAATACAGCATCAATGATGGTATTCGTGCCTGGATTTTCCCAGTCCCGTGGATTCAGACTCCATTGGACAGCCTGCATGCCGTTTTGTTCTATGGTTTTCAGAACATCCTTATTCATATGACCGTGCGGGGGACGTATCCATTGGATATCATCAAGGCCCAGCTTGGCAAAAGCCTCATCTGCTTTTTTTAAATCCCCGGCTACTTGGTTCGGTTCTTTTTCAAGGTAGCTTTCGTACGTGTAGCCCATCATCCCGATTTCATGTTTTCCTTCCTGGATGGTTTTGACGATATCCGGGTGTCTTTCCGCCCATTCCCCGCTTAGGAAAAACGTGGCCTGTACTTGGTGGGCTTCCAGCTGTTTTAACACTTCATTGACTTTGTCCGTTCCCCAGCTGATGTTAAAGGTAAGCGCGATATGATCCTGATCGCCGCTCCCCTGTATAAGAGCACGCGGTTCCCCGTTATTGGAAAAAGCGGGCAGCTGCTCCCAACGGCCGATCCACAGGGCCAGAGCACAAAATAAAGCAAGGAGAGCGACAATGCCGTAACGCTTGAGTCTTTCGGTTTTCCACGTGTAAAAGCTCATGGATCGACTTCCTTTCCTACCAATATGTTCTATACATATGAAATAGCGGACAACCTATGCTAAAAACAATGAAATTAGGGTAGAAATAAATAGAGCTGTTTATCAGGGAGGTACTTCAGATGCATGGGTTAATTATTAATGAACAGGAGCGCCGTGAGATAGAGTACTTGTTAAAGCGGGAAATGGAGGAAATCACTTTTGATCTGGGTGATCCCCGGATTGATCAAGGAATGAAGAAGGCCATGGAAGAACGGTATGAAGTCCTTTTTCAGATCTTCCGCCGTTTTGCTGCAAGGGAAGAATGCCTGCAGTATATGCCCAGGAAAAAGAAGCAGAATTAGCAGATCGAAAAATCCTGTCATCCGAACAGGATTTTTTTATTAGAAAAAAGCAAAAAAGTATTGCATATGTTTTAAATCCTGTGCTATATTATTAAACGTTGTCGGGAAACAAAACGACTTACTAACCAATTCAAATTTGAATTTAAAAAAGTTGTTGACACTGCTTCTCAGACATGGTAAATTAGTATTTGTCGCCAAAACGACAGCCGAACACTTGATCAAATTAATTTAAAAAGTTGTTGACAAGAAAAACAACACATGTTAAGATGATTAAGTCGCTGTTTTCAAACGGCAGACAACATTTGATCTTTGAAAACTGAACGAACCAACCAGTACGTCAAAACATTTCTTCTTTAATGAAGGAATTTGAAACAAAGCACATTCGGTGTGCAGATGAGCAAGTCAAACTACTTTTATGGAGAGTTTGATCCTGGCTCAGGACGAACGCTGGCGGCGTGCCTAATACATGCAAGTCGAGCGCGGGAAGCGAGTGGATCCCTT
>NZ_WMEW01000016.1 GCF_009856355.1 Halobacillus litoralis | reverse complement strand
GCGTGAAAGGCAGGAAGTTTATTTGTTTAAATTTCAACTGTACAACGGAGGATGGGAATGAAGGATCCATGTTTCCTGAAACCATCCCGTCAACACTCCTGCATGCGTTAAGACGGACAGGTCTTAGGGTGTGGAGCACAGGTAGATTGGGCAGAACGAAGGCTGAAGCCATTAGGTATGCTGACGGATATGCCCCACGGCTGAAAAAACTAGATAGGATGAGAATCGTTCTTTGAGATAGGAACTGACGAACTTCCGAAGGTAAGGGTCTAAAGTTTCGAACGTAAGGAAACTTACGTGTCATCTTACGATGACGTGAGTGGTGTGGAGTAAAACTGCCCCCTATGAAAGACGCTATACCGAACGATGGCGGTATCGAGCTCACAGGCTTACAGGAAGCATCTACGTCTAGTATGGATAGCTACGTTGTATGGTACTTGGAAAGCAAGGAACGTTGAACCAAGGGCTGTCACCCGAAACGGTTGCTATAAAGTTATGCTGAAAAGCATTTATCCTTGTGAGGGTAGGGGAATGACTGATGAGACTTCTGTAATGGAAGTGGAGGAATAGCCCCAAGTCTAGAGTGTGAAACGATTATTTTCCTAACGTGAATGGCACCGATCGGGTAGGAACGTGGGAACATCACTCCAAAGGAGGGATGCCACAGTGTCAACGCTGCGAAACTGGGATTATTATAATATGACAGAGACCTTTACGGATCTTCATGAAAAAGCGAGCCAGGGAAACACATTTTCTCATCTATATGAAACCATCATATCGAGAGAAAACATCCTGCTCGCTTTTCGCATGATCAAAACCAATAAAGGTGCTAAAACACCAGGAACCGATGGAAAAACCATCGATGACATGAAAGAGCTCTTAGAAAATGATCTGGTAAATGAAGTCCGAACGAAACTTCGAAACTACCGCCCGAAGAAAGTTCGAAGAGAATGGATTGAAAAAGAGAACGGAAAATGGAGACCTCTTGGTATTCCATGCATCCTGGATCGAGTGATCCAACAATGCTTCAAACAAGTTCTCGAACCCATTGTAGAATCTCAATTCTTCAAACATAGCTACGGTTTCAGACCCCTACGGTCTGCTCATCATGCTATGGCAAGAATACAATCTTTGATTAATCGCGGTCAACTTCATTACGTCGTTGATGTAGATATTAAGAGTTTCTTTGATAACGTAAATCATCGTCTATTAAAGAAGCAACTCTGGAATATCGGTATTCAAGACCGTAAGGTACTGGCTTGTATTTCTAAAATGGTAAAGTCAGAAATTGATGGAGAAGGAGTGCCTGAGAAGGGTTCACCACAAGGTGGAATCTTATCTCCCCTTCTATCTAATATTGTCTTAAATGATCTAGACCAATGGGTTGCGGACCAGTGGGAAGTATTCCCCTTGATGAAATCTTACAGTTCAGATGATGCCAGAAGACGAGCGAGAAAACAAACGAACTTGAAGCAAGGATACCTGGTCAGATATGCGGATGATTTTAAAATTCTTTGCCGGGATGGAAAGACAGCGCAACGGTGGTACCATGCGGTACGTTTGTACCTCAAAGAACGTTTGAAGCTGGACATATCACCAGAGAAATCTCAAATTGTAAACCTAAGAAAACGAGAATCAGAGTTCTTAGGGTTCACCATTCGTGCGAATAAAAAGGGTAAGAAACGAGTGGCCCATACTGGGGTCATTTCTTCAAAAAGAAAGAAAATGAAGCAGGAAGCGAAAAAACTCATTCGAAGAATGAAAAGTTCTCCTTCTGCTGAGAATATTCATCGTTACAATAGTTTTGTCTTAGGACTTCACCAATACTTTAAGCGAGCGACTCATGTAAGTCTTGTGTTCTCACGTCTTGCATACGATCTGAAACCATTTTTAGTGAACCGTCTTCGACCGGTTGGAACGCTAAAACATCCTTTTCAGCCACCGCCCTTTTATAAGAAAACCTTTAGCTTAGGAACGAAAACGATCTATATGAATGGTACGTATTTGTTCCCCATCGATAATGTAAAAACATCTCATGCGATGAACTTCAGTTCAAAGCTTTCGCTTTATACGAACGGGGGCTTTAGTTGAATAAGCCAAATACAAAAAGGAACTTCCAATTTTATGGAAGTTCCTTTTTGTAGTAATTTCAACACTGAACTTTTACGGAGCCATTTTTTTGAGAACTGTTGTTCTTTTTCTCCTGTGTGTCATCCGCCATCAGTCATTCCGGGAAAGCTTTCCCTCTTTCATCACGTCATTTAATAAAGGTCTCGTGAAGTGTTTGGTGTAGACGCCCGTGGCGAGCATCCACCGATGAGCGGAATATGACCATCTCCATATAAGATAGGAGACCGTTTATAAGAAAGATAAGCACTTTGTTATCCAAGTGCAACGTCGAGGGTCATCATGATAGCAAAACCGAGCATGAGACTGATCGAAGCGAGGTTCACATTGCCTTTTTCGTGGGCACCCGGGATGATTTCTTTGGCGACGACAAAAATCATTGCTCCCGCAGCGAAGCTTAACGCATAGGGGAGAATCGGTTCGATGAAAATCACAGCGGCCGCACCGACGACAGCAGCGATCGGTTCCACCATGCCGGAAAACTGCCCGAACATGAAGCTTTTCTTTTTGCCCATTCCATCACGGTGGAGCGGCATGGAAACCGCCGTACCTTCCGGGAAGTTCTGGATACCGATTCCGAGTGCAAGAGCCACCGCCCCGGCCAGCGTTGATTCCGTTCCGCTTGAGGCGAGGGCACCGAACGCAACGCCGACGGCCAGACCTTCCGGGATGTTATGGAGGGTCATGGAAAAGACGAGCAGAGCAGTCCGGTTCTTGGCCTTATTGTCTGTTATGTCCCCTAAATACTTGTCCGTGTCCATCTGAGGGAGAAGCCGGTCCACCCAGAGAAGCATCACACCTCCGAGAAGAAAGCCGACAAGCGCAGGGACCCAGTTCGGCACCGGCCCGTCTGCGGACATTTCAATCGCAGGTGCCAAAAGAGACCAGTAGCTGGCCGCAATCATGACCCCGCCGGCAAAGGCCATCATACTATCAAGAAATTTCTGGTTCGCTCCTTTCACGAAAAATACAAGAGACGCACCTAAGGCCGTCATGCCCCAGGTGAATAGTGTACCGATCAACGCCTGTATCACAGGGTTCAATTCCTTTAAAGCTTCGATCATCGTTCATCACCTTTCTGAATGTTGCATTCGTGCAAAATTTGTTTATGCGGTCATTTTACATGTACTAAGGAAAAGCGTCAAAAATACAGCCTGCGTTCCTTTAACCTTTCTACACCCTTTAGAAACCTTCCGAATCTTTTGTTATTTTTCCGTGAACGCTTTCAAAGAATGGAAGAATACAGTAAACTAAAATTAAAAGATGGATCTGGGGGAAGTGTCGTGGAGTATAAACCGATTCGTAGAAAGAAAATTTATGAACAGGTGGCGGATTCCTTATTGGAATCTTTAAAGGAAGGGCGTTTGAAGCCGGGGGATAAGCTGGACAGTGTAGAGGCTTTGGCAAAAAGCTTTGATGTCGGCCGTTCAGCGATCAGGGAAGCGCTGAGTGCGTTAAGGGCCATGGGAATTCTTGAAATGCATCAGGGCGAGGGGACATACGTCAAAACCTTCGATCCTGCCCGATTCACCGTACCGACATCTGTCGCGTTTTTAATGAAGCCTGAGGACATGAGAGAACTGTTGGAAGTCCGGCAGATTCTTGAGGTGGGGGCAGCAGGTGTGGCCGCTTTATGCCGTACCGACGAAGACCTCCAGGCTATGGAAGCGGCTCTTTTGGAGATGGAAAGAGCGAAGGGGAATGGTGAGATCGGAGAACAGGCGGACCTTGCGTTTCACCTGGCGCTCGTCAAGGCGGCGCGGAACCAGATGCTGGTTCATCTCATGCAGAGTGTGTCAGAAGTCATGATGCAGGGCATGCGGGAAACGCGGAAGCTGCTGCACACTGAAGAAGGCACACGTCAGCTCTTGGAACAGCATCAACGGATTTTCGCCGCCATCAAGGCAGAAAACCGTGAGGAAGCGCAGGCTTCCATGGTGGAGCATTTGAGCCATGTCAGGGAATCTCTCAGTGGAATCATTTCGTAATGAAATGTTTCTATTCCAGTCATCAGATGACCTTATGATTAAAAGGGAGGATGAATCATGAACGTTTCGTTATTTATCACTTGCTTGTGTGACACATTTACACCGGATGTCGGGAAAGATACCGTCCAGCTGTTGGAGCGGTTCGGATGTGAGGTTGATTTTCCGGCCGGCCAGACCTGCTGTGGACAGCCCGCCTATAACAGCGGCTATACAACCCAGTCCAAACAAGCCGTCAAACAGATGATTACTGCCTTTGAGGCATCGGAATACGTGGTTGGTCCATCAGGCTCCTGTGTGCAGATGATCAAGGAATACCCCAATATCTTGAAAGACGAACCGGAATGGCAGAAGCGCGCGGAACATTTAGTTGGAAGAACCTACGAGCTGACGCAGTTCATCGTCGATGTATTGCAGGTGGAAGACGTTCATTCAACTTTCCAGGGAACAGCGACCTACCACCCTTCCTGTCATATGACGAGACTGCTCGGGGTGAAAGATGCACCACGCCGCCTTTTGGAAAATGTCGAAGGGCTCACGCTGGTTGATCTTCCTCAAGGAGAGGACTGCTGCGGTTTTGGCGGAACGTTCGCGGTAAAAAATGCGGCGATATCCGCGCAGATGGTGGAGGAGAAATCGTGCCACGTTACCGCGACAACAGCGGAATACTTAATCGGCGGCGATATGGGCTGCCTTATGAATATCGGCGGACGATTATCGCGGAACGAGGAAGACGTGAAAGTGCTGCACATTGCTCAAGTTCTGAACAGCCAATAACGAGGAGGGCGGACAGATGAGTATAAAAATTGGAACGAAAACGTATGCCGACCGGATTCAGGAAGGAATCGACAACACGTTTATGCGCAGCGCCGTCAGCTCAGCGCAGGGACGGTTCCGCACAGGGCGCCTGAAAGCGGCGGAAGAGCTCGGGGACTGGGAAGACTGGCGGACACTCGGCGAGGAAATCCGCCGGCATACGATGGAAAACCTGGACTATTATTTGTACCAGTTGAGTGAGCAGGTGGAAAAGCGGGGCGGAACGGTATTTTTTGCTGAGACAGCAGAGGAAGCCAACGCCTATGTGCAGAAAGTGGCTGCTGAAAAACAGGCCCGTAAAGTCGTGAAATCAAAATCGATGGTCACGGAGGAAATCGGCTTGAATGAAGCGCTTGAGAAAAGCGGATGTGAAGTCGTTGAATCGGACCTTGGAGAATGGATTCTTCAGCTCGACGAGGATCCACCTTCCCATATCGTCACCCCTGCGCTTCACAAAAATAAAAGCCAGATCAGAGAGACGTTCGTCTCGAAGAAAGGCTATACGAAAACCGATGATCCGGAAGAACTGGCCGCTTTTGCCCGCGAGCAGCTCCGGCAGGATTTTCTTGAAGCCGATATCGGTGTGACCGGCTGTAATTTTGCGGTAGCCGAATCAGGCTCGGTGACGCTCGTAACCAATGAAGGAAATGCCCGCATGGTCAGTACACTCCCGGACACACAGATTGCTGTCATGGGTATGGAGCGGATTGTTCCGACGTGGGAGGAGCTGGAGGTGCTTGTCAGCCTGCTGACTCGTGCCGCTGTCGGTCAGAAACTGACGAGCTACATTACGTCGCTCACGGGCACCCGTCTGGAAGATGAAGTCGACGGCCCGGAGGATTTTCATCTCGTCATCATCGATAACGGCCGTTCGAAGATATTAGGAACGGAATTCCAGTCCGCGCTCCACTGCATCCGCTGTGCGGCATGTATCAATGTCTGTCCG
The DNA here is from genome assembly GCF_009856355.1 of Halobacillus litoralis. GTDB lineage: Bacteria > Bacillota > Bacilli > Bacillales > Halobacillaceae > Halobacillus > Halobacillus litoralis_B. The sequence continues at coordinate 59,057 of NZ_WMEW01000016.1, read as the reverse complement.
GTTTACCGTCATGTCGGCGGACATTCGTATAATTCCATTTACCCGGGGCCGATCGGGGCTGTCCTTACACCACTGCTGGATGGGTATGAAGACCATAAGGAGCTTCCTTATGCCTCCAGTTTATGTGCCGCCTGTACGGAAGCCTGTCCCGTGAAAATACCCCTTCATGAACATTTGATCCGGCACAGGGAGATCATCGTGGAAAAGGAACAGAAAACGACCAAAGCCGAGCGTCTCGCTATGGACGGTTTTGCCAAATGGGCGTCGTCACCGGCCGCTTATAAACTCAGTACGAAAATGGCAGGGACGGTATTGAAGCCGTGGACGAAGGACGGGATGATCAAAAAGGGACCGGGGCCGATGAAAGCATGGACGGAAGCCCGGGATTTTCCGGCTCCAGCGAAGAAGAGTTTTCGTACGTGGTTTGACGAACGGGAGAAAAGGAGGGAGAAAGATGGCCGTCTATAATCGGGAACGCTTCCTGGATCAACTCGCCGGACGACTGGGGCGTCCGCGCAAAACAACCGCTGACCGTCCGGCCTACTCTGTCCAGCCGCAGGAGCGGGTGTTTCAAGGAGCAGACCAGGATCAGCTGCTGGGAAAATTAAAGGAACAATGTGAAATCATTCATACGAGCTTGGTAGAAACGACATTTGATGAGCTTGGGGATACCTTGAGGCGTGTATGGGAGGAGGGTCATATTCAAAATATCGTCAGTGCCGGGGGGCCGCGTCTGGAAGCGTACGGTCTTCTGGATGTGTATGAAACCATGAGGCAGGAGGGTTACAACATTCATATCTGGGATGAGCAGGGCGGCCGTGATTATGTTGCCGAGGCAGAAAAGGCCGGGGCTGGTGTCGTCTTCAGTGATGTAACCCTTGCGGAATCAGGCACGGTGACCCTTTTTAACGACCGTTGGAATGGAAGGTCCATCAGTCTGCTTCCGGAAACCTTTGTCGCGATTATCCCAAAAAGTACACTCGTTCCAAGAATGACCCAGGCCGCTCAGATCATTCATGAGCAGGAGAAGAAAGGTGTGCCTGTGTCGTCGTGCGTCAGCTTTATTACAGGCCCGAGCAACAGCGCAGATATCGAGATGAATTTAATTGTCGGGGTGCACGGACCTGTGAAGGCGACCTACATTCTCGTCGATGACAAGGAAGGATGAAAGAAAAAGGCCGTACACAAAACGATGCACGGCCTTTTCCAATCAATCGTGTGTGGTTGCCTTGTAGTAGGCAAACGTACAGACGACGTATAAGACAGGACCAATGGTATAAAACAGCAGTCCTGAAGTTAAGTAATGGTGATGATGGTAATAGTCCCAATTAAAGAAGAAATGAAGCAGTCCGGACACCAGGGCGGCAATGGCAATGATGTAATGGAACCATTCATCCTTTTTCAATTTCTCTTTCATAGCAGCTTCCTCCTGTCAATCACGTTGTCCTGCTGGTTGTCTTGGCAGGGGCTGTTCCCATCTTACCATATCCACTTCGGGCAGGTCATAGAAAACACAACACTTTACATAAGAATAGACAGTAAATCTGGAGGAATGGCATATTTGGATGTGGAGTCTGGCGGCATTTTTTGCTGCCATCAGTTTGAGTATCATCGGAAATATAATAAGCACGGTGGATGACTTTTCGGTCATTCTTTTCCTCTATACGTTCCCGCTCTTTCTAATCGCAGGCACCCTGACAGATGCAGGGCTGCAAAAAATCCGGCCGGTGCGCCCGCCGTTTACTCTCGCTGTTTGGATTTTGACCGGCAGCGCTGCGGGGTTCATGCTGAGTATTCCCTTTGTAAAGCCGGGGGAAATCCTCCATTTAACAGGTTGGGGGGCGGGCAGTGCCCTGCTTTATGCATCCGTGCTGCACGTGATCAGGCTTCTGAGCCTCTTCCTGAACGAAAGTGGTGGATAAATAATGAAAAGTGCCGCGGTACTTGTGGTGCTTTCCTTGTTTGCTGCCGTGTGTCCGGCGTGTTTGAGCTCCGCCGGGCTTTTTATAGAAGGGAACAGCACAGGTGGACCGTTTCTGCTGACAAGCCGGAACGGTTTTCTTTTTGAGGATTCTTATTGAAAATGATTCTCACTTTCACTATAATGAGTTTAACAGATCAAAAAGGGAGCGGATACATATGCATGACGTGACGATTATCGGCGGAGGTCCGGCCGGGCTTTTTTCGGCTTTTTACAGCGGATTACGCAACATGAAAACGAAAATCATTGAAAGCCATCCATTCCTCGGCGGCAAGGTGCACGTCTATCCTGAGAAAATCGTCTGGGATGTCGGCGGTCTTCCGGCTGTCACCGGTCAGCAGCTCATTGACCACCTTGTGAAGCAGGGAACGACGTTTGATCCGGACATCGTGCTGGGGGAAAAGGTCACGTCCATTGAAAAAATCGACGATGCCTTTAAACTGAGCACCTCTAACGGACAGGTGCACTGGTCCAAATCCGTGATTGTTGCTGTCGGAGGCGGCATCATCGAACCGAAGAAACTGGATATTCAGGGAGCAGAGAAATTCGAGGTGAGTAACCTGCATTACACGGTGCCATCGTTCCAACGCTTTGCAGGCAAACGTGTCGTCATCTCCGGCGGAAGCCACTCAGCCATCGACTGGGCAAATGAACTGGCTCCTATTGCTGAAAGTGTCCACCTCGTCTACCGCCGGGAAGAGCTGAAAGGTCATGAAGCGAGTATTGATCTTCTCATAGAGCAGGGCGTTGAATTGAATGAGCAGTCGGCGATCCAGTCGTTGACCGCTGATGATGCAGGTACGGCCATCCGCCGGGTGACACTGGAACACCCGGAGCATGGGGTGAGAAACCTGGATGTCGATGAAGTCATCATCAGCCATGGCTTTAACCGGGACGCGTCCCTTCTTGACCAGAGTCCAATTCCTCTGGAACGGGTGGATGACTTCTTTATTAAAGGCTCTGCCCAAAGTGCATCCTCTGTACCAGGCTTGTTTGCGGCTGGAGATATTCTTCATCACGAAGGAAAGCTCCATCTGATTGCAGGTGCGTTCCAGGATGCCGCCAATGCTGTGAACATGGCGAAGCAGTTTATTGATCCAGAGGCAAGCGCCCGTGCAATGGTCTCCTCCCACAATGAGCGTATGGAGGAGTACAATAAGAAATGGAAGGAAGAACAGCTGGTTTCTTCCTGATTCAAAGGCCTCTGCTTTCAGGAGGGCGCTGAAAAACTCCTTCCTATTAAGAGAAGCGGTTAAAGGTTGTTGTTGCTCACGAAATGCTTGTCGATGGATGCCTGCCGCGGGCACGGCCTCAGCTGACTTGGTCAGGAAAAAGAAAAAAAGCGGATGGCATGGATAAAATATTCCGTGCCATCCGCTTTTTAGAACGTTACCTTTCACAAATCCTCAGTATTTCAGTGGCCTCGCTTTCGGCGGTTTTTTTCTTGATAGGAACAGGAAATCGGTTCTTCGATATGGAAGGAAGAAAAGGGCGTCGTATTTTACATCACGGAAACGAGACAGGAGGAATTATAAATGAAGACAATTCGTTGGGGCATCATCGGATGCGGCAATGTGACAGAAGTAAAAAGTGGTCCGGCTTTTCAACGGATCGAAAACAGCACGCTTACAGCTGTCATGAGGAGAGACGGGAAGAAAGCCGAGGACTACGCCCGGCGTCACGGTGTTCCGAAGTGGTATGACAATGCAGCAGATCTGATTCAGGATCAAGAAGTGGATGCTGTTTACATAGCCACCCCGCCTTCCTCCCATAAGGAATATACGCATATGGCAGCAGAAGCAGGTAAACCCGTATACGTGGAAAAACCGATGGCAGACCGTACCGACGCCTGTGCCGACATGGTGGAGATTTGTGAAAAGCATGGCGTGCCTCTGTTTGTCGCTTATTACCGTCGGTCGCTGCCGAGGTTTTTAAAAGTAAAAGAGCTGCTGGAGGAGGGAGCCGTCGGAGATGTCCGATTTGTATCCATCCAACAGACACAGCGTCTGGTTGAAAGAGACGAGCAGGGCAACTGGCCGTGGCGGGTAATGCCGGAAACGAGCGGCGCCGGCTTGATTTATGATGTGGGGGCCCATACCCTCGATCTTTTCGACTATCTCCTCGGCCCACTGACGGACGTGAAAGGCACCGCTTGTAACCTCGCTGACGTTTACCCGGCAGAGGATACCGTCAGCGGGACGTGGCGGTTTGAAACTGGAGCCGTTGGGACAGGGGTGTGGAATTTCTCCTCCTACACCCATGAAGATAACAACCGGATCGTCGGGTCAAAAGGGGAAATCCAATTTTCCACATTTGATGACCAACCGGTAAAGCTCCTTACTGATCATGGAGAAGAGGAGTTCTCTATTGAACACCCGAGGCATATCCAACAACCACACATCCAGTCGATCGTTCAGGAGCTGACGGGTCATGGGACATGTCCAAGTACAGGGAAAACGGCCCTGCGCACCAACCGTGTGATGGATGAATTATTAAAGGATTACTATTAACCTACAGGGGTTTCCCTCATGATCCCGGGGATGAGTCTTCACGTTATGGGCAGGATTCGTGAAGACTTCGTCCCGGGATATTTTTATGAGCCGGATACGATGATCTTGTCTGTAACCCCGCTTTCTGCATTCCAGTAAATGGTGAGAATGTAATGGAGAAACAAGACTACAAGATATTATCTGTCATTTATCAATCTCCCCCGTTTTTATCGTTTTTTTATCCTTCACAAACCATCAAAAAAAAGGTATGGTATAAACCATGATTGATTCTATATCACATTAACTCGTTAAAATTTTACATCTGGAGAAAGGGAGAGGGAGATGAAAAGAATACCATTATTATTAAGGATTGTTCTAGCGATTGCGCTGGGTATCGTTATCGGGCAGTTTGCACCGGAAATCGTGATTGAACTCGCCGCCACATTCACCGGTTTATTCGGTAATTTCCTGAGCTTTGTGATCCCATTAATCATCCTCGGCTTTATTGCACCGGGCATTGCGTCCATGGGAAAAGGGGCAGGGAAGATGCTGGGGCTGACGACTGGACTGGCTTATGCCTCTACCGTACTGGCAGGTACAGCGGCTTTCTTATTTGCTAATAACCTGTACCCATCCATGCTGCAAGGGCAGAGCGGAGGATCTTTTGCTAATCCGGAGGAATCCCTGGTGGAAGCCTCTTTTTCTGTTGAAATGACTCCCATTATGGGTGTAATGGCTGCACTTATATTATCCTTTCTTTTAGGAGTCGGCATGACAGCTGTCAAAGGGGATTCTTTATTAAATGTAATGAATGAATTCCGTTCGATTATCCAAAAGGTCATAGAAAATATCATTATCCCTCTATTACCGTTTCATATATTCGGAATCTTTGCGAATATGACCTATGCAGGACAAGTCGGTACAATTCTGAGTGTATTCGCCAAAGTATTCTTGATGATCATAGCGCTGCACTTGCTTTATCTTGTCGTAGTGTATGGTATGGCAGGCAGTATGCACAGAAGGAATCCATTCAGCTTATTGAAGATCATGACCCCTGCCTACTTTACAGCACTGGGAACGCAGTCTTCTGCGGCTACGATTCCAGTAACATTGAAGCACGTGAAGAAAATCGGGGTGCGGGAACGTATTGCAGACTTTGCTGTACCGTTACTAGCGAATGTCCATTTAGCAGGAAGTACGATTACGATTACCAGCTGTGCTATGGCGGTTATGTATATGCAGGGACAAGCAACCACATTCGCCGATGTATTTCCCTTCATCCTAATGGTGGGGATTACGATGATTGCAGCCCCGGGTGTACCCGGCGGAGCTGTTATGGCAGCGATCGGCCTTCTCGAATCTATGTTAGGATTCAATTCCACGATGGTTTCCTTAATCATTGCTCTCTACTTGGCTCAAGACAGCTTTGGGACAGCAGCGAACGTTACTGGTGATGGAGCCATTACTGCGATTGCTGATAAGCTTATGAAAAAAGGGAAATCAAAGGATGTTCCCGTATCTGATCAGAACGTCGGATAAGGACGTCCGCTTATAGAAGAAGTCCGCTGCGCAGGCAGCGGGCTTTTTTTGTGTATGACGGGACGTGCCTTCTCTTCTTCTTCCACTATGAGGGAGGAGGAGGTTTTTTGACTTTGTTCACTCTTACGATCGACGCCACTCACAAACGATGTCTCTATTCTATGCTTTTAGGTGAAGGCGGGCGTCTGTCACCATGGGAGGTTACACGAATACGTGGGGAGGGAGCTTTCCTCCTGTATAGAATTTTTACTTTCTCTCATGTACATCACTCCGGTTACATGGACCATGGAAAGGTTGATGGCGGGGGGAGGAGGTGAAATAATGGGGAATGTACTGAGTGGATTGTCATTAAATGGGTTGATTTCCAGGTGGTTTACTTTTCACAACAAAAATGAACAAGAGGGGAGAGACCATTATGTGGATCATATTAGGGTTTATAGCTATAGCCGCAACTTTTACAAACCTCTATATGTATAAAGCGGGAAAGGATTACAAGCTTGCTATGGCGACAGGGTTATCATTTACAGCATTAACCCTTTGTGCAGAATACAGCCTTGTCTCCCGTTGGGTAGAGGTGGAAGACTGGGCTGCTTTAATGGATGTCGTTCCTGGTATGGAAGGAGCATTATGGGTTTTGACATTCATGTCTATCCTGCTAAATACAGCACCTATACTATTAGAACTGAAAGATAAGAAATAATCAGCTGCTGTCTTTTCACTATCATATACGAGCATTGTATAGTTGAAGAGTTGTTCATAACTACCTTCTTTGATCTTATTTTGCGTTCGTGAAGCCGCCGTCGATGCGGATCACTTCGCCGTTGATATACTGGGCTTTCGATGTCAGCAGGAAGTTGACGAGCTCGGCCACTTCTTCCGGAGTTCCGAGTCGCTGCTGTGGAATCCCTGATTCTGCACTTTTCTTCATTTCCGGGTTCGCTTCAAAGTAGGAGGCGACCATTTGGGTTTCGGTCGGACCGGGAGCTACCGCATTGATACGGAGACCGTCCTTCGCATACTCAGCCGCCATACTCTTCGTAATGCCTACAAGGGCGTGTTTCGTAGCGGAATACGTCACAACTGTCGTCTGTCCGATGACCCCTGCACTGGATGCGGTGTTTACGATGGCGCCGCCGCCATTTTTCATCATTACTTCCGCAACATAGCGGATGCCGTACATGCTGCCCATTAAGTTAATGTTGATGATCTTTTCAATCTCTTCGATATCTGTATCTAAGTAATACTTGCCGCTTCCGGAGATCCCGGCGTTGTTGAAAAAGTAATCAATCGTACCGAACTTCTCGACGGTTTCATCGACATACTTCTTCACTTCTGCCGCTTTGGAAACGTCTGCCTGTACAAAAATCGCGTCGGGACCGATTTCTTTGACCAGTTTGACGGTTTCCTCTCCAGCTTCCTCGTTGACATCAACGACGGAAATGTTGACACCTTCTTCTGCCAGTCTCAGTGCAGCGGAACGGCCGAGACCCATGCTGCCTCCTGTAACAATTGCCACTTTACTCATCATGATAACCTCCTATGTCAATAGTAGAAATGATGTGTTTCCGGTGTTTCATTTCTTATTATAGAAGCCCTTAGTGAGAAAAGAGAAGGAAACTGCTCATCTGATGTGTGGTTAAATTTACCTATGTAAAAATATGGGGGGATACCCCTTCATATGTCCGGCTGATCTTGTGCAAATCTCCTTATTTGGAAAACTATGTTATTATTTTTATGAGGAGAATGAAATGGAGGTTGTTCATGAAGGATGGACGATCCTCAGGGAAGGGGGCATGTTATGATTCTGCATTCAATTATAGAAGGAAAGGGAGATCCTGTTGTTTTTCTTCATGCGGGGCTTGAGACCGGAGAACAGGATTTTGTGGAACAGCGGGAAGCACTGAAATCCAACATGTGTGTCATCGCTCTGGATTTAAGAGGCCATGGAAAATCCATGAGTGATGATCTTCGTAATTATTTTGAAGCATGCGCCGGGGATATAAAAGATACCCTGGACCATTTACATTTAAAACAGGTACACCTCGCAGGGGCTTCGATGGGGGCGCTCGCTGCCGTCGTCTTTGTAAAAAAGTTTCCTGAGTATGCAGCTACGTTGACGGTGTCCGGGATCATGGCGGACAAGCCGGAGGATTGGTCTGACATTCATAAGGAAGAAGCGGCTTTTCAAAGGCAGCTGCGCCATGATGAAGACGTAACACAGTATTTTACAGAACGGCACGGACCGGACTGGGGGAAGCTGTTGGACCTGGCCCAGGATGAGAGTTGGTATCCTTTTTCCTATACAAAGGACTTGGACGGGGTGAGTGCTCCGGTTCTTTGTATAGCAGGGGAAGAAAATGAGCTGGAGACAGCCGCTGTTATGAAATACAAAAGCATTCATAAGCCGGTTCATGGAGCGGTCCTCCCGTTTGCCTCCCATTTAGTCCATCAGCAGAAGCCGGAGGAGTACAACACGTTTTTAAAACAGTTTTTAGAGAGTTATCCGATAGGGAGTTTCCAAAAAGTACAGTGACAGACGTGTCATTCACTTGAGAGGACGTTTTTTTATGGGTCTACTGCTTATTGCAGTCATTGTCATCACGATTCTATCCATTGAATTACAGCTGCGGAAATTGAACAAAACCAATGAACAGATTTTGAAACACATTCAGGAAGGGAACACAAACCTAAAGGATGAATCATAGGGATTTCCTTCTCTTCCCTTCTTATATAAGGAAGAGGAAATCTTATGCGGGTACAGCTTCATCCCTGCGTCCGTTTATGAAACATCTGCCTCTGTCCATTCGTAGAGATGAGCAGGGTGAACAAAGGGGGCGTACGATGAGAACAAACGATTGTATTCATTGTGGTGGACAGAAGGAAGTCTGTTATGTGGATCAAGGGCTTGGGGGCCTGATGGTGAAAAACGAAAAAGGAAAGAAGTTGTTTTCAAACAAAAAGCATGCACGCATCAACCCCGTGGTCTGCACAGACTGCGGCTTTGTGGAATGGTATGCCGATGAACCAGAGAACTTAAAGTAACTCGCAGCCGGGCTTCGGGTGAAACTTATTCACAAAAAGGATGATGAATAATGAGAAGGCTGCAGGCAGCAGCACTTGTAGGATTAATCATCTGTCTTGTTCTTTATCTGACCGGATATGAGAACACCTTTATTTATGAAATGGCTTTCTTTATGACTATTGGACTGGCTGTATGGTGGACTGTGGTCAAATGGAAGTGGGGCCGCAGAGAAGTCGAAAAAAACCGGACTTGATGGAAAATCAAGTCCGGTTTTTTCATGCTGCCTGATTGGAATTCTTTTCTTTTTTATCAACGACGGCGGATCCGACGATATCACCAAGCACGTTGGAGGCTGTCCCGGCCATGCCGATCAGTACGTCAACGCCGGCGATGAGGGCGACAATTTCAAGGGGCAGGTTGAACATTGTCAACACCGCCGACAAGGTGACGAGTCCTGCTGCCGGAATGCCCGCTGTTCCTATGGAAAGCAGCGTGCCGACAGCGACAATCGTAATAAAATCAACCGCTGAGAGATCCAGCCCTGTGATGTTTGCGGCAAAGACGATCGAAACACCCATACGGAGAGCTCCGCCATCGGAATTGAACACCGCTCCGATAGGAAGGGAAAAGTGGGCCGTTCGCTCGGATATCCCGGCTTTTTTAGCCGCTTCAACCGCTACCGGCAGGGATGCAATACTGCTGGAGGTGAAAAAGGCGGTCACGTAAGCATCTTTTGTCCGGCTGAAAAATTGTTTGATGTTCACTTTGGCGTACATGAGAAAACCGGTATAGACGAAAATCCAGAGGAGTGCGACGCCTAAGTAGAAAACACCGGTGAATGCAAACAGCGATTGGAAGGTTTCCCATCCCTGTGTTGCAAATGTGGAAGCCCCAATAGCGAAGATTCCAATAGGTGCGTAAAGGAGAATCCCTTTCAACAGCAGGAAGAACATTTCATTTGCAGCACGGAAGAACCGGTACAGTAGAGCGCCGTATTCCTTGTGCTCCTCCGTTCCGCGGAAACGCATGATCGACAGCGTCAAACCAATGATGACTGCGAGAAAAAGGATGCCCATCAGTTCGCCGGAGGAAAACGCCTGAAACAAGTTGTTCGGAACAATATTCAACAGGACATCAGAGAATCCCGGAGTCTCCGGCTTTTCCACGTCAGCGTCGGGAAGCGAGAGTCCTGTCCCCGGGTTGATCCACAGCGCAAGCCCGACCCCGATCAACACGGCGGCCGCTGTCGTTATCCCGTAGTACCCGAGCAGCTTACCACCAAGCCGCCCGAGGTGTTTCGGACTGATTTCATTAATGGCCAGTACGACCGTCAGAAAAATGACGGGAACGGCAATCAGGTTGAGGAGGTTGATGAGAATGGTCCCCAGCGGTTTGACCACTTCCATCTCCGGTCCGACAATAATACCTGCGGCAATACCAAGGATGAATCCAATGGTCATTTTTAATAGAAAAGAAGAATGTTTGTATAACTGCCAGATTTTTTTCATAGGTTACCCCTTTCTTTCCTGTGCAAAAGTACATTATAACAGCAACAGATCCATTCAGGTACTCATTCATCCTTAAAAGATTGAAACCCATGCTTTTTCCAACACGTACAGGGAATGGAAAGGGGTGCTTGTATGATTGCGGATATGTATAAAAGAAGGGAGCGGACAGCCAGCGTCCTTTTAGGCCTCGTGCTTCTAGTAACGGCCGTATCGATTGTTTTCATGGCGCCGGAAGGAACAGAGGAGTGGATGGAAACGGCAGCTTTTCTTTTTCCGATCCTCCTGCTGATGGTCATTGCGCTTTCCAGTCGAAGGAAGTACAACAAAGTGAAAGATATGGAGATATCCGATTCGCGCCGCTCTTTAACTGAACTGGATCATCTCGTCATTCAGCCGGATGCAGGCCTGTATCCGAGGCTCCTTGTTTTTGAGAAAAACGGGGCTTATATCGGCATGTTGAAAGTGGATCATCTGACGTGGTGGAGCCGTCCGCTAGTCGCCTTCCGATCTTCTTTTCTTTCCTTTGTCCCCTGCACGTTTCGTTTTTACTCCAATGAAGGCAGGCCGTTATTTTCCCTGCACAGGCAGGGGTTTAAGGAAACGGTGGTAACGATTAATAACGACAGGGAAGAAAAGGTGGGCTCGTACATACAAAAGGAATTCAAAAGCCTTATTCATATGAAGGGCATGATGAAGAAATCACATGGGCAGGAGATTTTAAGCGTTCACGCTTCCGGGTTTTCAGGGGATTTCACACTAAAGGATGAAACGGGACACACATGGGCTCATTTTTATAACGGACGCTTTCCTGTAGAATATACCCGTGTTTTTCGTGATATCGACAATGATATCGTGGAGTTGTCCGACTCGCTCCCCGCAGAAAACAAGACACTGTTGGTTGGAACGGTGTGCTTTTTATTCATCGAGCGCAGTCTGCGCAAATAAAAACGCTTTCGTACTGTAATTTAAGAAAATAGGAGGGAGGTCCTCTGTTGGTTCCTCCTGCAAAGGACCCGCTGATCTTTATGAATCGGCGGTTTTTTTCGCACGAAAGTCCTGGAAAAAGAGCAGGAACGCAGCAGGGATCAAGTTTTTGTTTCTTTTCAATTTTGCAAATATTCAATAGAACTTATATACTATACACCATCCATTTCAGGAAATCTTTACATTTCATAGGATGAAAGAAAAGCTATGAATACATATTCAGGAGGATTGTATCGTATATGAGTGTACCAGCAGAGAAGACAGAGATGCAGCATGAGAAAAAGCGCCGGTGGGAAATGCCGGATACGTACGTCATTTTATTTGCCGTTCTCCTTGCAGCAGCCATTGCAACCTATTTCGTCCCCGCCGGAACGTTTGAGCGGGAAACGGTGGATGGGGTGGAACGCGTCGTTCCAGGCACTTTTGGTGCCGCTGACGGGTCACCGGCCGGATTTATGGACATTTTTATGGCGCTTCAGGAAGGGATGATCCAGTCCGCCGGAATGATCTTTTTAGTCTTGTTTGCCGGTGGAGCCTTTGAAGTCGTCGAACGCTCAGGCGCGGTTAAGGGAGGTATTCTGAGAGCGGTCCACCTGACCCGTGGAAAAGAGTTCTGGCTTATTGCTGTTGTCTCCACATTGTTTGCTATCGGCGGAGCCGTCGGTGTTATAGCGAACGCGGTCATTCCGTTTGTTGCGATCGGAGTCATCATTGCCCGGGCATTGAAGCTGGATGCGATTGTCGCGGTATCGATTACGTTCGGTGCGACGTTTGCCGGGTTTAACGTAGGCTTCCTGAACCCTTACACCGTCGGTATTGCCCAGTCGATTGCCGACATTCCGTTGTTTTCCGGCATGGCGTTAAGAATGACGGCTTTCGTCGTCATCGTCGGTGCAACGATTGCTTATACGTGGAGATATGCGAAGAAGCTGCTGCATGATCCCTCCAAAAGCTTAATGGGTGTCCTGGATGAAGGGGAGGAAAAAGGGGGGCTGCAGGCCCCTTTCACCACCCGGCATAAATGGCTGCTTGGTTTTGTCGGCGCCTGTCTTGCCTTTTTCATTTACGCTACCATCCAGTTTTCCTGGACGATCAACCATATGTCCGCCTTCTTTATTGTGATCGGCCTTGGAGCAGGCATCATTGCTGGTATGGATTACAATAAACTGGCGCTGACGTTTCTCGATGGATGTCAGAAGCTCGTATACGGAGCCTTGATCATCGGGGTCGCCCGGGCCGTTCTCATTGTCATGGAGAACGCAAAGATTCTCGATACAGCTGTCCACGCCCTGTCGGTTCCCCTGCAGGAACTCACCCCCGTCACGGCTGCTCTCGGCATGTTTGCGGCGAACGGTGTTCTCAATTTCCTCGTCCCGTCAGGAAGCGGGCAGGCGATGATTGCCATGCCGATTCTGTCCCCGCTCGCAGATATGGTTGGAATTACCCGCCAGGTTGCCGTGCAGGCCTATCAATTCGGGGACGGGTTTACGAACAGCATCTTCCCGACGTCTGGTCCGTTAATGGCAAGTCTGGCTGTTGCGGGAGTTCCTTGGATCAAGTGGGCGAAGTGGATGCTTCCCTTGATGCTGATCTGGGTGGTCATTGCTGTCGTGATGCTCTCCATCGGTGTTGTCATCAACTGGGGTCCTGTGTGATGACGGGCGTTTAGAAGAGGAATTCTCCTTCTCCATGTCGAATAAATAGAGGAGCAGGACAGGATTGTCCTGCCACTTATAGAAACTCAAGTATGATGGAGGAGGAATGCATCATGTCCGGCGCATTTTCTATGGAACAGACGGTTGATGTATTAAGAAATAAGGGGCTGTCCAATCGGGATATTCTCTCAAACGTCGATAACAGTCACTTTCCATTTGAACAGGAAGACATTGTAATGGCCTTCATTGACCTGCAGATTGAGTGTTCTTCGGATGAAGATTATGACAAGCTCGTGAATTACTTATATGGATTTGAAACCCATGCGTCTTAACTCAGACCTCCGGCATCAGCTGCCGGGGGTTTTATACTGTTTTTCGATTCCCGCATTGAGGGTGTGGTATTTTTTTGAAATAATGGATAGGTCCGATTCAGGAGGTGGGATCGTAAAGAATTATCTCCGATTTTTCATATGGATGATTGTTGGTCTGACGTTCTTTCAGGTTGTCTTTTCATGGTTTGATGGCGGGTAGAAGGAGATTGCAGGGACAGCTGTTGCTGCTGCCTTCTCCAGGTGGGTCATCGATGATTTTATGAAGGATCGAAAGAATACATCAGAGAATTATTAAAACAGAAGGAAAGAAGGGAACGTTTTCGTGTTTACCGTCCACAGCAGACTGGAAGTTAAGCCGCAATCTCTTTACAAAAGTCAGAAGCAGCAGTTTACCATTCGATCAGGAGAGACATTGATCGGTATGGTTGAGGAAACCGTTGAATCAGCGTCCAGCTGGAAGGATCAGCTGCTTCAGTTGGTCAGCTTGCATTTTCTATCCAGTAAGAACTTCTGTGTCACCAACGCTAAAGCAGAGCCACTGGCTGCCTTTCGTAAAAAAAGGGGACTCAACCAAAAGGTCGACCTTTTTGATCAGCACGGGAATTGGATGGCCGTCCTTGAGCAGAAATTGAAATTCAGTTCTCAGCGGTTGAGCGTCCGGGATACAGCGGGCAGGCTGCTCCTTACGGCGGAGGGAAGGAATGGATCACTGGTCTTTGTGGTATATGCAGAAGGGGACCCTGCCTTTAAGCTTTCGACCATCAAAAAGCGCTCCATCCCTTATCCGACAACAAAGGAAGCTTTAACGTCGATGGATCATTATGAGATTGCCAACGACAGTGCTCTGTCAGAATTTCAGCAGTTGTTGATCCTGATGATCCCGGTCATCGTGTTTGATCAGTTACATAATGCTTAAAAGGTACGTGGAGTCCGAATCTATAAATCTGTCAGGGTGGTGTATATATGTACGGGTTTGAGCATGTGCCTCAATGGTATTATTGGAGTGCCATCGTTGTCTTCATTCTTTTCTTTCTTATAGTGAAATGGTGGCTGGATAGAGATTAGAAGGATTGGAACAGTTTGTCATCAGCGGAACGAAAGTTGATTGGTTTGGCTTTCAGGGAGGGAAAGAAATGTTTTCCATACAAGTGGACGAACACACAAAACTCAGACGGCTCAACCCCTCAGATCAACATGAGTTATTTCGGCTCATGGATAGCTCAAGGGAGCACTTGCGGCGTTGGCTGCCCTGGGTGGATGCAGTGGAAGCACCGGAGCAATCGCTGACTTTTATCAGGAACTCGCTCCAACAGTATGCGGATGATGATGGTTTTCAGGCAGTAATCGTCTATAAGGGAGAACTGGCAGGGATCATTGGGCTGCATGGCGTTGACTGGGATCACAAATCCACGTCCATCGGTTATTGGATGGGCGGGCCTTTTTGTGGGAAAGGGTTGATGACGAAGGCCTGCCGGCAGGTCGTCCATCACTGCTTCCGCACGCTGGAATTGAACCGGATTGAAATCCGGGTGGCTGCTGGAAATGAGAGCAGTGCGGCCATTCCCCGGCGGCTCGGTTTTACATATGAAGGACGGATCCGGGCGGCAGAGATGCTCGGGAAGACGTACGTGGATCATGATGTGTATGGATTGCTGCCATCAGAGTCCGGAATTGAATGAATGCTGGTATTTCTGCAGAAACGCCGTTGCTCATGGTACGATAGGAGGTAGACAGGAGGAAGAACGATGACAGAGAAATTGTATTACAAAGATGCGTACCTTACGAGTTTTCATACCTATGTAAAAGAAATAGAAGAGGATCACCGAGGACCATACGCCGTCCTTGAGGCAACGGCCTTTTACCCGACAGGAGGCGGCCAGCCTCACGATACCGGCACCTTGAACGGGACTGCTGTCGTCGATGTTGAGGATATAGATGGCGAGATCCGTCACTACCTGGCTGCAGCCTTGTCTTCAGAACAGACAGCTGTCCACGGCGTCGTGGATGAACAGCGTCGTCATGATCACAGGCAGCAGCACAGCGGTCAGCATATCGTATCCGCCATTTTCCACGATGACTATCAAATTCCAACGACGAGCTTTCATTTAGGAGCGGATACGGTAACGATCGATCTGGATACCCCTCAACTCAGCGAGGCGGTCCTGAAAGAGGCAGAGGCGAAGATCAACAAGGTCATCCGTGCTGATTATCCGATTGACACGAAATGGATGACGGTGGAAGAAGCCAATACCTATCCGCTGCGCAAATCGTTAAGTGTGGAAGGTGACGTACGGCTCGTGATCATCCCGGAAATTGATTACAGCGGCTGCGGCGGCACCCACCCTGCCTCTACAGCGGAAGTAGCTGCAGTGAAATTCCTCGGCTGGACGAAGAATAAAGGACAGGTCCGTCTGGAGTTTGTCTGCGGTGACCGTGTTCTGGAGCAGCTCGCGAGCAAGCATCAGATCATCCAGGGGGTAAAACAGCTGATTTCACGCCCGGAAGGTAAGCTCGTGGAAGAATTGACGTCTCTCATCCAAAGCGATAAGGAAAAAGAGAAAAAAATCGCTGCACTGGAAGAACAGCTGTTGTCCTTTGAAGCAGCTGAACTGGCAGATGCTCACAGCGGTGATGAGGTGATTGTAAAAGTGTTCCAGGATCGTTCCATTAAGGACCTGCAGGCTCTGGCACAGGCCGTGCTTACGAAGACCTCCGATCATCGGGTTGTCTTTGTGAGCGAGCAGGAAGAACAGCTTCAATTCGTCCTTGCCAGAGGAGAGGCACTGGAAGGCAATATGAATGAGGCTGCCAAACAGGTCATGCCGCTGATTGAAGGCAAGGGGGGCGGCCGCCCTCATTTTGTCCAGGGAGGCGGACGCAGGCTGATGGCCGGTGAAGCATTTGCTGAAAAAGTGAAGGAGCAGCTCCTTACGCCTGCTGAATAAACAAAAGGAAGCATCCCTGAATGGGACGCTTCCTTTTTTATAGTTAGGCTGTTTCTGTCTGCATGGCTGGAGAGGGAGTACCTTTCCAGAAATACCCGATTAATGCGCCGATAACGGCTGGTACAATCCAGCCCAGGCCGAGGTCATAAAACGGCAGGTAGGCCGCATAAACCGTGTTCACGGATTCCAGCCACTGGGTCGTAATCGATGGGACCGTTCCTGCAAGGGCGTTGTATCCGTCGAAGAGGCTGACGAAAAAGGTGAGCACCATAGCTCCCGCATAGACAGGGCGCTTATGATTGAACAGCTTGGAGCTGAGGCCGAGCAGAATAAGGACGATCGCCAGCGGATAAAGGAACATCAGCACGGGGATCGCATACGCAATAATGTTTGTCAGTCCGAAGTTTGCCACGATAAAGGAAAATAATGACAACACAAGCACAAACGTTTGATAGCTCACTTTCGGATAAATCGTATGGAAAAATTCACTACAGGCAATGATCAGGCCGATACACGTTTTCAAGCAGGCCAGAATGACGATCAAAGCAAGCAGGATGGAGCCGAATGGTCCGAAATAATACTGGGAAACCGCAGCAAAGGTCAGTCCGCCGTTTTCAAACTGCCCGACAGCCGCTGTACTGGAAGCCCCCATATACGTAATCAGTCCGTAAATCAGCGCCATTAACCCCATGGCGAACAAACCGGATTTCCATGTTGTGCTCGCAATCGCTTTTGTATCAGTGATGCCGAGACGGCGGATGGCATGAATGACAACGATCCCGAAGGCAAGGGCGCCGAGGGCGTCCATCGTGTTGTATCCTTCCTTGAATCCGGTCATGAACGGCATCGCTTCATAAGATCCGGTCGGTGCCCCGAAGCTTCCCATCGGCTTGATGATGGCTGTAACGATAAGAATGGATAAGAACAGTAAAAAGGTCGGTGTGAGATATTTCCCGACAATGTCCATCACTTTCGCCGAATTGAGAGAGAAGTACCAGGCCGCTGCGAAAAAGATAAAGGTGAAAACGCCGAGCCAGATGTTCGCTGATCCTTGATCAAGGAAAGGCTCAAATCCGACAACGAACGGAACAGTAGCCGTCCGGGGGATAGCAAAAAACGGGCCGATGGTTAAATATAAAAGCAGGGCAAAGCCTGTCCCGAATAAGGGGTGGACACGGCTGGCCAGGTCATGTAGTCCGCTGCTTCCGGACAAGCCGACAGCCAGGATGCCCATGAACGGAAGTCCGATCGCGGTAACGAGGAAACCAATCAAAGCCGGCCAGAAGGATGTTCCAGCGAGCTGTCCGAGCTGTATGGGGAAAATCAGGTTGCCTGCCCCGAAAAATAAACCAAACAGCATGGTCCCGATCATGATGTACGTGGAGATGGCTTTTCTTTGTTGCATATGCATGTTCCTTTCGTGGTGGAGTCTTCATTCGTGAAACGAATAAAGATTATCCTACCAAGAATCGGAGGAAGGAACAATAGCCTTTCTTCAATTCGTTTAAATTATTTGTCTTTTTCAAAAATGGCATCGTTTTCTTTGGCATGTTCTGGATAGAGCGCCGTTTCTGCCCTCGAACGTGAAGAATATTTTTGACTTTCACAGAGTGGTCATGCATGATATTTCCGTAGGAGATTTTTCCGGCTGTACGGAAAATAAGGGGATCGTCCGGGCCTGTCATCGTGGTTGAATGGCAGAAGCCTGAAATCGTACACATGGAGGAAACAAAAATGAAAAAGACGTGGATCTGGATAGCTGCTGCAGCAGCCGTTGTCCTTGTGATTGCCGCTATTGCTTTATTAAGCGGCGGCGGGACAAGTGAAGATACAGCGGATCGTTATGAAAACCAGCCTTACTTAGGTGAAGAGAGCGCGGAAGTCAAGATTGTAGAATTCGGGGACTACAAGTGTCCGTACTGCAAGGATTTTGAGTCCGGATTCTTTCCATTGATTGATGAGCAGTTGATTCAAACCGGAGATGTGAAATTTTACTTTATTCAATACCCGTTCATCAACGCGGATTCCGACCGCTCTGCTGAATTTGCAGAAGTCGTTTATCAGGAACTGGGAAACGACACCTTCTGGGAATTTCATGAATTGATGTATGAAAAGCAGGAGCCGGGAACCGAGCAGCAGGAAGTTTACACGGAAGATTACTTATATGACACGCTGGCAGAAGTCGTCAGTGAAGAAGAAGCGCAGTCGGTTCTTACTGCCTATCAGGATGGTGCCGGTGAAGAGGCACTGGATCGCGACCTTGACTGGGCTGGTGACTGGGATGTCACTGGAACGCCGACACTATTTGTGAATGGTGAAAAGTTCGAAGGCAGCTCCATCGATGACCTCGTTCAAATGGTTGAGGAAGCAGAAACGGAATAAAAAGAAAAACCTGCAGCAGGCTAAGTTCAGGCCTTGCTGCAGGTTTTTTTATGGTTCCAGATCTCCATAGGTGGTCCCCCACTTATGCATCTGCTCAAGAATAGGAATCAGCGTTTTCCCCATCTCTGTAATGGAATACTCGACCTTCGGAGGAACGGTATCATATTGGAAGCGGATAATGAAGCCATCCTCCTCCAGTTCCTTCAGCTGCTGGCTCAGCACCTTATGTGAAATGCCGGGAAGCAGGCTTCTCAAAGCGTTGTAGCGGAGTGTCCCGTCTACGCTCAAGTGCCAGAGAATGACGGTTTTCCATTTGCCGCCGATCTTCTTCAAAGTGTATTCTATGGAGCATTTAAGCTTTCCATTATCGTCCATCGGTGCCTTCATAAACGGGCTCCTTTCTAACTTTTTGGTAAGCGTCTTACTTAAAAGTGCGTTCTTCTCAAACGTCTAAATCTAACTATAATGGAATTTGTAAAGGAAATAAAACAAGGAGGAATAAATGATGATGACTTTTCCAAGATCTTTTTCCCATATCGGGCTTTCTGTCCCGAATTTAGATGAAGCTGTTCAATTCTATACGGAGGTATTTGGCTGGTACGTCATTATGGAGCCGTCGGAAGTGAAAAATGATGACTCAGCGATCGGCCAGATGTGCCGCGACGTGTTCGGGAATGACTGGGAGCAGTTCCGCATTGCCCACCTCGCAACCGGTGACCGTATCGGAGTCGAAATGTTCGAATTCCCGGAGAATGAGACTCCGGAAAACAACTTTGAATACTGGAAGACAGGCATCTTCCACTTCTGTATCCAGGACCCGGATGTAGAAGGCATGGTGGAAAAAATCAAAGCCCACGGCGGGAAGCAGCGCATGCCGATCCGTGAATACTATCCTGGAGATAAACCGTACCGGATGGTCTATGTTGAAGATCCGTTCGGCAACATTTTTGAGATTTACTCCCATAGCTATGAACTCACCTATTCTGACGGAGCTTATTAATAAACGAACGCCCTTGTCCTTGCAGACAGGGGCGTTTCTTTTTATGGTAGGGAGGAAGGAGGGAGATGGATGAACGTGATGGAAATATTACGCACTGGTTCTGAAAAGCAGCAGCACGTCCTGAAGCTGTATCACAAGCTGAAAATCGCTTCAGAATGTAAGGAAAATCACCCGGTCATCTGTGGAACGATTCCCCTCGGCATTGATTTGGAGGATTCAGATGTTGATGTCATCATGCAGGCGGAAAACCTCTCTCTTTTATCAGAAAAATGGGAGCGGCTGTATGGAGGCTTTCCGGGGTTCAAGGTCATTGAGAAATACATAAGAAGGCGGAAGGTCTTAAAAGCCAACTTCACCTATGGGGGGCTGGAGTGGGAGTTGTTTGCTCAGAACCAGCCGGTGACCGAGCAGCATGCCTGGCTTCACATGTACTTGGAATGCCGTATTCTTCAGGAGGATCCGTCATTGAAGACCATCATACGTCAGCAAAAGAAAGAGGGTTTTTCCACGGAAGCCGCTTTTTGCACCCAGTTGGGCATAAAAGGAGACCCTTATGAAGGGCTGCTTACTTATGGGAGGATGCGGAGGTGGATGTGAAAATTTTCTGTTTATTTCACAGCCTTCCTGTTCTATAATTATATCAAATAGATATATATTAAATTGATATAAAAGGAGCAGCCTATGAAGGAGAATCATACCCCTTATGCCCTGCTTGGCTTGATGACGGCTGGATTTCACACAGGCTATGAAATGAAGCAGATGATAGATGGCAGTTTGAATCATTTTTGGAAGATCAGCTACGGACAGATCTACCCTGCGCTTAAGAAACTGGTGGAGGAGGGGAGTGCAGACGTTAAAGTCACCTCACAGGAAGGCCGGCCGGATAAAAAGGAATACGTTATCACCCCGTCCGGTGAAGAACAGCTGCGTTCGTGGCTGTTGAAACCGGTGGAGGATCTGCCGGTAGAGAAAAATGAACTGCTGCTGAAGCTGTTTTTCAGCCGGAATCAGGAGAAATCCGTCATTCTTCATCAATTGGACAGCTACGAGGAAATACTGCAGGAGAAACGTCACACCTATCAGAGCATCAAGGAAATGCTGCTGCGGGAGGCGTGTCCATCACAAGACACGCCGTTTTGGATCATTACACTGGATTACGGCCTTGCAACGACGGAGGCGGCTGTCGTTTGGTGTGAGAAAACGAAAGTCCGTATCAAAGAAATGAAGGAGGAGTAACGTGGGGAAACAAGTGTTTCAAGGACGTTACACGACAGAAGCGGCGGGAGAGGAAGGATTTGTCGTTTTTCTTATCGGGATGCGGATCAATAAATGGCGGGCCGTACATCAATGGCTGCCTGTGCTTCGTGCAATGCCGCCGATGATCAAGGAGCTTTATACCTACAAGGATAAGGGGTTTCTGGAAATGGAAAATTTCTTTACTGGCCGGACGGTGCTGTTGCTGCAGTATTGGAAATCAGAGGAAGCCCTGCTGGCCTATGCCCGAGGGGAAAAGCACCGGAAGGCGTGGAAGAAGTTTTATCAACTGGCCGGGGATACAGAAGAGGTCGGCATCTACCATGAAACGTATCTGCAGAAACCAGGGCAGTATGAATCGATTTATGGAAACATGCCGAAGTTCGGGCTGGCGAAAGCCATCGGCCATACGAAAATCAATCCGCAGACGGTTTCAGCGCGCCGGCGGTTGAATAGACATGGATGAAAAACCTCATACCTTCCGCTTTTCAGTCTGTAAAGAAGCGGGGCAGCGTTTACGTGTGCGTGGTGGAGCACAGTTTTCCCTGCGTGTTACCCTTTGATTAAGGAGGACCTTCTATTACATCGAAGGTCCTCCTTTTTGCAGTTCATCCTTATAGGACTATGAGGAGAGTGATGCTTTGTCCCCGGCTGTCCGCATAGGCTTCCTCACGTATACATCATCACAAAATACAGAACAGCCGGTTCTTCACAGGGGTTGTGATAGCCGTGGAGCTGATCCGCCCGGAATTTAATCGCATCATACGTCTCCAGGTCATAGAAGTCGTCCTGTATCTGGATGCGGGCACGTCCTTCCATTACTGTGATGTATTCGACTACTCCGGATTGGTGGGCATCGGTGATATATTCAGTTCCCGGCTTTAAAAAGGCGCGGTGGGTCTCGATTGCATCAAAACCGCGGGTGGAAAACACCGACTCAAGTGTCAAGGACTCATCCGCACTCAGGACTTTATTTCCTTCATGTTTTCTGGAAATGACAATTTCCTGTTCCTCGGCAAGCAGCGTGGAAAGGGGAATCTGCAGACCGTTGGCGATTTTCCACATGACGGTGAGCGATGGATTGGCTTCTCCCCGCTCAATTTTGCCAAGCGTCAGTTTACTGACACTCGTGAGGTCGGCCAGGTCCTGCAGGCTGAGCTGTTTCCCTTTTCGCAGGCGCCTGAGCGTCACTCCGGCCTGTCTGGCCAATTTTTCTGCTTCGTGCTTTTGGTGGTCACTCATCCTTTTTTCCTCCTGTAAATGGTTTTCAATTTATATACGTTAATGTATACTATAATATACGTTAAGTTAATTATAATATACTAAAGGGGTGGTGGAGATGAGAGAGATTCTGATCGGTGTGGCGGCCTCGATGTTTTTTGCTGTCACCTTCATTCTGAATCGGTCGATGGAACTTGCTGGTGGCAGCTGGATGTGGAGTGCGTCTCTGCGCTTTCTATTTATGGTGCCGTTCCTGCTTCTCATTGTACTTGTAAGAAAGAACGGGAAACAAGTGTTTCTGGAATTGAAAGAGCATCCATTGATCTGGATCGGATGGAGCTTTGTCGGATTCGTTTTGTTTTACGCCCCTTTAACCTATGCCGCTGCGTACGGACCCGGATGGCTGATCGCCGGGACGTGGCAGATCACGATTGCCGCCGGTATTCTCCTCACTCCTTTTTTTTACACGACGGTGTATGTCGGAAGCAGGCCTGAAAAAAGAAGAGAACGGGTTCCGATCCGTTCACTGCTCATTTCTTTCCTTATTTTAGCAGGTGTCTGTCTGATCCAACTTCCGCATTTGGAGAAAGTCACACTGTTGGAACTAACGGCCGGGGTTTTTCCTGTTCTTGTCGCTGCGTTCTGTTATCCTCTCGGAAACCGGAAAATGATGGCCTTCAGCAGTGACCGCCTGGACACCTTTCAGCGCATTCTCGGCATGACGCTTGCCAGCCTTCCTTTCTGGCTGATTTTGAGCACGACCGCCCTGGTCACAGCAGGACCGCCGGCGCAGGGGCAGGTGCTCCAGTCCTTTATTGTCGCTGTCTGCTCAGGTGTAATGGCCACTACCTTATTTTTCATAGCAACAGACCGGTCCAGGCATCAAAGCGGGAAGCTGGCTGCTGTCGAAGCTACGCAGTCCACGCAGGTTCTGTTCGTCCTTCTTGGGGAAGTGCTTTTGTTGTCTGCCCCGCTTCCAGGTTTGACGGCCTTTTTCGGAATTGGAATATTAGTCACAGGCATCATTCTGCACAGCCTCACCGTTAAAAAAGGGAAGGCCCCGGTACGCAGGGATGTGACGTTGAAAAGGGCTTGACGATCCAGAATCCCGGATCAGAGGAGCCGGGTTTTGTAGAAAAAGTTCGTCCTATCCAGTTAGAGTTGTCCGTATGTCGTGTGGAGTAGGCACGTTCCGCTTATCGGCGGATGCCTGCCGCGGACACAGCCTCAGCAAGGGGATCTTCGGCTCGCGCTGTTCCCGCAGGCGTCACCACCGAACGCTCCTCGTGCCGGTGCCTGTGGAAAACAACTTTACGCTGTGATAAAAGGGAAAGGTGAGCATTGCTCCTTCGCCGTTTCAAAAGAACAGGACAGGCTGCGTTACTGCCGCTTACGTGGGAGGGATCCTATTGATAACCAAGTATGGATGTCCGCTCCTTTAGAGCCACTAGAAAAAGGGTTTCTCTCCAAGCTGCCGGATCAGAGGATCCGGTTTTTTCAATTTGTACTTGCCTTTCCTGCTGCTTTTATGCTATGTTCTATGTAACCGGTTACACAATGCAGGAGTGAAGCTATGGTAACGATTAAAGATGTAGCGAAACATGCGAGGGTGTCCGTGGCTACGGTATCACGCGTGTTGAATAATAACGGCTATGTAGGCGCAGAAACACGGAAGAAAGTAATGACGGCTATTGAAGAGCTGAATTACAGTCCGAATGAAGTGGCACGCTCGCTGTATAAGCGGGGCTCCCGATTGATCGGCCTGCTTCTTCCGGATATTACAAACCCATTTTTTCCTCAGCTGGCCAGAGGGGTGGAGGACGAGGCAGGCCGCCACGGCTTCCGTGTGCTGCTCGGGAACAGTGATGAGGATATCGAAAAGGAAATGGACTACATTCAAACTTTTGTTCAGAATAATGTGGTCGGTATGATTACCGCTACCAATCATGTTGATTATGATATGTACCAGTCGCTCGACCTTCCGCTGGTCCTGCTTGACCGGACGTCCAGCAGCTATCCCGCTGTCTACGCAGACGGCCGGGAAGGAGGGAGGCTCGCTGCAGAGACCCTCATTAAAAAAGGAGCGCAGCGGGTGACACTCGTCAAAGGCCCTGCCCATGTGAAACCGGCAGTGGACCGTTACCGGGGCGCTGTGGAAGTCCTCGGAGAAGCGGATGTGGATTTTTCTGTGATGTCAACGACCTCCTATGCTTTTGAAGAGGCATTGAACTGGGCCGAGGAGCTGTTTAAGAAATTTCCAGAGACGGACGGCATCATTGCCAGTAATGATATTGTCGGAATTGCCATCATCCATGAAGCGTTGAAACGGGGGAAAAACATCCCGGAGGAGCTGCAGATCATTGGATATGATGATATTCCACAAAGCCGGCTGTCCTACCCGCCGCTTACGACCATCCGCCAGCCGGCTTATGAAATGGGAAGGAGAGCGGCTGAACTGTTAATACAAAGAATCGGACAACCTCAACAGGAACACCGGTCCATTCAAATGCCGGTGGAACTGATCGAACGACATACAACACGAAAGGATGATCAAGAATGAAAAAGCCGACCATCGCTGTCATTGGCAGCTCTTCCATGGATCTTGTCGTCTCCTCTGACAAACGGCCGCAGGCAGGAGAAACGGTATTAGGAAAAGCGTTTGATACTGTGCCCGGAGGCAAGGGAGCGAACCAGGCGGTCGCAGCCGCCCGTCTGGGGGCTGACGTCTATATGATCGGATGTGTAGGAGAAGATACTTACGGAGAAGAAATCACAGCCAATCTTAAGAATAACGGTGTTCACACCGATTATGTGGAACCGGTTACACATGAAAGGAGTGGAACGGCTCATATCATTTTGGCCGAAGGTGACAACAGCATCGTCGTCGTCAAGGGTGCCAACGATCACGTCACTCCACAGTACATTGAAAAAGCAGAGGAACTTCTGAAGAACAGCGATCTTGTCATGATTCAGCAGGAAGTGCCGGAAGAGACGGTTGTGCATGCTGCAGAGCTGTGCTCCCGTTATGGTGTGCCTTTATTGTTAAATCCAGCTCCGGCAAGACCTGTACCAGAAGAAGTCCTGGCTCAAGTCAGCTACATAACACCGAATGAACACGAAGCGGAGGTTTTGTTCGGGGGTCCGGCCTTATCAGAGGCGCTGAAAGTCCATCAAAATAAATTATTCATTACCGAAGGCGCCGCCGGCGTCCGCTGGCATAATGGCAGGGAAGAAGTTCTTGTACCATCGTTCCCGGTCCAGGCGGTCGATACGACGGGAGCCGGTGATACGTTTAACGCCGCCTTTGCTGTCGCAGTGGCTGAAGGAAAAGGGATGGAAGAAAGCCTGCGTTTTGCCAACCGGGCGGCCAGCTTGTCCGTCACCGGTTTCGGGGCTCAGGGTGGAATGCCGTCCCGTGAGGCTGTTGAGGAGGGGTTGAAGCCATGAAGAGACACGGCATCTTAAACAGCAGCATTAGTAAAGTGCTCGCAGATCTCGGTCACACCGACCGGATCGCCATCGGTGATGCGGGCCTGCCGATACCGGCAGGAACGGTGAAGATCGACCTTGCCTTAAAAGAGGGCGTGCCCGGGTTTATAGAAGTCGTACAGGTCGTGCAGGAAGAGATGTGTGTAGAAAAAGTGACCACAGCGGAAGAGATGAAGTCCAATCCGGCTGTTCAGCAGGAAATGAGAGACATGTTCACAGCAGTCGAGATGGACGAACTTTCCCATGAAGCGTTCAAGCAGGAGCTGACAGATGTCAAAGCGGTCATCCGTACAGGTGAAATGACACCTTATGCCAACTGTATCCTGCATGCCGGGGTCATTTTCTAAAAAGGGGTGAGACGATGCATATTACGATGAATCAGATTCATAAAGCGTTTGGATCGAACAAAGTGCTGGAAGGCGTGGATATCGAAATCAAGGAAGGGGAAGTCCACGCCCTCATGGGAGAGAACGGAGCAGGTAAATCAACGCTCATGAATATCTTGACCGGCCTTCACAAGAAGGATCAGGGGATGATTCAGATTGACGGTCAGGAAAAAACGTTTTCCAATCCAAAAGAAGCGGAAAACTACGGCATCGCTTTTATTCATCAGGAGATGAATGTCTGGCCGGAATTGACCGTACTGGAGAACCTGTTCATTAATCGGGAACCGGTTACATCCTTTGGGATTATCAATACAAGAAAAATGAAAGCGGTTGCGGAGGAACAGTTTGAAAAGCTCTCCATTTCCATTCCGCTGCACAAGGATGCCGGACAGTGCTCGGTCGGGGAGCAGCAGATGATTGAAATTGCCAAGGCGCTCATGACCGATGCAAAGGTGATTATTATGGACGAACCGACAGCAGCCTTAACTGACAGAGAGATTGAAAAGCTGTTCGGCGTGATCCGTTCCTTAAAAGCATCCGGGGTTTCCATTGTTTATATTTCCCACCGGATGGAGGAGATTTTTGACGTCTGTGACCGGATCACTGTCATGCGGGACGGCCGTACCATTGATACGACGCCGATTCCGGACACGAGCTTTGATGAAGTGGTCCGCAAAATGGTGGGGCGTGAACTTACCGATCGTTTTCCTGAAAGGCAGGCTGATCCGGGAGAAACCGTCCTTGAGGTGAAAAACCTGACACGTCCAGGCGTATTCCAGAACGTCAATTTTCAAGTGAAATCCGGTGAAATTGTTGGCGTTGCTGGATTGATGGGGGCGGGAAGAACAGAGATCATGCGCACGATCTTCGGACTGGATGGAAAGTATGAGGGGGACATCCTTGTGAACGGTCAGACGGCTGTAATGAAGAATCCGGGCCAGGCGATCAACCTCGGACTCGGGTTGATTACGGAAGACCGGAAAGACGAAGGACTGGTGCTTGATTTTCCTATTAAAGATAACATCGCTCTCCCCAGCTTGAAAAGCTTCACGAAGCGATCTCTCATCCAGGACGGCAGGGAGCTGGAATTCGTGGAGTTGTTGATCAAGCGTCTGACAATCAAAACCGAATCCGCTCAAACCGAGGCGAAGAACTTATCCGGCGGGAATCAGCAGAAAGTGGTTATTGCTAAATGGATCGGCATCGGGCCGAAAGTACTGATTCTTGATGAACCGACGCGCGGAGTGGACGTCGGGGCAAAAAGAGAGATTTACCAGCTGATGAACGAGCTGACTGATCGCGGGGTAGCCATCCTTATGGTCTCCTCTGAACTGCCGGAAGTGCTCGGCATGAGCGATCGAATTCTCGTCGTTCACGAAGGAACCATTGCCGGGGAACTGGACCGGTCGGAAGCGACACAGGAAAAGATTATGACATTTGCGACAGGAGGGAACGTCCATGATGAACGCCATTAAAAAAACGAACACCATCGGCCAGTCACTGCAGAAGCTGGGGCCGCTGGTCGGACTGCTTGTACTTATTACCGTTGTATCGATTATAAACCCAAGTTTCCTGGAACCTTTGAACCTTTTAAACCTGCTTCGTCAGGTAGCAATTAACGCCCTGATTGCCTACGGAATGACCTTCGTCATTTTGACCGGCGGCATCGATTTGTCTGTCGGATCGATTCTTGCTTTATCGAGTGCCCTGATGGCCGGGATGATGGTATCCGGCATTGATCCGATTTTAGCTATTCTGATCGGCTGTCTGCTTGGTGCGCTTATGGGAGCTGTCAACGGGCTGTTGATTACCAAAGGGAAAATGGCTCCGTTTATTGCCACATTGGCAACGATGACGATGTTCCGGGGCCTGACCCTTGTGTATACGGACGGAAACCCGATTACAGGACTTGGCGACAGCTATGCATTTCAGCTGTTCGGCCGCGGCTATTTCCTTGGTATTCCGGTACCAGCGGTGACCATGCTGCTCGCTTTTGCTGTCCTATGGGTGATTCTTCATAAGACACCGTTCGGACGCCGGACGTATGCGATTGGTGGTAACGAAAAAGCGGCGTTTATTTCAGGGATCAACGTTTCCCGTGTGAAAATTCTTGTCTATTCACTAGCCGGTCTATTGTCTGCGCTCGCAGGGGCGATCCTTACGTCACGTTTGAATTCAGCGCAGCCGACTGCCGGTACCTCCTACGAGCTGGATGCGATTGCTGCTGTTGTGCTTGGGGGTACGAGCTTATCCGGAGGCCGTGGGTTGATCGTTGGAACATTGATTGGTGCCCTGATTATTGGAACGTTGAATAACGGATTGAACCTGCTCGGGGTCTCCTCCTTTTTCCAAATGGTCGTTAAAGGTGTCGTCATTATCATTGCTGTCCTCATGGACCGTAAGAAATCAGCTTAGGAGGGATGAACATGAACAAACGATTATTACTGATGATCGGCGCAGTCCTGCTGTTTCTAAGCGCCTGTTCCCTGCAGCCGCCGGAATGGGCCAAGCCGGACAACAATAAAAATCCGGAAGATATGAAAATAGGATTGTCCGTGTCCACTTTGAACAACCCGTTTTTCGTTTCCATGAAGGACGGGGTGGAGAAGGAAGCGGAAGCCCAAGGGATGGACGTTGTCGTTGTGGATGCGCAGAATGATGCAGCTAAACAGGTCAGCGACGTAGAGGACCTGATCCAGCAGGGGGTCGATGTCCTGTTGATCAACCCGACAGACTCTTCGGCAGTTTCAACGGCTGTCCAGTCTGCCAACAGTCTCGGTATTCCTGTCGTCACCCTGGACCGTTCCTCTGAAAAAGGGGACGTGGCCACTCTCGTAAGTTCTGATAACGCAAAAGGAGGGAAGATGGCCGCGGAATATATGGTGGATCAGCTTGGAGAAGGTGCCAAAGTAGCAGAGCTTGAAGGTGTTCCCGGTGCATCTGCGACGAGGGAGCGTGGAAGCGGCTTCCATACGGTGGCGGACGAGCAGTTGGACGTGACGGCTAAGCAGACCGCCAATTTCGACCGGACAGAAGGGTTGAATACGATGGAGAACATTCTTCAGGGAAACCCGGATTTGGAAGCGGTCTTCGCCCACAATGATGAAATGGCGCTTGGTGCCTACCAGGCCATTCAAAGCTCCGGCCGTGATGTCCTTGTAGTCGGATTCGACGGAAATGAAGATGCAATGACAAGTATCCGGAACGGCAGCCTTTCCGCAACCGTCGCTCAGCAGCCGGAACAGATCGGCTCGCTGGCTGTCCAGGCCGGAGCAGATGTGCTGCAGGGAGAGGAAGTCGAGGAAACGATTCCGGTCCCTTTGAAACTCGTAACCAAAGAGAACATTGACGAATAACGGATCACCCGTCTTATCCGGACGTGCACGGAAACCTTCCCGCTGCCCGCGCAAACGGTCTCCGTTTATCACCTGAAGAGACAGCCTTGGAGCTGTCTCTTTCTGTTTTTCCTTGTGTTTTTCCATAGGGTTTGTAATACTGACTGGAAATAGGAAAAAGGACATATGATCCAATCACGCGGATACGTCAGCTCCTTGCAGCGGCCTGTATATGGATGTCTTCGGGTATATAACGATGGATCTATCAGGCTGTGTTTTCTGCTGGGCATTGATTTCGCGGCTGTCTATTCGGTAATTTTCTATGAAAGTATTTATATAAGAGATAGGAGGGAGTCCTTTGCGCAACATCCTGCTTAAATTTATACGTCTTGATAAAACGACGCTGCTGATCGGCTCTTTCCTGATTATTTTCGGAAGTACGTTCACGATCATGTGGATTGAGCCGGAAACCTTTACGAGTTTCCATGACAGCCTGTGGTGGGTGATGACGACGATATCGACGGTCGGTTATGGGGACATTTCCCCTCAAACAACCGCCGGCCGGAACTTTGCGATGCTGCTTTACCTTGTGGGTATCGGTGTCCTTGGTGTGGTCATCAGCCTGATTGCCAATGCGATGGGGATTTTCAAGAAGCGGAAGGAGGAAGGGAAATTGAGCTATCACGGAAAAGGCCACATCGTCATCGTCGGTTGGTCGAAAAAAGCAGCCCTGGCCATTGATGAGATTTTATTGGCCGATAAGGATACAGAAATTGTCCTGATTGATGAGGTGGAGAAAGAACCACTGAATATGAAGCGCGTCCACTACATACACGGCAGCCCGATGAAAAAGGATGTCCTTGACAAAGCGAACCTCGCGGACAGCAAAAGCGCAATCGTATTTGCGACAGACTGCTCAGACAACACACGGCTGGTCGATGGCAACTCCCTGCTTATTGCTGCTGCTCTGGAAAAGAATGCCCCTCATATCCATACGACTGTTGAAGTGCTGGACCGCGATCACGTCCCTATGTTCAAGCACAGCAAAGTGGATGAGGTCATTTTATCCGATGAATTCGTTTCCCGCATGCTCGTGCGCTCCTCATTCCAAAAAGGGGTGTCCGGATTATTCAATCAGCTGATCAGCCGGGAGTCCGGCTATGATCTTCGCCAGATTGAAAGAAAAGAAGAATGGGAGACCTACCGTGATGTCGTCGAGGAAGTCACATCACAGGGGGGGAATGTTATCGCCGTTGGAGAGAACATGGACATCTATAAGCATTTGGATGAGCCGCTTCCTGATGGCGCGCACATCCGTGTCGTCTGCGATGAACAGACGTATAACACGCTCTGCTGATGCCCTTGGATGGTTGAAAAATCCGGATCGATACGCGATAATGGTCCGGGTTTTGCCATAAGAAAGGGGGAATGGAATGTTATCACCTGTACTGAACCATTCCGGTCTGACGTTCATGGTCGCTCTCCATCTGGTGACAGCAGTCCTTCTATTCGCTGTGTCGTATACATACGAAAAGTCCATCATCACTGATCGGAAAAATAAATGGCTGTTCTTCGGCATCAGTCTGATCTACAGCTGGGTGGGGACGATGATTGTTGTAGACAGCCTGTTTGATCTACATAGAGACCATACGCTTTCTGTTTTCATGTACCGCACGAGTCTGGTGGTGTTATGGATCGGTTTTATCCTGGCGCAGCTTCTCGTGTATAAATGTTTGAACCAGATGGAAATCACAGAGGAATGAAAAAGGAGAGGGGCGGCAGCCCCTCTCCTTTTTTATGCTTCCGAACCCGTTTTCTTCGGAGCGACTTTTCTTTCCAGCTCCTTCGTCACCTGATCTTTATATTTGGATTCCACCAGGATATAAAGGAAATCACCGGCTTTGATTTCCGTTTCACCGTAAGGGGTAATCACGTGGTTGTCACGAATGATGGCATTGATGTTCGCATGGTTGGGGAAAGAGAGATCCCGAAGCCTGCTTCCCACCACCGCTGATTCCTGACTTGTCTGATACTGGATCATTTCCACAGCCACTTTCCCCATCGATATCAGCTCGATCGAATGGTGCGGCGTATCTTTTTTCGGGCCGACAAGGTTTAAGCGGTCCGCCATCCAGGAGATCGTCGACCCTTGAATCAATGCCGACGTCAACACGATAAAGAAGACGATGTTGAACAGGGTCTGGCTGTTGTTCAATCCATCTACGACCGGAAAAGTAGCGAGGACGATTGGAACGGCTCCCCGCAGTCCGGCCCAAGAAATGAACAGTTTTTCCTTGAACGTATAGTTGAGTCGGATCAAGGAAAGGAAGACAGCGGCCGGCCGCGCAACAAAGATGAGCAGCAGGGACAGGATGATGCCGTCATACATCACTTCGGATGAAAACAGCTGGTCCGGAAAGACAAGAAGACCGAGGATGATGAACATGAGAATCTGTGCCATCCATGCGAAGCCTTCATTAAATTGGAAGATGGAATACCGGTACGTCAATTCCCGGTTTCCGATAACAAGGGCGGCGATGTAAACAGCCAGGAAGCCGCTTCCGCCGACGAACGCAGTAATCCCGTAGGTCAAAAGCGCAAACGCAATCGATAAGATCGGATAAAGGGCGCTCGATCCAAGTCGGATCCGGTTGATAGAGAAGGAGGCTGTCCAGCCGAACAGGACACCTAACACGAGTCCAAGCCCCATCTGGAGGAAAAAGGTGGGGATAAGCATCCAGATGGAGCTCCCTTCATTGGAAATCAATTCAATGAAAGAAAGCGTCAAAAAGACGGCCATAGGATCGTTGGTGCCGGATTCTGCTTCCAGGGTCGCCCCCATTTTCGCTTTGATGTTCCGTTCTTTTAATACGGAAAAAACAGCGGCTGCATCGGTCGAACCGACAATCGCCCCGAGCAGCAGTCCTTCCATCAGGCTTAAGTCAAGCAGAAGAAAAGCGGCCGCCCCGATCAACGTCGATGTAAGGACAACTCCGATCGTAGCGAGGGACAGGGAAGGGACGGCTACCGAGCGGACGGTCGCCCATTTCGTATGAAGTCCGCCTTCAAACAAAATCAGAACGAGGGCGAAGACCCCGAACAACTGGGCCACTCCGGCATCGTCAAAGTAAATGATCCCAAGACCGTCACTCCCGATAATCATCCCGACAATCATAAACAGAATCAGCGCCGGGAGACCCCAGCGGCTGGAAAACTTGGCGGCCACGATGCCGCTGAAAAGTAAAAACGCGGTAATAAGTACAAATGCATCCGTTCCAAAAGCTTCAATAAACATTCCATAACTCCCTTATTCAATGTGTAGATCAAGGACCATGCCTGGAGCTCCAAGCATGGTCCCGATTTTACAAACCTATGATCTGCTTCAGTTCTTCCGTATTGACCATCTCCCACGAAAAACCGGTCCACCATGAGGACCAGTCCGCTCCGTTTAGAGAACCGAAGAACCAGACAGACCCGAAAAAGCATAAATAAATAGATAGGACGACCACGGCATAAAGCCCTGTGTCTCTGAAATTTTTCAACGTCATGTCTCCTTTATATGGAATCGTGTACATCCATGAAAAGGAGCATTTATGTATAGGTTGAATTCGCATGCCTGACTGTGAGAAACCCTTTGCTTTCCCCAAGAACCCCAACCACCTGATGCTTAAGTAGTCCATAAGACTGGACAAGAGAGGCAGGAGGATCATGGATAAAGGCAGAAGGGTCCGTCTCATCCTGATCCGGAGGAAAGGAGAGAGGCTGGAAAAACACACCCTCGTTGTGCGACAGCTGGACAGATGATGCAATATTCAAATCGTCCGACCAGCTGTAGGCAAGTTCCTGGAATTTTTCGTGCGGATGTAAAAGCGCTGAAAATAAAAGCATGCTGCCAACAAAAAAGACGGGGAACAGGCGCATCCTTTCCCTCCTTCCATACAGGTGATCTCTTTATTATATCAATCAGCAAGGTCAAAGTCATGGAAGAAGGTTACAGGAAAACGAAGACAATCGTGAAACCTCCGCACGATCCAATCGTATAGAAAGGCAGGGAAAAAATGTGCGGGGGGATTCCTATGCTGAGGTGGCTGATTTATTTGTTCGTAATCATCATGAATGGCTCGTTCCTGCTGGCGGTTTTTGACGTTTGGACGGATCGAACTGCCTTTTGGGTAATGGTGACAGGGGCGGGGGCCGTCATAGGCACATTCGAAGCCCTGCATCGGCGGGGAAAACTGACAGATGTAAAAAAGGGAGCGTCTTAAATGCGTCACTTACTACCGGTGATTTTAGTTATGGCAGCTATAGGTCTTTTGATTAAGGTTATGAATATATTTCCAGCCGGTTACACCGTATTTATTGGAGTGGTTTCAATCTTTCTAATGTATGACGCCGTTAAAGCGTGGAAGGATCGCTCATTCATAAAAGCAGTGAGTAAGATGCTGATGTCTATGCTGCTGTTTATGATGATGGTCACACGTGTTTCTTAAGAGCATGGGAGGTGGACGGACGTGGGTTTTGCTTCCTGGTTTATATTGTTGTTCACCCTGTTTATGGCTGTAGGTGGTTTTAAAAAGAAGAAAAAGAAGAGATGAGAAAGCCGCTGATTAAGAAGCGGCTTTCTTTTTTGGGGAGCGTCGGAACCACCGGTCTCCGGTTTCATTGACAACAATGGAAAAGAGAATCAGGCAGATGCCGGCCCACTGCAGGAGGGTCACCTGCTCCTTCAGCACCACCATAGCCGATACAATGGCGACCGGCAGTTCTACAGAGCTGAGGATGTTGGCAAGTCTTGCCGGGATGTGCGGAGCCCCTCCAGCAAAAAACAGCGGTGGAATAACGGCGCCGACCATCGCAATGCCGATACTGATCAGCCACAGCTCTCCGTCGAAGACGGGGAACGTAGGAATGTCCCTGGAAAAGACGAGCAGAACAAGGAGAAATGATCCTGTAATCATCCACGAACTCCGGAGCACCGGGTTCGTATCCGGCGCGGCCTGTCCGCTCGTGTAAATGAATGCCGCATAGGAGAGTCCTGATAAAAGACCGAGGATCACGCCGGCAGCAGGGAGTTCCATCATCCCTCCTGAGAGCACCTCAGATGCCAGGATGACCCCTGTCAAAGTGATGGCAAGGGAAACGAAATGGATTTTCTCCGGTGACTTGTTTAAGAATATCCATTCAATCAGCATTCCGATCCAAACAAATTGAAAAAGCAGGACAATCGCCATGGATGCGGGAATGTACTGCATCGCTCCGTAGTAAAAAATACTTGTCAGTCCTACAGTGGAACCGGAGGCCATCACTTTGAAGCGGTCTGAGCGCTTCATGTGACGGATATCTTTCCAATGGGGGAAAGACAACAGCCACAGCAGAACCAAGGCGGCCGTCATCTGAGCGATGTTTAAATGACCGAGCGTGTACCCGGCAGCAAATCCACTTTTCACAAAGATGGGGGTGAAACCGAAGCTCGCCGCTCCGATGAAAACCAAGAGTGCCCCTTTCTTTTTCATATCTGTCACCTTCCTTCTTTATCCATCCTCCACTTTACCATGGACGGAGATGGACAGCATCAAGGATAAAGTAGTTCTGTCCAAAAAATCGATGAATAAGATGAAAATGGGGATTTCTTGAAGGGGGAGTGGCACGATGTATCCAAATGAACATCCGGAGCAGCTGGCGTGGCAGGCGGTGAAATATGATATGCTTTCGAATTATTACAAGTATATCGACCCGAATAAGCATATCCACTATTATCATAAGCACCTGCAGTGCATGCAGCAGTGGATCATGTGTGAGCGCGGTGAAGGCATGGGGATGGGTGGAGGCGGCACGGCAAAAGTAAGGGTCCTTCACGCGTCGCCGGATGCACCGAATGTAGATGTGTATGTGAATGGACAGAAAATCCTGGGAAATGTCCCATATAAACAGCAGAGTGAGTATTTAGAAGTACCTCAAGGCCAGTATCGTATTGATATTTATGCGGCCGGTGACACTTCGCAGCCTGTTCTGACCCAGACGGTAGCTGTTGAAGCCGATCAATCCTATACGGTGGCCGCCGCTGGAAAAGTGAACCAGCTTCAGCTCGTCCCCGTCGTCGATAATGACCATACAGCAAATGGGAATGCTAAAGTCCGCTTCTGGCACCTGTCTCCAAATGCACCAGCAGTGGATGTAGCCGTTAAAGGCGGCGATGTGCTGTTCAGAAATGTGCCGTTCGGCAGAGCCACCCGTTATATCACGGTTCCACCGACGACCGCAGATTTAGAGGTGAGGGTGGCAGGGACCGACCAGGTCGTTCTGGAGGTTCCTGGAGTAACCTTGCGTCCGAACGAAGCCTATACCGCTGTTGCGGTCGGATTAGCAGGCGGCCAGCCGCCGCTGGAAGCCATTTTTCTACAGCCATAAAAAAAGGAAGCGTTCCTGGTGGACGCTTCCTTTTTTTATTCGGCCGGCTGACCGGCTTTCTTTTTACTGTAATGCTTCCTTGCTTTCATCCGGTTGCCGCACACGTCCATGGAACACCATTTGCGACGCCCTTTTTGATTCACGAATAAGGCCAGGCAGTCATCATTCTGACAGGCGGAAACTTTCTCCCAGATGCCGGCTTCCTTATGATGGAGCATTTGGTAGGCGAGGATCGCCAGCAACCCATCTGAACCGCCCTTCAAAGGGACGGGCACCAAGGCGTCCTGGTCGAATATAAACTGCAGGGATCCTTTCGTCCATTCACTCAGCATATGGGTTAATGCTTCTTCATTCTCTCGATTGTAAAAGTATGAACGGCTTTGATCCCGGAAACTGCGGAGCTTCTCAATATGGAAGGGGCCCCGCTTAACAGCCTCCACCTGCTGATCCGTAAGCAGCCTATGCTTACCCATGAGATCAAGCCATTCATCCCCCCCCTGTTCCATCGTCAAATAATCATTCGCCTGATCCCGGCGGCTGTTTATCGTATTAAAAAAGTTAATAAATACATAAGAAGAAAAGTGGGAAAATGTCATCTGATCCTGCACAATAAAAACCTCCGAATCCTTTCTATTGACTTATAGTTTAACATATCTTATTATTCTAACCGTAATAAAATAATTTAGTGGTTATAAAATAACCCTCAAATGGAGGAATCAATCATGGCAGTTACAAACGTAACCGATGCAGACTTTGCTAATGAAACCAATGAAGGACTCGTCCTTGCGGATCTGGGTGCCCCATGGTGCGGCCCTTGTAAAATGATCGCACCTGTTCTTGAGGAACTGGATGCAGAAATGAGCGGAAAGGCGAAAATCGTTAAACTGGATGTTGA
The DNA here is from genome assembly GCF_009856355.1 of Halobacillus litoralis. GTDB lineage: Bacteria > Bacillota > Bacilli > Bacillales > Halobacillaceae > Halobacillus > Halobacillus litoralis_B. The sequence continues at coordinate 22,232 of NZ_WMEW01000016.1, read as the reverse complement.
CCAGAATCCTGAAACGGCGCAGGAGTATGGCGTGATGAGTATCCCGACACTGCTCTTCTTTAAAGACGGTGAGCTGGTTGATAAGAAAGTCGGCTTCAAATCAAGAGAAGAACTTGCTGAAACATTGAATCAGCATCAATAATGAGGAACGGAGGCTCAGGCCTCCGTTTTTTTATGGGGAAAATGGAGATTAATTGATATATCCCGAAATTAATTGATATAGACTGGAAAAAATCGATATATCACAAATTTCGTTGATATATTCTAAAAGAAATCGATATATCTGGAAAAAGACTGATAAACCGACCTGAACGGCCGATATCCGCTGCACCCACCCGTCCAAAAAAGTTTCAGCTTTGACATCTTCCTGACTTATTTCTTTTTTATGATGAACATGTACCAAATACATGAAGTCTACAGGAGGACGTAAAGACATGAAAAACGTATTTTCAAAAAAAGCACTGGCAGGGGCTCTTGCATTGGCGATTGCCATCCCGGGCGTCTCTTATGCGGCGACAGATGCCGGAACAGAAACGGATATAGAAGTGACCCAGGAGTCTGTGGAAAGCAGTGAAACGGAAATCCGCAGCCTGCTGCAGCAGTATAAGAACGGAGAACTGAGCGAAGATGAAGTTCTTGAGAAACTCCAGGAGCAGAAACGCTTTTTCTTCCAAAAAGGCGGCCACCATTTTGAGGACTTAGATGAAGAAACCAAAGAGAAGCTTGAGGAAATCAGGTCCAAGGTGGAAGCAGGCGAATGGACGAAGGAAGAAGCAAAAGCAGAGCTGGAGGAGCTCGGGATTGAGCAGCCCCGCCATCACGGAGGAAAAGGTCATCCCATGGGTGCAGACCTGACAGCGGAACAGCGTACCCAGCTGGATGAGATACGTGAGCAGGTCGAAAGCGGTGAACTGACAGAGGAGGAAGCGCAGGCCCAGCTCGAGGAACTTGGCATTGATCTAAAGCCTCGCGGACAGGCACCGGATAAAGAGGAAAGTGCAGAAGAAGCAGAATCCGCGGCTTCCGCTGTATAATACAACAGCAAGGGAAAAGAAGGCTTCCTCAAAAAGCCTTCTTTTTTATGTGATTTATTCTCCACGGCCCTGGTTACCCTTTATAATGGAAGCAAAGGAGCGCTGTAACGATGAACAAAGTATTGATTGTAGAAGATGAACCGACCATTTCCCGTGTTCTCCAGGCCTACTTATCCAAAAATGATATGCTGACCGAACAGGCGTGGACGGGAAATGAAGCAGTTGAAAAATTCACTGAGCATCGTCCAGACCTCGTGCTGCTTGATGTGATGCTTCCTGATAAGGATGGCTGGGCGGTATTGAAGGAAATTCGTGAAAAAAGTGCCTGTCCGGTGATCATGTTGACAGCTCTTGGGGAAATTGATGATAAGCTGAAAGGCTTTGAAAGCGGCGCCGACGATTACATAGCCAAACCTTTCATCGGTGAAGAAGTAGTAGCAAGAGTAAAAGCTGTCCTGCGCCGGCCGGTTGCAAGAGTGGAGGACCAGCTTCTCCGCATAGGATCACTGGTCGTCGACCCGGCCGCCCATACCGTTCATAAACATGGGCAGGAAATCGAATTGTCTCCGAAGGATGGCAAGCTGTTCATTTTTCTCACCCGTCATCCAAATCAGACCTTCACCCGGGAGCAGCTGCTTGATCACGTATGGGGCATCGATTATGACGGAAGTGACCGGGCGGTGGATTTATCGATTAAGCGGATCCGTAAGGCGCTTGGAGATTCAAAGGAAGAGCCGTATGACATCAAAACACTGCGGGGATTGGGGTATCAGTGGAGTGTACAAACCTGAGCAGCGTAAAACGATTTTTCATTACTGGTCCAGAAGGTACTTGGCTACGCTTCTCATCGGCTTGATTCTCATAGCCGCAGGGTCCGTCTGGTGGATCAAGAAGACGACGGTCGACCACAGGCTGAATCTGATGCACATTGTGGGACAGGAAATTGCTGATAGAATTGTGACGACAAACGGCCGGATCCTTTCGGGGCCGTTGTTTGAGGAGATTTTAAGAAACCGCGCAGGAGAATTGGATGTAAGTGAAATTCCGGCCGCGCTGATTGTCACCGACCAAGGGGAGATTCTCGTTACGAACCAGCGCGGAGGGCAGATCAGGAATGCCGGCGATTATGTCGATGAATCGTTGTATAAGACGACCGAGTCCGTGGTGTCCCTTGACCGGAATCAAAGGGCTTACGTGATCAGCGAGCCGGTTGAAAGCGGAGAGGAAACGCTCGGGTATGTCGTTTTAGTCAATGATAAGGAGACACTCAGCCGTCTGAACCAGGAATATGGATTACTGGCCCTGCTGCTCGGGGGTGTCGGTCTGCTCGGCTGGGGAGTTATTTATTATTTGACGAGGCAGCTGTCGAAGCCGCTGAAAGAAACGGCACGTGCAGCCAGAAGGGTCAGTGAAGGCAGCTATGATATCCAGATGTCTTCGCCTCCGAAGGAAAAAGAGCTGGCTGAATTGATGGATTCCTTTACCGATATGGCTGCCAAGCTCAAGCAGCTGGAAGAGATGCGTACGGAACTGCTGGCCGGAGTGACGCATGATTTGAAAACCCCCGTCACATCGATGAGTGGTCTGATCCAGGCGGTGAAGGATGATATTGTCGAAGGCAGTGAAGCGAAAGAGTACCTGGACCTGTCTTTAAAAGAAATGGAACGCCTGCAGGTCATGATCCAGGATTTATTGAGCTTTAATACGTATGCTGCTGGTGCACTGCCGATGTACAAAAAGCATCAGCCGCTTCGTCCGATTTTGACCCATTTTCAAAAACAGTGGCAGTCGGATCCGGATCATATTCAACTGGACGTCCAGTTTCCCGAAGAAGAGATGGTTCTTCCTGTCGATGATCACCGGCTGAAGCAGATTTTGTTCAATCTTGTTCAGAATGCCGATCAGGCTGTACAGGAAGGAAAGGTCATGATCGATGTCACACGGGACGCATCCCATCTGATCATGAACGTATCCGATAACGGCCCGGGCATTCCGGAAGAGGAGCAGCCGCTTATTTTTGAACGTTTTTACCGTGGTAAAAATAAGAAGCTGAAACAGCGGGGGCTGGGACTTGGTCTTCCTCTCAGCCGTATGCTGGCGGAAGCTCAAGGAGGAAAGCTTGAGCTTACCCGGTCATCAGAAAATGGAACGATTTTTACGCTGAAACTTCCTCTGCATGAGGTGTGAAAGCACGGTTCGTTATCATCTATAAATGGAAAACAAACCCCTGACATCCAGATGCTGTCAGGGGTTTGTTTTGTCGAAAGAACGGGAATGGACTGGTAACGTTCGAGGGGGGATAATTTTGGAAACCCGTATGTGGACCATTCAGCGCTACAACGAACAGTACGGGCAGGAGGAGGAAGACGTGGTAGCTGTTGAATATCCGTTAACGATCGTCGTTAATGGAGAGGAATTTGCTACGATGGTCTGCACACCTATGGATATGGAGGACCTTGTGATTGGTTTTCTCGCTTCTGAGGGTGTGATTCTCACGTATAGGGAATTGACGCATCTAACCATCGACGAGGAGCGTGGGTTTGCCTACGTGGAAACATCCAGGACTGTTCCGTTTGTAATAGAAGGACAGAAGCGCTGGCTTGGCAGCTGCTGCGGAAAAAGCCGCGCGTTTTATTTTCAAAGTGATGCCGCTACGGCGAAAACGGCCGTGGATACGACGACGTTTTCACCGGAGCTGTGCTATCAGCTGATGGAAGCGTTCCATAAGGAAGCCGGCATGTTCAAGCAGACCGGCGGCGTCCATCAGGCAGCCATTGCCGGAAAATCAGGCCTTCTAAAGGCGTATACAGATATCGGCCGCCATAATGCGCTCGATAAATTATATGGATATATGCTCCGTCATCAAGTAAGTTCAAAAGAGAAGATGATTATTTTCAGTGGACGGATTTCCTCTGAAGTTCTTCTGAAGGTATCCAAAATGCGTTTCGGACTTCTCTTATCAAAATCCGCACCAACAGATCTGGCGCTGCAGCTGGCCGGCGATCTGAATATTACAGCGGCTGGATTCGTAAGAGGAAACCGTATGAACGTCTACACCCATCCAGACCGTGTAAAGGAAGAAAGTAAAGGAGGAGTCATGATTGAATGAACATACCGTCGTAAAAATAAACGGCACAGAATACCTCGCTGATCATCCGGACCAGACACTCATCCAATTAATGAATAAAGTCAATGAACAGGTGCCCCAGATCTGTTACAACGAATCCCTTGGACCGATCCAGACCTGTGATTCCTGTATCGTTCAGGTCGACGGAGAGCTTGTCCGGGCGTGCGGGACCAAAGTCAAGGCAGGCATGAAAGTGCAGACACAGCTTCCACATGTACATAAGGCGCAGAAGGAAGCTCTTGACCGTGTTCTTGAAAAGCATGAACTGTACTGTACCGTATGTGATTATAACAATGGATCGTGTGAAATCCACAATACCATGGCGGAATTCGGTATTGAGCACCAGGAACGTCCGTTTCAGCCGACAAGCTATGAAAAGGACTACTCAGGCACTTTTTACCGTTACGATCCCGACCAGTGTATCCTTTGCGGGCGCTGTGTAGAGGTTTGTCAGGACGTTCAGGTAAATGAGACGCTTACGATAGACTGGGAGCGTCAGGAGCCGCGGGTTATCTGGGATAATGATGTTCCCATTGATCAGTCTTCCTGTGTCAACTGCGGGCAGTGCTCGACGGTCTGTCCGTGTAACGCAATGATGGAAGTCGGCATGGAGGGTGAAGCTGGATTCTTAACAGATACGGAGCCTGGAATCCTGAAATCGATGATCAACTTAACGAAAAAAGTGGAAACCGGTTATGGTCCGTTGTTTGCTGTATCTGATTCTGAAGCAGCGATGCGTGAGGAAACGATCAAGAAGGAAAAAACCGTTTGTACTTACTGCGGTGTTGGATGTTCCTTTGATGTATGGACGAAGGACCGCCAGATTCTCAAGGTGGAGCCAAGTGCCCAGTCACCGGCCAACGGCATATCCACATGTATCAAAGGGAAATTCGGCTGGGACTACGTTAACAGTGAGGACCGCCTTCAGAAACCGCTCGTCCGCCGCGATGATCATTTTGTAGAGGTGGAGTGGGAAGAGGCGATGCAGTATGTCGTCGATCGTATGAAGAAAATCCTAGCTGAGAAAGGCCCGGATCATCTCGCCTTCATCGCATCCTCCAAAGCGACCAACGAGGAATCCTACCTGATGCAGAAGCTGGCCCGTCAGGTGATCGGAACGAACAACGTGGATAACTGTTCCCGCTACTGCCAGGCACCGGCAACGAAAGGATTGTTCCGTACGGTGGGGTATGGCGGTGATTCCGGCTCCATTGATGATCTCGGAGACAGTAAACTCGTCATTACCATCGGTTCCAACACAGCGGAATCCCATCCTGTTCTTGCTTCGCGCATCAAGCGTTCGCAGAAGCTGTTGGGACATAAGCTGTTCGTCTTTGACTTGAGAAAGCATGAAATGGCGAAGCGTGCCGATCGTTTTTATCAGCCGAAATCAGGCACCGATCTTGTCTGGCTTTCCGCTGTTACGAAATACATTCTCGATCAAGGGTGGGAAGATAAAAACTTCCTGGACGACTGGGTCAACGGCTTTGATGAATACCGGGAAAGCCTGGAGCCGTTTACGATGGAATATGCATCTGACCTGACCGGTATCCCGCAGGAGGAACTGAAGCAGGTGGCGGAAGAAGTGGCCACATCGGAAACGGTAGCGATCTGCTGGGCGATGGGCGTGACACAGCATATGCTTGGCAGTGATACAAGTACAGCCATCAGTAACCTCCTGCTTATTACCGGAAACTACGGGAAGCCGGGTACAGGCGCTTATCCACTCCGCGGCCACAACAACGTACAGGGATGCAGTGACTTCGGAAGTATGCCGAACTTCTTCCCGGGCTATGAATCAACCGAAGATGACGAGGTCCGCAGCCGGTACGAAAAAGCGTGGGGGACGGAACTTCCTAAAGAAACCGGCATGGATAATCACGAGATGATTGAAGCCATTCATGACGGGGAGCTTTCCATGATGTATGTCATGGGTGAGGATACAGGAATCGTTGATGCCAACATCAACTATGTAACGGCTGCCTTTGAAAAGCTCGATCTGTTCATCGTACAGGACTTGTTCCTGACGAAGACCGCTGAATATGCCGATGTTGTGCTGCCGGCTTCTCCAAGTCTTGAAAAGGACGGCACCTTTACGAATACGGAACGACGGATCCAGCGTCTTTATAAGAGCTTTGACCCGTTGGAAGGCACAAAGCCGGACTGGGAAATCATCCAGCTGATGGCCAAACATTTTGGTGTGGACTGGGGCTATGAGCATCCATCTGAAATTATGGCTGAAGCAGCCGGACTGGCACCGTTATTTGCCGGCGTTACTTATGAGCGTCTGGAAGGGTACAATTCCCTGCAGTGGCCTGTAGCCGAAGACGGTACAGATGAACCGCTTCTCTTCACCGAAGGCTTCCCGTTTGAGGATAAGAAGGCGAAGCTTTATCCGCTGACATATGAGCTGATGTACGATACGAACGAAGAATATGACCTGCATGTAAATAACGGACGGCTGCTGGAGCATTTCCACGAAGGCAACATGACCTACCGAACATCAGGCATCCAGAGAAAAACGCCGAATGCCTTTATTGAAGTTTCCGAGGAGCTCGCCAAAGAGCGGGGCATTGAAGAAGGAGCTGAAGTGAAGCTGATTTCTGAATCCGGTGAAGCGACCGGACAGGTGACGGTCACCGACCGTGTCCGCGGGAAAGAAATCTTCCTGCCGCTGAACAGCAATGGTAAATCAGCCATCAACTTCCTGACTGATAACCGGGTGGATAAAGACACAGACACACCGGCGTATAAGGAAATTGCCGTGAAAATGAAAGTGCTGAAGAAGAAAGGGAAGTCGCCGATTCCTAAGAATAACCACCGAAACGGAAACCCGGTGCCGCAGATCAGTGTGAAGGTCCAGAAAAAATGGCAGCGGGAAGATTACACATTCCCAGGCAGGGGGGCTCATTAATGGCACGGGCGATCACTGATATCAAACGATTGGAGAAATCGCGGGAAGAAGTCATTGAAGAGAATGTCCAGGAGGTCAAAGAAGCGGTCGCAGATAACAAGGATGCGATCCTGGAAGGCATCGAACTGCTCAGCGCCCTTCAAAAAGAAGGAACGCTCGAAACGCTTTCGGCGTTTGTGAAGGCGAAGGATGAAACCCTCGCCAATGTTGTCAGGGAAATTGACAAGGAACAGTATACACCACTATTGAACAATCTTCCTGAGCTGGTTTTCCTGCTTGGTGATTTGAACGTCAGCGGCATCCGCAGCTTGAGCAGCCGGCTGAATAATGGGCTGGAGCGTATGGAGGATGAAGGAACGACGAAAAAAATGAATATGCTTGATTTTGCCAAAGTGTTGAAAGATCCGGAAATCAACCGGAGCCTGACAATGCTGATGTCCTTTCTGAAAGGCATGGGACAGAAATAACCATTCAAACAGAAGCCTGAACCAAAATCTGGTTCAGGCTTTTTTTGTGCACAGCCGGCATCGGGAGGATTTCGCAAAGAGGAAATAGAAGGGGGAGAATAGAGAAGTTGAAAGGAGTGAGCCCTTTGAATTCAAGCATTGCTATTGTTACAGGAGTAGGAAGGGAAAAAGGCATCGGTACAGCCGTATGTCGCGCATTGGCATCGGCGGGGGTGGATATTTTCTTCACTTATTGGTCGGCTTATGACCGGTCGATGCCTTTCTATGACAGAAATACAGATGATGGGTGGCCGGAAAAGCTGAAAGAACAGGTTCAAAATTACGGGGTCTGCTGTGCGTCACTTGAACTCGATTTATCGAAAAAAGATGCTCCGGAAAAATTGCTGGATGTGGTGGAAGAACGCCTTGGAAGTCCTGCCATTCTCATAAACAATGCGACTTATTCCATTGACGCAGGCTTTAAATCTATGAATGCAGCTATTCTTGATGCCCATTATGAGGTGAATGTCAGAGGCACCCTTTTATTAACGACGGCTTTTGCACGGAGAATTGAAGGCAGGCACGGAGGAAGGGTAATCCATATGGTTTCCGGACAAGATCAATCGCCGGAACCCGGAAACCTTGCCTACGTATCGACGAAAGGGCAGTGTCTGCCTTTACAAAATCTGCAGCGATTGAACTGGCGCCGTTGAATATTACGGTCAATGCTGTCGACCCGGGTCCGACGAACACGGGGTGGATGACCGGGACGCTGAAAGATGAACTGAAGCCGAGATTTCCAATGGGACGGATCGGAGAACCTGAGGACGCTGCCCGCCTGATCTGTTTTCTAGCCGGAGAAGACTCCGGATGGGTGACGGGGCAGATCATCCATTCCGATGGAGGCTTCTTGTCATAAAAGCCTTCATGGAAAGCTGATAGGTACGGTCACGACTTTACTTATGAAAGCCGGACCGTTTCTTTTACATAATCCCGCGACATTGAAATGAACTCCCGCGCTGAAAAGGCGAGGTACTTATTCTTCTTCCATACCAGTCCGAGCTCCAGGCGGAGGTTGGGATGCGACAGAGGGAGAACAGCGATATTTTTGTCAGCCGCTTCCCGGGCAATCTGACTCGGAAGCAGGGCCACACCGATTTTTGCCTCCACCATCTCCATCATGAAGTCACGGTGGGAGCTGTGGCAGACGATATTCGGTTGAAAGCCGGCTGCCCGGCACTCTTCAATGATGCGGTCATGAAGAGTGAAATCCTCCCTGTATAGAATGAAAGGTTCATCCTGGAGTTCACCTAGATGGACAATGTCCTTAGCAGCTGTGGATGTATCTGTATGGACAAGAAGCATCAAAGGATCGTCTACAACCTTTAACGTGTGGAATTGCGAGGATTCCACAGGCAGGTTGCATACGAGTCCAAAATCCAGAGAACCGTCCTCGACGCCCTGTTTGATCATCTTCGATCCGACTTCACTTAAGAGAATGTCCACCTCGGGATATTTGTCACGGTAATAACGGATGATTTTTGAGAAAAAAGCTGCCCCTGTAATCGGTGGAATGCCGATACGAATCTTTCCTTTTTTCACGTTCGTAATATCATCCAGTTCCGCCGTCAAGTTGTGAAAGGCATCCAGTACTTGGATCGCGTTGGCGAGGACAGCCTCGCCGGCATCGGTCAGCTGTAGTACCTTGGATCGGTAAAACAGCGGTACACCAAGCTCTGTTTCCAGCTGTTTGACCGTTTTACTTAATGAAGGCTGGGACACATGCAGGGTAGAAGCGGCTTTTGTGAAGCTCATTTGTTTAGCGACTTCAGCAAAGTATTGCAAATGGCGGATATCCATATCTATTCCTCCCTGTAAAAAATTAGGTAATTCGAATGTCCTGGTATAACTAAAGAGAATAAGAGTGATTCCAAATATGTATTTTAGATATGCTTGCTTCTATTATAAGATAGAAAGCAACCAATAGATAGAAATTTCCGACAATTATTGGAAGCGTTTTCTGTCGGGGATCTTTTCATTTTATGAAGGAGGAATAAACAATGCAGGATTATGTCAAAGTGGGGAATCTGCAGGTCGCTCCTGTGCTGTATGAATTTATTAATAAACAGGCGGTGCCGGACAGCGGCATCTCCAGTGATGACTTCTGGGCGGGTCTTGAAGCCATTCTTCACCACCTCGCTCCAAAGAATAAACAGCTGCTGCAAATGCGTGATGAAATGCAGGAAAAAATCGATGACTGGCACCACAGCCATGATCTGTCCAACAAAGATGCCTATACCTCGTTCTTAAAGGAGCTGGGGTACATCGAGCCGGAAGTCAGGGACTATTCCATTTCCACAGAAAATATTGATGAGGAAATCTCCCGTCAGGCAGGCCCGCAGCTGGTCGTTCCTGTTAACAACGCCCGTTATGCCATTAATGCCGCCAACGCCCGCTGGGGGAGTTTGTATGATGCCCTTTATGGGACAGATGTGATCAGCGAGGAAAACGGGGCAGAACCCAAAGGGGATTACAACCCTGTCCGTGGAGAGAAAGTCATCGCTTATGCTAAATCGTTTCTTGACCGTACGTTCCCTCTTGCTGAAGGGTCCCATGAAGACGTAGAAGGCTACAGCATTTTTGATGGCCGTTTGAAAGTGAAAATGCCGGAAGGATCGACAGAGCTTAAACATACCGAGCAGCTGGCTGGATTCACTGGAGGACCTGATGCACCGGCGGGTGTGCTGCTGGTCAACAATGGCCTGCATGTTGAAATTCAAATCAATCGCAATGACCCAATCGGACAGACCGACCCGGCTGGTGTGAAGGATGTGCTTGTCGAATCGGCTGTGACAACGATTATGGATTTTGAGGACTCCGTCACAGCTGTTGATGCGGACGATAAGGTGGAAGTCTATCAAAATTATCTCGGTTTGCTGAAAGGCGACCTTTCCGTCACTTTCCAAAAAGGGGACCGTGAGATCAAGAGGGAGTTGAACCCGGACCGGACGTATACGACGCCGGACGGAAGTTCCCTGATCTTATCCGGGCGCTCTCTTATGTTCGCGCGAAATGTCGGGCATCTCATGACAACAGATGCGGTCCTTGACCAGAACGGGGAGGAAGTGCCGGAAGGAATTCTGGATACTGTTGTCACCGGACTGCTGGCGAAGCATGACTTGTTAAAAAATGGCCCGTATCAAAATTCTGCGAAGGGGTCTGTGTATATTGTAAAACCGAAGATGCATGGCTCCAAGGAAGTGGCGTTTGCCAACGAGTTATTCGAACGGACCGAGCAGCTTCTCGGTTATGAAACGAACACACTGAAAATCGGTGTGATGGATGAAGAACGCCGCACAACCTTGAATTTGAAAGCGTGTATCAAAGAAGTGAAGGAGCGTATCGCTTTCATAAATACCGGGTTTCTTGACAGGACTGGTGATGAAATCCACACGTCCATGGAAGCAGGGCCTGTCATCCGTAAAAATGATATGAAAGATTCCGCCTGGCTGCAGGGGTATGAAAAGTCGAACGTCCTCGTCGGCGTCAACGCTGGATTCCGTGGACGAGCCCAGATTGGAAAAGGAATGTGGGCGATGCCGGACCGTATGGCAGAGATGATTGCTGTAAAGGACGGCCAGTTGAAGGCGGGAGCGAACACCGCTTGGGTGCCTTCCCCGACGGCTGCAACTCTTCATGCCCTTCACTATCATGAAGTGGATACAGCTGATGTCCAAAAAGAAATTTCCGGGGACCCTGCCGTTCTTCAGCAGGACATTCTGAAGGTTCCTGTATCGAAGGACGGAGACTGGAGGGAAGAGGACATCCAGCATGAACTGGATAACAATGCCCAGGGAATTCTCGGCTATGTCGTCCGATGGGTCGAGCATGGCGTCGGATGTTCTAAAGTCCCGAATATCGACGACGTTGAATTGATGGAAGACCGGGCAACGCTCCGAATTTCCAGCCAGCATATGGCGAACTGGCTTCATCATGGCATCGTGCAGGAAGAGCAGGTCATGGAAACGTTGAAGCGGATGGCGAAGGTCGTGGACGAACAGAATGCGGACGATCCTGATTACAAAGCGATGTCCCATAACTATGAACAAAGCGTAGCCTTCCAGGCGGCCTGTGATCTCGTCTTCAAAGGAAAAGCTCAGCCGAATGGCTATACCGAACCGATTCTTCACAGACGACGCCGCGAAGCGAAACAGAAACAGTATGCCAGCCATTAAGAGAAAGGAGCCGGAATTCCGGCTCCTGTTCTCTTTCCGGCAGGGCCTGGTGGGAAACCAGAAGGGAGGATCCTGATGGACACTCAGGAACATGTAAAGTTTAAGGATATTTATGGAAATAGAGGAAGGCGGCTTCATGAACCCGTAACGGAGGAAGAAATCAGTGAACTGCTGACGCAGGCTCGTAGGGAAGGGCTGCACGTTGCTGTTGAATCCGGAGGGACGAAGCGGGGATATGGTGGGGCAAACGAGGGGTATGACTGGACACTCTCTCTGAAGAAGTATCGAGGAATAGTAGAACATAACGCAGGAGATATGACGATAACGGTAAAGCCCGGGACGACCATAGCTGAACTGCAGCGCTTTTTACAGGAGTACGGGCAGCAGGTGTCGCTTGATCCGCACTGGCCGGAGCAGGCAACAATCGGCGGGGTGATTTCTGCTAATGAAAGTGGCCCAAAGCGGTTAGCCTACGGATCAGCCCGTGATCACGTCATCGGACTGCGTGTCGTCTATCCTGATGGACGGATTATCCGCACAGGCGGGAAGGTCGTTAAAAATGTGGCCGGTTATGATATGAATAAATTGTTTATCGGTGCTATGGGGACGCTGGGTGTGATCAGTGAAATAACGATGAAACTGCGGCCTTCTCTAAAATATGAAAGCCTTGTTCTTGTATCTTTTCCTGACGGAGAGGAAGAAAAGCTCCGTAAATTGGCGGTCGATATCCAGGATGCCATGATCGAACCTGTAACACTTGAAATGGTAACACCGAAGCTGTCAGAAAAGCTTACAGGGACCCGGGCCTGCACCCTGCTTGTCGGGTTTGAGGATGTGGAGCGTTCCGTGAAGGAGCAGGAGGGATGGATGACCCATCACAAACCGGAGAATGCAGTTCTGGAGATCCTTCATAAGGAAGATGCAGAGAAGTTCTGGGAGCGATTTGCCGTCACCGTGCCGAATGCCCATGCTGAAGAAAAAGATCTGTGTGCTGTTGTAAAGGCAGGGACAAAGAATATGGATGTGTTCACGATGATGACAACGGCCTGTGATCTCGGAACCAGTCATCTTGTTGATATCGAAGGCCACGGAGGTCTGGGGCATGGCGTAAGCGAATGTGTCCTCCGAGGTCAGGAAGGCAATGTAACCGCTGTCATAAAAGGGTTGAGAGCGGAAGCCGAACAAAAAGGAGGATACGTCGTCATCAAACATCTACCTTATCATGTGAGGGAGAAGATGGATGTATGGGGGAGAAAGCCCGGGCACTTTTCCTTGATGGAAGGGATTAAAAAAGCGGTCGACCCTCATGGTGTGTGTAATCTCCAGCGTTACATAGGAGGGATTTAACTTGCTGAAAGAACTGGTAAAGAAGAAAGGCGCCTCTCTTCCCTGTGAAGAAAATACGCTCAGCAATTACTTTCCAAAAGACCACCCCGATGAAGCAAAGTGGGCGGACTGCGTACATTGCGGGATGTGTCTGGAAGCCTGTCCGACGTATCTGGAAACAGGTCAGGAACAGCATTCACCGAGAGGGCGCGTCCACTTAATCAAGTCTGTGGCCGAAGGGAAATTGAATGTGAACGAGGCTTTCGCTGACCCCGTTTTTCAATGCTTGGACTGCCGGGCCTGTACAACCGCCTGTCCGGCTGATGTCGATGTCGGGGGGCTGATTGAAGAAGCACGGGGGCAGGTGCGTCAGGCCATGCCGCTTCGTGGCTGGAAAGGAGCAGCAGGAAACTTTTTCCTTAAACGGCTGTTTCCCCATCCGAACCGTATGCAGACGGTGAGTGGGTTGTTAAAGCTGTATCAGCAGAGTGGTCTGCAGAAGGTGATGCGCAAATCCGGGGCGGTGAAGGTCATGCCGGACCACCTGGCAGGAATGGAAGCGATTATGCCGGAAATGAAAGCTTCTGTTCAGAAAACGTATAAAAACGTAGACGTTATTCCCGCCAAAGGGGCAGCCAAGGCAAGAGTGGCGATGCTGACCGGATGTATCATGGATGTCATGTTCGGGGATATCAATGAATCAACCATCCATGTCCTTACTTACAATGGCAATGAGGTGACCCTCCCGAAACAGCAGACGTGCTGCGGGGCACTCCACGTGCACGCCGGCGACCGTGATACGGGGCGGAAACTTGCCAAACAAAATATCGAAGCGTTCGAGGATGCCGGCAAAGTGATTGTCAATGCTGCCGGGTGCGGCTGTGCCCTGAAAGAATACCCGGAGCTGTTTAAGGATGATCCGAAGTGGCGCGAGCGGGCTGAAAAATTCGCGGCAAAAGTGGAGGACGTTTCCAAGTACTTATATGACACAGGTTATGTGAAGCCGGAAAGTCCAATCCAGAAACGCATCACCTATCATGATGCCTGCCACCTGGCTCACGGACAGGGGGTGCGCCACGAACCGAGGCAGATGCTCCAGGATATCCCAGGGGTTGAGTATAAAGAGATGAAAAATGCGGACACCTGTTGTGGTAGTGCCGGAATTTATAACCTGACCAACCCGGAAATGGCGGGTGCCGTGCTCGACCGGAAAATGACCGACGTCCCAGAAGATGTGGAGATGATTTCAATGGGAAATCCGGGCTGCATGCTGCAAATGGCGATGGGTGTTCAAAAATACGGACGGCGCAGTGAAATCGTCCATACGATCCAGCTGCTGGACTGGGCGTATCAAAAGGATGAGCAGGCGGCCGGAAGGAAAGGATGAGGACAGATGTTGAAAAGAAAAAAGCAGAACAAGGTGGATCCTCATATCCGCAGCTTAATCAAAATTGTCGGGGAGCAGGAAATCCTTTATAAGCCGGAAGACTTAATTTCTTACGACTGTGACGGTTTTACAGTCCATAAAGCTCTGCCAAAAGCGGTTGTATTTCCTAAAAATACAGAAGAAGTGGCGGCTCTCGTGCGGTACTGCCATATGAATCATCTGCCCTTTCTCGCCCGCGGCGCCGGGACGGGATTGAGCGGGGGAGCGATTCCTCTTAATAATGAAGTCATTATCACTCTCGTAAAAATGAAGCAGCTGCTACATGTAGACTTTGAAAACCGTCAGGCAGTCGTCCAGCCGGGGTACGTCAATTTAAAGCTGACCAATTCCATTTCAGATAAAGGGTACTATTACGCGCCGGATCCTTCCAGTCAGTATGTATGCACCATCGGAGGGAACGTAGCGGAAAACGCCGGCGGGGCCCATTGTTTGAAATACGGAGTAACGACCAACCATATTCTCGGTCTGGAAGTCGTCCTGCCTCATGGGGAAGTGATCGAAATCAGCCGCGAGGGGGCTCCCGACATCCCCGGGTACGATGTGATGGGGCTGTTGACCGGTTCGGAAGGGACCCTGGGCATTGTCACGAAGATTACTGTCCGGATCTTAAAGAGTCCGCAGGGGAAAAAGACGGTCCTTGCTTATTTCGATGATGTGGAAGATGGAAGCCGGGCGGTTTCGGATATCATCGCTGCCGGCATCGTACCGGCCGCCCTTGAAATGATGGACAAGACGGCCATTGAAGGAGTGGAGGCAGGGACATTCCCTGTCGGCCATCCCCCGGATATAGAAGCTTTCCTTTTGATCGAAGTAGACGGAATCATGGCCGGTTTGGAAGAGCAGATCGATCAAATCCTGGAAGTCTGTCAAAGCTGGAATGTACGGGAAGTGAAAGTAGCAAAAAGTGAGGAAGAACGATCACGCTGGTGGGCCAACCGCAAAACCGGATTCGGAGCGATGGGGGCGATTTCCCCGGACTACCTCGTCCAGGACGGGGTGATTCCCAGAAGCCGCCTTCCGGAGGTGCTGAAGGAAATTGAGAAAATCAGCCGCGAGTCAGGTCTGCGGATCGCTAACATTTTTCATGCTGGAGACGGCAATCTGCACCCGCTGATCCTGTTTGATTCCCGAATCCCGGGAGAAACCGAAAAAGCCCTTCAGGCAGGAACCGCCTGCTTGAAAGCCTGCGCGGATGTGGGAGGTTCGATCACCGGGGAGCATGGCGTCGGGATTGAGAAAAAAGAAGAAATGCGTTTCATTTTTACAGACGAAGAAATTGATGCGCAGCTCGATATTCGTGATGTATTCAATCCTTATGATCTATTAAACCAGGGCAAGCTGTTTCCAAAGCCGAGCCGCTGCATGGACGTGAAGAAAATCGTCAGGGACACGGTGGCTGTCCAATCTTGAAAAAGGAGTCGATCCAATTGAAATTTGTCCGCGTATCGTATGAGAACCAGATCTATGAAGCAACCATCCATGGCGATGATGTCAGTTTTATTGAAGGAGATAAATATGGGCGCTGGCGGTATACGGGAGAGGTGCGGCCGCTTGATCAAGTCCGTCTGCTCGCGCCGGTAAAACCAGAGAAGGTGATCGGGATCGGAGCCAACTATGCTGCGGAGGCAGAAGAGCTGCCGGAGACCCTTCCAGATCTGCCTGTGTTCTTCTTGAAGCCATCCTCTTCTGTCATTGGTCCGGAAGAGGACATAGAAATTCCCGAGCCGGTCAGAGAAGTAATATTTGAGTCTGAACTGGCTGTCGTCATTGGAAAGGAAGCAAAAAATATAGCAGAATCCGACGTCTATGACCACATTTTCGGCTATACCATCGGAAATGATGTGACGGCCCCGCAGTTTTTTCACGAGGATGGCCACTGGACGCTGGGAAAAGCTTTTGATACGTTTACGCCGCTTGGTCCTGTCGTGGAAACCAGCCTTCGTCCGGAAGAAGTGTATGTCAAAGCGGATATCAATGGAGTGGAAACACAGAACAGCCCGACACGTTTGATGATCGTTCCGCTTGCTCCGATGGTCGCTTATTTATCCAAGGTGATGACGCTTCAGCCCGGGGATGTCATCCTGACAGGAAGTCCACTAGGCGCACATTTTGTAAAGGATCAGGATATCATTGAATGTAAAATTGACGAAATCGGTGTGCTGAGAAATAAAGCCGTTCGGTCCACTGTATCCATCGAGTCGTAGAGTCTGAGACTCATCGGTTCTACTCGTCCGGTGATGGAGAGGTCATGATCATCGGACGGGTTGGTTCAGAGGCGGCTTACCATCTCTCGAGATCTTCTTCACGTCCTTTATTTGCTCGGGGCAGCATGTCTTTTGTCGTTATTTGTAATATTTACTTAATTTTCTAATTTTCATTGAAACTGTCATCAGGTGACCTTATAATGTAAAAGAAAACGCTTACATCAAGGAGATTCAACAATGGAACAGGGAACAAATAAGATGGAGGGTGAGCCATGAACACCGGAATGTTAGCACTCTTATCACTGCTGCCGATTGTTGCTGTTGGAATTTTTCTCGTTGGTCTCCGATGGCCGGCCAGCCGGGCCATGCCGATCTCGTACATAGTTGCTGTGCTGCTTGCTTTATTTGTGTGGAAAGTACCAGGGGCTGTCGTAGCCGCAGCCTCTGTCAATGGACTCGTCGTTGCCGGGACCCTGCTTTACATCATTTTTGGTGCTATTCTTCTGCTGAATACCCTGCAGGAGAGTGGAGGACTGAAGACGATCCGGCAGGGGTTTATCGATATTTCCCCGGACCGGCGGATCCAGGTGATTATCATTGCCTGGCTGTTCGGGGCGTTTATTGAAGGATCGGCAGGCTTTGGGACACCGGCAGCTGTTGCCGTACCTTTGCTGGTAGGTCTTGGGTTTCCGGCGATGGCGGCTGTCACAGCGGGGATGGTCATCCAGAGCACCCCGGTATCTTTCGGTGCTGTAGGAACTCCGATTCTTGTCGGGGTTCAGACGGGCTTGTCGGCAGATGCTTCCATTTCATCCAACTTCCTGGCTATGGTCACGACGATTGGCGGGCGCGCTGCCATTCTCCACGCCATTGTCGGAACATTGATTCCTCTATTTGTTGTCGCTTTAATGACGCGGTTCTTTGGAGAAAACAAATCCTTCAGTGAAGGTATACGTGTCTGGAAGTTCGCTTTATTTGCGGCTTTTGCCATGACCATTCCGTATACAATCGTAGCGAACCTTCTCGGACCTGAATTCCCGTCCATGATCGGCGGTCTGGTTGGACTGGCCATCGTCGTTCCGGCTGCTAAAAAAGGGTTTCTTATTCCAAAGGACGAAAAACACTGGGATTTCCCTGATGCATCCAAATGGGACCCATCGTGGACCGGCCGTATTGAGATTAAGGATATCGCCCATCAAAGCGGACGGATTTCCATGGTCCGGGCCTGGATGCCGTATGTTCTCGTCGGAGCCTTCCTTGTATTGACGCGTTTGAAATCCCTGCCGGTCCTGGATTGGGTGCAGTCATGGACGGTGGCGTTCCCGAATTTATTCGGAACCGGCATCTCATCGAGTTTTCAACCCCTGTACCTGCCCGGCACGATTTTTGTTCTCGTCTCTTTGATTACATTTTTCATCCATCAAATGAATGGAGGCGCCTATAAAGAAGCCTGGGCTCATTCTGGAAAAACGATGATTCCGGCATCAGCCGCGCTGTTATTTACGGTCCCGATGGTGCAGGTTTTCTTGAATTCAGGGGGAGGAGCTGCGGGATTTGGCAGTATGCCGATTGAACTGGCGAATGGTGTTGCCGGTCTGGCCGGTGATTTCTGGCCCCTGTTTTCTTCCTTCGTCGGTGGTCTGGGAGCGTTTATTGCTGGAAGTAATACAATCAGTAATATGATGTTTTCGCTTTTCCAATATGATGTCGGTTCCCAGATTGGTGTGGATGCCTCCTGGATGGTGGCTCTCCAGGCAGTAGGGGGAGCGGCTGGGAATATGATCTGCGTTCATAACGTGGTTGCCGCCTGTGCGGTCGTCGGCCTTGTCGGGAAAGAAGGGGACATTATCAGGAAAACGATTTTCCCGTTCCTTTACTATGCAGCATCGGCAGGAGCGCTTGGATATTCCATCGTCTGGACGGCTGAAAAAGGAATATTCAACCTCGGCTCCATGCTTGCTGCTATCATTACGACCGCTGCCGTCTATGTGATTGCCACCAATCATAAACGGCTTCCGGAGAGCGGGCTGCGAAATCAGAAAAATGTTCGTGCCGCCAAATGAAAACACGCCCGGGACGCGGAGACGCGTCGTTCGGGCGTGTTTTGTTAAATATCAATGAAGAACCAGATGACCATGATCAGAGTGATGACAATTTTGGCCGCCGTTCCGCTCAGGAAGCCGAACAAGGAGCCTGCAGCCGCCTTAAAGGCATCCTGACTTTCCCGTTTTTGAACAAGTTCAACGATGATGACGAGTACAAAAGGTACGACCAGGATTCCAAAAGGCGGGATAATGAACGAGCCGACGATGACCCCGACGGCCGCTGCCCGCTCACCCCATTTGCTGCCTCCATACCGTTTTACAAAATAACTATTGGCTATGATATCTGATATGATCAGTAGAATCGTAAGGACGACTGCTCCGATCCAGAAAAAGATCGATAGTTCGTTCCCATCTACAAAAAAGAAATAGATCAGGAATCCAATCCATAACACCAGTGGTCCTGGTATAATCGGGAAAATTACACTGGCAAAGCTCGCCGCAAAGCTGGCGATGATCAATACCCATATTAAAATGTCCATTCTTCCATCCTCCTCATTTACACTACGCTTCTACTACGATTCACAACAAAAAAGGTTTCTAAACTTTTCTTTCTTAAATGCTCAGGTTTTGTTTGAAAGAGTAAAGGGAGCTCTCCTAAGGGACCATAGCTAAGGAAATTCCGTCACATCAATTTGTGTGTACAGGCGTCCAAGGTGTCTTGGTAACCCGCTAAAGTCGTTCCAGCGGTTCTATCATCTTCATATTCTGCAAATGGACAGGCCTGTATACGGACGGTTTTGAAAAAAACCTCGAGGTCGTGTGTATGATAGACTTTTTCCGTAGATGAATTTTTAGATTTTGCTATAACAAAAGACGGCCTTCTAAATAATAGAAGGCCGCCTCTTTTCCCGTTCGTCATTTGGTAAGGTCACGGGGAGCTTATCGGTGGTGACGCCCGCGGCACGCATCCACCGATAAGCGGAACGTGACCATCTGGACATATGGTCAGATCCAACGATGTGAATGGGTTATTTCTGAAATTTACAGACCTGTGAAAGCATCCGTTTTTAAAGGTTTATTTTAGTCCGAGTTCCTGACGGTCAGGGGGAGCCATGAATTCAGGACCGACTGGATCATTCACATGCTTCAATAGAATCTCATCGATATCATGCATCGTTTGTTCATCAATCTGGAAATCACTGATTCCGTTTACAGGGTTCAGCTGGTCCGGACGGCGTCCACCCATAAGGGCAATACCGGAGCCCGGCTGATCAAGCACCCAGCGTACGGCGAGCTGTAGAACGGATTTTCCGAAGCGTTTTTCTGCAAGCTGCTCCAGTTCCTGTACAGCATTCAAATACTGCTTGAACCGGGGCTGATTGAATTTCGGATCGTTGTTCCTCAGGTCGTCGCCTTCAAATTCACGATCGGTGGACATTTTCCCTGACAGCAGTCCGCGGCACAGGGATCCGTAGGAGATCGTCGTAATCTCGTGATCCTGTACGTATGGGAGTGTTTTGGATTCAATCTCCCGTTCAAACAAGTTGTACGGCGGCTGCAGCGTATGGAGCGGTGCAGCCTCACGGAAGATGTCCATCTGCTCCGGCGTGAAGTTACTGACTCCGATGGCGCGGATTTTCCCTTGTTTATACAGGTAGGACAATGCTTCTGCGGTCTCATGAATCGGTGTGACCGGATCCGGCCAGTGCACCTGATAAATATCGATGTAATCCGTCTGCAGGCGGCGGAGAGAGTCTTCGACTTCCTGGTGGATTCGTTCCTTGCTGGCATTACGGAAGACTGTTTCCTCGTCTTTCCAGTCCATGGCCACCTTCGTAGCTAAAAGAAGATCCTCACGTCGTCCATACTGGCGGACAGCTTCTCCGACAATTTCCTCTGATTTACCAAATCCATATACAGGTGCTGTATCAATTAAGTTAATGCCTTGATCAAGAGCGGAATGAATCGTTTTGATGGATTCCTTTTCGTCCGTTCCGCCCCACATCCAGCCACCGATCGCCCATGTACCGAGGCCGATGCGGCTGGCTTCCATTGATGTATTACTAATTCTTACTTTTTCCATTATTTCACCTCCACAATCAAACACATAATGGGATGTACCCGATTTTTATGGAAGTTAATCGCCCTCATCCGTATCTTTTACCAGGGAACCTATCCACCGTTTCCGTGGTAGGTTATACTAATGGAAACGACGAAAGGGGCTGGGGGATTGGAAACAGCGGGAAAGATTCATTCAGATAATCAAAAGCCTAAAAAAAGATGGAAAAAACCTGTATTCTGGACCATGGGGATTGTCTTCACCCTGCTTCTGGCTGCACTTATTTTTGTAAACGCTTACACTGTACGGAGCCTCCCTGAAACAGAGGGGGAGGTTTCTCTTAAAGGTTTGTCGAGTTCGGTGGAAGTGCTTCGGGACGAGTATGGCGTGCCTCATATTGAAGCGGATACGCTGCATGATCTATTCATGGCCCAGGGGTATGTGCAGGCTCAGGACCGGCTGTTTCAGATGGAGCTTGCCCGGAGGCAGGCGTCAGGGCGGTTGAGTGAAGTCGTCGGCGAAGCGACGGTGGAGCAGGACCGCTATTTCCGGACACTCGGACTCCGAAGGGCGGCAGAAAAATCGCTGGCTGTTTATCCAGAGGAGACGATCGAACTTCTGGAAGCTTTCGCGGACGGGGTGAACGCTTATATGGAATCAGAACCGCTTCCGCCCGAATTCGCCATGATGGCCATTGACCCGGCGCCTTGGACACCGTTGGATTCATTAACGATTGGAAAATATATGGCGTTTGACTTAGGGGGTCACTGGGAGCGGCAGGCGTTTCATTATTACTTACTGGAAAACTTCCCGGAGGAGGAGGCATACGAATTGTTCTCCGGTTATCCGGAAGGGGCTCCGACCGTGTTAGCGGACGCTGAAGGACTGGATATGGAAAAAAGCTTTGCTGATGCAGTCATTCCCCATGAACTCAATGGAAGCAACAACTGGGTGGTGAGCGGAAGCCGGACAGCCTCAGGTGCACCGGTGCTTGCCGATGATCCCCATCTTGGAATGGCCACCCCCTCCATCTGGTATCAGATGAATTTGAGGGCACCGGATTATGAGGTCTCCGGCGTTATCTTCGCGGGTATACCAGGGATCATTCTTGGTCATAACCCCTCTATAGCCTGGGGCGTAACGAACGTCGGACCGGATGTGCAGCAGCTGTATATGGAAAAAAGAAATCCGGATAATCCGAGGCCACTGAAAAACTGAGGATTTGTGAAAGGTAGAATTCAAAAAAGCGGATTGTATGGATAAAATAGTCCATGCAATCCGCTTTTCTTCTATTTTCATGAGGCTTACCCTTTCTATTCCTTCATTAGTTTCACGATTCGTTTCACATTCGCTGTGAAAATCGCCATGGCGCCTTGAAGGCGCATGCCTTCGAGA
>NZ_WMEW01000015.1 GCF_009856355.1 Halobacillus litoralis | reverse complement strand
AGTAACAAAGGAACTTATAATGTAGTACATACCTTTAGATGGAGCGCCGAATGCTGGGAAACTAGCACGTTCGGTGTGGAGCAGGGGAAAAGCTGGAGATAACTTCAAACGCTTACCTATTGCTAACGTTAGTTCAATACGAAAAAGTAGAATTAGAACGCTTGGTTGTGATGTCCAGGTGTTCTATTTTAGGTGTCATACCTTCAATTATTCTTTATCAAATACTTACTTATTCCGATTCAGGGGTCAGTTTCTTTTTACTCATAATCAAGCCCTTCTTTTAGGAAAAAGCCATATTCCAGCCTAAATTTATACCTAGTGGGATGGAAGCCCAAGTAATTAAGAGGGAAAGAGCTAAGAATAAGCCTGGAACTTTTCTAGTGTATAGGAACAACCCAATGACTACCCCTAAACCCCATAGGGGCATAGTTAAGAAAAATTCCGGATAAAAAATTTCTTCTCCACTGTAGTTCTCTGCAATGGTCCCTCGAGCGAAAAAGTTTGCAGCGTAATATGCGAAAATCCCGGTAATGATAGAGTTAATTATGAAACTGACCTTTATCTTAGTCATATAGATGTCCCCCTCCCTGAATCATCTATATTATACACTAGATATTACATTCCTCTCTAATGGTCATTAAGGTGAAAATAGTTAATAAACCAAACTTGAGACAGACTGTAAGTTTCATTGAAATCTATCACGCTATTAGAATGAGTTGTAGAAAAACAACAAAGTCGGGTACTGAAAATCATACGAAAAGCTGGCATCCGATCCGGGTGTCAGCTTTTCTGTTCTGCTTTTAGGTTTCATCCGAGATTTTTTGAATATTATGGTAAAATCAGTGGAGAGTTGGATATTCAATGGACGGAGCAGGTTTGTTGAAGACTCAGTACTACCGGGGAGGCATAAAGATTTTATTATTTTTGACAACTCTATTGTTAATAGTCGGATCTTGGATTTGGTTTAATTATAATCTTAAAAAGGGTATTTCGCAGTTTTTCTTAGTTATAACTTCAATTGGCACTCCATTTTTATTTTTTTACGGAGGTATTAACTACGCTGCTTATATTAGTAGCCAAGGAGCAGCTTTTGGTTCCGCTATCCTTCTGTATGTTTTATTAGCAAATAGTATTATTTTAATGATTTTTATTGCAGTTATCGCTATTAGGAAAAATGGAAGAAATGAATAATAAAATTCTGCGATTAATCAGATAGTTTAGGGAACAACATTAAGGTATCTCGAGTTCAAGACTTATAAAAACGGGGGCTTTAATGGAATTAGGAAGGTTCAAAGCCAGCGTTTGATGCTGGCTTTTTATTATGTTGAGGGATGTGTATTGATGGGAATCGTAACTTCATCCGATAAATTTCCTTTTTAATAAACAATCTTGAAATTGATAGATAAGTATTGGACAATATTACCATAATTGAAAGAGGGGGTCTTGTTGAATATAGTTAAAATTATATTGTCTGTTTTGGTAATTTCTCTAGCTGGTTATGGATTAGTAACCGGAGAACCAACTAAGGTCATTCCATACATGATGATTTTTTAAGGAGCATATATATTGGTTCAGGGTATTGAAGAATTTAAGAAAAAGAAGAATTCATACATAGGTTACATGCAAGTTGCCGTTGGGATTTTTGCTTTCTATGTGTCATACCAAGCGTTTATTACAACCTGATTCCAGAGGTAAATTCACAAAGAGTCAGTAAGTTCTGAGGCGATTACTGTGTTTAAACCTATAAGAGTAAAAGGTGGATTGGCTATTTCAAAAAATACCTTGAAATCAAGTATTATGCAATCTGGGACGATAACTGGACAGTGGTTATCGCCGATTGTTGTAATAGAGCAGTTAAACTAAAAATTGGATTTATCTTAATGATTGGTGGTACACAATGAAACGTTTGCTTTTCTTAATGGTGATTATAGTTAGTTTTGCAACTGGATGTAATAAAGAAGAAATTAGTTCACCTTATTTTGTTTGGGAGGGGCAGTTTTATATAACTACCCATGAACCTATAGCTGAAAATGAATTAAGTGAAAAAATTGGTAAAATAAGAGAAAATGTCAATAAACCTTATGAAGACGGTCAAGCTAAAGGGCTTCCTGAAGGTACTATGCTACTTATGGTGGAAGGACAACATCTTGGAACAGATAAAACTAATGATGGTATTATAGCTTTCGAAAGAGATGGAGAGTTTAACATAGCTAGACAAATAGAGCCAGAATTAAAAGGAGAATTGAAATGAATGTTCAAAGGAAATTTCTAACCAATTTATTGAAGACACATGTGCTAAAACAAAGGACTTTTCAGGAAATATCTCGATTTCGAGTCTTAATGAAACGGGAGCAAATGTTCAATAAGACCAATCGCTTTTTTCTAATAAGCAGGTTAGTTGGAAACTCAGTTTCGAGATCACAGCAGTATTGAAAACATCTTCCCGTTCAAACGTATAGTAATTTAAGTCAATTTCCGCATAATTGTATAGTTTTTAAAAGGAGGAACTATGCGACATTTAATTATTTTGGGCATAGCATTGTTTAGTATTTTAATAGGATGTGAGGAAGGGACTTCCAACAAAATAAACAACCAAAAAAATGACGCGATTGTCTCAACTGAAAAGACCTCTAATCAAGATGAATACATAATCGAACAGACCACAGAAAACGGTCAAACTTTAAGGATTTTTTCTGCCTACGAATATGTGCAAGAATATGTGAAAAAGGCTGAAAAAACAGATGAACTGAGTGAGCAGAAAAAATTATGGGACAATATCGTTATGGATCATATACAAGAATCATGTTTGAGTGGTGAACATTCTCATCTTGTGAAGGAATATGTGAGTACTCCTCCAAAAGAACTGAATAAAGTAAAGGATGATATCACCATTCTTCGGGCTTCAGAACCTGAAAAAACGGCACTTGAAGCCTTGGAGAAATCTGCTGATGCATTACAGGGACAAGATACAACGGTTTGTATTCTTCCCAGAGGAAATCTGGATTACGGGGGTGTGAATGTTGGGGCAGGCAAGGTGTCTGTTTTTTACTTCCCTCAATTTAGCAAGGAGCGATTAAAACAGACGGTTGCACACGAATATCACCACAGTGTGTGGACCGAAAAAATTGCTCGAAATTATGAATGGGATTTACTGGGTAGTATTATTTTTGAAGGAAAAGCTGAATACTTTGCTTCCTTGTTATACGGAGAACCAGTAGTGAAAACGTATCATATGGATGACGAACAAGAGAAACAATTATGGAATCGAGTGAAGGATTCTCTGGGTTCAACTGAGGATGATCTAGTGAATACGGTTCTTTATGGAGATGGGAATGAGTTTCCATACAGCTTCGGTTATATTACCGGCTACCACATTGTTCGTGATTATGTTGAAAATCATCCTGAGACAACGGTTGAAGAATGGACGAAATTAACACCCGAGGTGCTTTATGATAAAAGTGGCTACGAAGAATCTTTAAAATGACACAGACCGATCGCCTGGAGTCACGAATATGTATTTATAGATTTCCACCGCATTTATCTAGACTACAGTTAATTCTCTAATAAAAATTAACTTAAGAAAAATCTCGACATCAAGTCTTACGTTAACGGGGACGATTCTCCAATAGAGGTTTTTGTCTTTTTTTACATAAGCACAAAGAATATCGAGGCATTTAGCTATTTAAATGACGGACCAGAAAAGTTTTAGAAGACACACAAGTTTTTAAAAGGAGGTTTTTGATATGAAGAAGGTAAAGACCAAAAGTTTTTTTATAGTATCAGCCATTGCTTTTCTACTACTGACAGTCGCTGTTTTTTTGAACTATAATTCCCTCGAATACACTAAGGAAGCCTGTTTTGATAACAATAAAACTCCAAAGATTGAGCAAGATTTTCTAGCATTTAATTGGTCTGTTTCTTGTGAATAATTTATTTTTGCATGTTCCATTAACGGGGCGTATATGCAAACCGGATATTGAGTTCCGCACCAACGTGAAGTTTGGTATAATTATATCCTGGTAATAATATGGAATTTATTGAAAGGGGTGATGTCTTATGGCATATAAACTAAATCGTAATAACAAAATAGGCTTAACTTATTGGTATAAATTTATGCATAGGAGATGTCACATTGGTAATCACAGAAAATACATTTGATATTGTTTCAGAAACAGAAAGGTTAGTAATTAGACCGCTAAAGAAATCTGACTATAAGGATTGGCTAACAGAATTTGAAAATCGCGCCCCATCACAACATCGTCATGATAAAGGTAAAATGGATATGAGCCAATGCACACAGGTTTGGTTTAATAACCTAATAGATAAACATCAAGACCTAGCAATTACAGACATTGCTCACATGTTTGCTGTATTTAGAAAAGAAGACGGAGTACATCTAGGTATGGTCGATTTTTCAACCTTATCAAGAGGTGATTTCCAATGGGGGAGGATAGGATATTCTATCCACAATCAGTATTGGAGAAAAGGTTATGCTAAAGAAGCTGTGAAAGAAGCAATTAATATTGCTTTTAACAATTTGAAATTTCATCGTATTGAAGCCCATATTAACTTGGATAACACTGCTTCCTTTAACTTAGCAAAGGGCGTAGGGATGGAATACGAATGTACAAGAAAAGGGTTTATTTTTGAATTTGGAGAATGGACAGATAATTTAGTCTACTTTAAAAATTCTTTTGAGTAGTGGATCCTCTTAAAAGATATGGCGGCTGCTCCCTAAGAGCAGTCGTTTTTTACAATAAACACTTTAGTTTTGGAATTACTCAAATATATCCCTAAATCCAGTCTTCCGTATAAGGGGGCGATTCTGAAACAGAAGAATTCCTCTTCTTAACGTTTGGGGCAGGTTAGTTGAAGGTTTAGGGAGGTTTTTTGTGCCAAAATCAGTTTTAGGAAAGTTATGCTTGTTAATGTTGGTTATATATTCTTTATCCAGATTGTTTTGTTTGTGAGAATGATGTTTATTAACTTTTTCGGAGCTATGGTTCAATTCATTAAATTCACTCCATATACAAGTATAGTTGGCATCATACTTGGGTTAACGAGTTTAAATAAAGAAAGGGAAAAGAGAATAGTACCTCTTATTACACTTATTATTGGTATAATATTCCTTTTAGTACTTCTTCTCTTCTTATTCGGTTTTTCCTTTGGTGGGTAATTTCACATCACGGCTAAAGACAAATTATTATTTTGATTTCGAGTCTTATTGAAACTGGGGCTTTAATGAATAACTAAGGGACTTATTTTAAGAACTTCCCTTTTTTAGGTCCAATAAAGGGGATAGGAACAATAGTATTGAAATGAAATATTGGATGAAAAACCAAGAATAGGCGGAATATAAATGGATTTAATGAAACAGATAGAAGAGCTTGATTTTGCACTTTTACAGTCCTTTTCAAATAAACAAGATCAACCGTGGGGAGTTCTGTTTTGGAACCAGGACCAACCAGAATATTATGATGCAAACCATGCTCATTTAAGTGATCAACCTGATGACCCCGAAAAAGTTATCTATGAGGTTACTTCATTTTATAAAGCCATGAATATTATTCCTAGGTTTTATTTATATGGATTTGAGTCAAAGTCAAGCTTTATTGCGCTATTAAAAGAGAAAGGATTTCAGTATGAAGAGTTTCCACAGCCGATTCAGCTATGGAATAAAAAAGTAATACAGTTACCATGCAATAAAAATGTAACAATAGAGAAAGTAGACTTTAAGAATTATAATGATGCCTTATGGGTAGAGTGTCAGATTAATGAATTTGGAGGAAGAGTAGTTCGTGAAAAGGCGTTAGAATCTGAGTTTAACGATAATCGTTATAGCCATTACCTTTTAAAATATAAAGGGATACCATGTTCTACAATATGCTTGTTTGTTCATGCTAATCAAGGGAGAGTAGAGAGTGTGGCGACAATTGAAGAATATAGAGGAAAAGGATTAATCGGCTTTTTGTTACAACACGTGCAAAGTGAATCTCAAAATTTACGACTAGAAAAACTATGGGTTCACCCGATTAGTGAACAAGTTGAGAAAGTTTATAGTCGCTATGGTTTTACTACCATACTTACATTACAAACCGGTCATGCTTATTTAGGTCGAAAAGGGATTAGAGAGATACAAGGGCGATGAGATAGTGGAGGAAAGGTAAAAGGAGGGAAGAGGTTAGGTAATGGAGTTGATAGCATACTAAAGGCCTCTACTTATACAATTCAAGATTGATAAATCCTAACCCTTCTCAATAATCGGGAGTTTTAGTTGAATAATTACTTTTCTATATTGTACTGATGGAGAAGTAATGTCTATAAAAAATGATAATTGTTACTCAAAGTAGGATGTGTTTTTTGAAGGCAGAAAACCATTTTGTTGGTAGTAATTTAGGAGGGAAGGTATGAAGCATGTTTTGCAATTTACGATGGGGTATTTGGGATATTTTCTAGTAGGATTCATGGCTTTAAGGGCTATGGTAATACAAGATGACAATGTGGGATTTGCTACCTCAATCGTTGGATTACTTTTACTTGTGAACTATATAGCATATTTAGAGAAAAACCATGGAACACCTAAATATAGTGGTTACATAAAGTTAATTTTAATTGTAGTGTTTATAGCATCAGGGTTTACGTTATTAAACTAATCAGAGCGATAGTTGAAGATCAACTCCAAAGTATTTCGGCTTCGAGTCTTAAAGAAACGTGGGCGATTGTTCTATTAACGATCGCTTATTTTAATAACTAATCGAGTTACATGGATCAAAACCTGGCTTTAAACAATTAAACTTACTCATAAGGAGGTTTCTTTTGGAAAAAAAGACATTAGCGCAGATATTAATATTCATTATAGCTGGATTACTTTTTATTTTTTCGATGGACTTACCAGTGTTAGGCTTTAAAAAGTTAGAGTATATAAAGGAATCCTCTACTTATCGAATTATTAGTTATAACTGGTATGGTAAGGAAATCAATGATCAACTTTTTAAAGGTGCCCCTTCAGAAATGCTTGATATTTTTCAGAAGCAGGATAGATTACAAAAATTACAGGGTTCTATAATTGTTTTTGCACTTTTAACCTTAGCTGCTTGGATATTCAAGGAAAAGAAGGTTTATGTATATGGGAGCGCCCTAACCTTCTTTATATTAATTTTTATCGATGTAACCCTGGTCCATATGTATAATTAAACATCCAGCTTAAATATGTGGTAAATAAGATATTTAAATAGGTCTCAATATCGAGTCTTCAAAAACGGACGACGATTATTCAATAAGAGTAATCGTCGTCTTTTTTGAGAACAGGAGGAGAAGTAATGTTTCCTTTAAAAGTATTGAAAATTATGTAAAATAGCGATATGATGTCATAATATTTATTTTTGATAAATTAAAAAGATGTATGGAGTGTGGGCGTATGGAAGTTGAAACATATTTAAGAGACATGCCTGAGTTTAATACTGCTAGATTAACACTAAGAAAGCTCGCTTTTTCAGATTTAGAAGATGTGTTTAGTTTCTGTTCTAATCCTAATGTAGCACGGCCTATGACATGGGAAGTAAATGAGTCGATAGATGCAACCGAAGAGTTTTTAAATATGGTAATTACAGGTTACGGAAAAGGTGAATCAGGTGAATGGGCCATTGAATGGAATGAAACAGGCCAAGTGATTGGTGTAGCCGCCTTTATTGATTGGAGTAATAAGCATAAGTGCGTAGAATTGGGGTACTTTTTATCGGAAGAATATTGGGGGAAAGGAATTGCTACTGAAGCACTTCAGGAACTTGTTCGCTACGGCTTTAACGAACTATACCTTAACAGAATTGAGGGTAGGTCCGATACAGATAATTTTGGTTCTCAAAAAGTAATGAAGAAGTTAGGCATGAATTATGAAGGCACTTTAAGAAAAAATGAATTTATAAAGGGCGAGTTTAGAGATACAGAAGTGTACTCCATATTGGAAAGTGAGTATTGATCCTGAGAGTATTATTTAAACTACATTCTTAATTGAAGTATCTATGATGACTTACTAAATCTCAGGTAAAGAAATAATGGGAAGAGAAACGCAAGCAAAAAGAAAAACGGAATCGATAGTTGTTAAAATGCGGGTGGGAACTCTTTCAGTTGATTTTGGTGATACAGGCGGGATCCATAGAGCTCCTAAAAAGCTTGGTTGAAACTATCTAATACTTATAGCTTTGAATGCGTAATAAAAAAGAGTTGATTAATATGGATTTATTTGATGTATTTATGCTGGTTATTATTGGTGTAATAGTAGTGAGTATAGGAATGATGATTTACAGTGCGATAAAAGAATAATTAAAAGATATAAAAATCTCTAAATGCGTTTTTAATGCTTTTAGGGATTTTGCATGTAAAATAAAAGCAAAAGGTTCACTTACTCTAAACTGAAAAAGCCGTGACTCGTGCATACCGTCATAGAGATGGATTCAGTGGGTTTTCACATATGTTCTTTACAAAGGATAAATCTAGAAATCAAGTATTAAACAAACGAGGCAGGTTTGTTGAAGACTGAGTTTCCAGATACTCTCTTCAGATGTCTTTTCTATAGGCTTGAGTTAGTAATAGCATTCTGCCCTTTAATACATAAGCATAAGTAATATCAGTAGTTAAACCTATTTAACTGAAGGAGCAGGTTAGTTGAACACTCAGTACTTCCAGGGAGGGATAAAGTTTTTATTATTTTCAACAACTCTAGTGTTAATAGTCGGATCTTGGATTTGGTTTAATTATAATCTTAAAAAGGGTATTTCCCAGTTTTTATTAGTTATAACTTCAATCGGCGCTCCGTTTTTGTTTTTTTACGGAGGTATTAACTACGCTGCTTATATTAGTAGCCAAGGAGCGGCATTTGGTTCTGTTATCCTTCTGTATGTTTTATTAGCAAATAGTATTATTTTATGGCTTTCTATTGCCATTATCGCTATTAGGAAAAAAGGAAGAAATGAATAATGGAATTCTGTGATTAATCGAAAGATAGTGCAGGAAACTCAAGTCTTCCACTATAGAGGTTGATTGTCTAAAAAGAGGAAAGGAAAATTGAAGAACTTCATGAAATATCTGATTATATTTGTATGGTCTGTACTCTTCTTTCATTATTTTAACGAGCTGTTACCAAAAAATATACTACTTTCCATAGCTGGATGGATAGTTCTATTTTTAAGCTCGTTACTAATCCTAAGATTATTTGAAGGTAAAAAACCGTTGACTATTACAAACGCATTTTTTTCCAGTTGTGATATATTTTCTTGTAATCAGTGTGTGGTAATCCAACGGACACAAAGATAAAGCAACAAAAAGAGGCACCTCAATTTTAAGTCTTACAGTAAAGGGGCTTTAGTTGAACAATTACTTTCGTATATTGTCTTGTCGGAGCAAGTTTGTTCAATAATAACAGGCCTGCTTTTGTACTAATTAGGCGGAGAAGTGAAGTAATTAATATTTCAACTGTACTCTGAAGAGATGGTACAGTTTTTTTGTTTCAAAAAAGGAGTTTTGATGTTTGAAAAGTAAAATCAACTTTACAAAAAGAATAATTGACTTTACAATGACGGAGGAAAAGTTTGGGAGTGATGTTGATTGTTGATTAATCGCGTGAAAGAGTTAAGAGCTAGATACAACTTAACACAAGGAAATTTGGCTGAAAAGATTGGTGTAACCAGGCAAACGGTTGTTTCATTGGAAAAGGGAAGTTACGTTCCTTCATTACTTCTAGCTATGAATATTGCAGAAGTTTTCAATGAACCGATAGAAAATATCTTTTATAAAGAAGGAGAAGAGTAATGAGGTTATATTTGACAATTATTATGAGGTCTTTACTTTATGTTTCACTAGGGATTATGGTTTATAATTCTGTTAGAGTTGAACAACAATTTGAGTTATTAGGAAGAGGATATATCGATGGGTTTTCCGTAAATATAGATAATATGGTGGGCCATATATTTATTGGCATCACGATAATATTAGTCATTATGAATGTGATTCATTTACTTTTTATGGGGAAAAATAAACAAGCAAAAATGGAAGACTATATCTTACCTGAATATGATGCCTCAGATGAACGGTCGGTGGAGATAACTGGAAAAGCAGTACGTTTTGCATTTGCTTTTATATTGTTGTATTCATTTTTAATCCTCGGTTCATATATGTTCATTCCAAACTATTTCCTGGATTATGTTTGGTATCCGATGTTCACGACAGCTTCGATACCAATAGTTGGTCTAATCTTCTATTTAATCTCATTCAAAGTTCTATATTCTCGTTAATCGTTATTAGATTCTTCATGGAACGGAGGCAAATCTTCAAAAAAATAGTACCTTCTTTTATTTGTATAGTGAATAGTGGTGAACGGAGACATCAGTACTCATCGATAAAGTCTTAACCATAGGAGGTGTAGTATTGATTATGGCTAATATATATTTCAAAGACATCGATGATACTAACGAATACATAGTTAGAAATATAAAATTGAAATCTGAACAAGAGAAATTTATTGAGACCGTAGATGAATGTTTGAAAGAAGCTGCCGCTCACCATCAATGGCATCCAGTAGCTATATATTGTGAAGAAGATATTGTTGGCTTTGCTATGTACGGTTCTTTTGGTCCCAATAAAGAAACCTGGCTTGATAGAATAATGATCGATGAAAAGGATCAAGGCAAGGGTTACGGTAAGCAAGCGATAAAAAGTCTGATTGATATAATTTCTAAAGAATACGAAGTGAACGTTATATATCTAAGTATCACGGAGGACAATAACAAGGCTTTTGAACTAAATACAAGTATTGGATTCAAGTATATGAATGAGAGAGACCCGAATAATGGAGAATTATTATTTAAGTACACCTTATAAGGAAAATCATCAAGGATCATTTTTCTAATAATAGCTGTCTCAGGCTTTAATGGTCCTTTTTATCTTGAAACCAAGCCTTCAGCTAATAGAAGGTCAATAGGCAAAAATTTAATACAAGTTAAATGGGGAGGCTTCAAGTAAATGAATTTGCAGGTACCACTAAGGTGCACAGGTGTGGCAACAGTTTTAATAAAACGAACGGAATCAGATGATAAAGTTCTATTACTTAAACGTGATACATCTGTTTTGAGAGATGTCTGGTGTTACATAGGTGGAGGAATTGAAGAAGGGGAAAAAGCCTGGGAAGCTGCTCTCAGAGAAGTTAAAGAAGAAACAGGAATTACAAATCTCCCGCTTTATAGCTCCAATCAATTTGACCAGATCTATTCACCTGAAGAGAACTATATTTATATTGCACCCGTATTCGTAGGTTACGTTGATGAGTCACAAAAGGTGAATTTAAACTATGAGCATAGTGATTATAAATGGGTTTCCTTTAAAGAAGCATGTGATACAGTTTCAATACCAGGTAACGAGGAAGTCCTTCTTTCTATCGAGAAGCACTTTGTTAATCGTCCACCACTGGAATATTTACGTGTACAATAAAATATTTACTTCCATTAATAAAAAGGACCGGGCGTACTTTGTTCGGTTTTTTTTATATTTTTGTAAGATATCTGCGTTTATCGCGTCTTATATGTAAGGAGGTGAGATGGTGACACAGCTTGAGGATATTTATCATACATACTTTAAAGATGTATTCTTATATGTGTATCGTTTATCAGGCGATAAGCATATTTCTGAAGATATCACTTCGGAAACTTTTATGAAGGCATTAACATCGTTAGACAGTTTCAAAGGGGAGAGTGATATCCGGGTTTGGTTATGCCAAATTGCCAAAAACAGTTATTACTCTTATTTGCGTAAGAAAAAAAGCTT
Organism: Halobacillus litoralis; assembly: GCF_009856355.1. Lineage (GTDB taxonomy): Bacteria > Bacillota > Bacilli > Bacillales > Halobacillaceae > Halobacillus > Halobacillus litoralis_B. The sequence continues at coordinate 54,154 of NZ_WMEW01000015.1, read as the reverse complement.
CGTAGATTTTGAGTCCGTTCCAGAATCAGCTAGTGGAGACAATGTAGAACGAGAAATAACCACTTCAGAAGCGTCTGTGAAGGTACATGAAATGATCCAGAATTTAAAAGAGCCATACAAAAAGGTCTTTACGCTCCGTTTATTTGGAGAACTGTCATTTAAGCAAATTGGCAAATTGTTTGGAAAGAGTGATAACTGGGCTTGTGTTACTTATCACCGTGCTAGGGAAAAGGTTAAAGCGCGATTGGGGGATTATCGATGAAAATCAGCTGTAATGTGATCAGGGATATACTGCCGTTATATGCCGAGGATATGGCAAGTCAAGATACCAGGGATCTAGTCGAAGACCATATAGCTTCTTGTGAAAACTGCAAAAAACGCCTTGAAGAAATGCGGACTTTTGAAGAACCGCCGGTAGATACCGATATAGCTCCCTTAAGAAACATACAGAATACATTGCGAAGGAAAAAGCTGCAGACGATTATATTTTCAATCTTGGTAACATTGGTTTTTGCAGTGGTTACAATCGCTTATCTGACGACGCCAGCTTACCTCTCTTATAATGAAGATGCGGTTTCAATCATCGAAAAGGATGACGGAACTGTACTATTGAATTTTAGTGAAGAAGTCGCTGGCTTTGATGTAACCGAATATCCAGCAGAAGACAATTCCGGTTATGTCTATGATATAACGACATGGGAAACAATTTGGCACCAGAAAATAAGCAGAAGCAACCTGGAAAACACGGTCTTAAACCCGAAAGGGGAAACGGTCTCTTCTATCTATTATTACAATACCGATGGAAGTGAAAATACTTTAATTTATGGTAATCCAATAACAGATGGTTCTGTTATGACGTTACCTCGGCTTGTTTTAAGCTACTATTTGTTGTTTGCTGTAGGGTTTTCAATTATTTGTGGAATTGGATGGGTCCTATTCCGTAAGAACGAAAAAATAAGAAATGGACTGGAAAAAATCATTCTATTGCCTATCTCCTACGTGTTCGCACACTTCCTTATAAAAGGTCTTCACTCTGCCACTTACCTTGCTGGACGAGACTTTTATCTAATATTACTAGTCACCATTTCTTTATATTTTGCGTTGTTAGCTGGAAGGAACATATTAAAAAAATTATCAATGAAGAAGCCGAAGGGGACTTTATAATAGTTTTGCTTTCACTGGTTTATAAAAGACCCACCAATCATTATGTTGTTTCTCACAAATAGAAGCGATTGCTAAATAAGAGCAATCGCTTTTCTACTAGTGGGAAGGATTTTGTAAAACTCCGTTTCAAAATAATCACTGCCTTGAAACTAAAGAGACCTAATTCCGTATGTAAGGTACAAGCCGCCACTTAGATGTATGATTGGGTGCTGTTTGAACGTTAACTATTATTTAAAGAAAGTTGTGTTTCTGAATGAGGATTTTACAAAAACAGTGGGTAAGAAGTTTAGCTTTAGTAGTCGTGCTGTCACTTTTATTAATCTGGGAACAAATGCTTTTATTTATTATAGGGGTGCTGCTATTGATTTTAATAGAAGTATTTGCGTACAAGAAAAATATTTAGCTTACTTAAGTTCCATCTTTGATTTTGAGATCAAACCAGTGGGGTTGTTTGTCGCAAACCAAGTCTTCCAGAAATGAGAGCGATTAACTAAACGAGCAGTAAAATATAAATAAGAGTAAAGGAGGGATTGTTTGAAACAAAAGAAAAAGATTTTATTTTTTTCTTTGGCGCTTATAGGTATTCTCTCCCTTGTTTTGAATTGGGATTCAATATATTTAAGAACCCAAACACTGATTCTTAATGATGCTGGTGTTTATATAAATGACATCAATAAAGACAGGGAAGAAAGTGAACAAAGCACTGTCGGCAAAGAGGATATTGAGGTTGTAGTTAGTTATACAGGGAATCATATGTTTTTAACTAAAACTTATGTAAATAATGAATTTGAAAAAGCCTTTCTGACTCAAGCGAGCAAAACTGGATTTTTAGATTGGTCGTATCATACTATTCCTTTTATGCCTGATGCTGAAATAAAAGAAGAAGCATTTGAAAAGTGGAATCTTTAATAACAACAATGCAGGGGTTTTTAGCTTATAAGCTAAGTTCTTACATAACGAAGGCGAATCTATAATACTTATAGTCGTCTACTCTTTATTTTGAATTGCGGTATTAGAAAAAAATCGCCCGAAATGTATGTTGTTGTATGGCGGAAGTAATTAATGATCATTGATATTCTACGATATATTAAAAGATCATCAAAGAAAAGTTTTAGGAAAACAGCTGGTAGAGCCATTTTAAGCGATAGATCAACTTTAAGTGAAATTGGTTTCATAAGAGAGCTCTCTCATTGCAGGGGCAGGGCTCTCTTATTTTTGGAAATGTTTAGGTTCTATTACCTTGCTTTACGATGTAAGTAGTTATACAATGTAGTTACCATTATCTGGAGGTACGCAATGAACAAAGAATTAATGAAAGGAAGCATTGAAATCCTCCTGCTTTCGATCCTGGGGCAGGAGGACTGTTATGGGTACGAAATGACTAAGAAGCTCAGGACGCTGAGCGAGGGGGCTTACCACATGAAAGAGGGAACCTTGTACCCGGCTTTGAAGAGGCTTGAGAAAAAGGAATGGGTGAGGTCGTACTGGAGTACGGAATCCGCCGGCGGGCGGAGGAAGTATTATTCCATTACCAAAACTGGACGCACTGTACTGGCAGGAAAACGTAAGGATTGGAAGCAGATTAATTCATTAATTGATAATACTTTGGGGGATTTTTAATGGATGAGTTTGAGCAGTATGTAAAGAAGATCACCAAGAACCTGCCTGATGAGGAAAAGGAAGAGTTGAGAGAAGAGATGGTGGGACACCTTAGGGATCATGTGAAAGAGCTTCTCATCCAGGGGCATTCAGAAGAGGAAGCTATCCGTCTCGCCATAGACTCATTTGGCGATGAGGGAAAACTGAATCAAGAGTTCAAGAGGTTCTTTTTTCCTACCTATAAGCTGCTTCGTTTCGTGTGGTCCGTTGTGTGGACCGTGGCAGGTCTCAGTTTGATTTCTTACTTTTCCATGGAGTACTATCATCCTGAGCTTGATAATGGGATTGATTTGTACAGTGTTTGGATGACAATGTTTTATATTGCCTCTCTTGCAGGAGCCGGTGAAGTGATGCATCACTCTTTGCAAGGTGCAATCAAATGGAAGTGGATTTTAAATCCTTGGCTGTTCTTTATGATGCCTTCGTTAATGATTAGTGGACTCCAGACAACGATGCTGTTTACCCAGCCTGAACGGTATCAAGATGGATTGTGGTTGGATTTATACGCTGTAGCCATTGGGGGATTGGTGTATGTATCAGCAAGGCAGCTGTTTAATGGTCTTTTTTTGGAAGATACCAAAGGGAAAAGAGGCGTAGTCAAGTAATGGTCTGGTGAATCTATTTAAATTGTGCGGTGGTCTGCGTAGTGTTGAATGTGATGCTTGTGAGCGGATGGGATCTATGTTTATCCGCTTTCGCTGATTCTATTGTTATAGACCTATTCAACTCATAGAGCAGTTTAGTGAAAGAGGGGAAAAATATAGGAAGGGTTGATGTTATGGCTATCGTTATAGGGTATATCATTGCATTTTCAGGTGTATTGGCAGCATCTGTAATCAGCCTGGATAAACCACAAAATAAAAAATATATGGTATGGGGCATTGTTCTTATGATACCAATCTCCCCGGCTTTTGCTTTTGCTGCAGGGTTAAGCTTGGCAGTCATCGTAGGAAGTGGTTGGGGAGGAATGATTATGTGGTATATCTTCCCCATTATCTTCATAATAGGACTTGTTATGTTACTGATTGGTATCTTTAAGAAAGAAGAGACAGAGGTAGTGAATAGTTGAACATTATTGAAACTATCACGGCATTAAGTCTTGTAGAAACGGGACTTATCGGTAGGAAAGATAAGTCTCTTTTTATTGAGAAAGAATTGAGTTTCTTACTGCCATTTGCAATCATTGGAATTATGTAAGAGCTGAATTTATCGATCAACACACGACCATTCATTAAGGAGGTACTATGAAGAAAACATTATTAGTATTATCGGTTATTGTTAACCTGGTTTACTTGATTCACGTACTTGTTGATTTGGGCATCAAACTGTCTAATGTAATGAATGTTACCTTTGGATTGATATTTGTAGTAAGTATTTCAGGGTCAATATATTTTTTAATACAATCAAGAGAGAATCCGGGCTATCACCCTTACCTGTCACTTACGGTGTTTACATTAAGTATAGCCTCCATAGGGTGGTTTGCTTTTATAAATTATTTATCATTAATAATGGGCGTGTAATTATTCATGTACGGTCGGTATCATGAAAATCAAGTCTTCAACTGCCGGTTCCTTGAGTTTTGAGTCTTATGCATTAGGGGCATTCTGCACCATCAGCTGCGCGGTGCAATGGCTATGAGCACCTGCAAAATAGTTTCTTTAATATGTAGTAAAGGAAGAAAGAAGGGGGTGGTGCTTTGAAGAATAAAGATATTCTACTGGGGGTCTATATACTGATCTTAAGCGTCGTCCCTATCTCCGGGTTTCTATCATTACTTTTTCTTCCAGGTTCAAAAAGTATTATAATGATATGGACGTTTTTGATTACAGCCATGATATTATCCATACTATCTTTTAAGAGACAGAAGTATTTTGCAGCTGTATCAATCGTTATCTTATTGGGAACGGCCGCCCTACTATTGTTTGCTGCCATGATGGCCGGGATGTCACCTAACTCATAAGTTAAGTCATAAAAAGAAACATGTCGTACTTGAATAAAAGGTTCACCAAGGTATATCGACTTCGAGTATTCAACCAGTTGAGTGTTCTTTGGATAAGTCCAGTACAAAAAGAACTTCCATAAGATTGGAAGTTCTTTTTATGTTAGTCATTATTTTGACATCCATAAATCAACAATAAAGGAATCAGGATGATGACAGAAATAGAGAGTTTCTCCCATAACCGCCACCTGTTTAGAATGTAACGTCCACAACTATATCTTCGCCCACAGGTTCCCCTTCACTATTAAGGGGAGATTGGATGTGAAGGGTCACTTCATCAATCTCTTCCACATTTGAACCTTCCAGGAAGAACGTAAATACTCTAATTAAATCAGTTTCACTGAGAATATCTTTACTTAAATCATCACTCATAAATTCATTTGGCGAGAGTACTTCCTCTCCTGCACCCGTTGTTAATGACAAATGATTGCGGGTGAATAATATGTCTTCATTCCTAGTAGATATTTTTGTCCCAATACTGACATACTCTACATCTTCTTTTTCAAGGTTTTGGATCACGGTTTCGTCTGTGTATGTACCACTTATTAAACTCACATCACTAACTTGAATGGTTAAAGGACCAGATTCGAATGTCCCTAGATCCCTTTCTAAGTCAACCATTTCGAATGTCCCCTGACTATTTTCAACTACCTTATCTTGTTGATTGTCATTTCCATTATCTTTGTCATCATTTTCTCTTTGTTCTGTGGTTTCTTCATGAGTCTGCGGGTCATTGACTGAGGAATCACTATTACTGCATGCAGCTATTAAAAAGGGCAGGAAAATGGTTATAAAGATTATTCTTTTCAAGGTGTTCACCTCCTCTAGTTACTAGCCCATCAACTTTACCAAAAAACGACAGAAGGAACAATTGATCGATTGTATTCAAAAAGAGCAATCGATTTGGTGCTTATCAGGGTGAATCCCTTGTCAAAACAGTATGGAATGAGGTCTGGAAGTTCATCATGAAGTTGAGAGTTTCATATATCGAAACCGGAAGTTCTTTTTTTGATATACATTTTACGGCGTTATATGATAACACCTGTGCAAAGGGGGCACACACTCATGAGTCAATATGAAGTTTCAACGTTGAAAAAAGGATTGCTCATTCTGAATTTGCTGATGGACAGCGGCGGAATGACAATGAATGAAGTGATGCATCACATGAAGCTCAACAAAACGACGGCCTTCCGCATGCTCTATACGCTTGAACACATGGAATATGTAGAGAAGAACGGTCAAGTGTACCGGGCTTCTTCTAAGCTTGCAGAATTCAAACAAGACCACAACCCTTTAGTGGATTGGGTTTCAGTTTCGCCACTATACGAGCTGAGTCAGGAGCTGGGAGAAACCGCCTATATCGGGATATTGGACGGGACAGATGTAGTTACGACCCAGGTAGTTGATGGTACACATGCGATGCGGATCCATTCCGAGGTTGGAGATCGCGACCCTGCGCATGGAAGCGCCCTTGGGAAAGCCATCGTTGCTTTCTTTGACGAATCGAAACAAAGGAAATTTCTGAGAAAACTGCAGTGGAAGAAACAAACGGAGAATACATTCGATGATGAACAACTGTTTCTCTATCACCTCAAAGCCATACAAGCTCAAGGCTATGCAGTGGATGATGAAGAAACGGAAGTGGGACTTCGCTGTATTGCTGCTCCTATTTATCGAAATGGAGAAGTGGTGGCTTCCCTGGCATTATCTGGACCGGCTAGTCGAATTCCGAAACGATACGACACTCAGATCAGTAAAAAGATCAGAGCCTGCAGCGCTCAAATTTCAAAACTATTGTAATCCAGACGTAAGGAGGAGACATCTATGAGTAAATTATCATCAAAAGCGATTATCGGACTTTTATCCCTGGCTATTAGTGCTTTCGCCATCCGTACAACAGAGTTCGTTATTGTCGGACTCCTTCAAACCGTTGCAGCGGATTTGGATATTTCCGTAACTAAAGCCGGGACTTTGATCTCGGGGTACGCAGCAGCCATTGCGATCGGGGCTCCCATTGTTACGACCATGACAGGGAAGCTTCCTAAGAAAGGACTGCTCCTTACTTTCATGTCCGTTTTCATCCTTGGAAATGTCCTATCAGGGCTTTCGGAGACGTATGAGTTATTGTTGATATCACGTATTATTACAGCTGTAGCTCATGGTGTGTTTTTCGCCATTGCTGCAACTGTAGCGGCAGAACTTGTGCCAAAAGACAAGCAGGCGTCGGCCATTTCCATTATGTTCACTGGATTGACGGTTGCTACTATTATCGGCGTACCATTCGGGACATTTGTGGGACAAGCGGTTGGTTGGAGAGCCACCTTCTTTTCTGTGGCAGCCCTCGGCCTTATCGGATTAGCCGCCAATCTTTGGGCGGTCGATCGTATGAAGCGGTCGGACGAATCTCCTACGCTCGGTGATGTCGGACGGCTTATATCGAACCCGAGAATTTTACTGGCTCTACTGATGACAGCGTTCGGTTTCGGAGGGACTTTTGCGTTATTTACGTATCTTTCACCAATACTGGAGGAAGTAAGTGGGTTCACCGAAGGGGCTGTATCGTGGATGCTTCTCTTATACGGAACAGCCGTGGCGATCGGGAATATCGTCGGTGGTAAAGTAAGCAACAGCCATCCTGTAAAGGCCCTGCGATTTGTATTCTTCATCCAAATCTTCGTGCTTCTTTTACAATTCGTATTGCTGCCGAACCAGGCCTTAAGTTATCTATCCGTCTTTATTCTTGGTTTATTCGCCTTTATGTTGACCCCGGGGGTCCAGTCCTACATTCTCATGCTCGCTGAGAAACTTGTACCAAAAGCGAAGGATGTCGCATCGGCGATGAACATCTCCGCTTTCAATGTAGGAATTGCCGGCGGTTCTGCGATCGGCGGTTTCGTTGTGGAGACGATGAATTACCTTGATACAGCTTGGGTTGGTGCCATTATGGTGACCATCGCACTTCTTCTTGCTGTCATCAACTATCGACTAGATAAAAAACAACAATTATTTTAAAGGAGAAATGATATGAATACAGAAGAGCTGCTGCAACTTGAAAATGAACTGGTGTTCGACCAATTCACAAATGAACAGGCATTAGAGCTTGGGTTAGAACTCATCCAATATGCGAAAGAGAACGGAAAATCTGTCGCGGTCCACATTGAAAGGAATCGTGTCCCGCTTTTCACTCACTTAATGGATGGAACATCGGAAGAGAATGTGAAATGGTTATATCGGAAGAAAAAAGTGGTGGACCACTATAACCACAGCACACAATTTATTGCCGCACGCTTTGAAGAAATGGGCACTACACATGATGAAAGTTCCCTGCTTCCTGTTGAGGATTACCAAGCAGTAGGGGGCTCACTGCCCATTAAAATCAAAAACGCAGGTACGATCGGTTCTGTTACTATAGCGGGACTTACACCACAAATGGACCATGATTACTGTGTAGAAGGGGTAAAGCGATTCTTGGAAAAAAGGTAGAGGGGTCCATCGAAAGGAACAGTCATCACATATGAACAACAGCACCGGTTCGAGGGACGTGACGTAGTAAATAAAAGAAATCGTGTGCGGATCGATGAATATAATAAACCTTACAACCATGCCTGTTTCTTCCATTTCTATTTTGGAAAGGAACAGGCACTCTTACATAATTCTCCTTTAATGAGATATTAACCGCCTTCCCTGCTACTTATTTATCAGCTGCTTTATTTACTGTATCCCAAACTTTTCATTAAAAGACTTATGGTAAAAACAAGAACAAACATTCGTATAATTGCATGGTTTTGTTTATATACTCAGAATCATTTATACTATTTAAAGAATATTTTAGATAAACAACCTTTAGGGGAGGTGCTTATGGCGATTAAAATTAACTATACTACAAGTAACGAAGATATGGACCCTTACATAGATTACCTCTTCAAGCATAGTAAGAGCGGAAGTATATTCCAAATTTTTACGGTTGTAGTAGGAATTATTCTTCTCACATCATCTCAGATATTTTATAAAAACGCTCACCCTGAAGCTTCTGTACACCCTATGGCATATATTTTCTTGTATACGGTTGGTTTGGGCTTATATATTTTTATAACGTTTAAGGGTATTAAAAAGAAAAATAAAAAAGCATTATTAAAAAGAAAAGATAGATTTATAGGGGGAAAAGAAGTTTACTTAACTGATGAATCCATCCAAATTATTCATAAAGAAACAATTGAAAAAACTTGGAGTGAAGTGGATTCCTTTGTGAGGGACGATCCTTACATCTATATACACATTGAAAAAGATAAGATTATCCATCAAATTAAACCAGGAACAAAAATAGCGGAGGTAGAAAGTTACCTTAAACAAAAAAGTGTGTAGGGGACCTTACACACTTTTTATGCTGAATCATCTTCTTGGAATAACTTCTCTCCAGTTCCTACAATGAAAGCAGAAAATGCTGCCAAAATAATAATAACAGGGGCTGCATAAATAAATTACCATCAAGTGCCCGCTGCCAATACAGCTGAATCTGTTGTCGATCCATCTCGTCGAGATAAGCTCCTATAAGTAGTGAGGTTACAAAAGCAATATATGAAACCAAAAGGATACGGTCGGGAGCAGAAGCCATTGTTCCTTGGTAATATAAAAAAAGGAACTTCCAAACATGGAAGTTCCTCAGCTTGTAGAGAAACCCCTGTTTCTTTACAAGCTTTTTTCTTTCTTACCGCGAGGAGCGAAAACCCCTTCCCTTTCCGCGTCCGAGCGTCCGAGCTTCCTCGCAAAACCCACGCTCGGCGATCTCGGACCACTCGTTCTTCCGCAGGAGTGGAAGGGGCACCGCTCCTTGGGGATTCTTTAAAATCGACAAAAACTCTCCTTCACCCAGCCCACTCTTGATGGATGGAGGGCAATGCCGTCATCAGCGCCTGTTCCTTCCGGTGTTCTTTTCCGAGCAAGCGGCAATCGCGCAGCCTATGCCGTTCTTTTGAGTCTGCGAATCTGCTTCGTGCACAGTCTCCTTTCTATATATGCTGACGTTGGCACGAGGAGCGTTCGGTGGTGATGCCTGCGGGAACAGCACGGGCCGAAGATCCACTTGGGCAGGCGACCTTCCTGGCCAAGTTAGCTGAGGGCGTGCCCGCGGCATTCATCCACCGATAAGCGGAAAGTGACCCTTCACACGACACATGGACAACTCAATCTGGTGAACACAGGCTTTTTCTACAGCCGGAACTTCCAAACATGGAAGTTCCTTTTTTTCTCTATCGATTAAAATACGTCAAGCACATCGAGCATGACGATGATAATCAGAAGCGGGGCAACATACCGAAGCAGGATAAACCATGTTTGGAACAAGCCTTTTTTCATCCGGCTGCCGCTTTGCAGTTCTTCATACAGTGCTGACTTTTTCATTTTGTTCGGTACATACAAGGCAATCAAAAGCGAACCGATCGGGAACAGGATGTTGCTGACTACATAATCCATGTTGTCGAAGAAGGTCCGGCCGAACAGGGTGGCGTCTGCCAGAACACCGTAGGACAACGTCGACGGGATGCCGACAGCGAAGATAGCCAGTCCGGTGATCCATGCCCATTTCTTCCTCTTTGCTTTGTCGCCTTTCGAGAGCACCGATACGATGATCTCAAGCATGGAAAAGGCTGAGGTCAACGTGGCGAACAGGAACAGCAGCAGGAAGCCGGCAAAGAAAATCATGCCGCCCGGAAGCTGGCTGAATACAGTCGGAAGCACCTGGAATAACAAGACAGGTCCGGCATCCGCCTGAAGGTCAAACGCAAACACAGCCGGAAAAATGGCCAGTCCCGCAAGCAGAACGATGAAAATGTTCATGCCGCCGATGGATAAGGCAGCGCGGGGGAGGTTCTCGGTTTTGGGCAGGTACGAACTGTACGTCACCATAACGGAAACCCCGACACTCAAGGTGAAGAAGGACTGTCCCATCGCTTCTAAAATCGTCTGTGACGTTACTTTTGTAAAGTCCGGCATCAGCAGGAAAGTGATGCCTTCCATCGCTCCGTCAAGAGAGACGGCCCGGATGACAAGCAGGATAAACAAAACAAATAAAGCCGGCATCATGATTTTACTGGCTTTTTCAATGCCCTGCTGGACACCCCGGGAGACAACAAGAATGGTCATGACCATGAAAATAAGCTGGACAAGTACACTCCCGAACGGGTGGGAAATCGTGCTTCCGAACAGATCCGCGTAGGACGAGGCATCCACAGAGGCCAGCTGTCCGGTCAGCGTTTTATACAGGTAGGCGACAATCCAGCCGCCGATGACGCTGTAAAACGATAAAAGCAGGAAGGATGTAATCATCCCCATGATGCCGATCCAGTGCCATTTTGTACCTGGTGAAATGGTTTTATAGGATTCCACCGCGTTTTTCTGAGCGGTGCGTCCGATGGAGAACTCTGCTAACAGCAGGGGTAATCCGAGAAACAATGTAAAGATAATGAATAATAGAAAGAATGCTCCGCCTCCGTTCTGGCCGGCGATATAAGGGAATTTCCAGATGGCGCCGAGGCCGATGGCGGATCCGGCGGCAGCTAATATAAATCCAATCTTGGATGTCCACTGCTCCTGTTGTTTCATAATGACATATGCTCCTTTACCTTCTTTTTTTACTTTGCCGCATCTATGCGCCAAAGGGCTGAAAAATAAAAAAACCGCCCCTACATGACGTAGGGACGGTTGGACCGCGGTACCACCCTTGTTATGAGCTTACACTCATCACTTGTGCGTATAACAGTCGCCACTGTTTTCCACCGCGGTGGAAAAAGCTCCAGAAGTGAAATTCACAGTCAGGATATGTACCGGTTTTCACCACACACCGGCTCTCTGCGACAGGGATCCTGACGGCTACTTGATTTCTCTCTCAGCCGTTCTTTTTATTAACAGTTGGATACTATTTTAATCATGGGTCATTCCTCTTGTCAATGTGAAAATTATGAAAACACACGATTGAACGCTTCTCTTACGGGTATACCTTTACAAAAAGGGGGGAACTCATATGACGACAGGTGCTGTCATTGTTTTTGCTGCCGCGCTCATTCTGGCCGCGGTCGGATGGAAGAAATGGAAGTCCTTGAAGTACGGGCGCCCGGTTATTTTAACGCTGTTATTTGCTGCTTTCGGCATCGGCGGGGCCCTCCTGCTTATGCTCTACCTAGGATCCTCCGGTGTTCCCGGCGCGCTGGTCATCACGATTGCTTTGTTTGCCATTGTGGTGCTGGGTGCCAGTGAATACTTAAGCAGACGTACGTAGGGAGGGGCAGCCTGAAACCTATGAAACTTTTTCCATTGCAGAACGTATAGATGATCATAGAGCGTCATCGTTCTAATTCGGGGAAGGGAATGATTGGTTGATCTGGTTTCAGGCTTTTATCCACCTTGTACTGCCCGTTCTATTGTTTGTCCATTTATTGAGAACAGCGTATTCGAAACGTACATACCTCTTGATAGACTGGGCTGCGGTTCTCATGTTCATGGCATTTATTTTTGTCATCGGGCCGTGGCACATGTTTACCCACTACATGCGCTGGCTTCTGCCTCTCAGCTTTCTCATAGTAAGCGTTTTTGTCTACAGGCGTTGGCGCAGTCTGCCTGAGAAATCGGAAAAGAAGAGGAAAGGGGCTGTATTTTCCATGGTCATCAGCCTTCTTCTTATCCTTTATTTTGGATCCATTGCGGTCTCCGGACTGTCGGGATACGCCCTGCCGGAAGAAGACAAGGCCGTCGACATGGAATTTCCAATGAAGCACGGGGTCTATGCATTGGGTCACGGGGGGGCCAGTACGTCGATCAACTATCACTATGAATCCAAGACACAGGCCTATGCTTATGACATTCTTAAAGTCAATGCGCTCACCGTCCGTGCTGACGGCTTATCTCCCGCCAGCCTGGAAGACTATGAAATCTACGGTGAGCCGCTGTACAGTCCGTGCACAGGTGAAGTGACAGCAGCGGTGGACGAATATGAAGATATTCTCCCGCAGGCGGAGCCGGACAAGGAGCAGCATCCCGCTGGTAACCACGTCATTCTTTCCTGTCAGGGCGTGGACGTTCATATCGCCCACATGAAACCGGGCACAGTCCATGTCCAGGAGGGAGATGCGGTTGAGGCGGGCCATCTCTTAGGGGAAGTGGGAAACACAGGAAATACGACGGAGCCGCACCTTCACATTCATGCAGAAAAAGATGGAGAAGGCGTGCCTCTGACGTTCCATGACCGATTCCTGAAACGAAACAGCCTCGTATTTCAGTGAGGACATCCGGAATGGAGCCATCTTTGATGGCCTGCACCGGACGTTTTGGCCTGAGGCAGCACACTTCGTGCTGTCTTTTTTTATTTTTGTAAAACTATTTCCAGACCTGTATCGTTTAATGGGGCAGGAGGGGACAATGTGGAACACTCAATGAATACACCGATCGAACATGAAAACAGAGAAGCAATCATCCAGGAACTGATGGAAAACTACGGAACAGCCATCCTCCACCTTGTCTATTCCTACGTCAAGGATGCGGCACTGGCGGAGGATCTAACGCAGGAAATTTTCGTGAAGGGCTATCACCACCTGCATACATACAATGGAACGTCGAAAATGACAACGTGGCTGTGGCGGATCGCCATCAATCACTGTAAGGATCACTTGAAAAGCTGGTACAACCGGAAGGTGACCGTCTCCGAGCAGGAACAGCTTGAACAAACAAAAGATGCCTCCAGTACAGAAGACACGGTCATCCAGAACCATGTCGACCACGAACTGGCCGCAGCGGTGATGGACCTGCCTGAGAAATACAGGGAGGTCATCTATCTTCACTACTACGAAGACTTATCGACAAGAGAGATGGCAGACCTGTTGAAGAAAAATGAAAATACGTTAAAAACACGGTTGAAGCGGGCCAAAGACCTGCTGAAAAAAAGTCTGGGAGGGACGCTTTGATGGACAAACGATTAAAGAAGCTGAAACAGGCACTGGATGATACATCCTTCAAGCCGTTGACCTTCGATCAGGGACATCGGAATGAAGTGATGAAGAAAATAGCCAGACAGGAATGTACACCGGAACACATCCGACTGACTATTCTACAGCTCCTCGTACAGGAGGAGACCGGCTATACGCTGGCTGGTAAAATCCGTTCCAGAGGCATTCAAGCCTTTGAAGACGATCAAGGCTCACTGTATACGACGCTCCACACCCTTGAACAGAAGCGGTGCATCCAGTCGGAGTGGAGAGAAGACGGGCGGAAATTTTATTCTCTGACGAGAAAGGGAAGAAAACTGCTTAAGAAATATGAGTCCTCCCCCGACAAACCACAGGTGCTGCGAACACTCGTGGAGGCGGGGCAGATATGAAATCACGAAGCGATTACCTTCAAACCGTCCAGTCCTTTATTAAAGACAAAGAAACCGGGAATAGGATTGCCTGTGAGTTGAACAGCCATATCCAACAGGAAAAAGAAAGCCTGCTGAACAAGGGATTCAGTCCGGAAGCGGCTGAGGCGGAAGCGGTCCGCCGGATGGGGAGTGCACCGGAAACCGGCCGTCATTTCCAGGACGTATACAAGGAGAAAATCGACGGATGGCTGGTCTTTCTTCTTGCTGCGTTGATGGCCTGCGGTTTTCTGACGGCCCTGATCTTCAGCGGGGAAAACGGCTACTCATTCAACGGGAAAGTCTTCTTCACGGCAGCCGGTGTCGTGGCAGCCGGGGGCCTTCTGTTTGTTGACTATAGGAAGCTAAGGCCGCTCGGGTGGCTGTTTTACGGGCTGGGTCTGGCAGGAGCCATGTTTCTGACGTGGGGACCGATGTCGATGACCACGCTTATTCTGGGGAGCGTGGGTGTGCAGGTCGGACCCTTTCATGTGACCAGCATCGATTTTATCCCGATGCTTCTCATTGGTCTTGCTGCTATCGGCAGTAACGGACCGATGAAGGTGTGGAAGGGGATCGTGTTGTATGTGCTTCCCGTTTATTTTTTCATGGGAGCTGCGGATCCGAATGCTGCGTTCATTTATACGCTGCTCTTTACGGCCCTGTTCCTCCATAAACGGGTGAACAAAAAAATCCTCTGGTCGTTGGCTTCGTTAGCCATCATCGGAGCTGTATATGCTGGCTGGTGGTTCTTTGCAGTTGCTGCCAGCTATCAAAAGGATCGGCTGCTGTCGTTTTTATCCCCTGAGAAATTCTCGAATGGGGGCGGTTATATGTATTTGCGGATGGAGGAAGTCATCAGTCATGCCGCATGGATAGGGGAGAGCTCACAAGCGGAGCCACTGCCTTCCGGTCACACCGATTTCGTTTTTCTCTCAATAGTGAATCAGCTGGGCTGGGCCGCTGCCCTTATTCTCCTGACCCTTCTGGTTCTTGTGATTGGCCGCCTGTTCTGGATGACAAGGGAGATCAAGGAACCCTTTGGTCAGCTGCTGGTAAGAGGGAGCCTGGTGTTCTATGCTGTTCCAGTCCTTTATCACGTGCTTATGTCGATAGGGGTCCTGCCAACCGCATCCTTCCCGCTTCCCTTCCTCAGCTACGGGATGGATGCTACGGTTCTTCATGCGGTTTTATTCGGTCTGGTGCTGAGTGTATACAGGAAGAAACATATACCTATTCACAGATTTATTCACCGAACATACGAATGAAAAAAACCTCGGATTCTTATTCTATCACCGCCCAGACCACACCTTCCCGCCCGGCATAGGCTAAGGTTGAAGCAAACGGAAGGGGCGATCGTTGTGGAACGGATTTATCATCATGGTCACGGCACATACGTACCCGGCGCAGGATACCATCACGGACACGGGACTTATATCCCGGGATATGGCTATCACCATGGACATGGCACCTATGTCCCGGGCTACGGGTATCACCACGGGCAGGGAACGTATGGTGGATACGGCTTCGAGCACGGACACAGCAGCTATGCACCCGGATACGGTTATCATTACGGCCAGGGAAATTATTATCCGTGGGGCGGAGTTCATCACAGCCACGGTGGATGGTACCACCCATAATCACTCACAAAAAGGCCCGCAGGGGTCTTTTTTTCTGACCATAAACAGGAAGGGATGGTGAACGAAAAGGATAAAAAAGGAAAAGTGTAGAACTAATCTTTAATAAGGGGCGGTAAGCAGAAGAGGGGGAGGATAGATGAAAGAACTCAAAACCCATCTTAGAGAATTGGAAGGAGCGCATATCAGTCTGGACGTCAGGTCTTCCGCTGAAAAGCTGGATCAGATCCTTGCAGATGATTTTTGGGAGATTGGCAGTTCCGGAATCATTTATACGAAAAAAGACTGTCTGGAGCTTGGGGTCGTTCTGTCAGAAATGACGCTGCATCATTATGAGATTCAGATTCTGGCAGAGGATACGGTCCTCAGTACATATAAAGTCAAGGATACGACGCGGAAGAGGAACACGTGGAGGAGCTCGATCTGGAAGAAAACCCATGGCAGATGGCAGCTGTATTTCCATCAAGGGACAATCATCCCGGGTCAGTAACAAAGGAGGTGTGCTTGTGGAACCTGTATGGAAAGTCTATGGATATATCACCCGCTTTTATAAAGAAAAGCCGCAGGTGCTTGTTTTTCAACATTCGATTCCTGAGGCCGGCATTCAAATTCCTAAAGGAACTATGAACCCGGGGGAAGATCCTCTACATGCTGTTGTAAGGGAAATGGTGGAGGAGACAGGGCTGAATTCCGTCTATGTAGAAAAATTACTGGCGGTGGATACGTGGATAAATGAGGACGGAAAGCCGCACAAGCGGTGTTTTTATCAGCTCCACACCCCGGAGGTGAAAGGCAGTTGGCTGCACGAACCGTCCGGGGGAGGAGAAGAAAAAGGGCTGACCTTCCACTTCTTCTGGATTTCGTCCGTAGAGGAAGTGGATTTGATCAGAGGACATGGGGATTATCTCCATTTAGTCCTGGACGGCCTTTGAGACAATCCGTTTTCTTTTTATTTGTATAGGTCTATCCCATAAGCATGCGGAGACCAGAAGAGAGGTCGCAAGCCCACACCCGATAATGGCAATGAACAATGGGGGATACGCATACTGAATGGCTTGAAAAGCGTCTATTCCCCATAGAAATGGAAACAGAAGAGACACGTAAAACCAGTCATTGGATGCTTTTTCAGATGCTTTGGCTGCGAAACGCTTTCCTGTAAGGGCTGTGGCCAGAATAACGATGGCACAAATTATAAACGAAAGCCCATCCTCTTTGGCTGCCGTTCCTTCAAAAAGAATAAACCGATACATCCCTAAACCGAATAATCCAGCCAACGTACTATTGTATAAGAACCCAGTCATTTTACCTCTCCCTTTTGATGAGGAGTTTTAAAAATACCATTGTATTCCTGGATATTTTTACATATTTTAACTGATAAATCAATGTTGAAAAGGAGTGCTGCTTATGAAACAGATCATCGCTGTAGGTGGAGGAGGCTTTTCGATGGATCCTGAAAATCCACTGTTGGATACGTACCTGCTGGAGCAGTCTTCGAAAACAAAGCCCCACATCTGTTTTATCCCGACCGCCAGCGGAGATTCCGGCAGTTATATGGCCAGATTTTACAACTTTTTCGAAAACTATGCCTGTCAGCCTTCCCACCTTTCTTTATTTCACCCACCAACAAGAGATCTCAACAGTTTTCTACTGGAAAAAGACATCCTTTTTGTCGGCGGTGGAAATACGAGGAATATGCTGGCCTTATGGAAAGAGTGGGAGGTGGATGTGATTCTGAAAAAAGCGTGGGATCAGGGCGTCATCCTTGCAGGGGTCAGTGCCGGATCGATCTGCTGGTTTGAGGAAGGCATCACGGATTCTTTCGGCGGGGAACTGGAACCGCTGCAAGGGCTCGGCTTTCTCCCCGGAAGCCACTGTCCTCATTACGATGGAGAACCGAAAAGAAGGCCCGCTTATAAGAAATTAATGGCCGAAGGGAAAATAAAGCCCGGACTGGCCGTTGATGACCACGCGGCTGCCCATTATATTGATCACCATCTGCACAGAGTGGTGAGTTCCAAGCCGAATGCGCGGGCTTACCGGCTTTATCACAACCGGGGTATAGAGGAAGAAGAGCTGGAGACGCTTTACTTAGGAAGGGATGAATGAACATATATCAAAAAAAGTTGATGCTTTCAATTGACATCCTTCCTGAGGGATGAATATAATGCGGTTAGATCAAAAATATTTGATGTAGAGGTGAGACAATGAGAACGGTCGATCAACATGCAGGAACCGGGAAGGAACTTTCCTTTGAAGGGTACGAAAAGAAATTCAAGGCACTCGCAGATCAGCTTCGTCTTAAAATCATGTATGAACTGAATCAGAAGGGACAGCTGTGTGTCTGTGATCTGACAGAGCTTGTCGGACTCCCGCAGTCCAAACTGTCCTACCATTTGAAAATCCTTCACGATGCCGGTTTTATTCAGAGGGAAAAGAAGGGGACCTGGAACTATTACCAGTTGAATGACCCGGAAGTCAAAGCAATCTTGTCGCCTGAACTCTGCTGCATCTTTTACCCTGGTCAGTAAACAAGGTGAATCTATATATTATCCATCAAAAAAATTTGATCTATTATGATCATTACATCAAAAAAAGTTGATGCAGGGAGGGATCTTATGAATGCTTTTCTCGAGTTTATGAAAACATTCCTCATTTTGTTTGCGGAGTTGACCGCATTGTTCATTCTCATCAGTTTTCTCGTCAGTCTTCTGCAGCAGAAGGTGACAGAGGAGCGGATTAAACGGGTGTTGGAACGACCGAATAAGTGGAGCGGCTATTTGTATGGAACGGTGCTCGGGGCACTGACGCCATTCTGTTCGTGTTCGACGATTCCGATTCTGGCAGGACTGCTTTCTTCTAAAGCACCTTTTGGTCCTTCGATGTCCTTCTTAGTAGCGTCCCCCCTTTTGAATCCCGTCATCGTCCTTCTGCTGTGGACGCTGCTCGGTTGGGAATTGACATTGTACTATGTTCTGATCGTCGGTGCTTTTTCCATCCTGATTGGAATGGTATGGGACCTGCTCGGGCTTGAAAAGTTCGTGAAAAATGTAAGGGTCCGGAAAGGGAGCGGGGATGCACAGAAGGATGAGCCGAAATGGAAGGTGGCCCTGCGGGACGCCTGGGGCTTCTTTTACCCTGTCCTGCCGTTCCTTCTACTTGGGGTATTCATCGGAGCGTTCATCCATGACTTCATTCCACAGGAGATGATCGCCAGGTTTGCAGGTGGAGATCAACCATGGACGATCCCGGTGGCTTCCGTCATTGGTATCCCCATGTACATCCGAGCGGAAGCGATTCTGCCCATTGCCGATGCACTGGTGGGTAAGGGCATGGGGATCGGTGCCATCATCGCATTGGTCATCGGTGGTGCGGGCGCCAGTATTCCCGAGGTGGTTCTGTTGAATAAATTGTTCAAGCCGAAGCTCGTCACTGCTTTTGTTGTCTCCATCCTCGTGGTGGCGGTATCCACAGGGTTTATTGTGCAGACGGTACTTTAAAGGAGGTGAAATCCATGGCTGAGAAAAAGAAAGGCCTTCGCGGGTTGTTTTCCAAGTCGGATAAAAACTGCTGTCATGTAGACATTGAAGAGGTGGAGGAAAAAGAAACAAAGGAAAACGATAGCGAAGAGGTACACGAGGAAAACCGTCAGGAAAACGCATAGAGTCTTCCGGGGGAGTCTTCAAGGAAGGCTCTCCTGCTTCTGTAATGAAGAATAGAGGAGGGAATGACGTATGCTGCATCAATCGGGCGCATTGACCAAGGAATATTTTAAGTCTTATATAAAGCTCGTGTTAAACAGTGGAGACCTCTCTATCGAACAAGCGCAGGAAATCGTCCTGCAGCGATTGTTCGGCGGTGACAGGTCTGCGCTGGGAGGAGAATCATTGAAAAATTTCCAGACAGCCTGTGAAGAAATAAAGCAGATAAAGCCTTCTTTATAAAAAAGAAGGCAGCTTGTAGAGAAACCCCTGTTTCTTTACAAGCTTTTTTCTTTCTTACCGCCGGGAGCGAAAGCCCCTTCCCTTTCCGCGGACGAGCGCCCGAGCTTCCTCGCAAAACCCACGCCCGGCGATCTCGGACCACTCGTTCTTCCACAGGGACCGGCACGAGGAGCGTTCGGCGGTGACGCCTGCGGGAACAGCACGGGCCGAAGATCCACTTGGTCAGATGGTTTATTGACCAAGTCAGCTGAGGCCGTGCCCGCGGCAGGCATCCGCCGATAAGCGGAACGTGCCCTCTCAACAAGACAGGCGGACAACTCTAATTGGATAGGAAGAACTTTTTCTACGGACTGCCTTCTTTATGAAAAAGAAGGTTTTTTTAATGATTGAGTTCAGGGGAATCTTTTGAAATAATTGGAATCGTAGAAGAGGAGGAAAACATATGTTTACGATGCATGTGGATGATGACGTAGAGCTGTCCATCCTGGAACCAAAACACGCGGATGCCTTGTTTGAGCTGGTGGACAGAAACAGGAGTCATCTCGGGATGTGGCTTTCCTTCCCGAACAAAACGAAGGAAGCGGGTGATTCTGCTGCCTTTATAAGCAGGTCCCTGACAAGGATGGCCGACGGAGGAGGTTTCTGGGCCGGCATCCTGTATAAAGGGGAACTGGCCGGTTCCACTGGATTTCTATACATAGATCAGGAAACGGGAAGAACGGAAATCGGCTACTGGCTTGGAGCTGCCTTTACGGGCAGGGGTCTTGTAACGAAAGCGGTCCGGAAGATGGTCGATTACGCATTTTTTGAGCTTGGTTTAAGAAAAGTGGACATTCAGACGGCGGTAGGAAATGGGAAAAGCAGGGCGGTTCCCGAACGGCTCGGATTCACGAAGGAAGGAGTCCTGCGTGAGTATGAATATTTGAACGGAAGCCATCATGACAGAATCGTTTATGGTTTGCTGAAAGAGGAGTGGGGGAAATTTTGACGAACGATTATAAGCTGAAAAAGATTCTCCGGATGGTCGTATTAGGAATTTGGCTAATGGTCATAACAGCCGGCATTTATCAAATCATTCATCCACATTCATCTTCTCCTTTTCTGTTTCTTTTACCACTTCAAATGGCAGCCTTAGCTGTTTATTGGAGCGTCCAAAGAAAGCAGGAAAGGTTCGGAGGTGATCAGTCATGAGCTATTCCATCAATCCGAAGAGAATCAGAGATACGGTCACACTTCTCTTTCCCCTTCTGTGGTTACTCCTTTCCAGCGCATTTGGTGCAACGATTCAACTGTTCCTGGTGATTCTATTATTCTTGGCGATGGGGAGTTTATTTCGATTTCAAATTGATATTCAGGATCAGCGATTGATTTATACCGTTACTTATCTGAAGAAGCGGGTTTTAAAGAAAGAACTGATACCTGAGCATATCCAAACGCTTAAATTCTTCCGGACCGGCTGGAAAAAGAAAGCGGCTGCCATTCAAACCTATAAAGGCTTGAACATCCCGTTAGTGGTGATGACAGAGCCGGAGGGGTATGACGAATTACTGGCTTTTGGCAGGAGAAATCAAATCGATGTAGAAAAAACAAAGGACTACATGCTTTTGGAACGGATGGATTCCTAAAAGGAAATGAAAGAGGAGGAGTTCTATGTATCGATCCTTTGTCGTATGTGTTCTTCTTTCCGTTGTTTTCATTTTTTCTGCCCTTGTTTCCTGGTATGAAGGAAGTGCGCTTCTGGATAAATCATGGGAATGGGCTCATTCCGCCCCTTTTTCCCAAATGATTAACGGGGAGGTCATGGGAGAGGAGCAGATTGTCCAGCTGGATTACTTTGTGTATGCCGCTAAGTTCAGGCCGCTGTTTCCGATGCTGATGTTCAGCAGCTTCATTTTACTGGTGTTGGCTGTGGGCTCGATCTTGACGAAAGGCCGGTGGAAAGGGTCGATGGTTTTGCTGGCTTTATTGGGAGTGGGACTGTTTGCTTTCAGTTTTCTCAGCTATGCTTCCTCCACGCTTGGGGGGCAGGTCTTTTTTTACTTCGGGATTGCTGCCGGGATGTTTGCGGTGGGGAGTGCGCTTTTGATGTATGTCCGGTTCGGCCGGAGAACGGTATAACAAAGGAGGATATTCGTTGGGACATCCTATCACAGCGGCGATCTATTTTTCTTTTTCCGTGCTGCTGTTTGTCATTATAGAAATGGCGCAGAGCTTTCCGGGAATGTCATTCCGGTATGATTCCAGCGCTGTGCCCTGGCTTCTTTTTGTGACAGGGCTGTTTTATTTAGGATAGAAGAAGATGAAAGAAGAGTAGAGGTTATGTTTAGGAGGTCGCAACGTATGAAAACCTATGTGATTTTGTTTGTGCTTTTATTAATCACACATACCATGATCCTTGTGAACATTACAATGTTTGATGGTCAATGGAACGGCATGGTTCTGTTTTTCTCCAGCATTCTTTTTCTTATTGGAGCTGTAAGGTTTGGATCAGAATATAGAGGCAGGAAAAAGATTAATACGTGATTCAAGTAAAGACCCGCCATATCCAAGGCCACTGAAAAACTGAGGATAGATGGAAGGTAAAGTTCAAAAAAGCGGATGGCATGGAATATTTTATCCATGCCATCCGCTTTTTTCTATTCTCAGGAGGCTTACCTTTTCTATTCCTTCTTTCGTTTCACATTCGCTGTGAAAATCGCAGCAGCGCCTTATATGCGCACAACTCCGAGACCCGAAGATGAGGCAGGCTCGTATCGGTGTCTTTATGTATTCTTTTCGTTGTACAAGAAAATCACTCTTGATGATGAGGGGGAAAATCATTTTCAGCTTTCTTTCAGCTTCTATTCATTTGGAAATCAGCTTCATCGTTCATACTGGGTTTTGTAAATAAACCGCCATAATCTATAGGAGTGATCATGATGTTGAAAAGATGGAAGGGAAAGAAGCTGGACCCGTGGCTTTTAGGTTCTGTCATTCTCGTTTCTTTCCTTAACTTCTTCCTGATTTGGGAAGATGAATACGCAAATAATTACTACACGACTGCTGTCGGCAGTATGATGGAAAGTTTTCATAATTTCTTCTACGCGTCGCTGGATTCTGCCGGCTCTGTAACCGTGGATAAGCCGCCGGTCACCTTCTGGATTCAGACGATCAGCGCAGAAATCTTTGGCCTTTCCGGTTGGAGTGTCATCCTTCCACAGGCGCTGGCAGGCGTTGGGTCTGTCCTGCTTGTATATTTTCTCGTCAAGCCGAACTTCGGAGCCCTTGCTGCAAGGATAGCTTCACTGGCCATGGCTGTGACTCCGATCGCTGTAGCGGTCAGTCGGACGAACAACATTGACAGTATGCTGGTATTCACACTGCTGGCGGGGACATGGTTCCTGTTCAAAGGGGTGAGAGAGCAGAAACTATGGAGCATTGTGGCTGCTTTTGCTTTGATCGGCATCGGTTTCAATATGAAAATGCTGCAGGCGTACATGGTGGTCCCGGCCTTTGTTTTATTCGTATGGGTTGCCATGAAGGCAGGGTGGAAGAAAAAGCTGACAACGCTCGCCGCTTCTCTGTTCGTTCTCCTTTCTATTTCTCTTTCCTGGGCCCTTGTTGTTGACTTGACGCCGGCGGATGAACGGCCGTATATCGGAAGCAGTTCAACCAACTCGGTATTGGAGCTGGCTTTTGGATACAATGGCATGTCACGACTTCTCGGTCAGGATACTGGGGGGGATGGCAGTGGAACGGACCAGGGCGCACTGCCGGCACAGGACGCTTCTGATGCTCAACCTTCCGGACTGACAGATGCTGCGCCGGGAAGTCAAGACACGCCATCCTCAGGCACGCAGGAACCTCCACAGGTGGGGACTTCAGGTCAGCCCGCCGGTGCTGCACAGGGTGGAGGCGGAGGCGGAATGTTCGATTTAGGCGATCCGGGTGTCTTACGACTTCTACAGGATAGCCTGGCGGACCAGGCAAGCTGGCTGCTGCCTTTTGCATTATTCGCGGCTGCCGGGTTGTTAGCCGGGGCTCGATGGAAATCACGTACAGAGAAGCATAATGAGACGATTTTCTGGCTCGCATGGCTTCTTCCGGTCGCAGGATTCTTCAGTGTTGCAGGCTTTTTCCACCATTACTACTTGATTATGCTTGCTCCGCCTCTCGCTGCATTGTTTGGTGCAGGAAGTGTGGAGCTGCTCACCTTGTATAAAGGGGAGGGGTGGAAGTCATGGCTTCTTCCGGCGGCTGTTTTTACCACAGCTGCCACTCAATGGTGGATTCTTCAGCCTTATGAAGAAAAAATCGGTTCGTTCTGGTCCATCCTTATTCTCGGGCTGGGCATTGTTGTAACGGCCGGGCTCGTCCTTATGAAAAAAAATTCACAGCCCATAAAGCAGACAGTAGCTGTCGCGGGTACATTGATCCTCCTGATCGTTCCGACATTCTGGTCTTTGACACCGATTGTGTACGGTGGGAATAGTGCGCTTCCTGAAGCAGGGCCATCCACAGAGATGAGTATGCCGCAGGGGAACGCGCCTCAGGGACAAGGGGATGATGACCGGAGGGTTTCAGCACAAGGTCTTCCAGACGACATGCCGTTGGAAGATGGCCCGGGCAGCGGTACGGCCGCTGAAGGCGGTGATGGTCAAGGAGGAGGAGCCGGACCAGTCACCCAGGACCTTGATGAAAAGACTCTGGAGTATTTACGCGAAAACAATACAGGGGAAACCTACTTGTTTGGAACGGTACAATACAGTACAGCAACTCCGTACATCGTCGATGAAAAAGAGTCCGTAATGATTATGGGCGGCTTTTCTGGTAGTGACCCGGTCTATTCTGTAGAGGAACTGGAAGCAGCCGTTGCAGAGGGGGACGTAAGTTACTTTCTGCTCTCTGAATCTCAAAGAGGAGGCTCCAATGAGGAAGTGACCACATGGATTCAGGAAAACGGGACCGCTGTACCAGAGGAAGAATGGCAGAGCACATCCACAGATGGTTTCACGCAGTTATATAAAGTCACATTAGAAAATGGAGGCGAATAAAATGGGCAGCTATATCATGTATTCCATCATTATCCCGATGTATAACGAAGAAGAAGTCATTGGCATGACGTATGAACGTCTGAAAAAAGTGATGAATGATTTAGATGAGCCGTATGAATTGATATTCGTAAATGACGGAAGCAGGGATGGCACGCTGCCCATGGTTAAAGAGTACAGCGAATGGGATCCCTCTGTGATAGTGCTTGACCTGTCCCGCAACTTCGGTCACCAGGTGGCTATTACAGCCGGAATGGACCAGGCAAGAGGAGAGGCGGTCGTCGTTATCGACGCCGACCTCCAGGATCCCCCTGAGCGGATCAAGGATATGGTGGAAAAGTGGAAGGAAGGCTATGACGTGGTTTACGCAAAGCGGGCAGAGAGAAAAGGAGAAACCTTCTTCAAAAAGGTGACCGCTTCAATGTATTACCGGCTGCTCCGGTCCCTGACGGATGTGGATATTCCGCTTGATACCGGTGACTTCCGCTTAATTGACAGGAAAGTCTGTGACCAGATGAACCAGCTGCAGGAGAAAAACCGGTTCGTCCGCGGGCTTGTCAGCTGGGTCGGTTTCAAGCAGACAGCGGTGGAATACGACCGTGATGAACGGGAATACGGGGAGTCGAAATACCCGCTCGGAAAAATGATCAAGCTCTCCCTGGACGGCATTACCTCCTTTTCCTATAAGCCGCTCAAACTTTCAAGCTACGGCGGAGCGATGGTTTCTATGATTGGATTTCTCTATATGATCTATGTCATCTATCAGCGGTTGTTCACAGACGCTGCGGTGCCTGGTTGGTCGTCCGTCATCGTTATCCAGCTGTTTTTCTTCGGATTCGTTCTGTTAATGCTCGGCATCATCGGCGAGTATATCGGGCGCATCTATGACGAGTCGAAAGGACGGCCTTCCTATATCGTTCAGGAAACGTATGGACGGTCGGTGAAAGACCATGCGGCTGTCCGTTCGAAGTAATCCTTGGCAGTTTTTAAAATTCAGCGCTGTCGGCGGCTTGAATACGGTGGTGGATTTCACCGTTTTCTTCCTGCTTTCCTCAGCAGGCCTGCCTTACATGGCGGCCCAGCTTCTATCCTACAGCTGCGGAGTCGGGAACAGCTATGTATGGAACAGCCGCTTTACTTTTAAAGCAGAAGGTGGAATGAAAGCATTCGTCAAGTTCATTGGAGTTAACCTTTTTACGCTTATCATAACGACGGCGCTTTTGATAGGATCCGTCGAAACAGCCGGCCTGCCCGTCCTCCCAGCGAAAGCAGCCGCAACGCTTGGCGGATTATTCATCAATTACGGCCTGAGCCGCTGGTGGGTATTTTCATCACATTAAAAAGGAGAGAGTCATTATGACCATAAAAAAAGCTGTCATCCCGGTGGCAGGATTAGGAACGCGTTTTTTACCGGCTACCAAAGCCCTGCCAAAGGAAATGCTTCCGATCGTTGATAAACCGGCGGTCCAGTACATTGTCGAGGAAGCGGTTCAAGCCGGCATTGAAGAAATCCTGTTTGTCACATCCAGAAACAAAGAGGCCATCCTCAATCATTTCGACCGCTCGATTGAACTGGAACAGCATCTGGATGAGAAAGGGAAGTGGTCTGAACTAAGAGAAGTCCAGTCGCTTGCCTCTCTGGCCACTTTCCAGGCAGTGAGACAGACGACACCGCTCGGCCTCGGTCATGCGATTCTCTGTGCGGAGAGTTTTGTAGGAGATGAACCGTTTGCTGTTCTGCTCGGTGATGACTTGATGATGTCTGAAAAGCCGGCGATCGCACAGATGATGGCTGTGTATGAAGAAACGCGGCAATCCGTTATCGGTGTCCAGAATGTGAGGCGTGAGCATGTCCATAAATACGGTATTATCCAATACGCTGCCAAGGACAAGAAACGATACGAGGTATCCGACCTTATCGAGAAACCTCAGCCCCATCAAGCTCCGTCTACACTTGGAATCATGGGCCGTTATGTTCTGACGCCTTCCATCTTCCAGGATCTCCGCAGCATTGAAAAAGGAGAGGGGGGAGAATATCAGCTGACTGATGCCATCAAGAGCCTTCTGCAGCGGGAAAGCGTAGCGGCCTTTCCACTCCTGGGAGATCGTTACGATATCGGTTATAAATTTGGGTATATGCGCGCGCTCATTGAAATGGGAATGAAACATGAGGATATGCAGGAAGAATACATCCAGCTGTTGGAAGATGTCCTGGAGGCGCAGAAAAATAGGGTTTTATCTTGAAAACAGCACCGCAGAGGCGGTGCTGTTTTTTTTAGGGGGAATTTTGATTTCCCTTTCAAAAAAACGTGGTTGTGAACAAGGTCTGAGCTGTCCATCATGAAGCCCTCGATGCCGGCAATGGAACTACAGGACTGAACTTGAAGCAGACTTCTCGTGAAATACTGACGGATTTTTTTCGAATCTCTGGACAAACAGGTGCTGGTGTCTGTATTGGACGGCGGCTTGAATGATACAGTCCTGGGAACCGGCGTGAGGCACTGGTCAGAGGCAGATTCGCCCTTGCATCTTTTCTATCAAAAAAGAACATTGAGAAATATGTATAAATTTGGAATAATAGATAGGAAGATTATTAGAAAAGGATGAAGGGGAAATGATAAAGAAAAAACCACTGATCAAGCGGATTAAATGGCCCGGCTGGGTCGTTCTTCTGTTGATTGCCGGTCTAATAGGAACAGGAATGGTGAAATGGCTTACGCCTGTATCTGGTAAAAGCAGCAGTGCCCCCTACCTTTATTTTCAGGAGGAGACGGAGGAGGCGGACACCTACACGCTCTCCATCAGCACGGCCTCTATGGACGAGAAGGAACAGAACGAGACTGTCCAGGCGTGGACCCGCCAGGAAAAAGAAGACTTTCTGGCACAGGTGGAGAAGCATAAGGAAAAGCTCGGAAACGGACGCCGCGCCCATTTAACCATTGAGGTTGATGCTCAAAGGGGGCGCGGGGATACATACAGTTTTATTTTCCGCTCCCACACAAGAATAAAAGACGGGCACGCCGACTCAAACGTGCGGGTTTTTACACTGAATCAGGAAAATCAACTCGTGAAGCTCACGAAAATGCTGGATAACCCGGAAGCCGTCAAAGGGATCCAGAACAATGTAAAGAAACAGCTGAAAAAGGAAAACGCTGAGGAAGAAGCGCTTAAAGCTGTGATAAACCGGCCGGATGATTGGAACTGGACCATACAAGATAAGGATCTGACCGCTTATTTCAACCCGGAAGACCTCGGGATGGACAAGGGAGGTTTTGTGCAAGTCGATGTATCTCTGGAACGGGTGCTTTCCTATACAGACTCCGGAGAAAAAGTGGTCGCCCTCACCTTTGATGATGGCCCCAATCGGAAAGTGACACCGGAAGTTCTGGATATTTTAAAGCAGCACAACGCTACAGCCACATTTTTTATGATGGGGGAACAAGTGGATAAATATCCCGACCTTGCCAAAAGGGTGGCTGAGGAGGGGCATGAGATCGGTAACCATACCGATCAGCACAAGGATTTAACGAAGATTGGGATGCCGGCCGTCAAGAATGAAATGCAGGCGTCCCGTAAGAAAATTTCAGACGTCACGGGGCAGCAGCCGTCGGTTTTCCGTCCCCCGTACGGTGCTGTGAATGATACCGTGGAGGAAGCCGCCCGGCACTTCGGGTCATCGGTCGTCTTATGGTCCGTGGATTCCCACGACTGGAAAACCAGAGATCCGGAGGCGGTGAACAAAGTGATCGAGGAAGAAGTCGTTCCTGGATCGATTGTGCTGCTTCATGATGTGCATAAGGAAACAGCCGAAGCTTTGCCGACGCTGCTGGACTATTTGGAGAAGGAAGGCTATCAGTTCGTGACGGTGTCCGAGCTGCTTTCTGTCCATGGATGAGAAGGAGAAAGATATGAAAAAAATTGTGATATTTATGATGCTTGGTCTAATGCTCGCTGCCTGCTCGAATGAAGAAGCAGA
The DNA here is from genome assembly GCF_009856355.1 of Halobacillus litoralis. Classification (GTDB taxonomy): domain Bacteria; phylum Bacillota; class Bacilli; order Bacillales; family Halobacillaceae; genus Halobacillus; species Halobacillus litoralis_B. The sequence goes on along the minus strand of NZ_WMEW01000015.1, from coordinate 25,369 downwards.
ACCTGAACAGAAGGAAGCACCGAAGGATACGCTGGCAGTTAAGCCGGCAAAGTTGTCGGAGCGTGAAGAAACAATCATTTCCCATCTGGGCAGCGGATTCGAACGTTTTTTCACTATAGAGGGGAAAATACCTGAAGGAGAGGGCTTAAAGACTACGATTTATGTGATCGAAGATGGAAGCGAACCGGAAGAACGGTTTTCATCATTCACCGGAGAAGCAGGGGAGGAAATCTATAAAAAAGACCTCTTCAGCTTTCACTTCGGTGAAATGGAAGAACAAACGTCTGTGAGCGTCGCAACGAGGGGGATCCGGGCAGGAGGAACGATTCAGCTTCCGGACTCATTAACCGGGTATTCATTTACTGGAATCGAGCAGGCCTTCAACATGGAAAAAGGGGTTTCCTATTACCCTGCTTATATGATTGCCGGTAAAGAGAATATGCTGAGGGTGCCGGGAATCGAAGATGCCCGGCAGATGCCGGAGGCTGTAAAAGAGGCGGATTATGCGATCGTATTTCAATTGGAATGGACCGATGATGAAACGTATGAGCCGTCCGGGACGTAAGGATTCATGGGGGGAGAGTTACAGGAAAAGGATGACCAGGCCCACGATCAGTGAAAGGATGGATATGGAGAGCAGGGCGTTTTTCTTTGGACGGTCGAGTTTGTGAAAAATCCGGAAGAACATAGGTTCACCTCCATAAGTCATTCACACTTTGTTATACATACGCTTACTAATAAGGTTATGTTTCGAAAACGACAAGGTAAGGAAAAATATAGCAGATGCTTACTTCTTGGGAGGGAATTTGCTGTATGCAGACGAATGAGGATGCGAAGGTAGAAAGCGTCGATATCGAGCGTGTGCGACAGGCGAAGAAGCGCCAGTTTTTATTCTCCAATCTTTTGACGGTTGGGCTGCTTGGTTTCTATGCGGTTTGTGTGTTCAATCAATGGCCGACGGCGTATTTCTTAAACCTTGGTACAGTTGTTTTAATAGGCATAGCCATGTACAAGCTTTTCTCGTTATGGAGAGGAGAAGCTTGGGGGTCCAAAGATATAAGAGTCATCGAGGCTTTTGAAAAGGAGCAGATGGGAAGGGAGAAGTGGCGCAGGAATAGAAGGATAGAAATTTCCACACTTATTGCTTTCCCTGTCATCGCCCTTGGATTTTTAGGACTTACTAATTTTGGGCGTAAACCTGCGGATCTCTTTTCCCTCTTTCTCCCTATGGGACTGGTATGGGTATTAATAAACGCTCGAGAAATCGGCAACATCAAAAAGCTGTCCAAGTAAAGTCTTCGGGTTTAGTATTTTATCGCTTATAAGGAGTTCTTGTCATGATGAAATGGAAAGTCACCACATACGCTTTGACAGGCGGGCTTGTGGGAATGTTTATTGATGGAATCATGCTCGGTGTTTCTGCCGGCTGTCTGGTTTACATCGGCATGGTAGTCGAGAAGCACTTCGATTCATGAACAAAGGGGAGCGGATCATTTATGACCAAATCCGATAAAGCTTATGATAGGGAGAGGATGAGGCAGAAGGATTTAAAAAGAAACAGCCCCGGCCGGGAACACGGAGGCGGGCTGATGGATTTAGCCGGCGGTCTCGGCTGGAAGGGAACGGCGCTGATTCTTGTCCTTTTAGTCCTGGCCTTCCTTCTTTATTCGATTTTTCGCTGACAAACAGAGAACTGCTTTCAACAGGGAAGGCCGCCGGGATGTTCGGCGGCCTTTTCATTTTTCTCAGGGCTTTTCCTACAGCCCATGCCCCTTGTTCCAGGATGCTTCAAGCCATGTCGTGAGCTCTTCGACAATAATGTCCTGCTGTTCTTGAACTGGAATATCCGCTGGATGGTCCCCCTTCTGTTTCCCGTACCAGCCGAATTGGGCGTGGTTGCCACCCTTGATTTCATAGAGGACAGCAGTATTTGAAAGAAGATATTTCTTTTCCTCAATGTCTGAGAGCGTAGTCAGTCCATCCTTTTCTCCATAGATGGACAGCACCGGGAAATCGGTGTCTGAAAAGTCATCTTGATCAGACGGATAGGAAGCCAGGAAAAATAAGCCGCTCAGCTGTTTTTGATTTTCGCCGGCATAAGCGGCAGCGGCCACACCGCCGAGAGAGTGACCGCCGATGAACCACTCATCAAGCGGATAACGTTCCAATATGTCATCCGCTTTCTGTGCTTCAAGGATCGGGAAATTGAACCTCATGGACGGAATAGCCGTCAGGTATCCTTGTTCCTGCAGATGGTTTCCGATATAGCTGTAGGCTTCAGGTTCGACTTTCGCTCCAGGATATAGCACGACACCGGCCTTCGTCTCCCCATCCGGTTCAAAGATCAACCAGTCTCCCTGCCGATCCGGAATGTCGGATAGTTGGTCCGAGGCTTCGTAAGTCTGCTCCGCCCATATATAGAAAGCACCAAAAGCAAGCAGAGCAAGGGTGAACATACCCGCAAGGATATACAGCAGCCATTTTTTCATAGGCTTTCTCCTTTTCTTCATCTGTTGTTATTCTATTCTACTAAAGACTATACAAAAAAGCCGCTTTGACGGCTGAGGGGCCTTATTTTGTGTGTTTTCTATAATAAAAGGAAGACCTGTCCCAGACAGGTCTTCCTTTCAGCTTGCAGAGAAAACCCTGTTTCCTTACAAGCTTTTTCTTACCGCCAGGAGCGAAAATCCCTTCCCTTTCCGCGGACGAGCGCCCGAGCTTCCTCGCAAAACCCACGCTCGGCGATCCCGGACCACTCGTTCTTCCGCAGGAGTGGAAGGGACACCGCTCCCTGGGGAATTTTTTTCATATTCCAGCAGGCAGCCGTCATCAGCGCCTGTGCTTTCCCTTTTTCTTTTCCACACAATCGGCAATCATGCCGCCTATGCTGTTCTTTTGAATCGGCGAACCTGCGTAGTGCATAATCTCTCTCCTATCTATTCTAACGTCGGAACGAGAAGCGGTCGGTGGTGGTGCCTGCAGGTGTGCCCACGGATTTCATCCACCAACAAGCAGAATGTGCCCCCTTACACGACAAATGGACAACTCTAACTGGTTAATACAGGCTTTTTCTAAAGCTGAGGAAGACCTGTCTGAGACAGGTCTTTATTATTCATGTGCTGCTTCCATATGCTTTTCTGCTGCGGAGGGGCCGACCGCCCCTGTGCCGCCTAGAATGGTGAAGTGACGGATACCGAACTTCTCGGCTGCTTCTGCAATCGAAGCATCAAGGTGATCGGGAGGAACAAGCAGGAATGTGCTTTTTTCCTTCGCAGCAAGAATCGATCCTGTCAAAGCGTCGGCGAAATCTGAACCAGTGGCGATATATGCCCGGTCGGACGGATTCAACTCCTTAGCGATCAGGGCTGAGGTTTGATAACGATCCGACCCTCCATAGCGGACGGTTGATGGGAGGGCGCGGAGCACCTCCTTAGAGACAACGCTTGTTCCACCTGCCACGATCGTAGAATCCACATCCTCGAGAGCTGCTGCTGTAACACCTGGGAGGCGGGTCGGCTTTGTAAGTAAAATCGGATAGCCTTTTCCGGCAGCGTAGGAGGCGATGGACAGAGCATCAGGGAAGTCCATGCCATTGGCCAGAACCGCCTGTTCAGGTTCGCCGTTTAATACAGCAGCGATATTTGCTGCCGTGACAAACCGGTCTTTCCCGCCAATCCGCTGGACGGTAAGGCCGAGCCCCTTCAACTGATTTTCAACGAAAGGGGAGACGGCTTCTGTCCCGCCGAGAACGACCGCTTTTTCAGCTCCGAGTCGTTGGATCTCCTTCTTGACCTCAGCCGGCAGGCGTTCTTTCGTCAAAAGAATGGGCGCATCCATGTGGTAGGCAAGTGGAGAACCTGCCAGGGCATCAGGAAAATGATCTCCTCTGGCAAGGACGATGGTGTTGGATGCGTCCCAGCCTTGTTTAGAGATTTCAACGGCTGTTTCGTACCGGTCGGCTCCAGCAATCCTGTCTGCCGACACAGGGACATAAGGTTTGACCGCCTTCCAAAACTCCTCGGATATCCGTTCATACCCTTGTTCACCGGGGTGGACGTTTTTCGGATTCGGCAGATAGGTATCATAATCCTCAGCTACAGCGTCAAATGTTGCGACATAGTCACTTCCTGACGCAGACGCCACGCTCTGGATGGTCTCATTCAATGCTTCCATTAACTGAATGAACAGCTTCTGGTCTTCTTCTGGGTAGGCAGGAAACGAATTGTAGTAGCCCATAAGAAAGATCTTCGCATCCGGGTTGGCGGCTTGAATCTGCCGGACGATTTGGCCATAATTGTCTCCCACCTCCTGCAGGATTGATTGAACGACTTCCGGGTTTTTAAGCTCGTCCGGGTTTTTACTGAATACCTGTAAAAAATCGTTGGCGCCGATACTGATCGTAATCAAATCGGCTTCAGCAGCTGACTGCAGGGCTTCCTCGTTCGTCTGCATTTGACTGAGCAGCCCTTCTGAGGTGAGGCCGGGAACAGCGTAGGCCTTCGTGAACGTTTCCAGCCCGTCGACGTTCTCTAAATCGTCGGCTAGAAAGTCTGCATAACTGAGTCCCGCAGAACCGTCCGATTGGATGCCGTAGGCCAGGGAGTCACCGAGGGCTGTGTACGCCCACTTCCCGTCCTCCGTACCGGCCGCTGCATAAGAAGGGAGGATCAGCAGGGAAACAAGGAGAAGGATGCTCGATAGCCGCCTCCGCCTGTTTATGAATCTATTCAATCGTTTTTCCTCCTTTTTCTATGTTCTTTATGTAAAGAACGTATGTGGTATATATTTGCGCTTTTTTCCCATATACCTGCAAATCCTCGAAAAGAAAACCTGTTTTTATATTTTTATAGAATGGAATATATTGGGTGTTATATGGTAAGGTAAACGTAATGGAAGGAGGGAGGCCGATGATACCAGCACTCCTGATTATCATCATTTCAGTGGCCATTGATTACTTCTGGCTGGATGTGGACAGAAAAAGGTGGGGATGGATGAAATCATGGAGCCGCTCCAAGAAAGCGTTGTTCATCTCCGGGTTCCTGCTCGTTTCCATCCTTATCTATACTGGTATGGGCTGACCTCGGAAAATGGGATAACCGTCAGCTTTGGAGGGACGGTGTGAAAAGATTGATGTTGGAATAAAAGGGGAGGATCCAATGACTTCTGTTCCTATCCGGTGGATGCTTGTGTTCGTCCTTAGTTTATTGATGACGCTGGGCATCTATTATACGATGAATTTCAGTTATTTGGATTATAGTGTAACCGACAAAGATCAGCTCGTTATCCATGAAGGATGGAAAGAACCCGGGCCGATCATGAATTCAAACGTTTCCGGTGAAGAGGATGGTTTAAGTAAGCTGGGCACACATATGGAAGCCTTTAACCAATGGGTGCTCGCGGCAGCGGTTCTCCTCCCGGTTTTCATATCAACATACGCCGTATTGACGAGTAGGAAAGCCCTCGGCAGACATCCCAGGAAAAAGGGGCTGTTGTGGGTAACCATTGTTGTCCATACGGCTGCCTGTGTGTTTTTTCTCATCCAGTGGATCCGATACGCGGACCTGATCAACAGGACTGTACATAACGTCATGTTCGGATAACCGCTCTGAAAACAGGGCTGAAGGGTAAAGAAAGCATCCCAACTATCGGCCGAACCCTTTCATAAGCTGGAAGCTCTCTATCCATAGCACCGATTTTCCTCGTAATGGGAAGGTCCTGGAAAGGCCATAGAGAGGCCCGGTGCCATGATCGTTTAGAAAAGATAAGAAGGGGGCGTGAATGATGCCTGTATGCAGAAATTGTGGAAATGAATGGCCCTGGAAAGATACACAGAGGCTTTCCATACGCAGGGACCGAGGAGCGGTATGCCAGTTCTGTGGCGAGAAACAGTTCCAATCCCGGAAAAGCATGCGCAAAGTTTCGCTTTTTCATCTGCTGCCATCATTGGTTCTGCCGTTTGCCCTTGTGATGGATGTCTCGATTGTTTCCGGGCTGGCGCTGCTTTTTACAGCGGAAGCCGTCTTTTTATCCGCTTTTCCATGGATGGTGGAACTGACGAATCAAGAAGAACCGATTTGGTAATGGAAACGTCTGTTGGGACACCCGGCAGACGTTTCTTTTTCCTCTTCCTGTAGCGAAAATGACTTCTTTTCTGCTTTGTCCCAGTGTCAATGAGATTTTTTATCATGATTTTTATAAACAGACGTCGCTAACGCCTGTATTTGAACCTGATCATTTGGTGTGGTCACGAGGAGCGTTCGGTGGTGACGCCTGCGGGAACAGCGCGAGGCGAAGATCCACTTGGGCAGGTGTTCTTCCTGCCCAAGTTAGCTGAGGCCGTGCCCGCGGCAAGCATCCACCGATAAGCGGAACGTGACCATCAACACGATACACAGACATCAACACGATACACAGACATCAACACGATACACAGACATCAACACGATACACAGACATCAACACGATACACAGACATCAACACTTTAACGACGAAATGGTTTTCCGGGGAGGCTCGGATGCTCGTCTCCGGTAAGGGGGTGGTCGAAGCTCCCGGAGGCCATGGAAATACAAACGTTTTTCAACAAATGAAAAGACCTGCCAATATGGCAGGTCTTTTCTTAGTCAGCTTGCTTTTCGGCTGCTGTGGTGAGGTTTCATCAAATAATCGTTAAAGAACGAATCCGTTTCACTGACAATCACTTTATAAAGCAGTAGGAGGGCGATTAAGTTGGGAATCATCATAAGCGCGTTCGCCATGTTGGCGAAGGCCCAGACGATATCCAGCTGCATGACAGCACCCATGAAGGTGGCGCCGACATAAACGAGACGGTAAGGGACGATGTACTTCAGTCCGGCCAGGTACTCAAAGCACTTTTCCCCGTACATATACCAGCCAACAATCGTTGAGAATCCGAAAAAGATGACGGAAAAAGCGACGATATATTCTCCGACTGTTCCTAAAGCATGGCCGAAGGCTGCACTGGTAAGCGCGCCGCCATCAAGCCCGGAGGCGTGCTGAACGCCTGAGATATCCCCGCCGGACGGGTCCCAGAATCCGGTCATGAGAAGGACAAGCCCTGTCATCGTACAAACGATGATCGTCACGATAAACGTACCGGTCATCGCTACAAGCGCCTGCTTCACGGGATGATCGGTCTTGGCATTCCCCGCTATTAGAGCAGCGGTGCCAAGACCCGCTTCGTTGGAAAAGATCCCTCTGGAAACCCCGCTCCGGACCGCTTCCATCACGACGACACCGGCAAACCCTCCGACAGCGGAGACGGGCTGGAAGGCGTACGTAAAGATCATCTCAAATGCCGGTATAATGGCATTGTAGTTCATCGTAATAATCAGTAGAGCTCCGCCTATGTATAGAAATGCCATCACAGGAACGAAAAAACCGGCCACCGTACTGATCCTTTGAATTCCTCCGAAAATGATCAGGGCGGTAAACAGGACGAGCACCGTTCCTGTAATCCAGCCGTTAATGTGGAAACTTTCATCCATTACATCCGCGATTGTGTTGGACTGGACACTGTTGCCGATTCCGAGCGCAGCAAAAGCACCGAACAGGGCAAAAGCGACAGCGAGCCACTTCCACTTACTCCCGAGACCCTTTTCCACGTAATACATCGGACCGCCGGAGTATTCGCCATTCTCATTCTTTACGCGGTACTTCATGGCGAGCAGGGCTTCGGCATACTTGGTAGCCATCCCGAGAAGACCAACAATCCACATCCAGAAGATTGCTCCCGGTCCACCGAGTGTCAGGGCCGTAGCCACCCCGGCGATGTTTCCATTTCCGATCGTCGCCGATAAAGCCGTCATCAGCGTTTTGAAATTACTGATATCTCCTTCGGCACTTTCGGTTGTATCTGTTTTTTCTTCTTTTGTAAAAGCGAGCTTGAAGGCATACAACAGTTTTCGGAACTGCAGTCCCCGCAGCATCACCGTTAAAAATAACCCGGTCCCGAATAAGAGTATGAGACTGGGTGTTCCCCATAGGACATCGTTGATTTGATTTAATACTTCCAGCATGGAATCCCCCCTGAAATCGGTTGATACATTGTTGTGTGGTGGATGTAAACGGTTTCTACTTTAACACTTTATCATCCCTGATTCTATAACTATTTGTGCAGATGCGAAATTCTAAGCGCTTACATTTGTAAAAAAGCACAAAAGGGTATAGAAAACGGCCGAATGCCGGGTATCCACCTTTTTGGAAGCGGTTGAAGTTTAAATATTTCAAAAATTTAAACTGGTATAGACAACTATAAGGGAGAGGTGGTACGATAACTTCAATGAAACGTTTGCATATATTAGAGGGGGTACAGCATCATGTTGAACTTTTTACAAAGAATTGGAAAGTCTCTCATGTTTCCGATTGCCACGCTGCCGGCGGCTGCGCTGCTCGTCAGGCTCGGCATGGAGGATTTTCTCGATCTTCCATTTATAACAGCCGCAGGGAATGGAATTCTGGGCAACCTTGCCCTTATATTCGCCATCGGCATAGCGATGGGATTATCGAAGGATGGAAGCGGAGCTGCCGCTTTGGCGGGCGCCGTCGGGTATCTGGTTCTTGATAATGGAATCGGTGCCATCAATGAAGATGTTAAGATGGGAGTTTTTGCCGGGGTGATCGCCGGGATTGCGGCCGGCTTGCTTTACAACCGATATAATGATGTCAAGTTTCCGGAGTTTTTATCTTTCTTCGGAGGAAAACGGTTTGTCCCGATCATTACTTCCGCCGTAATGGTTGTCGCTGCTTTTATTCTTGGTTACGTCTGGGTCTATCCCCAGGCGCTGCTGGATTCAACCGCAGACTGGATATTAAACGGTGGAGCCGCTGGAGTTGGAATTTACGGATTTTTAAATCGTCTGTTGATTCCAGTCGGCCTGCACCATGTGATGAATACACTGATCTGGTTTGATTTCGGGACGTTTACTACAGAAGGTGGAGAAGTCGTACGCGGAGAGATCAACCGCTTCCTGAACGGCGATCCGTCTGCAGGAAGCTTTCTTGCCGGATTCTTCCCTGTGATGATGTTCGGCCTTCCGGCGGCTTGTCTCGCTATGTACGCCGCTGCGAAAAAAGAACGCAAAGCCGCGGTTGGAGGGATGTTCCTGAGTATCGGTCTGACATCGTTCCTTACCGGTGTAACAGAGCCGATCGAATTTTCCTTCATGTTCCTGTCTCCACTACTTTATGTTGTTCACGCCGCTTTAACAGGGGTATCGATGATTTTGGCGTATCTCTTTGATGTCCGCCACGGGTTTGGATTTTCTGCCGGACTGATCGACTACGTCTTGAATTACAACATTGCACAAAATCCGTTCACACTCGTTCTCATCGGCTTATTTATGGCTGCTGTCTATTTCCTTGTGTTCTACTTCCTGATCATCAAGCTCAACTTGAAAACGCCGGGTCGGGAAGATGAGGAAGAAGTGCAGACAGAAGTGGAAGAGGGTACAGATGAATACGAAGCCAAAGCTTATCATTATATCGAAGCGCTTGGTGGTGCGGATAATATTGCAACGCTCGATTATTGTACCACCCGTTTACGTCTTGAAATGAAAGACAGGGACATCGTTGATGAATCGTCGTTAAAGCGTTCCGGTGCGCGCGGCGTCATGAAGATTGGACGCCGGAACCTTCAGGTCATTGTTGGAACGACGGTGGAATTTGTAGCGGAAGCGATGAAGAAACAGATGGAGAACCCGGGGATGACGGCTCCAGCTGCTTCAAGGACCGAACAGGAACAAGCACCTGCTTCTCCCGAACGCACATTGAACAAAGAAGCGTTCGCCATGCCGGTCACCGGCCGCATCCTTCCACTTGAAGAAGTCCCGGATCAAGTCTTTGCCGAAGGTATGATGGGACCGGGGCTTGCGGTCGATCCCGCGGACGGCACCATCACTTCTCCTGTCAAAGGAAAAGTGGTTCAGGTCTTCCCTACGAAGCATGCGGTTGGTCTGGAGACGGACAAAGGTCTTGAACTGCTTATTCATGTCGGCCTGGATACGGTGAAGCTTCAAGGAAAAGGGTTTGAGGCACTCGTGGAGGCCGGAGACCTTGTTGATCTGGGGACACCGTTATTACAGGTGGATATGGATACCGTGAAGAAGAAAGCACCGTCCATCATTACTCCGGTTATTTTCACAAACCTGGAAAATGAAGAGATCCACGTGCTCAAGCATGGACAGGCAGAGCGTGGAGACAAAGAGATTCTGGAAGTCACCAGGAAAAAGGAGGACGACGGGCATGAATGACATAGTCATTACGAATGTGGACATCGTGTTCACTGACCACACCATCTCATCCGGATCTGTACGGATCCGGGAGGGAAAAATCGCTGAGGTTTCGACCGGGGCGCTGGAAACCGGTGGAACCGTTGTCGATGGAAAAGGCCGGGTGATGGTGCCGGGGTTCATTGATGTGCACATTCATGGAGCGGCTGGTCATGACGTTATGGATGCTGTGCCGGAAGCCCTTTACGGCATGAGTGCACAGCTCCCGAAAGAAGGGACGACGAGCTTCCTTGCGACGACGATGACCCAGTCACGTGACAACATCACGCAAGCACTCAGAAATGCCGGGACATTCAAGGAATCCCAGAAATGTGGAGATGGCGCAGAAATGCTAGGCATCCATTTGGAAGGTCCGTTCATTTCAGAGAAAAAGGCCGGCGCCCAGCATCCGGATCATATCATCAAGCCATCTGTCGACCTGTTCCACGAATGGCAGCAGGAAAGCCGCGGCCACATCAAGCTTGTTACGGTTGCGCCGGAAACGGAAGGGGCTGCTGCTTTTATTGAAGAAGTGAGCCGGACAGGCGTCGTCTGCTCCCTCGGCCACAGCGATGCCCGTTTCGATCAGGTCACTGAAGCCGTGGAAAAAGGCGCGCGCCACGTGACGCACTTATACAATCAGATGAGCGGCCTGCATCACCGGGAGCCGGGACTTGTTGGGGCGGCCTTCATGAACGACCGTCTCCTTGTAGAGATGATTGTCGATCATATCCATGTCCATCCAGATGCCGTTAAACTGGCGTATCAGAATATCGGAAGCGGACGGTCGGTGTTGATCACAGACGCGATGCGTGCCAAATGTCTACCACCGGGGACGTATGACCTTGGCGGCCAGGATGTCTTCGTGGAAAACAATGAAGCGAGGCTGGCTGACGGGACGCTTGCCGGAAGCATTTTAACGTTGGAGGAAGCCGCTAAAAAGATGAAACAGCACGCCGGCTTGTCGTGGCAGGAACTGGTCAGCATCACCTCCTGGAATGCTGCTGTCCAGCTGGGTGTCGAAGACCGCAAAGGGAGCATCGAACAAGGAAAGGATGCAGACCTTGTGCTCTTGGATGAACAGGGGAATGTTACCTTGACGATATGCAGGGGAAAGATCAGCTATAACGCAGAGGAGGTGCAGTAATGGAGGTTATCGTTACGAACAACTATGAGGAACTCAGCAGAAAAGCTGCGGAGATCATCGACAGCCAGCTGAAGAAAGAGCCAGCTTCTGTCCTCGGTTTAGCGACAGGCAGCACCCCTCTTGGAACGTACAAGGAGCTTGTGAAGAGTTATGAGAAAGGGCAGACCGACTACAACGGTGTATCTACATTAAATCTGGATGAATATGTCGGCCTGAGTCCGGACCATCATCAAAGCTACCGCTGCTTTATGGACAAACATTTCTTTGACTTGATTAACATTCGGAAGGAGAATACCTACGTTCCTGATGGCAGAGCAGAGGACCTGGCTGAGGAAAGCAGTCGTTATGAACAGATCATTGATGAGATCGGACCGCCAGACCTGCAGCTGCTTGGCATTGGCGAAAACGGACATATCGGATTCAATGAGCCCGGGACGTCATTTGAGAGCGGTACCCATGTGGTTGAATTGACCCCTTCCACCCGACAGGCGAACGCCCGGTTTTTTGATACAATGGAGGAAGTCCCGACGTATGCGGTCACGATGGGGATTCAATCCATTCATAAAAGTAAACGGATCATTCTGCTGGCCTCCGGGAAACACAAAGCTGAAGCGATCCGCCAGCTGATTTACGGAGAGGAAGATGAGCAGTTTCCGGCTTCTTCTTTGAAGGGGCACCCGGATTTGACGCTGATCGTCGACCAGGAGGCCTATGCTTTAGTAAACGAGAAAGGGTGAGGGGTTGTGTTGAAAAAGAATCATCCGCTCCCGATGTATTATCAGATCGAAGAATTCTTAAAGCGGGAAATCAGTGAAGGAACATTCCAGGCGGGAGATATGATCCCTTCGGAAAGAGAGTTGTCCGAACGCTTTCAAGTCAGCCGGATGACGGTCAGACAGGCGGTGTCCAACATGGTTAATGACGGCATCCTTTACAGGGAAAAAGGAAGAGGGACGTTCGTCGCAGAAAAAAAGATTGAACAGCCGCTGAAGGGGTTGACCAGTTTTACAGAGGACATGAAGCTCCGCGGCATGACTTCAGCCACCCGTCTGTTATCGTTTGATGTGATGCAGGCTCCTCAGGATATTGCTTCTAAGCTGAAGCTTGAAGAAGGAGAGGTGTATGCCGTCAAACGCATCCGGTTTGCTGACAGGCAGGCGATGGCCGTCGAAACGTCTTTTCTCCCTGTTTCCCTGCTTCCGGACCTTACGGAGGATATCGTGCAGGGATCAATGTATGAGTATATGGAGCATGTTCTTGATCTTACAATCAGCCATGCCCGTCAGGAGATTGAAGCCCGCGCAGCCGATGAGAATGAAGGCACTGAACTTCAAATTGAAGCGGGGGCACCGGTTCTCCATATTGAGCGGTGCAGCTATCTTGATAACGGTATTCCGTTCGAAGTCGTCAAATCCACCTACAGGGCGGATCGCTATAAGTTCATCAGTGATATTGTGAGGTAAGGAGGATGTCATGAGTTACTTATTGGATGTATCCCGCCGTCTTCAGACCTTGGCAGGACGTCAGTCAGAGGCTTTTGCGACCATCAGCCGCCGCTATGCGGAAGCCATCAGCAGGGGCGGCGTCATTCATATGTTCGGCTGTGGACATTCCAGCTTGATTGCCCAGGAAGCGTATTACCGGGCCGGCGGCCTAGTTCCGGTTCGTCCGATACTTATCGAGCCGCTTATGCTTCATAAGGGCGCCGTGCAGGCCAGTCAGTATGAACGAACCCCGGGGTTTGTCGGACCTTATTTGGAGAAGGAAGACGTACAGCCTGAAGATGCGGTGCTGATCCTGTCCACTTCAGGACGTAATCCGGCTCCAGTGGAAGCAGCGGAATTTTTCAGGGAGCGGGGTGTGTATACCACAGCTCTGACATCGCTCCGCTATGCCGCCTCGCAGCCTTCCCGGCTGGATTCAGGGAAGCGGCTTGAAGATGCGGCTGAGAACGTCATTGATATGGAAGTACCGGTCGGTGACGCGGTCATGAAAGGGAAGGGAACCAGTCATTCCCCCGTGTCGACGGTCCTGGGTACCGCCATCGTCCATGAGCTTTTGACACGGACCATCCATCACTTGGAGGAGAGCGGTATGGACGTGCCGGTTTTCAAAAGTGGCAATGTGGATGGATCCGATGAACACAATCAACGAATGATCGATCATTATACGCGTATCCGTTTTTAACGTGAAGGCACTTTTTTAGTATGTGATGCGGTTCGTGGAATCATGAAAATTAAACACCCCGCCTGGTGAAGGAAACCTGTTCACCGGGCGGGGTGTTTTGTGTTCAGCCTTTTAAGTTGCTGCGGATATACTGGATGATCTTCCTTAATTCTGTCGGTGCCGGTCGACCGAATGGACTTGTCTGCCTCTGCTGGTACAGGACGCGTCCTTCGGCATCAGTCAGGAAGTAGGCCGGGTCACCGTGGGTGCCATGGTCTTCGTAAGGGGCATCTTCCGCATGGAAGTGCACGTGGTAGTCCTTAAGGAACTGGAAGTCCTTATCATTCAGCACAGGAAAGCTGAATTGGTGCTCCTGCTGCATTTTCTCGAGATCGGCTTGTTCATCATGGGTGACCGTGATCAAGTGGATCTTCTTATCGTTGAAGTAACCCTGCTCCTTTTCGAGCTGATCCAGCTCGTTCATACAGGCCGGGCACCAGGACCCCCGGAAAAATATAATCAAATGCCAGTGATCCTCGTCATGGCTTTTCAAATCATCAGAGAAACAGAATTCACCGCCGGTAATTTTCGGCAGGGTGAAATCAGGTGCTTTTTCATTCAATTTGAACATCACTACCCACTCCTTTATCCATTCTTCTCTTCTAAAATGCCCTATTCAAATGTAAACATGTGTAAAGTTTCTGTCATTTACCTTACAAATTGGAAAAAGCAGGATTAAAATAAAAGAAGAAGGGAAAAAGCATTCAATATACTTTAAAGGAGGCTGGACAGGATGGCAGAACTGAAAGCGTTAATCTTGAACTGCAGCTTAAAGAAAACATCGGATGAAATATCCCATACCGAAGCACTCGGAAGGGAGGTGCTGGATCTCCTGGAAACTGAAGGGGTACATACGGAAACGGTGCGTCTCGCGGATTATCATATCCCGAATGGTGTGGCCAAGGACCTCGGCGGAGGGGATCAGTGGCCGGAGATCTTTGAAAAGGTCAAAGAAGCGGATATTCTTCTGATCGGAACACCGCTCTGGCTCGGAGAAAAAAGCAGCATCGCAAGTGTTGCTATGGAACGTCTGTATGGAAGCAGCAGTGAAACGAATGAGAAGGGACAGGCAGTCTACTACAACAAAGTCGGGGGCGTCGTCATCACCGGAAACGAAGATGGAGCGAAGCACGCCGCTGCCTCGATTATTTACGGCCTGTCCCATATCGGTTTCGTCATTCCGCCGAATGTGGATGCCTACTGGGTCGGAGAAGCCGGTCCCGGTGCGTCTTATCTGGATGAAGGCGGAGGGCAGGAGAATGAGTTTACGAAAGGTCATGTGAAGATGCTTGCCTACAATACGCTGCATCTGGCCCGAATGTTCAAGGAAAACCCTATCCCCGCTGTTGGAAATAAGACCGAGTAAAAGGAGCTGCTATATGGAAACGACCCATCAAAGTGTATGGAGTGTCTATACAGAAACGAGAACATTTACGGAAAAGCTGGTAGAAACGTTACAGACAGAAGACTTCGTCGTGCAGGCGGCGAAACATGTGAGTCCGATGAAATGGCACCTGGCGCATACGACGTGGTTTTTTGAGAAATTCATTCTGGAAGTGTACATTCCTGATTACCGGCATTATAACGAGGAGTTCTTATTCCTCTTCAATTCCTACTATGAAACCGTCGGGGAATTCCACCCGCAGGAGAGGCGTGGTTTGATTACCCGCCCGACAGTGGAGGAAACGATGGATTACCGCCGTCATGTCGATCAGGAAATGAGTCGTCTGCTTGCTGAACGTGTGGGTGACGCCGATATTGACGGGCTTGTGGAAATTGGTCTGCAGCATGAGCAGCAGCACCAGGAACTGATCCTCATGGACATCAAATACAACTTTTCCTATAACCCGCTTTATCCGATATTCAAGGAGCAGCAGGATGCTTCCTACGGGCGTGCCCCTGAACTTTCATTTTCTGCATTTGAAGAAGGGGTCGTGGAAATCGGTCATAACGGGGACGGGTTCGCTTTTGACCATGAAGGTCCACGTCATAAAACATATCTGCACCCCTACAAGATAGCCAACCGACCGGTAACGAACGGGGAGTTCATTCAGTTTATGGAGGCGGGTGGCTATGAACAGCCCGAACACTGGCTTTCGGACGGCTGGGGAACGGTGAAGGAAAATCAGTGGAAACACCCGCAGTACTGGGTGAACAAAGACGGGGAGTGGCACATGTTCACGCTTTCCGGTCTGCAGAAAATCGATCTCGATGCTCCGGTCAGCCATGTCAGCTTTTATGAAGCCGATGCGTATGCGAGATGGTCCGGCCGCAGGCTTCCGACAGAACAGGAGTGGGAGCATGCCATGGAAGAGCTTGAGGTGGACGGTCACTTTGTGGAGGCTGAACAGTATCAGCCGCATTCCATTTATAAGGGCGACGGGACAATCGAAAAGGCATACGGCGATGTATGGGAATGGACACAGAGCCCTTACGTTCCGTACCCGGGAAATAAACCACTGGACGGGGCGCTGGGTGAATACAATGCCAAGTTCATGGCGAATCAAATCGTTCTCCGGGGAGGCGCCTGTGTAACCCCGCAGTCCCATATACGGGCGACGTACCGGAACTTTTTCCACCCGCAGATGCGGTGGCAGTTCAGCGGCTTCCGGTTGGCGGAGGATGTATGAAGGCGCATCTGAATGGAACGGTCTCATCCGATATGCTCACGGGGCTTTTTGCAGAAAAGAAATGGATATCATCTAAATTTTTGTATGACGAGCAGGGGTCGCAGCTGTTTGAACAGATCACAGACCTCCCGGAGTATTACCAGACACGAACAGAAGCGCAGATTCTTCTGGAAAACCTGAGTGCATGGAAATCGGTTTTCCGTAAACCAGCTGCTCTGATTGAGCTGGGGAGCGGCAGCAGTAAAAAAACGAAAATCCTGCTGGATCACGTGCCGAATATTGAAAGCTATATTCCAATCGATATTTCAGAAGAATTCCTTGCGGATACGGTAACTCAGCTGCAGGCATCGTATCCGGGGATTCATATCCAGGGCCTAAGCACGGATTATACACAGCCGTTCACCCTCCCGGACTTTAAAGGGAAAAAGAAAATCGTTTTCTTTCCAGGTTCCACGATAGGGAATTTTGAACCGCGGGAGGCGGAGCTTTTTCTGGAGAATATCCGAAGTCTTCTGAATCCCGGCGATCAGCTGATTTTCGGGGTCGATCGTAAAAAGGACGAAGCAGTCTTGAAAGCGGCCTATGATGATGCAGCAGGAGTGACGGCAGCATTTAATAAAAACCTGCTCACAAGAATCAATCGTGAGCATGAAGCGGCGATTGATGTAGACAGTTTTTCCCATGTGGCACTGTATAATCCAACCGCCGGAAGGATAGAAATGCATCTGGAAAGCAGCAGGGAACAGGTTCTCACCCTGGGCGGCCACACGATAGAGGTGAAGAAGCAGGAAAGGATTCATACGGAGAATTCCTACAAATATGATCCAGAGGACATCATTCGTCTGGGGAGAGCAAGTGGTTTTCTGCTCCGCCGTGTCGTATCTGATGAACGAGAGTATTTCAGTGTCTGTCTGATGGAAGTCGTTTAAGAGGAAAGGCCGGACTCTGTTCGAAGGGTCCGGGCTTCTCTTATTTAAAAGGCTCTGTTTTGGCTTGGGGTTGTTATTATTTAACATGTGAGCTTCTATCTCCCCTTTCTGTCAGGGATTTGTATGAGGCGGCCTTGGGAATGACTCCCTTTCCGTGGGGGACCTTCATCCCACAGGAGTCCCGCCATTCCCAAGGCGGTCTCTTCAAAGAAGGGTAGTTAGAAAGGATATAACCGAAGTCCGTTACACCACTACGAAAGGGATGGCAGGGAAAACAGGTAGACTCCTGCGGGAAAAAGGAACAAGGTGAGACCCCGGAGAACGAAGTTCGAGGAGGCTCATCGTTCCCCGCGGAAAGCGGACGGTTTTCCCTGCCATCCCATCCCCTGAGTAAATAATGGACCGGACCCCTGATTCCAGACGGAGACGATTTAGTAATCGTTTAAAAGATCAATAACAGAGCTAATTAAAAAACAAAGGGAGGAAAAGAAGGGTGATTTTGATCAGTTCCTGTCTGGCTGGTATAAAAGTGCGTTACGATGGCACGGACTGCCTCCAGGAAGAAGTGCAGAAATTAATATTGGAAAAGAGAGCGGTTTCCGCCTGTCCGGAACTGCTGGGAGGCTTCATGGTGCCGCGGCCTCCAGCTGAGATTGTCGGCGGGGATGGAGAGGATGTATTGAGAGGCCGTGCCCGCGTGATGGAAAAGACAGGAACGGACGTGACGGAGACGTACATAAGAGGTGCTTATTTGACATTGGAAAAAGTAAGGGATCTCAACATTGATACGGTTGTGTTGAAGGAAGGAAGTCCGTCGTGCGGCAGTACGGTCGTCCATGACGGCACCTTCAGCGGACGAAAGGTGTCTGGGAAAGGCGTGACGACAGCCCTGCTCGAACGGAACGGCATTCAGGTGATGAGTGAAATCGATTTTATCCATACGTTGGTGTAAAGAGCCCTCTCAAGGGGCTCTTCTCATGTGGAAAAAAGGATTTCTCCCTTAGTGTATCTGCGATTGCCGTTTGCGTTTAGCCACGTTCTGCTTGACGGGGGCAATGCTCCTTCTCAAGAAGCTCTTTCTATTGGATGAATCCGGCTGTGGAAGCCGTCAGGCAGAAAACAGACACGGCATAATAAAGGGAGGCGCGCCATTTGGTTGTTTCTCTTTGTTCTTCTACGCCAAGGATAACCATGAGAATGGCTGCACCTGCGAGGATGAAAGACAAAAGGTCCCCGGATGTACCTGTCCATAATCCGTACCCGGACAAAAGGACGATGAGGACTGATAAAGTGATTCGAATTCGTTTTAACATATGTACCCGCTCCTTACTGTTGGTATAAGACGGTTCTCTATTGTTGCTTGCGATCCTCTCTTTATAGAACATAGAAAAGAAGGACCAGGCTGACAGCAGTCAGGCCCAGGTTTAAGAAGGCATGCTTGTTTTGATGGATCAAGTGATACCTCCAGGCGTCCAGTCCGCTTTTCACTGTCCAGAACAGGATAAGAAAGAGGACTCCCGTGTAGGTGTTGGAGGGATTGTCATCCAACAGAAACCATCCGGCAGTGATCAAAAGCGCAGCGGGAAGGATGTTCCACGCAGAAAGGACCTTTAGTTGTGTCATTGATTTCCTCCTTTCCGAGCCATATTTTACCTGAGATAAGCGTAAAAAAACACCCGTCCAGTGAAGAACGGGTGTCTGGGAGGTTTAGACAGAACGGATGATGCCGCCTTCGACCTTCTGCATGGCTCCATTAATGGCTGAAGCTTTAGGGGAAGCGAGGTAAACGACGATACCTGCCACTTCTTCAACAGTACCAAAACGCTGGATGAGGGAGGTCGGCTCATTGTTGTTAAAGTAATCCTTCGTAAAGGATTCCAGCTCTTCGCCTGCGTTTTCCGCTGCTCCCTGCATGAATCCAGCGACTCCTTCGGTCCATGTCGGCCCCGGAAGGACGGCGTTCACCGTTACGCTGGTGCCTTTTGTACGCTCCGCCAGACCGCGGGTCAAGGAGTTGACGGCTCCTTTGGTGGTGGAGTACGGAATCATTTCCGCCAGCGGTTTGACGCCGGCTTCACTGGAAATGTTCAGGATCCGTCCCGTATCGCGTTCAAGCATTTTTGGAAGGAAGTGGCGGGACAAACGCACGGCACTCATAATGTTGGTTTCAAAGTACCCCATCCATTCCTCATCGGTTACATCTTCCACGTCTTTCACTTCAAACATGGCGGTATTATTCACAAGTACATCAAGGTCACCGATGGCATCGACTTTTTGGATCAGCGCATCTGCCCCTTCTTTCGTTGACACATCAGCGGCAATTCCCTGAATGTCTCCGAGATGTTTGAATTCCTCTACCACATGATCGAGCTTTTCCGCGGTCCGTCCATTAATAACGACGCGTGCCCCTTCTTCAAGGAAAGTTTTCGCGATTTCTTTTCCAATTCCTTGAGTAGAGCCGGTCACAAGGATAAGTTTATCTTTAAGTTGTAAATCCATAGTTGAAACACCTCTTCATCTTTTTACTGCAAAGAGTATCGTACGGTGTTTGGGAAAGATCCACAAAGAATATGCTCATCTACTTCTTGTCAAGCCGGGGAGGAGTTTGATGCGGTGTGTCGAAATTGGTAAGGATTGGATGCGGAAAGGGGTTTATTTATGTCCCATACATTTATCGTAAACGTAGAAGCAGCGATTATGAAAGACAGCCGTATTCTGCTTATTCAAAGGTCAGCAGAAGAGGAGCACGCGGGAGGTCTGTATTCGCTGCCCGGGGGAAAAATGGAGTTCAGCCCGGATTCCCTTCACGTGCTGGAGGACAATGTCCGCCGCGAAATCAAAGAGGAAATCGGCATTACCCTGGGGGGAGAACTGACCTATGTGCACAGCAGCACCTTTTTAATCGGTGACACCCAGGTTCTGAATCTCGTGTTTTTAGCAACCGATTTCACAGGAGAGCCAT
Source organism: Halobacillus litoralis (assembly GCF_009856355.1). GTDB lineage: Bacteria > Bacillota > Bacilli > Bacillales > Halobacillaceae > Halobacillus > Halobacillus litoralis_B. The sequence goes on along the minus strand of NZ_WMEW01000015.1, from coordinate 5,188 downwards.
GGATAAGAAGTCCGGAGGAAGTATCCGGCATCGTCTGGATCGATCCGGGTGAGCGGGAAGGTCCCCTCCCGATTCCTCCATGGACAGCCGACAGTATCAGGAAAGCGGTGGAACGTCATACGAAAATCTATTTTTGACAAAAAATTCTAACGTGTTACGATGAAAGAGAAATTAAATACAGAGCGATCCACTAGGGGTGCCTTCTCAAAGGCTGAGATTAAAGTAATGCTTTAAGACTCTTGGAACCTGATCTGGCTTATACCAGCGTAGGGAAGTGGCCGAAGACTATATATGTCGATCGAAATGAATGTATAGATCAGCCACTTTCTCCTATGCCGGGGAAAGTGGCTTTTTTAGTAGGTAAAGCCAGTGGCGGATCGTTCATCAAAGGAGAGGTTGGACTTGAAATTTTCAGAAGAAATCAGAAAAGCCGTGGATGAGATTTGGGAAGGAAGCTTTCAGCATCCTTTTGTGAAAGGTATCGGAGAAGGGACGCTTCCCATTGAAAAGTTCCGTCATTATGTCCTCCAGGATTCCTATTATCTGTCTCATTTTGCAAGGGTCCAGTCGCTTGGAGCTGCCAAGTCTGAAGATATGGCCGTGATGGCCAATATGGCGTCTCATGCTCAGAGTACGTACGAAGCAGAACTTGGACTTCATGAGAATTTTTCGAAGCAGCTGGGGATTACGCAGGAGGAGCGGGAGCAGTTCAAACCGTCGCCGACGGCGTATGCATATGCGTCTCACATGTACAGAGGGGCGTACGATGGAGATTTAGCAGATGTGATTGCAACGATCCTGCCGTGCTACTGGCTTTATTATGAAGTCGGTGAACATTTGAAAGAATCGTCGCCGGAAGAACCCGTGTACCAGGAGTGGATTGCCGCTTATGGAGGAGATTGGTTCCGTACACTTGTGGAGGAGCAGATCGAGCGCCTTGATGAACTGGCTGAAAAGAAGACAGATGCCGGAAGGGCCCGGATGAAGGAATTGTTTATCATCAGCAGCCAATATGAATATATGTTCTGGGAGATGGCGTACCGCATGGAGGAATGGCCGTTCGACCTGAAGCAGTCGATGGCGGCAGGACGTGCATGAACCTGCATGTCATCTCCACAGGACGCCAGTCTCCGGCGGAACTTTGTCCGAGGGCAGCCGCGATTGAACCGTGGGTGGATTATTTACACCTTCGTGAAAAGCAGTGGTCGGCACGTGAAACGGCGGACACGATTGAGACTTTAGACAGTCTCGGGTTTCCGAAAGAAAAGCTCGTCATCAATGACCGGGTGGATGTAGCAGCAGCAAAAGGGGTGCCACAAGTGCAGCTGGCTGGTCACAGTTTATCGGTTCAAGACGTGAAGCGAGCGTTTCCATCTCTACACGTCAGCTGTTCCGTCCATTCGGCAGAAGAAGCGGTGGCCGCAGAGGCTGAGGGAGCGGATGCTGTTCTATTCGGCCATGTCTTTGAGACGGATTCCAAACCCGGGCTGCCGGGAAGGGGGCTTGGCGCACTGAAGACCGTCACCGGGGCTGTTTCCCTGCCTGTCATTGCTATTGGGGGATTAACACCGGAAAATGCGGCCCGTCTTAAGCATTACGGAGCGTCGGGAGCGGCTGTGCTGTCGGGTGTTCTTCTGGCAGAAAACGCTGAAGAAGCGGTGCGCCGTTATCGATACCATTTGGAAAGGAGATGAAGGGATGCTTTATGACGCAATCGTTGTAGGTGGAGGAGTCATTGGCAGTTCTGTGTCCTATCAGCTTGCCAGGCGGCAGAAAAAAGTGCTCGTCATCGACCGGGGGAAAACCGGGCAGAAGGCATCAAGCGCCGCAGCGGGTATGCTCGGTGCTCAGTCCGAACTGAAAGGGGACGATTCACTCTTTCAAATGGCCAGAACGAGCCGGGCGATGTTTCCTTCCTTGGCAGTCGAATTGAAGGAGCTCAGCGGAATAGACATCGGGCTGCAGCAGAAAGGGCTGTATAAAATCGCCTCCTCCAAAGGGGAAGCGGAATCGCTGCAGCAGCTGGGGCGGTTCCAGGAGACTGCCGGGGAGAAGGCCGAGTGGATGGATGCCGGGGAGATGCGTCAAAAAGAGCCGGCTCTTTCGGACCGTTTTTGGGGAGCTTTATACCTGCCGGAGGACGGTCAGGTGGACGCACCGCAGCTGACAAAAGCGTATGCAGCATCGGCATCGGCCCTCGGAGCGGATTTTCTAGAGCATACCGACGTCACCGGCTTTATGGAAGAAAACGGGCGGGTCGTTGGAGTCAGAACCGGCGGGGGGACGTATACCGGGGAGGCAGTCATCGCAGCCGCCGGGGCATGGAGCGCATCGCTGCTGAACCACGACCGCACCATTGTGGAAACGTATCCGGTTAAAGGGGAATGCTTTTCAGTTCAGACGGAACGGCCGCTCATCGCAGGGACTCTTTTTACAAAAGGATGCTATATCGTCCCGAAGGCGGGAAACCGACTCGTGATCGGCGCTACCGAACAGGCGGGTTCCTTCGATGAGTCCGTTACCGTGGAAGGTCTTTTTCAATTGATGGAAAAAGCGAGGGACCTTCTTCCTTCCCTGCAGGGTGCCAAAATCGAACACACGTGGGCGGGGATCCGGCCACAGACGAAAAGCGGCATCCCTTATGTCGGCCCTCACCCTGAGAAAAAAGGGCTGTGGCTGGCAACGGGTCATTACCGGAACGGTATCCTGCTTTCGGCGGTGACTGGAACGCTGGTGGCCGATCAAATCGAAGGGAAGCAGGTGGATCCGGACTGGGTGACGAGTGGACAAAGCTTCATCACGTTATAAAGGAGGATCATCATGAATGTGAAAATAAACGGCGAGTGGCATGAAATACCTGACCACCTGGCTGATGTCCGTACGCTTTTGAGTCATTTCCAATTGGATAACCGGGTGGTCATAGTGGAACTGAACGATACAATTCTGGAAAAAAGCGAGCACGCCGATTCACAGGTGCATGAAGGCGATCAAATGGAACTGGTCCAGTTCGTAGGAGGCGGATAAAATGCTTAAGATTGGAAATTTCACGTTTAACTCACGACTGCTTTTGGGGACAGGGAAATATCCTGATTTTGAAACGCAGAAAAAGGCCGTAGATGTATCAGAAACCGATATTCTCACGTTTACCGTCCGGAGGATGAATATTTTTGAACCGCAGCAGCCGGATCTGCTTCAACAGCTGGACACCGGCCGCTATACACTCCTGCCCAATACGGCAGGCGCGGAAAATGCTGAAGAGGCCGTACGGCATGCAAAATTAGCCAAAGCTTCCGGACTTTGCGATATGATTAAAGTCGAAGTCATCGGCTGTAAAAAAACGCTGCTCCCTGATCCTGTCGAAACGTTAAAGGCGACTGAAATGCTGTTGGAGGAAGGCTTTACGGTTCTTCCTTATACGTCTGATGACGTCGTCCTAGCCAAAAGGCTGGAAGAAATGGGCGCCCATGCGGTGATGCCCGGGGCGTCTCCGATCGGATCAGGGCAGGGAATTCTCAACCCGCATCAGCTGGATTTGATCATTGAACAGGCCGAGGTCCCGGTCATTGTAGATGCGGGCATCGGTTCACCGGGGGATGCGGCGGCGGCCATGGAGCTTGGTGCCGATGGTGTTCTGCTGAATACCGCTGTATCCGCCGCCGACGATCCTGTGAAAATGGCAGAAGCTATGAAGCTCGCCATTCAGGCCGGACGGCTTGGATATGAAGCAGGGAGAATTCCGAAAAAGCGTTACGCTGCGGCCAGCAGTCCAATGGAGGGAATGAGCCGAACATGAATGACCGATATTCCAGACAGACCTTGTTCCAGCCCATCGGGGAAAAGGGGCAGAAGAAAATCAGCAGCAAACATGTGCTGATTGTCGGGGCAGGTGCCCTCGGCACGGGGGCCGCTGAAAACCTCGTGCGTGCCGGGATCGGGAAACTGACGATCCTTGACCGGGATTATGTTGAATGGAGCAATCTCCAGCGTCAGCAGTTGTATACAGAAAAAGACGCGGACACCCGCCTTCCGAAAGCGGTCGCTGCCCGTCAGCGCCTGCAGGAGGTGAACAGTGAAACAGTCATCGATGCACGGGTCGTCGATGCGACACCGCTGGAACTGGAACCGCTCTTGGACGGAGTGGATGTCATCATGGATGCCACCGACAATTTCGATATCCGGATGATCATCAATGACTTATCCCAAAAGCATGACATTCCCTGGATCTACGGGGCGTGTGTCGGCAGCTATGGCATAAGCTATACCATTCTGCCGGGAGAATCGCCGTGTCTGCACTGCTTGATGGACCAGGTGCCGCTCGGAGGTTTGACGTGCGATACCGCCGGCATTATCAGCCCGGCGGTTCAGATGGTGACCGCTCATCAGACAGTGGAAGCTATGAAACTGTTAGTGGAAGACTGGGACGCTGTCAGGAAGAAACTCGTTTCTTTTGATCTATGGACGAACCAGCATTCATCCATCGGCGTCTCCAGCGTGAAAAAGGACGACTGTCCGTCCTGCGGCCGGGAGGCGTCCTATCCATTCCTATCCTATGATCAGCAGATGAAGACCGCGGTTCTTTGCGGAAGGGACTCTGTGCAGATCCGCCCGGCAGCAAAGCAGGAATGGGATCTTACCGTTCTTGCTGAGACGTTGTCCGGTCAGGACGGCAAGGTGGATCAGAATCCTTATCTGCTGTCGTTTACGACCGGGGATAAGCGGATGGTGTTCTTTAAGGATGGGCGTGCGCTCATTCACGGCACGCAGGATACAGCCGAAGCCAAAACCCTTTACCATCGTTATACCGGATGAAAAAAGCTCAGAGACACCTCCTGTCTCTGAGCTTTTTTATTTTGGCTTTGTTAAAGTTTGTTGTTGATATTTGAACAATTCGAACAAGTATTCTATAACAGGGTTATCAAATACAAGGGGGTGACGTCTGTGAGAGCAACCGATATCCTGAAAGCCTTTCAAATGATACCCTCAGATTATCTACTTTCACGATTTGACAATTGAATCTTGTATCCCGAATCGGATATTTACCTTGAAATCGAGTCTTCCAGTAAATGGGCAGTTTTCTGGAAGACTCAGTTTCGAGATAATAAGGTTTGAAGCTCTCAATTCACTTAGGGATATATGGTTTATAGATGTTATAGTTAAAGTAATGCAAGGAGGTATTAAGGTGTTAAAA
>NZ_WMEW01000014.1 GCF_009856355.1 Halobacillus litoralis | reverse complement strand
AAGGGATCCGCTCGCTTCCCGCGCTCGACTTGCATGTATTAGGCACGCCGCCAGCGTTCGTCCTGAGCCAGGATCAAACTCTCCATAAAAGTAGTTTGACTTGCTCATCTGCACACCGAATGTGCTTGTTTCAAATTCCTTCATTAAAGAAGAAATGTTTTGACGTACTGGTTGGTTCGTTCAGTTTTCAAAGATCAAATGTTGTCTGCCGTTTGAAAACAGCGACTTAATCATCTTATCATGTGTTGATTTTCATGTCAACAACTTTTTTGATGAAGTTGAGAAAGCGTTGTTGCTGTCGTTTTTGGCGACAAATACTAGTTTATCACGCCGGGTTGTTAATGTCAACAACTTTTTTGTGATTTGTTTCGGCGTCTTTCAACACCGCATCGCTCTTTTAAAGCGACAATTAACAATTTATCACGCATGGTTATTGAAGTCAATAACTTTTTCGTGTTTTTTCACGGCGTCTTTCGCTCCGCTGAGCCGCTCTCAATGCGGCGTTTAATAATATACCACGCTCCATTCCTGTAACACAAGAGGGATTTTCATATTTTCAAAGATTCACCGACACCAAACCGGCCCACTATTCCGACGCCCACAAAAAAACGTGCTGGGATCAGCACGTTTCAATATCTTCCTTTTCGTTTTCTCATAAACTTCTTAATCAGCGGATAAACGATCGGACCATACTTAGCAACTTTACGAATCAGTCGACCCATTGCAGTCACTCCTTTTCTATTTTGTAGGCTGTTACTCTTCTATTCCCATTTTACGCCTCTGAAAAACAAAGGTATGGAGAACCGGGCATTACCTCATCACCGTTCCACCAGATATCTTCAGCGACTCTCCGACAATATTCTCTGAAGCAGGGGTTAGCAGATAGACGATCGACCTTGCGACTTCCGCGGCGCTGCTTAACCTCCCGGAAGGTATCCCCTGCTCTGCACGCGCCCGCTGCTCTTCGTAGCTTCTTCCTTCTCTTTCCCCTTTCGAGCGGATAGATTCCTGCCCCATTGAAGTATCTACATAACCCGGACAGACCGCATTTACACGTATTCCATGTTCAACAGCTTCAAAAGCGAAGGACTGGGTGAAAGCGATAACTGCAAATTTGGAGGCGCTGTAAGCTGTATTGCTGTGCGTCCCCCTTAAACCTGAAAGGGAAGATACGTTCACAATAGACCCTTTTCCATTCGGCTTCATTACCTGATAGGCTTCCTGAGTGAAAAGGACTGTGGAAAAATAATTCAATTCCATAACTTCGCGCATCTTTTCCTCACTGAGGTCTTCCAGCGGACCTCCTCCAATAACCCCGGCAGAGTTCACCACCCCTGTAACCGGACCGATTGCCTGACCGGCATCATGCACAACCCTTTTCCGGTCTTCTGCCTGATTCAGGTCGGCTCCACTTACATAAATCTGGGCCGATCCATTGATGCTTGAACATTCCTCTCTCAACGAAGCCAGTTTATCTTCATCTCTTCCAGTAATCGTCACGTGCCCTCCTGCCCGGACAATTTCTTTCGCTGTTTCATAACCGATTCCGCCTGTAGCGCCCGTTACAATAATATGTTCACCCTTCAGGGCTTCTTTAGAAAATATGTTCATCCTTGTCCGCCTCCTTGTGACTAAACCATTACCGCAGCGCAGCAGACCTAAACCTTTCCATAAAAAAATCAGCGCCTATTGACTGATTCCGTCAAATAAGCGCTGATCCATGGGACTCTATTCTTCAAGTAGTCAGCCATGTTGATTCGTTTCATATTTCTTCTCATAGCTACCTTCACCACGTCTGAAGTTATTTACGTTTGTTCTGCTTACGGAAAGAGAAAAGTACCTTTCCACTCCGTGTGCGTTTTACCCCTTTACCTTTTTCCTGTGCCTGACCTTCAGGGCTGTTTTTGTAGTCCTGATCGAACAACTCACGGGCTTTTGAATAGAGCAGAGTCATCGTGGTGTCCTCCTTTTCTTTTTAGGATATGAAATGATTCCTCTTGATATTATTAGTAAAACGACGTTAATGCAAGCAAAATTTATGTTTTATAGCATTTTTTCTATGACATCCAATTATATCGGGAATCATCCTTACTCAACGGTTTCCGCTGTGTTTGATTTTTAAACGTATTTTCGTTAATTGGGGCATGTTTTTTCTAAAATTTGTATAAAAAAACCGACCCTGAACCAGGGCCGGTTTTTCTCTATATTATTCATAAACTTTTACTTCTACAGATTTACGTCCGAAATCAAGGGCATCAGAACGGTCTTCCATATAGACGTCGATACGGTTACCTTGGATCGCACCACCAATATCGCCGGCTACAGCCTTGCCGTAACCTTCTACATATACTTCTGTACCTAGTGGAATCACATCAGGGTCGACAGCGATCACTTTCTGATCCGGATTGGCTCTAAGGTCAATCCCTGTTGCTGTCGTACCGGAGCAGCCTTCACAAAAGGCTGTATAAGCTGTCGCTTCCATTGTCATCGTTTTAACGGCTTCGTCACCGCCGGCAGGGTCGGCTGATGTCTGTTCAGCTTCCGCCTCTTGATCCGTCGTATTATTGTCAGGCGCACTTTGTTCTGTAGATGTTTCTACAGCTGACCCCTGAAGAGAAAGCTCTTCGCCAGGATAGATTAGATGGGAATCAATATTATTCCAGGCTTGAAGCTGTTCTACACTTACCCCGTTTTGCTGACCAATACTGAATAGTGTGTCGCCGGAAACCACTTTGTGGACATCACTGGATGAGGAAGCCTGTCCATTATTATTTCCGCCGTTCACGGTCAGTGTCTGGTTAGGGAAGATTAAGTTAGAGTTTAATTCGTTGTTGTCTTTTATATCTTGCACGGACACATTATGGTCTTGGGCTATGCCCCAAAGTGTGTCTCCTTTATTAACTGTAACTTCTTCTGCACTTACCGCTGTTGCTGTTACCGCCGAAACCGATGCGACCGCCGCCAAAGAAACAATAGTTTTTTTCATCATGATTCAATTTCCTCCTTGGTAAACAGTCTCGCTCAGCTCTCGGCTAAGCGCTGCTTTAAAATCACAAGACCTACTTTAACACGTACAGCCAGGATTCCAATAACAGAAGAGCAACAAATACGTTTCATAGATTACAAGGACTTTACCTGTTTGTAATATATAGAAGGAAGCAGGATTCCCATATAATGAAGCGAAATATTGTAAACGGTTACAAAAATCGGTATAGTAAACCCAACGATGAAAAAGGTGGGATTATTGATGAAGGAAGCGGCGCTCGAAAACCGGTCATCCAAGCCGTACCATGAGGAGGATATCGGAAAAACAACAGTCCATCCCCAGTATCGAGTTGATCTCAGGAAGTATTCGGAGAAGGAATACAACAAGTTCGTCCGCGTCAATACAGTATCCGACTGGTCCATGCTGTCCTGGCAGGACATCGGAAAACCTTTTGAAGTTAAAAAATACGCCAAAGAACGTGAAGCATGGGAGAAAACCCATGAAAAAGCGATGGACCCTCATACATCTTGGACCTATTTCAACAGGGCCTTCCATGAGTGGTTCATGAAAGATGTGCCCCTGGAAAAAGACCGGACAAAACAGGAATTCCTGAGCAGCCTCCGGTCCTTCCAGCCCTCTGAGGTCAGTCACGCGCTCGGTAATCTTGTACAGCTGCATTTATGGAATTACGTTCACCGGATCCAGGACGGAATCTGGGATCCACGGGGAAAAAGAGCCCTTTTTCAAGGACTGCTTGTCCATCGTCCCCGGATTCTCTTTCTAGGAGCCGCAGAGGGATATGAAGCCATGCAGCTGGGCGCCATGTATCCCGGTGCTGAGATCGTTATGGTTGATTACGATGAATACTGTAAAACGACACGGTTTGCTGAGTTTCCGGAAAGCTACCCCTTTCTCGGCCACAACCCTAAAACAGGTCAGGATAAAATCATCTATAAGGATGACTTGAACATTGAATATGTGGTCGATGATATCCGGAACCTTCCTTATGGAAAAGAGTTTGACATTGTACTTTCGGTTGGTCTGCTGGAACATTTCCCCGATGAATATAAACAGGAAGCGGTGGACTGGCACAGGCGTTTTTTGAAAGACAACGGCTATGCTGTTCTTACGACCCCGAGGAACCAGCTCCGCTCCCGCTTGTATTATCATGTGATGGCTGACGTGATGAATCACACTTACAGAGAATTGATGACCGTTGAGCAGATGGGCTTATATATGTATGAGAACGGCTTCGACATCCTCAGACATGGTTATATTAAAGTTCATAACGGCTTGATCTGCCGGCCGAGATAAAAAAATAAGATGGAAGCTGCCCGGATAGGCGGCCTCCATCATCTCAAGAGGAGAAACGGTCACAATAAATGTCGATGGCTTCTTTGAGGAAGACGGCATACCCTTCTCCCCATTGATCCAGGTTTTTCTTAAATCTCGGGTCATGCACGTACATACTTCCGAGCCCTTGAAAGATTTCAAGGGTGCAGGGATAAAAATAGGTCGTGATATGTCTGCGCTTTTCATCCACCAGCCGCTGCACTTCCGGATCATCCGGACCATCTTTCATTCCTGCTGACAGGCTGCGGTCAATCTCCATGCTTTCCTCCTGGATTTTTTTCCAGTCCTCATCCTTATACTGATCTGTCCTTCGTTTAGATTCTTTATAGGCGTCCATATGGCCCCAGCGTCCTTCCACCTCTTTTGCATACTGCTGTTGATGCTTTTCAATTTCCTTTTTGTTAAAGGGCCTGAACCTGTCTTCATTCGTCATCACTTTACCTCCTTGCAGGGAATTCAGAGATTGATCGACAGACATGATCAGCTTTTCCAGCCGTTCCTTTTTCTTCAATAGTACAGCTTTATGCTGACGAAGGGCCTCCGCTTCATTGAAGTCCGGGTTTTCGAGGATCTGCTGAATCCTGGTCAGCGGCAGGTCCATCTCTTTGAAAAAAAGAATCTGCTGCATCCTCTTCACCTCATCTTCTCCATAAAACCGATAACCTTTTTCGTTCGTCCATTTCGGTGTGAGCAGCCCGATATCGTCGTAGTGATGCAGCGTGCGGATACTGGTCCCTGTCAGATCCGCCATTTCCTTCACTTTGTACATCGATCATCACCTCCTCTTTAACCATAAGCGCTCACGCAGCGTGAGAGTCAATCGTTTTTATGAAATATAGGTACTGAAAAACTCCTCACATTTCGTCGTTCTATGTAGTTTTTCACCTCAACAAGGAATTCAGACAGAATCCGCAGAAGTAAAACATGAAATACCATTACAAATGAGGTTGTGTTCTTATGAATATGTATTGTCAAAGTGCGTTTCATCAGTTGGAAGTAGTCATCGCCTCCCTTTCTGAAATTATTGGCCAGCTTACAGAAGAAGACATGCAGTTAAGACCGACCCGGGGGAAATACTCCATCGGCGAACTGCTCGCTCATATCGCAACCATTCCAGCTGCCGACGGATACATAACAGAAGGGGCCTCTAAGGAAAAGATGGAGAGATTCTACGAAACGGTCAACATGAAATCGAAAGACGAGATCCTTGATCACCTCTTTCATAATTTCGCTCAGTTGAAAGCCCAGTTTGAATATTATACAGAAGAAGAACTGCAGGAAGAGACGACTTCCTGGTGGGACGTGCGCTACACACGGTATGAATGGCTCGTCCAGATCGTCGCCCATATGTACCATCACCGCGGCCAGCTTCAGGCCATGCTGGTGCATTCCTATAACAAAGACCTTGAAGTGCTGTTATTTGAGTAGATAGAAGCTTGTGATCAAAGGCTTGATCACAAGCCGCCTGCCCGGGACCCGGATTTAATTCACTATTCTTCGCTTCCATTTTTCACGGTTCTTCAACCCTTTGTTTGAAATTCTCACTGTTTTAAATGAAAAAAGAGTGATTTTCTTTTATAAATCAAAGAAAATCACTCTTTTTAGATGAGACGCCGTTGATTCCACGATCAGTGTTCGATGGTGACGCCTGCGGGAACAGCGCGAGCTGAAGATCCGCTTGCTCAAATGATCTTCTTGACCAAGTGAGCTGAGGCCGTGCCCGCGGCAGGCATCCATCGACAAGCGATTCGAGAGAATCAAAAACGACCTTTAACCACTTCTCTTGATAGGAAGGAGTTTTTCAGCGGCCTCGGTTGCAGCGGGGGGGTTTTTCTTACTTATTCTTTGAACCATTGTTTCTTCCAAGTGTTGTCTGAATATCTTCCTTGTAGGCATAGGAAAACAGCAGCGACACGAGAATTCCTCCTCCAATCAAGTTCCCGATACTGGCGGGAAGCAGGTTGAGTAAGATATATTCATACCATGTATATTGATCTGAAAGAAGAAAGCCCATGCTGAAATAACCCATATTTGCTGCACTGTGTTGGAAGTTACCAGCGACAAACAGGATAACCGGCAGCATCGTACCCAGAATTTTCCCTGTAATATCACGGGCAGCCGTGGTCAGGAACGCTGCCATACCGATCAGCCAGTTGGCCAGTACACCGGAAATCAGAATCTGGAACCAACCTTTCCATCCATGATCAAGAAATTTCATCTTATGATCCAGATACATGGACAACTCCGTATTAAACGTACTGGATAAGGATCCGGACATATAGATAAGGACAGCAACCATAAAGGCACCGAGAATATTACCGATATAAGAAGATAACCAGAATTTATAAATGTTCCTGCTCATCAAACCCTGTTTGTTAAATAAGTATGAAGGCAGAAGAACGTTAATTTCTGTGAACAACACTGCTCCGGAGATGAAAACCATCGAGTACCCTGCGGCAAATCCCAGACCGGATAACAAGTGGTAGATGCCTTTCGTTTCCACTCCAACAGCAAGAAGAATGGAGAATACCGCGCCAAACGTCATAAAAGACCCGGCTGTTAAAGCAAGCAGAAACTGGGCCCGGAACGGCTTATTTAAGTGATCCCTTCCCTTTTCCCCGAATTCGTCGACAATCTGGGATGGAATATAGAACTGCCGGCCGGGCCGGTCTATTTTCTTTCCATTTTTTATTTCTTCATGCTCTTCCTGTTCTTCCACGTGATCCTCTTCCCTGCTCATGACTCATCCCTCCAATGATTAGTGCATTCCCCTTTCTGAAAAATCATAATCCCTGCATAACAAATTCTCCCTGTGAAAAAGTAAGCAGAGTATGATCTTTATGGAAGGATGGGTTCAGCTATGACGCAGGATAAATTGTGCCTTGCCTGTAACGGTGATGGGCTTTTGATAGATGATGAGGAATGGCGTTACACGTGCCGGATTTGCGGAGGCAGCGGGTTTCAACCCCAGCATGGACGAGTATATGACCGGCAGACCATCGAAGTCGACGGACAAAACCGCTGTATGGACTGAAAAAAGCACAGCCGCGGCTGTGCTTTGGCTGTAGAAAAAGCCTGAGTTAACCAGTTCGAGTTGTCCATTTGTCGCGTAAAGGGTCACATTCCGCTTGTTGGTGGATGAATGCCGCGGGCACGGCCTCACCACCGAACGCTCCTCGTGCCGACATTCGCATATATAGGAGAGATTCTGCCCTATGCAGGTTCGCAGATTACAAAGAACGGCATGGGCTGCGCTGTTGCCGCCTGCGTGGAAAAGAAAAAGGGAAAGCGCAGGCGCTGATGACAGCTGCCTGCCGGAATATGAAAAGGACTGTCCTCCCTCCTGCAAGGGTGAGCGGGGTGAAAGAGGGTCTTTTTCGATTTTAAAGAATCCCCAAGGAGCAGCCCCTTCCACTTCTGCGGAAGAACGAGTGGCCCGAGATCCCCGAGCATGGGTTTTGTGAGGAAGCTCGGGCGCGGAAAGGGAAGGGGCTTACGCTCCCGGCGGTAAAAAATAAAAAAGCTTGTAAAGAAACAGGGGTTTCTTTACAAGCTTTTTTATTAATAATCAATCGTGCCGCCATCTTCAACCGTGGATTTTTTCTTACGTACAAGAGCAACAATACCTGCAATCAGGAAGGGTGCAGCTCCGAACAGTCCAAGACCGAATGTAGCAAATGTAAACACAATCGCTGTAATGATCAGAATGATACCGGCGGCTTTCGGCTTCTTATCCCCTTTAAGGAAGAAAATGGCCAGTATTCCAAGACCGATGGCAATCAATGCAGCAACAATAATAACAATACTCACTGTTCCTACCATATCAATGATTTGGTTAACATTCAGGCCCTGCATATTCATGTCCTGAGAATTCACGGCTCTTTCTATTTCAGCTTGAAAGGCTTGATTTTCTTTAGCATTCAACATAATCCCTGAAAAAATCACCGGCAGTCCGAACAGGACAATACCGATAACCGTAAGGACAATTTCTGCTGTTCGTTTCATATCCAATTCCTCCTTCAATTATGATCCAGCGACATCGCGCTTCGTGAAAAATATCCAGGATAATAGCAGGAATACTATATAATATACCGCTAAAACCGTTATAGAAAACCCGAGAGTCAGGTCGGAGATGATCGGTGATCCTTCCACAAACTGGTTCAAGTTCGTATTAGCGAAAAGAATAAATTTCGCCCATTCTTTTTCAATGAGGAAGAAAATGACGGAACTCCCAGCCATCATTAAGAAAATGCTCAAACCAATAGCAAGAGAGGTATTCCGGAATATAGCAGCAATCATGAACGCAAAAGTCGTCATGATGGTTAATTCAATAAGACTCAAGCCATATTTCAAAAGCGAAAAGGAAAGCAGGCCGGCGTCCTGAAATTCACCGTTCTGTTGATACACATGGGGTTGTGAAAAACCGTCCATTCCAAACAAAGCCGCGCCCGTAATCAAAGAGAATACATACAAAAACACCATCATAGCCAAAGTGTATGTAAGCACCGTCACATATTTGGACAATAAAATTTTCAGACGGGACAGCGGCCGGATCAACAACAATTTGATCGTACCCCAACGGAATTCATTCGCTACAATACCGGCACCAACAATAATGGCAAACAACCCGACAAGTCCGGATAGGCCGAGATTATCTCCAACGAAATCCCACCCGTTATAAGCTGTCGGTGCAATGTCATTTTCAATCCGATACTGGTTTTCCTGAACATTCTGGTACCCTGGATACTTCAGATCCTCCTGGGAGCCCTCCATAAGCTGGGCATTCTGTTCCTGCAGCTCCTGCTTCCAATTGTCCCCGTTGGGCACTTCGCCGTTTGTAAAGGCTGCATCCACTTTAAAGAGTATACCAGCCCCTAGTACCAAAACAGCCAGAATGGCCATCATAATCCAGGTGGACTTTTGGTGGAACAGCTTCATCCATTCATTTCTGACTAATTGAAAAAAATTACTCAACAGCTCCCTCTCCAATCAAATCTAAGAATTTATCTTCGAGCGTAGAAGTGTGGATATTCACACCATAGATCCGGATGCCTTTTTGAACGAGTTCGGAAACGACATCAGGAATCGCCTCTTTCGCCATTTGGACGGTCAACGTCTCTTCTCCTGCTTCCACGTCCTTTCCAGTGAGCTCTTTCAAGACTGTGGCACTTTGATCTACCGGCGAGGCCGTGAATACCACTTCGACATCCTCCCGCTGCTGTGTTTCATGAACCATTTGAATGGAAATCAGCTCGCCATTTTTTATGACACCCATCCGGTCACACATCATTTCCATCTCGGATAGGATGTGACTGGAAACGATGACAGCCACTCCTTCTTCTTCTGCAAGTTTTCTTATGTAGGCGCGTATTTCCCTGATCCCCGAAGGATCCAGTCCATTGGTCGGTTCGTCAAGAATCAAAACAGAAGGGTTGTGGAGAAGAGCCTGGGCAATACCGAGCCGCTGCCTCATTCCGAGGGAATACTTTCCCGCTTTTTCTTTGATTCGTTTTTCGAGTCCGACAAGCCGGACCACCTCATGAATCCTCTCTTCTGTAATTCCAGGCATCATCCTTGCATAGTGGACGAGGTTCTTCCATCCACTCAGAAACGGATACATTTCCGGATTTTCAACGATGGCCCCGACATGGCGGATTGCCTGCTTGAAATCTCTGCTGATGCTGTGCCCTTTAATGACCACATCGCCTTCCGTCATCTGAATCAATCCAACCATCATCCGGATGGTCGTCGTCTTTCCGGCCCCGTTCGGCCCGAGGAACCCGAAAACCTCTCCAGCATGAATTTCAAAATCCAATCCTTTAATGATCTCTTTTTTGCCGATCGTCTTTTTTACATTTTTCAGCTGCATGACTGCTTCTGACATTTCTGCCCCTCCTTTTTCTCTACTATTCATACGTTCTTTTTTTCCAAATGGTTTCATTTTTTACCCTTCCTTCTTTTGTCAGAACAAATGAAGAAACAGGAGAGGGATTTTTGGAAGCCGCTGCTTATCTTTGGTAAAATGGGACAATAAGCAACGTTTAGGGGGAATGTTGAATGAAAATTGTTTCGATTGAACCGACACCCAGTCCGAACTCCATGAAGATTAACTTAAGTGAGACACTCCCGGACGGCGAAACGCATAACTACAAAAAAGACGATGACCTTGATCAGTCACCGGCTTTCATCAAGCAGCTTTTTGCTGTAGAAGGCGTCAAGGGGGCCTATCATGTCACGGACTTTATAGCCCTCGAAAGAAATGCACGTGTGTCCTGGGAAGCCATCCTTCCACAAGTTCGTGAAGTCTTTGGCGAAGCAGAAGCTGCAGACGGGACCGAAGAACCGGCTCAGCCGGACGAGCATTTCGGTGAAGTACGCGTTTTCATCCAAATGTTCAAAGGACTTCCGATGCAGGTGAAGCTCGAAGAAGGAGATGAGGAAAAACGCGTGGGACTTCCTGAACGCTTTATGGAAGCGGCTATGAAAGCCTCTCCCGCCTCTCCGAACATGATAATGGAGCGCAAGTGGGTGGAGCAGAGCCCCCGTTATGGCGATATCCAGGAAATCGGCGTCCAGGTACAAGAAGAAATTTCCGCAAGCTATGATCAAAACCGACTGGAAACGCTCGTTAAACAAGCGTTTGATGAGGAGATCCCTGTCGAAGATCAAGAGGCCAAACAAGGCGGGATCACTTTGGAGACGCTGGATCATGAGGATTGGAAGGTCCGTTATGCGGCGCTCGACCGCATGAATCCAACCGCCGGCGATTACCGGATTCTCGATAAAGCCCTCGATGATGAGAAGGCATCGATCCGCAGGCTCGCAACTGCCTATCTTGGTATGATTGAGGAGCTGGAAACCCTGCCATATCTATATAAGGCGCTCAATGATAAGACCGTTACTGTCCGGCGTACAGCGGGCGACTGCTTATCCGATCTCGGCTTCAAGGAAGCTATGCCTAAAATGATGGAATCCTTACGCGATGCCAACAAGCTTGTCCGCTGGCGTGCAGCGATGTTCCTCTATGAACTCGGAGATGAATCCGCCCTCCCTGCCTTAAGAAAAGCAGCAGATGACCCGGAATTCGAAGTTCGCCTGCAGGTGAATATGGCCATTGAAAGAATCGAAGGCGGAGAAGAAGCTAAGGGTTCTGTGTGGCATCAAATGACACAGGCCACCCAGCAAAAACAATAATAGGAGGTCCACCCCATGAACCCGTATGAGCAGTATATGAAAGAAATATCCCAGCCGATGCGTGATGAACTGACAAACGCCGGCTTTACTGAATTAACGACCCCGGAGGACGTGGATACGTTTATCAGCGAAACGAAGGGAACATCCCTCGTTGTCGTCAATTCCGTATGCGGCTGTGCCGCAGGACTTGCGCGCCCGTCTGCAAAAGAGTCCTTAAATAATGAAAAGGCGCCGGAACATCTCGTGACGGTTTTTGCCGGACAGGACCGCGAGGCGACGGCACGCATGCGTGATTACTTTGAAGGATATGAACCGTCCTCCCCGTCTATGGCTTTATTGAAAGACGGACAGGTCGTCCACTTCATTCCTAGAGAAGACATCGAAGACTATGAAGTGGAAGAAATCACAGCGAACTTGACAAACGCCTACAACGAACATTGCTGAAACGCAGAAAACGCTCACACAAAGAGCGCCGAAGCCTGTAGAGAAACCTTGTGTTTCCCTACAGGTTTTTTATACTTCCAGGAACCCTGACTGCGGTATACGGATGGCCGGCTCCCGGATATCTCCTTCAAAATAAGACATACGCAGGCGCCGGGCATTTTTTTATGCCGTTTTTTGTTTATCCGGCTGAACCAGCTTCCATACAATCACAAACAATACCACACCTGACACACCGGCTGCGATACAGCTGATATTTATATATTCTTTCATCAACAGAGACATCAACGGCGGCCCTGCAGCTACTCCTATAAATCTTGAGGAACTGTAAAACGAGGTGATCGTTCCTCTCTCCTCTTTTTCAATACCTTCTGTAATCAGAGCATCCAGCGTTGGCAGCATCGCTCCAATAGCTGTTCCAAGGACACTCGTCACAATAAGCAGCCATAACAGCTGTTCATGCACGTATCCAGTAAAGACAACACCCCCGGCGGCAGCCACAAGGGAAAAAAGCAGCACCTTTTTCATCACGCGCGTGTCCCCTTTAATTTTCCGGCCGGTCACAAAGGCGGCCATACACAAGGTGAATAAAGGCACAGCAAGCACAAACCCTTTCTTTACACCTTTAATATCGTGCACCTTCTCCAGCATATCGGACATGAAAAAGAGAACGGCAAATAAAACGAGCATGGCGTAAGCGCCAATTAAAAAAACCGGATAAAGCCACGCCCCTTCCCGCTTGAAGATTTCTTTTGTCTTCTGAAGAAACAGCTTCAGCGGCTGCGGGTCCTCTTTCCCGCCTTCAGGAACCTGAATAAAGAAAAAAACCAGCCCGATCGATATCAAACTGAAAAAGGAGATTGAGAAAAACGGCAGAAACCATAAAACGGCTGCAAAAGCCGCTCCCAGGATGGGGCTCAGTACCTTCCCAAACGTATTGGACGTTTCAATGATTCCAAGACAGGAGCTTGCTTTCGCATCATCATCCTTGTACAAGTCCCCCACAAGAGGGAGGATAATAGGGGTCGCTCCTGCCGCCCCCATTCCTTGAAGGACACGGCCGATGGTGATCCATAGAAACGGGTCATCCAGCCTCCAGGAGGCGAAACCGGCAATCAATCCCCCGATGAAAGCCAGAACGAGACTGGGCAGGATGATCATTTTCCTGCCGAAGCGGTCCGATAAATAACCAGCAATAGGGATGAGAATAATGGCGGCAATCGAATAGCTGGTAATGATCGTACTGGACTGGAAAGACGTAATGCCCACTTTCTTTTCAAAAATCGGAAGCACAGGAATTAACATCGAATTGCCAAGCGTCATGACAAGAGGAATGGAAGCCATACTGACGAGACACCAGCTGCTGACTTTGTTTCGCAAAAGGGCACCTCCTACATCTTCATAGTCGTAGGGTGTCCCAAATCAACAAATCCCTTCCTCTCACACTCAGGAAATAAATCCCTCCATAAGCCCCCGGCCTCCGCACCAAATGTGTTTAAATAGCTAGACTTTACCATAATATAACAATTTGTTCAATTTATCTTAACAATCAAGGGGTATCTTGTGGACGTACCTCACTTTTGAAAGGGGAGTTTACTTATGTTGAAAAAATGGTTGTTGGCATTAGGGATGGTCTCTGTTTTAACACTGGCGGCCTGCGGTGGAGAAAGTGAAGAGGAAGGCGGAACAGAAGAGGAACAGACCGAAGAGCAGGACTCCGGTGATACAGGCTCAGAGGATTCCAGTGAAATGGAAGGCGAAAATTCTGAAGAAGGTTCCGAAGAAGAATCTGAAGATGATTCAGCTGAATAACCTACAACATCAAAGGCGCAGTTCACCTGCGCCTTCTTTCATTTGATCCTCCATGTGAGTCCGCGTGACCGGGAGGGATTCCTCTGGTCCTCCAGCGAAGAAGAACAATGGGGACAGATCACCGCCCGGGGCGGGATGGGCAGGCAGCAGTAAGGACATTCTTTTTTAGTCAGTCCATCCAGTGGGTGCTGATGCGGTTTTTTCCAACGGTTCATCTGTCGTACAACGAGGAAAACTGCAAACAAAATAATGATAAACCGGATAAACGCTGTGATAAACAAACCATAATTGATTGTCGCTGCTCCCGCTTCCTTCGCTGCTGCCAGTGAAGGGTAGAACAGCCCGTCCAGACTGATGAACATATTTTCGAAATTCATACTCGAATACAACACACCGATGGGAGGAAGAAGCAGATCGGTCACGAGGGAGTCGATAAAACCACTGAATGCAGCTCCAAGGACCATCCCCACCCCCATATCGACAGCGCTCCCCCGGATGGTGAACTGCTTAAATTCATGAAAGATCCCCATCCTATCCCTCCTTCCCCTCATTGTATGAAAGAAAGAGAGCAGGCATGTCCCATCCCCTCTTTTTCAATCAACCCTCTGCTGCAGATATGGATTCAAATGATGGGCTAGATCCAAAACATCTGTTTCCGAATGCTCATGACTGAAGGATATCCGGATAAAAGACTTCGCCGCCTCTTTTCCGATCCCCATGGCACTTAACGTATAAGAGGGCTTTTGTGAATTCACGCGGCAGGCGGTGCCTGTGGAAAAGAAGTACCCTTTCCGGCTGCCTTCCAGCATCATCCACTGTCCCTCCCACCCCTGAAGCATCAGCCCTGCGATAGGCACAGATTGATGCCTCGTATCTCCCACCAGCTGCCAGCCTTGTGCTGTTAACTGTTCAAAAAAAACCGCTTTTAACTGTTGAGTGTAAGCTGCCCGTGTGTCCAGATGCGTCACAGCCTTTTCCGCCGCTGTGACGAACGCAGCTACTCCCGGTACATCTACGGTCCCCGGCCGCACACCGTTTTCATGATTGACGTTCGGAGTGAGAGGCTGAAAGGACAGCTCCGGACGTATGTATACAGCCCCCACTCCCTTCGGACCATACACTTTATGGCTGGACACCGCGAGACTGTCCACGGTGGAACCGAGGTCGGCTAAAGAGATTTTCCCGAAGGACTGGACGCAGTCACAATGAATTAGAGCCCCGTATTCCCCTGCCATCCGGACCGCTTCTTCGACCGGCTGAATCGATCCGATTTCGCCGTTGACGTGCTGCAGGGCTACGACGGCTGTGTCATCGCACAGGTCTTTTTCCAGATGATCCAGATCAACCTGCCCGTTTGGAAGCAGCGGCGTTTTAGTAACCCTTACTCCACGGTTTTTCATACGCTCTGCGATGTTATGAATAGAAGAATGTTCCCCCCCGCAGATAATCAGGTGGTTCCCCTCTCCTGCACTCATCAGTGCCGACAATCCCAGCTCATTACTTTCTGTTCCCCCACTTGTAAACGCAATTCCCCTGGACTCTGCTTGAAGCAGATCGCCCAGCCGGTTCCGGCAGTGTTCGAGAAGGGACGACGCCTTTGTTCCCGCATCATGCAGACTCCCTGCATTCCCATAATAATAGGTGGATGCATGGACATAAGCTTCTAAGGCTTCCGGATCCACCGGGCTGGTGGCCGCATAATCAAAATATCGATTCATAATCAATCCTCCTGTTCAAAAAACGCTTGCCTTCAGTTTAAAATTATGTGAACATTAGTGTCAATACATGAGTATATACATCAATAAGGAGAGACACATGATGGCAGATGTTTTGATCATTGGAGGCGGGGCTTCTGCCCTGCAGCTCGCCAGACACCTTCGCTCGACAATGAATGTGATATTACTCACAAAGTCCTCCCTTCACCATAGCAATTCTTATTTGGCACAGGGCGGGATTGCGGCAGCACTTGGGGCGGGGGACAGTCCCTCTTTTCACTACAGCGACACCGTCAATGCTGGTGGCAGCACAAGCGCAGGACAGGCCCTTCAAATCATGACACAGGAAGCTTCTTCCGTCGTTCATGAGCTGGATTCCATCGGCTGCGCATTTGACAAAGATCATCAAGGGCATTTTCAGCTCGGCCGGGAAGGTGCTCATGGACAAAACAGGATTGTCCATGGAGGCGGCGACCAAACAGGCAGGAGGATTGTGGAATCCTTGACTAGAGCTCTTCCGCCAAACGTGACGGTTATGGAACATCATTTTGTCTTTGAATTACTTATGAATGATCAAGGACAGTGCTTTGGTGCACGAAGTAAGGATACGGGCGGAAATATCCATACCTTTGTTTCTCCCCAAACCGTGCTCGCTGCAGGAGGGTGCGGACAAGTATATGCGTGCACATCCAATGCAGAAACAGCTGCAGGGGATGGTATCGCTCTCGCTTATGAGGCTGGAGCTGAATTGATCGATATGGAATATATCCAGTTCCATCCCACGCTTCTTTACATAGACGGTCATGGTGCTGGACTAATTTCAGAAGCTGTCCGAGGAGAGGGAGCTGTCCTTGTCGATGAGGATGGCAGACGAATCATGGAAGATGTCCATCCGCTTCAAGATCTGGCCCCCCGCCACACGACGGCCCAGACCATCTTCCACTACCATCGGATGGGCAGGAAAGTCTTTTTGGATATCCGCGGCGTCTCCCGTTTTCAGGAACGCTTTCCTTCCATCACTGCCCTCTGCCTGAAGCATGATGTTGATATCAATCAAGGTCTCCTTCCTGTGGCCCCGGGCTGTCACTTTATTATGGGAGGTGTGAAAGCAGACGGAAATGGAAAAACGAATGTCCCCGGTTTATACGCCATTGGAGAAACGGCATGTACAAGAGTGCACGGAACCAGCCGGCTGGCGAGCAATTCCCTTCTGGAAGGACTTGTTTTCGGCAGAAGGACGGCACGTTTTTTGAACGCGCAGTCCACCCTCCTTCCCGCACGGAAACAGAAAAAAAGCGTGCCTCCTCCTGATTCCCTCGTTCTCCCGGGGATAAAGGATATTCAGAAACGGACGATGGAAGCAGCAGGAATAATGAGAAACCATGATGATCTGACCGCACACCAAGCATGGCTGGATTCTTTTCCGGTGGTTTCCAATCTTGATAAGAGCCGGCTGACGAAGGAGCAGGTGACGGCGTTATTCCTGCTGCAGACATCCCGGCTGATTACGACCGCAGCCTTGGAACGAAAAGAAAGCCGGGGAAGCCATTTTCGTTCCGACTATCCAAAAGAACAAGCCGAGTGGAAGGATCGAACCATCCGGCTGCAATCGCACACAAAGGAGGCAATATCGTGAACCGCATCAAACGCTTGGATAAACTGAAGGAATTTTTACTCGAGGATATTGGAGACTATGATGTCAGCACCGACCTGCTGTTCCCCGCTGACCAGCAGGGGGTTCTGCGCATAACCGCCAAAGAAGAAGGGGTTTTTTGTGGTGGGTGGATCATCACGGACGTCTGTCATCTCCTTAATGAAAGGATCAAGGCAGACGTGCTCGTTCCCGACGGCGCCGATATTAGAAAAGGGACCTGCCTGTCAGAGATACGTGGGCCGATGGTGGATCTTCTTAAAGGAGAGCGGGTGATCCTTAACTGCATCCAGCGTATGAGCGGGATTGCAACATTGACGAAACAAGCGGTCCAGGCACTGGAAAATCCAAAGATCCGTCTTTGTGACACGAGAAAAACGACGCCCGGTCTCCGCCTGTTTGAAAAGTACGCCGTCCAAACAGGGGGCGGATACAATCATCGATTCGGTCTCTATGATGCCGTGATGCTGAAAGATAACCATATCGCTTTTTACGGGTCTTTGACGAACGCCGTCCGGCATCTAAAAGAAAAAGTCGGCCATATGGTGAAAATCGAAGTGGAAACCGAAACGGACGAGCAGATTCTGGAGGCCGTTGATGCAGGAGTGGACTGCATTATGTTTGATAACCGGCCCCCTGAAGACATTGCGCGGATGCTTCCTTCCATTCCCAATACCATCACGACGGAGGCCTCCGGTGGAATCAGCTTGGAAAACCTTTCAGACTACCGGCATTTGACGGTTGATTATCTTTCCCTTGGTTTTTTAACACATAGCGTCCGTTCCCTTGATTTCAGCGCCCGAGCCGTTTTAACAAAGGAGGAAATCCATTGAAGCTTTTTGAAACCCTGAATACGACTCGTCCCTCCCTTCCTGACCGCTACAAACAGCTGTCCATCCCTGAGCTTGAAGAGACCGTCAGACGAGTGAAAAAAGAATGGGGACAGCGGTTATTCATTCCCGGTCACCACTACCAAAAAGATGAGGTCATCCAATTCGCCGATGCACGGGGAGATTCGTTGAAGCTTGCCCAGTTATCCGCCTCCCAACAGGAGGCGGAAGCCATCGTTTTCTGCGGTGTTCACTTTATGGCTGAAACGGCGGACCTTTTGACGAGAGACGATCAGTACGTCTACCTCCCGGATATGCGGGCCGGCTGTTCCATGGCCGATATGGCTGACATCCGTCAGACGGAACGGGCGTGGGAGCAGTTAACCACCTTGTACGGGGAGACGATCCTCCCCCTCACCTACGTCAACTCCACAGCTGCGATCAAATCATTTGTCGGCGCACACGGAGGAGCGACGGTCACCTCATCCAATGCTGCTGATATGGTTTCATGGGCATTCTCCAAGAAGCCCCGCCTGTTATTCCTCCCTGACCAGCATCTTGGCCGGAACACAGCATACGAACTTGGCATTTCCTTGGACAACATGGCCGTATGGGATCCGATTCGTGAAGAGCTGGTATGCGACGGCCCTTTAGACGAGGTGCAGGTGATTTTGTGGAAGGGCCACTGTTCTGTACATGAAAACTTCACCACAGCTAATGTTGATCACATCCGCCGGGAATACCCGGATATGAAGATCATCGTTCATCCGGAGTGCTCAAGAGAGGTTGTCGAAGCGTCCGATATCTCTGGTTCCACCAATACGATCATTCGGTCCATCCAACAGTCTCCCCCAGGAAGTGCGTGGGCAGTCGGTACGGAAATGAATCTCGTCAACCGGATTATTCAGGAACATCCGGATAAACAGATCGTTTCCCTCAACCCCCGCATGTGTCCATGTCTGACGATGAATCGGATTGACCTTCCCCATTTGGCATGGGCGCTCGAATCGCTGGCTGAAGGACACCCTCCAAACCGGATCAAAGTGGAAGAGCAGGTGGCCGGGCCGGCACGTCTTGCCCTGAACCGGATGTTGGATCACGCTTAGATTCCGTTGCATTTCCTGAAAAAGAGCGTACACTCAAAAAAGAGAGTACTTACTGTTTTGAAGGAGCTGATTCCCTATGCACATGAACGAAGAAGAACAGGAGCGGATGCTGAAGGCGGCCCACAGCCTCTTTTCCACCAAAGGATTCAGTGGAACGAGCGTAAAGGAAATCGCCGGACAGGCGGAAGTTTCTGAAGTGTCAGCTGCCCGTACCTACCCATCACTGATGGATTTGTTTATTGATTCCTTTTCTGAAGGCTTTATTCAACAGCTGGAGACCACCTCTGTAGAGGTCCATCCATCGACGAATCAAAAGCCGGCGGAAATGATCTATACGTACTTATGGAACCGGATGAAGGAGTTCACATCGATGGATAAATCCGTGTTCAAAGAAATGATGAACAGCCTCTTCCCCGCCATGGAGAACGACGCAGAAAATCGCAGAAAGATGATCGGCATCGACTTTATGCTGGTGGACGAAATGATTGTTCTTTTGAATGATATGAAGGAAAAAAAGCTGCTGTCCAGGGGTTTCAACGCCAATCAGGCTGCCGAAATCATTTACAGTTCCCTGGCGTTCGAATTTCTATTGTACGTGTATGAAGAGGAAGTTTCTCTGGAGATGTTTTTGGACGGAGTCAAAAAAAAGCTCGATTTCATTATCGAGCGGTGATGCATATAAACCGTCGTGGAGGCAGAAAGTAAACGTAAACGACAGGAGGTCTCCATGATGAACAAAGAGCGAGCCAATGAAATCTTCCACTCCCCTGATATGATCCAGGTCCATCATAAGGACCGGGAGATTTATATTGAAGAAGTAATTGAACGCAATGAAATGGCAAGGATTCACCCGACCGATCAGCCGAACATCGTTCAGAAAGTTCCATTGTACGAACTCAAGGAACTGGAGCAGTAACTTTAAGAAAAGAACAGAACAATAACAGACAACCCGTACAGGGATTCAAGCGATTGAATTCCTGTACGGGTTGTACTTTTTTCCTTTATCAGCATGCTGCGTATCCCACAGTTCAAAAGATACTCCTGATCGGACAATGTGAATGCAGAAGACCATAATCTGAACTACCGGAGATATAAAAAAATCAGCCGCTTAATTCTGGATGTATTTTTCGAAGATGTCCTTAAAATCCCTGCGTGTATGCTCGGTGTGCTTTTGAGCGAGCCACTCATAGGTGAACGTTACTGATTCCTTGAACTCGGAGGAGACTTGATTGTCATGGAACCGGTTTTCGCGCAGAAGATCACGAGCGGCCTCCAGACTTTCTCTCGCATATTCGGCATGAAGCTGATGGTCCTCCTGAATCTGAGAGATCGCTGTAAGGGATTTATAAAGATCGGCAATGGCCTCGCCTTCGTCTTTAGCAATATCAATGCTCATGGACTGACTGCCGATGGCAAATTTGATTTCCAGATCGAGATCGATGGTGCCTGCCGTTTCTATGGTTACGTTGCGGATTGGATTCTTGTAATAGTCGTAGCGCAGAATGTTACGTTTGCTGCTGGAGGCTTTCTCCCCGTCGAGATGAATGAGGGCCCGGTTCGTAAAGCAGTACTCATCACTTTTTGATTTGATCAGGAAATGGATTTTTTCTCCATCCTCCGTTAGGACAAAATCATCCGACTGGGTCTTATCAAAATCTTCTTTAGAAATAATTCTCCCGATATCACTCAACCCGAGGGCATCACTGGCCAGCTTTTTAAACATATGGAAGCCTCCTTTATATTCTTCTTCTACATCATTCGACAGGCAGCTTCTATTCCCTTCCGTGTATGAAAAAAACTATAAGAAAAGCCGTCCGGTCTCGGGACGGCTTTTCTTTTTTATTCGTAACGGTTCCACTGAACAACTTCATCCAATGGAAGACGTGTTTTTTGGAAGCCGGCTTTTGTACCTTTTCCAAGAGAAATCAGCATAACAGCTTCATAGTTTTCAGGAACATTGAAAGCTTCCAGGAACTGCGCTTCATCATAACCGCCCATCGGCACGGTGTCATAGCCTTTCGCTTTGGCTGCAAGCATCAGCTGGTTGGAGACGATTCCGCCGTCAATATGAGCAATTCTGGCCAGGCGCTCTTTCGGGAAGTTGCCGTAGTTATCGAAGATGCTGTTGACGTACATGTTCTTCACGTCTTCAGGCATGTTGCCTTTTTCAGCAATCTGGCTGTAAATCTGATCCGCATTCTTGTAGGCATTACGGTCACCAAGAACAGCAATAACGACAGATGCATCGACAATCTGCTGCTGGTTGTTGGCGATTGGAAGAAGCTTCTCTTTTTCCGCCTGGTCTTCAATGACAAGGAATCTCCAAGGTTGAAGGTTGCTGGATGATGGAGCAAGAACCGCAGTTTCAAGAATCTCACGGATTTCACTTTCGTCCATCTTGAATTCCGGATCATACTGACGGACAGAACGACGCTCTTTCGCGACCGTTAGAAAATCAGTATCCTCCAGCTGCTTCGGTGCTTCCTTCGTTGTATCAATTTCTTTTACTTTATTTAAATATTCTTCTTTGCTCATTGTATTCTGAGACATCATGATGCTCCTTTAAACTGTATTTATCACAAGAACAGTATATGACTTAACTGTTCTTTTGTCAAATACAGTTTATGATAATCCATAAAAAAAGCAGAACATAACCTTCCGCTCCCAGCCGTCTATTGTCCTAAGACCCTTTTTCATAAGCTCTGTTAAAGTCTGTTGTTGATATTTTAAACGATTACTAAATCGTCTCCATCTGGAATTGGGGGTACCGTCCGTTGTTTACTCAGAGCATGGGACGGCAGGGAAAGGGAGTCATTCCCAAGGCCGCCTCATCCAAATCCCATGACAGAAAGGGATGATAGGAGCTCACATGTTAAATAACAACACCAAGCCACAACAGAGCCTTTTCATAAATCGTTTGGCGGGGGCACGTGCATCGTTCGGTGGTGACGCCTGCGGGAAAAGCACGAGCCGAAGATCCAGCCATAAGCGGAACGCGACTTCCCTAATCATGAACTGGATTTGAAAGCCTGTTGTTTAACAAAAGATCGTCCACTTTCCACCCGTGTATATCCAAAAAAAGACTGTCGAGATTCCACTCGACAGTCTGTCAACAACGTTCCGATTACTTTTGTATCAGGTCCGCAATGGTTTTCTCTTCAAGTCCTGCTACAACCCAGCTTTCCATATCATTACGAAGCTCGATCAAGGATTCCCTTGTAGAAGGAGCAAAGCATTCTTTGCCTCCGACATTGAAGAACCCCTTCGGAAAAGTTTCCGCCCTCATTGCTTCATAAACTTCAGACAGCTTTATATCTTCGGGGTTTTTCACTAAGGAATAACCCCCTTCTCTACCTTCTTTGGCGTGAATCAATCCTGCCTTGACTAAATGGCGGAGGATTTTTCTTAAGAACACAGATTTGGATTCCAGCTTTTCCGCCAGCTTTCCACTTGGGCAGAGCCCTTCGTTTTCAGCAAGAACGACAAGGGCTTGTACGGCCATCCCGAACCATCGTGTGCTTGATACCTTTTCTGCCATGTTTTCACCTCTTCATCTGTCTTTTATTTTGGGACATCCTGCAAAAAAAGTCAAAACACTGGAACGGTAAAAAAGCCCCGGCCGGAGCCGGGGCTGATGATTCTTACTTTTGAAGAGCCAGTTTCAGTGTATGATCACCAACGGTATACTCTTTCATTTCATCTTGTTCGCCGACCGTGAGTTCCTTAACGAGGACATTCTCACGAATCAGCTGTTCGTTCTGCTTAATGGCTTCCTGTACTTCTTCATCACCGGCAAGAGCGATGTCGACACGAAGATCGATCGGCAGATCCTGCTGTTTCCGCTCATCCTGGATGACACGGATCACTTCACGGGCAAGACCCTCAAGGCGGAGCTCTTCTGTGATGGATGTATCAAGGACCACGTGGAAGTCCTGGTTGGATCCCATGGACAAGCCGGCATCGGCAACACGTTCCACATTCAATAGATCCATCGGCACTTCAACTTCTCCATCAGCTGTTGGAACGACCGCTTTTTCATTTCTGACAACAGCAGCGGCTTCTTCCTCAGAAAGCTTTTCCAGATAGCCTTTGACGACACCGACATTTTTACCTAGTACCGGTCCGGCTGCGCGGAAGTTCAGCTTCACTTCGTAACGGACAAGATCCTCGGAAGACTGTTTAACAACGACTTCTTTGACGTTGATTTCATCACGGATAATGCTGCTGTATTCCTCCAGTGCTTTGCCCTGGTCCGGGTTGACCGGGATAACCACAAGCTCCGAAAGCGGCTGCTTCGTCTTGATCGCTTCTGTGTTACGTACACCACGGGCAAGCTCGACAACCTGCAGAACAGCATCCATATCTTTTTCCAGCTGTTTGTTGACAACGGCATCATCCACTTTCGGGAAGTGGGCCAGGTGCACACTTTCGCCCGTCAGGTTCTGATAAATATCTTCAGCCAGGAACGGCGTGAACGGTGCCATCAACTGACTCAGCTGTGTAAGCACTTCATGAAGCGTATGGTAGGCTGCTTTTTTGGACTCGGTCATGCCTTCTTCCCAGAAACGGTCACGGGAGCGGCGGATGTACCAGTTACTTACTTCATCAATATACTTCTCCAGAGCCTTCGCTCCTTTAGTGAAGTCATAATCCTCCAGAGCTTCCTCTACGACAGCGGTCACACTG
This sequence comes from Halobacillus litoralis, assembly GCF_009856355.1. Lineage (GTDB taxonomy): Bacteria > Bacillota > Bacilli > Bacillales > Halobacillaceae > Halobacillus > Halobacillus litoralis_B. The sequence goes on along the minus strand of NZ_WMEW01000014.1, from coordinate 59,383 downwards.
TTCAAGCGGGAAAGAACCCAGCGGTCAAGAAGCGTCTTCTCACCGGTTTCGTCCTTGTTGAATGTGTAGCCGTCAATGTTGGCATAAAGCGTATAGAAGCCGTGCGTGTTCACAAGGGTATCAATCACTTTGGATTTAGCCTCAATCACGACACGCTCAGAGAACCGTTTGTTGTTCCAAGGTGCACTGTCTGCAAGAAGTGCCCAGCGGAATGGATCGGCACCGAATTTATTAACGATGTCTGTCGGATTAAGGGCATTCCCCTTACTCTTCGACATTTTACGGCCTTCTTCATCAAGAATGTGACCGGTGGAAAGGACACGCTTATACGGTGCTTTACCTGTGAACAGCGTAGAAACCGCAAGCAGGCTGTAGAACCAGCCACGTGTCTGGTCAATTCCTTCACAGATGACATCAGCCGGGAACTGCTTCTCAAACTGATCCTGGTTTTCGAACGGATAGTGCTGCTGGGCAAACGGCATGGAACCAGAGTCGAACCAGACGTCAATAACTTCCGGCACACGATCCATCGTGCCGCCACATTTCTCACAGCTGACCTGAACACGGTCGACGTATGGCTTGTGCAGCTCAACGTCTCCGATATCTCCAATCGCTTTTTCCTGAAGGTCCGCTTTACTGTGCGGGGCGTATTGATGATCACAGGAATTACACATCCAGATCGGCAGCGGTGTTCCCCAGAAACGGTTACGACCGATGTTCCAGTCGACCATATTTTCAAGGAAGTTTCCGAAGCGTCCGTCCTTGATATGGTCCGGATGCCAGTCGACCTGCTGATTGTTGGCCAGGAATTGATCCTTCAGCTCTGTCGTTTTGATGAACCAGCTTTCAATTGCGTAATAAAGAAGAGGTGAATCACAACGCCAGCAGTGCGGGTAGCTGTGCTCATACTTTTCTTTATGGAAAAGAAGTCCTTCATTAGCCAGGTACTTCACGATATCCACATCACAGTCTTTCACGAAACGTCCTTCGAATGGAGGGATATCCGCTGTGTAGCGTCCCTGCCCGTCTACAACGTTAAAGAAAGAGAGGTTGTGTTGTTTGACGAGATTGTAGTCATCTTCCCCGTAGGCGGGGGCAATGTGAACGACACCCGTACCGCTTTCGGCGTTGACAAAATCAGCCTCGACAACGAAATGACCGCGCTCCGGCTTCACGAATGGGAAGGGCGCCTCATAAGCCACGCCGCTGAACTCGCTTCCTTTATGTCTGGATATGACCGTATAGTCCTCTCCAAGATTTTTCTCAGCAAGAGCTTCAGCAACGATGTAAACTTCGCCGGCTTTTTCTGCCTTGATGTAATCCAGATCCGCATGGACCGCCAGGGTAACGTTGGCCGGCAGCGTCCAAGGCGTTGTCGTCCAGCCAAGGAAAAATTCATTTTCTGTGCCTTTGACTTTGAACTTCGCTGTTGCGGACAAGTCTTTCACATCTTCATAACCCTGCGCTACTTCGTGGGAGCTCAACGTAGTTTGACAGCTCGGGCAGTATGGAGTAACCCGGTGACCTTTGGAAAGCAGGTTACGCTTGTGCAGGTCACTCAGGATGTACCAGACACTTTCAATGTAACGATCCTGAAGGGTCACGTACGGATCATCCATATCGAGCCAGTAACCAATGGATTCCGTGAATTCGCGCCACTCTTTTTCGTAGTTGAAGACACTTTCCTTACACTTTTCGATGAACTTCTCTACGCCGTATTCCTCAATCTGCTGTTTGCCGGAGATGCCGAGCTGCTTCTCCACTTCCAGTTCAACCGGAAGACCATGGGTATCCCAGCCACCCTTACGAAGGACTTGATAGCCCTGCATCGTTTTGTAGCGGCCGACAAAATCCTTGATCACACGACCGAGTACGTGACCCGCGTGCGGAAGTCCGTTCGCCGTCGGCGGTCCTTCATAAAAAACGAATGTTTCCGCGCCTTCGCGCTCATTCATGGAGCGCCGGAAGACATCTTCTTGTTTCCAGTAATCTTTGACACGATTTTCGCGGTCCAGAGCCGCTTCCTTCGTATTGACACTGCGCATTTCTTCCACCTCTTACCCTTTTATTTTTGTATAGATAATCACATGGGACACAACTGGATACAGTTTCCCTGAAAAACAAAAAATCCGCCCCTGTATGAAACAGGGACGGATGTTCATTCCGCGGTACCACCCATATTCCGTGCAGATCCAGCCGCACGGCACTCGGTAAAAAACGGATAACGGCCGTCAGCCGGTTCCACCTACTCTTACACATTTCGGCAGAACTTCTCAGGGATGATCTTCAACCAAATCCGCCGTCGCTTTTCACCAGCCAGCGACTCTCTACAGGTCGGGGTATCGGTCTACTCTTCCCGTCAATGAAACTATACGTATCTTTCCTAATCGTACAATGGAACGTCAGGGATGTCAAAAGTTTCTTATCCCCATCATCGCCCATTTTCACATGGATTATACGTGTGGATTTCACTTTACACCCCTATGATTTTTCTGTCACGTTTTATGATTATATCTGTGATTTGTTTGTATTATCACCGACGATCGGTGATTGGTATTATCCAAACCAGAAGCTGCGGATTACAATAAATGTAACTTCATAAAAAGAAAGGTGTCTGCTATGAAAAATGAACAGAAACAGCGTGTACAGGAAACCTTCTCCAAAAATAAAGAGGCCTATGTCCAAAGCTCCACCCACAACAATCCCGAGGATTTAAAGCTGTTGATCGAATGGCTCAATCCGGAAAAACACTGGAGGGTGCTGGATGCAGCTACAGGCGGCGGTCATGTGGCAAAAGCTGTGCAGCCGTTCGTGAACCGCGTTTATGCGACAGATCTGACAAAGGAAATGCTCCAAAACACAGCCGCTCATCTTTCCGATATGGCCAATATCGTGTTTGTGGTAGCAGATGCCGAAGAGCTTCCTTTTCTTGACGGTTATTTCGATGCGGTCACCTGCCGGATTGCTCCCCACCACTTTCCTGAGCCTGCCTCCTTCGTATCGGAAGTCTCCCGCGTCCTGAAGCCCGGCGGCCGCTTCCTCATGATTGATAACACAGCCCCTGAAGATGATCAGCTGGACCAATTTTACAACGCTTTTGAAAAAAGAAGAGATCCCAGCCACGTCCGCGCCTTGAAGGTATCGGAATGGGAAGCCCTGTTCTACGGCCATTCGCTGGCCGTCAAGAAACACTTGAAACGACAAAAGACCCTCCCCTTTTCGTCCTGGGTGGCACGCACCCAGTCATGTCCTGTTGAACAACACGCGATCGAACAGGATTTATTGTCGGCCGACACTCATACGAGAGCCTATTTTTCCATTACATCATCGGATTCCGGTGTGGAACACTTTTCCATCAACGAGTATATGGTTCTTTTAGAAAAAGGTTCCTGTTAACGAATAATCCCCCACCTCATTGGAAGAATAACCACAGGATATTGAAACTTGTTATGAGGTGGGAAATCAAATGGATATCGTCGTCATGGCCCGTGCTCTTTTTGGAACTTCTCTGGGCTTCCATATTATCTACGCCACCATCGGCGTAGGACTTCCGGTAATGATTATCATTGCTGAAGTGATGTATTTCATAAAAAAAGACAATGATTATGCGCTGCTGGCACGAAGGTGGACAAAGGCCTTCGCTATTCTCCTGGCTGTGTCGATCGCTTCCGGAACGATTGTAGGCGTTATGATATCCCTGCTGTTTCCTGATTTCATGGAAATCGTCGGCCAGGTCATTGCCCTGCCGTTCCAAATGGAGATTTTCGCCTTCTTGATTGAAGCGGTTTTTATGTCGATTTACTTATATGCCGCAGACCGCCTTCCGCCAGCACTGCGGCTTGTGAGCATCATCTCCGTGGCACTTGGCGCGACAGCCTCGGCGATATTAATTACCGATGTACATGCCTGGATGAACACTCCGGCGGGCTTCCGTATGCTTCCAAACGGAGAGATTACAGATATTGATACGTGGGCGGCCTTTTTCAATCCGAGCTTCGGGGTTACAGCCATTCACGTCACCCTTTCCGCCTACATGACGGTGGCTTTTCTTGTAGCCTCTGCAGCCGCACTTCGTTTGATGAAATCAAAAATCACCGACCAGGAGCGGGCCTATCATAAGAAAGCGTTGATGATTGCCCTGTACTTCGGCGCCTTGATGTCTCTAGGGACAGCGATCAACGGTCACGAAACCGCTCAAATGCTGCACGAATACAACCCGCGGAAACTCGCAGCTGCGGAAGGGTTGTTTGAAACCCAGCGGTATGCCCCCCTTTCTGTCGGCGGCTACACGTCCCTTGAGGATCAGAGAGTGAAGTACGCCATTGAAATTCCATACGGGTTGAGCTTTCTCGCCGGCGACCGTTTCGATACGGAAGTGATCGGGCTGAATGAATACCCACAGGAGCTGTGGCCGCCTTTGTACGTCCATATTTTATTTAACGTTATGGTCGGCATCGGTACCGTCCTCATTGCTGTTGCTTTTGCCGCCTTGTTCTGGAAACACGTCCTGAAGAAAGAGTTTCCCGGATGGATTCTTGCCATCCTTGTGGTCAGTGGTCCGCTGGCTTTACTGGCCATCGAGGCCGGATGGTGCTTCAGCTGTATCGGACGCCAGCCCTGGACGATTACGGATGTCCTGAGAACAGGAGAAGCCGCAACCAAATCCAAGAGTGTCGGTTTTCTCTTCTATCTGTTCATGAGTTTGTACATTACCCTGCTGTTCGTCACCGGGTTCGTTCTCCGGTTCTATTTCAAACGCAATCCTGTCAGCCGTGACCTGAGCGCTCAATAAAGGCAGAGAAAGGAAGAACATCTTATGGAAGCTTCAACACTGGCCGTCACCATTCTGTGGAGCCTGCTGTTTATTTACGCGATGCTCGGATCTCTTGATTTCGGGGCAGGGTTCTGGGGGATGATTTATGGAAAAAGTGAAGAAAAAAGCGCCTCTCAGATCGCCAACCGCTTTTTATCTCCGACATGGGAAGTGACCAATGTATTTCTCGTCATCTTTGTCGTTTCGGTAGTTACCTTTTTCCCATATGCAACGACGCTTTTGAGCAGTGTCCTGCTCGTCCCTGTAGCACTTGGGCTGCTGCTCCTGACAATCCGCACCACCTTTATGGTATTTCAGCATTATGCGGGAAAATTTGTCGGGCTGCTGCGTGTCACCTCCGGCGTCACAGGACTGATCATCCCTGCCCTGCTCGTCAGCATCCTGCCGATCACCCTTGGAGGATTCATCAGCTTTGAGGATGACTATCCGCGGTTGGAATACGGAGAGCTTCTGACCCATCCGACGCTGTACATGCACGTATTGTTCGGTTTATCCACCGAGTTGTTTATTTCATCGGTTTTTTTAATGGACTATGCCAAGGAAGCTGAAGACTGGGATGCGTATGATACATTCAGAAAGCACGCCCTGTGGCTCGGACCTGTCAGCATCGCCGTCGCCATGCTGACGATCGGAACATTTCCGCAGGAAGCTGGATGGATCGTTGATAATATTGAGCAGAACTGGCTCACTTTCGGCCTTTCCCTGCTGTTTTTCCTGATCGGCTATGTTCTTTTGTTTTTGAAAAAACCGGATGGAAGAAAAGGACGGGCCCGCCCTGCCGTCATCATGATCGTCCTGCAGTACGGGTTCGCCATCTACGCTTATGGCTCCGCTCACCTGCCGTATTTGATCTATCCGGACTTGACGGTCAGCGATGGGTTCACCAACGCTTCCACCTTTTACCCGATGCTGATCGTTTACGCGGTCGGATTCGGGATTTTAATTCCAGCGTTCTACCTATTCTGGAGATTGTTCCTGAAAGACCGGCGCTATTTGAAACAACAGTGAAAGCGGCCGTTCCAAATTAAAGATCCATTGGTGCTGCGGAATCTGTGCCCGTGACAGACGGCCCTGATGAGGGGAACGTGAGAATCAACACGATGAACATTTCCAAGGAATGACTTTTACTACAGCCTGAAAGCAGCTGCTCCCCTCCGGATCGGCTGCTCTTTTTTGTTTACCTGCTTTCTCTTAAAGGGTACTGAACTGCAAAAAAGGAGAAAATCTATGACGGACCTATCCAACTCCTACTTAGAAGAAGCGATCGAAGACAGCCGCCCTTATGCGTCTGCCGGAAAAGTGAATAGGAATCTTCCTGATTACGGGGAAGCGAATAAAGACTATCTCGGCGTCAGCATCATAACGACAGACGGAAAGTGTTACAGCGCCGGGGACCATGATAAATATATCCCTATGCAGAGCACCTCGAAGGTCATCGGATTGATGCTTGCCCTTCAGGATTTCGGCAAGGACCGGGTGTTTCAGACGGTGGGCATGGAACCGATGGGAGACTTCTTTAATTCGATCAGCCAGCTGGAGTCCTTCGACACCAGCAAACCGTTCAATCCGATGATTAACGCCGGGGCTATCGCTACAGCCGCTTTGATCAAAGGACAGAGCGTCGAAAATCGTTTTGACCGCTATATGGATTTCTTAAGAAAAATCACCAACAACCATCATCTCGAAATGAGCGATAAAGTGTACGAAGCAGAAAAAGCCAACGGCTCGCGTAACCGCTCACTCGCCCACTTCATGCACAGCACTGGGACGCTTGTGACCGACGTGGAAGAAGCTCTTGATTTATACTTCCGGATGAATGCGGTCATGATGTGCTGCCGTGACTTTGCGCGGGTCGGACTATTCCTGGCCAAAGGCGGCCTCACCCCCGATACAGAAGAACATTTGATTCCCGCCCACCACCTTCGGACCGTCAAAGCGATCATGATGACATCAGGAATGTATAACTCCTCCGGTCATTACGCTGTAGAAGCCGGTTTTCCGTGCAAAAGCGGTGTATCCGGGAGCATCATCGGCACGGTTCCCGGGAGGATGGGAATCGGTGTCGTCGGTCCGGCGATTGATGAGAAAGGAAACAGCACAGCCGGTGGTGCTTTGATCAAAAAGCTGTCCAGAGATTTGGAGTTGAATATGTTCGGGATTGAAAATACAGAAAGGAAGAATGACCATGCCTTTTAACTATGATTTGGATTTTGATTCGATTGACTTCCGGGAAGAACCGGAAAAGTACCGGGTCGGACGCGGCGAGCAGGGTGTACTTCTTGTCGAACCTTATAAAAGTGAAATTCTCCAGCACTGGCGCTTCAAAACACCTGAAATCGCCAGAGAGTCGTCAGAAAAAATTTACGCTATGTTTGAAGAATACAAGAAAAACGATGATTTTGTCGGCATGGATATGGCTCGGAAATTCCTGCAGATGGGCTACACACGCTCACGCCGGTATGCCAACTATAAAGGAGGAAAGAAATACGACAAGGACGGCGATCTCAACGACCGGGATATTGATGAGGAAAAAGCAGAATCGGCCCGGATTTTTGAGGAGAAATGGATCAAAGCCCGCGAGGACGAAGAGTACCTCGAGAAAAAACGGGCCCACCAAAAGGAATACGGATAAAAACAAGACGTTTCCACTAAAATTCAAAAATTTTCTATATGCATATTGTCAAAAGTTTCTGAGTAGTGTAGAGTAGTCATCAACATTTACATGAACTTACAATTACATTCTTATCAAGAGAGGCAGAGGGACTGGCCCTGTGAAGCCTCAGCAACCCCTGGTATCGACCAGAAAGGTGCTAACTCCAGCAAGTTGTTCATCAACTTGAAAGATAAGAAGAAGCCTTGGCTATCCAGGACGCCTTCTTCTTAGAGAAGGCGTCCTTTTTCGTCTTTTCGCTTCTTCCTCTTTTGATCGGTTCATAATGAAAGGAGTACTTTTATGTGTCACACAGAAACAAAATTTGTCCAGACCGGAAACCAGCGGAATGAGCCTTACGGAGCAATCAACCCACCGGTTTACTTCTCCACCCCGTACCGTCACCCGGGGCTTGGGGAATCTACGGGATTTGATTATACGCGGACGGGCAACCCGACAAGAAAGATTCTTGAATCAGCGATGGCCGATATTGAAGAAGGGGACGCAGGGTTTGCATTCAGTTCAGGAATGTCCGCCATCCAGACCGTCCTTTCCCTGTTCCGCGAAGGAGATGAAATTCTCGTATCCGAAGATTTATACGGAGGGACCTACCGCTTATTTGAACATATGAAGGAGCGCTACCGTCTACAGTTCACCTACCTGGAAAACGAAAAGCTGAATGACCTCTCTTCTTATGTAACCAAACATACAAAAGCTGTTTACATCGAAACACCGACAAATCCACTCATGCATCAAACCGACATCAAGCAGATGGCCGGACTTGCTAAAGAACATGACCTGGTGCTGATTGTCGACAACACCCTTTATACACCCGTTCTCCAACAGCCGCTGAAGGAAGGAGCGGACGTGGTCATTCACAGCGCTACGAAATATCTGGCCGGACATAATGACGTACTGGCGGGCCTCCTGGTCAGTAAAGGAGAAGAAATCAGTGAAAAACTTGCCTTTCACCAAAATACATCCGGGGCTGTCCTCTCCCCGTTTGATTCCTGGCTCGTCATGCGCGGCATGAAAACTCTCCCGCTTCGGATGAGGCAGCATGAAGGCAACGCCAGAGCCGTCGTTCAATTTCTGGAGGATCATCCATGTGTAGACGATATTTTCTATCCCGGAAAAGGAGGCATGGTTTCCTTCCGATTAAAAGAAGAAGCATGGGTCGACCCTTTTCTCAGAGGCTTAAACCTTATCAGTTTCGCGGAGAGCCTCGGTGGTGTGGAAAGCTTCATTACCTATCCGGCCACCCAGACCCACGCCGACATTCCTGAAGAAGAACGGGTCCGCTATGGTGTATGTAATAAACTGCTCCGCTTTTCCGTCGGCGTCGAACATATTGATGACCTGCTGGAAGACCTTTCATCGACATTCAATCAATTACCTGAGGAGGCATCCGTTCAATGAATACCCATTCCCTGCAGACCCGACTGCTTCACAATGACCAGAAGTTCGACCCACAGACCGGTGCGGTGAGTGTTCCGATCCAGCAGGCGTCCACCTTTCACCAACAGGATTTTGACACACCGGGCGACTATGACTACAGCCGCTCCGGAAATCCGACGAGAACGGCACTGGAAGAGACCATCGCCGGACTGGAAAATGGCACGAAAGGTTTTGCTTTCGCGTCTGGAATGGCTGCCATTTCCACAGCGTTCATGCTTTTATCCAAAGGCGATCACATCGTGATTACAAAAGACGTGTACGGAGGAACTTTCCGTATGATCAACGATGTTCTTCACCGCTTTGGAATCGATCACACTTTTGTCGATATGACGGACCTTCATGAAGTGGCCACGGCCATACAGCCGAATACACAACTGTTATATATTGAAACACCTTCCAATCCAACGCTCGAAATTACCGATATCCGTGCGGTGGCGAAGCTTGCCAAAGCGAACAACTGCTTGACCTTTGTTGATAACACCTTTATGACACCTGCCCTGCAGCGGCCCCTCGACCTCGGTGCCGACCTCGTGCTTCATAGTGCAACGAAGTTCATTGCCGGCCATAGCGATGTCGTCGCTGGATTAGCCGTGACGAACCGGGCAGACGTTGCGGAAGCCCTGGCCTTCCTGCAGAATTCTTTCGGATCCATTCTGGGCGCACACGACTGCTGGCTCGTGCTCCGCGGCCTGAAAACCCTCCACTGCCGGATTACCCAGTCTTCGCAATCAGCAGCCACCATTGCAGAAGCCTTATCCAGGCACCCTCTGGTCGAGCACGTATACTATCCAGGCTTCCGGTGTCATCCGGGAAACTCCACCCACACGTATCAATCCGATGGGTATGGTGCCGTTCTATCTTTCCGTCTCCGTGATGAAGAGGCGGTCCGTCAATTCACAAAAGCAGTGGAAATTCCGGTATATGCCGTCAGCCTGGGTGCTGTTGAATCGATTTTATCCTATCCCGCCCGGATGTCCCACGCTTCCATGCCTAAAGAGGAACGGGAGAAACGCGGCATCACAGATGGGCTGCTGCGCTTATCTGTCGGACTGGAAAAACCAGAAGATCTGATTGCTGATTTTTCGCAGGCGTTAAACCAAATCGAATTCAACGCAGAGGACAGAAGGTTGAGCATATGACATGCCGTGAAGCCTTGAATCCAAAGCCGCTGGTCGGGGACGGCGCTCCCGGTACGCCTCTTCCATGTTCATGAGTCCGGAAGCAGGAAACATTTCCAGCACCATAAAAACCCGTACGGGATCCAGATACCTGGGTCTCCGTACGGGTTTTTCCTAATCCATCCGCCGGCCTGCCCTGCTTTCCGTAATCGGAACGCCTGGCGTAAAAAAACCGAGGGGCTTGTTTAATGATCCGTGTATTTATAGATGACGGTACTGTACACCTGACTCTTAGCTTCAGGATCCAGATAGGTGGCAGCGCTGTTGATGGCAGCCATCGCTTCATTGAATCCGGAAGCAATCAGCATCGTTTTACTTGGGTAGACCACGGCATCTCCTGCCGCAAACACGCCCGGAATATTGGTACACATATCCGTTTCTACCGGAATCCGTCCTTTATCTGTATGGACTCCCCACTCTTCATAAACACTTTTCTCCATCTGCAGTCCTTCATAAACGAGAAGATGATCCAGAGGAATCTCCGTCCCATCACTGAGAATCACGCCGGTCATCCGGCCGCCCTCTTCTTTCACCCGCTGAATCGTCCGGTTGTATTGCACGTGGACAGAAGATGCCTGAAGGTTTTCCTCATCCTTCTCATAAACCGCTCTAAAAGCGTTGTTCCGGTTGATCAGGGTCACTTCATCAGCTGTACCTTCAAGCGCAAGCGACCAGTCGATCCCGACACGGTTATTCGAAACAACTGCTGTTTTCAACCCTTTATATTTCTCTTTATTCTTTACCGTGTAGTGGATCTGCCTGCCTTCATAAGCGGCAGCCCCATCCACCTGAAGCGGCTGCATTTGAAAGGTACCCAGCCCGGAAGCAATCAGTACGGTCCGGGTATAATGACTGCCGCCATCGTTGGTAACGAGAAGAAAAGCCCCGTCTTCCTGTTTTTGAAGGCTCTGTACTTTCACTCCTGTCACAAGGGCAGGGGACGTGCTCTGCGCCTGTTTCTCCACATTGGCCGCAAGTTCCTCCCCGGAAATTCCGGGAAAACCGCCGACATCATAGATTTGTTTCTCCGGATAAAAGAACGAAACCTTCCCTCCTGTTTCCGGCTGGTCTTCAATCACTTTCGTCTTCAATCCTCTCATCCCACTGTAAAAAGCGGCGTACAACCCTGTCGTACCTCCGCCGATAATGGTTACATCATACATTTCCATGTCTGTCACCTTCTCCGCTTCATTGTGTTCGTGCAATTCGTTATCCCCATTGTAAGGAGGGCTTAAAAAGAATGCAAAAGTAAATCTTTTGTAAAGGTTACGGATGTTCTATTGCCTTCCCCCATCCATTATCGTAATATGATATCGGATTTCGATAACGGAGGTGATCAATGTGCTGAGAGATTTTTTTCTTGGTTCGATTAAGATCCATATCCTCTATCACGCCAGTGTAGAACCGATATACGGCGCGTTTCTCATGGAGGAGCTTGCTTCCCACGGTTATGACATCAGTCCGGGTACTCTCTACCCGACGTTGAAGCAGCTGCATAAGGATGAGCTGTTGGAAAAATATGAGGAAAAAGTAGAGGGGAAAATCCGCAAATACTATGTCATTACAGATAAGGGCCGGCAGGTGCTGAAAGAAGGAAAACAGCAGGTGAAAGAGCTTGCTGAAGAAATCTTAGGAAAAGATTGGAGGAACCTATCAAAATGAGTGAACCTAATAAAAGAAATTGGATGGAAATTCTGCGCACATCGACAAAACTTGGTTTTACATCTTTTGGCGGGCCGATTGCGCACCTGGCCTATTTCAAAGACGAATACATTGATCGGAAAAAGTGGCTGGATGATAAAACCTACGCCGACATCATTGCCCTCTGCCAGTTTCTCCCCGGCCCGGCAAGCAGCCAGGTAGGTATTGCGATTGGTATGCTGCGTGGCGGCTTTATCGGAGGATTAATTTCCTGGTTCGGTTTTACGATGCCGTCCATCCTCGTCCTTGTTTTATTTGCTATGCTTTATCAATCCTTTGACTTAGCAGACGCCGGGTTCATCCACAGCCTTAAAGTCGTTGCCGCAGCTGTCGTCCTGCATGCTTTGATGGGGCTTGGTAAAAAGTTAACACCGGATAAACCGAGGATTACCATCGCACTGGCAGCTGCCTTGATCCTGCTGCTTTATCCATCCGCCTGGATGCAGCTGGTCATTATTTTCGCCGCCGGTATATTTGGGTGGAAAATGTTTTCCGGTTTGAATCAATCCAAGATCCAACCGTTCCCTGTCACTTTTTCTAAAAAAGCAGGGATAGCATCGCTCAGTATCCTGATTGGACTGCTCATTTTCCTTCCTATACTTGCTAAAAACACGGAGAGCCTGTTCATCCAGCTGTTTGACACGTTCTTCCGGGCAGGCTCCCTCGTCTTTGGGGGCGGCCATGTTGTCCTGCCCATGCTGGAAAGAGAAGTGGTTCCAAGCGGACTGCTCTCAGCCAGTGATTTTCTGGCGGGATACGGAATGGCTCAGGCTGTTCCAGGACCTTTGTTTACGTTCTCAAGCTATCTCGGTACGATGATTCAGGGGGTAACAGGAGCCGTTGCAGCTACGGCCGGAATTTTCCTTCCTTCTTTTTTATTCCTTGTAGCAGCACTTCCATTTTTGAACGAGCTTCGAAAACGACCAGCTTTCCAGGGTGTCCTGACAGGAGTCAACGCCAGTGTAGTCGGCATTCTGCTGGCTGCCTTTTATGACCCCGTCCTTAAAAGCTCCATTTTAAATGGAGAAGATTTTGCCCTGGCAGCGATTTTGTTTTCCCTGCTCCATTTCTTTAAAGTCCCGGCATGGGCCATCGTCATAATTGGAGTAGCAGCCGGAGCTGTGCTCAATATGTTATAGAAAGCAGGCACAAAAGTCATTCTTTTGTGCCTTTTCACTGGATTTATGTAAAAATGTTAGTACTTAAGCAGGAAGTTCACTATAATAGTCGAACTTTATCAAAAGATGAAACTATGGAGGGAACTAAATGGCTGATGAGCAAACCAGATATTCTCGTCTAGCTCAAATCACCAAGCTGATCAACACCAAGTTGGATTTGCGTGAAGTATTAGAGCATGTAGTAACAGCCATATCAGAAGAAATCATGAGATGCGATTCCGTGGGAATCTACCTTCCGCGGGAAGATGGCACGTACCAGGGATATGTGGGGAAACCGAGCACCATCAACGGCATGACGCTGGATATGCACATTGTAGACCCTGAACAGGACCAGCTGGCCAAGGAAGTGATTGAAACGAGGGAAGCGATTTATATTCCGGACACTTCCAGGGACGACCGTCCGGATCAACGAGCGGTCCAGGCGTTTAAAATCAACTCACTCCTCGTTGCTCCCATTTCCTATGAAGACGAATTGTACGGACTTGTTTTCCTGTTTGACTACGGGATCCCTATGGATTTGACAGGGTCTGAAATTGAGAGCGTCAAAGCCTATATCCACATGGCCGCGGTGGCGCTCCGTAATGCCAATAACCTGACAAGAAAAGAAAAGCTGATCTCAGAAAAACAGCTTCTTCTCAACGTGACACGTGATTTATCTTTGTGTTCTTCGCTGCAGGAAGCCATCGATAAATGCTTCTATTATCTCGGCGAGGTGCTGGGGAATCAGAACATCGGGGCTCATTTTATCGATCCTATAGCAGAAGACAGGCTGAAACCGGCCATCCTGAATAAAAACAGCGACTGGACGGAAGAAGACTGGATCGCCACCCACAGAAAGACGCGGTTCGATCATAAGGAAGACCTGATCTTCAAAGAAGTCATGGAAACAAAGAAGTCCGTGCTGGTCACGGATGTATATGAAGATCATCGAGTCAACCAGCAGATCTGCAGAGAGTTTGGGATTAAAGGGTTGTATATGATCCCCCTTGTATCTCTCGGAGAAGTCCTCGGAGCCATCGCCATCGTAAACCTGAATGAGAATGAACCAAGCTATACCCCCTCTGCCCGTCAGCTTGCTGAATCCATCGTGGATACGACAGCCCCCGTTTTATTCAATCTATTATACATTGAAAAACAGGAGGTCATTATCCAGGACCGGACCTCTGAACTTATAGAAAAGAACCGGGAACTGGAGGAAGCCTTTATCGAATTGAAGCAGATCAGCCGGGAAAAGGATTTGATTTTAAATTCGGCGGGGGAAGGGATCTTCGGCATTGATCTCGACGGGAACATTACGTTTGCAAACCCTTCTGCCACCCAGCTGCTCGGCTATGACGACGAAAACGATGTCATCGGATTATCCTATGCGCGGATTTTCAAGTGGGAAGATCCAAGTGTAGACATCCATTCCTTTAAGGACCTTTATCTTTGGAAGGAAACGTACGGCGGACAGGAGCATTCCTTCATCAAAAAAGATGGGGGGTCTTTTCCTGTTGAATATGTCATTACGCCTAAAAAGGAAAACGAAGAGACCATCGGCTACGTTGTGACCTTCAAGGATGTCACCTCCCGCAAACAGATGGAGGAAAAGATTAAGTACCATGCTTATTATGATGTCGTGACCAACGTTCCGAACCGCGTCCTGTTCAGGGACAGACTGAAACAGGCGCTCAGCTACGCGGAATTGACCGGAGAATCGCTCGCTATTCTGTTTCTCGACCTCGACCGCTTCAAAAAAATCAACGACACGTTCGGCCACAGTTATGGGGATATGGTGCTTCAACAGGCCGCCCAGCGTCTGCAGCAGGTCATTCCGAAGGAGGCGACCGTTTCCCGGCAGGGGGGCGACGAATTCATCATCCTCCTTCCTAAAATCGACGAGACAGAAGAAGCTGTCGTCTGCGCGGAGCGGGTCCTGGCTTCTTTCGACAGGCCGTTTACAATCCAATCCCAGGAAGTGAGCATCAAAACCAGCATCGGCATCAGTATATACCCGGAGAATGGTGACGATGTCGAATCTTTAATTAAGCATGCGGATGTGGCGATGTATAAAGCGAAGGATTATTCTGGTAATCAATACCAGCTTTTCTCCGACGACATTGGAGAACGCTCTATTGAGCAGATCAAGCTTGAGAATGATTTATTCAAAGCCCTCCAGCACGGCGGAGAGTTTGAATTGTATTATCAACCCAAATTCGACGTCCGTTCGGATGACCTGGTTGGTATAGAAACACTGATCCGTTGGAACCATCCGGAATTCGGACTGTTGTCGCCGGCCCGTTTTATTCCTCTGGCTGAAGAAACCGGGTTGATTACTGCGCTCGGGGAGTGGGTCATCAAGGAGTCCTGCCGGCAGATGAAAGAGTGGTATGACAAAGGGTGCACCGATCTCGTCGTCTCCGCCAACCTGTCGCCGCAGCAGTTCCAGCAGAGCGATCTCGCTGCCAAAGTGGCCGGCATCCTTGAAAAGACCGGCCTCCCTCCACAGCTGCTGGAATTGGAATTGACGGAAAATCTGATCGTCAATAATACAGACCAGACCCTGAAAACGATCCGCGAGCTGAAGGATCTGGGTGTGCAGATATCCATAGATGATTTTGGAACAGGCTATTCCTCTCTCGGCTATCTTAAGGATTTCCCGGTGGATACCCTTAAGATTGATAAATCCTTCATTGATGATATGACAACGAATGCGAACAATGCTGCGATCATTAAAACCATCATCACTCTGGCTGACAGTCTGAACTTGAATGTCATTGCTGAAGGAGTGGAAAGCAGGGAGCAGGCTGACCTCCTTGCCCGGCATGGATGCTACTGGATTCAAGGGTATTTATACAGCCGTCCTCTTCCCGTCCGTCCATTTGAGGAGCGGTACGTACCATCCCATTCAAAAAGGAGCTAATGAAATGAAATCTGTTCGTGCTGTACTGGATTACTTAGTCTCGGGAGATGTATCTTATATTTTTGGTATTCCGGCTGGATCCGTGAATGCTTTTTTTGATGAGCTGTATGACACCCCCTCCATTACGCCAGTAATTGCAAAGCATGAAGGAGCAGCTTCCTATATGGCTGCCGCTTATGCCAAATATTCAGGTTCACTGAGTGTGTGCATCGGAAGCAGCGGTCCTGGTGGAACAAACCTTGTGACAGGAGCGGCCAATGCGATGCGGGAGCATCTTCCTGTGCTGTTTCTGACCGGTGCTGTGCCTGTCGACACGGTCGGATTGAATGCGTCCCAGGAACTGCATGCGGATCCTCTGTATCAGTCAGTTACAAAATACAGCCAGCGCGTCGACCGGGCAGAGGATCTTCTCCCGGAAATTCATAAAGCGGTCGAAATCGCACTGACCGGTGTTCCAGGCCCTGTGCACATCGCTATGCCGATCGACGTTCAGCTGTCATCCGCTGCCCCGCCTGCTCTTCCAAAGTTTCCGGAACGGGTGCCGCTCCTTCCGGAAGATGACCAAATCCAACAAGTCGCAGAGAAGCTGTCCGGTACGACCGGATTCATCTTTGCCGGACAAGGTATCCGCGGCGCTGTCGAAGACGTACTGGAACTGGCGGAAACGTTGGATTGGCCGATTATTACGACCCCTCAGGCAAAGGGGTTGATCCCGGATAACCATCCGCTTCTGAAAGGGATTTTCGGGTTTGCAGGACACGAAGAAGCTTCTGCGTTCATTCATTCGAACGCAGCTGAAACAATCCTTGTGCTGGGCTCGAGTCTTGGAGAAACCGCTACAAACAACTGGAATCCCCATCTTGCTGCCAGTCGTACGCTTATCCAGGTTGACTACGATGCCACGGTCTTCAACCGGAAGTATCCGGTGGATGCGGCTGTTCACGGAGATATCAATGTGACCGTTTCTTCTTTGATTACAGCCTTGAATCGTCTCGGACACAGACAGGGTCCCATGGTTGAACGGACGCTTCGTCCGCAGGAAATCACATCCGAATATAACTCACAGAATGTGCTGTTATCCCTTCAGAAGCTGCTCCCTGAAAATACAAGATACACCGTCGATATTGGAGAATTCATGGCGTATGTCGTTCACTATATGAACGTCCGATCCCCGGATTCGTTTGATATCAATGTCCACTTTGGAGCAATGGGAAGCGGCATCGGCAGCGCCATGGGTGCCAAGCTTGCAGAGCCGGAAAGACCGGTGGTAAGTCTCACAGGAGATGGATGCTTCTTCATGCACGGTATGGAACTGCTGACAGCCAAGGAATACAATATCCCGGTGTTGTTTGTCGTGATGAATAATGCGCGGCTCGGCATGGTCCACCACGGGCATACCCTGCAGTATAAGCGCGCCCATGAACGGTTCGGTCAGGAAGCGGTCGACATTACGGCTGTGGCAGCTGCCCTTGGCGTGCCGTCGGCTTCCATCCATTCCCTGGAGGACATGAACGAGCAGACCCTGACGGAGGTTTTGAACCACGACGGGCCAGCCGTCCTCGAAGTATCCCTGGTCGACGATAACGTCCCCCCAATGGGTGACAGAGTCAAGTTTCTCTCTTCTTTCGGTAAATAATCTCATAGAACCTTGTCATTTTTTTGAAAACGATTGAATCTTTCCCGCGCCCTCTTTATGATAGAGATAATCTACGTAAAAGAGGGTGCTTTGTTTTGCTGAAAAACCGATTCATCATCGCTACACTCACGGCCGGCCTGTTCCTCACAGGCTGCGGAGCTTCGGAAAGTGAAGAAGCTCATGTCGAACATGCGAACGGGGATCTGAGGGAAGAAACGGTCTCTCCTGAAGTCCTTCCAGGATTCATGGATGAAAAACCGGAAAATGTCCAGAACATCTACCTGGCTGCCGCCCAGCACCGCGACCTGCTTGAAAGCATCCCCTGCTACTGCGGCTGTGGAGATCATGCCGGCCATAAAGATAACTACGACTGCTTCGTCCATGAAAATAGGGACGACGGCCGGATTACATGGGATGACCACGGAACGAAATGCGGGGTCTGCCTGGAGATTGCCGCTTCTTCCATCAACGATTATCAGCAGGGAAAATCGATCAAGAAGATCCGCGCAGACATTGATAAAGCCTATGAAAACGGCTATGCAGAACCTACCCCAACCCCTGCTCTTTAATCCGACCTTGACGAAAGAACAAAAAGACCGCCCTGGTTTCCAGGGCGGCCTTTCAGCTTGTAGAGAAACCCCTTTTTCTTTACAGGTTCTTTTCTTTCTTACCGCCAGGAGCGAAAGCCCCTTCCCTTTCCGCGGACGAGCGCCCGAGCTTCCTCGCAAAACCCACGCTCGGCGATCTCGGTCCACTCGTTCTTCCGCAGGAGTGGAAGAGGCACCGCTCCTTGGGGATTCTTTAAAATCGCAAAAGACTCCCCTTCATCCAGCTCACCCTTGCTGGATGGCGGAGAATCTTTTTCATATTCCGGGAGGCAGCCGTCATCAGCGCCTGTGCTTTCCTTTTTTCTTTTCCCCGCAGGCGGGAACAGCGCAGCCCATGTCGTTCTTTTGAATTGGCGAAGCTATGCTCGACTTTCTCTTTTCTCATACGGTATATCCACTTTTCTTCATTTTATCGTAGCGTAAAGTTGTTTTTCCGCAGGGGCCGGCACGAAGAGCGTTCGGTGGTGACGCCTGCGGGAACAGCGCGAGCCGAAGATCCACTTGGTCAAAGGGTTTCTTGACCAAGTTAGCTGAGGCCGTGCCCGCGGCAGGCACCCGCCGATAAGCTGAACGTGCCCTCTCAACACGACATGCGGACAAATCGAACTGGGTAACACAGGCTTTTTCTACATCCAAAAAAGACCGCCCTGATTTCCAGGGCGGTCTTTGATTATTGAGAAACCGCGTATTGTACGCAGTGCACACCTGCGATTGCGTACCACATATTGTTTTCTTTCCACCCTACTTAAGCGAATAATCCCCACTCATGGAGACTGGAAAAATACACGTTCCTCTACTGGAGAGCCATTTTCAGAGAAGCTCTTTCACGCCGGGTTTTCCACCGTTTTCTTTTGAATGAATGTCTGCTTTAACTGTTTACGGCCCCGGTGCAGTCTCGACTTCACCGCGGAAAGTGAAAGGTTTAGAAAGTCGGCCACTTCCTTTTCCTTCATGCTGTACTGAAAGCTCAATCGAAACACTTCCCGTATTTTTGGAGATAACGACCGGATGGACGTCTCGATTTCTTCTTCAAGCAGATGGAGCTCACACATTTCTTCAACTAAGGAGGCCTGTTGACAGAGAGAAGCTGGCAGGGGCGTCTGCTCCAGCGAAACGACAACAGCTTTTCCCTCTTTTCTCAACAGATCCACTGCCTTCCTGCCGGCGATGGTGGAAAGCCAGGCCCCTGCCTTTTTCTCATCTGTCAGTTCATCCAGTTTGCGATAAGCTTTCAAGTACGTTTCCTGCACCACGTCTTCGGCAAGACTTTTGTTCTTCACGACTTTATAAGCAGAAAAGAAGACCCGGCGGTGATAGCGTTCATACAATTCATGGATATCCATCCGGATCTCCCCCTTACTCAAAATGCTGACGAATGAAATCAGGTGCATTCTCTTTCGAGAACGTGAGGATTTCGTTATGTTCTTTATTGCTATCATCATAGTAAAGAGCAACGATATAAGCGCCTTCATCCTGATCGTGGCTGCCATGAAGAAGAGGGGCGATCTTATCATCACTTTCCACCGCTAGCGGCTCGACGTCCTGCTCCAGCAAACGATTATAAA
The DNA here is from genome assembly GCF_009856355.1 of Halobacillus litoralis. Lineage (GTDB taxonomy): Bacteria > Bacillota > Bacilli > Bacillales > Halobacillaceae > Halobacillus > Halobacillus litoralis_B. Next base: position 39,673 of record NZ_WMEW01000014.1, on the reverse strand, counting down.
TAAGCCTCGGGTACTCTTCCGATAATGGTTCATCCGGCCATTCAAAAACTTCAGCTTGGGCGATATCCTCCGGTCCGACCATAAATTCCTTATACAACCCTTCCTTTTTCAGCCAGGATGTCGTCTTCTCATATCCTTCATAAACCATCGTTTCAAAGGGATTGGGGAGGCGGTCACCGGTTTCGCTCTCTACGCGGAACGACAGCCATGAATACATGCCGGTGGGATGGACCATCTCTTCATAGGACTGGCTGCGCAGATCCTCCTTCAAAGCCATCAGCAGACCTGAGATTTTCTCTGCACCGGTTATTGTCTGCGGTGACCCCTGTCCGTTAGGTTGGAGGTCAATACTCTTGACCTGTTCGTCGTCCAACGTTAAGACAGGATACTGGAGCGTTCTTCCTTCCTCCGTTTCATAAACGACCTGACGGGCAGCTTCGATTCTCGGATCATCCGTCTGATACTGGCGCTGGACCTTCCGCCCGTTTTCCAGTTCATAATTGATAAAGAAGTAGTCTTCCCCCTTCTCCATAGGATCGCTGTATTCGACAAGGGCCTCGTGTACATTCAGCACCGATTCAATTCCTTCTCCGGAAGTAATATAAGGGATTGGCGTTCCATCTCTCTGGTACTGTTCATATTCCCCATAGCCTTCACTGATATAAGCTTTCACGACATCCTGGTGATCTGGAATGTAAGATTCGTAACCCTGCCAGCATAAAGGCAGCAGGGCCAGAGCTGCCCCCGCGCCTACGGTATATACGAGCCCGTTTTTTATAAAACGGATGTTCCCTACGCGCCACGTTTTCTCCAACAGCATGAGCGCCGCTGTATATCCAAAGGTTCCACCCAAAACCCAGCCAAACACCATCCAGCCGTATGAGGCCAGACTCAGACCGAAATACATTCCTCCAAGCAGCGCGGTGCAGAAGGTGACTCCAAACTTAAAGACAGGCTGAAGCGCCGATACTGTCACAGCTTTTGTCGCCGTTTCCAACGCACGCCTTTGATAAATGAAGTACGAAAGTCCATAAAAGACAACAGCAGCTGCTGCATACAACCATAAAGAAACTTGGGATAATGGTAAATAAGAGATGTCACCACCTGAAGCGTCCGCCGTCAGAACATCCGTGATCGGAGATAAATAGTGGATCGTTTCTTCCTGAGCGATGACGCCTGAAAAACCATTGATCGTCATATCAAGATAATAGCTGAACAGCAGGTACATGCCCGCTGGAAACAACAGGAGAATGTACGTAATCACCGCATGAACAGCAGATAACCCGGTCAGTGTCCCTACAAAAACACCGGTCATAAATAATAGAATCGATACGACGCTGAAGATGGCCAGCCAGTAGGCTGCATTTCCCATCGTGAAATAACCTGATACATCCATCATCGATGCGGTCACAACTAAAATGAAATAATTCACGAGGATCGGAATGAGCAGCAGCACAACACCTGACAAAAGATGATGGTGCAGGAGTCTGCCGCGGCTGATTGGTAAACTATGAGCAAAGTCCGAAGCATCCTTCGTTTGAAGGTACCGGAACAAAAAGACCGCCATCAGGACAGGCAGGATCAATAAGAAAACAGCTTGCAGTTCAAAGGCGAACATAGGTCCGAAGAGCCCGCCGTCACTTTCCACCGCAGATGTCAAAGGGCCGGCGGTATTCAGGTCCATAAACAATGGCAGCGGAACGAGAAAGAACAGTCCTAGAAAATAAATGATACTGACCCATCCCACTGCTCTGAAATCCTGCTTGAATATTTCTTTATTAAACAAGGATGTTTTCGAATGCATAGCCGGCACCTCCCATTTCGTAGATGAAAATTTCCTCAAGCGTTAAAGGAAGACGGTCATAGATAACAGGATCCCATGTGTCCAATTCCTCCGCCACATCCTGTTCTGCACCGCGGACAATGAGAACATACACACTTCCACGCTTTTCTACATGAAGAAGATCAAGGTTCGTTTCCTCAGGGTCAAACGTGTTCTCCCTGAAGGCAGCCTGAATTTTGTGGATGTCTTCCTTCAAGTCGTCCAAATCCCGCTCCAACAGAATCTCCCCCTTATGTAAAATACCGACGTGGTCGCAGATATCCTCCACTTCCCGCAGGTTATGAGAGGAGATTAACACGGTCATTTCACGCTCAGCCACATCCTGGATGATCAAATTTCTGATTTTCTGTCTCATCACCGCATCCAGACCGTCGAACGGCTCATCGAGTATCAATACGTCCGGCACAGCAGACAATGCGAGCCAGAAGGCGGCCTGTCTCTGCATCCCTTTCGAAAAACGACTGATCTTCTGCTTTTCTTCCAGTTGAAAGAGAGTCTTCAGCTTCTCGTACCTCTCTTCGTTCCAGCCGGGAAATAAGGATCGATAATAGTCGGCCATCTGCCGAATCGTGTATTGAGGCAGAAAATAAAGATGATCGGGCAGAAAAATGAGACGCTGCTTCATTTTAATATTTTCATAAATCTCATCTCCGCTCACCTGGACCTGACCACTGTCCTGTCTTAAGATTCCCGCAAGCATCCGCATCAGCGTTGTCTTACCAGCACCATTCGATCCAAGCAGTCCGTAAATCGATCCTTTATTCACATGAAAACTTACATGGTTTAACACCTGTTGTTTATCAAACGATTTATCGACGTTTCTGACATCAATCATGATTTCCTCTCCCTTCTGCTTCCTTTAAAAGATCAGCAATCTCTTCCCGGCTCATGCCTAAATACATCGCTTCGGCAAACAGTTTTTTCAATTCTTCCCTCACTTTTTTCAACTCCTCTTTCTGTCCGGATTTACTTGAAGGATGAACAAAGCTCCCTTTTCCTTTCAGCGAGTAAATATATCCCTGCGTTTCAAGTTCCCTGTACGCCTTCTGAATGGTATTCGGATTGATCGTCAACTGCTGTGCCAGTTCCCTCACAGAAGGAAGCTTCTCATCTTCCTGAAGAACATCGTGGATGATCAACTGCTTCAGCTTTTCGACAAGCTGCTCATAAATCGGCTTCCGGCTTCTGACATCCAATTCAAACATAGCCCCACCTCCACCCTTCTGTATTAACTGTATTATTACTACTAATACAGTAGTATACACGTCTCCCTCTGTTTTGAGAAGAGCCGGTTTGAAAAAAATAACAAGCGACGGATTTTTCCGCTGCCAACTAAAAAGACTGCCGGGTCAAATCCCGGCAGTCTGGGTGTCCAACTATTATTTTCCGTTGATGGGGAGGGAATAAAATTCCCGTATATATGTATAATCCCCCGCCATTCTTCCAACAGGCTTCAGCTTATGAGGATCGACCTTATCCACCTCCTTGTAGACATCGTCCTTCATGTGATAACCGACGAGACGGCCGAGAACTAAATGACCGGCTCCCACTTCTACAATCTGCGACAGCGTACACTCCATATGAACGGGCGAATGCTTTACTCTTGGAACACTTACGAAATCCCCGGGTTCCGGCTCTGCTCCGGCTGCTTGAAATTCATCAACATCAGGGCTGTGATTTTTACTGCTCTCATGCATCTGGTCAGCCAGGTCTTCAGACACGAGATTAATAATAAACTTTCCTGTTTCCCGGATATTGACAAGGGTATCCTTCTCCCGTTCTCCATCACCAATGGAAAAACACAGGGTGACCGGATCCATGGAGGCCACGGTAAAAAAACTGAATGGAGCCAGGTTGGCCACCCCTTCTGCGCTCAAGGAAGACACCCATGCAATGGGACGGGGGACAACGGCCCCCTTCACCAACTTACTCATCCGATGCTCATGAAACTGACTTTCCCCAATTTTCATCCTGCTCCCTCCTTCTCCTTTCCATTGTACTAGAATCCATGTTTTTCCACACCACATAAAGAAATCGACCGTTTAACATTAAATGGTAAAGGGAATGTATGATTAACATTTAAATTAGGAAGGAGTTTCTTTTATTGGGAGATTTATGGAGTTCTTTTAAAGAAATACTAGCCTCAGTATCCAACTTTTTATGGACATATCCTCTTGCTATTATTTTAATCATCGGCGGTATCTTCCTCACGGTCCGCATCAAGTTTTTTCAATTCCGCTTCTTCGGCCACGTCCTCCACCAGACCGTCGGCCAGATTTTTAAGAAAAACCAGCAGAAAGGAAGCATCACCCCTTTCCAAGCCTTCACCTCAGCCCTGGCCTCTACAGCAGGAGCCACAAACATCGTCGGGGTGCCGGTAGCGATTTCGCTCGGTGGACCAGGGGCGCTCTTCTGGATGTGGGCGGTCGCCCTTATCGGGATGGCAACGAAATACAGTGAGATTCTGCTTGGGGTGAAATACAGAGAAAAGAATGAAAAGAACCTATGGGTCGGCGGCCCGCAGTATTACATAAAAAAGGCGCTCGGATGGAAATGGGTCTCCACCGCCTTCGCCTTTCTTCTCATGATTGAACTGATCCCAAGTGTGATGGTCCAGTCCAACTCCATTGCCACCCAGACAGAAGGAGCCTTCGGGTGGCCGGTGGAAGTCACCGGTGCTGTTATGTGTATAGCTATTGCCCTTGTTGTATTCGGTGGAATCCAGCGGATCGCCAAGGTTACGGACAAAATGGTGCCCGGGATGGTGCTCATCTATCTGGGTGTCTGCTTTTACGTTATCTTTGCTAATATCGGTGAAATTCCTGCCGTGTTTGCCCTCATTTTCAAACATGCCTTCACACCTGTTTCCGCGACAGGAGGATTTGCAGGAGCCGCCATTGCCCAGGCACTCCGATGGGGGATTGCCCGCGGCCTGTATTCCAATGAGGCGGGATTGGGAACCGCTTCGATTGCCCATTCCGCTGCTCAGACCGATCACCCTTCCCGTCAGGGGCTGTGGGGAATCTTCAGCGTGTTTGTGGACACGATATTGATTTGTACCGTATCCGGACTCGTCGTGCTTGTCACCGGCGCCTGGACAGAAGTCGGCGGCAGTGATGCCTCCAACATGATTAACATCGCCATCGGCAGTGAATTCGGCAATGCCTTTGGCAGCAGCTTCATCAGCGTCTTTCTGTTGTTCTTTGTTGTTACGACGATTGGGATTCTCGTTTTCTACGGGGAAAAGCAGGCGGAATACCTGTATGGATTGAAAGCAGCCAAGGGGATGAGAGTTGTCTATATTCTGGCCGTCTTCGTCGGAGCTCTCGGCGGACTTCAGTTTGTATGGCAGTTCCTTGACCTGCTTCTGGCCCTTGTGCTTCTTGCGAATATCATCCCCCTATTATTCCTGCACAAGGAGATTGCAGAGCTGACCGATGACTATGTGAACCGTGTGTATAAAAAGAAAAGGTCTAAGCGCAGCATCCAATTATTCGATGAAGAAGAGGATGCCGGCTGATTCTCCATCCTGTTTCAAAGGAATACAAAGAATGCACCTCTGTACGACAAAGGGCTGGCGGGAATCTCCCGCCGGTTTTTTTATGGGCTGTATTGGCAAACCATTGTAAGACAGCTTACAGAGGAACATTTTCGATTCTATTTACAGCCCTGATTATGCTATCGTCTAAGAGGATAGGATATAGGGTAAATAGATAAGGAAAACAACGAAAAGCAGGTGTTCAAATGCTCGATACCCACGCCAGGAAATACGTACAGCCTTCCATTGATAAAACCGCCCACTATTTCTTAAATCAGGGGCGTTCCGCCGACCAAATTACCATCATCGCTCTATTCATCGGTCTGGGCACCAGTATTCTTTACATTCTCGGCCACCCGGTGGCTGCTGTCGTTCTTTTATGGCTTTCCGGATTTCTCGATGCCGTAGACGGGACAATGGCTCGCCATACGAAAACCTCCCCGTTCGGAACCGTTATGGATATTACATTCGACCGTGTCGTTGAAGTCGGTATCATTCTTGCGATCGCCTATGTGCACCCGGACGTACTCTGGCCGCTGCTGCTCCTCACCGCTTCAATCATCATTTCGATGACCATTTTCCTTGTGGTTGGGGCTGTTTCTGAAAAAGCAGGGGTGAAATCCTTTTATTATCAGGCGGGAGCGGCCGAGCGGACAGAAGGATTCCTTTTGTTCAGTATAATGATGCTGTTTCCGGATTACCTGTTCTGGTCAACGCTGTTGTTCTTTGCCATCGAGCTGTTTACAGGCATCCAGCGTTTCATCGAAGCATCCAGGATTCTGAAATAATCCCTACATCTCCCTCAAGGAGACTTTGACAGAGATCAAATAAAAGAGATGCCCTTCTGCGAAGCAAAGGGGCATCTCTTTTTGTTCTTCATCCTGTTGAATTTACGGGAAGCGTTCAGCGGTGACCATCAATCTATGAACTTGCAGAGGATCCACGCAGATCAGACGCTTAAAAAGGCAGAGGCTATACATCGAGTACAGCCTCTTCCACCCTTTTCACACCTCTGACAGCAGCCATGTCCTCCACCAGCTTCAGAAGTGCCAGGTCTTTGCCTTTCGCTTCAATCATAAAATCGACCGGCTGGTTTAATGCTTTCAATTCCTTCAAAAGCGGCTGGATAAATTCAGCGTCCACATAATCCGAATGGCTGCGGAAAGCATCGTCTGATTTCGGCGAGGATATATGGATTTTCGGAGGCACATGCATCCCCTCCCACGTCTGGAAAAACCGCGGCAGCAGATCGCCCAGCGTTTCTTCATCTGTATGATTGGCCATATAGTGATGATAATCAAACATCATAGGAATGTTGTGCTTTTCGCACACGTCCAGTGTTTCTGATGTCGTATAGGTTTTATCATCATTCTCCAGCGTCATCTGCTGTTTGATCGGGTCAGGCAGCTGTTTGATGTTCTCATGAAAACGGCCGAGTGCTTTTGCTTTATTCCCGTAGGCTCCGCCCACATGAAGGTTGATGTGGGCTTCCTCATGCAGCCCCATCGCCTCCAGCATTGCGTAATGATAGGTCATATCCTTGACGGCATTTTCAGTGACTTCAGGCCTGTCACTGGTAAACAGCGTAAATTGATTAGGGTGGAAACTCGTCCTCATCCGGTGCCTTCGAACAATGTCCCCGATTTCTCTGTACAAATGTTCAAAGGGTGTAATATAATCCCACTCCACATCCTCATGGGTGGCCAGCGGAATTAAGGATGAGGACATCCGGTAAAGATGGATCTGCCGGGCGACATTATAGTGTAAAATCCGGATGGTACGGCGCAGGTTCTTTTCTGCAATCGTGTGCAGCTGTTTCAATGCCTCCTCCCGTCCGAGCTTCTGATAACGTGCGAAAGTCATTGTTTTCGCAGGAGCGGCCTCCCACAGCGATAGAGCGTGAGATACATAGCCAAAGCGGATGATCATAAACATACTCCTTCTCACAAATGGTATAGTTCTATCTTCCCCATAATGGAAAAGGTTAATAATGTAATCAACGATCCCTGTGTTTTTCCAATAAAAAAAGGACCGCCGGCGTCCGGCAGCCCTTTCCTCATGATTATCTTACATTCATTTCTGATGGCTTCGGACCTTTACGCTCTCCGCGGTCCAATTTATTGATGGCAGCCATATCATCAGCTGTCAATTCAAAGTCGAACACGTCAAAGTTCTCTTCAATGCGGGATGGTGTCACAGATTTCGGAATGACAACCGTATCGTTCTGCAGATGCCAGCGGATAATGACCTGTGCCGGTGTTTTTCCATGCTTTTTGGCAATGGACTGGACATCTTCATTTTTCAGAACTTCTCCCCCCTGCATTAAAGGACTCCAGGCCTCTACGAGAATTCCGTTATCGCGGCAGAAATCCTTCAACTCGTTCTGGGCAAGGTATGGATGGCATTCCACCTGGTTAACCGCAGGCTTCACATCGCATTCATCCAATAGACGCTGCAGATGGTCAATGTCGAAGTTACAGACGCCGATGGCTTTCACTTTACCGTCTTTATAAAGCTTTTCCAATGCTTTGTAGGTTTCTACGTATTCATCGAATTCAGGTGTCGGCCAGTGGATCAAGTAAAGGTCCACATAATCAAGGCCGAGCTTATCGAGAGAGGTTTCAAAGGCTTTCAATGTATTGTCATACCCCTGGTCTGTGTTCCAGACTTTTGTCGTAATGAACAATTCATCGCGGGCAGCGCCACTCTGACGGATGGCTTCCCCCACCTGCTTTTCGTTGCCGTAAATAGCGGCGGTATCAATGGAACGATAGCCTGTCTCAATGGCCTTCGTTACCGCAGGCACGGCTTCATTTTCCTCCACCTGCCAGACACCGAAACCGAGCTGTGGCATTTCAATCGTGCTATGTAGCGTAACCGTCTTCATTGTCATTCTCCTTTTCTGCTTAGGCATTTCAAATTGTAGTTTATCATAACGCTTTCAACCGGGCTTCTAATCTGCTCATGGCTTCTTCAATTGTATTTCCCAATTCGACCCTGTCCGGATATCATACGCCTTGGAAAATGAGCCTTGATTAATGGCCACGGCCATATGATCCAGTGAATTCACATAAAGAAGCGGCTCACCGATGTGCGCAGCTGCGAAGGAACGGCCGAATGTCACGGTATTGTGGTAGACTTCCTGACCGTTATGCGTGATCCGCACGTCCAGTTGACTGCCATAATCCACGCCTGTCTGAAGGAACAACGGACGAGGGATGTTCGTCCACACATTTCCGAACCGGACATCAAGGATATCGAGGATCCCCGATACAGACCCGGGCTGAAGCACAGGCTCTTTCACTGGAAGGCTTACAAGTTCCGCTGGATCCAGTGCAGGACCGATCTCCTCAAAGGAAATTACTCCGGAAGCCAGTCTTGCTCCTGTGTAGGCATAAATGTCACGGCCGTGGAAGGTGAAGGATTCACCGGAACGAGGAAGACGGTTCACCCGTTCGTCGATTTCCCTCACTTCCTCAATGCCTTCGGCCGCAGCTGTATGCGTCAAAGTGCCATTGTCCGGGGTAATGATGTAGTGACCGGACCCTGTCCGGACTCCGATGCTTCTTCGGGCAGACCCGACTCCAGGATCCACCACAGACACAAAGACCGTCCCCGCTGTCCAATACACCATCGTCTGCCACAGGCGGTATGATCCGTCCCATATATGAAAAGGCGGGATGTCATGAGTCAAATCAAAAATGTTCAGCCTTTCATCCACCCCATGTGCTACTCCGTGCATGGCACTGACCGCACCATCTCCGAGTCCGAAATCCGATTGAAATACGAGTGCTCCCATTCGAAAACCCTCCGTTCTGTTAAATTATGAACATTCTAAATAATTCATATAGAAAATGCAACATAAAAAAAGTACCCGTCCTAAGAGCGGACAGGTACTTTTGGATAGATGATGATCATCCGGTACATATAAAACACAATAAGAACGAAGAAAATAAGAGCACTGATTACGTTCGGCACCGCTGCATATTTCAGTACGACGCTGAGGATCAACGGCAGTGTGGAAGCGTAGGCGGTCAGCTTCCAAAGCAGCTGATAGCTTAATTTCCTTGTGAGAACCCTGCACAGGAGGAGCGCTCCTCCTGCCATGATAGAAACCCCGACAAGAATCAAAAAAACGATCAGCAGCGGATAAAAGACAAGGAACTGCACCATGTACATCCCCCGCGATACTTCTGTAACACTCGTCTCCAGATATATCATCGAAAACACCATATCCGGCAGGAACAATACAAGCAGCAGCACAAACAAATAACCGATGGTCTGCGTGATGCCTTTTCTATTCAAATGGAACATCGCCTCTTTTTTAGGGAGGCGCAGACTATTCATTAACGAATCAAAAAACTCCATGGCTCTCTCCTGCCTTATTCAGCGTAAATGGCCAGCTCTTCTTCAATCTTCGTACGGATTTTCTCCAGGGCGTCTTCCGGTGTCTTCGCGAAAACGCGCTGGTTATTGACAATGGCATACGGACGGACGGCACACATGCCGCAGAACGATAAACATTCATTCATGAGTACAGCGACTTCTGGATATTCGGATTCAATGATGCTCTCGATGTCCAGTTCATTGATCAAGTTGCCGTCACATACTTCAACAACAACGATTCCCATCAGGTGTACTCCTTTCTAAGGTGTATTATTCGTATAAGCCTAAAATACGACGGGCCTTCTGCTCATCCTTCTGCATCTGTGCAACGAGGGCATCAACCCCGTCAAAATTCTCCTCATCTCTCAGGTGGCGTACAAACTTTACAGTCACTTTCCGATCGTACAGATCCCCCGAGAAATCCAGAAGGTAAGCTTCGACTTTATAAGAATCACCGTTTACCGTCGGTCGGTAACCGGCACTAATTAACGTATAGTAATATTCAGGAGAATCCTGCACAAGCTTCACAAGACCAAGGTACACACCAGGTTTGGCTTTAATATAGCCGTCAATCCCTCCGACGTTCAATGTCGGATAACCGAGCGTGCGTCCGAGCTGCTCCCCTTTTTCGACCACACCTGTGACCTCATAGGGACGCCCGAGCATGGCCTGGGCCGCTTCCATTCTTCCGTTGGATACATGCGTTCGGATATCGGTACTGCTTACTTTAGCACCGTGGAGCATCACACCGGGTACAATCGATATCCCCGCGCCGATTTCCCTGCACAATTCTGCCAGTCCCTCGGCGTCAGAACCCCGGCCTTTTCCGAAACGGAAGTCTTCTCCTACAATCACATGCTGGATATTCAGGCGGTTTAAATGTTCCAGTACAAATTCATCAGGAGATGTTTTTGCATATTCTTTTGTAAAATGGACGTGATAGTAACGATCTACCCCGAACCGTTCCAGACGGGCCAGTTTATCTTCAAGCGTAGACAAGCCATACTTAAAGGATTCCTCGCCGCGCAGCACCCACTTGGGATGATCAGAAAATCCATAAACCGCAATTTTATCTTCCGGACGGGCCAGCTTTTCCGCTTCCTCAAGCAAAGACTGGTGTCCCAGGTGTACGCCGTCCATCTTCCCGATAATTAAAACAACGGGCTCTTGATTCTCAGGTGGTCGTCCTTGTACTTCAATCAGTTCCATTAACAAAGCATCCCCTTCAACCTGTTGATTAAACCTTCTAATTATATAATATCCATTCTTATTTAATCAACCTTAGCCCGTTTTTGCAATGATTCTGCACGTGTTCTTCTGTTATGATCAAAAGAAAAGGAGGAAAATCATGATTGAACAAGCGGCACGGCTGGCAGCCAGAGCCCACGACGGACAGAAACGGAAGAACTCCGCAGACCCCTATATCGTCCACCCGCAGCGGGTGAGTGAGATCCTCAGCGCAGGAGGGGGATCTGAAGCGTTGATTTGTGCAGGTCTGCTCCATGACGTCGTTGAGGATACTGAGGTGACCACCGAGGACATACGAAAGCAGTTCGGGGACCGGGTGGCAGAGCTCGTGACAGCGCATACCGAGAACAAATCGCTTCCCTGGCAGCAGCGCAAACAGCACACCATCAACGTGGTCCGGGACGGCAGTATGGAAATCAAGTCCCTGATTGTCGCGGATAAGCTCGATAACCTGCGCTCCATCCATACGGACCATAAGCGCCTCGGGGAAAAGGTCTGGGACACTTTCAATGCGGGATACTCCCAGCAGAAATGGTACTATCAATCGGTGGCTGCCGCCATGTATGATGGTCTCTCCAAACAGGACGCCCCTCCCTTTTTTCAGGAGTACGCAGATCTGGTTGAACAAACGTTTGATTAATAAAACCATCCAGTCCCTTTAAGGAACCGGATGGTTTTCAGCTTGTAGAGAAACCCCTGTTTCTTTACAGGTTTTTTTCTTTCTTACCGCCGGGAGCGAAAGCCCTTCCCTTTCCGCGGACGAGCGCCCGAGCTTCCTCGCAAAACCCACGCTCGGCGATCTCGGCCCACTCGTTCTTCCGCAGGAGTGGAAGGGGCACCGCTCCTTGGGAATTCTTTAAAATCGAAAAAGACTCTCCTTCACCCAGCTCACCCTTACTGGATGGAGGAGAGTCTTTTTCATATTCCGGCAGGCAGCCATCATCAGCGCCTGTTCTTTCCCTTTTTCTTTTCTCATACGGTGTATCCACTTTTCTTCATTTATCGTAGCGTAAAGTTGTTTTCCGCAGGGGCCGGCACGAAGAGCGTTCGGTGGTGACGCCCGCGGCAAGCACCCGCCGATAAGCGGAACGTGCCCTCTCAACACGACATGCGGACAACTCTAACTGGGTAACTCAGGCTTTTTCTACAGCGAAAAAACCATCCAGTCCCTTGAAGGAACTGGATGGTTTTATTGAGCCACTCCGGCATAAAAGCTTTCTATAATCGCCTCGTCTGAATGAGGGATTTCCTCTCCCTTAACCATCTGGGCATTATTGATGCATCCGCTTGTCAGCAGTATAATATCGCCTTCCGCTCCAAGCTCAAGAGAACGCAGAACGCCTTCCTCCCGCGTACGGGTCTGGTGGACATGCGGCGATTCCGGATGGGAGAATCCTGTGCAGACTTGATCTACAATGATCTGCGGATCGTGGTAACCGGGGTGATCGACCGTTACGATGATTTCATCGGCCCGGCCCTCAATCGCCGCAGCCATCTTCGGCATTTTATTGAAATCACGGATGCCGATTCCAGCAATCATGACAATTAAACGGCGGTGCCTCAGCTTTTTCACTTCTTCCAGGAGACGGTTTAAAGCTACAGGCGTATGAGCATAATCAAGAATCACCTTCTGGTTCATCGGCGTATCGATGACTTGGAAACGGCCTTCCGGTCCCTGCAAAGCCGGCAGCACAGAAAGAATGTGGTCGATGCTGAATCCAAGGTGGAGAGCTGTCCCGATGGCAGAAAGGACATTCGCGACATTGTAGGTGCCGTACACAGGTACCTGTACGCTTTCCGACCGGCCGTATACCTGAAGGGTGAAGGTGGAACCATCCTCCGTCACCTGAATGTCCTCCGCCCTGATATCAGCTTCCGGATGGCCTTCTATACTATAGGTCAGTAGTCCATCGCTTCCCATAGCGAGTAGTTCAGCGGCCATACCGTCATCATCGATATTGACGACACGATGATCGGCTTGTTTAAAGAGACGCAGCTTGCATTCCTTATAGTGATCGATCGTATGGTGGTACTCCAAATGCTCCTCCGAAAAGTTCGTATGGATGGCCACATCAAACTGGATCCCTTCCACACGACATTGATCAAGGGCAATGGAGGACACCTCCATCACAGCCGCTTCGTCTCCATGGTTCCGGAGGTCACGGAAAATATGATGCAGATCCAGCGATTCCGGTGTTGTCGGGGTACTTTTCTTGTAGGTGATTTTCCTATCGGACGTCCAAATCCCCGTCGTCCCGATCGATCCTGCCGGAAGTTCAAGAAGATTAAGCAGGGAGCGTACGTAGGCGGCTACGGTCGTTTTCCCATTGGTCCCTGTCACGCCAATGGTTTTCAACTCTTCATCTGCTTCTCCATAAAAGTACTTGGAAAAGCGGGCCATGGCCGATCGTACGCTGCCGGTGACAATGAACGTCGTCCGGGTGTAGACCTCACTCATACGCCGGAACAGTTCATCCTCCCGGCCGATAATGACAGCAGCCCCGCGTGCAATCGCGTCCTCAATATACGCATGGCCGTCAAAGTTTTCTCCTTTTAAACAGAAAAAAGCGGCATCCGGCTGGACACGGCCGGAATGAAAAGCGAGGGAGGAAACCGTTTGCTCAGAAGGGCCGTAAAGGGCCTCTATATTCAATTGGGATAGTCGATCAAATGAAAGATTCATGTTCATTTTCCTCACTCTTTATATATCTTTATCGTCGTCTTTTTCGGGTTTTACTATGTACGGTTCCTCCGTGGGATTAACGGAAGCTGAACCACTTTTTACCGCGGATGGGGTACATATATACTACGTACTTTACCCTTTCTTCAAACGCATTGAAACCTTTCTGATGAAACGCCTGGAAACTGAATCATTTGCAGGATAAACCATCCAGTTTCATACAATTAAAAATCTTCAATTATGCTGAGCATGGTTAATGGTCTGCTGCAGAAGGTGGATGACGTGTTCATCATCATTGGAATAAAAAATCGTCGTCCCCGCCCTCCTGTATTTCACCAGCCTCAGATTTTTCAAAAAACGCAGCTGATGAGACACCGTAGACTGTCTGAGATCGAGGTTTTCAGCAATTTGATTGACCGACATTTCCTTTTCACACAACAAATGCAGGATACGAATTCTCGTCGGATCAGCTAAGGCTTTAAACGTCTGGGAAACAACAAACAGTGTTTCTTCATCCAGCGTGTCCACTTCATCCTTCTTCTTCATTCGTCCCTTTTCTTCAGTCATCCGGCTCCCTCCTTTATCCTCGTGCGCTGAAACGTAAATTCATCGTATGTCCGCCGCTTCCTTTTGTCAATGAAAGCGCGGGTTTACTCATCTCCCATGCCGGGAATCTTCTTTGCAGAACCCATAAAGGAGGCGCATTCGTTTATGTCTAAAAAAGTTCTTATGATCGTAACCAATCACGACAAAATTACAGAAGAACAGTCCACCGGCCTTTGGTTATCTGAGTTTGGTGAAGCCTATAACGAGTTCAACAAACAAGGCTACGAGGTGACCGTTGCCAGTCCGAACGGCGGCGGGATTCCGATCGACCCAAACAGCGTGAGCGACGACGAACCACAGGAAATTCTGAATACAAAACCTCATTTAGAAAATACAACACCGATCGTCGACGTGGAAGCGGACGATTACGATGCCATCTTCCTTCCTGGAGGACACGGCACGATGTTCGATTTTCCGGATAACGAAAAACTACAGAAGCTGCTCCGGGCCTTTTATGAAGACGATAAAGTCGTATCTGCTGTCTGCCACGGCCCTGCCGGTCTTGTCGGTGCAACGTTGTCAAACGGTGACCCACTCGTGAAAGGCAGACGCGTCAGTGCTTTTACAGACGCTGAAGAAGCCGAAACGGGGCTGGATGAGCACATGCCTTTCCTATTGGAGAGCCGCCTCACTGAGCTTGGAGCAACGGTCCAGAGCGGAGCGAACTGGTCTGAACATGTGGAAGTAGACGGCCGCTTGATTACCGGACAGAACCCTCAATCCACAGAAGCTGCAGCGAAAGAAGTAGTGAAACAATTGAACCAATAAACAAAAGGGATCCTTAAAACGGGATCCCTTTTGTTTATTGGTCCTCTCCCGGTGGGTGAAACAAGTAGTGGTACAACCGGTGGGAAAGAACTCCGAAAGTGACAAGCCAGAATACAAGGAGTACTGCCGCCCCCGCCCCCTTCAGGAATGTCCATCCTGTAAGAAAGGCAAAAAGGAGCCCTGCTGTAAGCACAACGGTCGAAAAGATGAACAGCAGGATGGAAAGCAGTACTTTCATACTGTGACTGATCCAGGCAGGCATAAACTTTCACCTCCTGCTCTACAGTATGTCAATTTCATCAATCAGCTTGTACGTTTTGGTGGACAACGATTAAAAAGGGCAGACGCCTGTAGCACCTCGGCAGCTGTGCTACAATAAACCCACACAAACTGCAAAGGAGAATCGATTTTGGAAAAGAAACTCGACCATATCGGCGTCGCTGTACGCCTCATCGAAGAAAGCATCACGTTTTACACAGAGGTTTTAGGCGGAATCTTGATCGACCGCTACCGCAATGAAGCGGAGGGCGTGGAAAGTGAAATCGCAGTAATCGACGTTCAGGGCAGCCGGACAGAATTACTGATGCCCACCAATAATACGACATCACCCATCGCCCGGTTCATTAAGCAGAAAGGGAAAGGGGTCCACCACGTCGCCTATGAAGTTCCGGACCTGGATGAGGCCATTGAAGACGTGCATGCCAAGGGCATCCGCACCTTGGAATGGTCCAGACGGACGAACAAACATGGAAGACGTCTCATTTATCTGAATCCAGCCGATACAGACGGGACCATCATTGAATACTGCGACTATCCGAAAAAGCATGTTTGATAAAAAAAAGCGGGGAACTCCAAGGTTCCCCGCTTTTTCACTGTTCTTCCAGTGCTTCTGCGACATGATAGTCCCCGGCATCCAACTCTGTATCGCGCCCAAGGGCCATCCGGGCAAGTTCAGCACCGAGGTACGGGCCGGAGGTAAGGCCGGAAGCCCCAAGACCGTTGGCTGTCAGCACCCCGTTCCATCCTGGAATCCGTCCGAATACCGGAAGAGACCCTGGTGTAAACGGGCGGAACCCGACACGGCTTTCTACAAAAGTACTGTCCGCAAGGCCGGGAGCCACCTCCAGAGCCTTATCTAAAATATAGTGAAGACCTCCGGCTGTCTGCCGCTGATCAAACCCGGCGTCCGTTTCGTGCGTAGCTCCAATAATCATGCGCCCGCCACCGAAAGACAGCATATATTGATTGTTCGGCGGCATAATGACCGGCCAGTCCGCTGTTTCCGCACCTTCTACATCCAGGTGGACAATCTGCGCCTTCTGAGGACGGGAAAGGAACTGAATGCCGAGCGGCTGGAATAACGGCTTCGCCCAGGCTCCCGCAGTGACGATCACTTCGTCCGCCTGCAGCTTCTGTCCATCCACTTCCACGCCTGTCACCGTATCCCCTTCAAAAGTGAGGGAGGCATCGCCATGCACCATGACAGCTCCACGCTTTCCTGAAGCTCTAAGCAGAGCATCCCTTAGAGCACGTCCATTTACACGGGCCGCCCCACTGACATGAACCGCTTCATAGCTTTCTTCTGATAACAGAGGAAAATAGGCTCGCGTTTCTTCCGGTGAAAGCCGTGTGATATCACCGATTTCCGGAGCGTCCTCCCTACGTTTTTCTGCGCGTTCAATCGTTTTTTCCAGTTTTTCCGGATTGGTATGAAGGCTCACGGCCCCCACTTTTTTATAACCGGTCTCATGCTCTCCATCTGCCTCAAGCTGCTGAATCAATTCCGGGTAATATCTTGCGCCGCCTTTGACGAGACGGTACCACCGTTTATTCCGGCGCTGTGCAAGCCACGGACAGACAATTCCTGCGGCGGCTTCTGTCGCCTGGCCTTCATCCTTACGGTCCACAATGGTGACATCCGCCCCTTCTTTGACCAGATGGTAAGCGGTCGACGCCCCTAAAATACCTGCTCCTACGATGATATATCTTTTCATAACGAACTCCTTTTCACGCTCAATTTCTGCACCTATTGTATAGGACAATGCCCCTGTACTCAAATTTCTCCACAGAAAAAGGCGTCTCAAAAGGAGACGCCTTTTTCTGTGGAGAAACCTTTTTTCCAGTGACTCCAAAGGAGTAGTCATCCATACTTGGGCATGGATATCGGTAAAGCTGTCTTTTCACAGGCATCGGCACGAGGAGCGTTCGGTGGTGACGCCTGCGGGAACAGCGCGAGCCGAAGATCCACTTGGTCAAATGGTTTTCTTGACCAAGTTAGCTGAGGCCGTGCCCGCGGCAGGCATCCACTGATAAGCGGAACGTGCTCAACACGACATGCGGACAACTCTAACTGGATAACAAGGATTTTTCTAAAGCCTGAGGCGTCTCCTTGTGAGACGCCTTTTCCCAGTCATTCTGCTGTGTGTGTACATAAGTAGTTGTAACATTGCTCCAAGGTACTTACACAGTCATGGATGCCGATGCTTTCAATCTCAAATAACGAAAAAGCATTCAGTGTGACGGTGTAGGAAGCGATGGTGACGGTTGGACAACCTTCTGTCAATTTCCTTAATTCCAGAAAAATCGGATCGTGCGCGCTGTCAACGAAGTCAAACCAATTCGCCTGCTCCATTTCCCCACTCCTTACCGTATCAAATGCGTAACCGCCGGCGGGTCACCCGTTACACGGTATACATTCGATGCCGGGAATGAAAATCCTCTATTCTACAACGACTTCCACTTCCCATTGGTCATTCACATAAAGGCCGATGACTTCCACACCGAAACCCCACGATTTCACAAGATCCACAGACTCCTTGATCTGCTTTTCCTTCACATCACGGTCCACAGGGTTTCCAGCGCAGTTGTGGTGGCCGACAACTGCGACAACATTCGATCCATGGTTATCGGTGGAGATATTGATTTTTGTTTTCACTGCTTCCAGCTGCTCTTCCGATCCTTCCAAAAGGAACTTCGTCGGTCCGGCTTCAGTAATCATATCGATGTAGGCTGTATCGTATTTTTCCTGCATCCAGTAAATAACCGGAAGCTGTACTCTTCCGTCCATACAGTTGATGGCGGTGGCAAATGTTTTTTCTGACATGTAAATTCCTCCTCATTTTTTCTATGTTTTCTATCTTATCATAAAGAAAAAACAGCAGGGGAAAAACCCCCCGCTGCCTTCTTAATTGCTGATGCCTTCAATCTGTATGGTTTCCACTGTACCGGTTCCATTTTCCCTGATACGCGCTTCAAGGTCCACCTGATCGCCTTCTTTCAGGAAGATCGATAACGGTGCTTTGCTGGTCGTAACGGTATAAATGGTCGTATCCCCTTCAAGGAGGAACTGCACGGACTGTCTTGATTCAGTGGAGGTGACGAGTACGCGGTTGATCACCCCGCTTTTCTCCGTGAGGTCGACCTCCTGACTGCCTTCAACATTGCTTGGGTCCTGGGCAATCTGGAGACGGTAGGCGTTCAGCGTCTGCTTAGCCGTATCGCCGAAGACAGCAAAATCAGAATCTGCAGCCTTAATGTAGGCGTACTGCTTAAAGAGCCCGTTCGGATCCAGAACGTTCACAATCCACGTCGGGTGCCCGTCAACGTTATAAAGCACCGGCATCGTTCCAGTCCAGTTTTTCTCCGGATACTGCTTGTTGACGATCTGCACCGCACCTTTACTATCCATGATCCCCTGGTTCTGCTGGCCGTTGTAATACGTCAGTTCACCTGTACGGGCATCAATCAATGTGTAGCCAAGAGCTGAGTCGATGTTTTCTTTCGGTGAAGCCATATCGGTAAAGTAGTACATCGCCCCGTCCTCATCAAAAATCGGAGTCACACTGCTTTCCGTTCCGGATTCGTTCGGGATTTTCACATCTTTTTTACCGAAAATGGAGTTCAGCCATCCGTTGATGTACTTACCGAAGTATTCATTCTCTGTGGCGGCCAGTTCGGAGCTCACCGATCCTTCGATGAATTCAGGCGCCTCTGAAGCCGGATAGGTGTCCACTTCTCCGGTTACAGGGTCTACCACGGCAACTTTGATCTCCTGCATATCGGGCCTGTTGGAGAAGAACAGCGGTTTGTAGATCGTCTGTACATACCATGGCTTTCCTTCATCATCCACCTCAATCTGAGCTTCCCCGCTTTGAATATGGTCCGGGTGGGCACTGTAAACGACGCGCTGGACGTTATGGTTGAAGTAACTCGAGTTGGTGTACTTCATTTTGCTTTGGACGAACTCGGGCTGGGCGTTGATGTTCGTCGCTGCGATTTTGAAATAGCCTTCCGTCTCATTTCCACGCACATAGCGCCAAAAGCTTGAGAATTCCACAGGAGCGACATAGACGATATCCCCGTCCACCTGCTGGGCCTGAAGTTTTCCAAGGTCATAGAACTGTGTATTCGGTACGACACTCATCGCTTTCTGCACTTTGTTACGAGCCGATTCAGGTGCGACGGAAATCGGCGTATTGTCCTCATTCAACGGACGTGCCTCTGCCTCTTCCGATTTGGCAATGGAATCATGGCTGTCCTGCAGGGCAAAAATACTGTAGACGAAAACGCCGATGATCAAAACAGCAGTCACAAGAACAATGACGCCCGATAATGAGCGGTGCATCGTCTGGTACTGCACCGGCACCTTAGCCCCGCCGTAAACAAGGGGCACGAACAGAATGGCGACGATACTGTTCAGGATCAGCATGTTCGGTATGGTAATGGTCGGCATGAACGCATACGTAATCACGAACATGAGGATAAAGCCGAAGATAAACACACCGCCTGCTGTCTTCATGATCTTCTTTCTTCTCATTCGGTTTTTCCAATAGACGATAAACGTCAGGATGAAAAATAAAATAAAAGATAATAGAGCTGTAATCAGCATTCCTATCATAAGAGTCAGAACTCCTTTCTATGTCTACAGCTTATTTACGTATCCACCCTTCTTTGGTTTCAAAAAGTTTTCCGGAGGTTGGAAAAGAGACGCCGGCACAGCGTGAAGACTGTCCCGGGACGTCCTTGTAAGCATGAAGCTAGTCAGACCTTTTGTTTTTGGAGATAATCCGCAAGCCCCATCGCACACACCTCAAAATCGAGCTGAAGCAGCTGATAAACCGGATGGTCATCAGGTACGCCATTCCCGG
This sequence comes from Halobacillus litoralis, assembly GCF_009856355.1. GTDB lineage: Bacteria > Bacillota > Bacilli > Bacillales > Halobacillaceae > Halobacillus > Halobacillus litoralis_B. The sequence continues at coordinate 19,457 of NZ_WMEW01000014.1, read as the reverse complement.
CCAGGTATTCGGACACACGCAGGTGAAGCCGCTTCTGTATCACTTCTATGCCTTCCCCCTGTTCCAGCGCGTCCTTGGCTTCACTTACGAATACAGGAATCCACTTTTTCACTTGATCAAACGCTTGTTCAGGATGATCCGTCGCTCCGAAATGGCCGAAATACAAGTGTTTCGGATCAAGGCTCTCTATTTTTTCGATCGAGGAAATCATCAGGTCCGGATCAAATTGATTAGGAGAGGTCGTGGGGAGGAAAAAAGAGTCCATCCGATCTTCAACCTGATGATAGCGTATCCCTGCTGTATCCCCGGTAAACACCCCTCTGCTGCGTGAATCATAGACAGCAAGGTGATGGCCGGCATGCCCCGGGCTGTCATAAAACGTCAAAGTACGGCTGTCCGAAAGCTTCAGCGTCTCCCCCTCTTCCTTCACGACAAGCTTCTCTTCCGATACAGGAAGGACCGGATTGAACAGCTGATCAAAAACTTCCCCGTACACCATCCGGGCCCCTTTCACAAGTCTGGAGGGATCAGCCAGGTGGCGTTTTCCTTTCTTATGGACAATCACCTCTGCATTTGGACATTCCTTTACAAGCACCCCTGCTCCGCCGGCATGGTCCAAATGAATATGGGTCAGAATGATGAACGCCACCTCTTCCGGCCGGATACCCAGCTCAGATAGCCCGGCCAGCACATGAGGAATGGACGGGCTCGGTCCGGTTTCGATCAACGTCGTATGTTTCTCATTACATACATATGTACCTGTCCGACCTTCAAAACCTAAATCATAACCGTCAATGAGATACAGTTCATTCCCTAACGCCACAGGTTTCTTCTTTTCCAATCCGCTCACCTCTCCCTTAGATTCACCTTCATTCTACTAGAACTTCCCATTAAATGATAACGTTTTCTTTTGAGGTGTTGGAGTCACATAATCAGGTTGGGTGAATATCATGGGTGGTGAGGAGTTGGTTTCAATGACAGAAGATCGTCAACAAAAAGCCCCTTCCAAACCGGGGTACAACGACTGTAAAAAGATGGAGAACTATCACGTCATGGTCGAAATGCAGGACGGCCGGTCCTTTGACGGCATTCTCGTTGATGTTTCCGGCGACACCTTCACCATCCTGATCAGCGAAGACGTCGTGGTCGACGAGCACGGACAGGTGGCTGATGAACGCCAGTATGGGTACGGGCGCAGGCGGGCCCGGCGATTCCGGCGGGGGATTTATCCGATTGCCGGTCTCACGGCATTAGCACTGTTTCCATACGCCTTCCGTCCCTATCCTTATTACTACCCCTACCCTTATCCATACTATTATTAAGGGACCTGTGTCCATGTCTTATCTCAACCCACATAAAAACAGCCGCCACATGATGTGGCGGCCCTTTTTTTCGTTCACGCAAGAACACTCTGTTCAATCTTCTTCATTTCGTAAAATACACCCCGGCGGTTCATTAAATCCTCATAGGATCCGCATTCCTGAACTTTTCCGCCTTCCATCACAATGATCTGATCCATTTTATCCAATCCATTCAGCCGGTGGCTGATCAAAATGACTGTATCATCTTTGGCCTGATCAAATAACCGGTTGTAAATGCCGCGCTCCGTCAATGTATCCACAGACGACGTCGGTTCATCAAGAAGCCACAGCCGCTTCCCTTTCAAAAAGGCACGGGCGGCCGCCAGACGCTGCTTCTCACCTCCGGATAAATTTCCTCCTTTTTCAAGGACTTTTTTATCAAGGGAAAAGGACAAACCTGTAGAGGCAAGAGCCGCCAGCTGTTCCTCATCGGTCGCCTTCTCATCCGCCATGCTCAAATTGTCGCGGACCGTCCCGAAGAAGAAATGGTTTTCCTGCAGCATCACATTGGTGTGTGCCCAGAGACTTTCTTCATCTATCGTCCGGATGTCCTTCCCATCTACTTTTACAACACCTGTATCCACAGTCTGAAACTTCAACAGCAGCTGAAAAATGGTGGACTTTCCGGAGCCGCTCGCACCTACAATGGCGGTTTTACTTCCGGACGGAATGGAAAGCGAAACATTCGTCAACGCCTGGCGCGGTTCTCCTGGAAAACGCCAGCTGACTTCTTCCATCGTAACCGCCGGGGCATGGAGACCGTCCATCTTTTCTGTGCCTTCTTCCCCGGCTTCTTCATCCACCAATGAAAATAACCGCTTGGACGCCCGCCGGCTGTCCTCCAAATGGGCAGGCAGAACGGCCATCGGTGCGGCATTTTCGAAAACGGTCAGTGATATCATAACAAGCATGGCGAGAAACAGCCCATTCAAGTCTCCTGAAGAGACGAGGAATGCTCCAAGACCCAGGACCACCCAGGACACCATAAGCGTCACAAATGTGTTCCAGGAATGACTGGCGAGCATCTCCCGGCTGTCCTTCTCCTGCTGGTGAAGATAATCACGGGAGGCCTGGTGCAGCATTTCCTGCTTCTCGGGGACCTGCTGGTGAATCTTCAAGTCTCTGAACCCATAGATGAATTCAGTGGCTTCCGTAGAAAGCTGTCCCCTGGACTCACGGACAAACCGGCTCGATTTCCTCTGCTTCACACTGTACCAGGCCGGGATGACAAGACCCGTCAAGACGAGGCCGAGCAGCAGTACAACCGCTACCGGAAGCGAAAAGATCGACGTGAACACAATCGTCCCTAAGAAAATGATAACGAGCACGACCGGCGGATAATAGACGCGCAGGAAAAAGTTCTGCAGACTTTCCACGTCGCCGACAATCCGGGCGAGGAGGTCGCCGCTCCGATACTTTTGGAACAGTCTTGGAGCAATCGGTTCGAGCCGTTTATAAAAAGTGACCCGCAGATGACTGAGAATCGAAAAGGTCGCTCTATGGGAAAAGTACCGCTCAGCATACCGGCCGAGAGCACGGGCGAAACCAAACAGCTTTAGAAAGGCGATGAGCACTGTCAGCGCATATAAAGGAGGAAGCAGAGCTGCCTTGGAAATCAAGTATCCACTGGATGCAAACAAGCCTACAGCAGAAAGGCCGGCCAGAAAGCCAAAGATAATCGAGAGGAGAATATCTTTTTTTTCAAGCGTAACGAGACGAATGACTTCTTTGAGATCCTTCATGCCCCTTCTCCTCCCTTCTGCATCGTGACCATCTGTCGATATAGAGGCAGCTCGGCTTTTAATTGTTCATGGGTGCCTGTACCCACAGCACGCCCCTCATCGAGTACAAGAATCTGGTCGGCCGCCTGAATCGTGTGCAGCCGGTGGGCAACCGTAATCATAGTCGCTGTCTCTGACAACTCTTTAATGGAGCGTTGAAGAATGGTTTCGGTTTTCACATCCAGACCTGTAGTAGGCTCATCAAACAGTATGACCGACGGCTTCTTCAAAAAGGCACGGGCCAGGGCAATCCGCTGCTTCTCCCCGCCGGATAAACCTCTTCCCCCTTCACCGATCGATGTATCCAGTCCATCCTCCAACGTATCAAGCATCAGGGAAAGCCCCGCCTTCCCTGCGGCATAAGCGACCGCTTCCCTTGAGGCCCCCGGGACTCCGATCGCTATATTCTCTGCGATGGTGCCGGAGAAAAGATACGGATGCTGGGAGATGTAGCTGACACCGTTGAACCAGTCCGCTTCCTTGTAGGAATAGAGCGCCCTTCCGTTCATTTCCACTTGGCCGGATGAGGGAGCAAGAAGTCCTGAAAAGATATTGAGGAGAGTCGTCTTCCCCGATCCGCTCCTGCCTACCACGGCCAGATGACTCGCTGCAGGTACATGTACAGATACAGGCTCAAGGGCAAATCCCTCTTCGTACTGAAACTGAACATGCTGCAGGGTCAGGGCCGGCGGCTGCTCATACATATGCGCTCCCTCTCCCCAATCCAGGGAACGCTCCTCTTCGCTCAAAGCCTGCTCGAGCTGCTTGGAAGCTCCGGATGCTCCGCGCCCGGTATGGAAGGCACTTCCGAATTCCTTTAACGTCAAATAAAACTCCGGAGCAAGAATGAGAATAAAAAAGGCAGTAAAGAAGGAAACACTCTCATAAACGACAAGGCGGATGGCGATTTCCAGAGCAATCAAGCCAATGCTGAGCATCGAAATGAATTCAAGCATTAAGGAGGATACAAACGCCACCTTCAGCACCTCCATGGTAGCTGTCTTAAAACCAAGGCTGCTCGTTTTAATTTCCTCCTGCTGGCGGTGGCTGCGGTTGAACAGCTTCAGCGTCACAAGCCCTTGGAGCGTATCCAGAAACTGTCCGGAAAAAGCCGAAAGCTTCTCCATCTGATCTTCTGATTTTTTCTTCGTCATCACACCAATGATTGCCATGAACATAGGGATGAACGGAGCGGTAATCACCATGATCAGCCCGGAATAGAAATGGGCGGAGAATACAACCACCAAAATCATCAACGGGATGATCAGCGTCTGAATCATCTGAGGGATGTAACGGCTGAAATAACCGTCCAGTTCATCCACAGAATCCATCAGGACACTCACTTTTTGGCCGGACTGTCCCGTCACCGAAGCGGAAATCGACTGCCTGGACAGCTTTTCAATCAAGCGGCGCCGGTAATGCGCCTTGGCGCGCGAAGCAAGACGGATGCCCGTCCTGCCGTTGAGCCAGGTGAAGAGTGTACGTCCAGCCAGGACGAGAAAAAGACCGGCAAACAAAGGCAGAACATCCTGGAGGCTTTGCTGGTCAAGGAAGATCCGATCAACAATCGCAACAAAATAATAGGATTGGCCAATGACAGCTGCCCCGATTAATAGGGAGGTTACGATTAACAGCGTCATCCCTTTACGATCAGCAAAAGCAAAGCGGCTGAGATGCTTCATAATCTATAGAAAACTCCTTATACGTAGTTTTTGTGAAGTTTTTCACATTACCTTCATTATAAAGGATGAACGCCCTTTTTTCTAAAAAGAAGCCTGAGGATTCTATGACAATTCTTTAACATCGTCCCCTTTTCTGCCGCCCGGCATACAGCACACGGAAGATCACTGTTCCATATATTTAAGAAAAGCGGCAGTCTCCCGTTGACTTCTAATCTGAATCACCTCACTTGAAGGATTCTCCAACTGAAAGCTCAAAAGTCTCTCCTGCATCTCCCTTTTCCGTCTGTGGTATGTAGTGACAATAAACTTAAGAAAATCATAGTCGAGACGCTCCTCACAACCCGGCCCGAGATCCGGCCTCGACCGTCCTCGGAACTTCCACCAGCGCTTTACGACACGATAGAGGCAGACGCGTAGAGGCAGCTCCACATAGACGATCGTATCAGCTCGTGCTGCTCTGATGTCATAGGTGGGCCGGTAGTTCCCTTCAATAATCCATTTATCTCCGGCTGCGACCGCCTTCTGACGGGCGGCAAATACATCCGGCTCCGCTTCCTTCCACCCCGGCTCCCAGTGCAGGGCATCAAGGTGATGCACAGGGAGGTCAAGGCGTTTACCCATTTCCCGGGCCAGCGTGGACTTGCCCACGCCGGATGATACACCAACAATCATCACCCGCTTCATTGTCGGATCTCCCTTAATATCAACCGGGCCCGTTCATCCAGGTTTTCAGGAAGCTCACTCAATGGATAGTAAGCAATTTGCAGTGTTTCCTGGTCCGGAAGGGTTTCATTTTCCAACGGCTTACCAGCGAGGAAGACTGTAATGACGTTGTACACCTCATCACCGTTCGGGTATTGAAAGTAATAGTCTTCTCCGGAGAACGTACCATGCTGGATGAAGGAACCCGCCGTCAGCCCGGTTTCTTCCTTCAATTCCCGTGCGGCTGTCTCCTCAAGTGTTTCCCCCGGCTCCAGAGCTCCGCCGGGCAGGCCCCATTCTTCTGTATCTGAACGAAGCTGAAGCAGCACCCTGTCCCGCTCATCTTGTACGATGATGGTGGATCCGGCTGTAATCAGTGGCCGGGAACCGATTTTCTTTCGGATTTCATGAACATAGTCTCCCATTTTTCCTACCCCCTTGAAGCTTTTTTTGCTATTCCCCATGTCATTTGTTCAATCTTCTTTATATATGGACATATGTAAAGGCTTCTTGCCCTTCTGTGCTGTAGTGACTGTATTCTATCTTCTTATTCCAGAATATTCAATTCCACACAATAATTCGAGACCACAAAAAAGACTGTCCTTACAGGACAGTCTCAACTTGTAGAGAAACTCCTGTTTCTTTACAAGTTTTTTCTTTCTGACCGCCAGGAGCGTAAGCCCCTTCCCTTTCCGCGGACGAGCGCCCGAGCTTCCTCGCAAAACCCACGCTCGGCGATCTCGGACCACTCGTTCTTCCGCAGGAGTGGAAGGGGCACCGCTCCTTGGGAATTCTTTAAAATCGAACAATCCGCTCCTTCCCCCAGCTCACCCTTGCTGGATGGAGGACAGTCCTTTTCATATTCCGGCAGTCAGCCTTCATCAGCGCAGCCAAGGCCGTTCTTTTGAATCTGCGAACCTGCTCAGGGCACAATCTCTCTTCTAAATATTCTAACGTCGGCACGAGGAGCGTTCGGTGGTGATGCCTGCGGGAACAGCACGGGCCGAAGATCCACTTGGGCAGGCGGTCTTCCTGACCAAGTTAGCTGAGGTCGTGCCCGAGGCATTCATCCACCGATAAGCGGAAAGTGACCCTTCACACGACAAATGGACAACTCTAATTGGTTATCTCAGGCTTGTTCTACAGCCTAAGACTGTCCTTACAGGACAGTCTTTGTATTATGATAGGTTCTGGCTCCAATCGACAGCCGCTTCGCCTTCCAGGAAGCGTTCAGAATCCATCGCAGCCATACATCCGGTACCGGCTGCTGTAATGGCTTGACGGTACTTTTGATCCTGGACGTCCCCGCAGGCGAAGACGCCGGGAATATTCGTATTGGTCGTCCCTGGTTCAACAAGGAGATAACCCTTCTCGTCCATATCCAGCTTTCCTTTTAGAAAATCTGTGTTCGGATTATGACCGATGGCAACGAAAATACCATCTGTATCGATGACTTCTTCTTTGCCGGTATCATTATCCTTCACTTTGATGCCGGAAATTTTCATACCGTCCGATACCATTTCGATGGGTGTTTTATTCAACGCCCACGTTACTTTTTCATTTTCCTGAGCTCTCGACTGCATAATTTTAGAAGCACGCAGTTCGTTGCGGCGGTGGATGACCTGGACTTCACTGGCAAACTTGGTCAGGAAGGTGGCTTCTTCCATCGCTGAATCCCCACCCCCGATGATCACGACCTTTTTCCCGCGGAAAAAGAATCCATCACACGTGGCACAGGTGCTCACTCCTTTTCCGATGTTCTCTTTCTCGCCGGGAATACCGAGCAGCTTGGCCGACGCCCCTGTAGAGATGATCAGGCTCTCTGTCTGGACCTCGCCGATACCGTCCACTTGAAGCGTAAATGGCCGCTGATCGACCTGGACATCCGTTACCCATCCCCGTTTGAAGACAGCACCGAACCGTTCCGCCTGCTTCTTCATATTATCCATAAGTTCAGGGCCCATGATTCCGTCCGGAAAACCGGGGAAGTTTTCTACTTCCGTCGTCAGGGTCAACTGCCCTCCAGGTTCCGGCCCCTCGATCACCAGGGGTTCCATGTCTGCTCGTGCAAGATATACGGCGGCTGTCAGACCAGCCGGTCCTGTTCCTAAGATGACAGATTTGTAGGTCATAGAAGTGCCTCCTTTAAAAATGACTCGTATTAGTGTTATATCCCTTTTCACTGAAAGTCATGCCTCTTCCCTTAGGATCTGACGAAAGATAGGCCCAGACGGTCCTCTCCAATCAGGGGCTTCCGGATTTCAGGAGCCCGGTTTCGATTATATTTTCCTCACCGTTTATCACCGCTTCCTCCTTTTTTAAACAGGGATAAACAAGTGACCACCCCAAACCGGCGGTTGAAGCATACACTATCAGAAGATCATGGATTTGGAGGTGATTCTATGCCCGGACGAAGAAGATCTGTACGCCGGCCTGGATTTTGTGTGTTTCCCGGTTACAAATACTGCGGACCTGGATGCAGCGGACCTGGAGAACCGGTCAATGCTGTCGATGCTGCGTGTAAAGCCCATGATGAGTGCTACCGTTATACGAGGAATTACTGCTATTGTGATGATGCTTTCATCCGTCGTTTAGGACAGCTCCAAAGCCCACATACCCGTGAAGGCCGCCACGCCCGTACCATGTATAACTATATGAAATTCCAACGCTTATTTACGTGTTCGTTTTAAGAAAGACAAAGAAAGATGTCTTTCTTTTTTTATGCCTTCATCTTAAGGAAATTATTATGAAATATGGGCTGCCGTCACTTTTCAAAACCGGATTCTGTGCTTATAATAGTCAACAGCACGCTTATTCTGCATGCGCCGCCAACACGAGAGGATGTAGGACTAATCATGAAATTTGAAGAAAGGTTTGACTGGCAGCTGTTCTTTATTATCTGCTGTTTTATTGCGATCAGCTCCGTCGCCTTGTTCAGCGCCCAGCAAAGTACGCAGTACAATGAAAACTTTGTACTCAAACAGCTGGTCTGGTACGGGGTCGGCGGAGTTGTTATTGGGTTCATGATGATCGTGGATCCTGAAGATTTTAAAAAAGTCAGCTGGTACTTATATGGTTTCGGTCTTGTTTTACTTATTGCCTTGATTCTGGCACCACCTTCGATCGCTCCTGTCATCAAGGGGCAGAAAAGCTGGTTCACCCTGCCAGGTTTATCTCTGCAGCCTGCAGAGCTTGTTAAAATTTTTACGATACTCGTTCTCGGAAGGATTGCCGTTAATCATAACAGCAGAAGCTCTTCGTCACTGAAGTCGGACTTCATGCTCCTTCTTAAGCTCGGAGCCGCTGCGGGCGTTCCATTCCTATTAGTCATGCAGCAGCCTGACTTAGGAACAGGGCTCGTCTTTTTAGCAATCCTCGCTGGTTTTATTTTAATTTCAGGAATCCAGTGGAAAATCATCCTGCCGATTTTTGCTGTCATTTCTGCGCTTGGGACAAGCCTGATCTGGCTGGCCATCCAAGCTCCACAAATTCTCGATAAATACCTCGGTGTAAAGGAATACCAGCTGGGACGTATCTATTCCTGGTTCCAACCGACCAAATACGAGGATTCATCCGGTTATCAGCTCGTGAAAGCGATGCGGGCGATAGGATCGGGACAGCTTTACGGGAAGGGTTTCGGAGAAAGAGAGGTCTACCTTCCTGAAGCTCAAACGGACTTTATTTTCAGCATCATTGCAGAGGAATATGGGTTTCTTGGCTCGTGTATCGTTATTATCCTGTTCTTCTTCCTGATCTACCGCTTTACGACAATTGCTTTTAAAGCAAACAGCCATTACAGTTCCTATGTCATGGTGGGAATCATCAGTATGATTGCCTTTCACGTCTTCCAAAACATCGGCATGTCCGTTCAGCTTCTTCCTATTACAGGGATTCCGCTGCCGTTCATCAGTTATGGAGGAAGTGCCCTCTTAGGAAACCTGATGGCTCTCGGCATAGCCTTCTCGATCTCGTATCATCATAAAACCTATATGTTCGGAGAATAAAAAAAGCTTCAGAGGAAGGATTCCTCTGAAGCTTTTTATTATTATTCAACCGTCACACTTTTTGCAAGGTTCCGTGGTTTATCTACATCACAGTCACGGTGAAGAGCTGCGTAGTAGGAAATCAACTGAAGCGGTACAACAGACACAAGTGGTGTCAGGATCTCATGAACGTGAGGGATGACAAACGCATCGCCTTCCTTCTCAAGACCTTTCATACTGATGATCATGCTGTTCGCTCCGCGTGCTTCCACTTCCTGTACGTTTCCACGGATGGAGTAGTTGACGTTTTCCTGTGTCGCAAGCGCTACAACCGGCGTGCCTTCTTCAATCAGAGCGATGGTTCCGTGCTTAAGCTCTCCGCCAGCGAATCCTTCCGCCTGGATGTAGGAGATTTCCTTAAGCTTCAATGAACCTTCAAGGCCGACGTAGAAGTCGATGCCGCGGCCGATGAAGAAGCAGTTGCGTGTGACAGGCAGATATTCACGCGCAAGATCTTCCAGCTCTTCTTTTTGGTCCGTCAGGGCTTCCATAGCATTCGCTACGATCCCAAGCTCCTGCATCGGATCAAAATCAAGCTCAATTCCTTTGGCACGGGCTGTATCAACGGCCAGGATCGCAAGTACAGCCATCTGGGCTGTATAAGCTTTTGTAGACGCTACCGCAATCTCAGGACCCGCATGCAGATGCAGTGTATAATCCGCCTCACGGGAGAGGGTGGATCCTGGAACATTGGTAATCGTCAGAGCCGGGTGGCCAAGCTCTTTCGTCTGAACAAGAACAGAACGACTGTCTGCCGTTTCCCCACTTTGGGAAATATATACAAACAATGGCTTCTCGGATAGAAGCGGCATGTTGTAGGAGAACTCACTGGCCACGTGCACTTCTACTGGAATATTCGCCAGCTTTTCAATGAACTGTTTGCCGAGAAGGCCGGCGTGGTAGCTTGTTCCCGCAGCAATGATGTAAATACGGTCGCATTCCTTCATCGCATTACGGATGTCCGCATCCAATTTGATGTCGTCGTTTTCATCCTGGTACTCCTGGATGATTTTACGGATAACGAAAGGCTGCTCATCAATCTCCTTCAGCATGAAGTGAGGGTAGGTGCCTTTTTCGATATCTGTCGCATCGATTTCTGCTGTGAACGGCTCACGAGTAACCACTTCACCCTCAGGAGACAGAATTTCAACTCCGTCACGACGGACGATGACTGTCTCTTTATCCATCAGCTCAAGGAACTGATCTGTTACGTGAAGCGCCGCCATGGAATCACTGGCTACAACGTTGAAGTCTTCACCAAGGCCGACAAGAAGCGGGCTCTTGTTTTTCGCTACATAAATCGTGTCCTTGTTCTCACGATCGATCAATGCGATGGCATAAGATCCTGTCAGAAGCTTCACAGCTTTACGGAAGGCAGCCGCTACATCGTTCATTTCCTCATGAAGGACTTCGATCAGCTGAACGATGATTTCGGTATCTGTTTCACTCTTCAGCTCAACGCCCGCCAGGTATTCATCGCGCACATCCACGTAATTTTCGATAACGCCGTTATGAACAAGCGTAAAACGGCCGGAAGTACTTTGGTGCGGGTGGGCGTTCTCTTCACTCGGAGCACCGTGGGTCGCCCAGCGTGTGTGACCAATGCCGTGGGTGGATGCTACGTTTTCATCGACTGCACTGCGTAGTGCAGCAATACGGCCTTTGACTTTCGTTACTTCAACGCCGTTATCATTCAAGGTAGCAATTCCAGCGGAGTCATAGCCGCGGTATTCAAGCTTTTCCAGTCCGTTTAACAAAATTTCCTTTGTATCCTGTTGTCCAATATATCCTACAATTCCACACATAATTGTTGTCCTCCTTAATTTACGAGAAGGGCAACGAATGTCAGCACGGGGCTATTCGCTGCCCCTCTCCCTCAACGATCTATATCTTGTGCACTTTATCCAGCCGTATTGTTCGAAAAGTCGCCTTTCCGTTTTACAGCTGCATCTGCGGCTGAAGTGTCACAGCCGGGAGGCATCCGCCGAATGCTCGATGAACCTCCACCTCGTCAACTGTGCGTAAAATCATTCCGTCTGCACAGTCCTGGCGCTTTAAATAACCGATGACCTCTATCCTCCTTACCTATTTCAAAATGAAGCCTCTCTCGTCTCTTACCCTTAGGTTTCCCCATTTAAAAGGATTTCGACAGATTTTTCAATCACAAGTAATATTTTACCTGAGCACTGTAAAAAAGGTCAACAAAAATCAGAGCCGTTAATGAATTGTAAGGACCTTGTAATAGAATATGCGCAGCTCCCCTATGTGTGAGAAGCTGCGCGTCCATTCTTTATTCCATGCCTAGTTCTTCTTCTACAACTGCAACGACTTTGTTACAGTAGGTTTCGCATTGCTCTTCGGTCGGAGCTTCGACCATGATCCTCACGAGTGGTTCTGTTCCGGAAGGACGGACAAGGACACGGCCGCTGTCTCCCATTTCCTCTTCCACCGCCTGAATAGCTTCCTGAATGCGAGGATGTGTCTGCACACGGTTTTTATCAATAACTTTAATATTCTTCAGCACTTGTGGGAACTTCTCCATTTCTGCAGCAAGCTCAGACAGGGGCTTCCCAGTCTCTTTTACAACGTTCACAAGCTGAAGCGCAGAAAGCATCCCATCTCCTGTCGTGTTGTGTTCAAGGAAGATGATGTGGCCGGACTGCTCCCCACCGAGGTTATAACCTCCCCGGCGCATTTCTTCCATCACATAACGGTCGCCTACAGCCGTTTTATCACTCTTAATGCCGTTGGCTTCCACAGCCTTATAGAATCCAAGGTTACTCATGACAGTGGATACAACCGTTGAGTGGTTCAGAAGACCTTTCTCATTCATATATTTTGCACAAATAAACATGATACGGTCGCCGTCTACAATGTTTCCTTTTTCATCGACAGCGATTAAACGGTCACCATCTCCGTCAAAGGCAAGCCCGATATCTGCCTTTTTCTCTTTCACAAGAGACTGAAGAGCTTCCGGATGGGTCGATCCTACCCCGGCATTGATATTCAGGCCGTCCGGAGACGACCCGATGGAGGAAATGTCCGCTTCCAGATCGGCAAAGAGATGAGAAGCGAGTGAAGACGTAGCTCCGTGTGCACAGTCAAGAGCAATGTGGAGGCCGTCAAAGTCATAATCCACCGTCTGCTTCAAGTGCTGCAGGTATTTCTGGCAGCCTTCGAAGTAGTCATTGATCTGACCAAGGTCAGAACCGGAAGGACGTGGCAGATCGTCCTGCTCTGCATCAATCAATGCTTCGATTTCTGCTTCCTGATCATCTGTCAGCTTAAATCCATCCGGGCCGAAGAACTTGATCCCGTTGTCTTCCACCGGATTGTGGGAGGCGGAAATCATAATTCCTGCTTCAGCCTGAAGCGCTTTAGTTAAAAAGGCTACTCCTGGTGTTGAAATGACGCCGAGACGCATCACTTCCGCTCCAATGGAGAGTAGACCGGCAGCGAGGGCTCCTTCCAGCATTTCACCGGAAATTCTCGTATCACGGCCGATTAAAACCTTTGGACGCTCCACCCCTTTGGTTACGACATAACCGCCGTAACGTCCTAATTTAAAAGCCAGTTCTGGTGTTAATTCTTTGTTAGCGATCCCACGAACGCCGTCTGTTCCGAAATATTTACCCATTTTCAACGAACCTCTCTTTCTGTCCTATACAAGTCAATTAAGTACGATTATTTTGAATTACTCTCCCTGTTGGTCATCAAGCACATCAATGGTGACCTCTATCGTTTCCGGTGATACCGCCGTTGTCCCTTCAGGCAGCGGAACATCCACTTCCACTACCTGATCCTCGGTCACTTCCGTCACATCCACTGGAATTTCAACAGGTTCTTCCATACCGTCCAGTACCTCTTCAGGTCCCTGGTACGTCACATTTTCCACTTCTGTTGTTACCTCTTCGATAAGAACCCCTTCCTGAGTACCGCCGCTTGCTTCCGGCGTCACCGGAACCTCTTTCGAGCGTTTGGATACAGGAACACTTACATCAACGGCCGCAGGCTCTACAAGAACGCTCAGCTCATTCCCCTGGTTATCATAAACTTTCACAGGAGCTTCCTCCTGCTCAACGATTTCCTCAGCTGAATCTACGTCAACGATGGCTCTTACGGAAGCTACCCTTTCAATCACTGATGCTGCACCAGTGATCTCCACCTGGGCCGGAGATACCTCCGGGGTTCCCAGTTCAAGGCTTGTATCCAGACTGCCTTCATTCACATAGTCGATGCTTACATCATAATTTTCGGTTGTCTTTTCTTCAATTTCCACTTCAATGATCTTCGGATCAAGGGAAACAGCCAGCTGGCTGCTGATTCCTGAATGCTGCAGGGCCACCTCATGGGTTCCAGGTCCAAGGTCATTCAAATCGGCAAAGACGCTGAAGTTCTTCTGACGTGAAACAGGCGCTACAGCACCTGCGGGTCCCTCTACTGTAACCGTAACATCCTGCGGAATCCCGCTGACCACATATTCTTCACTGTCAAAACGGATTTCGAGTGGAATGTTTTCCATCGTTTCGGATTCCGATGAAGTCTCATTGAAAAACAGGGAATCAGAATCCATATTGTTATCGACATTGACCGTCACCCAGAGCAGTCCGGCTAAAAGAAGTGAGATAATCCGGATAAACCATACACTTTTAAACCAATTATCCATTCTTTTTCCCCCTCCAGTTCCAGCTTTTAACGGCAGGAGCGGAGTAATCGAGCTCTGTACGCAGCATTTCCTCAAGCTTCACCTGGTCAAGCTCGCGGTGCAGTTCACCATTTTTTGTACAGGAAATGGCCCCGGTCTCCTCCGAAACGACAATCGTCAATGCATCCGTCACTTCACTGATGCCCATCGCTGCCCGGTGGCGCGTCCCCAGTTCCTTGGAGATAAAGGGGCTTTCCGACAATGGAAGGTAACAGGCAGCAGCTACAATTTCATCATTCTTAAGTATAACGGCTCCATCATGAAGCGGTGTATTCGGTATGAATATGTTGGTGAGCAGTTCACTCGATAAGTGTCCATTGACCCGGATCCCTGTCTCTACATAGTCTCCCATGCCCGTATCACGTTCGATCGTAATCAAAGCTCCGATTCTGCGTTTCGCCATATAGTTGCAGGATTTAATAATCGCCTGCAGCGTTTTTTCCGTATCTTCTTCTTCTGACGTATTCCTGCTGAAAAAGCTTCCCCGTCCAAGCTGTTCAAGAGCTCTTCTCAGCTCCGGCTGGAACAGAATGATAATAGCCAGGAAACCCCAGGTAATGGCTTGTGACATCAGCCATCGCAGCGTGGTTAGTCCAAATAAATTACTCAGCAGCCATATCCCCAGGATAATGAAGATTCCTTTTAGAAGCTGGACCGCCTTCGTCCCTTGGATCAGCATGATTAATTTATATACAACAAACCAGACAAGGGCGATATCCACAGTTATCAACAGGTAATCTAAAACATCCAGTCCCCCATCAAGCATGCCTACACTTCCTTTTAAATAAAATAAATCTGAAAAATTCACATTTACCATTATATCACATAAGCTTTTTTGAATATATCAGAACCTTCCTCCATCATATCATACCCCAAAAAAAGACAGAATGACCGCTGTCATCCTGCCTTTAGTCTTCCTGTTCAGATCCGAAGGAAAAGATATCGGACACGGTTTGTTTCGTATGATACCACACCCACTCATACATCTGGTTCACTTCCGTGAGTTCCCCAGAGTAGGCTCTGAGATCAGCGCGGTTCAATTCTCCTGATCCCGGGTCTTCTGTCGTTCCTTCCAGAATATCTCCGTTAATGATGGTCACATTTCCATCGACAGCCCCGTCAATTCGGAGATCCCCATTCCGGACGACAAGATCACCCTTAACCGTAACACCATCCGGTACAATAACGGTATGCTCCCTGATTTCCAGGTTTTCCTGCTTTGATACCGTTACCTGCTGATCCTGATTCCATGCCGTGAATATACCACTGAACATGAGAATGAAGAAGACAGCAGCGGCTGTCAGAATCGGGTGCTGCTGCAGTCTGCGTATATAATTTCTCCGTTTCTTCTGCTTCGGCAGGTTGTTCATCACATTCGCCGTGAACCGGGGCGGGGCAGAAGCTGGAGACGTATTGGTAATCAAGGTTGTTGTCCGCTTCAGTTCATGAAAATGGCTCTGACAGGACGGACAGCTCTGCAGGTGGTCTCTCAGTCGTCTTTCTTCCTCTTTGTTTAACTCGCCGTCTAAATACTTATGCATGAGTGTAATGGCTTCTTTTCTGCAATTCATTCCCTCTCAACTCCTTCATACATGGCGAAGCCGTTTTCTTAATGCTTCCCTTCCCCTGTGTACCCTTGTCTTCACCGTTCCTACAGGAATATCAAGGACTTCGGCGATTTCCTGGAGAGCTAACTCATCCAAATACCGCAGCACGATCACGCTCCGATACTTCGGAGGCAGGGCGAGGATTTCCTTGTGAATGTACGTCTGCAGTTCAAGGCTTTCCACCTCTTCCTCCGGCAGTGCCTGATCAGCAGCCAGCTGAGAGTACATATCCAGTCCATCCGTTCCCCTCACTTCAGCATCGAGGTGATAGTCCGGCTTTTTCTTCCGGATTCGATCTATTGATAAGTTGGTGGCTATCCTATACAGCCATGTTGAGAATTTGCGCCGCTCATCAAACGTGTGGAGGTTTGTATAGGCCCGGATAAATGCTTCCTGTGCAAGATCTTCAGCTTCGTATGAGTTCCCGATCATCCGCAGACATATGTGATAGACTTTGTTCTGGTAAAAAGATACAATGTCTTCAAACGCTGCCTGATCACCCTTTTTCACTTGTTTTATTTTCTGTTTTATCATGGTTTCCATTTGTTATACCTCCGCTATATGTGCGGTCGATATCCTTTACGGATGACCTCGCCTCAAAGTTTCAAAAAGATATATAAAAAAATATATCTTTTTCCTAAATATAAGTTTAACTTTTTTTAGTATCGGATATAAAGCTGTAAATGTAAAAAATTTCTTAGGAGGACACAAAACATGACGCGAGTGACTTCGTTGACAGAAGAAATCGAAGCTTGTCGTTTGGAAATGAGCCGTTTAGCCCGCCTCCATCACTTAACATCCCCGGAAGTTGTCAAGGTGAGTGTTAAGCTTGATCAGCTCCTTAATGAATATGATGAAATACAATATAAAAAACAGCAACCCGCCTTAAGTAAAGCAGGTTACTGTTAATCATCGGACTTATTTCAGAGTTTCTCCAAATAAAGAACCCATCAAACCGACCGCTACGCCGGCGGTTTTATTTTTTTCATCAAGGATCGGGTTAACTTCTACAAACTCAGCGGATGTAATCATTTGCGATTGATGGAGCATTTCCATGGCCAGGTGGCTTTCACGATAACTCAAGCCGCCCATAACAGGTGTACCGACTCCAGGCGCATCATTCGGATCCAGCCCGTCCAAATCAAGGCTGAGGTGCACACCGTCTGTCCTGTCCTTCAAATAATCCACGGTTTCGTCAATGACTTTAGTCATTCCCATACGGTCGACTTCATGCATCGTATAGACTTTGATCCCCTGTTCCTTTATCAGTACCTTCTCCCCTTCATCCAGAGAGCGCGCTCCGATAATGACAATGTTCTCAGGCTTAATTTTCGGCGAATAGTCATGAATGCCTGTCAGCTTTTCATGTCCGATTCCCAGACTTGCCGCCAGCGGCATGCCATGAATATTGCCGGACGGTGAACTATCTGCTGTATTTAAATCTCCGTGAGCGTCGTACCAGATAACTCCCAGATTATTGTAGTGTTTAGCGACTCCTGCAAGAGTTCCCATCGCAATACTGTGATCTCCGCCAAGTACAAGAGGGAAACGGCCGTTTTCAATGACTTGATCGACGGCTTCCGCCAGTCTGCTCGTTCCTTCAGCAATTTCGTGAAGGTTTCTAAGGTTGTCATGCTTTACATCCGTTTGGTGCTTCGGACGAGGAATCTCAATGTCTCCTAGATCTTCAATGGTATAACTTAACTGCTCTAGACGTTCAACCATCCCTGCATACCGGATAGCGCTTGGCCCCATATCGACTCCCCGGCGCATTTGTCCAAGATCCATGGGTACTCCGATTACTGAAAGCTGTTTATTCATTAAAGTTCCTCCTTTTAACACTATTTTCATTGTATCCGTTTTATTGAAGATGACTCAACTGGACATCATTGTGTATATATATACGCTATTTCCTGCCTGATAGTGGTAATGGTGCATGTTTACAAACCGGCGGCTCAAACGCGGCCCGATGATCAGATATAAAAAAAGCCTGACAAGTTGGATGTCAGGCTTTCTATCGTATAAAAAGATCACCAGGATCTATTTCGTTCTATGTAATGGTGGAGCCTAGCGGGATCGAACCGCTGACCTCCTGCGTGCAAAGCAGGCGCTCTCCCAGCTGAGCTAAGGCCCCATATGGAGCGGGAGACGGGATTCGAACCCGCGACCCCCACCTTGGCAAGGTGGTGTTCTACCACTGAACTACTCCCGCGAAAAAGAGATGAGCCATGAAGGATTCGAACCTTCGACCCTCTGATTAAAAGTCAGATGCTCTACCAGCTGAGCTAATGGCTCCTATATAGAATATGCTCAACACATGGTAGTCCTATTCTTAAAGGAAAAATGGCTGGGCCAGCTGGATTCGAACCAGCGCATGACGGTACCAAAAACCGTTGCCTTACCGCTTGGCTATGGCCCAACAAGTACAAATTTAGTATAACCATCTTAAGAATATTATACAATCATGTGGAATTTTTTCATAAAAAATAGCTGATGATTAAGTCAGCTTCTTATGAAACATTAAAATAAAATGGTGGAGGGAGTAGGACTCGAACCTACGAACCCGATGGGAGCGGATTTACAGTCCGCCGCGTTTGGCCAACTTCGCTATCCCTCCACTTGAAAAGTGGTGCCGGCCAGAGGACTTGAACCCCCAACCTACTGATTACAAATCAGTTGCTCTGCCAGTTGAGCTAGGCCGGCTTTAATATGGTGGAGGATGCAGGGATCGAACCTGCGACCCCTTGCTTGTAAGGCAAGTGCTCTCCCAGCTGAGCTAATCCTCCAAAGTGGTGACCCGTACGGGATTCGAACCCGTGTTACCGCCGTGAAAGGGCGGTGTCTTAACCACTTGACCAACGGGCCAATGATACAAAACTTTCAGAGCTTCCAGCCGGATTTGAACCGGCGACCCCTTCCTTACCATGGAAGTGCTCTACCACTGAGCTATGGAAGCAAGTGGCTCCAACGGTAGGATTCGAACCTACGACCGATCGGTTAACAGCCGATTGCTCTACCACTGAGCTACGTTGGAATCATAAAAGTCTTCAAAACAATAAGGAAAGAGAATCAATGTGGCAGCGTCCTACTCTCACGGGGGTAAACCCGACTACCATCGGCGCTGAAGAGCTTAACTGCTGTGTTCGGCATGGGAACAGGTGTGACCTCTTCGCCTTCACCACCACATCGATATAAAGTTTGAGGTGAACCCTCAAAACTGGATAAGGAAACATTTATTGATTAAACATCATTCACGAAGTTCAGTCCGGCTGCAGCTCCTAAATCCTCGCTGTTCTAAGCACACCTTCTTCAAGACTGAAAAAACACAGCCTTTACGAATGTTTGCTTAGCCAGTCGGATTTGACCAGTCGCTTTCGCCTTCTTTACATAGATAAGTCATCGATCCATTAGTATCTGTCAGCTCCACGTGTCACCACGCTTCCACCTCAGACCTATCAACCTCATCGTCTCTGAGGGATCTTATCTGCTCGAAGCAGAGGGAAATCTCATCTCAAGGGGGGCTTCATGCTTAGATGCTTTCAGCACTTATCCCGACCACACGTAGCTACCCAGCGA
>NZ_WMEW01000013.1 GCF_009856355.1 Halobacillus litoralis | reverse complement strand
TGATCTTCTTGACCAAGTTAGCTGAGGCCGTGCCCGCGGCAAGCATCCATCGACAAGCGATTCGTGAGAATCAACAACAACCTTTAACCACTTCTCTTGATAGGAAAAGGAGTTTTTCAGTGGCCACGGATAATCCTGAGGAGTTTTTATATGAAGGGGAGTGGGAGCAGGCGGACGTCATGGAGGAAACCATCCAGGTGAAAGATGGAAGCGATGTACAGCTGGATGTGCTCGAGACGAGGCATGGACCTGTAATCAGCGAATTCAGTGAAGGAGCTGGAGGAGACACGGTCCTGTCGCTGCGTTGGACTGCTCTCGATGCGACAGCAGAACTGGATGCGATCCTGGAAATGAATCAGGCTGATGACTGGGAATCCTTTGAAAAAGGGTTGGAGAAATTTTCAGCCCCAGCCCAAAACTTCGTATTTGCAGGAAAGGACGGGACAATCGCCTATAAAGCCAATGGCCGCATTCCGGTTTACGACGATCCTGATGATGCGCTTCTGCCGTTGAGAGGATGGAAAGCGGAGGATGAGTGGCAGAGCTACATTCCTTTTGATGAGCTGCCCACGGTCATCAATCCTGATCAAGGGTACGTGGCAACAGCCAACAACAAAGTGGTATCGGAGGAGTATCCGTATCATATCAGCCATAACTGGGCTCAGCCATACCGGTACACACGGATTGCAGAAATGCTTGAGAGTGATGAAGCTGTGACTGCAGCTGACGTTCAGACCATGCAGATGGATGTCAAAAATCTTCAAGCGGAAGAGTTCCTTCCTTACCTGATGGAAAACACAAAGGCCCGCGGTGAGGTGGAGAAGCAGGCGCTTCAAATCATGGAGGAATGGAACTTGGAAGACGATCGGAATTTTCCGCAGCCGCTCATTTTCCATCATTGGATGGCCAACATTGAAAACGAATTGTATCAGTCGTCCATCCCTGAATCCATTCAAAGCCTTTTCCGGGGTTCTGCACAGACGACGGATGAGCTGTTGAGAAAAGACCGGAAAGGAGAAACATCTCTTTGGGTCGAAAAGGCAGGCGGACGCTCGGCCTTGATTACTGAGGCTTTTAATAACACGATACAGGAGCTGGAAGAGGAATTTGGGAAGGATCCTTCTGCATGGACCTGGGGGAGCTTTCATGCGGTTGAGTTTACCCATCCGTTATCAAGCATCGGTTTTTTGGAACGGTTCCTGAACCCCGGGGAGCCCCGTGCGGTCAGTGGAAGCCGGGTAACCGTCAGAGCGGCCGGGTTTAAGGAAAACGGCCTCGTCAACCACGGAGCCTCCTGGCGCTTTGTTATCGATATGACTGATCCGGAAGTGGGCTATCACGTCGTCGGACCGGGGCAGTCCGGGCATTTCCGCAGTGACTGGTATCATGATCAACTGGAACCCTGGGTGGAAGGGCAGTATCATGTCACCCGGTTGAATGAACAGGAAGGAAAAGTACTTACGCTCCGCCCTTAACGGGAATGCTTACAATAGAAGGGTTTGGGGAATGACTAAAGATGTCATTTTCATTAAAGGGGGGCACTTGCTGTGCATGGGTTTCATGATGTATTCATCCAGATTTTAATCTTACTAGCCATTTCCGTCACCGTCATTGCCATTGCAAAATTATTAAAGGAGCCGGATTCGATTGCGCTCGTTCTTGTAGGTCTTGCACTGGGCTTGACAGAACTGCCGTTCATAGAGGAAGCGGAACGGTACATTACCCAGTCAGAAGTATTTCAGGCGACCATCATCTCGTTGTTTTTACCGATTTTACTTGGTGATGCAACATTGAAGCTGCCATTCCATCATCTGTTTTCGCAAAAGAAGACCGTGATGGGACTTGCGTTTATGGGGACGTTTATATCGGCGATCTGTATCGGAACAGCGTCCTACTTTTTCCTCGATCTTCCTCTGGCTGTGGCTTTTACATTTGCAGCTTTGATGAGTGCAACGGATCCCATCAGTGTACTCTCGATCTTTAAATCGCTCGGAGTTCCTCAGAAGATGTCGACGATTATGGAAGGCGAGTCCCTTTTTAACGACGGGATCGCCGTCGTATTATTTAAAATCGCCAGTATCTATCTGCTTACTTATATTGAAATGGGCTGGTCCGGTCTGGGCAGTGGCGTATTCATGTTCCTGAAGTTCGCCATTGGCGGTGCGTTTGTCGGCCTTGTCATTGGTTTTGTCTTTTCACAGATCATCCGGTTTTTTGATGATTATCCGCTCGAAGTGGCTTTCAGTGCATTGTTGTTTTTCGGAAGCTATTTTATTGCCGAGCATTTTCATACGTCCGGAGTTATTGCCGTCGTTGTCGCTGGATTTGTCTTTGGAGATTACGGTGCGAAAATAGGCATGTCTGAGCAGACCAAAACGAACATTAACACGTTTTGGGACTCCATCACACTACTTGCCAACGCGTTGATCTTCCTTATGGTCGGTCTGGAGATCCGGAACATCAACCTATCGGAAAACTGGGGCTATATCGCCGGCGCCATCATCATTGTCCTGGCCGGCCGGACGATTGCCCTTTACGTCAGTACGGGATGGATCAAGGAGCTGAATGCCAAGGAGCGTCTGCTGATCAACTGGGGAGGCCTGCGCGGAAGTTTGTCCGTCGCTCTGGCACTCAGTCTGCCGATGGATTTTGACGGCAGGGACCAGGTGCTGCTTTTAACCTTTTCGGTCGTGTTGTTTTCATTGATTGTTCAGGGGCTGACGTTGAAGCCGCTGATCAAAAAACTGGGACTTGCCTGAGTCTTTAAGGGACCGTCAGCGGGGCCACTGGAAAACGGAGGGTACGTTAAGGGTAAAGTTTAATAAAGCAGCCTGCATGAAATCTTCCATGCAGGCTGCTTTTTTGTATTTTCATGAGGTAGGAAACAGGGTTTTCTCTACAAGCTGAGAGTGATTTTTTATCCATCACTCTTTTTAGATGGGACACCGTTGGCTTCCATGATAAGCGTTCGATGGTGACGCCTGTGGGAGCAGGTGAGGCCGTGTCCGCGGCAGGCATCCATCGAAAAGCGGTTCGTGAGAAACAACAACCTCTAACCGCTCCTTTTGATAGGTAAGAGTTTTTAGTGGACTCCCGTCTCCCGGCGTCTTTTTTTATGTCCAAAAGTTATAGCTTCATGCGATAACGGCATTTCCTATAACGCGGATATTCGTTTTATACTGCCATTATCCAAAAACATGGAGGAGTCTTTGGAAGGCAGATGGTGATGTCGAGGCAAGATACATGTCTCTATAAAGCGGGCGTTCCTGAATGGGAAGAAAGGTGATGCCCCGGTATTCGATGTGTTTTGCCATTAATTCAGGGAAATAGGCAATCCCCATACCTTGGGAAACGAATCCGGAATGAGCATGGTCATGTACGGCCGTGCTTTTGTAAGAGCGTCCTGTTTTTTCAGCCAGGTACTGGAAGGCGTCTGTAAACCGCTTGTTTTCGGCAGGCAGGATCTGATGCTCCTTCAGGCAGTCTCCCATGGAAACCTCCTCGAGCCCGGCAAGGGGGGAATCATTGGAAACCGCAGCCACATAGTGGTCCCGGAATAGAAACGATGAGCAGAGATCTTCCCATTCCGGCGGGCCTTCGACAATCGCTGCATCGATGGTGCGGTTCTCTAAAAGTGGGAGAAGCTCACGGCTGTTCTGTCTGACTTCCGTAACGAGAATATCAATCGTATTTAAGGAAGGCATAAAGTCATTCATGTAATACGTACTGATGTAGGGCGTAGAGCCAAACCGTATGCGCCCTTCCGTCTGGTAGTGTTCAATGATATTGGTGATCTGGGAAAAGAGGGGAGCCAGCTCTTCATGGAGGGCTTTGGATTTTGCGGTTAATTCGATTCCTGTTCGTGACGTTAGGAATAATGGAAATCCGAGCTCCTCCTCCAGCTTTTTCATCTGCCTGCTTAAGGCAGGCTGGGAAATCAGCAGTGACTGGGCTGCTTTTGTAAAGCTTTGATAACGGGCAATTTCGATGAATGATTGAATCCGCTGCAAGTGCATGGATATAACCTCCTGGCAATTGAAAAATAGGGGGATGGAAAGGGGGGTCTGCATTGAAATGGAATCGGTTATTTTATTATATCATGGGCATCATCACTGTCTATTTCGGTACAGCACTTGTCGTGAAAGCTTCCCTCGGGGCGGGGTTCTGGACGGCTTTGTTTGTCGGATTCAGTGAACGATTCGGTATGTCCGCCGGTTTTTGGTTCGGCATCACCCAGCTTGTTGTTATTTTTGTTAATGCCTGGTTGAAAAAAAGGGGGCCGGATCTTCTTGCTTTTATTCCTATCGTGTTGGAAAGTCTGATTCTGGACTTCTGGCTCATCGTTGTGATGGGAAACTGGGATTTCAGCATGCTTGGGCTTTGGATGAAAATCCTGATCTTCACCGGAGGGCTCATTACAGCTACCTTTGGCTTGTCGCTTTATATCCAGACTGGATTCCCACGGGCGCCAGCCGATGATTTGTTTGTTTCAATCAGCGAGCGTTTTCGTATGAGGCTTGGAAGTGCTCAGGTTGTTGTTGCTGTATTGGCAACGTTGATGGCCTATGGAGTCGGCGGTCCGGTTGGGCTGGGGACAGTGCTTTCTGTGTTTCTTGCCGGACCGTGCATTGAGCTCTGGACCGCAAAGACAGCCGCGCTGCTCCCTTCATAAAAAACCAATCGGCAGAAGCTGCTCGTGAGACCGTAGAAAAAGTGCTGGTTATCTTTAATTGCTCCCTGCATGTTATATGGACAGCCACGCTCCGCTTCTTTCTTAAAACGCAGCCGGTTTCACAAGTGTAAAAGCAGAGGATCATTCATATAAAAAAGGCTGCCGAGAATTTCTCGACAGCCTGACGGCCAGCTTCTGCCACTGTTTTCTTAGAGATATTTTTGAAGCTGTTGGACAGCATGGGAAAGGTCATCGTGTAAAACGGTATCAAACAAATGATCCTTGTCTGTCGGTTCATTATTGATCAGGATGGACGCTGCGGTTCCTTGTTCCCATGCGTAATAGGGAAGAAGACTGAAAGGCGTGACCTGAAGGGAGGTCCCCATAACAAGAAGCAGGTCAGCATCGGTAACCATTTTTTCTGCTTCGTCATGCGCCGTGATGAGGTCTCCGAAAAGCATGACTCCGGGCTTAAGGGTTGTCCGGCAGTCCCGGCACACAGGGACCACCGCTTGCATCACATCTTCCAACGGATACGCCCGCCCGCAGTCCTGGCAGAACGATTGGTTCAACGTGCCGTGATATTCAAGGACAGACGTGCTTCCGGCCAGCTGATGAAGGCCGTCTACGTTCTGGGTGATGACGGACACTTGCCGGTCCACTGTTTCGAGCTCATGGATGAATTGATGAACTTTGTTCGGGCGGTAGTCCTGTAAAAGCTTCAGCTGGAAAATATCTTTGTACTTTTTCCAGAAATCTTCAGGGTGTCTTTGGAAGTAATCATTCGACATGTAGTATTCCCGCGAATAATCTTCGGTCCACAATCCTTCACTGGAGCGGAAATCCGGAATCCCGCTTGCCGTTGAGACCCCCGCACCTGTGAGGACGACGATCCGGCCCGCACGCTCGATCTGCGCGGCTGCCGTTTGATAGGACATGAGGATCTCTCCTTACTGTTTATTGAATCCTTTTTTCTTCACGATGCCTGTCACATCCATACGCATCGGTTTTGTAAAACGACGCCGCATCTGATCGGTCCAGGAATCACTGCGGTTGTTTGTCTGCCTTGCCTCGTAATAGGCGGCAATTTCCTTATCGAAGTCGGTAAGCTCCTGCTTATGATCCCTGTTGTAGCCATTTTCAAAATACACGGCTTGCTTCGGCAGGCGTGGTTTCAGGTCCGGCTCATGATCCGGGACGCCGATGACCATGCCAAACAGCGGCAGGACATGCTTAGGAAGATCAAGGATTTCATCGACTTTATCCAGCTGGTTGCGGAGACTCCCAATATAGCAGATGCCGAGTCCCATCGCTTCAGCAGCAATGGCGGCATTCTGGGAGGCGAGGGCTGCGTCGATGGCGGATACGAGGAAATGCTCGCTGTTTTCCAGGTTGGACAGCATCTGCTCATACTCTGCAGATGTGGCGTGTAAGGTGTGGCGGTAGAGATCCGCGCAGAAAACCAACAGGTGACCGTTATTTTTTACATAATCCTGTCCGGAGATTTCAGCCAGCTGGGTTTTCTTTTCCTCGTCCGTGACGCCGATGATGCTGTAAGCCATCATATAACTGGACGTGGATGCCTGCTGGGCGGCTTTCAGGATGGTATCCAGCTGTTCGTCTGTCAGTTTTTCATCTTTAAACTTGCGGATGGATCGGTGGTTCAACAGAGTCTCTATCGTTTGGTTCATTTGTTTTGCCTCCTTGATTCGTTGTTCAGGTGTCATGGTGTCATGATACATGCTTCCTTTTAAGGTAACAAAATTGATAGAGGAATGGTAATGATAAGGCCGGCTGAATTCTTTCTGCCGTAGAAGGAATCCGGAACAGGGGTGGAGAATCTTTAAGTATAGGAAAAAGACGAGGTGGTACAAGTGGCGGATCTTTACAGCTTTCAGCATTTCAAAAAGGAGAGGGAGACAAGCGGTGGGGCCGCCGATAAACGCCTTCCGGCAGCGGTTTATCAAAGTGTGCTTTATTATATCCATCTCGATGCAGCCGTGCTGCAGCAGCCGGCGTTTGAATATCTATCCACCCAGTGCAGCCTTCGGGAAATTTATCGTAATAACCAGCTGCTTTTTTTACGTACCTTCCAAACACTGCTGACTCATTGGAAAATCATCCCAGGAACTCCCACCCTGCTGGAAAATCCGCTTGCCGTTTTTGGTACGGTAGGGGACCTCTGTGCCTATATCGAAAAAAGGGTGAAAGCTCTATAAGACGATGATTACTCATTGTCTTACAGCTTTCACCCTTTTTACATTGACGACTCCTAAATAAATCTGGGTAAGTCCGACGCCGAATAGAACGGGAGCAGCTCCGGTGACGAGGAAAGTACTGATCAGCGTCTGAGTGATTCCCATACTCATCATCAGTAAGTACTTTTCCTGTTTAAAGCTGATGTAGGTTCCAATCAGGGAAAGAATGGCGATTCCGACAAGCAGCGGTGCTGCCCATGGATAAAGGTATAAGGCTTCCATCATTGTTGGGTCTCTCCTTTTTTCTGAATTTTATAAAATTTTATCATCTGAGTTTAATGTCTTCAACAGTGAAAAACGTCTAGTTTTGGCGCATTTCAATAAGTTGAGGTAATGAAAAGTATACCCCGGAACCATCTGTTTCAAACTTGTTCGTACAACATTTTTTTACATAAAGGGGCTGATGAAAAGGTGAATGGAAGTATCCAGGTTGAACATTTATCCAAAACATTTAAAAAAGGCGGAATTCAAGCGGTTAAAGATGTTTCTTTTCATGTGGACGAAGGGGAGTTTTTCGCTTTCCTCGGTCCGAATGGAGCCGGAAAGTCCACGACCGTTCAGATCTTGACCACGTTGATGAACGCAACAACTGGAACAGCACATGTAGCCGGCTGCGACGTCATCCGTGAACCGGAAAAAGTGAGGCGTCACATTGGAGTAGCTCTGCAGGAAACCGGAGTGGATCCTGATTTGACAGGGAGGGAAATGCTTGAACTGCAGGCCTGGATTTTTGGCTTTGGTAAAAAAGAGGGCCGGGAGCGGGCCATGAGGCTGTTGGAAATTGTTCAACTGACGGAGGCCGCAGACAGGAGAATCGGACGGTATTCCGGCGGGATGCGCCGTCGCCTTGACCTTGCGCTTACCCTCGTTCATGAACCGGCTGTTCTGTTTTTGGATGAGCCGACGACAGGGCTGGACCCCTCCAACCGTATGGCTGTATGGGAAGAATTGAGGCGTTTAAATAAGGAGAAGGGAACGACTATTTTCTTAACGACCCAGTACTTGGAAGAAGCAGACAGCCTGGCGGACCGGATCAGCATTATCAACGATGGGGAAATCGTTGCAACCGGTACACCGAAGGAGTTGAAGGCAAGGATCGGAAGTGACCTCATCGCCCTCACGCCTGCCGAAGGGGAGGATAGTGAACAGATCCTTCTGCAGTTGAAAGCAGGGCTGAACGACGCGGATGTCATTAAAAAGCAGGAAAAGATTTTGATTTATGTCGAAGAAGGAACGAGACAGCTGCTGGAAGTAGCCCGCATTCTCGACCGCGAAAACATTCAGGTCGAGGACATACAATTATCCTCGCCGACCCTGGATGATATTTTTCTTAAGATTACCGGAGAGGGGAAGAAAAGCGATGGGGAGTAATGTTTGGAGAGACACATGGCTGATGACCGGAAGAAATATAAAAACGACATTGAGAAATCCTTTTTCATTTATTCCCAACCTCATGATTTCGGCTTTTTTTCTATTGGTCTATGAAGCTGGTTTGAGCGGGATCGCGCAGCTGCCGACGTTTGATGGGGCCAACTACTTAGCTTTTATTCTGCCTGTCTCCATTGTATCGGCAGCCATCGGTGGAGCCGGTGGAGCGGGCCAGAGTATCGTGAAGGATATTGAGAACGGATTCTTTTCCCGGCTGCTGCTCACACCGGCCTCCCGTCTGGCTATTGTGCTTGGGCCGATCATTGCCGGGATGCTGCAGCTGTTTGTCCAGACCCTGCTCATCATCGCCATCGCATTCCTTCTTGGCCTTGAAGTGAAGACAGGGGTGGGAGGCGTCCTTTTTGTTCTATTGATTGCGATCGGATGGGGGCTGGCCTTTGCCGGATATTCCGCCGGCGTTGCTTTACGGACAGGGAATGCTCAGGCTGCTCAGGCCGGAACATTCATCTTTTTTCCCCTTATATTTTTGAGCACCACGTTCGTTCCGTATGAACTTATCGACGCCCAGTGGCTCAAGATTGCAGCTGCCATCAATCCAACCACCTATATTTTCGAAAGTATGCGGACGGTCCTGATTGACGGATGGGTCTTCTGGGATATGATGCAGGGGGTTGCGGCTATTACCATAGTCAGCACCTTGACCATTACATTTGCGGCAGTGTCAGCGAAGCGGGCGGTTTCCCGTGGATAATTGCAGTAAAAGGAAGATACTGGACATTCTTCTATGGTAAACTAAAAGGAACAAAGAAGCGGGGAGTGGTGTTTATGTCAAATAATAAAACGTTCACAACAATCAGCATCCAGCAAAAAACAGGAGGACACCACTCTTAGCGTCCTCCGAACACTCAGGAGGAATCGAATGAAACGAAAAGATTTTCATAATTATTTTCATGATCAGTTGAAAGAAGGGGAACAGGCAGGAAGGATTGCCACGTCCACGCACGGCATCTACACCGTAGTGGATGACGACAGCGTACGCTTTGGAGAAGTATCCGGCCGTTTCCGATACAATACGGTCGAAGAGAGCGGATTCCCTGCCGTAGGGGACTGGGTGGTGATCGAGCCTTATAATAACGGAGCACGGGTGAAGATCCAGCGTGTTTTAAACCGGCAGACGGTCCTGTCCCGCAGCGAAGCGGGCCGGACTCATAAAGAACAGGTCATAGCAGCCAATGTGGACATTGTTTTTGTCGTCACCGCTTTAACCCGGGAGTTGAATCCCAGAAGGATCGAGCGGTATATTCAACAGGTGTATGAAAGCGGTGCCCGTCCAGTCATTGTGTGTACAAAAAAAGACCTGACCGACGAACTCCATAAACAACTCTTTCAAATCGAGAAGGCCGCTCCCGGCGTCCCCGTGTACCCTGTTGATAACCTGACCGGAAGCGGCCTGGCGGCTTTGAAAGGCGAATTGGCAGAAGGACTGACGGTTTCTCTCATCGGTTCTTCCGGCGTCGGAAAGTCAACGCTGATGAACGCGCTGCTGGAAAAAGACGTTCAGGAGACACAGGCGGTCAGGATGGAGGATGACAGGGGGCGTCATACGACGACACACCGGGAGTTGTTCCATCTGCCAGGCGGCTCCTGTATGATTGACACACCAGGGATGAGAGAGCTGCAGCTATGGGGAAATGGGGAAGAAAAGCTTGATCACACGTTTTCGGACATCGAATCTCTAAGTGACAGCTGCCGATTTAGAGACTGCCGTCATGAAAAGGAACCAGGATGTGCGGTAAGAACAGCTATTCAAAACGGAGAAATGGAAGAAAAGCGGCTGATCAGCTACAATAAACTGAAGCGGGAATTAAGGCGTCAGGAGCTGAAGGATCAGTATGGAACACATCGTACGAACCGGATGCTTTACGGTCCCAATGCAATTAAAGAGTAAGTAGGTAACAGACATATAATGGAAAACCCGTCCTTGATGAAAGAGTCATCATCACAGGACGGGTTTTTATTTTCTTAACGCCAGGAGCGAAAGCCCCTCCTCTTTCCGCGGACGAGCGCCCGAGCCTCCTCGCAAAACCCGCGCTTGTCGATCTCGGCCTACTCGTTCTTCCGCAGGAGTGGAAGGGGCACCGCTGCAGTCTTTTTCATATGTCGGGAGGCAGCCGTCATCAGCACCTGTGCTTTTTCTTTTCCACGCAATCGGCAACAGCGCAGCCCATGCCGTTCTTTTTAATCTGCGAATTTGCTTAGTGGACAATCTCTCTCCTATATATTGTTACGTCGGCACGAAGAGCGCTCGGTGGTGGACGTCCGCGGCATTCATCCACCTACAAGCGGAATGCTACTCCTTACACGATAAATGGGCAATTCTAACTGGTTAACACAGGCTTTTTCTACAGCAAAAAAGCATCTCCCATTCAGGAGATGCTTTTTTTGGTTCTTACTTGTTCATATATTTTTCGATTTCCCATTTGCTGACCTGCAGGGAATATTCTGTCCATTCTTTTTGCTTTTCTTCGATATAAGCACCGGATGTGTGCTCGCCGAGTGCAGATAGAAGAAGGTCATCTTTGTTCAGGGCTCCAAGAGCTTCTTTCAAGTTTGTTGGAAGAGTTGGTACACTTTCGTCTTCCACTTCATACAGGTTACGGCTTTCCGCTTCGCCGGCGTCCATTTCCTTCTTGATGCCGTCAAGACCCGCTTGGATCAATACAGCAAGCGTCAAGTATGGGTTGGCAGTCGGGTCCGGGTTACGGACTTCAAAGCGTGTTCCTTTTCCACGGGTTGTTGGTACACGGACCATACAGCTGCGGTTGGAGTGGGACCAGGCCACACTTACCGGCGCTTCATAACCCGGAACGAGACGTTTGTAAGAGTTCACGTTCGGGTTTGTAATAGCAGCGATTCCGCTTGCGTGGTGCAGAATACCCGCGATGAACTGTTTCATCGTTTTGGAAATGCCATCACTTGCATCCTCATCATAGAAGGCGCTGTCTCCGTTTTGGAATAAGGACAGGTGACAGTGCATACCTGAACCGTTTTCTCCGGAAATCGGCTTCGGCATGAAGGTTGCGTGATAGTCATGGTTGGTTGCAATATCTTTTACGACATTTTTGAATGTTTGGATGTTATCAGCTGTTTTCACCATGCTGTCAAAACGGAAGTTGATTTCGTGCTGCCCCATAGCTACTTCGTGGTGGGACGCTTCCATTTCAAATCCGTATTTTTTAAGGGTACGTACGATGTCACGGCGGACTTTATCTCCTTTATCTTTCGGAGAAGCATCGAAGTATCCGCCGCGGTCGTTCATTTCACGGATCGGATAGCCTGCGCTGTCCAGCTTGAATAGGAAGAATTCCGGTTCAGGTCCAACGTTGACGGAATAGCCCATGTCTTCAGCTTCCTGCATGGCGCGCTTTAGAATGAAGCGTGGATCGCCTTCAAACGGTGTACCGTCGGGCTTGTAAATGTCACAGATGAAACGTGCACTGCGGTCTTCATCCACAAGGGAAGGAAGAAGCAGGAATGTGTCGAGATCAGGATAGAGATACATGTCACTTTCCTGAATATCTGAAAATCCGGAAATGGAGGAACTGTCAAACATTGCTTCGTTTTCAAGAACCATTTCCAGCTCTTCTACTGGAAGTTCTACGTTCTTTGTATCCCCAAGCATATCTGTGAATTCCAAGATAAGAAATTCAATTTTGTTTTCTTTGACTTCGTGAATAATCTGTTCTTTCGTGTATCCCATTGATTTACCCTCTCTCTTTATAATTTGTAAGTTTTGTATCCATTTCACCGTGGATATGTAGCTCTTTTTTCTTTATGTAAGGAATTCTAACATAAAGTGTAGAGTAATCTCAAACTCTTTTAGGAAATTCCCTAAAAAAATATTCTGAAACTTGTGTAAAGCAAGAAAATGAAGATAGTTTCATAAACATGATAGGAAAGGAGCTGACCTGTCATGACGAAATACCACCATATAGGAAAAGTCTTGATCTGTTTTTTCTACGTTTTCTTAATAGCTGTCCTTCAGCCGGATCTGCAGAAGCTCGCGGCATCGGGGCACATTTATTATTATCTTCTGCTGATGCAGACCGTTTACATTCCTGCAGGCATCATCCTCGCCCTTCCGGTGTCCCTGTCTTCCTATCGTTTATCAAAACGGACCTTTTTTCTGCTTACCCTATATGTCCTACCCTGTTTTTTATTTCTTTATGTACCTTTTTTTATTCCGGGCGCGGTAATATTCCCTGAACGGCTTCATGCCGATCCCTATGCAGGGGTGATTATCCAGGTCCTGCTCGGTTATGGAGCAGCAGTGGCGGGGAAGGAGTCCGCTGAAGCAAAAAACAGCGGCGGTAATGGACGCAGGCGGTAATCTATTTTATAATCGTATCGGACAAGTAAACTTACATAGGAAGGATGATTTTGAATGAGTAAGACTCTTATTTTCGGTCATAAAAACCCGGATACGGATACGATTACGTCTGCGCTTGTGTATGCGGACTTGAAAAAAGCCCTTGGAGAGGATGTAGAACCTGTACGTCTTGGTGACGTGAACGGGGAAACCCAATACGCACTGGATCAATTTAACGTCGAAGCACCGCGTCTTGTAGAGCGTGTCTCTGATGAAGTGGAACAGGTGATTCTTGTTGACCATAACGAGCGCCAGCAGAGTGTATCAGACATTGATGACGTGACGGTTCTTGAGGTTATTGACCACCACCGCATCGCCAACTTTGAAACGAACGGACCGCTGTATTATCGTGCAGAGCCGGTCGGTTGTACAGCGACGATTCTTCTTAAGCTTTATAAGGAAAAAGGTCAGGAGGTTTCCAAGCCGATGGCAGGACTGATGCTGTCTGCGATCATCTCTGATTCCCTTCTGTTCAAATCTCCGACATGCACTGAAGAAGACCGCCGTGCAGCGGAGGAACTTGCTCAAATCGCTGGTGTCGATGCAGAGGAATACGGCTTGAAAATGTTGAAGGCTGGGGCGGATATCAGTGAGAAAACCGCCGAAGAACTCATTTCCCTTGATGCCAAGGAATTCGATATGGGCGGTAAGAAAGTCGAAATCGCTCAGGTGAACACGGTGGATACGAACGACGTTCTTTCCCGTAAGGCAGAGCTTGAAGCGGCCATGGATAAAAACGTGTCCGGAAAAGGGCTGGATCTGTTCCTTCTTGTCGTTACGGATATCCTTGAAAGTGATTCTACGGTCGTTGCGGTCGGAAGTGAAACAGCGGCTGTAGCAGCAGCTTTTGAAACGTCCCTTGATGGGAACCAGGCTGTACTCAGCGGCGTTGTCTCCCGTAAGAAGCAGATAGTTCCGCCACTCAATACGTATTTTGGATAAGGACATCCAGCATACTCCTGAATCCTTGTCAGGCTGTCGAGAATTTCTCGGCAGCTTTTTTTATTGGTTTTCTAAACACTTTTATCAGAGGAGGAGGGGTTCGTACCTTATTGACACGCTTTCCGGCAGGCTCTATAATTTGTGATAATGAGAATCATTTTCATTAATAAGGGGTTGACGTATTGAAAATCACTGACGTAGAAATCACGGAACTGGAAAAGAAAGATGTTTTTACGTTCCGGCCATTGAGGTTAGAGGATGCGGACACACTTTATGCGTGGATGCATCAGAAGCACATCGCTCCCTTCTGGCAGCTCGATCTGCCGATGGAACCATTCAAGGAATGGGTGGAGTCATCCATTACAGCCGAACATAAAGATTGTTACCTTGTAGATTGGAATGGAGAACCGGCAGGCTACTTAATTGCCTACAGAGCTGCGGATGACCCTGTTCATCACTACTACGATCACCGTGAGGGAGACCTTGGCATGCATGTCCTTGTCGGCCCTGAGAAGTATTTGAACAAGCAGGCAGGAAGGCAGCTGCTGCAGTCTATGATTCAATTTTTATTCTTCACTTACGAAACAGAACGAATCATTGGAGAACCGGATATCCGTAACAGGATCATCCTTCCCATCATGAAGGGACTGGGCGGGGAAGTTCTTCATCGCGTTCATCTTCCTCATAAGCGGGCGGCTTTGATTGCCGGAGAGAAACAGACCGTTGAACAAGTCCGTAACAAGCGGGGTATTCACGTTTCCTTTCAAACTAAAGAAGGAAAGGAGGCTCTTCATGGAAAAAACGGTTGAAGTAAATGAACAAGTATCCGCCCTGCTACATAAAATCAGCAGCAAAATGAAAGAACTCCACCATCCTCCTTTGGATGTGCTGACGCCCCGGCAATCCCGCGAGTACTACAAGATTGCCCGTACTTATTTTCCTGAAATCCCTGTCCATGGTGTAGAAACCAGGGATGATTCCATCAGGGCTTCCCAAGGGCATTCCATTCCGGTCCGCATCTATACACCTTCAGGCAGGGGAAATCTCCCGGTTCTCGTCTATTTCCATGGCGGTGGATGGGTGTTCGGGGACATCGACAGTGCCGATTCTGCCTGTCGTTATCTTGCTGTTCATTCAGAAATCATTGTTGTCTCGGTTGGGTATCGGCTGGCACCGGAGCATAAATTCCCAGCTGCTTATGAGGATGCGCTTGAGTCTGTCTTAGAGGCGCGCCGGCAATGGCCCGAGGTCCCCCTGTACGTAGGCGGGGAGAGCTCCGGAGGCAATCTGGCCGCAGCCGTCTCCGGGTATTATAAAGGCAGCCGGGATGTTTCTATTCAAGGACAGCTGTTGATCACGCCGGTCCTTAACTACGATTTTTCAACGGACAGTTATCTGGAAAACTTTCGATATAACTTGACAACCGAGAAAATGAAGTGGTTTTTCAATCATTATTTAAACAACGAGGAAGAGGGTGGGAAGGTGGAGGTCTCTCCGCTTCGCATGGAGGATAAACAAGGCCTTCCTGAAACCGTACTTGTCACCGCCCATTTCGATCCCCTCCGGGAAGAGGCGGCGGCGTATCACAGGCAGCTGCAGGAAGCGGGGGTGCGTGCAGAAAGACTTCACTTCGAAGACCTCGTCCACAGTTTTATCAATATGGCAGGAACCGTGGACCGGGCGGAACAAGCGCTCGCGGACACAGCCGCTTCCTTGAAAACCATGGTGCATCCAAACGTTCACGCTGATCGATGAACGCGTCCGCTTGAAAAGATTTCCATAGGAAACCAGTGGGTTGTCCATCTCCAGGGATGCCGTTTACTTCGTCGGCATCTCAAGCATGCAGGAAGGCCATCTGCCGGGACCTGCTGATATGCCGGCGGGGTAAACCTTTTGAGGCGGTGGAACTTGTTTATTCATCACCGGCGGCTTTTTTCATACACTAATAGTCGAGGTGAGGATATGCCGAGAATTCAATACAACGATTCAGATGTTTCCTTAATGGCCCGGATGATGCGTGCAGAAGCCATAGGGGAAGGGAAGCAGGGGATGTTGTACGTTGGGAACGTCATTGTAAACAGGGCGAAGTCGGATTGTCTGGATTTTAGAAATGTGCGGAACATCAATGATGTTATTTATCAGGTTCAGGGCGGGAACTATTCGTTTGAAGCTGTTCAAAAAGGAAACATGTTCTATAACCGGGCACGTTCCACAGAAAAAAGGCTGGCGAAAAAGAACCTGGATTACTGGCGCCAGCACCCGGCTAAATATGCCCTTTGGTATTTCAACCCCTACGCCCCATGTCCTGACACATGGTACGGCCAGCCCTTTGCGGGACAATACAAGCAGCACTGTTATTATGAGCCGTCGCCGGGGACCTGTGATAGTGTCTATATTGGAAGCTGAGCGTTACAAACGAGATCCCTGGAGAGGGTCTCTTTTTTTATTCCATCCGGGTGGATGGAATTGCCAGTTCACGGTTTTTTTGAAACAATAGAAAACAGGAATCATCCCTTACATACAATTTTTTTTGGAGGTAAAGATGACAGAGAAGCAGCATGAGGAAATCATTCAGGAGCTGAAGGAACTGAACGAAAGAATGGATCGAATGGAAAACCGGCCTCCCGTAACGAAAATCCTTTATATCCTTTTATTCGGAGCGGGATTTCTGCTTTTTGCTCCGTTCTTTATTGATGTTTTAACGTTGCTTTTTTAGGAAAGACAATCGGAGTGCGCTTTTACGAGCTTCCGGACATCCCGCGGCTTTGACCGTTTGGAACGAGGAGGAGAAGAATGGGCACAATAGAAAGTCTGTATGAGTTTGCCATTGCGGTTCTGCTTCTATGCAGTCTGCTTTCCATCCTGCAGATAAGAAAGACGAAGAAGCAGAGGAAGCTGACATGGTTTGAAACCGGGCTTTATCGGGTTATGCAGGGAGCGGCTGCTTTATGGATCGGGACGTTTGTCTACATTTCCTATATCGGATAGTCTCCGCTGCCGCTTCGGAAACCGAGGCGCGCGGTCCATATAAAAACCTGCTATACTTTTTATATAAGATATCGAACCTGCCAAACCGGCGGGAGAGGAGGAGCCATCGTGTTAAAGGATAAATACTTAGAACTTCTTGCCAAGGAATACGATAGTGAAGAGAAAGTGATTACAGAACTGATCAATTTAAAGGCTGTCCAGAACCTTCCTAAAGGAACGGAGCACTTCGTCAGCGATCTGCACGGGGAATACCAGGCCTTTCAGCACGTACTCCGCAATGGATCAGGCAAGGTCCGTGAAAAGATCAGTGATCTGTACAAAGGCATTCTTTCTGAACAGGAATTGAACGAATTCGCCACGTTGATTTATTATCCTGAAGAAAAAATGCAGCGCATTAAAAATTCCTTTGACCGGAGGGAGGACCTGGAGCTCTGGTATGAGGTCATGATTGAGCGGATGATCAAACTGATTTCCTATGCTTCTTCGAAGTACACCCGCTCCAAGCTCCGCAAAGCCCTTCCCGAGCCTTTCGTCTACATCGTGGAAGAACTGCTCTATAAAACCGAAGATTTTGCGAATAAAGAATCCTACTATAATAAAATCGTTCAGCAGCTGATTTCCCTCGATCAGGCGGATCAGCTTCTTATCGGCCTTTCCTATACGACGCAGCGTCTCGTCGTTGATCATCTTCATGTGGTCGGGGATATATACGACCGGGGTCCTGAGCCGGATAAAATTATGGAAACATTGATGAACTACCATTCGCTTGATATCCAGTGGGGGAACCACGATGTGCTTTGGATCGGCGCGTATGCCGGCTCCCAGGTATGCCTGGCTAATATCATCCGTATCTGCGCCCGCTACAATAACCTCGATATTATCGAGGATATGTACGGGATCAATCTGCGTCCGCTTATGACGCTCGCCGAAAAGTACTATGATGATAACGCTCCTTTCCGTCCGAAGATCCAATCCGGCTATCAGCCCTCAGAGGATGAAATCGTCCAGATTTCTAAAATCCATCAGGCCATTGCCATGATTCAGTTCAAGCTGGAAAGTCCAATCATCAAACGCCGCCCCTATTTCAATATGGATGAACGCCGTCTTCTTGAAAAGGTCGATTATGAGCGTCAGGAAATTACGCTGCAGGGAACAACGTATCCGTTGGAAAATACCTGTTTTGCGACCATTGATCCGGAGGACCCGGCTCGTCTGCTTCCCGAAGAGCAGGAAGTGATCGATAAACTGTTGTTCTCCGTGCAGCATTCGGAGAAGCTGGCCAGACATATGAAGTTCTTAATGAAAAAAGGCAGTCTCTATTTGAAATACAACGGCAATCTGCTCATTCACGGGTGCATTCCGATTGATGAAGATGGAAATATGGAAGAAATGAAGATCGAAAACCAGACGTACGCAGGCCGGGAACTTCTTGACCAATTTGAGAAATTTCTGCGCCAGGCCTTCGCAAATCCGAATACTATAGATGACCTGGCTACAGACATGGTGTGGTATCTATGGACAGGAGAGCACTCCTCCTTGTTCGGTAAACGGGCCATGACAACGTTTGAACGTTACTTTATCCGTGACAAGTCAACGCATAAGGAAAAGAAAAATCCGTATTATTACCTTCGTGAAGATGAAGAGATCTGCAGGAAAATTCTTGAGGAATTTGATATGAACCCGGACCAGGGTCATATCATTAACGGTCATACACCCGTGAAGGAAATCGAAGGGGAAAACCCAATCAAGGCGAATGGCAAAATGGTCGTCATCGATGGTGGGTTTTCAAAAGCCTATCAGCCGAAAACCGGAATTGCCGGGTACACGCTGCTGTACAACTCCTACGGGATGCAGCTGGTAGCCCACCAGCACTTCAATTCCAAAGAAGAGGTGCTCCGTGACGGAACGGATGTTTTGTCTGTGAAACGCCTGGTAGATAAGGAACTGGAACGGAAAAAAGTGATGGAAACGAATGTTGGAGCGGAGATTCAGGAGGATATTGATAACTTGAAGCAGCTCTTGAAAGACCGGTATTTGAAGTGAGGGAGAGGATGGGATGAGCCTGTCTGCAGCCAAGTTCTTTACCACCGGAAGTCTGGTCGTAGGAGATCTGCTTGTCCAGGGCATCTTTTTCCTGGTTCTTGCCGCTGCTGCCGCTGGTGTCATTTCTGTTGGGATGACTTCAAGGAAGAAGAAAAGGCAGCTGGACCGTCTGGAAGAAAAACTGGATCTGCTTATTCGTGAAACGCATAATAAAGAAAGATGAAGAAAGGAAGGCTGTGGAACAGCCTTCCTTTCAGCTTGTAAAGAAACTCCTGTTTCTTTACAAGCTTTTTTTCCTTCTTACCGCCAGGAGCGAAAGCCCCTTCCCTTTCCGCGGACGAGCGCCCGAGCTTCCTCGCAAAGCCCACGCTCGGCGATCTCGGACCACTCGTTCTTCCGCAGGAGTGGAAGGGGCACCGCTCCTTTGGAAATCTTTCAATTCGACAAAGATTCTTCTTCACCCCGCTCGCCCTTGTTGGATGGAGGGCAATGTTTTTCATACTCCTTCAGGCAGCGGTCATCAGCGCCTGTTCTTTTGAATCTGCGATCCTGCGCAGGGCACAATCTCTCTCCTATATATGCTAACGTCGGCACGAGGAGCGTTCGGTGGTGATGCCTGCGGGAACAGCACAGGCCAAGTCAGCTGAGGGCGTGCCCGCGGCATTCATCCACCGTTAAGCGGAAAGTGACCCTTCACACGAAAAATGCACAACTCTAACTGGTTAATACAGGCTTTTTCTACACCCTTCCTTTCTTTAATGGTGTCCTTCATGGTTTTTGATATCGGCGGGAGCCTGTTCCTGAAGATACTGGATATCTTCGGGTGTCAGTTGACCCACGACAACCTGTCTGGTTGGTGTAATGGTCGATCCTTCATTTGATGCATGCACCTTTAGAAAATACAGGCCATCGAATTCGAGGCTTTGTTCTGAACGGTAGGAACCGTCCTTTAGGTTCCTCATCGATCTCATGCCCACGGACGTTCCATCCGGACGGGTCCAGTTCATATGAATGAAGTCGGGATCTTTTACAGGCTGCCCGTTTTGAGTAAGGGTGACCGTAATGGCAGCCGATCCGCCCTTAACCAGATCATCTGGGACGGAGATTTCTGCCTCCAGAGGGTTTTCCTCCTTATAAAGGGAAGCGGCATCTTCTCTCAGCTGACATCCTGTCAGGAGCACCAGAGAA
Source organism: Halobacillus litoralis (assembly GCF_009856355.1). Lineage (GTDB taxonomy): Bacteria > Bacillota > Bacilli > Bacillales > Halobacillaceae > Halobacillus > Halobacillus litoralis_B. Next base: position 85,154 of record NZ_WMEW01000013.1, on the reverse strand, counting down.
ACGACCAGAATGAACAACGTGTTACGCTTCATGGAAAAACCTCCTTAAAGGAGCCACTCTTCTAATAATCCATAAGTCAATGAGGAAAGCGATCAACAAAGACATCCCAGCCAGAGGAAAGAGTAAGCCCAGAACAATGAGTAAAACGAAAAATGGTTTGCTGCTTTTGTTATCCATTTCTTTTGGAGCCCCTATCCCGTGTCCGGGATTCTTCTTCAACCATAAATAAAAGCCGCTGACAACTACCAGTATGATGCCAAGACAGATCAACAGGCTCAGTAGTTGATTAAATAAGCCGAACTGTGTTCCTTTATGAAGGGTGATTCCGAGAGCGACCGTTTTGCCGAGCCATCCATAGTCGTCAAACTGATAATTGGCAAGGACAGCACCGGTATACTGGTCGATATGAACAGTAGCTTCATCCTGGGCCCGCGGCGGAAAGGCTGATAAAGTATAGACACCTTCCGGGGTGTCTGGATAATAAACGCTGTATGACGAATGAACATCCAGCTGCTCTGCCTTTTGAACAACATCATTAATTGAAACGGGGGTAAGACCCTGGATGTCAGAAACTGGTACATCCAGGGTTTCCGCTGCCCATGGCACCTCTGCGATATCTTTTGTTTCAATATCGGAGGTTGGAGCACTGCCTGTCCATATGGAAGGGGGATATCCTTCTCCAGTATTCGTAGCCATATTCTGAAAGTTGGTTCCCCAAAATCCAGACCATGGCAGTCCGGTCATGATTAAGAACAGCATGCCGGCAGAAATCCAAAAGGCAGGGACAGCATGTAAATCGCGGCGGAAGATTTTTTTCCCTTTGTTCAGCCGTGGAAACCATACGCCTCCAGGACCTTTCTTTCTATTGGGGAGCCATAGGTACAGACCTGTCCCAATTAAAACGACGGCCCAGCTGGCGGCCAGTTCGACGATCCGGTCGCCTGTCGTTCCCGCCATCAGCTCTCCGTGAATTCCCTCGATTTTATCCATGATTCGATCCTCATCGTTCAATGATCCCATCGTTTCGCCTGAGTAGGGGTTAACAAAGACAGTGAGGCTGTCTCCTCCGTTCTGAAGTTTGACTTCACTAGAGCGGGTAGGAGATTCTCCGGGTCTGAAAGCGGTGGTGACGGCGCTTGGATATTCTGCTTCAGCCGCCTGAACCTGTTCGGCTGCTGATACTTCTTCCCCTGACTCAGTGACCTGATAATAATCACTGTAAAGGAATGTTTCAATCTGCGGCTTGAACAAATAGACAGCTCCTGTAACTGCCAGAATCAGTAGAAAAGGGGCGAAGATAAGACCTGCGTAAAAGTGCCACTTCCATAAGGTCTGGTAGAGAGCGGCCCTCTTCTTCTTTTTTGAATGTTTATGTGCGGGTTGGTTTGTCATCGTTACGTCTCCTTCAACAGTTATGTAGTATCCGATTGTTCGTGTTGTGTAAAGTGAACGGATAAAAGCCCTCCATGGATCATTCCAATTGATAAAGCACTGTGGAAAACCTTAAAGAAATGATCAGCATCCATAATCGTATAAAAAAATAAGATTCTCAGGCAAACGGAATTGGATGATTATGGAAAAGGAGAGGGGATTGTGCGTTTCCTGTCATACAATCGTCACTGAACAGACAAAAAAAGCTCCCTTTACGGGAGCTTTTTCGAATCTGGAGAAAATGCTGGTCATTGGGTACTCACACCACTCAGGTGCCGCAGACAGGGCTGCGTAGTCCTCCGGCCGGGTCACTACTGATCCGTAACCATGACTGTAAAGAATTTTCTCAACGGTGGTTTTCATTAAACTGCTGGATGGTTGTTGTCAGCTCGTCCAGCTTGGAACGATCCTCTATGGAAAAAGCGGGGTCGTTGACGATCGTTTCGACCTCTTCCTTTAACATGCGCAGCGCCTCAATGAATGCTTGACTGTTTTCTTCTGTCTTCTGTTCAAAGGAATGATCGGTGATGATTCCGTGCAGAGTGAACAGGGTGTGAGTGTAATCATTGAACCAGCCTTTTTCAAGCAGAGAGGAACGCTCGGCCGTACTAAGGAGGCGCTGATTTCCGGTCAACCGCTGGAGGCTTTTTGTTAAAAGGGCGTTTTTTATCTGTGCTTCCGTATCTTCAGAAGGTTCTTTGTGATAGGATTCGAAACTGACAATCAGATCATCGAACACGTAGGGGAGCTCCTTGACAAGAGAATCCGCGGCGGCAGCTGAAAATTCATCGACTTCATCTGCACGGCTGAAGTTAAAAGCCAGGAAGGACGAGATAAGCGTCGTAAAAAGAAGAAGAGCACTGATGAGTTTCCATCGGTTCATACCTGCTGATGCCACTCTTCCCGGAGGACGCCCATGCGGATGGAGTCGTAGTATTCCCCTTGATATATACGCACTTTCCGCATTCTTCCCTCTATTTTCATTCCAAGTTTCTCCCCGACCCGCATCATCCGTTCATTCCGCGACCACGTGGTAAGCCCCACCCGGGCAAGGGGAAGGGTTTGGAATAAATAACCGATCCACAGCTTGAGCGCTTCGGATCCGTAACCGCCGTTCCAGTAGGCGGGGTTATAAATCCCGATGCCGACTTCAAGCCATAGAGAGGGTTTGTGTTCCCAGTAATAGGAAACCGTGCCGATAATGATCCCATCCACTTCGATGAGCAGCCGGGAGTCGGGCTCATCAGGGGCCAGACGCCGCTTTCTGGCGTACTCATGACTTCTGTAGCTGTCCATCGTATGGGGCTCAAGGGGATAATAAGGAGCATCCCACTTTTTCCATTCCGCATTTTTTCCATATATTAATGGGTAGAGAACGGGTATATCTTCTTCTTCAATGCTTCTTAATGTAACAAGGCTGGTGGTCAGTTTTAACGGCTTTTTCAGCTTTGGCAAGCGTATCCCCCTCCGATCACACTTTTTTCCATCGTACCATAATTCGAAGAGCTTGTTTGAAAAAATGGAGGTGTGGAATTAAAATAGGGAAACGTACATAAGCAGGGCAGGTGAGAAGATGATTCAAGTCATGGCCTATTCAAAAGAAAACGGTCTGAAAGAAGGGTTGTCTGTGGATGACCTTCACAATCAACATTGGGATTGGTACTGGGTGGATTTTGAAGCTCCGACGGAAGACGAAGTGAAACGTTTGGAGTCCGACTTCCACTTTCACCCACTCGCCGTGGAGGATTGTCTGCATGGACTGCAGCGTCCGAAGCTGGATTATTATGACGACCATACGTTTCTCGTCATCCATTCAGTGGACAGCCGGACGCTGGAGCGGAAGGAAGTGGACATTTTTCTCGGGGAATGTTCCATCGTCACTTTTCATAAAGAAAAGAACGGTCCACTGGATCAGGCGCATAATATTGTAAAACGGACACGCGACTTTACGCAGGTGGATGAGTATTATATTTTTCATCAGATTCTGGATAAAGTCGTCGACAACTACTTCCCCATTATCTATAACATTGAGGATCATATCAATGATATTGAGGACAATACGAAAAACCTGTCGATGGAAACACTGCTGGAGCAGTTGTTTGACAGGAGGGGGGAACTGCTGACTTTAAGACAGACGGTCCACCCGATGCGGGACCTCCTGTACCGCATATTGAACTCTCACCATTTGGACGGGGTGTTTGAGCGGAGGGAATACTTCGCGGATATCCATGACCACTTGATCAAAGTCGCGGATATGATTTTGTCCAACAGGGAAATGACCCAGGATATCAGGGACAGCTATATGTCCCTGAACTCCCATGAAACGAACAGGACCATGCAGATTCTGACCGTCATCAGCGTGATCTTCATGCCGCTGACATTCATCGTCGGTGTGTATGGCATGAACTTTCAGCATATGCCGGAGCTTGGTTTCCAGTACAGCTATCTCATCGTCTGGATCATTATGATCGGCGTAGCTGCAGGGATGTTCTTCTGGTTCAAGAATAAAGGCTGGTTTGATTGAAACAGAGGCGGAGAGGGGATCTCCGTCTTTTTTCCGTCTTAAGGAGGAGAGAAGTTCACTCCTGTGACCGTTAAGAAAAAAAGGGGCGCGTTCTATACTGGAGATAATCAAATAAACAAAGGAGATGAAAGCATGTTTAACCCTTTGGAAATCTCCATCGATATCGAAGAACGCCGCCCCCGCTGAATGAAAAAGCGCCTGGAGATAACTCCAGGCGCTTTTGATTATTCTTCCTGATCAAACCAGAGCAGCTCATCATCATCGACGAAGCCGTTATAGTTAATGAAGATTTCTTCATCCGCTTTAATATCTGTATGAGCATAAAAGTCAAACGTATGCGTATCAAAATTAATGACATAATTGGCGTTCGGTTTATAAGAATGGTTGAACATCATCCCGTATCCAAGGACGAAGGCGGTATGATTCTCCCCGTATTCGAAGGCATAATCAGCGAGCATCGTTTTTTCAATATGCACATGCTCTTCGTTCGGGTAAGGAATCACAGGAGCCCTGTGGATCAATTCATCTTTCTGAATATCACGGACGGCAAACATTCCGCGGCCCATTTCATCGTCTTCCAGTGTGGAAGTCCGTATTTCAATCATTTCGTTCACCTGCACTTTCTATTAAGCAATCTCCTTCCTTAGTCTGACAGGTCATGAATGAAAACACAACTTTCCTTTTGAAAGAATAAGAAAAACCAGCCGTTGGATACTATACGTGACTGATCAAATACAGGGAGGAGCATTCCCGTTGCTGAAAAAATACAACATGGTGTTTAAGGTATCCGCGGCAATTATGCTGGTACTGGTTGTGTTCGGCGTCGTATGGCCGGATGCGCTCGAACAGATGACTTCATCGATAAAAACGCTGATTGCCAACACCCTTGGGTGGTATTACTTGATTGTTGTTACGTTATTCCTTCTCGTCTGTCTATCTTTCTTAGTGACGCCGCTGGGAAGGATCAAGCTTGGAAAAAAGGACGATCAACCGGAGTTCTCCCGTCCGACCTGGATTGCAATGCTGTTCAGTGCCGGGATGGGCATCGGGCTGGTATTCTGGGGAACCGCTGAGCCGATCAGCCATTACGCGGTCAGTTCACCGACGGGGCAGACCGGAACGGAGCAGGCGATTAAGGATGCTATGAGATTTACGTACTTTCACTGGGGGATTCATGCCTGGGCGATTTACGGCATTGTCGCCCTCGTGCTCGCTTATTTTAATTTCCGTCATGAACAGCCGGGTCTGATCAGTGCGACACTGAAGCCTTTGGTGGGGGAGAAGGCTGCGCGGGGCATCTTCGGTCAGGTCATCGATATTCTGGCTGTTGTGGCCACGGTGATCGGGGTCGCAACGACGCTTGGATTTGGTGCGGTTCAGATTAACGGAGGGCTTTCCTATTTGTTCGATCTTCCTTCAGGCATTCTCGTCCAGTTTATAATCATTGCTGTCGTGACGGTCCTGTTTATGATTTCCGCCTGGTCAGGGCTTGGGAAAGGAATTAAAATTCTCAGTAATGCCAACATGGGTCTGGCCGGCCTGTTGTTTCTGCTCGTCTTCATCCTCGGACCGACCATGTTTATTCTAAACTTATTTACGAACTCGATTGGGACGTATGTACAGAATCTGCCGATGATGAGCTTCCGGATCGCTCCATTAAACGCGGATACGAGAGACTGGATTGACGCGTGGACGTTGTTCTACTGGGCATGGTGGATTGCCTGGAGTCCGTTTGTCGGCGTTTTCATAGCCAGAGTTTCCAGAGGCCGGACGATCAGGGAATTTGTCTTTACGGTCTTGGTTGTTCCATCGATCATCGGGTTCCTGTGGTTTTCCACATTCGGGGGAACGGCGATTGATATGGAGCACAGCGGTCTGCGTATGATATCGGAGCTGGCTGCTGAAGAATCCTTGTTCGGTGTTTTTGAAAACCTTCCGCTTGGCTGGATTGCTTCAATCATTGCGATGACGCTTGTGGCGACATTTTTCATTACCTCCGCAGACTCAGGAACTTTTGTCCTTGGCATGATGACGACAGGTGGATCGGAAACACCGGGCACCTCCATTAAGCTGACGTGGGGCGTGCTTCTTTCCGCAACCGCAGTCGCCCTGCTGTATACCGGAGGGCTGCAGGCTCTGCAGAACACGATGATCATCGCTGCTCTGCCGTTTTCCATTATAATGCTGCTGATGGTGTTCAGTTTCATCAAAGCGATCTATAAGGAGGGGAGAGAGCTGGGCGTCGGCCGGTTCCATCCTCCACAAAAAGATAAATAAAAGAACCCCACCGCCTGTGCAGAGCGGTGGGGTTCTCTATTGCTCAATCCTTTAAAATGTCGTGATCGACATAGCGTTTCCCGTTTAACTGACTGATGATATTCACAGCTGTTTCTGCCCCGTGCCCGGCTGTAATAATCGTGTGAACACTTTTTCCGGCCACGGTTCCTGCTGCCCATGCTTTCGGAAGAGAGGTACGCCCATGCTCATCTGTGTCGATAATTTTGGCGACGCGTGGTTCTGTCCCTTCAGTTGTTTTCACACCGAGCTGTTCCGCTGCTTTCACGGACATCCCTGTGGCAAAAAGGATGTGCTCCACCTGGTAGCTTCCTTCCGTCGTTGTAATCTCATAATAAGCGCCATCCTTAAAATGGATCGCAGTGACTTCTTCTGATTTCAATTTCGCGCCGAATTTCGTCAGCTGCTGCTGTCCCGTTTCAAGGAGTTTCGGACCTTCAACGGCATCCACCCCGTAATGGTTCTCGACCCAGGCTTTGGCGGTTATGCTTTTTCCATGATCGATGACTAATGTTTTTTTACCTGCTTTCGCTGTAAACAGTCCGGCACTGGCTCCGGCGGGGCCGGCACCTATGATTCCAATATCGTACATGCCTTCACGCTCCTTTACGTGAAATTGGTAGACAATTCTATTATATCGGAATGATTGGAAAAATTAAATTTCATGTTTTGTGAGCAACCCCGTTGCTTTATCGGATAAACTCACGTATGATTCATTTCGGAATGCGAAATAAAAGGAGGAGAGATCATGAGTGAAAAACAAACGGTCCGCAATCCGAGGGGATTACTGATCTCTCTTTGTGCGGTCATGATGATGTCTGTCATGAACGGAACCATGTTTAACATTGCCGTTCCGGACATCGCAAAAACGTACCAGTTGATGCCGTCAGAAGTCAGCTGGGTAATGACTGGATATATTATGGTTTATGCTGTAGGGGCTCTTACTTACGGCAAATTGGCTGACTATTACCCGTACAGGACATTGATTACATTCGGGCTTACGGTGTTTGCCGCCGGGTCTCTGTTCGGTTTCTTTGCCCAGAACTATGCTATGGTGCTGTTGGCCCGTGTCATTCAGGCGCTCGGGGGTGCCATGATTCCAGCGCTTGTTTTCCTTGCTCCGATCCGCTACTTCCCGAATGAACGGGGAAAAGTGCTCGGGATTGTATCTTCAGTCATGGCTTTTGCATCAGGAATCGGCCCCATTGCCGGTGGGTTTATCGCCGGGTTCCTTGATTGGCGTTATCTGTTTCTGACTTCGGCCTTGATTATAATAACACTGCCGTTTCTTAGAAAGAACCTGCCTCAGGAAGAAGCGAAGAAAGGGTATATTGATTACATGGGTGCTGCCTTAATCGGAGGTTTCATCTCTACACTTCTTTTGGGGATTACGCTTGGGGTCACATGGCTGTTCGCTGTTTCCATCCTGTTCTTTGCCTTGAATCTATGGCGGATGAAGTCCATTGACGAACCGTTTATCCCGCCTCATTTGTTCAAAAATATCAAATACACAGCAACGATTATCACAAGCTTTCTTGGCGTCGTCTGCTTGTTCGGCATGATGTTTATGCTTCCGATTATGTTCAGGGATGCCTACCAGATGGATACGATGACAATCGGTCTTATTCTATTCCCGGGGGCGGTCAGTGCGGCCCTGATGGGGCAGAAGGGCGGAAATCTTGTCGATTCCAAAGGCAATACCTTTGTCCTTTACCTTGCCTTAACCCTGCTGGTTACAGGGTTTGCTGTCCTTTCCACACTGGTCGGCGCCCACCCGTATGTGTTGAGCGCAGCCATCATCATTTCCTACATGAGCTTCCCGCTCGTCCAGGCTTCCTCTGCGGATATCCTGGCCAACCTGCTTCATAAAAACGAAACAGGGGTCGGCATGGGCGTGTTTAATCTCCTGAACTTCGTGTCAGGGGCATTAAGCGGGGCGGTCATCGGAAAAGCCCTTGATCTGTTTGATCCCTTCCAGCCCATAAACCTGCTCGGATTTAATGGGGATACAGCGATTTACAGTAACGTCTTTTTAGTATTTGCTGTCATCATAGCCCTTGGATTGATTCAATTCAAACTCAACTACAACAAAACGAGAAAGACGGCACCAAAAGAAGAACCCGCCTCCGTATAAGGAGCGGGTTCTTCTTTGTTTTGTATGATAATTATAATGGCATGAAGCAGTAAGTATGCCTGTCAGACAGGGATCGAAGTTTCATCCATAACCATCGAGGAGCTGTACTTCCTCCGGCAGACGCTGTTGACGATTGTGTCATCGAGAAAGGCGGTGATCTCCTCGTACACATCTTCCACACAGCGGCCGTCAATGATCAGGACGAACGGGTCATCTATATTCATAAAAAGGAAAAAGGACAACATTTTCGGAAGGTGCCCGGCATCTGCAATTAACTGATTCTGATGGAAGTATAGATCGCACCCGTGCTGGTTAACGGTATGATGCACCTTCATGATTTCGTTTGTTTTCAAGGGGCGATTCAATTGAATCTGGTAAGAAGACAGCTCATTCACTGTCGTCACCTCCGTATTAGTTTGTTGATATAACGTTACCCGGGTGCTGAGGAGGCTAAACATCGACGCTTTTACTCTTCATACATCATTTTCCTTGTCATTCCGCCATCGATGACAAGATTCTCCCCATTTACAAAGTCGTTATCCGGATCAGTCAGGTAGAAGCAGGCTTTCGCCACATCCGTCGTATGCCCCACGCGATTGGACAAATGCTGGGCGTGATCCGCTTCTGTGAGTTCTTCCTGCCCCGTGTGGATCCAGCCCGGGCTGATACAGTTCACACGGATGGACCAGGGAGACAGGGAAGAGGCCAGGGCATGAGTGAGCGCTGTGATACCGCCTTTGCTTGCTGCGTAGGCCTCTGAATCGGGTTCACTCATCAAAGCCCTCGTTGAAGCCATATTTACGATCCTACCTTTCGTTCCGTTCTTCTTCCAAAGGGCTGCTGAAAGCTTGGAAAAGAGGAAGACACTGCGGAGGTTCGTATTCAATATCCGGTCCCAATCCTCCACGGACAATTCGAATAGGGATGTAAAGGTGCTTTCTCCCGCATTATTGATGAGGATGGAAAAGGAGCGGTTGTCTTCGTTCAATTGTTTAAAAAGTCCGGCGGTACTTTGAGGATCACTGACATCACAATAGTAGAAGACGCCTCTGCCACCGGGAAGGTTTTCCATTGCTTTTCTTCCTCTTTCCCGGTCCTTGTCCACACCGATCACTTGACAGCCATTCTCTGCATAATATACGGCTGTTCCAAAACCGATTCCAGCTGCCGCACCTGTAATAAGGACGGTTTCATTTCGTTCGCTCATGGGTTGTCCACCTTCTTAGTAAAATTGATACAGCTTTTTAAGCCTTGTTCTCAATCAAGCCTCATGATAAGCTTTTTTAAATAAAAGGAAACACAAGCTCTCCCGCGCAGCCCGGAGTCTCAGGGGGAGCTTGAAATTGACGGAGGTGATCGTATGGGTCGTGTTACCCTTGTAGATGTATTTAAGCATAGAATAACACAAAAGTATCTTCAGCGTTCAGGCATTCATCACGCGGTCACCGTGGCAGGTTATGCCTTTGATATGGCAGTGGAAAAGGGCGTGGATCCTGATCTTGCTGCCAAGTCCGCCCTGCTTCATGACATGGGGCACTATGAATGGTACAGGGATGGGAAGTGGGATTACGATGAATACCGCCGGCATGATATCCATGCCATTAAAGGGGCGGAAAGAGCTCATAAACTGCTGATCCGGCTGGGAGAAGACCGTTTGACAGCGAAGGAAGTATCGGTTGCCGTCCTTCTTCATACAGACAGCTACCTTCCATTCGGCCTTGATGAAAAAAGAACACCGCTTCAACATGTCGTCGCAAAGGCTGATGAAAAAGATGAACAGCCCATGGGGCTTCATCATTACAAGGAAATGGATAAAAGCGAAGCCTTGAGGCGTCTCCATGAGCTTGACCAGAGAATCGAAGCTTATTTCGATGATAGGAATCCTAAATCAGGATAGGGGATTACTGAAAAGTCAAATGATTCACATAAAAAAGGTTTACATTTGGAAAAAGGTTCTATATACTTTCCAGTGTAAGAAAAAATTCTCAGAAAGCGGGGTCGAATACAATGAAAAACACAACGACTGTATACGTGAACAATTTCATACCATCGACCTGCGCTCGGAAATATATCTGAGTCCAACGACTATTTTACTTATAATGAATCATGATAGCCGCAGGAGGTGCATAAGGTATTCCTGTGGCTTTTTTAATGGATTTGAATGATCAAAAGCCGCAGACCTCCTGCGGTTTTTTCTTATGCTATCATAGAGTAATTTTACTCTTTTGATATAAATTTACACAAAAATAATAAAGGAGGTGGAAACGATGACGATTCATTTTTTCCTTTTTACGATCCATGTCACTAAAAAGAAGCAGCCGCGTCTGCAACAGCTTCCCGGCTATCAGCCCACAGTCAAAGACGAATGGCTCGACCGTAAATCATCCGCTTTCAACCGATACGTGTAAAAACAATAAGGAGGAGAATACACAATGACACAAACATTCAAGACGGTCTTCATGAGCTGGTTCAATGCGGAGAAAGATACGGATTAGCCTCAACACAAAGAGGAGGTAGAACAATGAGATTAAATATGCTGATGTTTACCATTATTATTGAACGGATCCATCGTAAAACCGTTGATCAATCCATCAAGCGTGCCCGGGCGATTGAGGAAAAAATCAATGATGCAAAAACTAAGTATGATCTGTAATGTCGTCCCTCTGCGCTGCAGGGGGATTTTTATTATCCGCCTGCAGGGAACCGCGGCAGGTCCACCATAATTTTGGTACCCATATTCAACAGCTTGAAGGAGAAGAATAAGGACGAGGGGAGGGAGTCGAGATGGCTTCAGGGAATAAGAAACTTGCAGAAAAAGGCAGAAAGAAGCAGGCGGAGCGTAAAGCCGCCCGCGGCAGAGAACAGGGCGAAACAGCAGTGAACCACGTAGTCAATGTGTATGACCCGATTTAAATGAAAACAGACAGCACGAGGCTGCCGGGAAATTTTCCGGCAGCTTTTTTTTATGGGAATATGAAAAGGAATATCCAGGCTCGTTAACCTTTGAAGGTGCTTAGCGGGTGTCGCATTCCGTTCTCATTTTCCCTTTGGGTTCCGGTGGCGGGCGTGATCCCCTTTTGTGGTGATAATGCCTGCGGCAGGTCTCCACCCATAAACGAAACGTGGCAGCCGTTTCGTCACCGAAAAGCTCTGAGAGGTGTGGAGGATTGATGTTTCAGATTCATCTGGAAAGGGAAAAAATGATTACATTCGACAATCTTTGAAAAAGTTGGAAGATTGCTTTATGTTTGAAAGAGAAGGTCCACGTTCAAAGGTGACAGAAAGGAAAGAACGCATATGGCTCATTTACATAGAACACCTCTCCCTGTTTCTGAAGCGGTGGAGAGAGTGATGCAGTACAAACGCACAGGTGGTGTGGATAAGGTAGACCTCCAGGAAAGCGGCGGAAGGATTCTGGCGGAGGATATAGCTGCCACGCATGCTGTTCCTCCTTTTCATAAATCTCCTTATGACGGATTTGCTCTGGCCTCTGAGGACACGATGGAGCTGTCACGGGATAATCCCGGCACGTTCCGCGTCATTGAAACGGTAGGGGCTGGACACCGGGCTTCAAGGCCGCTTCAGTCCGGTGAGGCGGTCAGGATTATGACAGGCGCTGAAATCCCGGAAGGTGCAGATTGTGTAGCGATGTTCGAGATCTGTACGACAGAGGAAGATGCAGCTGGCCGACAGATCATGACTTTGAAAAGGAAGATGGATGCCGGACAAAACATCATCATCAAGGGATCGGAAACGGAGCAGGGAGATGTTCTTGTTCCCAAAGGATCCAAAATCAACCCGGGGGTTCAGGCGCTGCTTGCCACGTTCGGGTACTCGACCGTAATGGTATATAATAAGCCGACCGTCGGCGTCTTTGCTACAGGAACGGAACTGCTGGAAGTGGATGAGCCGCTTGTGCCTGGGAAAATCCGTAACTCCAACGCTTATATGATTCAGGCCCAGCTGGAAAGATCCGGGGCAGCGTGTACATATTTAGGGAAGCTGGATGATGATTTTGACTCGTGCTATGAGGCGGTTTACAACGCTCTTGGAAAGTTTGATCTCCTGATTACGACAGGAGGCGTCTCTGTCGGGGATTATGATTTAATGCCGGACATCTATGAAAAACTGGAAGCTGAAGTGTTGTTCAATAAGGTAGCCATGAGACCGGGAAGTGTCACGACGGTGGCTGAATATGGTGGGAAACTTCTGTATGGGCTGAGCGGAAACCCCTCGGCTTGTTATGTAGGCTGTGAATTATTTGTCCACCCGATTCTTCAGCATTTTATGGGAAATACACGTCCTTATCATACCCGGGTGAAAGCTGTTCTTGGGGAGGACTTCAAAAAAGCCAACCCATTCACAAGGTTCGTACGTGGAAAAGTGGATTATGAAGAAGGAAAAATCGTTGTATACCCTGCCGGCATGGATAAGTCAGCCGTGGTTACCTCGCTGGCCCACACAGATGTGTTCATCGTGCTGAGAGGAGGTACAAGGGGATACAGCCAAGGGGATATGGTGGAAGCGGTCCTTTTGGAAGACCAGAAGGGTCAGACAAAATTTTAAAGGGGTGATCCTATCGATTCCCGTATTATAGATCGACTGGGAAGACCGATTAAAGACTTACGGATATCGGTTATTGATAAATGTAATTTCCGGTGCAGCTACTGTATGCCGGCCGAAATCTTCGGTCCGGATTATCCATTTCTGCCGGAAAAGGAACGTCTCAGCTTTGATGAAATCATTCGTCTTGTTCATATCTTCGCCCGGTTTGGTGTGGAGAAAATCCGATTAACGGGGGGAGAGCCGCTGCTCAGAAAGGACCTGGATGAACTCATCCGCCGTATCCGCAGGATTGACGGCATTAAGGATATCGCTTTGACGACCAATGCGGTGATGCTCGTGAAACAGGCGGAAAAGCTGAAAGCAGCAGGTCTTGACCGCGTAAATATCAGTCTGGATGCGATTGAAGATGAAGTGTTTCAGAAGACGAACGGCAGAGGGGTCAAAACAGATCCCGTCTTACGAGGCATTGAAGCTGCCAGAAAAGCGGGACTCGCCATCAAGATTAATATGGTGGTGAAAAAAGGGATGAATGAAGACCAGATTCTGCCCATGGCGCGGTATTTCAAGGAAACGGGGGACAACCTGCGTTTTATTGAATTTATGGAAGTCGGCAATCATAATGGATGGAATATGGACGCCGTTGTTTCAAAGAAAAGCATCGTCGATGCGATTCATAAGGAAATGCCCTTGATTCCTGCGGATGCCAATTACTATGGAGAAGTGGCCTCCCGCTATCAATACAAGGATGGATCGGGGGAAATCGGCATCATTTCATCCGTTACGGAAGCCTTCTGTTCCAGCTGCACAAGAGCCCGGTTATCTGCAGATGGTCAGTTATACACTTGTTTGTTTGCTGATTCCGGCTATGACCTGCGTGGCAGACTGAGAGGGGGCTGGGATGATGAGGAAATGACCAGCTATTTGATAGACGTCTGGGAAGGAAGGGCGGATCAATATTCGGTCGACAGAGCACAGGGGAAACCCATGAAGGAGCGGAAAATCGAAATGTCCTATATCGGAGGATAGAAAAAAAGTAAGATTCAGCCTTTTCTCCACCCCTCCTTTTCCTCTATAATGAGAAATAATGATGAATCCCGGAGGTCATTCGGATGAAAACCTTTAAATTGATTTCATTGGACATTGTCGAGGAGAAGAACGAAGACATCACGCAGCGGAGAATAAAGCTGCAGGATGGTTTAATTATCAACCGTGAGGATGATCACGGCCGCTGGGTGATTGAGGCTTATATGGATAACAGCTACCGTTCCTTTTTTGAGGATATGTACCGGAACGGGGATGAAATTATTATCCAGGCTAAGATTACGAAACAGACGAACCGTCCAGCTACGTTTATGGTCAAGCCCATTGATTTTAATGAAATTGGTGGATCGATGAATGTCATTTTCATGGGAACGATGATGGACCGTCAGCAGGAACAAGTTGAAAAAGTGCTCAAACAGCTGCTTGATGAAGGATATCAAGGAGAGGACCTGTTGGAGCAGTTCAAGCGTAAAGGCAGCGAATCGAAAGCTTAAATGAACGGACAGAGGCGTCTGGGATCCCCCAGACGCCTTCTATGTGCTTCTTTTTTCAGCTTTTGTAAATTCATAAATCACGGAAGTATTATGTCGAATATCCTGCTATACTATGAATGATGGTCACCATCGAACAGAAAAAGCAGCATCAAAAGGAGTTTTAGTATGTGGGTGAGAAGAAAAGGCCTGCGCTGGCTTAACGATTTAACACCATTTCAGTTGATTGCAGTATATTATCTGCTCGCTGTGACCATATCTTCCATCTTAATCGCTCTGCCTGTAGCTCACCAGGACGGCGTAAAGTTGGACTTTATTGATATTTTATTTACAGCCGTCAGTGCTGTCAGTGTGACAGGATTGACGACGGTACCTACAGCCGAAACATTCAGTACAACAGGAATCTTCATTATCGCTATCGTCCTGCAGCTTGGGGGGATCGGGGTCATGACCCTCGGGACGTTGATCTGGCTCGTCCTTGGAAAAAAGATCGGCCTGAAGGAACGGCGTCTCATTATGACCGACCAGAACCAGACCTCCTTCCAGGGGATGGTCCGGCTTGTGAAGGAAATTGTCCTTGTCGTCCTACTTATTGAATTGATTGGATTTCTAGTGCTGGGGACGTATTATCTGCAGTACTTTGACCCCGGGGAAGCTTATCTTCAGGGGTTTTTCGGGACCATCAGTGCGATGACGAACGGTGGTTTTGATATTACGGGTCAGTCGTTGATCTTGTTTAAGGATGACTACTTTGTCCAGTTTATCAATATGATTTTGATTATAGCAGGGGCGATTGGTTTTCCTGTGTTAATTGAAGTGAAGCAGTACCTTCTCCAAAACCAGGATGAGAAAACGATCCGCTTTTCTCTGTTCGCAAAACTGACAACCCTGACGTTTTTCGTGCTGGTCGTATTCGGAACGATCATGATTGTGCTTCTTGAGTTCAATCATTTCTTCGCAGATAAGACGTGGCATGAAATCTTTTTCTACGCGCTCTTCCAGTCGGTAACGACCCGGAGCGGCGGGCTGTCGACGCTTGATATCAACCAGTTTACCGAGCAGACGCAGCTGTTCATGTCCTCCTTGATGTTTATCGGTGCGTCCCCAAGCAGTGTCGGAGGCGGGATTCGAACGACGACCTTCGCTCTAGTGGTTATATTCGTGCTCACCTTTGCGCGGGGAGGGAACAATATCCGTATTTTCCGCCGCGAGGTTCATCCGGAAGATTTGAACAAAGCCGTGGTCGTACTGATTGTCGCTTTGTTCGTCTGCCTGAGCGCCGTAATTACCCTTACCATTACAGAACCTTATACCTTGAACGAAATATTATTCGAAGTAACGTCTGCATTCGGAACGGTCGGTTTGTCGCTGGGGATCACCCCTGGAATGACTTCATTTGGGAAATGTGTCCTGATGCTCCTCATGTTTTTAGGGAGAATAGGGCTGTTGACATTCCTATTTACGTTCCAGAAGAACGATGCCCGTGGAAATTATCATTATCCTAGAGAAAGAATCATTATCGGATAATCTTTAATAAAGCAGGATACAGCTTCATGAAAACGGCAAAGAACACAGCCTGGGCTGTGTTCTTTTTTTATAAGGTATAGGATGAGTCTGTAGAAAGAGGGAGGGGGCCTGTGAGCTCCTCCTGTTCCCCTTCTTCCTTTTCAGACTGATAACTCCGCTCTGTTTACATCCAGCGGTTATTGATCATCGCTTCAGCAGTAAAATGCTGCACCTACAATAATAAGCAGGATGAACAATACGACGATTAAAGCGAAGTTGTTGCGGTAGCAGGGTCTGTGGCACTGTCTTCCTCCGTAAGGATAGCCTCCGTACATAAGCTCACCTCCTGTTGTTACATTCGTAGCCTATGCAGAGGGAGGCTGCTGTGTATGGTCATTCACCCAGAAAGGTCAATTCATAAATGTCGGTGGTGATAACTTCGTAATGCTGCTTCTTTGATGAAGAGCTTCTGCCTGCTGGGTCTGCTGATGACTGCACTGATCAAGCTCTTCACACCAATGGTTCAGATGTTCGTTACTATACTGATTGTGGGGCGGGTGATGGGTCGAGTGAGAAGGGTAGTAGGGCCCTGAAATTCTTTGGTTTGCATACATAGACAGTCCTCCTTCGGCTGTATTATTTCCTGAAATCGTGATTTTATCCAGCGTGAATAATTTTGAGGGGGAGGTTTTTTGACACTTGTGTCGAAAATAATAGGGTGAATGCTCTTATGTAGGTTATAGAAGAATGAGAAAGGGTACATCATGTGTATAGGAAAAAATGACCGGCACATTGGAGAAATACAAAAGATAGCTGGTTTTGTACATATTTTGTATAATGATTGCACAACTGATGTCACATAAGAGAAGGTGAACGTAATGAAAAAGATTGCTGTTATTGGTGCCGGCCCCGGAGGGCTTGCATCAGCTATGATTTTAGCTGCCAAAGGATACGACGTGGAGGTTTATGAGAAACAGTCGTTTGTAGGAGGTAGGAACGGCCATTTTTCCTTAGGCGGATATACATTTGATATAGGTCCGACATTTTTGAGTATGCCGCAGATTATGGAGGAAATCTTTGAGATGTCCGGAAGAAACGTTCACGATTATCTCGATTTAAAAGAACTGGCACCGATGTATGAGCTGCAGTTTGGTGGAAAGCGGGTTCCTATGTACCGCGACCGGAGAAAAATGCTCGAGGTCATCCAGGAACATTTCCCCGGAAATGAACAAGGTTATGAACGGTTTATGGAGGAGACAGGAGAGAAGATGCAGGCGCTTATGCCGCTTTTGCAGACGAAGCATAACCGGCTGACGGATTACGTTTCAAAACGGGCACTGAAGGCTCTTCCTAAGCTGTCGCTCGGAAAGTCGGTGTACGATGTCCTTTCCGACTATTTCACGGATGAAAAGTTGAAAATTGCTTTTACATTCCAGGCGAAGTATCTCGGTATGTCTCCCTGGGAATGTCCCGGAGCCTTTTCTATCTTATCGTATATGGAACACGAATGGGGCGTTTATCATCCCATTGGAGGCGTGAACCAGCTGTCAAAAGCGATGGCCGCGGTTACGGAGGAACATGGAGGAAAGATCCATTTGAACAGTGGAGTGAAACGCATCCATACGGACAAAAAGCAGATTTCCAGCCTGGAACTGGATTCCGGCGAAGTCGTAAAGGCTGACGAATACATCATCAATGCCGATTTTGCCGAGGCGATGACGAAACTCGTCGATGATGGCGTGCTGCGCAAACATTCGAAGAAGAAACTGGAAAATAAAAAATTCTCCTGCTCCACTTTTATGATCTATGTCGGACTGGATAAGAAATATGAGATGCCCCATCACACCATTCTGTTTGCTGAGGATTATAAAAAGAATGTGGAGGAAATGACAAAGGATCTCGTTTTATCTGATGAACCGTCCATTTATATCCATAACGCCAGTGTCACAGATGACACGCTGGCCCCTGAAGGCCATTCGGCCGTATACATTTTGGCTCCTGTTCCGAACAATTATTCCGACATCGACTGGGAGGGCAAGGAAGACTCCTTTAAACAACTGGTTTATGACGAAATAGAAGCGAAAACCGGCTTTTCCGATATTCGTGATCATATTGTCGTCGAAAAGGTTCTGACTCCAAAACAGTGGGAAACCGATCATTTTGTTCATCAGGGAGCGACATTCAGTCTGGGTCACCAACTGTCCCAAATGATGTACTTCCGCCCTCATAACCGTTTCCAGGAGCTTGACCACTGCTGGCTTGTCGGGGGAGGAACACACCCGGGAAGCGGGCTTCCGACGATTTTGGAATCAGCGAGAATTACGACAGGATGGATCACAGAGAAAGAGGTGGAGCCGGTATGACCCGTACAGCTATTGTTGGAGGAGGAATCGGCGGTCTGGTCACGGCTTTATACTTATCCAAGCAGGAAGGGCGCCATGTCTCGATTTTTGAGAAAAACGATTTTCTCGGCGGCCGCTTAACCTACGAGCGCCATGACGGCTTTAAAATTGATCAGGGTCCGACCATCGTCCTGCTGCCGGAAATGCTGCTCAGTATTCTGGAGGAAGCGGGAATCCAAAGAGAAGATATTCCGATGGAACCGTGTGACCCGTTATATGATATTCATTTCAAGGATGGATCCACGTATACGAAACACAGGGACCCTGCTCTCCAGAAGGAAGAGCTTGCGAGGAAGTTCCCAGGCAGCGAACAGCATTTCGACCGTTTTCTTCAGGATATGAAAACGAGGTTCCTTCAAGGGAAAGCACAGTTTCTGGAGAAATCCTTTGTTGATAAACGGACATTCTTTTCGGGGAAAAACATCAAAACCCTGATGAGATTGAAAGCTTATCAAAATGTGAAAAAAATGATGCGGAGCTATTTTGATGATGAGCGTCTTGTGGAGGCCTACACGCTCCAGACGCTTTATATCGGGGGCCACCCCGAGCAGTCCCCCGCCATGTATTCGCTCGTTTCCTACAGTGAACATGAACATGGCATCTGGTATGTCAAAGGCGGCTATGCCCACCTCGTTGAAGTCATCCGGGAGGAACTGGAACGCCGCGGGGTTTCCATTCATACCAATGCGGAAGTCAACCATGTCCAGGTGGAGAATGGCGAAGCTTCTTCGATCACCGTCCGGGGAGAAACGCTTTCTTTTGATGAATATATCCTCAATGGAGATTTTCCGCTGATGGACAAACTGATGCCGGAGAAGAAGCGTTTGAATAGAAAGTATACCGCCTCATCCGGATGCCTCCTCCTTTATATGGGCCTTGACCGCATCTATGAAAACAACACGATTCATCAGTTCTTCATGACCTCTGATTTCGATCATCACATGAAACAGGTCTTTATGGATAAGGTGCTGCCTGACGAACCTTCCTTTTATACGTTCCACCCATCCATTATGGATGAGTCCCTTGCACCGGAAGGAAAAGGGGTGCTGTATACGCTGATTCCTGTTCCGGCTGGAAAGGACGTAGACTGGAGCGGAAAAGAGGCATTGATTGAGCACGTATTGGATGAAATGGAAGGCCGTGGGTTCCCTGATCTGCGGAATCATATGGAATGGATGCATGTCCGTACTCCGGAGGATGCCGCAAAAGCCGGCTTGTTTGAAGGCGGCAGTTTCGGAATTGCGCCCACCCTTTTTCAATCCGGTGTGTTCCGTCCGCAGCTGCAGCCCTATCCGATCAGTAATGTGTATGCCGTCGGAGCCTCTGTTCACCCCGGGGGAGGCGTTCCGATTGTGATGCAGGGAGCAAAATTATTGGCAGATTATTTGCAATATGGGTCCAAAAAAAGGCATAATTACAAGCGAGGTGTTTAATGATGACGGATTTGAATCAAGCATACCATCATTGTCGAAGAATTATAGAAGAACATTCCAAGACATTTTCAAAAGCATTCGCTATGCTGCCCAGGCAGCAGAAACAGGCGGTCTGGGCCATTTATGCCTTCTGCCGGCGGGTGGATGATATCGTTGACGAAGGGACGAACCCTAAAGCGGAACTTGAGGAGTTCGCCTTTGAATTCGACCAGTTCCTTGAGGGGAAGCTTGATCTGAATGATCCGTGCTGGCTCGCTCTGGATGATGTTTTCCGTCGGTTTTCCATAGATCCGGACCCATACTTTGATATGATTAAAGGACAGCGGATGGACCTTTATCCTTCCTTGATTGAGACGAAGGAAGATCTTCTTGACTACTGTTATCATGTGGCGAGTACCGTAGGTCTTATGCTGCTGCCTGTCATTGCTCCCGGGCGGACGGCTTCCTTAAGGCAGGGGGCTGTTGAGCTTGGCTACGCCATGCAGTTAACCAACATTCTCCGGGATATCGGCGAGGATATGGAAATCGACCGTGTATACTTACCGAAAGAAGTCATGGATTCCTATGGCTACTCCCACATGGATCTGCGGAAGGGAAAGGTGAACGACGCATTCATTCAAATGTGGGAGGACCTTGCGGATGACGCGGAAACCTACTATGAGAACGCTCTGAAAACCATCCCGCATTACCCGGTGTATTCCAGGGCTCCTGTCGGGGGAGCGGCGAAGATGTACCGGGCCATTCTGCCGACCGTTAGAAAAAATGATTACCAAGTGTTCGGCCGCCGGAATTTCGTTTCGGACAAGCAGAAGAAGCAGATCATTGCAGAAATGCAGTGATGCTGCTTCTTTTTTTATGGAGGAAAGGATCATCAGATGCCTGCATAAGCTGATAGAGGGGAATACGAGTGAGAATAATTTCGATGTGCAGCGCCCTGTTTCTCATTTGCTGGGGGATCACTGTGTGGATGCAGAAACAGCAGGCCGGTCATGTAGAGGAAAAACGTGGTAGACAATGGGATGAGAAAATCCGTCTTATGGAACAATGGTGGAGTCCGGTAAAGGCCATCAAAGGAGTATCGACAGCGCCTCCTCTAAGGATCGTTGCTGTTCATACAAGTCTCTCAGATGTAATGGCTATCCGCAGATTGAAAACGGCGTGGTTGATGGATTGGCGCCGTGAGGGAAAAGGTCTCGTAACGGAGTCGCATTCTGTGCTCTTTTATTTTGATGATGGTCGTCCGTACTGGGCCTTTCATGAGTTGTGGAACAAACAAGGGTCAAGAGGGAAAACAGAAGGGTATCGAAAATAACAGCGGGAGCAAGGCCGACCGCTGCTTTTTTTATAGGACAGGCCTGATCGTATGAGAAAAAGGAGGATCTTTATGACGCTTTTGTTATGGATGGCAGCCGGCATGTTTGTCTCAGGAGCTTTGATCGAAAGGAAGATAAGGGGGATATCTGTTCTTTGGATCGCTGTTCCTGCTTTTGGCGGAGCATGTGCGGCCGGGGTTGCTGCAGGAATTCCAGGCCCTTTACTGGTATCCTTCTACGGGATGGTTTTCCTGGCGGGAGCGGGGATGACAGTAGGCATCCAGTCTGCGGTCGAGTGGACGAAAAGAGAAAGTGGATAAGTCATCCGCCGGGACGTCAGCAGGTATAGTTTTCTATAATATAGCAGATACTTGTAACGATCATCTGTTGTTTATAGAAAGGAGCGTCCTGATGCAGGAGAAGTACTTGATCTACTACCAGGCTAAGTCCGGTGTAGTCAAACGTGTTCCCGTATTCGCTGCTCACCGGGAACAGGCCCGGGAAAGCCATATGAGACAATTTCCGGAAACGAAAATTACACACATTCGATTACTTTAAGGGAGACGATTACGATGCGTCTCTCTTTTTCATAGGTGGAAGAAAGCATAGGAGATCCCAGCTCAGGGAACATAAAGAAACAGAAAGGAGTTGGGGGATGATGATGGAGGATGAACGGATGATCCGTCGTGCGATTGAAATAGCTGAGGATTCAAAAAAACAGGGGAATGCACCATTCGGCGCCCTTCTTGTTAAGGACGGTGTCATACTTATGGAGGAAGGAAATCAGGTGCATACCAAAAACGATCCGACCCATCATGCGGAGCTTGCATTGATCAGGCGGTTCTGCAGGGAGACAGGAACGAGAGACTTAGGAGACTATACCTTGTATACGAGCTGTGAACCGTGTGTCATGTGTGCCGGTGCCCTTGTATTTACCGGCATCGGCCGGTTGATATACAGTGCTTCGAATAAGCAGATGGCTGAGAAAACGGGCGGAGGGATCATGATTTCCAGTAAAGAGGTATTTAAAGCAAGCCCCCACCATCCTGTTGTGAAAGGAAAAGTGTTGAACGAGGAAGGAATAGTACTGTTTGAATGAAGACCGTCGGGAAATCCGGCGGTTTTTCTTTTGTTTTTTTTACAGCTGAACTTGTCGAAAACCATCAGTGATACACAGGATCCGGGGGATACTGCGGTTTGAAATAATATTTCATAGTTCGTTTTCCATCTTGAAATCTTTCCTTTTTATTGGTAAAGTTATGAGAAAATTAGAAATTTTAACACAAAATGTCCAGAGAGGAAGGAAATGTATGAAGCTGTATCTTTCTGTCGACATGGAGGGAATAACAGGAGTTCCCGATCATACCTTCGTCGATTCGTCCGAACACAATTATGAACGCGCCAGGAAAATCATGACACAGGAAACGAATCATGTGATTGAAGAAGCGTTTCGAAAAGGAGCGACGGAGATTCTCGTCAACGACAGTCATTCGAAAATGAATAATCTGCTCATTGATGACATTCATCCCGATGTGTCGCTCATTACTGGAAGTGTGAAACCTTATTCCATGGTGCAGGGGCTTGATGGAGGTTTTGATGGGGCCCTGTTTATCGGGTATCACGCAAGAGCTGCACAAAAAGGGGTGCTGTCGCATTCCATGACGTTCGGGGTACGCCATTTCTTTATCAATGACAGGCCTGTCGGGGAACTGGGGTTCAATGCGTTAATGGCCGGCTATTACGGTGTCCCCGTACTCATGGTGGCTGGGGATGATTGTGCAGCGGCTGAAGCAGAAGCTTTGATCCCGGATATCGTGACAGCGCCCGTGAAAGAAACGATTTCCCGTACAGCTGTGAAGAGCCTGACGCCGAAAAAAGCCGGGGAACTCCTCCGTGAACGAACCGCTCTGGCCATAGACAAACGGGCCGAAATCAAGCCGCTTACACCACCGGAGCATCCTGAGCTGAAGATTGAATTCATGAACTATGGACAGGCGGAATGGGCTCATCTCATGCCGGGAACCGAACTCGACCCTGAGTCGACGACGGTCCGTTTCAAGGCCGCCCATCTATTGGAAGCCTACCAGGCGATGCTCGTCATGACAGAACTCGCTATGCAGGCCACATCGAGCTGAAGGAGGGAGAAGCGCTTGGTTACATACATAGTAAAACGCTTTGTCTATATGATCGTCACCGTCTTTATCATCGCCACGTTAACGTTTTTCCTGATGAACCTTATTCCGGGATCACCGTTTAACGAGGAACGGACAACGAATGCAGTGGTGCAGCAGAATTTAGAGGAACATTACCACTTACATGAACCGCTCGCTGTCCAGTATGTGCTTTATTTAAAGTCGATCATCACCCTTGATTTCGGGCCATCGATTAAGCAGCCGACGGAAACGGTGAATGCTCTGCTCGGCCGTGGTTTTCCCATCTCTGCAGAACTGGGGATCTGGACTGTTTTGATCGCGCTTATTTCCGGGGTGGCCCTCGGAGTGTTTGCGGCTTTAAAACATAACCATGTCATCGATTACATGGCGATGACCATCGCGGTTCTCGGCATTTCCATTCCGAACTTTGTTCTGGCTACCATGTTGATTCAACAGCTGGCTGTCCAGCTGGAGTGGCTTCCGGCCGCGACATGGAGTTCTCCTGCACATATGGTTCTTCCTGTACTCGCGCTGGCCACGGGGCCGATGGCGATCATCGCCAGGCTGACACGGTCAAGTATGTTGGAAACCCTGACCCAGGACTACATAAAAACTGCCCGTGCCAAAGGGCTTTCTCCCTACAAGATCATAGTCAAACATGCATTGAAAAATGCCCTGATGCCGGTGGTGACCATCATGGGGACGCTTCTAGCCGGAATCCTGACAGGAACGTTTGTCATCGAAAAAATATTTGCGATCCCCGGGATGGGCAAATATTTCGTAGAAGGGATCAACCAGCGGGACTATCCAGTCATTATGGGGACGACCGTGTTTTACAGCGCCTTTCTTGTGTTCATGCTGTTCCTTGTTGACATAGCTTATGGATTTTTAGATCCGCGTATCAAACTTCATAAGGAAGGAGGGAGCAGCTGATATGTCTGCTTTAAAAGAAAAGCACCCGGACAATTCCCGGTCCTCGATTCCCGATGAATGGTTTCAGCCGAAGGAAAAAAACATCGATGAAGCCGAATCTGTGGTCCGTCCTTCCCTTTCGTACTGGGAGGATGCCTGGCGCAGGCTCAGAAAGAATAAGCTGGCGATGACAGGATTTGTGTTTCTCATTTTCCTTGCCGTGATGGCGGTCATCGGCCCATGGATTTCTCCGTATACCGTGTCCGAGGCTTCGCTGGCTGATCAAAACCAGCCTCCTTCCATGGACCACTGGTTCGGAACGGATGAACTTGGCCGGGATGTGTTCACAAGGACGTGGTATGGAGCCAGGATCTCGTTGTTTGTCGGTTTGATGGCCGCCCTGATCGATTTCTTTATCGGAGTCGTTTATGGAGGCCTCTCCGGTTACAAAGGGGGACGCACAGACAATGTGATGATGCGGATCGTTGAAATTTTATACGGCCTTCCTTACCTGCTCGTCGTCATTCTTCTGTTAGTGGTGATGGGACCGAGTCTGTTGACGATTATTATTGCTCTTACGGTAACTGGCTGGGTGGGCATGGCGAGGATCGTGCGTGGACAGGTTCTGCAGCTGAAGCACCATGAATTTGTCATGGCGTCGCAGTCTTTTGGTGCCAAAACCAAACGCATCATTCAGAAAAACCTGCTGCCTAATACGATGGGGCCGATCATTGTCCAAATGACGCTGACCGTTCCGACTGCGATATTTGCTGAAGCCTTTTTAAGCTTTCTCGGCCTTGGCATCCAGTCTCCTTATGCCAGCTGGGGAGTCATGGCAAACGATGCCCTCGGTGTGATTTTGTCGGGAGACTGGTGGCGCTTGTTTTTTCCGGCCTTCTTTATTTCAGCAACGATGTTTGCATTTAATGTTCTCGGGGACGGGCTGCAGGATGCGCTCGATCCGCGTTTAAGGAGGTGAGTATGGTGAACAAAATTCTTGAGATTCATAATCTGCATATCTCCTTTACGACGTTTGGAGGAGAAGTACAGGCGGTACGCGGGGTCAACCTCGACCTTTATGAAGGGGAGACGCTCGCGGTTGTGGGAGAATCGGGATGTGGCAAAAGTGTAACAGCCTCAAGCATTATGGGCTTAATCCCTACCCCGCCGGGACATATCAAAGAGGGAAGCATCCGTTTTAAGGGAGAGGACATGACCAAACTGTCCGACAGAAAAATGAGAGGCATCCGAGGGGTCGACATATCCATGATCTTTCAGGATCCGATGACGGCATTGAATCCGACTTTGACTGTCGGGGATCAGCTTACGGAAGGGCTCAGACAGCACCGCAAGGTAACTAAAAAAGAAGCGGATGCCCAGGCTGTAGATATGTTGAACCTCGTCGGCATTCCGAACCCTGATGAACGGATGAAGCAGTATCCCTACCAGTTTTCCGGGGGAATGCGGCAGCGGATCGTCATTGCTATGGCTTTAATATGTGAACCGGAGCTTTTGATTGCCGATGAACCGACCACAGCGCTTGATGTGACGATTCAGGCGCAGATCCTGCAGCTGTTTGACAAAATTCAAAAGGAAACCGGTGTTTCGATCATTCTTATCACTCACGATCTGGGGGTCGTTGCGAAAGTGGCCGATCGAATTGCCGTCATGTATGCAGGGAAAGTCGTTGAAACAGGGACGAGACGGGAAATTTTTTACGAACCACAGCATCCTTATACGAAAGGACTGCTGCATTCCGTTCCCCGTCTGGATCAAAAAGGAGAAAAGCTGATACCGATTGACGGTACGCCTCCGGATTTATTTTCTCCACCCGGGGGGTGTCCATTCACCGCCCGTTGTCCGGCTGCCATGGAAGTGTGCAGCAGGGTTTATCCGTATTCTACGGTCCGAAGCGAAACACATGAGGTGGACTGCTGGCTTCAGGATGAACGGGCGAAGAAGCACGCAGCAACCATTCAATCATAATCACAGAGAGGGGTAGCAGGATGAAAAAGTGGCTGTATGTTTTATGGGGGATTGCTTTGATTGCTGTACTGGCGGCCTGTACAGCGAACAGTTCGAGTGAAGGGGATAGTCCGGAAGGAGAACAGGCAGATTCAGGGGATACCAAAACACTGATGCTGAACAATGGAGAGGAACCGACGTCCTTTGATCCTCCGATGGGGTTTGATTCCGTTTCCTGGAATGCCTTGAACAACTTGATGGAAGGGATGACCCGTCTCGGTAAGGACCACCAGCCTGAGCCCGCAGCGGCTGAAGAGTGGGAAGTGTCCGAAGACGGTAAGGTTTACACGTTTATGATTCGCGAGGATGCCAAATGGTCCAACGGCGATGATGTAACAGCAGGCGATTTCGAGTTTGCCTGGAAACGTCTGCTGGATCCGGAAACAGCCTCACCGGCTGCGTTTCTCGGCTACTTCATTGAAGGTGGAGAAGCATTTAACAATGGAGATGGGGCGAAGGAAGATGTGATGGTGGAAGCGGTCAGTGACAAGGAATTGAAAGTAACACTCTCCTCACCGACGGGCTACTTTTTGAATATTATCTCCAACCCGGCGTTCTTCCCGATCAACGAAAGTGTGGCGGAAGAGAATGCGGAATGGTTTGCGGAAGCGGACAGCTTTGTAGGAAACGGTCCATTTACCTTGGATGAGTGGAAGCATGACAGTGAAATGACCTTTAAGAAAAATGAAAATTACTGGGACAAGGATACGGTCAAACTGGATGAAGTTCACTGGGCCATGGTGAACGATACCAATACCGAGTATCAGATGTATGAAAGTGGAGAGCTGGATACGACGAATATCCCTTCCGATATGTCCGAAGAGTTGATGGAAAGTGATCAGCTGAAGGTCCAGGATCAGGCCGGCACCTATTTTTATCGTTTTAATGTGAACGAAGAACCCTTCCAGAACAAGAAGATTAGACAGGCTCTTGCAATGGCTGTCAACCAGCAGGACATTGTTGATTATGTAACGAAAAACAAAGAAGAGCCGGCCCATGGATTTGTTTCTCACGGGTTTGAAGGGCCTTCCGGTGAAGATTTCCGTGAACAGAATGGAAACCTGGTCGAGTTTAACGCCGAAGAGGCGGAAAAGCTTCTGGCGGAAGGGATGAAGGAAGAAGGGTATGATGAACTGCCTCCGATTACCCTTTCCTACAACACAAGTGAGTCTCATAAAAAAGTCGCCGAAACGATCCAGCAGATGTTCAAGGAAAACCTTGATGTGGATGTCACGCTTGAAAACGCGGAGTGGAACGTATTTCTGCAGAACCAAAAAGATTTGAAGCACCAGCTGTCACGGAGCTCCTTTATTGCTGACTATGCTGATCCAATCAACTTCCTGGAGAGCTTTGTCACGGATTCCTCGATGAACCGTACGGGATGGTCCAATGAAGAGTATGATCAACTTATTGAACAGGCGAAAAATGAAACCGATGAAACGAAGCGGTGGGAGCATATGTATGAAGCAGAGAAGATTTTATTTGAAGACATGCCGATCTTCCCGATACACTTCTACAACTTCGTTCTGCTTGAGAAAGAAGGCGTATCCGATGTGATCCGTCACCCTGTCGGCTACCTTGAATTGAAATGGGCAGATAAGAAGTAACAACAAAAGAGGCACCCGGCCCAGCCGGGCATGCCTCTTCTCTATGGAGGAATATATGCTGAAACCACAACGATTACAAAAAGGAGATACGGTCGGAGTTATTGCTCCGGCCAGTCCTCCAGATTTAGATTCCTTAGCGAAGGCGCTGCCTTTTCTGCGTTCTCTCGGGCTGAACGTGTGGATCGGCCCTAATGTGAAACGGACTTACGGATATCTGGCCGGAACAGACCGGGAACGACTGAACGATCTTCACCAGATGTTCAGAGATCCTGCGATTAAAGGCATTTTCTGCGCTGGAGGGGGATATGGGACCAGCCGGCTGGCTGCTTCCATCGATTACAGCCTGATCCGCAGCAATCCCAAGATATTCTGGGGCTACAGCGATATTACCTATTTACATACGGCCATCCAGCGCCAGACGGGACTTGTCACGTTCCATGGCCCGATGTTGAGTTCGGATGTAGGGAAGCCTGACTTTGATGATCCGTCAAAACAGCGGTTTTCCCAGCTGTTTGATCCGGAGCCTTTTACTTACAGCGATCAAACGTCGCCCCTGCAGGTAATCTCTAAAGGAACGGCTTCCGGGAGGCTCGTGGGCGGCAATCTTTCTCTTCTCGTCAATTCCATAGGGTCTCCGTATGAGATTGAGACAAGGAACCGCCTTCTCCTGATAGAAGATGTCGGCGAAGAACCATACCGGATTGACTCCTTTTTAAGTCAGTTAAAGCTGGCAGGCAAACTAGACGAGGCATCCGGCATTGTCGTCGGTGATTTCAGTGACACCGAACCAAAAAAACGAAAAGAGACGATCGAACTTCAGGAAGTGTTTCATCATTACCTTGCTGACCTTCAAAAGCCGGTCCTGTCCGGGTTTAAAATCGGCCACTGCCTGCCCCATTATGCTGTGCCTCTCGGGGCAGAGGCGGAGCTTTCCAGCAGGGAGAAATGTTTGAGGGTGGCACCAGGTGTGAAATAAGGAAAGGGTGGAAGCCATGAGAATTCAGTCCGTAGAAACCACACACGTAGCCGTTCCGCTTCACAAACCTTTTAAAACCGCACTGCGTACAGTGACCGTCGCTGAATCCATCTACGTAACCATTCACTTTGACAACGGTCTGACAGGCTGGGGAGAAGCTCCACCCACCCATGTCATCACTGGTGAATCGCTTGCGAGTATCAAGTACACGATCGAGAAGGTTTTGAAGCCGGTAATAACTGGTGCTGATCTATTGAAAAGGGAAGCCGTTTTTGAGGCTGTCCATAAGAGCTGTGTCGGGAACACCAGTGCTAAAGCAGCTGTGGATATGGCGTTGTATGACGGACTTGCCCAAGCGGCCGGTCTCCCTCTCTACCAATTTCTTGGAGGGTGGACAGATCAACTGGAAACGGATTACACCGTCAGTGTCAATACACCAGCGGAAATGGCGGATGATGCGGCAGGGTACATCCAGCAGGGATTTCATGTATTAAAAGTGAAAGTTGGTAAAGACAGTATCCACCATGATATCGAACGAATTCAAGCGATTCATCAAAGAGTAGGAGAGGAAGCCGCCATCCGGCTTGACGCCAATCAGGCGTGGACAGCAAAGGAGGCTGTTAATGCCATTCGCGAGATGGAAAGACGGAAGCTTCCGATCGAATTGGTGGAACAGCCGGTCAAAGCTGGAGACATGGATGGACTCAAGCAGGTGACGGAGGCTGTAGATACAATCATTATGGCTGATGAAAGTGTTTTTTCTCCCCAGGATGCTGTACGTGTGTTGAAGACGGGCAGCGCTGATATGATCAATATAAAGTTGATGAAAAGCGGCGGGATCCACCAGGCGCTGAAAATCAACGCGGTTGCGGAAAGCTTCGGCATTCCCTGCATGGTGGGAAGTATGATTGAGACCAAACTCGGCATAACCGCTGCGGCCCATTTTGCTGCAAGCCAGAAAAACATAACAAAAGTGGATTTTGATGCCCCCCTCATGCTTACGACAGATCCGGTGGAAGGGGGCGTGCAGTACAATCAGGCGGTCATGACTCTCCCACAGGCTCCGGGGCTCGGAATTACCCGCTTGTCCGGGGAGGATGTCACGACTTCATAAAGAGGAGGAAGACCATGATAAAGAAAAAAGCGATCGACACGGTCTGGGTGGTGGCCGTTCCGGTAGCCACGGTCTGGACGGCTCCGGATTCACCGAGGGATTGTGATGAACCAGGGATTTCATCTGTCAGTTCCATGATTGAATGGCTGGATCAGCTGGACCATAAGCAGAAACTGGCGCTGTGCGATGATAATCTCGTCCAGTCCCAGCTTCTATATGGGGAAGAAGTGATCGTCGATGAGATGAAGGATGGCTGGGCCCGCATCATTATTCCCCATCAGTCATCAAAAAAAGATGACCGCGGATACCCCGGATATATACCCGAAAGACAGCTCAATGCTCTCCCTCAATCTAAATGGCAGGGAAATGGCATGCTCGTTGTCCACGATAAACAAACGATGCTCCTGGATGAAAAACGTCAGCCATTTCTGGAGGTCAGTTATTTGACATCCCTGCCCGTCATTCAAGAGGAGGGGGTCCTGATCAAAGTCCGTACCCCACATGGCGAAGGCTATATTTCCGCAGAGGCGGCGTCCGTTTATCCTTCGCCCGAAGAGATACCCAAAGGCAGTGGTGCTGCCATCATTGAATCGGCAGAAACCTTCCTCGATCTGCCTTATTTCTGGGGAGGGATGAGTTCGTATGGGTTCGACTGCTCGGGTTTCGCTTATGCGCTTCATAAGGCGCACGGCTACATGATCCCCCGTGATGCAACCGATCAAGTGAACAGGGGAGTGGACATCCCCATCGATCAAAAGCAGCCCGGTGATCTGCTGTTTTTCGCCTATGAAGAAGGGCAGGGACGTGTGCATCACGTCGGATTCTATTATGGAGAAGGAAAAATGCTTCACTCGCCGAATGTAGGAAAAAACATCGAGATCATTGACCTGCGCGGTACGATTTATGAAAAGGAACTGTGTGCGGTACGAAGATACTGGGAGGAAGCGGAGGAAGCAGGATGACGATGGAAAAGGTATTGGAAGTCAAACAATTAAAAAAGCACTTTGACATCGGCAGAAATCAAACATTGAAAGCCGTGGACGGCATCAGCTTCGATATTTACGAAGGGGAAACGTTCGGCCTTGTTGGAGAGTCGGGGTGTGGAAAATCGACAACAGGACGGACGATGATGAATCTTTACCCCGTCACAGACGGGGAGGTTCTTTATAAGGGCAAACGGGTTCATAACCGCAGTGAGCAGGAGCAGTTTCAGCTGAAAAGAGATATGCAGATGATTTTTCAGGATCCGTATGCTTCCTTAAACCCAAGATCTACGGTGGCGGAAATCATTGCTGAGCCTATGGAGATCCACAAGCTTTTCCGGACAAAACGGGAGCGTTTGGAACGGGTGTATGAACTGCTTGAAGAAGTCGGGCTGAATCGTGACCATGCCAATCGTTACCCGCACGAGTTCAGTGGTGGACAGAGGCAGCGGATCGGGATTGCCCGCGCTCTTGCTCTCGATCCATCCGTCATCATTGCGGACGAACCCATCTCTGCGCTTGACGTTTCTGTACAGGCGCAGGTGGTCAACCTGTTGGAGCGGCTCCAGGAGGAGAAAGGGCTCACGTATCTGTTTATTGCTCACGACTTATCCATGGTCCGGCACATTTCCGACCGCATCGGTGTGATGTACTTAGGCCGCCTTGTCGAACTGACAAGCAGTGACCAGCTGTACAAGAACCCCCTTCACCCTTATACAAAAGCGCTGTTGTCTGCCATCCCCATTCCTGATCCGGATTTGGAAGATGAGCGGGAGCAAATGATAATCGAAGGGGAAATCCCAAGTCCGATTGACCCTCCGAGCGGCTGTGTGTTCCGTACGAGGTGTCCGGCGGCGATGGAAAAATGTGCAGAAGTGGTGCCGGAATGGCAGGAAATCGAAAGCGGTCACCATGTCGCCTGTCACCTCTATAATGAAGAAGATCCAGCGGACTCGTCCGTTCGAGGGCGGAAGATCACTCTTTCCTAAGGATGCACCTGTGAAGGTGCTCTTTTTTTTGAAACGATTGGCTCCCTGTTTCGTATAGAAGGGAGAAGGTGGTGGTACGATGAAAAAGTATCTGATATTCATAGGAAGCTTTATCCTATTGTATTTTGTTTATCAATGGCTCTCCGGCATGCTGTTGACGCTCCAATATGATCCTGAGACAGGAGGAGCAGGAAGCGGGCCCTCCCAGCTGTTGGTTCTCATTGGGATTGCGACTGTATCCTATTTCCTGTCGCGTCTGCCAGATAAAAAACAGGGAGAAACGTACAGAGCTACATAAAGAAAGGCTGCTGGATTTCCAGCAGCCTTTTTTAATGTTCGGAATTCACTCGATATGGACGATTTTTCCGATGATTTGATTAGCTGTATTTTCTCCACTGAGCACGACCATCGGAGAACCACCGCCGGGGTGGGTGCTCCCCCCGCAGAACCATAACCCCTCAAGGTCCTGGGACTTGTTGAACGGGCGCATAAAGGCCTGGCTTCTGCTGTTGGACGAAGGGCCGTAAAGCGAACCGCGGTGAGCCCCGAAAGTCTCTTCGATTTCCTCCGGACCGATGATTTTTTCATAGACAAGGTGATCTTGAACAGGAATACCGGCCTTTGTCAACTTGTCATAAACCAGCGCTTTATAGTGCTCCTTGTTCTGCTGATGACCGCTCACAGCCGGGGCATTGACGAGGATAAAACAATTATCCCCCTTAGGAGAGACATCCGGATCTGATTTCGCTGAAGTACAGATGTATATGGTCGGATCATCCGCGTAGGCTCCGTTGGACAGCTGATCGAACTCTTTTTCATAATCCCTTGAAAAGAGCAGGTGATGATGATGCAGCTGCGGGAGGCAGGTGTCGAGCCCTGCCATGATGACGAAAGCGGAAATAGAAGGATCGTAGGAGGCGAGCTTCTGATCACTCATTTTCTTCCTTTCCTGCTGATCGATGAGCTCCGGAACTGCCTGCAGCAGATCTCCGTTGATAATCACATGGTCTGCCTCGAAGAAGTCTCCATCCTTCGTCTCCACGCCTGCTGCACGGCCCTGATACGTATGGACTTTTGAAACAGGGGTCCCGCTGTACAGATGGACACCGGCGGCTTCTGCTGCCTGAACGAAGGATTCCGCGATTCTCGTATTTCCCCCCTTTACATAATAGACGCCGTCATTCCATTCCAGATGAGCAATCATACTGAATGTGGCCGGTGCCTTGTAGGGATTGGATCCGATATATGTCGAGTAGCGGTTTAACGCCTGAATGATATCCGGATTGGAAAAGTACTCCCTGAAAAAACGATCCATCGACTGGAGCGGACGCACGTTCATCATGCTCTTCATAAGAGAAGGAGACAGATAATCCTTCCATCCATTGAATGTGCGGTGCAGAAAATGCTTCCGGGACATCTGATAGAGGCGCTCAATTTCCTTCAGGAACTTTTCATAGGACTGGTAACCTTTAGGATCGAGCTTTTTCAACTGAGTTTTCATAACATCGGGATTAGTAGAAAAATCGAAGGTTGTCCCATTCGGAAAAACGTTGCGCGTATGGGTTTCGATTTTTTCAAAGGTCAGCGTATGGGAGGGGAGGCCTGCTTTTTCCAGGACTCTCGTAAATACCTCCGGCATGGTAATTGTGTTCGGACCGAAATCGAAATGATAGCCTTCTTCATCTACAGCCATCATTTTCCCTCCAAAATGGCTGTTCTTTTCAAATACTTTTACGTCTACGCCTTCACTGGCCAGATGGACCGCAGCGGAAAGACCGCCCAGTCCACCA
Source organism: Halobacillus litoralis (assembly GCF_009856355.1). Lineage (GTDB taxonomy): Bacteria > Bacillota > Bacilli > Bacillales > Halobacillaceae > Halobacillus > Halobacillus litoralis_B. The sequence goes on along the minus strand of NZ_WMEW01000013.1, from coordinate 51,469 downwards.
CCGATAATGACTGCTTTCATTGATACGACCTGCCTTTCCATTGATATGAACGACCTCTTTTATGTACAAGCATGGATGCCCACATCATCGCAATCAACAGTGCTCCCGCTGCAGGCATGAGAAAGGACAGCCACAGAGGATGGCCTGTTCGTGCATCGACATACATTTTGAACATGATTAGTAATACGTAGGGGAGCAGCATGTAAAGCGTTCCTGTTCCCGTTCCGAAAACAGCGAGAGCTCCGGGAAGTACAAAAAGAATGGCATACAGGAGCGTGAGGAAGACGACCATCCATGTTGACCGCCCGATACCGGTGTAGAGATTCTTTTTAAACCCTGCCCACGTTTCCTGATTGGATTCATACATATACGAAAGAGCGGAGGATGTAATATTGGCAAGAATCATACGGTAGCCGTTCTTTTTCACTTCACGAGCGAGATGAACATCTTCTACAAGGGAATCCTTGACCGATTCATGGCCTCCGACCGCCTGATAGGCCGAGCGTTCAATCATGATAAAGATGCCGCACGCTGCTGTGAACATCGGCTTTGTCGTACGGTTGGCGATGAAAAGTGGAAGGTGAAGCAGTACGACCATATGCTGAAGAGGTACAAGCATATGGCTCAGAAAATGATGATTCGGATAGAAAGGAAACCCACTGAGCATCGCTGCTTTTCTCTTTCTCATGGTCCCCAGTGTCTTTTCAATTACTGTAGGGACGACTCGTGCATCAGCATCCAGGAAAAACAGGTAATCCCCCTCTGCTTTTTCTGAAAGCTGGTGACAGGCGTGTACCTTACCGTTCCATCCATCCGGCAGTTCTTTCCCCTGCAGGATGGTATATCGGGGATCTCCTGCGGTAAGCGAGAGCAGTTCTTCATAGGTGCCATCTTCAGAATGATCATCGAGAAGGAGCATTTCAAGATTCGGATACGTGAGCGTGGATAACGAGGAGATCAAGCCCTCCACGTTATCCCTTTCATTACGGAGCGGGACGAGCAGGGAAACTTTTTGGTCGGTCTGTTCCTGCTTATCTGCCCTCAAAGGATATAAGAATAAACTGTTAATGATTGTCCATAGGTTCATGACGATTAAACCAAGGACAAGGATGATAAACCATAGCAATGACAGAAGCCTCCTTTCTGTTTAAATAGGGCGGAACACCTCATGGTTTTCCTGTATGACCCGTGCCCGTAGATCATCCAGCTGCTTCGTAGCTGCCGTTTCGAAATAGTGTGTCATCGACTTCCGGTTCAGCTTGGCGTAACCCTCCTGTGGAAGAGGCTCCCCGATCGTTATGTAAGCGTTCGGCTTTCGTTCATGCTCCAGTGCATAATAAATAGAAACAGGTACCACGTGGACGTGTGGTGCTTTTTGGACGATATAGCTGATCCCGGAAAAAAACTCGAGTGGACGCTTTTCAAGGGGCTGCTCAGCTCCCTGCGGGAAAATCCATACCGTTTTTCCTGAGGCCAACAGATCTGCGCTGTAGGTGAGGGATTCCATAAGATGCTTCCGGCTCTTGTTGTTGATGGAAAAAGCGCCGATGCTTCTGAAAAAGGGAAACTTCTGCAGCCCTTCCTCATGCATCATGCCGTGTCCATCGGAATGGACGACCTGGTCATTGAGGTAAAAGATGAACAAAGGGTCCCACCATGCCGAATGGTTGATGAGGAATAAGGTATTCTCCTTCGGAACGGTTTCCGGAGCGTCCAAAAGGATACGGTTAAAATGCTTCTTCAGGAACATCCGGTTGAAGCGGGTGAATCCCCATTCGATGACCGGACGTTTATGAGATGGCTTGAACATGCTTTTTCCTCCAGAAATAAAGAGCATACCAGCCGGCAGTCAATAGAGCGACAAGGGTGATGGCAGCGTAAAGCCCTCCGGTGAAAGCCATGCAGATGAACAGGAACACCATCAGTCCGAAAACAAGAGCCATCCGTTTCGGCCACGTCCCGTCATTCGCCTGGTTATCCGGATTCCAAATCAGGAAGACGAGATGGAAGAAGGCTGCTGTTATGAACCACCCGGCAAAATTACTGAAAGGAATGTCATAATAAAAGCCGGGTTCCTGCCAGATCCAGTATTCTTTTACTTTATAGGATACAGGATCGAGGATAAGATCGATGGTTACCGCACACAACGCTCCAGTAAGAAGGAACGTCAGGAAACGGATGAAAGGCGGAAGTTCACTGGAAATGACACGGGCCATTTCGTGGGAGCAGCCGATGATCAAGAGCCAGGCAAATCCGATGGTAATCGGGGTATCGGCAATCTTGACACCGAAGTCCTGGGTATAATCATAAGTTCCGAACAGGAAGTTGTAGGCCACACCTAAATGCTCGACATAAATACTGGCAGCAATAATGAACAGGCTGTAAAGGATGCCTGTTCTTTTTCCATACATATGTATAAAATAAAGCCCGGCGACCACTCCGGCAGCGATCAGGAACACACTGTTCGCCCATTCGAGCCAGGGAGGGAGCCAGTCAAAGGTGACCAGGAATACGCCGCATATGTACCAGAAAATAAAAAAACGGAAAATATAAGTGGACATGAACGCACCTCAATTTCTACGATAAATTTCAATGATGGATCAGGGCCGTAACCTTCTTTCATGATACCTCATCCATATACAAAATAAACAATATTTTGTATTCGCTTCAAATCTGTTTACCGTCCGCTTAACGGCGGGTATGGCTTCAGCTTCATTGGTCAAAAATGGACCAGGTGGATCTTCAGCCCGTGACGCTTTGGCGTTCCTCAGTGGAATGGATAGGGGAAGGTACCTTGAAAAGGGTGGAAGCACAAAGAACAAAGAGCAGGCCTGTGTCTGCTCTTTGTGAAGGGCTGATCTATTACGTAAGAGCCAGCTGACTTTTGCGCAGGTGCGGCCGGCGTTTTTGGATGAGTGGAACGATCCAGTGATCAAGTCCGTACCGTCCGGCATTGATACCGGCAGCCAGAATAAAGACCGTCAGGATGACCATCTGTGGATTGGTGTTGACAGTTCCGCTGAATAAGAAAGCAAAATTCATCAGGATGCCTCCAAAGGCGGCAGCAGTTGTAAATAAACCAAGGATTAGAGCGATACCTGCAAGGATTTCCCCCCACATCACGAGCTGGGCAAATAATTCATGGTTTGGAAGGGCAAAGCTTTCAAGGAAACCCGCCCACCACCCTTGAACGGCCGGGTGTGCACCTTCTGCTTTGCTTATGGACCCCTGTAGAAATCCCTGAACTTCAAAACCTCCGGTCAGTTTACCGATTCCAGCATTCAGCCATGTTACACCAAGGTATACCCGGATGACCGCTAACACGACTGCAGCTGTTCTGCTTGTTCTAAAGAAATCATTCAACATGATCCTCACTCCTTGTAAAAATAGTTTGTTCAACATTTCACATGATTGCCGGCATCTTTTCTACAGTTCCAGTATACGACATCATGTTCGTAGTAAGAGTCAGAATGTTCACCATTTCACAATACGGACATAAAGATAAGAATATCCTGTGAACGTTTCGTTTTGAATAAGGAACAGCGGGAAAAGAGAAGGTATAAAGATGCGGGGAACGCCTGAAAATAAAAGAAGCAGATGAAAGCGTTTTTTGTTAGAATGGAAGCAGAGAGAGGAGTGGGAAGATCATGGAAATCGTCATGAATGTTGTGAGTATTGTCGTTATGCTGGGGTTGATCGGCCTCACTATTTTTGATCACGGTTAATACGTAGAAAAAAGAAAGTCCGGCTACCTGTCTAAGAGGTTTCCGGGCTTTCTTTTTGTCTGCACGCAGATCTGATTGAATTAGGCAAGGACGCGCTTGTAAAGCGTGATGCAGTAGGTACCGCTGTCGCCAATCGCAGAGGTAATCGTAAATGAAGTCGGGCTGTTGACGCTGACAGAGTCAGTAACACCTGGAGCTGCTGCAAGAACCCCAGGTGGTACACCTACGACTGCCCCTGCTACAGGAGCCAGGCTGGAAGCCGAGTTGAAAATCTGGAAGGTCCCGGAAACGTAGCTTCCTGCAGGAGCGCTCCACACTTCTTCAGCTGCAAGCAGGCCGTTGAAATTCCCACAAATTTTTTCCTGAACGATCTGCGCCTGCGGACAGCAGGCCGAATGTGATTGACACATAATCATATTCTCCTTTGTTTTATTAAGCTAAAACACGTTTATACAACGTAATACAGTACGTGCCGGTTATCCCGGCGAGGGTGGTTACCGTAAATAATGTCGGGTTGTTAACACTTTCGGAAACTGTGTTCCCCGGCAGGGCTGTCAAAACGACATCCCCGGCTGTGACAATGCTTCCTGCACTTGATGCCGAATTAAACACTTGGAATGTTGCAGAAACATAACTCCCGGCAGGCGCTTCCCATAGAGTTTCAGCGACCAGCAGTTCATTGATGTTCCCGCAGATTTCCTCCTGAACGATCTGTGCCTGGGGGCAGCACGCGGACCCGGAATCCGAGTAGACACCACACATATTCATTCCTCCTTGCAGCCTCGATTTTTACATCTACACTATAGTAATAATCTATGTATTATCGTAGAAACAGCTTGTGCATCCGTCTATGAAGGCATATCATTCTGGGATTTGGGCCATAAGGATAAATAGACCGACACCTATCAGCCTTTCGCTTCGATTATAGAAGTGAGAGGAGGTGAGAAACATGGCCGTAACCAACACCCGCATTGATTCCCGCCTGCAGCTTGTATTAGCGGTGGGACAGGACGAAGAGGGAAACATGGTTTACAAGACAAAATCGTTTAACAACATGAAAACCGAGGCATCAGACGAACAGCTCTATCAAACAGCTGCTGCGCTTGCCCCGCTTCAACAGCACATCTTGGAAGAAGTCGCTCGTGATAACCGCTCGATTCTTACTGAAGAATAATGACTGGGAGGTCATGGAATGAAAAAGCTGGAGCTTAAGTTTTTAAATGAAGAAAGCAGAACGGTGACCATCAGTCTGGATGAACCTGTAGAACCGGTGGATCCGGCTGCGGTGAATGCTGCGATGGATGAAATCCTTCTTCAGGACTGCTTCACATCGACAGGTGGAAGTCTTGTCTCGAAGAAAGAAGCGCGCATTGTGGAGCGGAACGTATTTGATATTACATTGTAAATGAGGAAAGCCGCCCGGGAGATGCGGGCGGCTTTTTTTATCAAAGGAGGATGCTGCCCTTGGACACGTGGATATCGATTATGGCGGATGTCGGTTTTCCTGTTGCGGTGACCTTTTACCTGCTTCACCGTATCGAAGGTAAGCTGGATCAGCTGATTGAAACGATGCATCAGTGGCCGGAGAAGCTGATCAATCAAAAATAAAAAACATTCAGCCTGGAACGAGGCTGCCTCCTATTCGGGTCTCGAAATCATGCGGCTTCAAGGTACTATTGCGTTTTTAACAGGGAATGAGAAATGTAAGCCTCATGAAAATAGAAAAAAGCGGATGGCTTGGAAATTTTGTATCCATGCCATCCGCTTTTTTGAGCTTTACCTTTCACAAATCCTCAGTTTTTCAGTGCCTCGCCTGGAAAGGTTTTTAATTCGTTAGTCCCCATTCATTAAATGGATAGATCACCAGTTCTGTACGGCCGATGATTTCATCTTCTTCAATAAAGCCGAGGCCGTTGCGGCTGTCTTTACTGATGGAGCGGTTATCTCCCATGACGAAGTATTTTCCGTCGGGAACATCAACAGGACCGTAATCTCTTGTAGCGGAGGCTGCATCTTCACTCAAGTATTCCTGCGTCTCCTTCTCTCCATTAACATAAAGCTCATGATCCCGGATTTCAACGGTATCTCCAGGCAGACCGATGATTCGTTTCACATAACTTTTGACAGGACGTTCGATGATAACGATGTCTCCACGCTCAGGCTCGTCTATATAGTAGATAATTTTATTGAACATGACTCGTTCACCGTTTTGGAGAGTAGGATCCATGCTGGCACCCTCTACGATAGACGTGGCGAAGAAGAACGTTCTTAGAATGAAGGCCAGTGTGATGGCGACGGCGATGGCTTTTAACCATTCCAGCCATTCACTTTTAGATTGTTCGGACAATCTCATCTTCCTTTCTCGATGAACAGATATGATTTCGCTCTTATTTTACCATATTGCTTTAGAAATGAAAGGGAGATCGATTTCAATGTAATGGATATGTAACATAGGAAAGGGGGAAACGACGGTCTTCCTATGTCGAATTGTAAATTGTTTTAGCAAATAACTTTACAAATGAAATGAAAATTGAGATAATTCTTTTCGTGCAGGTTGGACAGGCGAACAAACATTCCTTTTGCTTACGTATATGAAAGAGATAAATACAAAAAAGATAGGACTGGCAGGAGGTCGTCGCACGTGCAGGTTATGGATAAAGAGACGATGCTGGAAGAGGTTGAGCGCCTTCGGAAAAGAATGATGGAGGTCGCGAATGAAAAGGGATTCTCCAGTGTGGAATCGGTTCAAATTAGTCAACGGCTGGATACATTACTCAACGAGATTCAACAACAATCATAAAACTTACAGAGCTTACCGTTCTGTAAGTTTTTTTATGTACCTGCCCTTTTCAGAATGTCATTTTCACATAAAGAGCAGATCAGTTTTTTTGGTCGGAGCAGGAAGTAGGGCGGATCGGTGGACGTGGTTCACATTCCTGAGCGGTGACAGCAATGGTTGCAGGGTGAACGACTTTTACAGACTGACAGATATCAACCAGCAGTTCCAGACAGAGGCAGTGTTTGACTTTCGTAATCGTTTGGACCCTGCAGGTAAAGCTGGTCACTTCACATTGGATGATCGTCCCCGGCGGGGCACAGAGAAGGAGTTTTTCTATTTGGGAAAAGGCGCATACGCAAATGCACCCATTCGGAAGTTTGACACCCAGACAGCCTTCTTTACATAAAGTAATCTCATGAAAGGTGATTTTTTCACCCGACGGCAGAACAACCGGAACTTCTTTTCTCCGTCCAATTTCCCTGCATACAATAGAGGTGATATCGGCTTTCCTGCAGCACCCATCCGCTAAAAAGCAGGTGTAGCATTCGCAATCAAGGGGCAGTTCTTCCTTACCTTGAGGTAGGATGTAGTTTAAATCCAGGCAGTATTTTCCTTTTAAAATTCCATCGCCTGTACGCTCAACTTCAAGACTTTGGAGCCCTTGGACGGTTCTGCTGAATGTTTTCCCTGTACCGCTTTTTATTTTATCTCCATTAATAAAGATAGAAAGATCATTCAAATCTCCCTGCTGTAGGGTGAGGACAATGGTGCCTGTGACAGGCTCAGCCAGCAGCGACTGCCATAGCAGTTCACGGGAATCGTTCATCAATGTGAAATTCCCGCAGACTTCATCCATGAGAACGTCATCCACAAACGAAATGGTTAAGCATTTCGTAAATTGAAGTGGTGCGGTTACCCAGTCATACACTTTTTCTGCCTGTATACAATGCTTATCCATAAGATCCCCCCTTTTAGAATAGTAGCCGGCACCTGCAAACATTCATGCTGGTCCCTCTTTTTTATCATCATGGCAGACAGCTTTTTTTCTCCTTTTCCCAGCATTATCAATCCTGCTTAAGGACAGATCGGTTTTACAGGTTCCGGGTCTTCGCAGCCGGTGATCCGCAGATTATCCAAAAAAGCAGCCGAGTTAAACACCCGGTCAATGACGTCAGCCACTCGGAGCTGTAGGGTGATCAGTTCACAGCTGTAGCAGGATAGATCAAGCTCTGCTGTGTAGATCTCAGTGGTCACAGCGTTGTACGTAACATCATTCGGTGTAGGAAAAGGAGGAAGAGGAGCCATGGAACTCCCATTCGGCATATTGGAAAAGGGTGCAGCGTTTGTAACCGTGACGGGGGTTCCGTCGGGAAGCAGGGCAATATTTTCGGTACCGAGAGAAGTGAAGACATCCGCCCGGAAATAATCGGCAAACTGTCCGACAAACTGTGGATTTTCCTCGGTCCCGAATTTCCAGTCGAATGTCAGCTTGCCGGGGTCCTTCGGCAGAAGGAATTGCAGCCTGACCGTAACAACATCAAGAGACTCCTGTCCGTCCGGAGAACCTAAGGGGTCTCCAGCGGGAACGATGGGGCCGCCTGTGTTTTCAGAAACAAACGTAGGAGCCGTCCCCGGCGTCAGGCTTGCAAAACCGCTGCTTAAGACAACGAATTCATTGCCATTTGTCGGAAAGCCCTGCAGTGGTGTAGAAAATATCTCGCTTTGATCAGAAGGACCCGTTACCGTTGCATTAACTAAACAGCACTGTGTTAAAGGAGTGACCAGCGCTTCGACAATTTCATCAATCGTGGCCATATAGGCACACCACCTTTCAAAATGGACCAGCCTCTAATCGTAAAATAAAAAGGCAGGAAAGGATGAGGAATCCTGCCCCGCTGGTTATAATCGATAATTCGCGCTGATGCAGTATTTTCCCCGGCATGAGTTTCCTGCTGCGGCATCTGTATTACAAATGATACGGACTTCATCAAAGGCCTGAACCGTCACCGACCTTGTATTCCCGTTACTTCCAAGGGTGGCAAGGGGCACAGTGAAGGTGTCTACAACGACCCCTCCATTGGCAACATAGACGGTAAGGGGATCAGCACAGCCGGTATCATAAAAGACGCTGATGGTACCTGCATCAATGGTGAAACTTGAGGACCAGACCGTTTCAGCTAGACCGAAGTCCGGGGCTGGCGCATCGGTTAAACAATCAATCGTGAAGTTTCCGCAGAATTCATCCATAGCAAATTGACCACCACGGTCGGGACAACAACAATTCGCCATTCGTCATCCTCCTTCAATCGTTATAGTACAGCCTATGAAAAAAAGAAGAAGCTGCATAGGTTCGTGTACTAGAAGAATGAAAGTTTTTAAAATCAGGCGCTGTCAATAAAAATAGATACACCTGTCTCCAACAAAACGGGCTGTCGTGAACTTCCACGACAGCCCGTTGTTGGTATAACCTATGAATTCAAGTAATTCTCAAGTCTATCGAGGCCTTTTTTCAGTGTTTCCATGCTGTAAGCGTAGGAAAGGCGCATGTATCCTTCTCCATAGGTGGAAAACGCATCCCCCGGAACGAGGGCAAGGCCGGCCTCCTCTACAAGCTCGACGGCTTTATCAGTCGTTGACTTCCCATTCAGTGGGAATTGAATGAACAAATAAAAGGCCCCGTCCGGCTGGGCAAACGACAATCCCATCTGTTCAAGACGTCCAGCTGCGTAATCACGCCGTTCTTTATAGGCGTCACGCATGCGTGCTGCTTCCTGCTTCTGATTGGACAGTGCTTCCAGGGCAGCATATTGACTGATCGAGGCTGCGCAGGAAACGTTATATTGATGGACTTTCAATAGATGACGCGACAGCCATTCCGGTGCAAGCAGATAGCCGATCCGCCATCCCGTCATACTGTGGGATTTGGATACCCCGTTGACGACGATAACGTTGTCCCGGACCTCCGGAATGGAAGCGATGGATGTATGCGGCTGTTCATAAACGAGTTCACTGTAGATTTCATCAGCGATGATAAAGATTTCGTTCTGTTTGATGACGGCAGCAATATCCTTCAGCTCTTCTTCTGTTAATGATACACCGGTCGGGTTGGAGGGGTAGGGAAGAATCACTGCTTTTGTTTTTTCAGTGATATGCGCCTGAATGATGTCGCCGGTCAGTTTAAATGCCTCCGCACTCGTATCTGCGAATACCGGGGTGCCGCCTGCAAGCCGGATCAATGGTTCATACCCGGGGTAAACAGGGCCGGGGAGGATGACTTCATCACCTGGATTCAGTAGCGTACGCAGGGATAAGTCCAGCGCTTCGGATGCTCCTACGGTGATGATGATCTCCTGCTCAGCCTGATAGGAAAGACCATACGAGTCAGCTGTATGCTGCTGAACGGCCCGGCGCAGTTCAAGGAGACCGGCGTTATGGGTGTAGCTTGTCTGGTTATTTTCAATCGCCTGGATACCTGCCTGCTTGACAGCATCGGGTGTAGGGAAGTCCGGCTGGCCGATGGTCAGGGAAACGACGTCATCGTAATGGCTGACCATATTAAAAAAACGCCGGATGCCGGAAATTTCGATGTTTTTAACTGTGGGGTTGATCAAATGTTCCATTGTAGCTCTCCTTTTTACATAAAGTTAACAAAATGTTCAAACAATTCAGGTATATCATTTGTTGAATTTTGTTATAATTCAAACGAAAACAGGGAAAGGAAGTGTAGAATGAGATCGATTCACCGTTTATCTTTTGAAGAACTTGTTGATCGTAACAAGCAGCAGCTGCTGCAAGACGAAGAAGCGATTGAAGACATCGAAAGACAAATAGATGAAAAACACACAAATAAACTTCGTCCCGACCATTATATGAATTAATCAGCTCATGAAAAAGCGGCCGCCTGTAAGGGGCTGCTTTTTACATTTTCATAGGAACGTGGGAGAATGTAAAGCATAAACCTTAACAATTTTCAGGCAGGTGATAACTATGAATGACGTAGGTTTAGTATTGGAAGGCGGCGGGATGCGGGGTGCTTATACAGCAGGTGTGCTCGATTACTTTCTCGATCAGGGCGTGCATTTTCCCTATGTTGTCGGAGCCTCCGCCGGCGCATGCAATGGCAGCTCCTATGTAGCCAAACAGCGCGGGAGAAATTACCGGGTCATTGTCGAATACGGGGATCATCCAGAATACATATCTTATAAACGAATGCTGACCAAGCGTCAGTTGTTCGGGATGGATTTCCTTTTTGATAAGCTTCCGAATGAACTGGTCCCTTTTGATTATGAGTCCTTCATGAAGCAGTCAGCGAAATTCGTCGTCGCGACGACTGATATGGATTCAGGAAGGCCGGTTTTCTTTGATTCCTTCCACGACAGGGACAGTCTTCTGAAAGTCATCCGGGCCTCCAGCTCGCTCCCGATGATTGCGCCAAGCATTGAGTTCAAAGGGTTTCAGTTAATGGATGGAGGGATTGCCGACCCTATTCCCCTGCAGCGTTCGATTGACGACGGCAACCAAAAGCATGTGATCGTCCTGACTCGAAATGACGGTTATATCAAAGGCAGATCCAAAGCCGGCTGGTATTTGAACCGCCGGTATAAAAAATTTCCGAACTTCGCCAAAACGATGGCCGACCGGCATATCCATTACAACGCACAGCTGGAGCACGTAAGAAAAATGGAAGAAGAGGGACGGGCGTTTGTCATCCGTCCGCGTCAGCCGCTGGTAGTCAGCAGGATAGAAAGGAACAGGGACCGGCTGCATAACCTCTATATGCAGGGCTATCAGGAAGCAGAGGCCCTTGGAGAGCAGTTGACCGATTTTCTTCAAGTGGATCATGCAGGGCTGGGCCGGATATGAGAGCAGAGCATCTAGCTGCTGATATCAATGAGGCGTTGGTGGAGCATCAAAATGAAAGCCGGCGCCAGCCGATGGAGAACTATATGAAAAACCATTTTCCGTTTTACGGCATCAAAGCGCCTGAACGGAAAAAGATCCTTGCTCCGTTTTTGAAAGAGTGGAAAACTCTCAGTGAAAAAGAACGTTTTGAAGTGGCGTTTCATCTTTTTCAGATGCCTGAGAGGGAGTGTCATTATGCAGCACTGGCTCTTTTGGACAAAGGCAGAAGTGCGGTTTCTCTCCAGTCGGTAGAGTTCTATGAAAAGCTCCTGCAGACAAAACCGTGGTGGGATACGGTGGATATGATCGCCTCTCATCTGTGCGGGGAATATTTTAAGCTTTACCCTGGACAGCTGCGTCCGTATACAGAACGTCTCCGTGAAGCGGACTCGATGTGGCTGCGGCGCTCTACGCTTCTTTTTCAGCTGAAGTACAAGGAAGAGACGGATGAAACACTCTTATTCGAAACGATCCTCCGGTTAAAAGAAGAGAAAGAATTTTTCATAGAAAAAGCCGTGGGGTGGGCACTCCGGGAGTACAGTAAAACCAACCCGGAGGGTGTCCTCCATTTCTTGTCGATGTATGAATGCCGTCCGCTCAGCCGTCGTGAAGGGCTGAAGTGGCTTAAAAATAAGCAGCCTCATCTCCTTAAGCATTTCTAGGTTTATTCCTTCCACCGGCTGTTCATAATGGTGAGGAGAACAGAATAAAGGAGAACCGTATGATGAATATGGGTGAATGGCTCGATCCACATTTTTTGGAAGAACCGATCCAATGGCTCAATGAAGATTTTCTTCAGATTTTTGGAATGGAGCCGGAATACATTCAATTTTTTCTGGTGTTTGCTTTCATGGGATCTGTCATGTGGGTGGTGAAGCCGGTGGTCGAGTGGCTGGTACTGCGAAACTGGCTGACATTTCTAAGCTGCCTGTCTTCTGTTTTGCTCGTCCTCGTTTTCCTGCAGATGGTGGACAGGTATGCGATGGCAGGAACAACATCGACGCTGCCGGAATACTATTGGTTTATCTGTCTTTCGGCCATCAGCGGTTACGGTCTCAGCCTTGCCGGGTGGCTGACGGTGAAACAGGCTTACCGCAGATTTACAAAGCGAAAAAGAAGGAAGGCCGCTTGAACTCTCTTATTACAAGGGAGTTTTTATTTTTTCTTCACGACTTTCCGCAGCCATCCGATACTAGAGGAGGACGTTTAGAAGAAAGGGCGATGTTCATGGAACAGAAGCAGGGAATGCTGCTGGAAAGGGATACAAACGAACTTGAAATCGTAGAATTTGGAATTGGTGAGAACCGCTTCGGTATTAATGTGTTGAAAGTGAAAGAAATTTTAAACCCTCAGCCGGTCACACAAGTGCCGCGCGCACACCCATTCGTAGAAGGGATCATTGACATACGCGGAGAAGTCGTGCCGGTCGTCGATGTCGCACACGCTTTAGGATTTCCGGCTTCCGATCAGCCGGAAAAGGACAAGTTGATTCTTACGGAATTCAACCAGACGAAAATCGTTTTTCACGTCCATACGGTGACTCAGATTCACCAGATCTCCTGGGAGCATATTGAAAAGCCGGGTCACATATACCAAGGGCTGCATACGCAGATCACAGGAGTCATTAAAAGGGAAGGGGATATGCTCCTTCTGCTTGATTTTGAGAAAGTGGTGGCTGACATCCATTCTGAGGGCGGTATGAAAACGGACCAGCTGCGGGAGCTCGGAAAGCGGGAGCGTTCTTCCAAGAAGATTCTTATGATTGAAGACTCCCCCATGCTCCGGACCATGCTTCAGGAGACGTTGAGTAAAGCCGGGTATGACCGGACTGTCAGTTTCGAAAACGGCAGGGAAGCGTGGGAGCACCTTTCTGAGCTGATCGACGATGGAAAAACGGTGTTGGACGAATATCAGCTCATCATTACAGATATCGAGATGCCTTTGATGGATGGCCATCATTTGACGAAGCTGTTGAAAGATCATCAGGAGCTGCAGAAGCTCCCGGTGATTATTTTTTCCTCCTTGATCACAGAAGACCTCCGTCATCAAGGGGAAAAAGCAGGAGCAGATGCCCAGGTTCCCAAGCCGGAAATCATGGAGCTGGTGACTAAGATTGATCAGCATATCCTGTAACATAAAGAAAATCCGCTGAAGTCAGCGGATTTTCTTTATTTCTTGAGTCGTTCGAACAGTTCATCATGCCAGGCGTAAGCCTGTTTAGAAAGAGTTTCCGGCCCCTGTTTCGTAGGGGAAGATTCCACGATCAAGCTTTTTTCATGATCGGAAAGGTGTTCATAGGAAGCTCTCATTTCTGTCGTATACTCCATATACTTTTTTAAATGCCATAAAAAATCGTCCATCGGATTCATTGTCATTGTCATCCTCCTCCTCTGGTACTTTCATTCCTTCTTCCTGAAAGAACGAAACATAAAAAGGAAGAGAATTACATTCTTCTTCTTGGACGTTGATTCCACGGTGTTTCTGTCCTTTGACCGAGCAGGGAAGGCTGCGGAGTGGAATGAAAGGCACGCGGCGAGGTTTTTTCCGGCTGTTTCCAGTTTAAGTATTGATACAGGGTCCGTTTCGCACGGGATAAAGACAGTTTCGGTTTCGGGTTGCGGTAGGACTGGTCGACACGGCCTAAGTGCTCCAGCTGCTGGAAGTCGTCCTTTGCTGCTGGTACGTGGAAATAATACCCGCCAATTTCGATCAGAAGAGTAGAATGCTGCTGACTTAAACGAGGGTGATCGGAGTAATGAAGACCAACTTTCCTGGCCCGTTTATCCTTCAGCAGGAGGTCGATGGTATGTTTTTTTATATCGTATAAATGCTTCGGCTCAGGGGCCGTTTTAGCGTGGCGGTTTACAATGAATAATGATTCGGCAATTTCACGGTCGGATAGCTGCTTTCTGTTCATTTAAGATCTCCTTTCCATCCAAGTATAGCGCTCCCTCTATAAATTGACAACATTTTACATTCGTTACTTTTTATATTCCTTTAAATCACTGATAATCAAATCGATGCTGTCGGCGCTGGTTCCACTGTAGCTTTCTAAAATATCCCCGTCAGGGCCGACAAGGTAAAAGCTTGTTCCATGAGCCATCTGGTCGGAATCCTCCATTTTTTTCACAGGGGATTGAAACGATTTGATCGACCATTCCTTCACATCTTCGTAGGAATAGCCGGTGAGGAAATCCCAATGGTCATAATCGGGCTGATAGGCATCAGCAAAGCTTTGAAGCACTTCCTGTGTATCATTTTCCGGATCCACACTCACAGAGACGAGCCGGGCGTCCAGGTTTTCGCTCTTTAACTGCTGCTGGAGCCTGGACATATGACCGGTCATCGGAGGGCAGACGGTTTCACAGTTGGTGAAAATGAAGTCGGCCACCCAATAGTCCCCTTCATAGGCCTCTGGGAGTGTCCGTTCTTCTCCGTGCTGATTAACGGCCTGCAGAGTATGGATGTCCTGGGAACCGCATCCCGTTATAAAAACGACCATGCAAAAAAGTCCAAACCAAAGTTTTGCGTTCATATGCCTGCCTCCATGTCTATAGATGAGTCTAGTGTAACATTCAGGGGAGAAGGGAGAGGACGGTTCTGGAATCTGTCACAAAACTGTACGAGTCAGGTATCCTGGTGTTTCAGCTGGAAGACGGAGTATTCCGGACGGCAGAGGAAACGGTAAGGAAGCCGCGTCGTTCCGATCCCCCGGCTTACATATAGATCAAAGTCTTCTGTGATTGCATAATGCCCCTCCACATATTTATCGGCATAAGGGGGGGTGATGAGATGACCGATCAAAGGGAGCTGTACCTGCCCCCCGTGACTATGACCGGAAAGCTGCAGATCGACAGCCCTGTCTGCGAATCGGTCAGCGACATCCGGCTCGTGGACCATCAATAAGGTGAAACGCTCTTCATCTGCTCCATACAAAGCCCGGGCGATATCCGGTTTTCCAAGCATTACATCATCAAGCCCCGCTAAAATAAAGGAAGTGTCTCCGTTTTTGATGGATCTATGTTCGTTTTGGAGCAGTTGAAATCCGGACGCTTCCATCACCTGTTGAATTTTCTCAGTCCCATATCCTCCATGATCATGGTTCCCGTAAATCCAGTATTTTCCCTGTGGAGCCTGAAGTTTTTTCAGCACCTCCACAAGTCTCGGTGGAAAAGGATACGTCTGCGGCTCATCCACCAGATCACCGGTAAACAAAAGCATGTCTGGTTCTTCCTCATTGATTGTTTGTACAAGTTTTTCCAACTGATCCAAGTCATAATGAAACCCTAGGTGGGTATCGGAAAACTGCAGGATTTTAAAGTTATGAAACGCACGTGGTACCTTTGGGTGTTCAATGACATAGGCTTGTCTGGAGAGCAGACGCGGCTCTACATACCAGGCATAGGAATAACCGAAGGCGCCGATCCCCACAACTCCGGCTGCCCCGGCGGCTATCCGCTTGATAAACTGGCGGCGTGTTAAGTTCATATCGATTCTCCTCTGAAATTCTCCCGTCATTATATCACGAATCTTTGTAAGAAGAAGTCGAATGAGCAATGAAATTTCGAAAATGAACAGGAATTCATTTTCCTTTTGTGGAATGTAGACATGAAGTCAAAAAGATGGAGGTGCAGGATGAAGGATCAAGTGATCATCGTTACTGGCGGGTCAAGTGGAATGGGTCTGCACATGGCGAAACGATTCGTTTCCGAAGGCGCACGTGTAGTGATTACCGGGAGGAATGAAGAACGCCTGGCAGCAGCTAAGCAGGAAATCGCAGGGGGAGAGGAAGCTTCTGTTTTGACCATTCAGATGGATGTCCGGGAAGTGGAGGACGTGCAGCGGATGGTACGGGAAACCGTAGATGCATTCGGGACCATCGATCATCTCGTCAACAATGCGGCCGGCAACTTTATAGCTCCGGCGGAAGAACTTTCGCCAAATGGCTGGAATTCGGTCATCAACATTGTCCTTAACGGGACGTTCTACTGCAGTCAGGCTGTCGGGAAATACTGGATTGAAAACAACATCAAAGGTTCAATTCTGAATATGGTGGCTACATATGCCTGGAATGCCGGGGCTGGTGTCATCCACTCCGCTTCAGCGAAAGCCGGCGTTCTTACGATGACCCGGACACTGGCGGTGGAGTGGGGAAGCAAGTACGGCATCAGGGCCAATGCCATTGCTCCCGGACCGATCGAACGGACAGGAGGGGCGGATAAATTGTTTCAATCCGAAAAGGCGGCACAGCGGACCATCCAATCGGTACCCCTCGGCCGGGTCGGGACTCCGGAAGAGATTGCCGGACTCGCGAGATTTATCCTTTCGGATGAAGCTGCTTATATGAATGGGGAGTGCATTACTTTGGATGGTGGACAGTGGTTGAATAAGTTCCCTTTTTAAGTACAGCCTTAGAGGGAGCGTCCCGGGTCTTGGGAAATAACTGTCCAATAGCTAAAACTGCCGGAGAAAATTTCCGGCAGTTTTTTGTTTGTTCCAAAGGTTCTTATCCTTGATGGACTTGGACAGCAGGCTTTGGACGTATACTACATCGCTTCTTTGATTCCCTTTTTAACGAGGATCCAGTTGGCGGGATAGGAGGTTAGGAAGCCTAAAATCATAGCGATCTGCATCATGAACCAATAGGTGGCGGTCGTTGGTTCCGGCGGCTGTTGGAAGAAGACAAAGTGGACGAGCGCCATCCAGCCGAACATACCGACTTCAAAAGCAATCAAAGAAATGGAGTCCGCTTTCACGGCTGCCCAAACAGCCCCTTTTCTGCCGAGATTTTTGTGCATTGGATAAATGGCATAGTACTGAAATAAAATCCCAAACAAATAAGCTAGAATGAATTCAACCGCATAATGGGCAAATAATGTAGAACCGGCAATGGTGATCCCCGTCGCGGCTGTGATGGGTACCCCCACCGCATCACCGAACGTACAGCCGGCTGAACAGTGGCTGGTGGAAACGAAAACTTTGGACGCTTCCCCGCGGCTGTCTTCCTTTTGATTATCCCTGCTCTTTAAACGCCCCCATTTGAAATAAGTCCAGAGAGCAGCAGGTCCTAAAAACCAGCCATTAATCGGCCATACGACGTTCATCACCTTCATCATCTGCGGATGACGGATGACATCAATGATCAAAATAAGAGAACAGACAAGCCCTGTAAGTAAGGCTGTCCATGAGAGGATGGTGAGCAATTCAATCACTCCTTTATTAAAGATATAATTTGTATACCCCCGGTATGTAAATATCAAAACAGGAAACATACATAGAATTTCAAACGTTTCTTTTGACGACCTATACCTATACCGGGTATATTAAGTTTAGAAAAGGAGGCGGAGAACATGTGTGAGCATCCATTGCCGGAAAACAGCGGGAAAGACCCGGTGACTCCGAGAACAGATGATGAAAAGCAGGCGGTCGTAAACAGGCTGAGGAGAATAGAGGGGCAGGTGCGGGGCATTCAGAAAATGGTCGAGGATGACCGCTACTGCGTCGATATACTCGTGCAGATTTCAGCGATTGATAAAGCTTTGAAACGTGTCGGCTATTCGCTTCTTGAGAGGCATACCCACCATTGTGTGAAAGATGCCATTCAAAAGGGAGACGGGGACGAAGCCATTGATGAGTTAATGAAAGTCGTTCAACAGTTCTCCAAATAAGGAGGGGTTAGATATGTCGGATACAAAAGAAATCCAGTTCGGTGTGACGGGAATGACGTGTTCCGCGTGCGCTTCCAGAATTGAAAAAGTGTTAAATCGAATGGATGGGGTGGAACAGGCGGACGTCAACCTGGCCATGGAAAAAGCAGCCGTCACCTACCGCGGTGATGAAGTGGATGCCGGTCAGATTAAAGAACGAGTGGAAAAGCTCGGGTACGGCCTCCGCATGGAGAAGCTGGAGCTTGATATAGAAGGAATGACGTGTTCCGCCTGTTCCTCCCGTATCCAAAAAGTGCTGAGCCGGACAGAGGGCGTTAATGAAGCTTCCATTAACCTGGCGACAGAAGCGGGTGTGGTGGAATATGACCCTTCAGAAGTCACGGTGGATGATATTATCGCCCGAGTGAAAAAACTCGGGTATGGGGCTGCTGTGAAACGGGACAGGGAAGAGCAGAAGGAAAAGAAAGAAGAGGAAATCCAACAGAAGAAGCGCCGCTTATGGATATCCGCTCTGCTTTCACTTCCTCTGCTTTATACGATGGCAGGGCATCTTCCCTTCGGTCTGGCGTTTTACGTCCCGGAACTATTTATGAATCCTTGGTTCCAGTTTCTTCTGGCAACCCCCATCCAGTTTTACATCGGGGCACCGTTTTATAAAGGGGCCTGGCGGGCATTATCCAATCAAAGTGCCAATATGGATGTGCTCGTTGCACTGGGTACCTCGGCCGCTTATTTTTACAGTGTTGTAGAAATGATCCGCTGGATGGGTGCTCCGGATGGAAGGCCGGACCTTTATTTTGAAACGAGTGCCGTGTTGATTACGCTGATCCTGGTTGGGAAACTGATTGAGGCATTGGCCAAGGGAAGAACAACCGCGGCCCTTTCCCATCTGCTGAATCTGCAGGCGAAGGAAGCGGTCGTGGTGAGAGATGGCAAGGAAGAGAACATTCCTGTTGAACAGGTTCAGGTCGGCGATGAGCTTATCGTCAAACCCGGGGGCAAAATACCTGTCGATGGGACCGTACGTGCAGGGGTGACTGCTGTGGATGAATCAATGATTACCGGAGAGTCCATTCCTGTTGAGAAAATGGAAGGAGAAGCAGTCATCGGGTCAACCATCAATAAAAATGGAACGATTCGAATGACAGCGGAGCGCGTGGGCAGGGACACAGCTCTTTCCGGCATTGTAAGAATTGTCGAAGAGGCGCAGGGGTCCAAGGCACCGATTCAGCGTACCGCTGACCGGATTTCCGGCATTTTTGTACCGATTGTCGTCGGAATTGCCCTCCTTACCTTTCTCCTATGGCTGGTCTTTGTCTCACCAGGAGAGTGGGCCCCTGCCCTTGAAGCAGCGATTGCCGTTCTGGTCATCGCCTGCCCGTGTGCCCTCGGCCTGGCCACACCGACCTCGATCATGGTCGGGACCGGTAAAGGAGCCGAGCAGGGCATTCTTTATAAAGGCGGAGAATATTTGGAAGGAACACATAATCTGACGACGGTCCTTCTGGATAAAACAGGAACCCTGACCAAAGGAAAGCCTGAAATTACGAATTTTGAATCCTTTGATGACCGTTTGGATGTGCTGCGTCTTGCTGCTTCTGCGGAATCTGCATCTGAGCATCCGCTTGCTGAAGCGGTGGTCGAGTACGCGGAAAACGAAGGGGTATCTCTGGCAGAGCCTGACCGATTTGAGGCCGTCCCCGGCTATGGGGTCATTGCAGATATAGAAGGACACCACGTGATGATCGGTACAAGGAAGTTAATGGAACGGGAACAGCTGGATTACGAGACGTATGAATCGAAAATGGCGGATTATGAGCAGGAAGGCAAAACAGCAATGTTTATAGCGGTCGACGGAGTGCTTGCAGGGATTATGGCTGTGGCTGATACGGTGAAGGAATCATCAAGAGAAGCGGTGGCCGATTTGAAGAAGCTTGGTCTTGATGTATACATGGTTACAGGGGACAACCGCCGGACAGCAGAAGCCATCGCCCAGGAAGTAGGCATTCACGGTGTATTCGCAGAAGTGCTGCCGGAAGAAAAAGCAGAGAAAGTGAAGGAGCTGCAGCAGGAAGGCCATAAAGTGGCGATGGTGGGTGACGGGATCAATGATGCGCCGTCCCTCGCTGTCGCTGATATCGGAGTGGCGATTGGTACAGGATCTGATGTAGCCATTGAAACCGCCGATATCACTCTGGTCGGCGGGGATCTTGTCCACCTCAGCCAGGCCGTTTCCCTCAGCAGGAAGACGATGCGCAACATCCGCCAGAATTTATTCTGGGCCCTTGCCTACAACAGTGCAGGGATTCCGGTGGCGGCGCTCGGGCTGCTCGCTCCATGGGTCGCCGGTGCGGCTATGGCCTTCAGTTCGGTCAGTGTCGTTACCAATGCCTTGCGGCTGAAGCGGGTTAAATTGTAAAGGGGGAAGAATAATGGAAACGATGATGCACGTAGAAGGAATGACATGTGACCACTGCAAAAAGGCGGTGGAAGGAGCTTTAACCGGACTTTCAGGGTTAAAACAAGCCGATGTCAACCTGGAATCGGGAAAAGTCCGTGTTTCTCATAACGATACGGTCTCCAATGAAGCTTTGAAAGAAGCGGTCGAAGATCAGGGATACGATGTAGTCTAAATAAAAAACGCTGCGCATGAAGCGCAGCGTTTTTATTATCCGATGATATAAAAGAAGATCGTGAAGAAGTGAAGAATCGACCCTCCGAGGACGAACAGGTGCCATACCATATGGTGGTAGGTGAAGCTTCTCCATACGTAAAAGATGGACCCGATGGAATAAAGGACGCCTCCGACGACGAGATACGTAATGCCGGCAGCCGGAACCTGTGCGGTCAGGGGCTCCCAGGCAAGGACGATGAGCCAGCCCATCAAAAGATAGAAGACGGTGGACATGAAGACGTACTTTTTCACGAAAAATACTTTGAAAACGATCCCGAGAATGGCAATCCCCCATACAATTCCGAAAAGTGTCCAGCCGAGGGAGCTTCTAAGCGGGACGAGCAGGATCGGCGTATACGTTCCGGCAATAAACAAATAGATCGCAGAATGGTCGAAAATCTCAAACAGATCTTTGGCCCTGCCGGGAGGGAAACTATGGACGAGAGTCGAAGAAGTGTAGAGCAGGAGCATTGTTACCCCGTATATTGTCACACTTGTAATATGCCACGCATTTCCTCCCAGACTTGCAAAAACGATCAGCAGTACGAGCATAGCCACACTCAGAACAGCTCCAATTCCGTGAGTAATGGCATTGGCGATTTCTTCCTTTTTCGTAAATGTATGTGTCAGCATCGATTCAACCCCAATATTGTTCAAGTATATTCATTATAAGCGGTTTAGAAAGAATTATAAAGACCAAGTGTGTTTTACAGGTTTTGACAACACCGATATCGGGGTATCAGGTAATCGTCAACCTGGTCAGAGAGAGATTTGTCGGGAATTGCGGTTCGAGTTTTAGGATGATGTATGATAAACTGTTTATGGTCCAATGAACGTCTCTTTCTGCTCCTTCAATGTTCGTGAAAAAAGAGGAGTGAAGTAGAACATGGTAAGTTTACAAAAAGAAACACTGCGTATTCCATTAGTATCGGAGCTGATGATTCCATCTGAGAAAGTGGCCCACGTACAAATCAGCAACCCGCTGGAGCATGCCCTGCTCGTTTTAGTAAAGTCCGGGTATTCCGCTGTGCCTGTACTGGACCCATCCTATACATTTCAAGGGGTAATCAGCAAAACGAGAATTTTAGAGGAAACGATTGGTATAGAAGAATTTGAAATGAACCGTCTTTCTGAAATTATGGTCAAGGAAGTCATGGATGACCAAGTTCCATGTCTCACCAAGGAGCAGACGATGATTGATGCGCTTCACAAACTGATCGATCATCCTTTTGTATGTGTGACAAACGAAAAAGGCGAATTCGACGGTATTGTGACCCGTAGAACAATTTTAAAACAATTCAGCAAACACTATCATGAAACATTGAAGTATACCATGCTGGAGACAACATAATCTTCCATCTATGGTAAAATAGATGACATCCACCGGGTGTCATCTTTTTTTATAATGAAAAAGGTGGAGATACATATGTCGAAGACACAACAAAATAGAGGTCTCGTCCTTGCATCTATTATGCTTGCCATGTTTCTGGCGGCTATTGAAGCCACTATCGTTTCTACAGCCATGCCGAGTATTGCTGCAGACCTGGGCGGTTTCCGGTGGTATTCCTGGGTGTTCTCAGCCTATCTTTTAACAAACGCGGCCACCGTTCTTCTGTTCGGGCGGCTTTCCGATGTGTTTGGTCGAAAACCAGTGTTTATGATCGGGATCGGTTTGTTTTTAACAGGAGCGGTTTTATGTGCGCTTGCGCCTTCGATGGAAGTCCTGATTGGCGCAAGACTGATTCAGGGACTCGGGGCAGGAGCATTGATGCCGATTGCAACAACGATTGTCGGAGATATTTATACGAAAGAAGAACGAGCCGGCATCCAGGGGTGGCTGTCCAGTGTATGGGGGATATCTGCGGTCGCAGGGCCGCTGCTGGGCGGATTGTTCGTTGACGTGCTCAGCTGGCCCTACGTCTTCTGGATGAACCTGCCTCTTGGTATTCTGGCACTCCTCGGCATTTTGTTCTTTTTCAAGGAAGAGAAGACAACGGAAAAGCGGAGCGTGGATCTGCCGGGTTCCCTATGGGTGATGGTTTCCGTCAGCTCCCTGATTGTCATCCTGGTGGAGGGTGGAACGAGCATCGCCTGGCTTTCATGGGGAATGGCCGGACTGGCAGTGATTGCGGGCGGCGGGGCTCTTGCCTTCCTTTTTCATGAAAGGAAGATGAAGGACCCTATGATGCCGCTCGATCTGTGGCAGATCCGGTCCATTCGTTATTCCAATGCGACCTCGCTTATAACGGGAATGATTTTAATCGGTGTGAGCAGCTATCTGCCGGCTTTTGTCCAGGGCGTGATGGAGCAGTCCGCTACTGTAGCAGGCTTTACCCTCACAACGATGTCGATCGGCTGGCCGGCTGCTTCAGCTGCAGCCGGACGATTGTTTTTGAGAATCGGTTTCCGGCCGACCGCTCTCGCCGGCGGTGTCGCTCTTATTGTCGGAAGCATTGTTTTTTCCCTGCTTTCTCCTGAGAAAGGTCCCTTATTTGCGGCGGCAGGCTCCCTGTTCATCGGGGTCGGGATGGGATTGACGACCACGTCCTTCATCGTCTCCATCCAAAATAGTGTAAGCTGGGAGAAAAGAGGGATAGCGACGGCGTCCAATATGTTTATGAGGACGATTGGCAGTGCTCTGGGAGCGGCTCTGCTCGGCGGCCTGTTGAACAGCCGGGTATCGAACGTTATCGAGGAGGCTGGGATGGGCAGCCGGCTGAGTATTGATGATACGAATGCTCTCCTTCGTGAAGAAACGCGGCTCTCGTTAGGGGAGGACGCTCTTGATGTGCTGCAGCAGGGGCTGACCTCGGGTCTCCATATTGTCTATATCAGTCTGGTCCTTTTAGCGGCCGTTAGTTTTCTACTCATTCTGCAAATTCCGAAAAAAGATTGATAACCCCGGACATCCTTTGATAAAGTAAAGGATGAAAGATACATAAAGGAGGAAGAGATGACTGATGAAACAAATGGATGCCAACGAAATTATTTCGTTTATCTCAAACAGTGAAAAATCTACACCTGTAAAGGTTTATCTTAAAGGAAAAGACTTGGAAAGCCTTGAATTTGGTGACCAGGTCCAGGACTTCATTACTGGAAACACGGGAGTCATTTTCGGGGAATGGAAAGTCATTCAGCCGCTTCTTGAAAAGTATGAGGATGCCATTGAGGATTATGTCCTTGAAAATGACCGCCGCAACTCTGCGATTCCGCTGCTTGACTTGAAGAAGGTCAATGCACGGATTGAGCCGGGTGCTGTCATCCGCGACCAAGTGGAAATCGGTGATGGAGCGGTGATCATGCTTGGTGCGATGATCAACATCGGCTCCGTAGTCGGAGAAGGTACGATGATTGACATGAACGTCGTTCTCGGTGGTCGTGCAACGGTCGGCAGGAACTGCCACATTGGTGCAGGCGCTGTGCTTGCAGGGGTCATTGAGCCTCCTTCTGCTCAGCCGGTTGTCATTGAAGACGGGGTTGTTATCGGCGCCAATGCGGTTGTATTGGAAGGTGTTACGGTTGGAGAAGGCGCTGTAGTCGCTGCTGGTGCGATTGTTACAGAAGACGTGCCTGCCAACACCCTTGCTGCGGGAACGCCGGCTAAGGTCATTAAAGAAATTGATGATCAGACAAAATCAAAAACAGAAATTAAACAGGAGCTGCGAAAGCTGGATAACTAATACCACTTTCATATGCTTTGTACAGGCGTAGTCCAAAGCGGGCTGCGCCTGTCTGATACCCTGCATCCTGCAGGGTTTTTCTATAGAAGGAGTGAATGTTGTGCAACTGGATCAACTGGTAAACATCCGCAGGGAACTGCATCAAATTCCTGAACTGGGATTTGAAGAATATCAAACACAGACCTATCTGCTTTCCTACATTGAAACACTGCCTCAGGAGAGGCTGACGATAGAGACGTGGAGAACCGGCGTGTTTGTCCATGTTAAAGGGACGGAAGGAAAGCGGACGATCGGATACCGCGCAGATATCGACGGTCTTCCTTTGACCGAAACCACCGGCTATCCGTTTTCATCGATCCACGAAGGGCGTATGCATGCCTGTGGTCACGATTTTCATATGACGATCGCCCTTGGCGCTTTGTCGCGTCTCGCTGAGAGCCCGGCTGAGGACGATGTTGTTTTTCTTTTCCAACCGGCAGAAGAAGGCCCGGGCGGAGCGGAGCCGATGCTCGCCTCCGGTCCAATGAAACAGATGAAGCCGGATGTGATTTTTGCGCTGCACGTGGCACCGGAGCTGCCTGTAGGGACGGTAACTTCACGTCCAGGGCTGCTGTTTGCCAATACGAGTGAGCTGTTCATTGATTTCCACGGCGTGGGCGGTCATGCGGCCTTTCCACATCTGACCCATGATATGGGAGTAGCGGCGAGCACATTTGTGACGCACATTCAGCAGATTGTCGCCCGTCGGATGGATCCGCTTGACAGTGCTGTGATTACCGTAGGGAAAATCGAGGCGGGGACGGTCCAGAATATCATTGCGGAAACAGCCAGACTGGAAGGAACGATCCGTACCCTCTCACCGGAATCCATGCAGCTCGTGAAGGAAGAGATCGAAAAAATGGCGCGTGGATTTGAAACCGCCCACGACTGCAGCGTTTCCATTGATTATGGCTCCACCTATCATCAGGTGTATAACGATAAAGAACAGGTGGAGACGTTTCAAAAGATTATGGAACGCCTCCCTTATACCTTCAAGGAAGCACCTATGGCCATGACGGGGGAAGACTTTGGATACATGCTCAAGGAGATCCCGGGCTTTATGTTCTGGCTTGGCGTTGACTCGGAGGCCGGTCTGCACCAATCCTCCTTAATGCCGAAAGAAGAAGCCCTCCTCGTTGGCGTCGATACGGTCGAGCAGACCCTTCGTTCCTTATAAGGCTGCGTATAGGTTCCCGGCTTATGTGAACACTAGAGAAAGGTGTTTAGAATACGTCCATATTGGTAAAATATGCGTAGTAGAACGTTCGCATAAGCAATCAGTGGAAAAAGAGGAGGGACGGCTCCTCTTTTTCCATACGGGAGGGAATCGGCTGAAATGGAATCGGTGTTAAAATTATCCGCTGTTGCGGTTTTAATTATCTTAACGGCTTTCTTTGTCGCAAGTGAATTCGCGATTGTTAAAGTGAGAAAAACGCGTATCGAGTCGGCGGCTGCTGACGGGAATAAACGGGCGCGCAACGCCTTGAAAGTGTTGAACGATCTGGATTACTATCTTTCGGCCTGTCAGCTTGGGATCACGATCACGGCGCTCGGCTTAGGGTGGCTGGGAGAACCGACACTGGACGTCCTGCTGCGTCCTTTGTTTGACCGTTTTCCACTGCCGGAAGGGGTCACTCATACGCTGTCCTTTGCCATTGCCTTTTTTGTTATCACATTTCTCCATGTTGTTCTCGGGGAACTTGCACCAAAGACTGTGGCGATTCAAAAAGCAGAAGCGATCACCCTTATGTTGTCCAGGCCTCTCATGCTTTACAGCAAGGTCATGTACCCGTTGATCTGGCTGTTGAACGGGGCTGCCAATATCTTTGTAAGGATGCTCGGTTACCACACAGCCAATGAATCGGAAGAGGCGCACTCCGAAGAAGAACTACGCCATATTTTGTCTCAAAGCTATCAAAAGGGCGAAATCAACCGTTCGGAATATACGTATGTCGATCGGATTTTTGAATTTGACAACCGGACCGCGAAGGAAATTATGATCCCGCGTACGGAAATGGCTGTCATCCATGTTCATCAGTCGGTGTCCAATACGATCCGGGAAGTGAAGCAGAACCGTTTCACCCGTTATCCCGTCATTGATGGGAATAAGGATGAAGTGATTGGAATCATTCATATGAAAGAGCTGCTTTTTGATGATGCGGAGCAGCAGACAACACTCCGGCCGTTTATGCGTCCGGTCATGAAGGTTTTTGAAAATGTACCGATTCATGATCTGCTTGTAAAAATGCAGAAGGAGCATAATCATATGGCTGTTCTCATTGATGAATACGGGGGAACGGCTGGAATCGTAACCGTGGAGGATATCCTTGAGGAAATCGTCGGGGAAATCAGAGATGAATTCGATGCAGAAGAAGAGCGGGACATCAAGCGTTTGAAAAACGGTCATTATCTTGTCGAAGGAAAAACGGCCGTTCAGGATATCAATGAATACTTTCAAGTGAACCTTCATCATGAGGATATTGATACGATATCGGGATGGATTTACACGCAGGATTATGAAGCAGAAGAAGGGACAATCGTCGTGAACAGCGGTTATTCCTTTAAGGTTGTCGATATGGTGAAAGGCCAGATCAAAAAAGTGGAAGTGTGGAAAGTAGAGGAATAAGAAAACGCCCGGATGAAGCCATCCGGGCGTTTTTTCGGTTATTCTTCGTTTTTATGAACGTATACCTGGTGAGGGAATGGAATTTCAATTCCTGCAGCATCAAGCGCTTCTTTCATCGCTTTTCTAAGATCGCGTTCTACTGCCCACTGCTCCATGTTTTCCGTTTTACCAAGAATACGGATCACGACATCGGAGGAACCGAGGCTTTGGACGCCAAGGACGTCCGGGCCTTCTTTGAAGCGTTCATCCTGTTGGAAATCCAGGGCAACTTTCTGCAGGACAGCCATCGCTTCGTCAATATTCTCATCATAGCCGATCCCGATGTCCACAAGGGCACGCATGTTGCCGCGGGAATGGTTGGCCACTCCGGAGATATTGCGGTTCGGAATGAAGTTCAATGTACCGTCAAAGCTGCGGATGCGTGTGGTACGGATCCCGACTTCCTCGACAATGCCGTCATAGCCTCCGGCTGTTACATAATCATCCACTTCCACCTGGCGTTCAAGCAGAATAAAGAAGCCTGTAACGATATCGGATACAAGCCCCTGGGCACCGAAGCCGATAGCGAGACCTACAATTCCTGCTCCGGCAAGAAGGGGTCCGATTTCAATGCCTACAGCACTGAAAAGCATCATGACGAGAATGAAAATAAGAGCATAGGAAAAGATGTTAACAGAAAGTTTCTGTAATGTTTTATTCCGTCCTTCGGAGAGTTTCCTTTGTGTGCTCAGTCGGTTGATGGCCGTTTCAATGGCTTTACGGCCGAGTGGTTTTACAATGGCATAACCAATCAGGAGTACGAGTACTTTCAAGCCGACCTGGATCAGCAGTTCGACAAGTTCTGAGAGGTTAAATTTTAGTCCTTCTTCAAATAAGTTCATAGCTGGATAGAGCTCCTTTCTTCATGTCCTTGTACTTACCTCTCTAATAGAATAGCGGAAGCACCCGGAGGATTTCAATGATTTAACGAAAAAACGCTTAAAACATCGCATATCCGCTTACGTTTTTTACATATCTTTCTAATTAACGGATAGAGTAGGAGAGTCTTATGTTATTATGGATCAAACATAGAAGAACATGCATGCCGGGGCTGTTCAATGATAGGAACAGGGTCATTCGTCTATTTGGAAGAAACACGAGTCAGGAAAGAGAAAAGATGAGGCTAACAGAAAATTTTAAAAATTAATTCAAATGGGTGGCAATTTATTTCGATACCCGATATATTTATAATTACGTTGACAGCAAAGGAGGTCACGATTTGGATACGTTTAAAAAGTTAAAATCGTTTTACTGGCCGTTTAGAAGCTACTTCTTATGGTCTATGTTCGCTCTGCTTTTTGTTACTGCCATTACCGTGGTTTATCCGATTGTACTGCAGAAGACGATTGACGATGCCGTCACGGGGGAGCAGTACAGCTTGATTCCCTACTTATGTGCCGCATTTATCGGGCTTATGATTGTTAAAGGATTGGCTACATACTTCAACCAGTATTATGGAGATTATTTCGGCATTCGTTCTGTCTACACCCTCAGGGATGAAATTTATAAGAAACTGCAGCGTCTGCCGTTCCGCTACTATGACAACGCCAAAACCGGGGACCTGATGTCCCGGCTGACCGCGGATGTAGAAGGGTTCCGTTTCTTTTTGTCCTTCGGATTTTCCGAACTGCTCCGGATTGTATTATTAATTGGAATCAGTCTGGGAGTAATGTTTTACTATTCCGTTCCCCTGGCACTGGTCACGATGGCAGCGATGCCGTTTCTCGGTATTGTTGTCTACCGGTTCGACCGGCGTGTACACCCGGCATTCCGTAAAATCCGGAAGTCCTTCGGGAAACTGAACACAAGAGTACAGGAGAACATCAGCGGGATGAACACGGTCAAGTCTCTTTCCAGAGAGGATTATGAGATCGGCCGTTTCTCCAATCGCAGCAATGATTACCGCACGAAGTTCATCGATACGTCCAACATTTGGTCCCGTTATTTTCCCCTGATGGAGTTTATCGGGAACGTATCGGTGGTGGCTCTGCTGGCCTATGGTGGATCCCTCGTCATAAACGGATCCCTTCAGCTGGGGGAGCTTGTCGCGTTTTTCAGCTTCGTCTGGTACATTCTCGGCCCTTTGATGAACCTTGGATTTGTTATAAACCAGTTTTCACAGGCAAAAGCCTCCGGAGAGCGTCTGCTTGAGATTTTGGAAGCTCCTGAAGAGATCATGGAAAAGGAAGGGGCCATCCAGCAGGACCGGCTGAAAGGTCACGTCACCTTCAAGGATGTCACCTTGACCTATGTGGAGAATGATGATTCAGCACTCAAGGATATCAGCTTCGACGCACCCCCTGGAAAAACGATCGGTTTAATCGGGGCAACAGGATCAGGGAAAACGAGTATCACCCAGCTGATCACCCGCTTTTATGAACCTGAGAAAGGCGCCGTCCTGGTCGACGGCCGCCCGGTCTCCGATTATGGATTGAAGACACTCCGGAAGAACATCGGCTTTGTGCTGCAGGAGTCGTTCTTATTTTCTACTTCCATTAAGGAAAATATCGCATACGGAAATCCGGATGCGACGATAGAAGAAGTGGTCGATGCGGCCAAGAGAGCCCAGGCGCATGAATTCATCATGGAATTATCTGATGGCTATGACACGCTTCTCGGAGAACGGGGGATGGGGTTATCCGGTGGACAGAAACAGCGGATTGCCATTGCCCGCGCCATTCTTATTGACCCGGCTGTCCTCATCCTGGATGATGCTACGTCAGCGGTTGATATGGAAACGGAATTTAAGATCCAAAAAGCTCTCCAGGAGGTCATGAAAGGACGGACGACGTTCATTATTGCCCACCGGATTTCTTCATTAAAGCACGCGGATGAAATTATCGTTCTTGAGGATGGCGCAGTTAAGGAACGGGGCGTCCATGAGGACCTGTTAAGCAATGGAGGACCTTACCAGCGCATTTACGATATTCAATATCAGGATAAGGAAAAGATTCTGAATCCTGCATCCAATGGATGAGAGGAAGGAGGGGGTTTCAATGGCGGATAAAAATAGACACTTAAACCGTTTCAAATACTCACAGGACCAGGCCATCGAGAAGCCGTTTAACTGGTCACAGATGTGGCGGCTGCTGGCCTACATCAAACCGTATATGAAAAACCTGCTGCCTGTATCGATCATTTCCATGCTGGTATCCACACTGGTCCGGCTGGTTGTGCCGATTTTAATCGGTAAGGTGGCGATTGACCTCGCCATTGCAGAAAGAGACACCAATTTATTGATCCAGCTTGTGGTGGGCATTGCCGCCTTGTATGGACTCAGCTATATTGCCAATGCCCTGAGGATAAAGTATGTTAATATCCTTGGTCAGAATGTAATCTATGATCTCCGTCAGCATTTGTTTTCCCATGTTCAGCGGCTGTCTCACAAGTTTTTTGATTCAAGATCGGCCGGATCCATTCTGGTGCGGATCATGAATGATATCAACTCTCTACAGGAGCTGTTTACCAACGGAATTATCAATCTTCTGATGGATATTGTTCTCCTGACAGGCATCATCGCTATTCTGCTTGCCCTGGATCTGAAACTGGCCCTGGCGATTCTCGTGATTATGCCGCTGATGTTCTACATTTCCACGAAGCTCCGCCGAAACATCCGACGGTCCTGGCAGCAGGTACGGATTCAGCAGTCGAAGCTGAATTCTCATTTAAATGAGAGCCTGCAGGGAATACGGATTACGCAGTCCTTTACACAGGAAAAGGAAAATACCGAGTACTTTGACGGAGTGAACGCTGATAACTTCCACGCTTGGAAGGAAGCGACGAAGAGGAGTGCCATGTTCCGGCCGTTTGTAGAAATGAGCAACGCCATTGGTACGGTGATCCTCGTATCCTTTGGTGCCTGGCTGATTCTGCAGGGAGAGATCGAAGTGGGAGACTTCGTAACGTTCGCCTTTTTCCTCGGTATGTTCTGGGAGCCTATTTCCAGACTCGGGATGATGTACAACCAGCTTCTCATGGCGATGGCGGCTTCTGAGAGGATATTCGAATTCCTTGATGAAGAACCGAATGTAGAAGAGAAGAAAGACGCTGTGGAATTAAAAGAGATGAAAGGGCATATCGAATTCGATCATGTCCAGTTTGCCTACGATTCCAAGCGGATTGCCCTTCATAATATCAACCTTGAGATGAAAGCAGGCGAGACAGTGGCGCTCGTGGGCCATACCGGATCAGGGAAATCGACGATTGCCAACTTGATCAGCCGCTTTTACGACCCGACCAAAGGGGCAGTGAAAATTGATGGTGTGGATTTGAAGGATGCTTCCATTGATAGTATCAGGCAGCAGATCAGTGTCGTTCTCCAGGACACGTTCATTTTCTCTGGAACCATTATGGAGAATATCCGCTTCGGCCGCCCGGATGCCACAGACGAAGAAGTGAAAGAAGCAGCAGAAGTGGTGGGAGCCGACGGGTTTATTCAACGCTTAAACAACAGCTATGAAACGGAAGTGGAGGAACGCGGGAACATCCTCTCTGCCGGCGAACGGCAGCTGCTTTCCTTTGCACGGGCTCTGCTGGCCAACCCGAGGATATTGATTCTCGATGAAGCAACGGCAAGTATTGACACAGAGACTGAATTGAAAATCCAACAGGCATTGAAAAAGCTTCTGAAAGGTCGAACAGCGATTATGATTGCTCACCGGTTGTCGACGATCCGTGAAGCTGACAACATTTTCGTGCTGGAACAAGGGAAAATCCTTGAACAGGGATCGCATGATGAACTCATGGATCAGCACGGCGAATATTATGAACTGGTGAAGGCCCAGTTTCAAATGCTCGATGCCATATAAACGGAACCCTGCAGAACTTTTTCTGCAGGGTTTTTCTTGTTTCCAACGTTAGACAAAGAAGGAAGAGGGGAACAGGCAGATAGGTCGACATGACCGGCGGTCTGAGGTAAGATAAGAATCGTAAAGACTTTGTGAAGTTTGTCACAAAATAGTCATCATCTTGAATACCATAACGGTGTTTTACGTTTTATACTAATCTCAGAAAGGTTATGGAGACCATTCCTGGGTAGGAGGGAACGATTTAAGATGTTTGGATTCGAAACCGTCGAAGTGAGTCGTGCACTCACTGCGATGACATTACTATTTCACGCCATTTTCGCCACACTGGGGGTAGGTGTCCCGGTGCTGGTGTCTATTGCAGAATTGATCGGGATTAAGCGGAAGGATCCGCACTACACCCTGCTCGCCAGACGCTGGACGAGGGGATATACGATTACCGTCGCTGTCGGAGTTGTGACAGGAACAGCGATTGGTCTGCAGCTGTCACTCATCTGGCCCAGCTTCATGAGACTCGCTGGGAACGTGATTGCTCTGCCGTTGTTTATGGAAACTTTCGCGTTTTTCTTTGAGGCTATTTTCCTTGGGATTTACTTATACACGTGGGACCGGTTCAAGAAGCCGATCTATCACTGGCTCTTGTCCATCCCGGTAGTCATCGGGGGGACGATGTCCGCCTTTTTCATTACGACAGTGAACTCGTTTATGAACACTCCGCAGGGTTTTGAGCTGGAGGAGGGGCGTTTTACATCCGTGGATCCTATAGCCGCGATGTTCAACCCCGCTACACCGACGAAGGTGTTTCACGTAATCTCTTCTTCTTATTTAACCGCTGCTGCGGTACTTGCGGGAATTGCTGCTTTCATCATTCTGGTGAAAAAAGGCTCGCTCTATCATAAAAAGGCATTAAAGCTGACGATGACGGCTACCTTTATCTTTGCTATTCTTACGGCACTTGCCGGAGACTTATCGGCTAAGTTCCTGGCTGAGCATCAGCCTGAAAAACTCGCTGCCGGTGAATGGCACTTTGAATCCGAAGAAGGCGCTGACCTTGTCGTATTCGGTACACTGAATGAAAATAACGAAGTCGAAAATGCCATTCGGATTCCCAATGCTTTAAGTTTCCTGGCTTATGGAGACTTCAATGCAGAAGTGGAAGGACTGGAGGAAACGCCTGAAAATGAGCGTCCGCCTTTATGGATCCACTACATGTTTGATTTGATGGTATCGATCGGCTTTTATACTCTGGGTATTTCCCTGCTTTTCCTTGTGCTTTGGAAGTGGAAAAAAGGAAACCCATTCCACCCGTTCCTCTTATGGGGAGTGGCGGCGGCAGGTCCATTGACGATGCTCGCCATTGAATTCGGATGGATTTATGCCGAAGTCGGGAGACAGCCGTGGATTTTGAGAGGATTTATGACCGTTGCGGAAGGATCGACGACGTCGCCTTATATCGGCTGGATGTTTGCCCTCTTTGCTGCCGTCTATTTTGTTCTCGCAGTCGGATGTCTGCTGACGCTCCGCAAAATCTTCAAAGGGAAGCCGGCGGAGCTTGAATTAGAACACCGCTTTCCGAACACAGCCGCAGCGAGCAGGGAGGGACAGTCATGAGCTATGAAATCATTGGTATTTCAGTCCTCTGGTTTTTCCTGTACGGGTATTTGATCGTGGCATCTGTGGACTTCGGAGCTGGTTTTTTTGCCTACTATGCCAGATTGACAAAAAAAGATCATTTGATTAATCAGCTGATTTCCCGTTACCTTTCACCGGTATGGGAAGTGACGAACGTATTCTTCGTCTTTTTCTTCGTCGGTCTCGTCGGGTTCTTCCCGGATATGGCCTATTATTTCGGGCAGTCTCTGTTGATTCCGGGGAGTATTGCCATTGTTCTTATTGCCATCCGGGGCTCCTTTTATGCGTTTGAGAATTACGGATCAAAGGATAATTCCTTGTACATGTTCCTCTACGGAGCAACAGGGCTGCTTATTCCGGCTTCCCTGTCAACGGCTCTGACGATCTCAGAAGGCGGATTTATAGAAGAGACGGAGAATGGTGTTCAGCTGCTCTATGGAGAGCTTTTCTCAAGTCCTTATTCATGGAGTGTCGTATTTCTGGCCATTGTTTCTGTTCTTTATATCAGCGCGATGTTTTTAACGTATTATGCTCATCGTGCGGGAGACCGGCCCGCTCTCGAAATCGTCAGGAAGTATGCGTTATTCTGGAGCTCTCCGACCATTATTGCCAGTCTGACCACGTTTATTGCTTTGAGTCAGCAGAATGCCGAGCATTTTCAACGGGCGATTGACTTATGGTGGGTCTTCGGTATTTCTGTAGGGTTTTTTGTTATTGCCCTGTTTCTCGTTTATATCGGAAAATTTTACGGATGGGCGTTTATCGCCGTGATGCTTCAGTTCTTCGTGGCTTTCTTCGGATATGGAGCTTCTCATCTGCCTTATCTGCTGTACCCGTATGTAACAGTCACCAATGCTGTCACGAATGAATCGATGGCTGTGGCGCTTGTCATCGTCTTTATCGCAGGTCTTTTGCTGCTGATTCCATCGCTGATTCTCCTGATGCGCATGTTCTTGTTCGATGCAGATTACGTTAAGGGGAAAAAGTAGAGAAGGGATACTTCTCTACTCATTACGCAGGGTGGTCATGCAGGGCCTCTTGGGCGCAGGCCTGGTGCCGGTGTTCCATGAGAGCGTTTTTCATGAATGCGTTCCCTGGATGTTTTTGATAAAAGGAAGATTTTCTGTCGAACAGAAAATCTTCTTTTTTTATCCTTCATAATCTTAGGGAGGGCAAACATTCATCAAACCCCTGCAGAAGGAGTCCCATTCCTGCACAAGACGGACCCTCCAGGCTCTAAACAGCAGTCTTTCCAAGATAAGTGAACGTTCCTACGCGGGACGGGAGAGGTCGGAGCGCCTGCGGGGCGTGGTTCTCTATTTTGTGGTGTGATGATAACCATTGTGTGATAGAATAAGCATAGATTTTTACGTGATAGATGGGAGTCGTGAAACATGAAGAAGGAATTCGCTGTTATTGGTCTTGGAAGGTTCGGGGGCAGCATCTGCCGGGAACTGAGCCGCGAAGGAATGGAAGTACTCGCCCTTGACCTGGATGAAGACAAAGTCAATGAATACAGAGATATAGCGTCCCACGCTGTCATAGCAGATTCGACGGATGAAAATGCGCTGAAAGAGCTCGGGTTCCGTAATATTGACCATGTCATTGTCGCCATAGGGGACAATATACAGGCCAGCATGCTGACCACTTTGATTTTGAAAGAGATGGGCATCAAAATGATTACAGTCAAAGCCCAGAATGATTATCATGAAAAAATCCTGAACAAAATCGGTGCCGATCAAGTCGTCCACCCGGAAAGAGATATGGGGAAAAGGATTGCTCATAATATCATTTCCAATAATATTCTGGATTACATCGAGCTTTCCGATGACCACAGCGTTGTCGAGGTGAAAGCCGGCAGTAAAATGGGCGGGCAGACATTGGTGGACCTCGATATCCGTGCAGAATATGGGTGTAACGTCGTTGCTATTAAGCGGGAGAAAGATGTGATTGTCTCTCCAATGGCTACCGAGGAGATCAGGGAAAGTGATGTCCTGATCGTCATTGGAGCTGATAAGGACATCAGCCGTTTTGAGAAAAATCTTGTAGTAGAGGACTAAACCAGAAGCCCCGGATTCCAAAAAGGAACCGGGGCTTTTTATT
Organism: Halobacillus litoralis; assembly: GCF_009856355.1. Taxonomy (GTDB): domain Bacteria; phylum Bacillota; class Bacilli; order Bacillales; family Halobacillaceae; genus Halobacillus; species Halobacillus litoralis_B. The sequence goes on along the minus strand of NZ_WMEW01000013.1, from coordinate 15,797 downwards.
TTAAATAATGATAATAATAAATAAGGACTTGCCGCTCATTGGTCTCATTCGGAGGCGAGAATCAATCAGCTTTTCCTTTTTAGACAGCAGCCCCCTCGTCTAACGGGACGTTCGACTTTGTTTTTCGTCGTTTCAATTACGATTGGGCTTGGTGTACTTTTTATGGTCCGGTTGACCTTAACCAGTTTTTTACTTCGTCTTTCTTTCACAGCCACCTCTCCTTACACCTTAATACTGTAGTATAAGCACATCCTGAAAAAAGGGAAGGGCGCTTAACGGTCTCCGATGTGAAATGGGTGTTTGACATACCGGCCGGACAATACAGAGTAGCAGGCGGAGCGGGGAGGCGTGAATTTATAGGAAATGATCAACATTTTCACCTTAGTGTCCGGATGACTTTGAAGATCATAAGAGGAGGGCACCGGTGCTGTTCCAGGATGTGTGTGGTAGATGGCCAGCACCTGCTGCCCGGATTGTTCAATGGCCTCAAGAGTAGAGAAAACGATGGACTTACTAACAAAGAAACGATGGGGGGAGGGGCGTTCATTCACAAGCGGCCACACCTGTTCAATCTGCCCGTCTTTTCCGGAAGCCATTCCGCACGCTTCATTAGGAAGACTGGTATATCCGTGATCCACCATCTGCTGGTACAGCTGCTGAGCAATCCTCACTTCTACCCATTCCACTTCTGAAAGATAGAAAAAATGGAGGAAAACTCTCGTTTTTTTGCAGGAGTTTCCTTTTCTGACACCGGTTCCTGGACATTCTGTACGGGTTCGGCATCCGGCTTCTGTGTAATTTTGGCCTTCTCGATGGATACAGGGGACGTTCGTTTGATACCTCTCAGTGCCGGCTGTTCAGGTGGAGTTGGTTCCGGGGCCGGGATGGATGATATCGAATGAGCAATGGATTGAACAAGCGCTTTTTTGCTTTCCGGATCCTCCTGTACAATAGTCAACGCCGATGGATGATGGACATTCACGTCCTGGGCTGGTTCTTTATCGTTTTTTTTTGCGCTCGACTTTAAGATGGTATTTTTGACAGGTTCAATAAACGGATGTCTGGATGATCGTTTTTGGCCCCTTCGTGTCGATTCGTTGGGGACTGGATAGTTCTGTTGATACTGGCCCGGCTGAGGTGGATAGTAGGAGGCAGGGTTGGAGTAGGGATAAGGCTGCTGCGGAGGGTAATAGTCCTGTCGCTGTGCCGGATACATGGGGGAGGAATGCAGCATCGTTTTAAGTCTCCTGTATTCTGAAACCTTAGGCCCTGTCTGTTCCTGGACCGGGGGATGCGGCTCTGCGTATTCCTGCGTCTTTTGAGCCATCATTTCAGATTTCAGTTGATCGATTTCCCTTTTCAAACGGTCATTCTCGGATTGCTGCACTTGTTCCTGTTCCTTGTCATCCTGCTGTTCGATGATCACGTTCATTTTTTGAATCAAGTCATTCAATTGCAGGCGGTCAAGCTTTTCCTTAATGCCTTCCACATCATCAATCAATAGATGAACATGCTCACTCAGTTGCTGCACTTGAGCGGTGAGCTGATTGGTACGCTGCTCAAGCTGCTGGTTGAATTCTTCCATTTTGTTAATAACTCCTTCTAACAATAACTTATAATGAAGTGGGTCTTTTCCCCTGTACCCCTCTTCCACAGTCCAGTCCCCATTTTCCAGCGATTGGATCATCTCTTTGAAAAGGCGGATGTTCCATTTCAGAAGTTCCACATGGTCTGGTCCTGTATGGCTGTACGGCTCCATCATTCATCACCCTTACCAGCACAGTATTATAGTATTGATTCCCTGCCGATCCGTGACACAAGAATGGGTGGGTTTAGAGACACCGGCCCATGGTTGTAAAGCGGCTCTTTTTACATATCAGCTTATGCGTGCTCCACATACGTTATGTCCGGGATATTTCCTTTAAAGGGGACAGACACCATATGGCGTCTTCTGCATGTAATATAGGTGTTCGCACAAAATTGTAAAATCCAACCAAACATCAGCGAATGTACTAGACCCAAGCTTTTTTCCACACATATGCTACGAGTGAAAGAAAAATCTTATTCGGAGGTGTTTGCTAACCATGCAAGCAAAAAATCTTAATGGGGGCCAGGAGCTCCTATGTATCAACACAACAAAAGTTTATGACTGGGTAATCAATGAGGCTTCGTTTGATTTAACAATCGGAGATTTTGATCTTCCCGTCGGTCCTTCAGGAGAACAGCTTGAGTGTGACGACATTGAAGAGGTCATCTGTACAGTCGAGCCGCGTGAAGACGATCCAATTGAAATTGTCGGACGCGTAGACCAGGAGCTTGTCGTTGACGGTACTCTGTTGACGCTTCAGCTTGTGAACATCCGTAAATACTTTACGGTAGTCATTTCTGTAGAATTGACAGCAGAAAATGGTGGAGCTGTGGTAGAAGTAGGCGAAGCTGATTTCGTCCGCTGTGAGCAGGTTCTGCTGTGCGCTCCAGATGGAACAGACGTAGAGGTTACTTATACAGACCTCGACTGCTTCGTTTGTAACTTCACATGTGAAGAAAATGGTACAGATGGGGATTCCCTTGATGACATTACGGTTTCCGTCCGTCTCTGCCAGAGCATCCAGTCTACGTATCCCGTGACGCTTGAGCTTATCGCTGAATTCTGTGAGCCGCGTGATATGCTTCCAATCCCGCCTTGCCCGGCTCCAACAATGCCGCCGCAGTGTCCGGTATTGTTCCCGACTGGTGACAATGGTGATAATGGCTGATCCAGTTGCATAAATACAAGAGAGGACACCGTTCCTCTCTTGTATTTTTTTTGGAGGTGGCGTTGCATGGAACGGTTGTTACAGTTGAAAAAGCAGCAGGAGGCCCGCATCCAGGACATCCGGGAAAAAATCAACGCGTGGAAGGCAGGGCAGCGGGAGGCTGTCATTTGTTTTTTTACCCATTCCATCCATATCTCCCATGATACCGACCAGGAATGTATGATGATTGCAAGCTTCCATATTCGAAATTTGAGTCACCAGAAGATGCACGACCCTTATATCTGCCTTAAGATGTCGGAGGATGCCCCTTTTCAATTCTCAGGGAAATATGTACATAAAGAACAGGCTGGAAAAATGAAGGCGGCAGGGGCCTGGGTTCGAATGGATGAACAGCAGAAGAAAAATGAATTCTGGTTGAAGCCTCTGGACCATACAGGCATTGAACCGGGAGGATCTCTCACTTTCGCAAATTTTCAACTGAAGTGGAAGCATGAAACCTCTTATGCTGCCAGTGTGCATGGGTACGCCTATGGAAAAGGGTGGGAATCAGGTGTCCCTTCCTTAAATCAGATGAGTGCAAGTGGTGTGAAAGGGGAGGGAGAGTAATGGCGGAAGAAGATGTACAGAGGTTCATCAAGCAGTGGCTCGTTGAAAAACTGAAACAGAAGAAGAGTGCCAGACGGGCTGATGATCAAAGTTTCATTTTCCTCGAAGAAGACTCCTTGAAGCTGCTTTTCCTCTACCTCATACAAAAACAGGAGGAAAGAGGGACGGTGGAAAAGACCGCCGATCTTGTTGAGGTCGAATCGATGATGGAGGAACTGTTGATCCAGCTGGAGGAAGTTTCAGCCCTTTTGGACAATGAGAACGGGGATGTATAGGAAGAGACCTGCAGAACGAGCCTGATACGGCCCGTTCTTTTTTTGTTTACGAAAGAAGGGTTAAGGAAATACAAAGGGTAGATGCAGAAATTCAGCAAGTTGAAAGGATGAAGCACATGTTTGAAAAGCGTACAGGAGCCCTATTAACACAGCAGTTGATCGACTGGGGTGTAGATCATGTATACGGCATGCCAGGTGATTCTATAAATGAATTAATCGATGATTTACGTAAAAGAAAGGACGAGATTGAATTTCTCCAGGTCCGCCATGAAGAGACCGGCGCCCTTTCAGCTGCCGCTTATGCGAAGCTGACCGGTAAGCTTGGCGTGACTATGGGGATAGCAGGACCGGGAGCCATCCATTTATTAAATGGACTCTATGACGCGAAGGCTGATGGTGCGCCTGTCCTTGCCATCGTTGGACAGGTTCACAGCGAAGAAATAGGGACAGGAGCGTTTCAGGAAATTAATCTGGAACGCCTGTTTGATGATGTCTCTGTCTTTAATCAGCGTGCGGAAACCCAAGAGCAGCTTCCGGATCTGCTGGATCAGGCAGTCAAGGAAGCCTACGCCAATAAGGGAGTCTCTGTATTGATTGTACCGGATGATTTGTTTGCTGAAAAACAGAGTGATAAGACGAGACGTACCTCCGGCGAATTTTTCAAACCGGAAATCTTTCCTGGTCAGGAAAATCTAAATGAAGCAAGGAGATTGATTGAACAGGCAGAGAAGCCGCTCATCCTTGCCGGACAGGGAACCAAATCGTCGGCAAATGAACTGATTGCCTTCGCAGAAACGATCAAAGCGCCGATTATCATGAGTCTGCTAGGAAAAGGAATTATTCCGGATAATCATCCCTACTGCTTAGGACAGCACGGTCAGATTGGAACAAAACCCGCCTATCACGCCATGAAGGAAACAGACCTCCTTATTTTGGTCGGAACCCAGTTCCCTTACCGGGACTTTCTACCTGAACAGGTGAAGGCGGTTCAGATTGACCGGGAACCTGCTCACCTTGGGAAGCATTATCCCATTACCACAGGACTTGCCGGCGACAGCCGGGAAACCTTGAAGGCCCTGACAGATTCAATAACACCTGTGGAAAGCCGTAAGTATTTGTCCTATTATCAGGAAAAGATGAAGGATTGGCGCATTGCCGTCCAGGAAGAAAAGAGAAGGGAAGAAGACCCTCTTCATGCGCCTCAAGTGATGTATGAACTGGAAAAACACTTGAAGCCCGGGGCCGTCGTTTCCGGCGACGTTGGGAACGTTACCGTATGGCTGACACGCTTCCTTCACCTGGTCAACCAGAAATTCCTGATTTCCGGCTGGCTCGGAACAATGGGAAGTGGACTTCCCGGTGCTATTGCGGCACAGAAAGCTCATCCGGAAAAGCAGGTGGTCGGAGTATCCGGCGACGGTGGTTTTTCAATGGTCATGCATGATTTCGTTACGGCTGTTAAATACGACCTGCCGATTAAGATGGTCGTCTTAAATAACAGTAAAATCGGAATGATTAAATATGAGCAGGAACAGATGGGACACCTGAATTATGCCACGAATCTCGGCGAAGTGGATTTCGCTAAATTTGCTGAAGCCTGCGGGGCAGAAGGGTACCGTATTGAGTCCTATGAAGAGCTTGGCACTAAAATGAAGCAGGCCTTCTTATCTGATAAACCGGTTCTGATCGATGTGGCCATTGAAGATCAGGCACCACTCCCAGGAAAAATTGATTATACTTCAGCTGTCAATTATTCCAAGTATATTGTGAAGGAATTCTTTGAATCCGGGACGCTGGATCTTCCTGACCTTAAAAAATCCATTCAGCGTTTAATATAATTCAACAATAAAAAGCCCGCTGTCGAAAGACAGCGGGCTTTTCTCATTACACTTCCATGATGATTGGAAGGATCATCGGACGGCGTTTTGTTTTTTCAAACAGGAACGGCGCGATGGTATCAGTAATTTCGTTTTTAATTTCAGACCATTGAGTCGTACGGCGTTCCATCACTTTTTCAACGTGGGAACTGACAAGCTGCTGGGCCTCTTTGATCAAGTCCTCGGATTCTCTCATGTAGACAAATCCGCGGGAGATGATATCAGGACCGGAAGCAATCTTAAATTCCTTCATGTTGATGCTGACAACGACGATAACGAGACCTTCTTCGGATAGAATACGGCGGTCGCGGAGAACGATATTCCCAATATCACCGATTCCGCTTCCGTCTACATATACAGATCCGGACGGGATTTTTCCTGCAACGGAGGCTTCTTCCTTGCCAAGGGCAAGGACGTCACCATTATCCATGACGAAGCAGTTTTCCTCCTGAACCGCACAGTCCAGACTCAATTTCACGTGTTCTTTCAGCATGCGGTATTCCCCGTGGATCGGCATGAAGAATTTCGGCTGCATCAGGCGGAGCATGAGCTTCATTTCTTCCTGGCTGCCGTGTCCGGACGTATGAATATCATTCAATGGTCCGTGAATAACGTCAGCACCTGCACGGTACAATTTGTTGATGGTACGGCTGACACTGATTGTGTTTCCAGGGATTGGGGAAGAAGAGAACACAACGGTGTCGCCTGGTTGAATTTGAATCTGACGGTGGGTTCCGTTGGCGATTCTTGACAGGGCGGCCATTGGTTCACCTTGGGATCCGGTACAAAGGATGACGACTTCGTTAGCCGGCAGACGGTTGATCTGCTGGGCATCAATGAATGTATCCTTAGGGGCACGGATATATCCAAGTTCCTGGCCGATACGGATGGAAGATTCCATACTGCGGCCGAATACGGCAACTTTACGACCATGTTTAATAGCGGCTTCCACGACCTGCTGGAGGCGGTGGATGTTCGACGCGAAGGTCGCGAAGATTAAACGGCCGTCCATACGCGTGAAGATGTCATGGATGCTTTGGCCCACAACACGTTCGGATTTAGTGAAACCAGGAACCTCACTATTGGTACTGTCAGAAAGGAGGGCAAGAACGCCTTCTTTACCGATTTCAGCCATTTTAGCAAGGTTTGCCGGCTCACCTACAGGAGTGAAGTCAAATTTGAAGTCACCTGTGTGAACGACATTACCCGGTGGTGTTTTTACGACGATTCCGTAAGAATCGGGGATACTGTGTGTCGTCCGGAAAAAGGAAACGGACGTTTTGCGGAATTTGATCACGTCTTCTTCCTGAATCGTGTTCAATTTCGCACTGCGGAGCAGACCGTGCTCATCCAGTTTGTTACGGATTAAGCCGATGGCCAGCTTGCCGGCATAGATTGGAATATTCAGTTCACGCAGAAGGTAGGGAATACCACCGATGTGGTCTTCGTGGCCGTGCGTGATGAACAGACCTTTGATTTTATCTTGGTTCTGCACGAGATAAGTATAATCCGGAATGACGTAGTCGATACCGAGCAGTTCGTCTTCCGGGAACTTAATCCCTGCATCAATGAGGATGATTTCGTCTTGGAATTGTACACCGTATGTGTTTTTACCGATCTCACCGAGGCCTCCAAGGGCAAACACGGCGGTCTGGTCATTTTTTACGAATTTCATCGGTTAGAACTGCTCCAGCTTGAAATCTTCGGATTGCTGCTCATATGCCAGGTGATCCTCATCAAGCACCTGGATATATTCGATATTTAATCCTGCATTTTTTAATTTTTCACGTACTTGTCTTTCTGTTTCCGCTTCCAGGTACATGCTGTCTGTACGTTCGCGGACAGGAACTTCAGTATCAAGTTCCTGATACAATACTTTGAATATCATTACGTTATCGCTCCTAACTAGATATAATTTCCACATTCATGTCCTCTCATCATCATAGCACGATTCAATCGTCTATGGTAATGATTCTTGTATGTGCAGGTGGCCGTACACCTGAAACATTGATTTACGCGTATGTCTTCCGTTTCATAAAATTTTTCCAACGTTTTCTAAGCTTTCTTCTCAGACGCTTCATCATTTGCATCCATCCCCTTTAAGTTGATGAAGAAAACGCCAAAAACGTTAAACCGCCCAATCCCTGTTATCTCTAGTATAATACGGTTTGTGAAAGAATGAAACATTTACATTTTATATTTTGTCATTATGGTGTGTTTTTCTTCTCAAACCTATCCACTCATGCTACAGTATAGCCAAAGAGCAGGACATGCTATGATAAGAACGCAGATGATAAAGAATTTGAATACGCAGGAGGAACGCTTATGGATAAGAAAATTGCCTTTTTTGATATTGACGGAACACTGCTGGACCACGATAAAAAGCTTCCTGAAAAGACGAAAAAAGCGATTCAGGATTTAAAGGAGCAGGGGGTTTACTGTGCCATTGCCACCGGACGGGCTCCGTTTATGTACAAAGAACTGAGGGAAGAGCTTGGAATCGATTCCTATATCAGTTTCAATGGTCAGTATGTCGTCTTTGAAGGGAAGGAAGTCTACACAAACCCGCTTTCAGGCCCGGACCTGGAGAAGCTGCATGCTCATGCAGAATCCAATGATCACCCAATGGTGTTCATGAACCATGAAGAAATGAGAGCTTCCACTCCTGATCATGAAGATATTTCGTCAAGTCTTGGAACTTTATACATTGATCATCCTTATGAAGACGCATCCTTTTATAAAGGAAGAAAGATTTATCAGTCCTTGATCTTCTGTGAGGGCGATGAAATTGAAGAATACAGGGAAGCTTTCCCGGCTTTTGATTATATCCGCTGGCACCCGGTTTCCTGCGATGTGCTTCCTCAAGGAGGTTCAAAAGCAGAAGGTATCAAGAAACTTGTAGAAGCTGCCGGCCTGCGTATGGAGGATACTTTTGCCTTTGGCGATGGATTGAATGATATTGAAATGATCCGTGAGGTCGGTACCGGTGTAGCTATGGGGAATGCTGTATCTGAAACGAAGGCAGTGAGTGATTTTGTGACGGTTGATGTCGCAGAAGACGGTCTTTCACATGCGATTTATGAATTAGGATTATTAAAATAATAAAAAGAGCGCCGCTGAATGGACAGCGGCGCTCTTTTTTTATCGGTCGGCGGGTGTGGCATTTTCCGGTTCTTTAAATGGCTGTTCCTGGTCAATATGATCATAGAACATCACTCCGTGAAGGTGATCAATTTCATGTTGAAAGACAATGGCTGCATAATCCTTTAAACGTAATTTAACTTCATTGCCTTCGAGGTCCGTCGCCTTCACCGTAATTCTACGGTAGCGGGGAACATAACCTGGAACTTCCCGGTCCACGGATAAACAGCCTTCCCCCGTGGATAGATACGTGCGTTCAACAGAATGACTGACTATACGAGGGTTGAACAGGCCGTAGCTGTATAATTTATCTTTCATATCTGTAAAATGCACCGCCAGCATGCGTTTATTCACATTGATCTGCGGTGCCGCAAGACCGACGCCCGGGCGCAGGCCGTAACGGCTGCACACCTGTTCATCCTGGCTGTTTTTCAAGTATTGAACCATTTCCTCCAATGTTTTCTTATCCTTATCGGAAGGAGGGAGTGGTACTTCTTCTGTTACTGTCCTTAATGCGGGGTGCCCCTCGCGGACAATATCGTCCATTGTGATCATCAAACAACATCCTTTCAACCTTATATCCTTCTCTGTATTTTCATTGACAGGGCAGGTAAATCAATTCGGTACTTTTCAATTCCTGCCAATTATTATACTATTGTAGATATGCTTAGTTTACAATAATGTGTCAGGGATTACGAGGGGGAAATGTTGTGCGATTACATACGATGATCGGGGCGCTGGCTGCAGCTGCCATAGTTATGACAGGATGTTCGAATCAGGAACCGGAAGAACAAATTTACGAACATTTAGAGGAGGCTGTTTCACAGGAGGAAACCTTCCGTGAGCAGCAGGAGCCGATGGTTGAACTGGAGGAAAAGGAACAACAGCTTTATGACGAAATCATTGCTTTGAATATGGACCAGTTTGATCAGATCAAGGAAAAATCAGAGGAAGCAGCTGGCATTGTAGAGGAGCGCAGAAATAAGCTCGAGCTTGAAAAAGAGAGCATCGATGCAGCTAAAGCTGAATTTGATGAGATTAAATCTCCTGTAGAAGATCTTGGTGAAGAGAATGAGGAAGCCCGGGATAAAGCACAGGAACTCATTGATGTGATGGAAAAGCGGTATAGTACATATGAAGAATTATACAATGCTTATGATGAGGCGCTCACGCTTGATGCGGAATTGTATGAAATGACTCAGAAGGAAGACCTGAAGGAAGAGGACCTGAAAGCCCAGGTCGAACAGATCAACGAAAGCTACAATCAGGTGATCGAGAAGAATGAAGCGTTCAACCAGTATACAGATGAATACAACACATTGAAAAAAGAGCTTTATGAGACGATGGAACTGGAAGTGACCTATGAAGAATCCGAAGAGGACACGACAGAAGAAGATGCGTCCTAAAACAAAAGACCCGCTGTGCAGGAAAGCGGGTCTTTTGTTGTTTTATGCAGTGGAAGGGCCCCGCATCACTACGATTTAGTACTGCTGGCCGGCTCGAGATCTTTAGTACATCCATTACGATAAGAGAAACCTTTCTTTACAAGGGCGTCCTTATTGAAGGAAGGGGACTGTACTTCCGGGCGTGTCTCATACGGGCCTTTCAGGACGGCTTTACACCAAAGCAGCCCATTTGATTATTAAGGGGAAAAAACGTAAGATTAATACAGGCTTAAATTTTCGGGTGATACAGTATGAGTGATTTTCCCCTCGGAATCAGCCTTTTTTCGACGGCTGTGCATTGGCTCTTTCACCATATAGATATTATCTACAGCGAAGTGATTGACGAATGATGACGAATTGAGCTAAACTACAAAGTGGATTGACATTGTACCATTGAATCTTAGTTAACAATTGTAACAGTTTTAGATATCTTCCCGTCATGATTAATCCATAGACGTGAGGGGTAAAACGTAAAGAGCAAATCGGTACAGTTTTTTTCATAATTGGGAAAGCTACTTACAGCATCCATTTTAAAATACGAAAGGAAAGGGTGAATGACTTGAAACGAACTCTAGAGAACATTGAAAACCAGTTCGAAACGTTTCAAATCCTTAACGAAGAAGGCGAAATCGTAAATGACGATTTCATGCCTGACCTATCAGATGAAGATTTAAAAGAAATCATGCGCCGTATGGTATATACGCGTATTTTGGACCAGCGTTCTATCGCGCTTAACCGCCAGGGACGCCTTGGTTTCTATGCTCCAACAGCAGGGCAGGAAGCTTCTCAGCTGGGAAGCCAGTTTGCTTTGGAAAAAGAGGACTTTATCCTTCCAGGCTATCGTGACGTACCACAATTGATCTGGCACGGTCTTCCGCTTCACCAGGCATTCCTGTTCTCCCGTGGACATTTCAAAGGAAACCAAATGCCTGAGGGTGTGAACGCAGTAAGCCCGCAGATCATTATCGGTGCACAAATTACACAAACAGCCGGCGTTGGTCTTGGCTATAAAAAGCGCGGCCAAAACGCTGTAGCGATTACTTATACTGGTGACGGCGGTGCCTCCCAGGGTGACTTCTACGAAGGTATCAACTTCGCAGGTGCTTTCGGTGCCCAGGCGATTTTCGTTGTACAGAACAACCGCTTTGCGATCTCTGTACCTGTTGAAAAGCAGTCTGCAGCTCAGACAATTGCTCAAAAAGCAGTTGCTGCCGGTATTGAAGGTATCCAGGTTGATGGTATGGACGTTCTTGCTGTTTACGCGGCTACGAAAGAAGCTCGTGACCGTGCTGTAAACGGAGAAGGACCTACATTGATCGAAACTCTTACTTACCGTTACGGCCCGCACACAATGGCTGGTGACGATCCGACCCGTTACCGTACAGAAGACGAAGATAACGAGTGGGAGAAGAAAGATCCAATCGTTCGTTTCCGTAAGTTCCTTGAAGCTAAAGGCCTTTGGTCTGAAGAGGAAGAAAACGAATTGATCGAAAAAACAAAAGAAGAAATTAAAGCAGCTGTTAAAGAAGCTGATAATACTCCTAAGCAGTCAGTTACCGACCTTATCGGTATTATGCACGAGGAACTTCCATCTAACCTGCAGGAACAGCTGGAAGAATATAAGGAAAAGGAGTCGAAGTAAATCATGGCACAAATGACAATGATCCAAGCCATCACAGACGCGATGCGCACAGAACTTAACAATGATGAAAACGTGCTGATCTACGGTGAAGACGTTGGTCAAAACGGCGGAGTATTCCGTGCTACTGAAGGTCTTCAAAAAGAATTCGGCGAAGATCGTGTATTCGATACACCACTAGCTGAATCCGGAATCGGCGGTATGTCCATTGGACTGGCTCTTACCGGGTTCCGTCCAGTACCAGAAATTCAATTCTTCGGCTTCGTTTACGAAGTAATGGATGCGATCAGCGGCCAAATGGCTCGTTACCGCTACCGTTCCGGTGGTACACGTCCAATGCCGATCACGGTTCGTTCTCCGTTCGGCGGCGGGGTACACACGCCTGAACTTCACGCGGACAGCCTTGAAGGTCTAATGGCACAGCAGCCTGGTCTGCGTGTAGTCATTCCATCCAACCCTTACGATGCCAAAGGTCTTTTGATCTCTTCCATCCGTAACAATGATCCAGTCATCTTCCTTGAGCACATGAAGCTTTACCGTTCTTTCCGTGAAGAAGTGCCGGAAGAAGAGTATACTGTTGATCTTGATAAAGCAGCTGTTAAGCGCGAGGGTACCGACGTAACACTTGTCGCTTATGGCGCAATGGTTCATTCTTCCCTTAAAGCGGCGGAAGAGCTTGAGAAAAACGGAATCAGCGCTGAGGTTCTTGACCTTCGTACGGTTTCCCCAGTGGACTACGAAACGATTCTTGAATCCGTGAAGAAGACAAACCGTGCTGTTGTTGTGCAGGAAGCACAAAAACAGGCAGGAATTGCTTCCAACATTGTAGCTGAAATCCAGGAGAAAGCGATTCTTCACCTTGAAGCTCCGGTTCTGCGTGTAGCTGCACCAGATACTGTTTATGCATTTACTCAAGCGGAAGAAGTATGGCTTCCTAACCACAACACGATCGTTGAAAAAGTCAACGACGTTATGAACTTTTAATTATCTCTAATTACTAGGAGGGAATACCCGTGGCATTTGAATTTAAACTGCCTGATATCGGTGAAGGTATCCACGAAGGTGAAATTGCAAAGTGGTTCGTCAAACCAGGCGATGAAGTTAAAGAAGACGACGTACTCTGTGAAGTACAGAACGACAAAGCTGTCGTTGAAATTCCTTCCCAGGTGGACGGAACTGTAAAAGAGATCCACGTCGACGAAGGCGAAACAACAACAGTAGGAACGGTAATCATCACAATTGATGACGGTTCCGAGGACACTGGGTCTTCTGAAGCTCCTCAGGAAGAGAGCAAGGAAGAAGAAGCAGAGGCTCCTAAGGAAGAAAGTAAAGAAGAAAAAACGGAACAGCCGGCTGCAGCTTCTGCAGATGTAGACGAAGACAAGCGCGTCATCGCTATGCCGTCTGTACGTAAGTTTGCCCGTGACAATGACATTGAAATCCGTCAGGTCCAGGGTTCAGGCAGAAACGGCCGTATTCTTAAAGAAGATATCGAAAGCTTCATGAACGGTGGACAAACAGAAGCCGCTGAAGCACCTGCACAGGAAGAGAAGCAGGAAGAAGCAGCATCCAGCAAACCGGCAGCACCAGCTGCAGGCGAAGCTTATCCAGAAACTCGTGAGAAGATGAGCGGTATCCGTAAAGCGATCTCCAAAGCTATGGTGAACTCCAAGCATACAGCTCCTCACGTAACATTGATGGATGAAGTGGATGTTTCTGAACTTGTTGCCCACCGTAAGAAGTTCAAGAGCGTAGCTGCTGAACAGGATATCAAGCTGACTTACCTTCCATATGTTGTGAAGTCCCTTGTTTCTACACTTAAGAAATTCCCTGTTCTGAACACGTCAATTGATGACAATACGGATGAAATTATTCAGAAACATTACTATAATATTGGTATTGCTGCCGATACAGAAAAAGGTCTGATGGTTCCTGTCGTTAAAGACGCGGATCGTAAGTCTGTATTCTCTATCTCAAGTGAAATCAATGAACTGGCTGTAAAAGCCCGTGATGGTAAACTTTCCGGTGAAGAAATGAAAGGTGCTTCCACGACGATTACGAATATCGGTTCTGCCGGTGGTCAGTGGTTCACACCAGTCATCAACCACCCTGAAGTAGCTATTCTAGGTATCGGCCGTATTGCTGATAAGCCGATCGTACGCGATGGTGAAGTCGTAGTGGCTCCAGTTCTTGCTATTTCCCTAAGCTTTGACCACCGTATTATTGACGGTGCAACGGCTCAGCACGCAATGAACAACATCAAGCGTTTACTGAACGATCCACAACTAATCATGATGGAGGCGTAAAGTATGGTAGTAGGAGATTTCCCAATTGAACTAGACACATTAGTAGTAGGTGCGGGCCCGGGCGGTTATGTTGCTGCCATCCGCGCCGCCCAGACTGGTCAGAAAGTAACCATCGTTGACAAGGGTAACCTTGGCGGTGTCTGCTTGAACGTCGGCTGTGTACCTTCCAAGGCATTGATCCAGGCGGGCCACCGTTATGAGCATGCCAAAGGTGCCGACGACATGGGTATCCAATCTGAAAATACAACTGTCGACTTTTCCAAAGTACAGGAATGGAAGAGCGGTGTTGTAAACAAACTTACCGGCGGTGTTGAAGGTCTTCTTAAAGGCAACAAAGTAGACATCGTTAAAGGTGAAGTTTACTTTGTCGATAAAAACACGGTTCGTGTTATGGATGAGAAAAACTCTCAAACCTACACGTTCAACAATGTGATTATCGCAACAGGATCCCGTCCAATCGAACTTCCGAACTTCAAGTTCTCCGACCGCGTCCTTGATTCTACAGGAGCTCTTTCTCTACAGGAAGTTCCTAAGAAACTTGTCGTCATCGGCGGAGGATACATCGGTACGGAGCTTGGTACAGCGTACGCAAACTTCGATACGGAAGTAACCATCCTTGAAGGTATGAAAGATATCCTTGGCGGATTCGAAAAACAGATGTCTTCCATCGTGAAGAAACGTCTGAAGAAAAAAGGCGTCTCTATCGAAACGAATGCGATGGCTCAAGGTGTAGAAGAAACCGAAGACGGTGTAACCGTCACGTATGAAGTAAAAGGCGAAACGAAAACAATCGACGCTGATTACGTTCTTGTCACGGTCGGACGCCGTCCGAACACCGATGAAATCGGTCTTGAAGATCTTGGATTGAACATGACTGATAAAGGTCTGATTGAAATCGACAACCAATGCCGCACAAATCTTGATAACGTTTATGCAATTGGTGATATCGTAGCCGGACCTCCACTTGCTCACAAAGCTTCCTACGAAGCGAAAGTGGCTGCTGAAGCGATTGCTGGTGAGAAAACAGAGATCGATTACCACGGCATCCCTGCTGTAGTATTCTCTGATCCAGAGCTTGCTTCTGTTGGTTACACAGAGCAGGAAGCTAAAGACGCAGGTTACGAAGTGAAAGCTTCTAAATTCCCGTTTGCGGCTAATGGTCGTGCGCTTTCCCTTAACGACAGTGACGGGTTCCTGAAACTTGTTACGCGTAAAGATGACGATCTTGTTATCGGTGCTCAAATTGCCGGACCAAATGCCAGTGACATGATTGCTGAACTTGGTCTTGCGATTGAAGCTGGTATGACGGCTGAAGACTTGGCTCTTACCATCCATGCTCACCCAACTCTTGGTGAGATCACGATGGAAGCTGCTGAAGTTGCGATCGGTCAGCCAATCCACATCACGAAGTAATTGTAAAAGTAAAAACAGCCGGGCTTCAGCCCGGCTGTTTTTTTATGCCGTTTTGCAGTTTTTCTAATTGAAAGGAGGAGGAGATCGGGCCTGCCTTTACAGCTCTTTCAGCAGGAAAAACGTCTGAGGACTCTTTGTACGGCTTTTCAAAGGTATCTGTGCATAATACTATACAAGCTGAGGAAAATGTGAAAAAGCGCCCTGTGTGGATCGTGGCCACTGAAAAACTCCTTTTCCTATCAAGAGAAGTGGTTAAAGGTTGTTGTTGATTCTCACGAATCGCTTGTCGATGGATGCTTGCCGCGGGCACGGCCTCAGCTAACTTGGTCAAGAAGATCA
>NZ_WMEW01000012.1 GCF_009856355.1 Halobacillus litoralis | reverse complement strand
AAGGGATCCGCTCGCTTCCCGCGCTCGACTTGCATGTATTAGGCACGCCGCCAGCGTTCGTCCTGAGCCAGGATCAAACTCTCCATAAAAGTAGTTTGACTTGCTCATCTGCACACCGAATGTGCTTTGTTTCGAATTCCTTCATTAAAGAAGAAATGTTTTGACGTACTGGTTGGTTCGTTCAGTTTTCAAAGATCAAATGTTGTCTGCCGTTTGAAAACAGCGACTTAATCATCTTATCATGTGTTGATTTTCATGTCAACAACTTTTTTGATGAAGTTGAGAAAGCGTTGTTGCTGTCGTTTTTGGCGACAAATATTAATTTATCACGCTGGGTTGTTAATGTCAACAACTTTTTCGTGATTTGTTTCGGCGTCTTTCAACACCGCATCGCTCTCTTAAAGCGACAAGTAATAATTTATCACGGATATGAATCTATTGCAATACCTTTATCATTATTTTGTTAATTTCTTTTTCCATAGATAAAAGCGGCAGGAAACCCGCCGCTTTTATAAGATCCAGATATGAATGGCTGTTAACGATAATACACCGGGGAGTCCTAACACAAGGGACACACCAGCTGTGAATCCATTAATGGGAATATGCAGGCCGAACTGCGCTCCAAACAGATTCACGAAAAACAAGAGGATCACCGCAACAATTAACCGCGTAAGCACAGCCCCCACCCACTTCAACGGCTTGGCAGGCATACCTGTAATCAACAAAAGAGGTACAGCGAGACTCAACAATAAAACGACCAGTACCGGATCCATAAAAAAACCCCCTGTCTGATTGACTGCTGTAGAAACAGTATATGAAATCAGACAGAGGGCTAGTACAAAGGTTCAGGACAATGCGTTGATGCCTCTATACCTTGCTTCTCTTAATAGATAGAAGTATTTCGCTTTCACTAAAGCAAGATCGTTCAAACCTTCTTCACTCGGTTCAATGCTTTGTTCGATAATGGTGTCCAGGCTTTCCCATTCGTATTTCATCTTCCTGATACGGACAAGGAGCTCCTGATCCATTTCTTTTTTTAATTTCTTCTGTTTACCGAACAAATCCATCACCTTCTTCTATAGTTCTCTGCGTCCTTCCAATGCTTTCGACAACGTTACTTCATCGGCATACTCCAGGTCGCCGCCGACCGGAAGTCCGTGGGCAATCCTTGTCATCCGGATTCCTGAAGGTTTAACGAGGCGGGAAATGTACATGGCTGTGGCTTCCCCTTCAATATTGGGGTTGGTAGCCAGAATCAGTTCTTCCACCCCTTCGTCCTTCAGACGGTTGATCAGACCCGCTACATTGATATCCTCCGGTCCGATACCGTCCATCGGTGAAATCGCCCCGTGAAGCACGTGGTACTTCCCGCTGAATTCCTTCATCTTCTCCATGGCGATTACATCTTTAGGATCCTGCACAACACAAATCAGTTTGGCATCCCGCGATTCATCCTGACAGATGGAGCACGGGTCCTGATCTGTAATGTGGCCGCAGATCGAGCAGTGAGTCAGCTCACGTTTGGCATTGACGAGGGACTTGGCAAAATCAAGCACATCATCTTCTTCCATCTCCAGCACGAAAAAAGCCAGGCGGACCGCCGTTTTCGGACCGATCCCTGGCAGCTTTGTAAAACTGTCAATCAGTTTTGATATTGGTTCCGGGTAATACATGAGAATTCCTCCTAGAACATTCCTCCAGGCATCCCTTTCGTGAATTGTCCCATAGTATCATTAGTCTTGTCGTCCACTTGCTTGATTACATCGTTCGTTGCCGTAATGATGAGATCCTGAAGCATTTCTACATCATCCGGATCGACAACTTCCTCATCAATGGCAACATCCGTAATTTCCTTTTTCCCGTTTGCTGTCACTTTAACCATGCCGCCTCCTGCAGAAGCTTCAAAGGTCATCTCATAAAGCTCTTCCTGAGCCTTCATCATTTTCTTCTGCATTTTCTGCATCTGTTTCATCATATTGTTCATGTTTCCACCACCACGCATGGGGCATTCCTCCTCTTGTGATCGTTAATCCTGAAATTCAATCAGATCGTCTCCGAAATGTTTACGGGCTTCTGAAATATGCGGGTCTTCCTGAGGCTGCTGCGGGACGCTTTCAACATCCCCGTCTTCTTCCACATCCACTTCCGATGCTTCATCCGGCGTCTGTTTCTGCTTGCGGACATATTCCTCCCTCAATTCCTGCCAGTTCGGTTCAGGAATAGGGATGATTGTCATCGGCTTTCCAGCATACTCCGTCAAAAGCGGCTCAATGGTCTTTTGGTGCTCCAGAGCCAGCGAGCAGTGAATGTCGTAACGGAAAGCCAGAACGAGCGCTTTCGATGAGGCAGCCCGTGGTTTACTGTTCAACAGGGTGGCATGGGCCGGCGCATTCTGCTGTTTGAGTGCTTCCATAAAGTCGGCCCATCGGCCCTGGATATTTTTGATCTCTTCCTTGGAAGCTTCACTGAGCACCTGTCTGATCCGCTCATATGGAACATTATACCCTTTTCTACCTGATTTTGCAGGCGCGCGTTTTTTAGCAGGCTGGGCGGCTGCCTGCGGGGCCGGACCATTTTCTTTTAAGGCAGCCAGCTGTTTCTCAAGCTCCTGAATCTTCCCTGACAGCTTTTCAACCGCACTGGAATCCGCCGCCTGGGATACCTGGGGTCCAGCCTGCACTTCGACCATGTTCAGCATGGCGATTTCTATGAAGACTTTCGGACTTGTCGTCCACTTCATCTCCTGCTGGCAGTGATTCAATTCCCGGATAGCCTGCTGGATCCAGCCTGGTGACAACTCTGCGGACAGGGTCCGGAACGAGTCATCCGGAATAGCCCGCTCAAGGTTGTGTTCCAGATCCGGAGCACTTTGATACAGCAGCAGATCCCTCAAGTAGTAGATCAGATCGAATACGAAACGACCGGGGTCTTTCCCCTGCTGGATGAGATCGTCAACCGCTTCAAGGGCCGTCCGGGCATCCTGGTCGTTCAAAGCTCTCAAGACAGCTGTCAGCCTGGCCTGTGATACAGATCCGGTTACTGCCAGGACATCATCCATCGTAACTTCCTCTTCACTGTAGGAAACAGCCTGGTCCAACAAACTCAAGGCATCACGCATACCGCCTTCTGCCGTAAGAGCAATGATTTCCAAGGCTTCAGAAGCCACGGCGATCTCTTCTGCCGCTGTGATCTTCACCATGCGGTCGACCATCGACTTCTGGGAAATCCGTTTGAAATCGAAACGCTGACATCTGGATATGATCGTCAACGGAATTTTATGTGGTTCGGTCGTCGCCAGAATAAAGATGACATGCTTCGGCGGTTCCTCCAACGTTTTCAACAGAGCGTTGAACGCACCCATGGAAAGCATGTGCACCTCATCAATAATGTAGACTTTGTACGGCACCGCACTTGGAGCATATTTGACTTTATCCCTGATCTCACGGATCTGCTCCACTCCGTTGTTGGAGGCGGCGTCAATCTCAATGACATCAGATATGGAGCCGTCCTGAATGCCGAGGCAGGCATCACATTCATTACAAGGTTCTTTTACAGGGGAGCGTTCGCAGTTAACGGCCTTGGCAAAAATCTTGGCCGCACTCGTTTTCCCCGTTCCCCTGGGTCCGGAAAATAAATACGCATGTGAAAACTTTTCCTGTACAATTGCGTTCTGCAGTGTCCGCGTAATATGCGATTGCCCAACGACACCTTCAAAATCCCGGGGACGCCATACACGATATAAAGCCTGGTAGCTCATAAAACCGTTCTCCCTTTTTAGTTTCATTCCCATTATACCTGATAGACATTCCTGCTGTGAACCATTACCGGCAGACAAGTGACAGGTGGGGGATCGTATTTGAATGATAGAAAAAAGGAGCCGTTATGAACGTGTCATAACGGCTCCCCTTATATGTGAATCTTGTGTGTACGACTATGTAATGCCGTGCACCCACCTTCGATGGCAGAGCCCTAAGCGTTACTTATGGTTGTGGCTCGACCCAGGCACTCCCGCGGCACACGGGAGGGACAGCTTACTGCTGCTTCCTTCCGGACCTGACAGGGTTCACTGGTTCCCGTTGCGCAGGACCTGAGTGTCAACACCACTCACATAAGGCAGACCTTAAAGCTGTGCCACCTTGGGTGGGAATTCGGCCTCGCTATAGCGGATTGCGAGTACAGGGCACCGCTACCTCCCCGCTTAGCACGGCATATACAAGTATAGCGATTTTCAGCAGAAAATGCAATGATTTCATGCTGTTAATTATCTACAGCCGGTTTCTTTTTCTTTTTTGACCGGAGGCTGCGGAAGAAATGAGACAGCATATCCCCGCATGCGTCTCCCAGTACACCGGGGGCGACTTCTGATACGTGGTTGAAACGGTTGTCCTCCAGAAGCTGGTACAGGCTCCCCGCACAGCCCGCCTTCGGGTCGGCTGCTCCATATACGACTCTTGGAATTCTGGACTGCAGAATGGCACCGGCGCACATGGGACAAGGCTCCAGAGTCACGTATAACGTGCAGTCTTCCAGACGCCAGCTTCCTTCATATTCATTGGCGCGCTCGATTGCGATGAATTCTGCATGGGAAGAAGCGCGCTGAGATTGTTCACGCTGATTGTAGCCTGAAGCAATCACCTTGTCGTCTTTGACGATGACGGCACCAATCGGGACTTCGCCTTCTGCTTCTGCTTTTTCCGCTTCCTTCATCGCAAGCTTCATGAAATACTCATCTTCCATCCGAAGCACCTCCTTTTCCTATAGATTGATGACTGCATCCGAAAACCAGTCACAGAATCCGGGTCCTTGAAGAGAAGAAAGGATTTTAAGAATAAATCCGTTTTTTCATTTCATACATTGATAAAGGATGAGAAAGGATGTGAGGAACGTGCAGATTCATGTTGTGCAAGAGGGAGATTCTGTGTATTCGATCGCCCGTCTTTATGATAGTACGCCAAACGACATCATAGAAGCAAATGAATTAGAAACTCCGGACGACCTCGTCATCGGCCAGGCTCTTGTGATCCCTATTGTCGGCCGGTTTTATTTCGTACAGCCGGGGGACAGTCTTTCTACCATTGCGGAGCGTTTCAATATGACAGCCGGCCGTCTGGCCGCCGTGAATGGTTTGAACCAGGACAGTACACTGCCCGTCGGGCTCCGGCTTTATATTCCGGATCAACCCCCGACACCGATTACGAGCAATGCTTACATTGAACCTTTTGGAGGCACCGTCTCCGATACGTTACGGCAGTCGGCGGAAAGGCGGGCCGTGAACCTGACCTATCTGGCCCCGTTCAGTTATGAAATCCAGGAGGACGGCACCTTAAAAGCGCCCCCGCTCGATAATTTCAAAGAGATAGCGCGGAAAAATGACGCGACCCTTATGATGGTTGTCACCAACCTCGCTGACGACGGATTCAGTGCCGAACTTGGTAGAAAGATCCTCAGCGATGAGGCGCTGCAAGACAAACTGCTCGACGAGATCATCCAGATTACGAAACAAGTAGGATTTAAGGATGTCCATTTCGATATGGAATTCCTGCCACCGGAGATGAAAGAATCGTATAATCAATTTCTGCGAAAAGCAAAGCAGCGGCTGTCCAAAGAAGGGCTGCTCATTTCGACGGCCCTCGCTCCTAAAACGAGTGCGGACCAAAAGGGAGCCTGGTATGAAGCTCATGACTATAAAGCTCACGGAGAGATCGTAGACTTTGTCGTTTTGATGACCTATGAGTGGGGATACAGCGGAGGGCCGCCGCGGGCCGTTTCTCCAATCGGCCCGGTCACCGATGTCGTCAATTATGCACTCACGGAAATGCCGGCACAGAAAATTCTGCTCGGTCAGAATCTCTATGGATATGACTGGACGCTCCCCTATGAACCAGGCGGTGAATTCGCCAAAGCCCTCAGTCCCCAGCAGGCGATACAGACAGCTGGTAAAAATAATGTCGCTATCTCCTATGATGAAAAGGAACAGGCACCGTACTACACCTATACGGACGCAGACGGAAAGAAACATGAAGTTTGGTTTGAGGACGCCCGGTCGATCCAAAAGAAATTCGATCTCATCAAAGAGAAGAACCTGCTCGGTATCAGCTACTGGAAGCTCGGGTTATCCTTCCCTCAGAACTGGGTCCTTCTCAGCAATCAGTTCAGCGTGACAAAAAACCCATAAAAAAAAGCCGCTTCTCATGAGAGAGGCGGCTTTTCTTCTTTTCCGACAAATGTGACTGTGACAGGATCGATATCTGCTTCCTGGAAAGCCTCGACCAAGCCCCGGCGTTTAATTTCTTCCTTATATACTCTTCGATACGGGATCTGTACATGAAAGGACTGTTCAAACGGGAATGGATCGAGAATAACCCGGCGGGCACTGTCCCACTGCGGATAAATCCCCTCCGGGGCAAAATCAAACGTCTGCCTGAACCCGTCCTTAAACCATGGGATTTCCTGTTCTTTCGGTGTCCCCGGCTCCTGCATGCACACATACAAAGAGAGGTCATCACAGAACTGCAGCCGTTTAAAATGAAGATGATAGACGTCATAAGGAATGTCCATTTCCATCCACTCATACAAATCTTTGCGGCGCTTCTCCTCCTGCTTCAGGAATTCAACAATCAACGGATCGTGGCTGTCCTCTTGAAAGAAAGAAGCATAGTGCATGCTGCACAGCATTCCTGCATAAAAGGACTTCGAAGCCACCTCACCAATTCCACGTTCATAAGCCAGCAGCTTTTCCTCGAGCGGATAATCCACGAATGTATACGGGCGTTGTTTCTCATCGTTCCAAACAGGCTTCTCATCCAGGGGAATCCAGGCCCGGTCATGCTGGCGGATCGCCCAGTCCGCTTCTTCCCGCAGCTTGGAGCGCAGCAGGAAGTGGTTTTTCCAATGATCCACAATACTTCCTGAAATGCCGGCGTGTTCGTGCTGGGGTATCATGATGAAGTGGTCCGTCTTTTCAATAACAATCATAAACGATCCTCCTCGTTCTTCATCCATTATGTAGGCACACTTGTCCTTCCATTATATAGGATCATACTCCGGCTCTCCACCACTTGATTCAAATGATAGAAAAAGAGCCACGAGGAGAATCCCCGTGGCCCCTTGGTGATACCCATTATTTAAGGAGTTTCAATGCTTCGCGGTTGAAAGCAGGAATGTCATCCGGCTGACGACTGGTGACGAGCTGATCCTGACAGACGACGACTTCCTGATCCTTATAATCTACACCGGCGTATTCCATATCAACAGCGATGGATTTGAATCCTGTTGCGGTACGGCCTTCCAGCGTTTTAGCTGTAATCAACAGCTGCGGCCCGTGGCAGATTGCGAAGACCGGCTTTTTCTCATCCATAAAATGTTTAGCGAATGAAACGAACTTCTCATCACCGCGGAGAATATCCGGGGAAAATCCGCCCGGGATGAACAAGGCGTCGAAGTCCTCCGGTTTTACATCGTCGATGGAGGTGTCGATTTTGACTGATGCTTCTCCCTGTTTGCCTTCGACTTCTTTGCCGGCTTTCCATTCAATCGTTGTCACTTCATGACCTTCTTTAGAGAAGGCATCCGCCGGCTGTGTATATTCGACATCTTCAAAATGGGACGTTACGAGACATGCAATCTTACTCATAAAAAACTCATCTCCTTGAAAGATTTGTCAATTGTGTTTCCGTAGATTGTCTTCCCGTCTATCAGACTTTTAAACACCACTGACCGGTTCGGCTTACTCTGAATGCTTCATCGAGAAGGTCTGGAACGTGGTATCCTTTTGGTTTTTATATACTTCTTTACCGGCTATGGTGTTGATGATATGCACATTGCGGTGAACAGAAAGGCCGAGGTTGGTGGCCCCTGCACCGTGTGAATGCACCAGATTCGTCAAAGTGAAGAAGTGATGGTCCCGGCCATCCTTAAATTCCAGATAGTAGTCGCGGGACACTTTGTACATCTGATCCGCTTCCCATTCCACCTGATCCTTGTACCGATCCATAAACCAGGACGGGACATGCGGCTTGTAACCGGTGGCAAACACAACCTTATCGGCATGGTATGTGTAGTCATACTCTTCCTGCCACTGGCGGCACTGCAGGTCATACCCGCCTTCTTTTGCAGCTTCAACCCCGTTGATCTCTGTCATCGGCTGGATGAGCACACGGCTGTCCTCCATCGCAGTCGTCCGGTGGTACAGCTTGGTATACAACCGTGTCAGCGTATCCGGGGCAATGCCTTTCCGCAGTGGACCGAGCGTATTCAGGGCCTCTTTCCGCTGATCAAAACTTAAATTATGAAAATAATCCACATAATCAGGTGTGAACATCTCCTGGGCAAACTTCGCCGTATCGAGCTGAAACAACCCGCCCGATCTCGTCAGAAGCGTCACTTTCATATCATTCCGTTCCTGCTCCTCCAACAAATCGAGGAACACCTCAAGCGCACTCTGACCGGAACCGATGACCGCCACATGACGCGATTTCAGCAGCTGGTCTTTTTGGAACAGATAGCGGCTCGTATGGAGCACATCCTCATTCGGCAGCCGGTCCATCCCATCAAGAACAACCGGTTCATTCCCGGTCCCCATCACCACGTGTCTGGAGCGGAAGTGCTTTCTCTCTCCGGTCGTCGTTTCTTCTACGATCACTTCATAGTGCGGTGTATCCTCTTCCTTATGATCGATGACATCGATGACGGTATGGCCGAAGCGCAGCCCATCCAGCTGACCGGCCACCCACTGCATATAATGGTTGAATTCCTGTCTTGGAATTTCAAAATGGCGGTGGAAGAAAAACGGAAACATCCGATTATGCTCATGAAGGTAATTGATAAACGTATATGGACTCTTCGGATCAGCAAACGTAACGAGATCGGCTAAAAAAGGTACCTGCAGATCCATTTTTTCAATGAGCATGCCGGGGTGCCAGTTGAATTCGATCGTCTGTTCAAAAAACAAACCGTCCACTTCATCCGTCTGATCGACGAGCGCAGCAAGTCCAAGGTTGAAGGGGCCGATGCCGATACCAATGATGTCTTTGATTTCTCTATCCAAAAGATCACTTCCTCTATCCAATCCCTGCGACGGGATCCTTAATTTGATTCCTTCCATAACTGGTTCAATGTAATAACGAGTACCGTTCCGACAAGCAGCCCGTTGCTCAGAAGATTCTGGAGCACACCTGGAAGTCCTGTGAATACATCCGGCGGCAGGAACATCAGTCCGATCCCAAGCAGAAAGGACAGACCTAAAATAGTCAGCTTCCGCTGGTCCAGCGGTTCCATCGTCAAATTCGATAATCCAAGACCCATCAACTGCACGAATGCAGCCAAAAGTGCTGCGTTCGCTACCGGAGCGGGTACGGATGATATGAACCTGACCACAGGAGGGAACAGGGACAGACCGGTCAGAAGTAAAGAAGCATAGAGAAACGGCTGTTTCCGTTTCTGGCCGGTCAGCTGCATAAAACCGGAGGAGGAAGCGAGTGACACATTGGCCACCGCAGAAAAAAGAGCGGTCAGACCGTGGTTGATGCCAAGGAAACTGCTTCCCCGGTTAATCTGCTCATATGTATAACGGGGATTTCCGTATATGGTCTGACTGACAGCAATCACCGATGCTACTAGATTCGACAACAGAATCACTGCTGTAATAAACCCCAGGGGAAGGGTCCCCGGAGTCATGGCAGGCGGCCCCCAGGCAAACACTTCAGGGAGTGAAAACCACTCGACACTTTTCGAGTCAGCCACCTGCGCCGGCACGGCTATTTCATACAATACCCATCCTGCACTGATCCCAATCAACACAGCAAAACTTTTCATCCACCCCCGGCCTGTGATGGACAGACCAAGGACAAGTCCAAGAGTGACAAAGGCGGTCCACGCATCTGTGCCATTGATCCCCTCCGCTCCTTCCTGAAGACCGAGCATTCCTTCAAGGAATGTTCCGCTCAGCTGAACCGTCAGCATAAATAAAAAAGCCCCGGTCACAAAAGGCGTGAACACGAACAAGACTCTGTGCGACAATTTGAACATCCCGAATAAAATTAAAAACAGACCGGTCCAAAGCATCGTCCCCTCCAGCACTTGAAGGGTTTCAAGATACGTATCGCCGTTCTGTTTCCCACTGAAAGCCATGACGGCGAAAATACTGATCCAAATACCGGCCGGACCTTCCATAATCGGAAGCTTATGACCGACCACTCCTTGAAGAAAGGAGGCTGCCCCTACTACAAATAACGTCCGCTGCATCAACCCGGTTATCTCAGGAAAAGAAAGCCCGAACAAAGATCCGATCACGATCGGCAGGGCCACAGCACCTGCCAGAAGAAATACAAACCATTGTACCGTTTCAAGCGTCTCCGTCATCCATCGTGTTGATGTTTTTTCCATCCTGTCCACCTACTGTCTTCGGTAATTTTTCTGCAGATATCGTCATCGTTCCACGTGAAACGACAAAGAGAAAAGCACAGCGGAAGGCTGTGCTTTTCCTGCTTATTCTTCTAATGTGGACGTATCCCCTGTCGGAAGCCCGAGCTCCCACGACTTCAGTAAACGCCGCATGATCTTACCACTTCTCGTTTTCGGTATCGTGTCCTTGATTTCAATTTCACGAGGGGCCGCATGGGCGCTGAGTCCCTTCTTCACAAACTGGCGGATTTCTTCAAGCAGCTCATCGGACTGCTCGTATCCATCACGCAGTGTAATGAAAGCTTTAATGATCTCCCCGCGCTCAGGATCCGGTTTACCGATGACACCAGCTTCCGCTACCGCTTCGTGTTCAATCAATTTGCTTTCCACTTCAAAAGGTCCTACGCGTTCCCCGGACGTGTTGATGACATCATCGAGACGGCCCTGGAACCAGAAGTATCCATCTTCATCCTTATACGCACTGTCCCCGGAGACGTACCAGCCGTTCAGGAAGTAGCTTTCGTACTTTCCGGGATTGTTCCAGACGGCACGCATCATGGACGGCCATCCTTCTTTAATAGCGAGATTCCCCATCTGGTTGTCCGGAAGCTCATTCCCTTCGTTATCTACGATCGCCGCTTCAATCCCTGGGAATGGCTTACCCATCGATCCCGGACGGATATCCATCGCCGGATAGTTACAGATCAGCATACCGCCGGTTTCCGTCATCCACCACGTATCATGGATCCGCAGATCAAAGGCTGAAAGCCCCCATGTGACGACTTCGGGATTTAACGGTTCTCCCACACTCAATACATGTCGGAGTGATGATAAGTCGTGTTTTTCTGCTGCCTCTTTACCAGCGCTCAACAATTTACGGAAAGCTGTCGGTGCCGAATACCAGACCGACACATCATATTCCGCAATCGTTCCGTACCAGTCATCCGGGCTGAAACGTCCGCCTCGGATCACGTTGGTAACCCCGTTCAGCCACGGTGCAAATATACCGTAGCTTGTACCGGTCACCCAGCCGGGGTCGGCGGTACACCAGTACACATCACCTTGTTTCAGATCAAGCACCCATTTCCCTGTCTGATAGTGCTGAATCATGGCATTATGAACGTGGTACACTCCCTTCGGCTTTCCTGTTGAACCGGACGTATAGTGAAGCAGCATACCATCCTCCAAGTCGACCCATTCGATATCGAAGGATTCAGAAGCTGCTTTCATTTCCTCTTCATACGAAATATAATTGCCCGGTGCTTCACCGCCCACAAGGACAATCTGCTTCAGGTTCGGCAGATCATCGGCCGGTACACGCTCCAGGAGGTCGGGGGTCGTGATCAGCATCGTTGCCTCACTATCCTCCAGACGGTCACGGACCGCCTGCTCCATAAAGGCTTCAAACAATGGTCCTGCGATCGCTCCCACCTTCAAAATACCGAAGAAGGCCGCATAAAATTCCGGGCTTCTCGGCATGAAAAGAAAGACGCGGTCACCTTTTTCTATATGGTGTTTTTTCAACACATTGGCAAACTGATTACTTTTTCTGCTCAAGTCGGAAAAACTCAGCGTTTCCTCCCTGTCCGGAGCGGAAAAAATCAACGCCGGCTGATCTTTTTTATCCGGGTTTTCCGCGTGGCGGTCAATCGCTTCATAAGCGGCATTGACCCGGCCGGTTTCGTTCCAGGTAAAATGCTTTTTGGCATCGTCCCACTGAAAATTTTCATACGTCTGCTTGTAGTTTTCCATGTTGTGATTGCCTGATCGAGCTGGGATTGGCTGCATGTCCATGAAATCACCTCATTAGAATGGTTTTTTGTAAACGTTTTCTGATTGTGGAAAAACAAAGCTCTGAAGAAAATCAGAGCCGCGCATTTTTTCTGAAAATTTAACGAATTACTTCTATTGTAGGGGATTATCGTAGATTTTTAAAGAGTAATCTCCAAAGATTTACAGAAACAGGCCGGATGCCGGAGGAAATTGACAGCTTTCTCCTTCCTTCTATATAATGAATCCAACAGAACAAAGAGGTTTCTTAGCCCATCCCTCTATAAAAAACTAAGGATGTAGACGACATAAGCCGCTGCCCTTAGAGGCAGCGGCTTTTTATTTTACGTAGACGAAGGAGCCGATGATATGCCTGGAAGAAATGAAGAGGAACTCCCTCTTTCCCTGCTGGGAAACCAAGGAACAAGCTATTCATTTGAATATGATCCGGAGGTACTGGAAACGTTCGACAACCAGCATCCGAACCGTGATTATTTCGTTAAATTCAACTGTCCGGAATTTACGACCCTCTGTCCAAAGACGAGACAACCGGACTTCGCCACCCTTTATATCAGCTACATTCCTGATGTAAAGATGGTGGAAAGTAAATCCCTGAAGCTCTACCTGTTCAGCTTCCGCAACCACGGGGACTTTCACGAGGACAGCGTGAATACGATCATGAACGATTTGATTGAATTGATGGACCCCCGCTACATTGAAGTGTGGGGCAAGTTCACCCCGAGAGGCGGCATTTCCATTGACCCGTTCTGTAACTATGGAAAGCCGGGAACGAAATATGAGCAGATGGCGGATCATCGTCTGATGAATCACGACCTTTATCCTGAAAAAATCGACAACCGCTGAAGTGAGATAAAGGAGCTGTCCATATGGACAGCTCCTTTTGTTTTACTGTTTATCGTTTTTATACTGCATGTAAACCACCTGGGTAACGAGGAAGTCTTCCATCCCGTGTTTCCCATCGGCACCGCCGAGTCCGGATTTTTTCATACCGGCGTGGTAGCCCTGGACGGCTTCAAAGTTTTCTCGGTTCACGAATGTTTCTCCGAACTTCAGCTCATTCACCACTCGCATCGCTTCATTCATATCGTCTGTATACACCGAAGAGGACAAGCCGTATTCCGTGTCATTCCCTTTTTCAATCGCTTCATCAAGTGTCTTGAAGGTGGAAATCGGAATAACCGGGCCGAAAATTTCCTCCTGCATAATCTCCATATCATGGGTGACATTGGTGAGGATGGTCGGCTTGAAAAAGAAGCCCTTTTCCATATCCGCGCGTTCTCCCCCAATTTCAATCCGGGCGCCGGCGTCGACCGCTGCCTTCACCATGGATTCCACTTCTTCGATACGGTCCATGCTGACAAGCGGGCCGACATCCGCCTGTTTATTTTCACGAGGGTTGCCAAGGGCTTTGCTTTCAAAATGATGGCGGAGCTTACTGATCAGCTCCTCCGCAACACTTTCGTGTACGTACACACGCTCAGCATTCGTACACGCCTGACCGTTGTTGGCTAAACGGGAAGTTGTAATGTTTTCCGCTGCAACATCAAGATCCGCATTCGCTGTCACAATAGCCGGGGCTTTACCGCCGAGTTCAAGGTTGACCTTCGTAATGTTCTGGGCGGCAGCCTCCATCACTTTCGTTCCAGCTCCTACACTTCCGGTCATCGTAATCATATGGACATCTTTATGTTTGGCAAGCGTATTGCCGATTTCAGAGCCCGTACCGGTGACGAGGTTGTAGACGCCTTTTGGAATATCCTCCATACCGTCAATGATCTTCGTGAATTCGACCGCCGTATTCGGTGTCTGCTGACTCGGCTTCAGGACGAGTGTACAGCCGGTAACGAGCGCCGTGGCCACTTTTCTGGCCAGAATAAACATCGGGAAATTCCATGGGACGATTCCCGCTACGACACCAATCGGCTTTTTATAAATAAAAATATTTTCGTTTGCGCGGTCACTCGGGACAATTTCCCCTTCGATCCGGCGGGCCCATTCCGACATATAGCGGAAGTAGTCAATAGCCAGGTCGATTTCTCCGCTGGCCAGTTCATAATCTTTCCCCTGTTCTTCCTGAAGAAGATCAATGAACCGCTCACGGTTTTCCTCAATTTTATCTCCGAGGCGTCGAACAATTTTTCCGCGCTCGATATTCGGAGTCAGTTCCCAGCCCTTCTGTGCTGCGGCCGCTGCTTCCACTGCTTTATTTACGTCCTCCTCCGTCCCTTTAGGGATACGGGAGATGACTTCTTCTGTGGCCGGATTGACAACGTCGATCCATTCCGAACCATTGGACTGTGTATATTCACCATTGATGTATAGTTGATGTTCCTTCATTGATGATCCTCCTCCAAGCTTTTTGTCTTCTTCGTTCCACCTTGTTTCCTCCGTTAAACGACAGAATGTGTAAAAGTTTTAGATGACCATATAAAAAAAGCCTTGAACATCAAGGCTTCCTACCATTCGAGAATATATCCCTTCACCTGCTTCATTTCACCGGATTCGACTTTTTGATCTCCCTGGAAATACGGGTGTTCTTCCTTCAGGTGATACGTGATCGTTTCCGGATCCAGATAAAGCTTGTACTCCAAATCTGTGACTTTATGAAGCGTAATCCCAGGTACTGTGGTCTGGTCTTCTCCTTCGCGGACGAGAAGAATATCAATCTGGTTATATCCTTCCGTCAATAAATGTTCCTTTAAATCCATAGTGGACTCCCCCGTCCTTTTTTTATAGTACGTTTTACCCTTCCTGCGCCTTATACAAACTTTATATATGTAAGAGCGGGAAAAATCCCGCTGTCTATTTAATAACCGTATCCACGGCCGCCCATGTAAGAAGCACCGATAATGATCAAAAGGATGAACAAAACAACCAGCAGTGCGAAACCGCCGCCGTATCCTCCGCTCATATCTTCCCCTCCTCTCTTTCCTACCTTACTACCTTATTCAGCCAGGTGGGGAAAGACCGGGCAGGTGCGGATTTTTCAAAAAATCCCCTGACCGCTGCACATGACTAGAGAGGCAAGACACGCTTAAGGGAAAGAAAGGCAAAATAAACCGCCTGAAGGAAAAAAAGCACGCCCCAAACGGGGGACGGGATGATCCGGAAAGCACGGGCAAGGTTAGCAGCGTCCCCCGCCTGCCCCGGAGACACGAAGCTGATCCACATAACCTCAAACGCACTGGTGACGGACTCGACGAGGACAAGAGAGGCAAGCAGAAGAAGGACATACTGCACGATCGTGTCATGCCCTGTCCGCAGCAGCCAGATGAATCCCGCACCAAAGGTCACAATCCAGAACACCCCATAGATATTCCGGACCCAGAAAAGCAGGTTGACAGCAAGGATGGCGAGAAGGATATAAATCATCCATGACCAATACCCCCTGCTGATCAAATAAAAAAATAGAAACGCGGTAAAGGAAGCTGCAGCATACCCTGCCAGACTTGTGAGCACATGGCTGAACCACGAACTGTGACCGGTCAGCGTAACACCGGACGTATTCGGGAATAAAGAAATATGTCTCACTTCTCCTCCTGTCATTAAAGCTGTGAGAGAATGGCCGGTTTCATGTATCATAGTATTCAAGACTGCAAAATACTTACCCGCAACAGGGAGTTGTGTGAGCAGGAGTGCAAGAATCAGGGCAATTATGATTTGAAGTTTCATTCGATTCATCCTTTCTGGTCGATTGATGATCTTCTGCCCTGTTACTGATTCAACAAAGGCGGAAAGGAGTCTATTTATGAAAAAAAGAATATGGGCAGCATTCGTTTTCCTCCTCTTTTCAGCCGGCTGCGCGGGCGCCGAGGAAAAACCGACCTTGACGATTGCTGCTGCGGCCAGTTTAACAGATGCCATGGAAGAAATCGTGCCTCAATATGAAGATACCTCCAACTTCAATGTGACGTTATTACTGGGGAGTTCCGGAAAACTCGCACGTCAGATTGAGCAGGGGGCTCCCGTAGACGTTTTTCTATCTGCAGATACACGCTGGATGACCTACTTAAAAGAGCGGGCGCTCACGGATGACGATCAGACGACAACCTTTGCAGAAAACCAGCTCGTTATCATCAGCCATGAGGAACAGCCGTCCATCAATTCTCTGAAGGCGTTGGACAGCATGGCCGGAGATCAAACGCTGGCTGTCGGCAACCCCGACAGCGTCCCTGCTGGTACATATACGAAACAGGCGTTGGAAACGATTCAACTTTGGGATCGGCTGCAGGAACAGATGGTGTTTGCCGGGGACGTCCGCCAGGTGCTCACGTATGTTGAATCCGGTGATGCGGATTACGGAGTCGTCTATGCCACTGATGCCTTGATTTCCGATAAGGTTCATGTCACGGCAGAAGTCGACCCTGCTTTACACGATTCGATCATTTACCCGGCTGCCGCCATTACAAAAAGCCGGACTGAGGATGCAGCCTCCTCCTTTTTAACGTTCCTGTCCACAGAAAAGGCCGTCTCGATTTTGGAGAACAACGGTTTTACCACCCTGGGAGATGAAAAGAACAGATGATGAACATCAGCCCTCTCTTTCTCTCCTTAAAAGTAGCTGCCATCGCCACTGTCATCGTTTTTATATCCGGAACGCTTGCGGCTCGATTGATTTCCCGGAAAATATTTCCCGGGAAAAGTCTGCTGGAATCCTTATTTCTTCTTCCGCTTGTCCTGCCGCCGACCGTGATTGGCTTTTGCCTGTTGTACGCTTTCGGTAAAAATGGCTGGGCAGGGCGGTTATTAATGCATTGGTTCGATCTGCAGGTGGTATTCAGCTGGACAGGAGCTGTCATCGCTTCCGCCGTCGTATCGTTTCCATTGATGTATCAAAGCGCGGCCGCTGCCTTTCAAAACTATGATACACAGTTGGAAAGTGCCGCTCATAATCTGGGTGCTTCCAGAAGGAAGGTCTTCTTCACTGTGGCCCTGCCGCTGGCCTGGCCGGGGCTGCTCGCCGGTCTGGTCATGACATTTGCACGCTCCTTAGGAGAATTCGGAGCGACCTTGATGGTAGCGGGATACATTCCGGGAGAAACCGACACCATTCCCCTCGCCATCTACTTTGCCGTCGAATCCGGACGGATGGAGGAGGCCCTTCTATGGGTGATGACCATCATAGCGCTCGGATTCAGTGCGGTCTACTGGCTGCAGACATGGAGCAGAAGAAAAATCAATTTTTTCCGGCATCCTTCTTCCTGAATGGGAGTTTCAAAAAATCAACCAATGAGGTGAGAATATGAAAATTGTTGTTTTCGGTTCTACAGGTGGAACAGGAAAGGCCTTTGTAGAGCAGGCTCTGGAACCCGGACACGAAGTGACCGCTTTTTTAAGGGATCCTGAAAAGCTCCGCATAAATCATGAACGGCTGAATAGTGTACAAGGGGATGCAAGGAATGAGGCGGATGTCCGCAGGGCCGTCCTCGGTCAGGAAGCGGTGGTTTCCTGTCTCGGATCA
Source organism: Halobacillus litoralis (assembly GCF_009856355.1). GTDB lineage: Bacteria > Bacillota > Bacilli > Bacillales > Halobacillaceae > Halobacillus > Halobacillus litoralis_B. Next base: position 105,681 of record NZ_WMEW01000012.1, on the reverse strand, counting down.
GAATCGTTAAAGGACCGCAGCACCCTGACCGCCATGACAGAGAACATGGCGACCGCAACCGCTCATCATGGGGTAACCCGGCTGCTCTACGTCGCCTCTGCCGGGTTATATAATGAAATCCCTGGATGGACCGGGTGGATGAGCCGGATGGTTTTGAGAAACGTCCTTCACGATCACCGACAGGCCGTCAATGCCGTTATAGCTGCCGATATGGATTATACGATCGCCCGGCCGATGCGCCTCCTGGATGGACCTGTAACCGGGAATTACCGGACGGCTGAAACAGTTCCGGAGGGTGGACGAAGTATTTCCAGAGGGGATGTAGCCCATTTTCTCCTCCACGCTCTGGAAGAAGGCACATACGTGAAGGAAACAACAGGACTCGCTGATTAACGCTTCAAAAGGAGGATAGCCAATTGGGATATGTGGAAGATTTACGAGCGCTCGTCGGTCACAGACCATTGATTTTCGTCGGAGCTGTCGTCGTTATTGTAGATGATCAGCAGCGCATCCTTCTTCAGCAGCGGACCTCTCCGTACGGCGTCTGGGGACTGCCGGGCGGACTGATGGAACTCGGGGAGAGTACGGAAGAAGTGGCGAAACGGGAAGTGTGGGAGGAAACCGGTCTGAAGGTGGACCATTTGAACCTGTTCAATGTGTATTCAGGATCGGATCAATTTATCAAAGCTGATAACGGCGACGAATTTTACGTCGTCACCACGGCCTACTATACGGATACCTATTCAGGAACGTACCGCATGGACCCGAACGAGTCCCTGCAGTTTAAGTTCGTCCCCCCTGATCAGCTTCCTGCTTCCATGGTCGGCAGCCACAGGAAGATGATTCAGGACTATTTAAAAAAAGCATAAAAGAAAAACCCGTAAGCGATCAACATTGATCCTCTTACGGGTTTTCTGTCATTGGAGCGGCTGTTGACTATGATTACGTCAACAGGCGGCTGGAACGCCATTTCCGGGACTGCTGGATAAAGTGACCGATTTTTTCAAGGACCGGCTCAATGCTGTTTTCGTCATTGAGGACATCATAGTCCGCAATGTTCAGGCGCAGCACCGGGCAGGAATTGAAATTGTCGATCCAGTTGTCATAACGGTTGAACATTTCCTCCCAGTATTCGACAGGTGTTTCCTGTTCCATCGGGCGTCCACGTTCTTTAATACGGCCGAGAACATCATCGAAGGAACCTTCCAGATAAATAAGAAGGTCAGGATGAGGGAAATAGGGAGTCATGACCATAGCATCGAACAGATTACGATACGTTTCATAATCGGTTCCTGACATCGTCCCTTTTTCATAGTGCATACGGGCAAAGATGCCGGTATCCTCATAAATGGAACGGTCCTGGATGAATCCGCCCCCGTATTCGAAGATTTTCTTCTGCTCCTTAAAGCGTTCAGCCAGGAAATAAATCTGCAGGTGAAAACTCCAGCGTTCAAAATCCTGGTAAAATTTATCAAGATACGGATTGGTCTCCACTTTTTCAAAAGATGTCCGGAATTTGAGAGCATCCGCAATAGCATTCGTCATCGTTGATTTTCCGACACCGACGGTACCGGCAATGGTGATGACACTATCATGTGGAATACCGTAGCGTTCACGTGCATTCATTTGATAACTTCTCCTTTATTCAAATGCTGTTCAACTTGAGCAACAATGTAGTTTAAATCGTCCTGATGCTTTACAAAATCCAAATGATCCCCATTCAAACGGATCACAGGGATATCTGGATGGGAGGCTTCAAAATGACTCATGAAGTCCTCGTAATCCTTGGAAAGCTGTTCGAGATAAGCGGGCTGAATATTGGCCTCAACATCACGGTTCCGCATACGGATCCGGTCCATCAATGTATCAAGACTCGCGTGAAGATAGACGACCATATTCGGTTTAGGCATATCATGTGTTAATATATCAAAAATCTGCGCATATTTATCAAATTGTTCTTCTCGAAGAGTTCGACGGGCAAAGATCATATTTTTAGAAATATGATAATCCGCGACAACCGGCTTTCCAGCCTGCAGATACTTACGTTCGATGTCTTCCAGCTGCTTGAAACGATTGCAAAGGAAAAACATTTCCGTCTGGAAGCTCCATTCTTCAATATTGTCATAAAACTTGCCTAAAAAGGGATTCTCCTCAACGATTTCCTTTAACAAGTGAAAATCAAACTGGGAGGCGAGCTTTTTAGACAGAGACGTTTTCCCAACCCCAATGGGCCCTTCAACGGAAATGAAAGGTAGATCTCCCATCGCTTTTCCTCCTTCAAACTATCTATTCAAGCGGAATCAGCCGGATATCGGCCGTTCCCTGTTTCTAATATTGACTACAAAAAAAACGATCCTTTTTGACAGACAGGTATCATTTTATCATATCCACCTGCCGGAAGTAACAGGCGGAGATGCATTTTTAGCAAAAGGATTCCTTTGCAATCTCTGGATTCTTTAGTATAATATGACTCGTACGCTTTACACGCCCCCGTAGCTCAGGGGATAGAGCATCGGTTTCCTAAACCGTGTGCCGCAGGTTCGAATCCTGCCGGGGGCATACTCCATCACATCAAGCACTCTGCCGGATCGAGGCAGGGTGTTTTTTTATAGGGGCAGGCATTTTGGGCAAAAAAAAATCGTTACAAGTAGTAACGATTTCTGTTCTATAAATCTCCAATATTTATGCGCGATTGTTATAAAAAAATGGCGGAGGAGGAGGGATTCGAACCCCCGCGGGGCGTAAACCCCCTGGCGGTTTTCAAGACCGCTCCCTTCAGCCGGACTTGGGTACTCCTCCGTATGACCGACAAGTAATATATTATCATGGCCTGCAATCATCGTCAACATTCTTCGCGAATTTTTTATTAAAAAATTGTCGAGAGGATGTCGATGGATCCACTTTGTTATTATACAAAGTCATCGAGCCGCAGTCAAACCTGCTTTTCGGGCATGTAGAGACCCGTCTGTATAAACAAAACAGAGCGGTGGGAAAGGCTTCCCCACCGCACTTCTTCAATATTATTGAATGACTTCTTTTCCACCCATGTAAGGACGGAGAGCTTCCGGTACGACGACTGTACCATCCGCCTGCTGATAATTCTCAAGAATAGCAGCGACAGTACGGCCGATCGCAAGACCGGAACCGTTCAGTGTATGCACAAATTCCGGACGTCCTTTCTCTTCACGACGGAAACGGATACCGGCACGACGCGCCTGGAAATCCTCGAAGTTGGAGCAGGAGCTGATTTCCCGGTAGGTTTCCTGGCTCGGAATCCATACTTCGATGTCATATTTCTTAGCAGCGGTAAAGCCGAGGTCACCGGTACACATGCTCATCACACGGTAAGGAAGCTTCAACAGCTGCAGCACTTTTTCGGCATGTCCTGTCAATTCCTCAAGCACATCGTAGGATTCCTCAGGCTTTGCCAGCTGGACAAGCTCGACTTTATTGAACTGGTGCTGACGGATCAATCCGCGTGTGTCACGCCCGGCAGAACCGGCTTCAGAACGGAAGTTGGTGCTGAAGGCGACAAATTTCTGCGGCAGATCCTCACCAGACAAAATTTCTTCGCGGTAGTAGTTCGTTACAGGAACCTCTGCGGTTGGGACAAGGAAGTAATCCCAGTCTTCAATCTTAAAGGCGTCTTCTTCAAATTTCGGCAGCTGGCCCGTTCCGGTCATGGATGTACGGTTGACCATCTGTGGCGGAAGCATCTCCTGATAACCATGATCATCCGCATGCAGATCCATCATGAAGTTCAGCAGCGCCCGTTCCAGGCGTGCACCAACGCCTTTATAAAAGACGAAACGACTTCCTGTCACCTTTCCTGCACGTTCGAAGTCAAGAATGCCAAGGTCTGTAGCAATATCCCAGTGGGGCTTCGCTTCAAAATCAAAGACAGGCGTTTCTCCAGAGCGGCGGGCTTCGATGTTATCATCTTCATCTTCTCCGACTGGTACGCTTTCGTGCGGGATGTTCGGAATGGACAAGAGCAGCGTCTCCAGCTTCTCTTCCACTTCCTTCAGCTCCGTATCCAGTGTTTTGATCCGGTCACCGACTTCACGCATTTCTGTAATCTTGTCGTCGGCATCTTCTTTGTTTTTCTTCAGCTGGGAGATTTCCTTGGAGACGTCATTACGGCGTGCTTTCAGCTCCTCTGTTTCCTGAATCAGCTCCCGGCGGCGGCTGTCGAGTTCACCGAAGGCGTCTAAATCAGACAGGTCTTCGCCCCTCTTCTGCAGCTTTGCTTTCACTTCATCAAAGTTCTGACGTAAAAATTTCATATCCAACATGTGTATGTCCTCCTTTTTTCATATAAAAAAGCTCTCATCCCAATAAGGGACGAGAGCTTCATTTATGCTTCCCGCGATACCACCCAGGTTGAAGGTACAAGGACCTTCCGGCTCAGCTCATAACGGTGAGGGGCCGGTCCGGCGTTATCAGCCGGACACTCAAGGATGGATTCACATGGCTCTTCCGTCAGTTTTCACCAGCCACTGACTCTCTGGAGGAAGAGGAACATGCTACTAAGTCCTGTCATCGCGTTCATTCATATTTAGTGATCTTAGATTAGCTGAATTCACCTTACATTGCAAGGCTTTTTCGGGATTGCTCCACCATTTTTACAAAATGTAAAACCAAACGGTGGTCTTCTGTCAGTTCAGGGTGGAAGGAGCAGGCGAGATAATGGTCCTGCTGAGCAGCCACAATATGACCGTCATAGCGGGCCAGTACCTTCGTCTCTTCTCCTACCCCCTCGATATAAGGGGCTCGAATGAACACAGCTGTAAACTGATCGGCGACCCCGTCGATATCCAGGTCGGCTTCAAAGCTTTCCCGTTGTCTGCCGAAGGCATTACGGCGGACTTTGATATCCATCAATCCGAGGTGGACGTCATAAGAGCCGTCAATTTCAGAAGCAAGCAGGATCAAGCCTGCACACGTACCGAAGATCGGCTTCCCCTGCTTTCCGAATTCACGGATCGGTTCAAGGAAGTCATACTTATCAATTAAGCGGCGGATCGCTGTACTTTCCCCGCCGGGAATAATCAGTCCGTCAATGTCATCCAGCTGTTCTTTTTTCTTAACAACAACGCCGGTGGCACCAGAGGCTTCCACAGAGCGGATATGCTCTCGGAAAGCTCCCTGCAGACCTAATACACCGATAGTAGTCATGCTGCATTCTCCTTTTCTTACTGGCTGCGCTCCTGCATACGCTGATCAGAAGTAAGCGTGGACATTTCCATGCCTTTCATCGCTGTTCCAAGACCTTTGGACAATTCGCCGATCAGCTTGTAATCGTCGTAGTGAGTCGTAGCTTCTACAATCGCACGGGCGAACTGAGCAGGGTTATTGGACTTGAAGATACCGGAGCCGACGAACACGCCGTCTGCACCAAGCTGCATCATAAGAGCGGCATCCGCTGGTGTCGCAATACCACCTGCAGCAAAGTTTACGACAGGAAGACGTCCTTCTTCACGGATTTCCATAAGAAGATCGAATGGTGCGCCATTTTCCTTGGCAAAGACCATCACTTCGTCTTCTGCAAGGCTTTGAAGGTGGCGGATTTCGGATTGAATCTGACGCATGTGACGGACAGCTTCAACGATGTTTCCTGTACCCGGCTCTCCCTTGGTACGGAGCATAGAGGCACCTTCACGGATACGGCGTGTCGCTTCACCGATGTTACGGCATCCACATACGAAAGGAACGGTATAATCGTCTTTTTTGATGTGGTAGATTTCATCAGCCGGTGTCAGGACTTCACTTTCATCGATGTAGTCGACACCCATCGCTTCAAGAACCCGGGCTTCTGCAATGTGGCCGATACGAGCTTTGGCCATGACAGGGATGGATACAGCGTTCATCACTTCTTCAACGATCGTCGGGTCAGCCATACGAGCAACGCCGCCGGCCGCACGGATATCGGCTGGAACACGCTCAAGGGCCATAACCGCAACCGCACCTGCTTCTTCTGCAATCTTCGCCTGCTCTGCATTGACAACGTCCATGATGACGCCGCCTTTCTGCATTTCAGCCATTCCACGTTTTACGCGTTCAGTACCTGTTTGTGACATGTTAATTTCCTCCCTAACAGCTATATCATTCAAGCATTTATTTTTGAATCATTGATTCTTACTCTCTATTGTATCGCATTACAGCCTTAATTCCCACTCATTAAATAGGGATTTTACAGTTAGAACCAGCCTTTCACCATATCGACAGCTCCAGTGAAAATATCACTGAAGAAATCACCGATTCCACCCAGCATCAGCATGAACCAGTTGGCTTTTTCCACGGCTTCCGATGTAACGATATCGACGGTCTGTCCCTCTTCCTTCACAAGGTTCCCGTAGCTTTCGTCTCCCGTGTAGACCAGTCTGGCTGTTCCGACCTTCTGACCTTTCTCGACAGGAGCTACAAGCTTGCCGTCCTCGTCAAGCTGGTCTTCGGAGATGGAAAATTCCACTTCATAGTCTTCTTGTTCGCCGCTCTTCAAAAGGGTGCTCAAAGCTTCACTCGTTTCAATGGCTGCAGCGTCTTCTTTTCCTTTTGCAACAGAAATAGAATCCTGGTCTTCTACGGTTTCCCCGGCAGCAAGAATCTCCTGCCTTGTAAATTGATTAAAACCGTAATCCAGAAGGGTCCGTGTCTGATTGAAACGGGAGGAACGTGTTTCAGATTTCATTACGACAGAGATGAAACGCTGACCATCACGCTCGGCGGTCCCTGTAAATGTATTCCCGGCAAGCTCTGTGTAACCGGTCTTCAGGCCGTCCATGCCCTCGTATTCAAACTGCTTCAAGTTCTGACCAGGCATGCCTGGAAGCATCCAGTTCCAGTTGGTGACGGTCTGGTCGGCAAATTCAAGCGTCGGCTTGCTTGAAACTTCCAGGGCTTCCGGATAGTCATTCGTTAAGTGATACGCCAGAAGTGCTGCCGATTTGGCCGACATCATATTGGTCGCTTCCGGATCGGTGCCTTCAGGATAGTTGTCTTCCAAATGACTGTTGTTTAGTCCCGTGGCGTTCACAAATTCATAATCCGGCAGTCCCATTTCCTGTGCCTTGGCATTCATCATTTTGACGAATTCGCCTTCGGTCCCAGCCACTAACTCCGCAAGAGCAATCGTCGTGGCATTATCCGAGTTGATAGCCATCGCTTCATAAAGTTCACGTACAGTGTATTGTTCATCTAAACGTAAGCCGACACCGGAATATTCCGGGTTGGCTGATATATCAAAAGCATACTGACTGACAGGGGTCTTCTGATCCCAGCTGATTTTCCCCTCTTCCACCGCCTCCATGACGAGGTATTCAGTCATCATCTTCGTCATACTGGCCGGCGGCAGTGTCAAATCCGCTTCTTTCTCAAACAAAATTTTCCCGGTTTCTGCATCTACAAGTATCGCTGATTTTGCCCCAACATCTACGCTTGCGTATGTATGTCCGGGATTGGCACTTACAGCGAAAATCCCGATCAACAAGGACATGATTAAGGCGATAGATGTTTTAAATCTTTGTGTCACTTTCTCTACCTCCACCCTTAAATTATGCATCCCTGTTATTTTATCACATGCGTATATAAAAGAATAGACAGGGAATAGTCCCTGTCTATCTAGGTCAAACGGAGTAGTTCGGCGATTCTTTGGTAATCTGGACATCGTGGGGGTGACTCTCTCTGAGACCCGCTCCTGTGATGCGTGTGAACTGACTGTCATTTCTCAATGCGTCTAAGTTCGGTGTTCCACAGTACCCCATACCTGAACGGAGACCTCCGAGCAGCTGGTGAATGCTGTCGGAAAGCGGTCCTTTATATGGCATACGGCCTTCGATGCCTTCCGGTACAAGCTTTTTCGATTCCGATTCATTTTGGAAATAGCGGTCCTTGGAACCGGATTCCATGGCACTGACAGATCCCATACCGCGGTACACTTTGAAACGGCGGCCCTGAAAGATCTCCGTTTCGCCCGGGCTTTCGGATACACCGGCAAGCAGGCTTCCGAGCATCACGGCATGCCCACCGGCGGCGATCGCTTTGACGATATCCCCGGAGTATTTAATTCCACCGTCGGCAATGACCGGCTTACCCAGTTTCGCTGCTTCTCGTGCACAGTCGTAGACGGCTGTAATCTGAGGCACACCGACACCGGCGACAACACGGGTCGTACAGATCGATCCCGGTCCGATACCGACTTTGACTACATCCGCCCCGGCTTCGATCAGCTCACGGGTGGCGTCAGGAGTCGCTACGTTTCCGGCAATAATGTTGACATTCGGATGACGGTCACGGATGCGTTTCACCTGGGCGATCACTCCCTGGGAATGACCGTGGGCCGTATCCACAACAAGCGCGTCGACACCGGCTTCCACAAGCTTATCAATCCGTGTCATCGCATCAGCTGTGACACCGACAGCAGCCGCACACAGCAGCCGGCCCTGCTCATCCTTGGCTGACTGCGGGAATTCAATCACTTTCTCGATATCCTTAATGGTAATCAGGCCTTTCAGGATCCCCTGATTATCGACCATCGGCAGCTTCTCAATCTTATATTTCTGAAGGATTTTTTCAGCTTCATCCAGCGTCGTCCCCACAGGTGCTGTGACAAGGTCTTCGCTCGTCATCACTTCCTGAATCTGAATAGAATAGTCTTCGATGAAACGGAGGTCACGGTTTGTCAAAATGCCGACAAGCTTCTGTTCTTCTTCATTGTTCACGATCGGAACACCGGAAATCCGGAATTTGCCCATCAGGTGTTCTGCATCAAACACTTGGTGCTCAGGGGTTAAAAAGAATGGATTCGTGATGACGCCGCTTTCGGAGCGTTTGACACGATCGACGTGTTCGGCCTGCTCTTCAATGGACATGTTCTTATGAATGACGCCAAGACCACCCTGGCGTGCCATTCCAATAGCCATCGCCGCTTCGGTTACCGTGTCCATACCGGCACTGATAATCGGCATGTTCAGCTTCAGCGTCGGGGAAAGTTCTGTCCTCAGGGATACATCGCGGGGCAGTACATCAGATTTCGCAGGTAAAAGCAGTACATCATCAAACGTTAATCCTTCTTTTGCAAACTTGTCTTCTCGCATGCTTGACCTCTCCTTTTTCTTGAAAATAATCTGGGTAAAAGTGGGTAAAATAAGTGGAACAGCAGGAAGCCGCCATTTCTTATTGTTATTTACAATACGACAATGACCGCCCTTTTTCAACCATAAAAATGAAGGCGGAACAACGGAGGAAAAAAAGGAGGGAATGAAGATGATGGGACGGCCGGATTCATTTTTGCAGTACCTGCAGGTAACCTCCCACACCCGGCCATTTCTGCACGCCTGTTATACAGATGGACAGCATTCCCGGGTGGAGCATCACGCCTATAACAATGCCGAGCGTTTTATGTACGGACTTACCCTTGGAGGGGAATATGTCTCTTCCGCCTCTTCCACTCCCTTAAGCGTCCAGCCTCTCCTTTTATACTATGGACTGAACCATTATTTGAAGGCGTGTCTATTGACGGTGGATCCCGGTTATCCGGCTACAGCCAAAGTGCTTGCCCACGGACTTTCAACGCGGAAAAGGAAGAAGCAGCAATACCGTTTTCTTGAAGATGACATCAGAATCCAGCCGCATGGCCTGTTCCCTCATGCCGCCTCTCATTTGTTTGGCTTTTCAGTGGAAAAAGAAAAGGCAGCAATGGATGAACTGCTCCGGCCTCTGCCGGCTATGCGGGAGCTTTACCTGCTGAAAAATATTCAGCCCGGAGATGAAGGAAAGGCATGGCCGGAGCTGCTCAGTTATTTTGCTGTTCTATATAACCTCAGTATGCTCGTCCGTTATGAAGGGGACTGGTGGGGAGAGATGGAACAGATGAGGGACAGGGAGGATTTTGTCTTTATCGTTCATTTTCTGCAGTCTGCCGTCGATCAGGTGCCGGCGTTGATCAGCACATGGCTGAAAGACCGCCATCTGTCCATTCAGTGACAGACGGCGGTCTTTGATTTACACGTGGACTTCTTTCCGATGCCTTTCGACAACCTCCCAATCTCCAACAGATTGACCATCGGTCATGATGAGCAGACAGCCGGTCTCCACCTTTTCAGAAGCTGCTTTCATTACAGTCCTCCACTATTCCCATCAGGTATAAAAAAAGCCGCCTGCCGAAAAAAGGCAGGCGGCGATCATGTGTTTTATGATTCATCTGAGTGATCTTCTGTTGTTTCCGGCTGATCTCCGACAACAGGTGTCTCTTCTGGAGACTCCTGGTCCATCAGCTCTGCTGCTTCCTCTTCTTCCTTCTCGGAATCCACTCGTGCAACCGTTGCAACTTCCTCCCCGTCGCCGAGGCGGATGAGACGGACACCTTGTGTGTTCCGGCCGGTTTCCGAGATGCTTTCCATCGGCATACGGATCAAGACGCCGCTTTCGGTGATGATCATGATATCCTCTTCACCGTTGATGGCTTTTGTTGCGACGACATGTCCATTTTTATCCGTCAGGTTACATGTAATGATTCCTTTACCACCGCGGTTGGTGATGCGGTATTCATCTGCCGGTGTACGCTTGCCGTAACCTTTACTTGTCACGGTCAGCACCTGCAGGGAATCATCAACGATTTCCATGGATACGACATCATCGTCCGCGCGGAGAGATATTCCCTTCACTCCTGCTGCTGTACGGCCCATGGCACGGATTTGGTCTTCGTTGAAGCGGATCAGGTACCCGTTCTTCGTTCCAATCATAATGTCCTTGTTTCCATCAGTGAGACGGACGGAAATCAATTCATCATCCTCGCGCAGTCCAAGGGCAATCAGACCGCCTTTGCGGATGTTGGCAAACTGGGAAAGGGTCGTCCGCTTGGTGATTCCGTTTTTCGTTGTGAAAACGAGGTACCAGTCATCAGCGAATTCGTTGACGGAAATCACGGCGTTGATCCACTCATCACGCTCCACGTTCAGCATGTTGATGATCGGAATCCCTTTCGCTGTACGACTGAATTCCGGTACTTCATAGCCCTTCGCCTTGTAGACCTTCCCTTTGTTCGAGAAGAACAACAACGTATTGTGGGTGGATGTGGAAAGCAGATGCTCCACAAAGTCCTCTTCATGGGTACCCATACCCTGGACTCCTCGTCCGCCGCGGCGCTGGGAGCGGTAGGTGTTCGCTGGAAGACGTTTGATGTATCCCTGATGAGTCAGGGTCACAATGACCGTTTCCTCAGGAATCAAGTCTTCGTCTTCAATGAAGTCTGTACCACCGAGCACGATTTCTGTGCGGCGCTCATCATTGTAGCGCTCTTTAATATCCATCAGTTCCCCGCGAATAATTTCCAATACTTTCTCATCATCCGCAAGAATCGCTTTCAACTCAGCGATCAGCTTCATAATATCCTGGTATTCTTCTTCGATCTTTTCGCGCTCAAGACCAGTCAGACGCTGCAGACGCATATCAAGGATCGCCTGGGCCTGCTTTTCTGAGAGGCTGAAGCGTTCCATCAAGCCGGTCCGGGCGATTTCCGTCGTCTGGGATTCACGAATCAATGCAATGACTTCATCCAAGTGGTCAAGGGCAATTCGTAAACCAGCAAGGATGTGAGCGCGGGCTTCGGCCTTTTTCAGCTCATATTCCGTACGGCGGCGGATGACGACCTTCTGGTGATCCAGATAGTATTCCAGGCACTGCTTCAGATTGAGCACTTTCGGGTGGCCGTTGACGAGGGCCAGCATGTTAATGCCGAACGTGGACTGCAGGGCCGTCATTTTGTACAGGTTGTTCAGCAGTACATTCGGGTTGACGTCCCGGCGCAGTTCAATGACAATCCTCATGCCGTTCCGATCCGATTCGTCACGAAGATCGGTAATTCCGTCCACTTTCTTATCACGGGCGAGGTCGGCGATTTTTTCGACGAGCCGGGCTTTGTTCACCTGATAAGGAAGCTCCGTAACAATCAGGAATGATTTACCGTTGGACTGCTCTTCGATTTCCACATGGGCGCGGACGGTCAGTGAGCCTTTTCCGGTTTCGTACGCTTTACGAATCCCGCTTAAACCGAGGATTTTACCAGCTGTCGGGAAGTCCGGTCCGTAAATATGGTTCTCCATCAATTCCTGGATGGTAATCTCCGGATCCTTACTTAACGCCAGCACCGCGTCGATCACTTCCCCAAGCTGATGAGGCGGAATGTTGGTCGCCATACCGACGGCAATTCCTGATCCTCCGTTAACGAGCAGGTTCGGGAATTTGGCTGGAAGCACTTCCGGCTCCCGCTCCGTGCCATCGTAGTTGTCGTTGTAGTCTATCGTATCCTTGTTGATATCCCGGAGAATCTCCATGGAGATCTTCGACATCCGGGCTTCGGTATAACGCATCGCTGCCGCTGCATCGCCATCGACAGAACCGAAGTTTCCGTGTCCGTCGACAAGCATATAGCGGTAGTTGAAGTCCTGCGCCATCCGCACCATCGTATCGTAAACGGCGGAATCACCGTGAGGGTGGTACTTACCGATCACCTCTCCGACGATACGTGCGGATTTCTTGTAAGCTTTGTCTGCATGCATACCAAGGTCGTGCATGGCATATAGTATTCTGCGGTGTACAGGTTTCAAACCGTCTCTGACATCAGGCAGAGCCCGGGCGACGATAACACTCATCGCATAGTCCAGGAAGGATGTACGCATCTCCTGGCTGATATTGATTTCCTGCACGCGCGGGCGCTCGGGTTGATCGACCATTCTATTTACCTCCTAGTTGCCTTAAAGGAAGAGAGGGAGCCTTAACAAAAGCTCCTTCTCCGATCTATCTCTTACACATCAAGATTCTGAACATACTGCGCATTTTCCTGAATGAAGTTACGACGCGGTTCGACTTTGTCTCCCATCAGGATATCAAACGTTTCATCCGCTCCTATCGCATCTTCCAGGCTGACCTGCAGCATCGTCCGTGTTTCCGGATCCATCGTCGTTTCCCAAAGCTGCTCCGGGTTCATCTCTCCAAGACCCTTATAACGCTGGACGCTTGGTTTCGGTGAACTGGACAGCTCCGCCAGTTTCGCATCCAGCTGTTTGTCGCTGTACGTGTAGTACACCGCTTTCCCCTGCTGAATTTTGTAAAGAGGCGGCTGGGCAATGTAAATGTAACCCATTTCGATCAGTGGACGCATGTAACGGTAGAAGAAGGTGAGAAGCAGCGTCCGGATATGGGCGCCGTCCACATCAGCATCCGTCATGATCACGATTTTATGGTAACGGGCTTTGGAAATATCAAACTCTTCCCCGATTCCTGTACCGAGGGCTGTAATAATGGCACGCACCTCATTGTTGGACAGGATCTTATCAAGGCGGGCTTTTTCCACGTTGATGATCTTACCACGCAGGGGAAGAATGGCTTGGAAATGACGATCCCTGCCCTGTTTGGCTGATCCACCGGCGGAGTCACCCTCAACAATATACAGTTCTGAAATGTTGGCATCCTTGGAGGAACAGTCCGCCAGTTTACCAGGAAGGTTGGAGACTTCCAGCGCGTTTTTACGACGGGTCAGTTCACGCGCTTTCTTCGCAGCCATACGGGCACGGGAGGCCATCAAACCTTTTTCGACAATCGTCTTGGCCATCGTCGGGTTTTCAAACAGGAACTTTGAGAAGGATTCCGAGAACAGCGCATCCGTAACGGTACGGGCTTCACTGTTTCCGAGCTTCGTCTTCGTCTGTCCCTCAAACTGAGGGTCCGGGTGCTTGATGGATATGATCGCGGTCAGACCTTCACGAACGTCATCACCGGTCAGGTTCGGATCGGTCTCCTTGAACATGTTGTTCTTTCTAGCGTAATCATTGATGACGCGGGTCAGTCCTGTCTTGAATCCGGATTCGTGCGTCCCGCCTTCATACGTGTGAATGTTGTTGGCATAGGAATAAATGTTACTGGCGAAACCGTCGTTGTACTGCATAGCGATTTCGATGGAGATTTCATCCTGCTCCCCTTCGATGAAGAACGCATCGTGAATCGCTTCACGGGTGCGGTTCATATGTTCAACGTAGGAGAGGATCCCGCCTTCGTAGTAATAATCGACCGGATCTTCATCGGTACGTTTATCTTCAATCGTGATCGTCAGGCCTTTGTTCAAAAAGGCGAGCTCACGCAGTCGGTTGGCCAGAATTTCAAATTTGTATTCCTGGGTTTCCTGGAAGATTTCATCATCCGGGATGAAATGGATGCGGGTACCGGTTTTGTCGGTTTCCCCGATCACTTTCAAGTCTTCTTCAGGTACACCGCGCTTATAGGACTGGTAATGGATCTCCCCGTCACGGTGGACGAAGACTTCCAGTTTCGTAGACAGGGCGTTTACGACAGAAGCGCCGACGCCGTGCAGTCCACCGGACACTTTATAGCCGCCTCCGCCGAATTTACCTCCAGCGTGAAGAACCGTTAAAATAACCTCAACCGCCGGACGGCCGGTTTTTTCCTGGATACCGACAGGAATACCACGTCCGTTATCGGTGACGGTGATGCTGTTATCTTTTTCAATCATGACCTGGATGTGGTCACAGTGGCCGGCCATCGCTTCATCGATACTGTTATCGACAATTTCCCACACGAGGTGGTGCAGCCCTTTTTCATTGGTGGATCCAATGTACATGCCGGGGCGCTTCCGAACAGCTTCCAAGCCTTCAAGCACCTGTATCTGACTTTCATCATAGGCCTGCTGTTCTTCGATAATATCTTCCTTCATGGTACTCACCTACATTTCTCAAGTGGTTTGACAGTAATCTCTTACACCAAATGCTCTCTCTATCTATTCCATCGGCTCTTCAGAAAAATCCTCGAGCTTGTTCAACGTGGTCATCATGTTCGCCCGCTTTTTCAGTGTGTACACGGAAAGGGGGCTGAAATAAATGACATCACTGGTAATGACAATCGCTTTTGCCTGGTTTTCCTTTGATTCTATGACGCGTCTGTTTTTCCGCTGGCTGACGATCATTTCCTCGATGATGGATGAGGAGGAAATCAAACTATGATCGATAATAGCCACGACATCCTTCGACTGAATCACATGATCATCCCCAATGTGAATAAACATGCGCTGCACCTCATTTCTCTATCTCGATCGTTCCTTCTTTCACACGGAAAATGGCGGCTTCTTCCAAAGCTTCATGCTCAATCCCGTCGATGCTCGTAGTGGATACAAACGTCTGGACTTTCCCCTGGATTGTATGAAGCAGATGGGACTGCCGGAAATCATCCAGTTCACTGAGAACATCATCCAGAAGCAGTATGGGATATTCTCCTACTTCACTATGAATCAGCTCGATTTCAGCGAGTTTCAAAGATAAGGCTGTCGTCCGCTGTTGACCTTGCGACCCGTATGTCTGGACGTCTTTTCCGTTCACGTAGAAAACCAGATCATCTCTGTGAGGGCCTGCCAAAGTGGTCCCCCGTTCGACTTCCTTCGTTTCGATCTCCTGGAACTTCTCTATATACGTATTCTTTATTGTTTCCAAATTCATATCCTCTGATACTTTCACACTGGCATCGTACGAAATTTCCAGCTGTTCAAGACTGCGGCTGATCCCTTCATGGATGGGACCTGCCCAGGATCTGAGAAGCTGAAGAAACTTAAACCGTCGTTCAACGATGGTCACGGCGTGTTCCACCAGCTGCTCGGTCAGAATGCCGAGCATCGTCCGGCCCGCCTTCGGTTTCCGCTGGAGATCCTTCAGCAGGTGGTTCCTCTGCTTCAAAATCTTCTGGTACTGTCCGAGATGATAGATATAGGCGGGCTGGATCTGGCCGATTTCCATGTCAATAAACCGACGACGCACCTGAGGACTCCCCTTGACGAGATTCAAATCCTCAGGTGCAAACATGACAACATTCAAAGCGCCGATATAGTCACTCAGACGCTTCTGCTCAATATGATTTAACTTCGCTTTCTTCCCTTTGTTGGAAATGATGATCTCCAGAGGAAAGCGGCGGTTACGTTTATAGATCGTCCCTTTTATTTTACCATATTCCTGGTCCCACTGTATTAATTCTTTGTCCCGCGGCGTCCGGTGCGAGCGGGTAAAGGCCAGCGTATAGATCGCTTCCATCAAATTCGTCTTTCCCTGGGCATTTTCACCAATGATCACATTGATCGTATGGTCGAAGCTCAATGAAAGCTGTTCGTAATTACGATAGGAACGCAGGGACAGCTCGTGGATATACATAGATGGAGGGGGTTACCCTTCGCTTACGACTTTATAGCTTCCGAATTCTTCGATCTCCACTGTATCGCCCACGTACAGTTTCCGGCCTCTTCGGTTTTCTGGTTCACCATTTACATTCACTTCAAATTCAGCCAGAAAAATTTTCACCATCCCGCCGGATTCGACAACATTCGCTAATTTCAGGAACTGTCCGAGTGGAATGTATTCTGTGCTGATTCCAATTTCTTCGCTCATATTTTTTCACCCTATTTCATGAATTCACCTATCTCTATATTTTACTAAAGATATAAGTGTAAGGAAAGTCCAATCCCTTGAACTCTTCCACCAATGCCTTTCAGCCGCTGTCCCCAATGTGGATAACTTTTTTCTGACTCCCCATCATTTTTCCACAGGACATTCTTTTGGACAGGACAGCCGGGTTCCACCGGTGGTTTTTGAAGACAAAAAGAAGAAGGTGCTGAAACGAAAGTTATCAAGCACCTTCTTTGATCAAATGGTTCGTATGTTCAGTATGTCCGTACGGGAAGAATCAGCTGAAGGATCTGATCATCGTCAACGGGGCGGATCAGGAATGGGCGCATAGCACCAGTAAATTCGACTTTGACTTGATCATAGTCGACGGCTTTCAGTGCATCCATCATATACTTTGCACTGAAGGAAATCTTCAAGTCTTCTCCTTCGACATCATTTGCAGTTACTTCTTCCACAACGTTACCGACTTCCGGTGAGTTACCGGTAATTTCGAGATGGTTTGATTCTTTGGTTACGAGCCTTACGACGTTGTTCCGGTTCTCTTTCGCTAATAGAGATGCACGGTCGACGGACTGTAGAAGATCCTTCGCATCAATTTTGACTACGGTTTTGCTCTGTTCCGGAATCAAGCGGGAGGTTTCCGGGTAGTTTCCATCCAGCAGACGGGATAGGAAGTACAAATGCTTCGTACGGAACAGCACCTGGTTGTCTGTCACGCTGATTTCAATCTTATCATCAGAATCTCCAAGAATCTTATTCAGCTCGGTCAAGCTCTTTCCTGGAATTACGACGGCCGGCAGTGATTTTCCTTCCGGCTGATCCAGTGGAACCTTTCTTGATGCCAGACGGTGGCTGTCTGTCGCAATGAACTCGAGGCTGCCTTCGTCCATTTTCACGTGAACCCCTGTAAGGATCGGGCGCGTTTCTGATGTGGAAACAGCGAACACGGTCTGCCGGATCAAGTTCTTCAAAAGATCGATCGGCAGTTCGAAACTGTCCTCGGTATGAAGCTGAGGAAGCTGTGGATATTCTTCAGGATCCTGGCCGTTCAGATGGAATTCTGCATTTCCTGACCGGATGGTAACGTTTCTTGATTCATCACTGCTGATTTCAACGGTGTTCTGTGGCAGCTTTCTTACGATGTCAGGGAAATATTTAGCTTGTAGAACAATGTTGCCCGGTTCAATCCCCTCTACATAAACAATCCCGTCTTCTTCTGCTGGGATAAAAGATTCGATGGATATATCTGAATCACTACCTGTTAATTTGATTCCTTCTGTCGTCGCTTCCAACTTCATTCCCGTTAAGATTGGAATCGTTGTTCTTGAAGAGATGGCTTTCATGACATTCTGGACACTGTCCATCAACTGATCCCGCTGGATGACAAATTTCATTTCCGAACACTCCTCCTAATGAGCATATATTATATATTTTTTTATAAAAAAGGTCGTAATAGTACTAGTATGGGCTGTGGAATTGTGGATAACCTTATAAAAGCCTTGATATGGCATGTTATACACATGTGGACAGGTTGTTGATGAACCTGCAATCGCTGTCCACAGTATCCACTAGTGGGATTTCAGCTGCTCTCTGATTTCATCGAGCTCTTTTTGGAGCTGCTGATCATCCGCGACCATTTTAGAGATTTTCTCGTGCGCGTGTATGACGGTCGTATGGTCCCGGCCGCCGAACTCTTCCCCGATTTTTGGAAGGGAGAAGTCGGTCAATTCTCTTGATAAATACATAGCAATCTGCCGCGGAAAGGCGACTGATTTTGTCCGTTTTTTGGCAGGGAAATCTTCTAATCTGACATTATACTTTTCCCCGACCATCTCCTGAATCGCTTCAATCGTAATAACCTTGGGCTTGGAGCTTGGAATAATATCCTTTAAAGCTTCCGCAGCCAGGGAGGCATTGATGTCACTGTTGATTAAGGATGAGTAGGCGACGACACGAATCAAGGCACCTTCGAGCTCACGGATGTTGGTGTCAATCTGGTTGGCGATGTAAAGCATGACTTCGTTCGGAATATCAAGCCCTTCCGCTTTCGCTTTTTTCCTGAGTATCGCAATCCTCGTTTCCAGATCCGGTGGTGTGATATCCGTGATCAATCCCCACTCAAAGCGCGAGCGCAGGCGGTCTTCCAGTGTCGGAATCTCTTTAGGAGGACGGTCACTGGAGATGACGATCTGCTTGCTTTCTTCATGCAGGGTATTGAACGTATGGAAGAATTCCTCCTGTGTCTGTTCTTTGCCCGCAAGAAACTGGATGTCATCAATAAGAAGGACATCAACGCTGCGGTATTTGTTTCTGAAATTGACGGCTTTATTATCTCGGATCGAATTGATGAACTCATTCGTGAACTTCTCTGAAGACAAATAAACCACTTTGGCGTTCGGATTATGGTCCAGCACATAATGCCCGATGGCGTGCATCAAGTGGGTCTTTCCAAGTCCCACACCTCCATAGATGAACAGTGGGTTGTAGGCCTTCGCCGGAGCTTCTGCCACCGCCAGGGAGGCTGCGTGTGCGAAGCGGTTGCCGGATCCGATCACGAACGTATCAAACGTATATTTGGAATTGAGCATGCTCTGGGGTGACTCTTCATTTCCGTTGTTTTTCACGTTCGGAACCTTTTTTGAAGAGAGTTTCACATCCTCCAGGGCATCATCCTTGGATTCAGGAATGATGAACTTCGTTTCCAGTTCCGCGCCTGTTACTTCATATAACGTTTCTGTTATCAAGCTTTCATATTGGTTTTCAAGCCAGTCTCTGGCGAATTCGTTTGGAGCGACGATCGTGAGTGTATTTTCACTAAGGGAGTCGGCTTTTGTAGCTTTCAGCCATGTTTCAAAGCTGGGTTTGCTGATTTTTTCTTTTATATGATCCAGCGTATTGTTCCATAATTCGTGGATGTTCTCCAAATTGTTTCACCCCTCTCTGTTTCATTGGAAAACAAAAACACCTTTCGTTCTCTTTTTCGAACGTAGCAAAAGGATCGAAAGGCGCTCGTATAAGGTTTGTATAATGTTGTCGATCCCCGGCGGAGCTGCACGGGTGTGGATGTTTAAATATTGATTTTATCAGACTTCCAGAGAGTTATTTTCACTGTCCACACTCCTGTGCATAACTGCATAAACAGGTCTGTTAATAACTGTCCACACGTTATCCACAGTCTGTGGAAAAGATCTCAGCTGTTTTGAAGTCAATCACGGTTAAGCACAAATATGATACCAGATAAAAACGCGGCTTGCAATGGGTCGACGTAACTTATCCACAATATCAAGGCCTTGTAGAAAACTTTCATCCACAGCACTGGAGTTTGTGGTTTTCTTGTCGATATTTGTTGTGGACAGTCAAAATCCGCTTGAAAATTATACACAACCGCTGTGAATGTTCGTCATGTAAAAGGGAATGAGAGCCCTGCAGCTTCGTCTTGTTGATGTGTTATAGGACAGTCTGTTATATAACGAAGCGCGCGAATTGGAAAAAGGAAGTACGAAAATCGAGTTGACAATTCAAGAGGGAATTTATTATACTGTTCAAGACTGCCTTTTAATTGTTTTATTGGATTATTGCCCAGGAGGTGTATATATAATGAGTAAACGCACGTTTCAACCAAATAATCGTAAGCGCAAAAAAGTACACGGCTTCCGTTCACGCATGAGCTCTGCAAATGGACGTAAAGTTCTTGCACGCCGTCGTCGTAAAGGAAGAAAAGTTCTATCCGCATAGGCCACTGAAAACTATCAGTGGTCTTTTTTTCAGAATAGGGAAAGTCGGAAGTGGGGCGGTTTGATCGTCCCGCTTTTATTTTAAGGATAATATGAGAACGTTTTAACGGGATTGATCGGAATGTGAGGGCAGTAACTCCCTCTATGTTCACTCATCTGGAGGGTGTTCGATGAAGAAAGCAAATCGAATTAAGAAAAACGAGGAATTTCAGAAGGTTTTCCAAGGGGGCCAGTCCTTCGCCAACCGGCAGCTGGTCATCTATTACATGAAGAAAAAGGAGCAGAAGCATTTCCGCATCGGTCTTTCCGTCAGCAAGAAGCTGGGACATGCGGTCAAGCGCAACCAGATTAAGCGCTACCTGCGCCAGGCCTTTCATGAGCTGGAAGACGATATCCATCCTCATTATGATCTGGTGGTCATTGCACGTAAGCCGGCCAGCCAGATGGATTTTCATGAAATCAAAAAAAGCCTGACCCATGTACTCATGAGGTCCAAGCTTCTAAATAAGAAAATTCGCATGTAATCATTATAGAAAAAGGACAGTCATTAATGCTAAACTTATGATTGTCGTAGTACGATCGTTTTGATAGAAGAAAAAGTGAAGAGTCATTTAAGGAGGAAGGAACGTTGCGTAATAAAATGATAGCACTGCTTGCCATGGCGGGCGTGCTTACGTTCCTATCCGGGTGTACGCAGGTAAACCAGGAAATCAACTCGGATAGCACAGGTTTTTGGAACGAGTATATCGTATGGCCATTGTCTCAGACCCTACTATTTTTTGCTGATCTTTTCAGTGGCAGCTATGGATTGTCGATCATCGTTGTAACGATTATCATTCGATTGATTCTGCTTCCGTTGAACATTAAGCAGCTGAAAAGCTCAAAAGCGATGCAGGATATTCAACCGGAACTGCAGAGTCTTCGTGAACAATATTCATCCAAGGATGCCCAGACACAGCAGAAGCTCCAGCAGGAGACGATGCAGCTGTTCCAAAAGCACGGCGTGAACCCGCTGGCGGGCTGTCTGCCGATTATCGTGCAGATGCCGATTTTGATCGGATTCTATCATGCCATCATGAGAACTTCAGAGATACAGACGCATAACTTCCTATGGCTGGAACTCGGTTCATCCGATCCATTCCTGGCCATTTTGACAGCAGGAACGACCTTCCTGCAGCAGAAATTAATGATGGCGGGCGGCGCAGCAGCGCAGAACCCGCAGATGCAGATGATGCTGTACGTCATGCCGCTGATGATCGGTACGTTCGCATTCTTCTTCCCATCTGCCCTTGCCCTGTACTGGATCGTCGGTAACATCGTTATGATTCTGCAGACAGTATTCATCCGTAAACCAATGATGAAAGATGCGACGGGAGGAGCAAGTGAGTGAAACAATTAACTGCTACGGGTCCATCCATTGATGAAGCGGTCCAATCTGCATTAGAGCAATTACAGACATCAAAAGATCAAGTCACCATTGATATTATTGATGAAGGTAAAAAAGGATTTCTTGGGTTTGGCTCCAAACCAGCGATCGTTAAGGTATCCATCAAGAAAAATCCTCTGCAGGATGCTGAAACATTCATCTATGAAGTAGCAGAACAAATGGGAGCTCCTGTTCAGGTTCATTCTGAAGTACGGCAGCGGGACATTTTCCTCAATCTGGAGGGAGAGCACATCGCTGTTTTGATCGGCAAGCGCGGCCAGACATTGAATTCCCTTCAATACCTGGTCCAGCTTGTCGTCAACCGCGGATCTGATGTCTTCTATACCGTCATGCTTGATGCGGAAGGATATCGGAGCCGACGGAAGGAAACATTGGAAAACCTGGCTGGACGGCTGGCGGATAAAGCGGTCCGGACCAACCGGGACGTAAGGCTGGAGCCGATGCCTTCCTATGAAAGAAAAATCATTCACAACGCTTTGCAGCAACACGAACAGGTGAAAACATCGTCGGACGGCAGCGATCCGCGCCGGCATGTCGTCATTCACCCACGCTGATTTCAACAAATACTTCTGCCATAAAAGCCGGCAGGAGTATTTTTTTGGCTGTACGCTTGTCCACAAGAGGGTATCGGAGACCTCTTGCGGGGAAAAGATGATGGATAGAAGGTTATGCACATGTGGATAACCCTGAATGCGGGTTTCGGTCCGCATATCTTTTCAAAACACACGGGTGTGTGGTAAGGTAGTATGTTAGTGACTAGTAAAAAATAATGTGGATAACTATAGATACCCATTCAATTCAGGAGGTGAAAACGTATGGAAACAGATACAATAGCGGCGATTTCCACCCCGATGGGGGAAGGAGCCATTGCCATCGTCCGTTTAAGCGGCCCTGAAGCCGTTGCGACAGCCGCCGGGCTCTTTCAAGGGAAGGATTTGAACAACGTCGATTCCCATACGATGCATTACGGAAAGATCATCGATCCGGAAACCGGTGAAATGGCGGAGGAAGTGATGGTTTCTGTCATGCGTGCCCCGAAAACATTTACGAGAGAAGATATCGTCGAGATCAACTGTCACGGTGGACTCGTGTCTGTGAACCGGGTGCTTGAAATTGCGCTGGCTGCAGGCTCACGGCTGGCTGAACCGGGGGAATTTACGAAGCGTGCGTTTATGAATGGACGGATCGACCTTTCCCAGGCGGAAGCAGTGATGGATTTGATCCGGGCCAAAACGGACCGGGCCATGGACGTTGCCTTGAAGCAGATGGACGGCCGCCTGTCCAATCTGATTCACAATCTGCGCCAGAAGCTTCTGGAAACACTTGCTCACGTGGAAGTGAACATTGATTATCCGGAATATGATGATGTGGAAGAAATGTCGCATGCCATGATGGAGCAGAAAACGAAGGAAGTGCACGAGGAAGTCGAGCGGATTTTAGAGACCGCCAAGCAGGGGAAGATTCTGCGGGAAGGTCTCGGAACTGCGATTATCGGTCGTCCGAACGTCGGGAAATCCTCGTTGATGAATGCCCTTGTTCATGAAAACAAGGCCATCGTTACCGAAATACCGGGGACGACACGCGATGTCATCGAAGAGTATGTCAATGTCCGCGGTGTTCCTCTCCGGCTGATCGATACAGCAGGGATCCGGGAAACCGAGGATATCGTCGAGCGCATTGGTGTGGAACGCTCCCGCCAAGTGCTGAAAGAAGCCGATTTGATCCTGCTTGTGTTAAACTATGGCGATGAACTGACCGAGGAAGATGAGAAGCTGTTTGAAGCGATCAGCGATATGAATGTGATCGTCATCGTGAATAAAACCGACCTTGAGAAAAAGCTCGACCTTGACCGCGTGAAGGAGCTTGCGAACGATCAGCCGGTCATTACGACGGCCTTGATCAGGGAAGAGGGCATCGATCAGCTTGAGCAGGCGATCGGGCAGACCTTCTTTGAAGGGGACCTGGATGCAGGTGATATGACGTATGTTTCCAATGTCCGCCACGTGCAGCTGCTGAAGCAGGCCAAGCAGGCGCTTGAAGACGCACAGAACGGTATGGAGATGGGCGTACCTCTGGATGTTGTCCAGATCGATGTAACCCGTACGTGGGAGATTCTCGGGGAAATCGTCGGTGAATCGGTGCATGACAGTTTGATTGATCAATTGTTCTCCCAGTTCTGTTTAGGTAAATAACAAGCTTTTGTTAAAGATAGAGTGGTTTTTGGAACAAACATTTAAAGGAGAGACATCCAAATGACATATGATGCAGGGCATTATGATGTAATAGTAATTGGTGCTGGTCATGCGGGCGTAGAGGCAGGTCTTGCCGCAGCGCGCCGCGGGGCGAAGACATTGATGCTGACCCTGAACCTCGACCTTGTCGCGTTTATGCCATGTAACCCGTCCATCGGTGGTCCGGCTAAAGGAATCGTCGTCCGGGAAATTGATGCATTAGGAGGCGCGATGGGTAAGGTGATTGATAAGACCCACATCCAGATGCGTCTATTGAACACGAGAAAAGGCCCGGCTGTACGAGCACTGCGTGCCCAGGCGGATAAGCCTTTGTATATTAAAGAAATGAAACGCGTGCTTGAGAATCAGGAAAACCTGACCCTGCGCCAGGCGATGGTGAAGCAGCTGCTTGTCGAGGACGATCAGATAAAAGGAGTCGTCACAGAAACGAAAGCGGCCTACTATGCACCGACGGTTATCGTAACGACAGGAACGTTCATGCGCGGCCGTGTCATCATCGGTGACATTTCCTATGAAAGTGGACCGAACAACCAGCGTTCCACCGTTTCACTTTCTGAACAACTGGAAGAGATGGGCATTGAGATGGTCCGCTTCAAGACCGGAACACCGATGCGCGTCAACAGTCACACGATTGATTATTCCAAGACAGAAATCCAGCCGGGGGAAGAAGAGCCGCGCTCCTTTTCCTATGAAACGACCGAATTCATTACGGATCAGATCCCGTGCTGGCTGACGTATACGAACGAAGACACACACCAAATCATTAACGATAACCTCGGCCTCTCTGCGATGTACTCCGGTGCAATCAAAGGGACAGGACCACGCTACTGCCCGTCCATCGAGGATAAGATCGTCCGCTTCAATGATAAGCCGCGTCACCAGATTTTCCTTGAGCCGGAAGGCCGGGACACGGAGGAAGTATACGTCCAGGGCTTATCGACTTCTCTGCCTGAATATGTGCAGAACGAAATGATGCGTACGGTTCCGGGGCTGGAAAATGCTGAAATCATGCGCGCCGGCTATGCCATCGAGTACGATTCCATCGTTCCGACACAGCTGTGGCCGACGCTTGAAACGAAGAAGATTGATGGTCTTTTCACAGCCGGGCAGCTTAACGGAACGTCCGGATATGAAGAAGCCGCGGGGCAGGGACTGATGGCCGGGATTAACGCCGCAGCCAAGGCCCTTGATCTTGAAACATTGATCCTTGACCGTTCCCAAGGCTACATCGGTGTCATGATCGATGACCTTGTTACCAAAGGAACCGGCGAGCCGTATCGTCTCTTGACATCCCGTGCTGAATTCCGTTTGATGCTGCGCCACGATAACGCCGACCTCCGTTTGACGGAAATCGGCTATCAGCTCGGTCTGATTCCAGAGGACCGCTATAACCGTTTCCTTGAGAAACAGCGTTTAATCGAAGACGAGAAAAAACGCCTCGACAAAGTGATCTTGAAGGAAACGGATGAAGTGCAGGCGGTTATCGAAGAAGCGGGAGGCTCCAAGTTAAAAGACGCCGTCCGTGCGGTGGATCTTTTGAAGCGTCCGGAAATGAACTACAGCCATATTGAACGGCTGAGTGCCAGTGATGTCCATCTGCCGGATGATGTCAAAGAGCAGGTGGAAATCCAGACGAAATATAACGGTTATATTAAGAAGGCGCTCGAGCAGATTGACCGTATGAAGAAGATGGAGACGAAAAAAATTCCAGAAGACATCGATTACGATGCCATCCACGGTCTGGCTACAGAAGCGCGTGACCGCCTGAAAGCTGTGCGTCCGCTATCTGTCGGACAGGCTTCCCGGGTATCCGGGGTGAACCCGGCGGATGTTTCGATCCTGCTTGTCTATATTGAGCAGGGTAAAATCGCACGTGTGTCTGGAGAATAACTCGAGAGGATGGGTTTATGGATACGAACACCTTTCTGAACGCTTTGAAAGAACAAGGCATTGAACTCAATGAAAAGCAGCAGCACCAGTTCCAGCGCTATTTTGAAATTCTCGTCGAGTGGAACGAAAAAATGAACCTGACCGCCATTACAGATCAGGAAGGCGTGTATCTCAAGCACTTTTATGACTCTCTGACAGCGGCCTTTTACTATGACTTTTCCGAACCCCTCCGCATCTGTGATGTGGGAGCGGGGGCTGGATTTCCGAGTCTGCCGCTGAAAATCGCCTTTCCCCATTTGAAAGTGACGATTGTCGATTCATTGAAGAAGCGGATCACTTTTTTAAACCACTTAGCCCACGAATTGGAGCTCGATGATGTCGCTTTTTATCATGATCGTGCCGAAAACTTCGGAAAAAACGCGAACTTCCGGGAAAGCTATGACCTGGTCATGGCCCGCGCTGTTGCCC
This sequence comes from Halobacillus litoralis, assembly GCF_009856355.1. GTDB lineage: Bacteria > Bacillota > Bacilli > Bacillales > Halobacillaceae > Halobacillus > Halobacillus litoralis_B. The sequence continues at coordinate 79,436 of NZ_WMEW01000012.1, read as the reverse complement.
GGATGTCTGTCCTGAGTGAGCTGTGCCTTCCTTTAACCGAGAAGGGCGGCCGGTTCATGGCAATGAAGGGACCGAACCTCAGGGATGAGATGCAGGAGGCTGAGACCGCGATTCAGACGGTCGGAGGCGAAGTGAAAGACATTTATACGTTCGAGCTTCCGGAAGAGGGCAGTGAACGGAACATTGCCATCGTTGAAAAACGACGCAAAACACCGAAAAAATACCCGCGTAAAGCGGGCACACCGAATAAAACACCGATTCAATAACAACAAGCCACTCTATCTATGAACGATAGGGTGGCTTTTTTTAGGAGGGTTCGTCATGAAAATTGTTGTGCTGTCTGATACGCATATGCCGAAAAAAGCCCTGCGTCTGCCTGATCGTCTCACGACCGCTTTACAAGAAGCGGATCAGATCATTCATGCCGGTGACTGGCAGACGCCGGAACTCTACGAAGAACTGAACCGCTATGCTCCCGTCACAGGCGTCTATGGCAACGTGGACGGGGAGGACATGAAAGAGATCGTACCCGCCAGACAACTCATCACTCTGGCCGGGTATTCCATCGGGGTCGTTCACGGGCACGGAGAAGGGAAAACGACGGAAAAACGGGCGTTGGAAGCTTTCGCAGAACAACCGCCTGATCTTTTAATCTATGGACACTCCCACATTCCCGTCCTCCGCTATTTCAAAAAAACGCTGCTGTTCAACCCTGGCTCTGTCACAGAAAAGCGCCGGCTGCCATACTATTCCTTCGGTCTTCTGACGATAGGGGAAGAAGGGATCCACGCGGAGCACATCTTTTTCCGCTAAAGCTCCGGGTATTTCTGGCAGGTCGGGCAATAATAGAGACGTCTGGAAGCCGCCTGAATCTTTTCAATTTCCGTTCCGTCGATCCGGCAGGAATGCCCGGCGCGGTTAAACACCCAGTGACGGTAGGCCCGGCGCTTAACGCCCTGGTTTTTCAGCTGAGCGGCGAGATCCAAATCATTCGTGATGCCCTTATGACGGTAGGACTGCCATGTCAGATCGATCGATGCTTCGGCCGCTTTCCAAAGCTGTTCCTCAGAACAATCAGAGGGACGGGCAGAAGGAGAGATACCGGCTTTGAACAAAATCTCACTGCGCAGGTAGTTACCGATACCGGCGATAAAGGATTGATCAAGCAGTAGAGAGGTCCATCTGCGGTTGCGGAACCTTTTGCTGGTGAAGCGCTCAAACAGATCTTCCGGAGTTACAGATTCACTGAGCAGGTCCGGTCCTGTCTTTTGGATAAAGGGGTGGGCCTCCGCTTCCTCTGTCCGCAGTACTTCGATGTCCGAAGAGCTGTAAAGCAGTGCCGACTTCTTCTCATTATGCAGGGCGAGTCGCAGCTGGCGGTTTGTTTCCGGATAGTTATAAGCGTTTCTGATCACCCATTTGCCGTACAATTGATTGTGTGAGTAAATCGTGTACCCTCTTTGGAAACGGATGAGCATCGCTTTGCCTTTCGTATCCACACGCTCGATCGTATCGCCCTGTAGAATGTCTTCATATTCCTGAAGGCGTTCAAACGCGAAAAAAAGGTCGAGCACCGCTCGACCTTTGAGTGCTTTTTCTACTTGATCCGCAGCACGGCGGATTTCGGGTCCTTCCGGCATGTGTCTCTTCCTCTCCTCAGCTGGATGTGAACATTCCGCCGTTGATATGGATAAACTGTCCGGTGATATACGTGGAGTCATCAGAGGCCAGCAGCACATAGCTTCCGACGTGTTCCACCGGCTGTCCCGGACGTCCCATTGGAGTGTTCGTTCCGAACTGTTCCACTTTATCCTCAGAAAAGGTGGATGGAATGAGTGGTGTCCAGATCGGCCCCGGCGCAATGCCGTTGACACGGATGCCTTTGTCGACAAGCTGTTTAGCCATAGAGCGGGTGAACGCAACGACGGCCCCTTTAGTGGCTGTATAATCAACGAGATCTGGATTTCCGACATACGGATTCACTGAGGCGGTGTTGATGATCGAGCTGCCCTGCTTCAAATGAGGGAGAGCCGCTTTCGTCATATGGAAAACCGAATAGATATTGGTTTTGAACGTCCGCTCCAGCTGCTCGGCTGAAATGTTCAACAGGTCGTCTGTCGGATGCTGTTCCGCCGCATTGTTGACGAGAATATCAAGCTGCCCGAGTTCCTTTACGGTTCTTTCCACCGCCTCCTGACAGACGGACTCTTCGCCAACATCTCCGGCAATCAAGATGGCCCGGCGCCCTTCTGCTTCCACCTGCTTCTTCGTATATTCCGCATCTTCATGCTCTTCTAAGTAGGAAATCGCTACATCGGCGCCTTCTTTTGCATAACCGATGGCGACAGAACGGCCGATGCCGCTGTCCCCGCCTGTAATAAGCGCCACTTTTCCCTGCAGTTTATTCCCGCTTTTATAATCTTCATCGGCCTGCAGGGGGGATGGGTTCATCTGTCCCTCTGTTCCCGGCTGCCGTTCCTGTTCCTGACCCGGCTGCCCCTGGGTCTGACGTTGTTGTCGATTCATTTCAATTCCTCCTCCAACTTGTTTTAATGTGCTCATTCCACGATCATGGAATGTTCAAACAAGAGAGGCGTATTCAGGAGGAATGGTCGGAGAAACGGAGCAGGAGAGACCGCACAATCAAACCGCTTCCAATCCCGGGAATGAGAAAAAGTATGGGAAGCCAGATCGGTCCGATCAATACGCCCAAGATCCGCAGCGTGGACGAAAAAATCAACCCCACCGTAACGAAGTAGGCTGAAAAAGCAAACGGAAGAAACGAATAGGGGGGGACTTTTCCGTCGGCCTGGGCATAGGCATCCCATACGGCGAACATATAAATACACGGATAAAACATCAGCCACTGGTAATTGGTCACCTCAACCGCTTTGGCGATATCTCCGTGGAAGCTGTGTATGATGGCCATATTGAAGCGGCTGTTATAGTTTAAAACCACTTCAATGATGATAAAAGAGAGCCCTTTGAAGAACTGTCCGTTCAGGATCTGTCCGAACCCGGGAAAGGCAATGCTCCATAATATGATTTCCAGTCGTTTTTCCTTCATGTCTATTCCTCTTCCGCTGAGTTTATTGGATGAGTCTCTGTTTGTCCGGCGCCTGCGGGGGCTCTTCAAACCAGCCATTCTCAATCATCATGTCCAGCCCGTCTTTCCCATAGACGGCGGCTTCCAGCATGAGCTTATGATAATGATAGACGATATCATAGCGCAGGCTGACGGCTGCTCCGTTGATGTAGTTGCCCTGTCCGGCGGAAATGAGCACACTGATCATATACATCATCAAACGGTCGGAAAAGACCGGATCGGTGCTGGTTGTCAATAAACTGGCAGATTTCATCGGAACGGTGATTCCGGATTTCTCAAGGATGGTGGAAAGGCAGATCCGGTGATCGATGGAAATTTGTTTTCCGCGTCTCATGTACTTTTTAACAGTCTTGTTTTTCGTCGTCTGACCGAAGGCCTGGCAGATCACTTCCCCAAGGGCATTGTTTTTGACGTTCTCATAAATATGAGTGATTTCAATCGTGTTCAGTGACCGTTTATGAAACGGATGATAGTAGGATTTACTTTGGATATATTCGGTTTCATTCAGAATTTCAATTTGAGGAGCTCTCGTATAGATGCCTTTTTCAAGCGCGGTTTGGACACATAAATTGTACAGCTTATCCTGCTGATTGATCCGGTCGGTAAAAAAAGCGCGCACGTCTTCTCTGGCAGAGGCTCCGAGGGAATAGCCGTCCGAGGTTAATCCGACTTTTCCCATATGCTCTAAAAACGTCAGCATAAATGCATCCGTGAACAGTTTCTTTGCTCTCGGGTTTAAATCATCGAGCGAATAGCCGTTGGGAACTGGCAGACGAGCTTCCTTGAAAAAATCTGTACAGGTGTCCAGCCCCTTTTCTGCGAGGTCTCCCGCCATCTCGATCAGGGGGCTCAAGTCTTCATCCTCACACGTATTCTTCAAGTATTCGAGTACAGGAACAGCCATACTGTTCTGGATATACTGCGTCCACAGTACGCCCACTTCATTGGCTGTTAGTTTCTTTTCCGACATTGCTGTTTCCCTCCTCGCTTTCTTTTTGTTCATGGCGGTAAAGAACGATCCATGGCAGAAATATAAAATTGACAAGAAATCCGTAGATTAATAATTTGGCTAACCAGTCGACAACAAATATCGTGGAGACGAATATACAGACGATGAAAACCAACGGGGAAAGATAAGCATAAATCATGACCGGCCTCCTTCATCCCTCTTATCCTGTCCCGGGGAGTATAAATTATTACGGAATGTGGATGATAAGAGAGAAGAAGTCAGACTTAATGTAAGGAGCTCATCATGTGGAAATGGATGCGGAAAAATAAAAAAAAGCAGGGAGATCAGAAACCTTCCTATAATGAAAGTGACACGCTTCCTGAATTTATTGAAGTGCTGGGGAAATCTGAGGATTTCATTCAATTTGAACTCGATGGGACGACCCGGTGTACTGTTTCCTATTTAAAAACGATGAGTGACTCGAAAATCTTGAACCGTTCAGTACTGACAACGCTAAACAGTCACGATTTACACAGTTTAAAGGAGATCAAAGAAACCATCCCCGTTGAAAATGTTCTCATTACGGACGATCTGAAGGTCATCCAGACAAAAGTCATGTTCGGATACATTATGATCCAAGTGAAATCGTCTGTTGATAAAGTCCTGCTTGTTCCAGCGGTTTCACTGGAATCAAGAGATGTGGGCATCCCGGAAGTCGAATTCAGTGTCGTAGGACCAAAGGAAGCTTTCGTTGAGACGATCAATACGAACATTAATTTGATCCGTAAACGTCTTCCGCTTCCGCAGCTCACTGTCAAAGAACTGCAGGTTGGAAAAATGACGAGCACCCGGACAGCGGTGATCTATATCGACGGGGTGGCGGACAAGGATAATGTGGATACGGTTACTCAGCGTCTCCAGGATATCGAGTATGATCAGCTGGTCGACAGCTCGTTTATTACCCAGATGATTGCGGATAATTCCAATTCCCCCTTTCCACAGCTGCTTGACACAGAGCGGCCGGACAGGGTGGTTTCCAATCTGGCGGAAGGAAAAATCGCGATATTAGTCGACGGATCGCCTCACGCACTTACATGCCCGACAACAGTGGTCGAATTTTTCGGGGCCTCGGATGATTACTACCTTACTTGGCACCTGGCTTCTGTCTTTCGGCTCATCCGTTTATTTGCTGTTATCTTTTCTGTTCTGAGCACACCTTTGTACGTAGCCGTGCTGACGTATCATTTTGAGATGATTCCACCGGAGTTGATGGCTACCATTGTATCCTCCAGGTCTGATATTCCCTTCCCACCGATTCTTGAAGTGATCATACTGGAATTGACGATTGAACTCCTCCGGGAAGCGGGTGCGCGGCTTCCGACGAAAATCGGCCAGACGATCGGTATCGTAGGAGGTATCGTTATTGGTACAGCTGCCGTGGATGCGGGCCTGACGAGTAACGTCCTTCTGATCATTGTGGCGCTCAGTGCCCTGGCTTCCTTTACGACACCGGTTTATCAAATTGGTAATACCATCCGTCTGATCCGTTTTCCGTTTCTGATGGGTGCCCAGCTCTGGGGGCTTGTCGGTGTGTCGATGTGTATGGTGTTCTACATCGGTCATCTGATCAAGCTTCAGTCCATCGGCCGTCCATTTTTTGAACCGTTGTACCCACTGCGGTTCAAGGATTTGAAAGATGCATTCATACGCCTTCCATTTCCGAAGCAGGTTGAGCGTCCGGTGCTGATGCGGTCCGAGGATCCGATCCGTATGAATAAAGACAGGGTGAAAGCAAAGAGGGATATCGATGAATAAATTAAACGAAATCGAAGGATTGAACATTTCTGAAAACTATTTGGTCAGCCCATTTTATGTTTTTTTCATCATCTGCACCATGCAGGTCGGCATCGGAATTCTCGGGTTTGAGCGGTATTTAGTGGAAACAGCCGGTTTTGACGCCTGGATTTCTGTTCTTGTCGCAGGGGGATTCCTCCAAGTCCTCGTTTGGGTGATGTACCGTCTCCTTCAGAATGGAGGCGGGGATATTGTTCATATTCATAAGCAGGTATTCGGAAAATACATCGGTGGTTTTTTAAGTCTTCTATTCGCAATCTATGCCCTGCTGCTGGCGTTTGATGTCATGATCACCTTTATTGAAGTCATTAAAGTGTGGATGTTTCCCGGACTGCAGGTCTGGATTTTTGCCTTTGTCATGATCGGGCTTGTCTACTATATCGTCTCCGGGGGGTTCCGGGTACTCACCGGAATTGCGCTGATCAGTATCGTCATCGGCCTGCCGATCCTTCTGCTGAAGTTTTTCCCTATCCAGGCGGGTCATACGATGAATATCTACCCGAACATCGAGCACAGTCCGATGCAGATTATGGCGGCTGCAAAGCAGAGTGCACTCAGCTTTCTCGGCCTGGAGTTTCTATTGATCTTCTATCCCTTTATCAAAGATCCTCATAAATCAAAAAAATGGGCTCATTTTGCCGTCTTCTATACGACGATGCTTTACTTCATCAGCGTCCTCGTCACGTTTGTCTACTTCAGCGAGGAACAGCTGAAGCAGGTCGTATGGGGAACGATCTCCACATGGAAAATTGTCGAATTTCCGTTCATTGAACGATTTGAGTATGTCGGGATTGCGATGTGGCTGTATGTGATTCTGCCTAACGTCTGTATCGGGATCTGGGGAGCGACGCGCGTGATGAAAAGGGTCTTCCCGGTGAAGCAGATCCATTTTCTGAGGTTCACCTGTATCTCCTTGTTCTTCCCGGTCGCTCTGGTGGCTGGAAGGGACCCAATTAATGCCATCAATAACTTCATCGGTACCGTCGGCTTTTATGTGCTGCTTTACATTCCTGTTCTTCTCCTTTTGAAAACGATTACGGACAAAGTGAGGAAACGACATGAACATTAAGTGGAAATTTTTCGTACTTCTCTGCATCCTCCTCCTGTCAGCTGGATGTGTACCGAGTAAAAGCGTCGAGGAAAATGCAATTGTCCAGATTTCCGGCTATGACCGTGGCGGCGATGGAGGAAGAATCAAAGGAACCGTATCGATTCCGCAGTACGGCAAAAGTGAAAAGAAAACTGCTGCGTCGGAACTCTATTTGACCGTCGACGCCAACTCCATCAAGGATGTGGAAAAGGAAATCCAGAAACAATCCTCCAAGCCGATTTCCATTGGTAAACTGGCGGTCACCTTATACAGTATGGAACTGGCTGAGGAAGGGATTTCCGATGTGATTGATGTGTTAAGCCGGGATGCCCGTTTAAGCCGGAACATGTATCTCGGTGTGGTGGATGGACAGACCCAGGATTTGATTGAAAATGGGTATACCCAGGATGAGACTACGTCCAAGCATCTCCAGGGATTGATTGAGAATAATATCCATCACAACTTTCCATCGACAAGCCTGCACGAATTTCTGTATGCCTATTATGCGATTGGGATGGATCCCTACCTTCCTATTTTGGCGCAGAAAGAGTCCTTTGTGGAAATATCGGGCATCGGTTTTTTTAAGAAAGGGAAACTGGTGACCACGCTTTCGGATGCGAAAGTATTTACGTTCAAAATGATGAAAGAGAATTTCACGAGAGGAATGCAGGATCTCCCCTTTCAGGAGGGGACGATTATGCTTGATAACATCGGTTCCACCGTAGATTATAAACTGACAGGAACGAACGAGAACCCTGGTTTGGAAATCAATGTGAAGCTGAAGTCGGAAGTCAATGAAATGGTAGGCGTGGAAGAGAAGCCTTCCCCGCAGCTGGCCGAGGAAATGGAAGATGCGTTTGTCGACTATTTCAAAACGAATGCGGATGAGATGATCGAGTTGTTTAAGAAGGAAGGCATCGACCCGCTCGGTCTCGGCCATTTCGCCAAGACGAGGACGAGGCATTTTGATGAAAAACGGTGGGAGGATCTCTACCCGGATATGGATATTCAGTTTGATGTTGATGTCGAAATTACCGAATACGGCATTTTCTCTTAATTTACCTAAACAAAAAAGACCTCCGGATGGAGGTCTTTTTTGGGGCTGTAGAAAAAGCCTGTGTTAACCAGTTAGAGCTGTACATTTCTCGTGTTGAGAGGGCACGTTCCGCTTATCGGTGGATGAATGCCGCGGGCACGCCCTCAGCTAACTTGGTCAGGAAGACCGCCTGCCCAAGTGGATCTTCGGCCCGTGCTGTTCCCGCAGGCATCACCACCGAACGCTCCTCGTGCCGACAGTAGCATATATAGACGAGAGATTGTGCACTAAGCAGGTTCGCAGACTCAAAAGAACGGCATGGACTGCGCTATTGACGCTTGCAAAAGAAAAAGGGAAAGAACAGGCGCTGATGACGGCTGCCTGCCTGTCGGAATATGAAAAAGACTGCCTGCCATCCAACAAGGGTGAGCGGGTTGAAGGGGAATCTTTTTCGATTTTAAAGAACTCCCAAGGAGCGGTGCCCCTTCCACTCCTGCGGAAGAACGAGTGGTCCGAGATCACCGAGCATGGGTTTTGCGAGGAAGCTCGGGCGCTCGTCCGCGGAAAGGGAAGGGGCTTACGCTCCTGGCGGTAAGAAAGAAAAAACTTGTAAAGAAACAGGGGGTTCTCTACAAGCTGAAGACCTCCGGATGGAGGTCTTTGTTGTTTCACGTGAAATATTCGAGACTGGCTTCCGGGAAGTATTCGGCAATATAGCCGCCGAGGACGTTTTTCATTTCCTCCTGCTCGTCCTTCTGGTACACGTACTTCCCAATACCGTAGCGTCCCCATTTGTATTTGCGTTTCTCTTCATCCATTTCAAGCTTAGTCATAGGGTAATTCTTCTGGATGACGCGTTTGGCCGGCTTTGTGAACCGGTGCTGGATGAGTTCGAACGTCAAATCTTTCACCGCATGGTCCGGAAGTCTGTCCTGCAGCTTTTCAAACAGCACTCTGTACCCTTCCTTCCAGTCTTCGTAAAGGTAGATCGGGGCAATAATGAAGCCGAGCGGATAACCGGCCTCAGCCACTTTCACGGCAGCCCCGATTCGGTCATCGAGCCTGGAAGTGCCGGGCTCCAGATATTTGATGACATAATCTGCGTTCATGCTGAAACGGAACCGGGTGCGGCCGTTGTGCTTGGCATCGAGCAGATGATCGACGTGCGCGAATTTTGTCACAAACCGGAGCTGGCCGTATTCGGACTGACCGAAGTATTCGATCGCCCGCTTCAAGGAATGGGTCAAGTGGTCGACGCCCACAATATCAGACGTACAGGACGCTTCAAACCGGGTCATTTCCGGGGCCCTTTCCTTCATATACTGCTCTGCTGAGTCGAGCACTTCATCGACGTTCACATACGTACGGATGTACGGTTTACTGCCCATTGTGGTCTGCAGATAGCAGTAGTGACAGTGGCCCATACAGCCTGTGGCAAGCGGGATGGCGTACTCCGCTGACGGTTTGGACGTATCAAATTTGAGCGTTTTTCTTACACCGACAACAAGGGTCGATTTGGCCATCCGGTATTTTTGGAAATCATTTTCCCCCGGCAGGTTCCGGACCTGGTTATGGGAAGTGGTCTCCCGGATTTCAATCCCCATCCCTTCGAATTTCTCTTTTAATTCCCGGCCTAAAGGGTAGTCGAGGGCCCGCGGTTCAATATAGACAAGTTCCGGTACAAATGGTTTTACCACAGCTGTCCCTCCGATTCAGCACCGCCGCCGAAAGCATCATAGTAGGCTCGTTCTGCTTCTCCTTCTGATGCATACACCGCGATGTTTTCATCGAGTGGAAAATAGGTTTCATACAGAAACAGCGCCAGGTCGCCCGGCTGTTCGGGGTTATTGACGACGGCCGCCTCCTGGACGTTCGCCACGTCATACGTGTGCGGATTGCGGTAAATGACATAGACGATGTCTCCTGCTTTGTAGGATTGTTGAAATTCCATACTGACACCTGCTCTCGTAAGATTGGTCTAACTTCTAATCCTTGTGCATTTGTGCTCATTTTTCCACGAGGCTGGTGATTTTATTATGAAATTCCATGTAAATAAAAGGAATTGACCTTACCTATCAAGAATGGAAAAACAGGAGGATGAGTTTTATGAAGTGGAAATTGAGTACAGAACGGCTTATTTTAGAGCCTTTCACAGAAGATCTTACTGAAAAAACAGCCGAGCTTGCGGGTGACCGGGAGGTGGCGGCAGCGACGTTTGTTCCGCATCCGTATACCGTTGATCATGCGAAAGAATGGATTGCCGCGCATGCAGCATGGATGGAGGAACAAACGGCTTTTCCTTTCGCTGTGAAACGGAAGGAAGACGGAGAACTGCTCGGAACGATGACCCTCCGCGTGGATCAAGGACACCAAAAAGGCGAACTCGCCTATTGGATGGGGCGCCCTTACTGGGGACGCGGATATGCGTCAGAGGCGGCGCAGCGGGTGGTCCGCTTCGGTTTTGAGGAACTGCAGCTGAACCGGATCTGGGCAGCGGCAATCTCCTCCAACCCTGCTTCTACACGGGTCATGCAGAAGGCCGGTCTTACCTATGAAGGGACCTTGAAAAAGGACATGCTTCATAGAGGGGAATTCAAGGACATCGACGTGTACGGACGAATTCGTGAATCCTCATCACGTTCCATGTGAAACAAAAGCGCCTGCTTTCAGGCGTTTTTTTATGAGGCACAGGCATAGAACAAAATTTATCGACGAAATCTGTCATAGGGACAGAAAGGGAAAACGCATCAAATCAGCAGGGATTTGCAAAGATCCTGCCGGTTTCGACAGGGGGAGGATGTAAAATCTTCGTTCATCAAGATACTTTTCCCTGTATAAATGTGATAAAATGGTGAGAGAAAAGATAACGGCATACGTGTGCGCAGCAGCGTCTACAGCCTGCGGCGCTTTTTATGTTTCAAACCATTCCTTTCATTCTTATAAATAAAGGCGTATGCTTGATCGTATAAAGGTGGTGTCTGATCGTGTTACATCCTTTTGGTCGTTTATTCGGGCTTGGGGACAAACCGGAATCGGATAATGACAACAATGAGGAACAAGGCTACAGCCCCGATGAAGTTGTACAGGTTCCCGTAGATCGTGTACAGCCTAACCGCTATCAGCCACGAGCGATTTTCAACAGCGAGAAGATCAGCGAACTTGCCCAGACGATACATACGCATGGGATGATTCAGCCGATCGTTCTCCGTCGGTTAAATGAAGAAGATTATGAACTGATTGCCGGTGAACGCCGTTGGCGCGCTGTTCAGTCGCTCGGATGGGAGAAGATTCCCGCGATTATCCGTGATATGAATGACTCCCAGACGGCGTCGGTGGCCTTAATTGAGAACCTGCAGCGGGAAGAATTGACGGTCATTGAAGAAGCCCTCGCCTACGCGAAACTGATCGAGCTTCATCAACTGACTCAGGAGGCCCTGGCCCAGCGTCTCGGTAAAAGCCAATCGACCATTGCGAACAAAATCCGGCTTTTGAAGCTGCCGGAATCTGTCCAGCAGGCTGTTATGGACAAGCAGATAACGGAACGGCACGCCCGTGCGCTGATCGCTTTGAAAGATCCGGAAGTGCAGGAGCAGGTGCTGAAGGAAATCATTGAGAAGCAGTTGAACGTGAAGCAGACGGAGGAACGGATTGCCAAGCTTTCCGATCCAAAGCCGAAGAAAAAGAAACCCACCCTTAAAGGGGTGAACAAGGATATGCGGATTGCGATGAATACCATCCGCCAGTCGTTGAATATGGTGACAGATACCGGCATTGATCTGGAAACAGACGAGCAGGATCATGACGATTATTATCAGATCACTATTAAAATACCGAAGAAAAAATCATAACGTCCGGCACCCATCTTGACTTTTTGTGGAGATGGGGCTTTTTTTAAGCTGTTTCCGCCTATTCTCCGGATAAAATGGTAGAATTATACTAAAACAGAGGCAGGTGACCCCATGGGGAAAGTGATTTCCATCGCGAATCAAAAAGGCGGTGTCGGAAAAACGACGACAGCCGTCAATTTAAGTGCATGCTTGGCTTACCTCCATCATAAAGTCCTTTTAGTTGATATCGACCCGCAGGGAAATGCGACGAGCGGAATAGGTGTGGAAAAGGGAGATATGGATCAATGCATTTACAATGTGCTCATTGACGACGTCCAAGCGGACAGGGTCCGGACGGAAACACTCGTGCAGAACCTGGATGCCATCCCCGCCACCATCCAGCTCGCCGGTGCAGAAATTGAACTGGTGCGTACCATTTCCAGAGAAGCTCAGTTGAAAAAGTCCATGGATCAGCTGAAAACGGAATATGATTACATCATTATTGACTGCCCGCCCTCTTTAGGCCTCTTAACGTTGAACGCCCTGACCGCTTCTGATACGGTGTTAATTCCAGTACAGTGCGAATATTATGCGCTTGAAGGACTGAGTCAGCTGTTAAATACGGTCCGGCTTGTCCAGAAGCATTTAAATAAGCAGCTGATGATTGAAGGTGTGCTGCTCACGATGCTCGATGCCAGGACGAACCTCGGCATCCAGGTGATTGAAGAAGTGAAAAAATACTTTCAGGACAAGGTGTATCAATCAATCATCCCCCGTAATGTCCGGTTGAGCGAAGCTCCCAGCCACGGACGTCCGGCAATCCTGTACGATCCAAAATCAAGGGGAGCAGAAGTCTATTTAGAATTAGCAAAGGAAGTGATTACAAATGGTGAGAGGGTTAGGTAGAGGACTGGATTCTCTGATCACCGGCTCCATGGAGGATGATGAACTGATTGACGTGTCTGTGGGCGAATGCCGGCCGAACCCGTATCAGCCCCGCAGGCAGTTCGACAAGGAAGCGCTCGAAGGGCTTCAGCAGTCGATAGAAACCCACGGCATCCTCCAGCCTTTGATTGTCCGAAAAAGCATCAAGGGCTACGAGGTGATTGCGGGTGAGCGCCGCCTGCGGGCAGCCAGACAGGCAGCGCTTGAAACGATTCCTGTCATCGTTAAGAATTTGACGGATGAGGAAATGATGGAACTGGCTCTGCTGGAAAACCTGCAGCGGGAAGATCTGTCCCCTGTAGAAGAAGCCCGTTCCTATGAGAAGCTGATCAAGGAACTGAACGTCACACAGGAAATTCTGTCCAGGCGTTTAGGAAAAAGCCGTTCACATATCGCCAATCTTATCCGCCTTTTATCGCTGCCGCAGGAAGTGATTGAACTGATCGAATCCGGCAGCCTCTCGATGGGGCACGGCCGGGCCCTGCTCGGTTTAAAAGACCGGGACGAACAGATCCACCTGGCCGGCCGGATCGTTAAGGAATCGCTCAATGTCCGGCAGGTGGAGCGGCTGATCCATGAAAAGAACCAGAAAAGGTCCAAAGATAAAAAGCAGCCGAAACAGGCCGATGTGTTTTTAAAGGAACGGGAGACCGACCTGAGAAACCGGCTCGGCACGGCTGTGAAAATCCAAAAAGGCCGCCGGAAAGGGAAAATTGAGATCGAATTCACCAATGAAGCGGATTTGGAGAGAATTCTCGATATGTTCCAGGAGTAGCGGTTAAAGACCAGAGGCCTGCGGGTCTCTGGTCTATTTATGTGTAGAAAGGGGAAAAAGGGATGGTGTTGACAGGCGCACTCGTCAACGGGCTCTGTATCGCGGTTGGTACAGGACTTGGACTATTTTTTACGAAGATTCCCGAGCGGTTCAAGGAAACGGTGATGAACGGGATTGGTCTTGCGGTCATTTTGATCGGACTGCAGATGGCGTTTGAAACAGAAAACATTGTGATCGTGCTTTTAAGCCTCCTGCTTGGTGGTTTAATCGGAGAGGCAGCTTCGCTTGAGGATAAGCTGCAGGCCACAGGTCGGTGGCTGGAAGAGAAATTCAGCCGTCCAGGTCAGGAAACCGGCATTGCGCAGGGATTCATAACCGCCTCCCTCATTTTCGTCATCGGGGCGCTGGCTGTCCTGGGCGCTCTTGACAGTGGACTGCGCCAGGATCACGAAATTCTGATGACCAAAGGGGTTATCGATGGATTTGTTGCCCTTGTCCTGACGTCCACGCTCGGTTTCGGCGTCTTGTTTTCTGTCGTACCGGTTATTGTATATGAAGGTGGGATCGCCCTTCTGGCAACACAGATCAACAGCTGGGTGCCGGAGGCGATGCTTGACCAATTCATCGTAGAGATGACGGCGGCCGGCGGGCTGCTTATTACAGCTATTGGACTGAATATGCTGAATGTAACAAACATCCGCACAGCCAACCTGCTGCCTTCGCTGCTGATGGTCGGCGTGATCCTCTGGGTCTATCAGTGGTTTTGATGCTACTGGATCCGTTTATGAATGACCGGACGGGCTGCCGTAAATGCCTGGAACGGCCGTGTTTCCATGCTGGTCTTCCTGCGCTTTGCTTCTGTCATCTGGATGGCTGCGGCTACTTTAGCCGCCATCTGCATGACAACGTGGAGGCGTGTGTTCTGCAGGACGACATGCTCCATGAACCCACTGACATTGACCATGCCACTGATATGGATCTGCCCTACGGGAGGCAGGTCTTTTTTTAATGCAGAGCCCGGATTCAGCGAACCTTTGCCAAGAACGACAGAACCGACCGAGGAGGATTTCCCGAGGCAGGCATCGACCGCCAGGATATAAGGATTCACATGGCTGCGGTGGATGTCGGACAGTCTCTCTTTCAAGTTCAGTGCATGAAGCGGCTCTTCGAGGGTGCCGTATATATGGAAGGTATCCAGTAATTGATCATGAAGCATCGATCCGACGAGCGGCCCGAAGGAATCTCCCGTGGAACGATCGGTACCGATGCAGGCGATGACAATTTCCTTTGACGGGGGAAGCCATTCAATCAAATAGTCGGCAAGCTGATCACTCATGGCCGGGTCTTCGGTGCTGACGCGTCTTTCTTCTCTTGAAAACTTGTCCTTGAAATTCATAGCTTCTCCTCCAGACACATAGTAGTAACAGTATATAAGGTTGTCCGCAGTTCTATACGTCGCAAATACATAGATGTGGAGGAACGGTCATGATAAAAGCGGGTTGTAAGTGGATGTTTTTAATTATCGGGACGATGATAGGGGCCGGTTATGCTTCTGGAAGAGAACTGTGGCAGTTTTTCGGGGATGACAGCAGCCTGGCCATCCTCTTGTTCTCCCTCATGTTCATCTTCTGCTGCTGGGTGATCTTATCGATCAGTTTTAAGCTGGAGAGTGGTCATTATCTCCCTGTCCTTCGTGCGGTCGTCGGACGGCGTCTGACCGGTGTATACGACTGGATGATCATCATCTACCTGTTTACGACGACCGTCATTATGCTGGCAGGCAGTGGAGCGACCCTCCAGGCCTTCAATTTCTCCTATAAGTTCGGCGTCGTAATGATTATCATTCCGCTTATTCTTCTGTTTATCTGGGATGTCAAAGGCATTGTGATCGTGAACAGCTTTGTTCTGCCGCTGCTGATTGCCGGTCTTCTGTTCGTCCTGATCCTATTCATCAAAGATCAGGACCTGTCCCTGTTCGGTCATGTTCATGAGATGAGCAACTGGCTGGCGGCATTCCCGTTCACCGCACTGAACATCCTCCCTTTGATTGCTGTACTCGGGGCGATCGGCAACCAGGTCCGGCGGAAAGGGGAAATCTGGGTGGCCAGTATTGGAAGCGGGGTCGTGCTCGGAGTCGTTTCCTACCTTTATAACAACAGTCTGATTCAAATTTCGGAAGATATCATTTTGTATGAAATCCCCCTTTTCGCCATTCTTAAACATTATCCTTACGAAATGATGATTTTCATGTCTGTGATGCTCTGGATTGCTATTTTTACAACTGCAGCCTCAGGGACACTCGGGCTTGTCACACGGTTCCGGGATTACGTGCGCCAGCCGCTCTGGATCCTGGCTATGATGGTGATTGCCATTATGCTGCCCTTTACTTCTTTTGGCTTCTCCACCCTCATTGAATACTTGTATCCGCTGTATGGCATCCTGAATTTATACGTGCTCCTTTCCCTTCTTTTATACCCCGTTCTTTCCAGATTCAAAATTCGCTGAAAACCTGTTAAAATGAATGTCATATTCATTGACGTACAGGAGGGAATGCGGTGAGTGAACCAACGAAAGCTGTGGAAGATGCAAAAACACAGTGGGAGGAACTCGTCAGTTATGTCAAAGATCCGGAGATTTGGTGGAGTTACGGGATCGGCGCTTTAAAGATCATCATGATCATTCTGTTATCGCTGCTGATCATCCGGATCGGACGTGGGTTGATTGCGCAGTTTTTCGCGAATAAACGCCGGGGGCCTTTTCAAATTACCCAGCGCCGGGAAGCTACGCTGAACAAGCTGGTTGTGAACGCCTTGTCCTATGTCGTATATTTCGTCGCGTTTATTATGATTCTGGAGACGCTGACGATCAACATCGCCGCACTCCTTGCCGGTGCCGGTGTGGCGGGTCTTGCGATCGGCTTTGGTGCCCAGAACCTTGTGCGCGACGTGATTTCCGGTTTCTTCATTATCTTTGAGGACCAGTTTTCTGTCGGCGACTATATCCAGACATCCGGCGTCGAAGGCTTTGTTGAAGAGGTCGGTCTCCGGACGTGTAAGGTGAAAGCGTGGACGGGTGAGGTCCATATCCTGCCGAACGGCAATGTCACTCAGGTGACCAACTATTCGATGCATAACAGTGTGGCGGTCGTCGATGTGAAAGTCGCCTATGAAGAGGATATCGAACGGGCCGAGCAGGTCATTTCAAAACTGCTTGAAGAGCTGCCCGAACGTTATGAGGAAATCATCACTGTGCCGGAGCTGCTAGGCGTACAAAACCTCGGTGCCTCTGAAGTTGTGATGCGTGTAATCGCTGAGGTCAACCCGATGGAGCACTGGGCAGTGGCACGGGTGATCCGTAAAGAAGTGAAAACCCGGCTCAATCAGGAAGGCATTGAAATTCCGTTTCCACGCATGGTCATGTATTCCCGTCATGACGAGGCTGAAGCGGCTGATCAATAAGGAGGAGCACAATTATGGCAGACAAATCCTATGAACTTAATGATGTGGTGGAGATGAAAAAACCCCACCCGTGCGGCGAAAACCGCTGGAAAATCATCCGTATGGGCGCGGACATCCGTATCAAATGTGAAGGCTGCGGGCACAGCGTTCTCGTCCCGCGCCGGAAATTCGAAACGAAGATGAAGAAAGTGCTGGAACCGAGTGAATGAACGACGGCTCTCCCTTTAACCGGGGAGAGTTTTTTTATGGAAGGTGTGAAAACCGGGCAAACTTCCATTATCCGGTCTGTTTCTAAACGAAGGGTGAATTTGTTATAGTGGAAAATGGACTTTTGGACAGTGTTTTTCCCTGTAAGGCCGGGAAGGCTCAGGTTGTTATTTTCAAGTACAGAATCTATAATAAAATGGACTAACATGCATGTATGTAAATCCTTAAGGAGTGAAAGTCTCATATGGCACTAACAGCTGGAATCGTAGGTTTACCGAACGTAGGGAAATCTACGTTGTTTAACGCAATTACACAGGCAGGCGCCTTATCAGCCAACTATCCGTTCGCCACAATAGATCCGAACGTCGGGATCGTGGAAGTACCGGATTCCCGGCTTGAAAAGCTGACTGAGCTTGTGAACCCTAAGAAAACCGTTCCGACTGCATTTGAGTTTACGGATATCGCCGGCATCGTAAAAGGCGCAAGTAAAGGAGAAGGTCTCGGCAACCAGTTCCTCTCCCATATCCGCCAGGTGGATGCGATCTGCCACGTTGTGCGCGCATTCGAAGATGAAAATATCACCCACGTATCCGGTCAGGTCGATCCGATCACGGATATCGAAACGATCAACCTCGAGCTGATCCTTGCTGACCTTGAAACGGTTTCGAAACGTCTGGACCGTGTGGCTAAGCTTGCCCGTCAGAAGGACAAGGACGCCGTTGCTGAATATGCTGTCCTTGAAAAGCTGAAGGAAGCATTGGAAGCTGAAACACCGGCCCGTGCGGTAGACTTCAGCACGGACGAGCAGAAAGTCGTGAAAGGTCTCCATCTTTTAACTTCCAAGCCTATCCTCTATGTTGCCAACGTAAGTGAAGATGAGATTGGCGGAGGGGACAATGACAAAGTGAAGCAGATCCGTGAATTTGCAGCCAAGGAAAACGCGGAAGTCATTGTTGTCTGTGCGAAAATCGAATCTGAAATCGCTGAACTTGATGGTGATGAAAAGGACGAATTCCTGGACGATCTTGGTATTGAGGAATCCGGCCTCGATCAATTGATCAAAGCGACGTATAACCTGCTCGGCCTGGCGACGTATTTTACAGCCGGCGAACAGGAAGTGCGTGCCTGGACCTTTAAGGAAGGCATGACCGCTCCGCAGGCGGCCGGAATCATTCATACGGACTTCGAGCGCGGCTTTATCCGTGCGGAGACGGTTTCCTATGAGGATCTGGTCGATGCAGGAACCATGGGTGTGGCCCGTGACCGCGGCCGTGTCCGCCTTGAAGGAAAAGAATATCTGGTCAAAGACGGTGACGTCATCCATTTCCGTTTCAACGTATAAGCGGGGATCCTTCCACAAAAGGTTGTAAAGTGAGGACAAGTTTGTTACAATACTATATTGTGAGTAATTAAACGAATTACTCCTTGCTCCTCTTTACGAAAAAGGAGCCGTTAAGTCCATAAGGAGGTGAAAACGGATGAGTAGAAAATACGAAATCATGTATATCATCCGCCCAGATATCGAGGAGGAAGCGAAAACATCTGTCAAAGATCGTTTCAGCAAAATCCTTACAGATAACGGAGCGGAGATCGAAGAAGTTAAAGAACTAGGCAAGCGCCGTCTTGCTTATGAAATTAACGACCACCGTGATGGAATCTACGTAACAGTTGATTTCAACGGTACACGTGAAGCGATCAACGAATTCGACCGTCAGGCGAAGTTCACGGATGATATTATCCGCCACATCGCAGTACGCGAAGATGACAAATAAGGAGTGGTTCTGGTGTTAAATCGTGTCGTATTAGCCGGCAGATTGACGAAGGATCCTGATTTACGCTATACGCCAAACGGAGTAGCTGTCGCCAACTTTACGATCGCTGTGAACCGCCCGTTCTCAAACAATCAGGGAGATCGCGATGCCGATTTCATTAACTGTGTCGTTTGGAGACGAGCAGCGGAGAACCTTGCGAACTTTATGAGTAAAGGCAGTCTTGTCGGAGTGGACGGACGTCTACAGTCCCGCAGTTTCGACAATCAGGAAGGCAAGCGTGTGTTTGTAACCGAAGTCGTTGCAGACAGCGTACAATTCCTTGAATCCAAGGGTGGCTCTTCGCAGGGCGGAGGAAACCGTGGAGGTTCAGGATACCAGCCAAATCAGAATCAACCATCAGGAAACAACTTCGGTTCCAATAACAATAACCAACGTAATGATGACCCATTCGCAGATAATGGGGAACCCATCGATATATCAGACGACGATCTACCATTTTAATCAGAAGGGAGTGAATGCTACATGGCACGTCGTGGACGCGGAAAACGTAAAAAGGTGTGTTTCTTCACAGCTAACGGAATCACACACATCGACTATAAAGATGTTGATTTGCTGAAACGTTTCGTCTCTGACCGTGGAAAGATTCTTCCTCGTCGAGTAACTGGAACTTCTGCTAAATATCAGCGTAAATTGACAAAAGCGATCAAACGCTCTCGTCAAATGGCCCTGCTTCCTTACTCTACTGAGTAATAGCAGCGTTACTAAAAACCGTGAAGTCTTCTTAGACTTCACGGTTTTTTTATATTCAGGAAAGGCCCATCAGTTTCCGGAGCTCTCCCCTATTATCCAGCAGGTCCTCCAGCGTATAGCCGTCAAGCACTTGAAAGAAGGCAGCCAGTGCTTCGTGCAGCGCCTGTTTCAACCGGCACGCAGGTGTAAGGACGCAGTAGCTGGATCCACAGTCAAAGCACTCCAGCAGATGGAAATTATCCTCCATCGCCCGTACAACACTTCCGATGTTAATGTCCCTCGGGTCTTCAGCCAGGCGGATCCCTCCGGATCTTCCCCGGATCGTTTCGATCAACCCAAGCCTGCTTAATTCATGAATGATTTTTCCCAGATGGTTTTCGGATATGTGAAACACCTCGGAGATTTCCTTTTTGTTTGCCAGGGCACCGTCCTCTTTGGACCCGGCAAACATCAGCACCCTCAGGGCATAATCTGTATATTTCTTCAGCTGCATGACAGGCACCCCTTCATGTTTTACCATTTCCTTTATCATACCATACGTTTTTCTAAGAACATGAGGGGCGGATCTGCCTTCGAATCGTCAAATATTTATAGTGAACAGGTGTTGCAGAAGACGGATCTTTCGTTACAATAAAGGTGTATACAAAATACATCTTTTAAAGGAGTTTTTATGATGACCAATCATGATAAACATCCCCTTGATGAAAGAACGATACAGATTATTAAGGCAACGGTTCCTGTGCTGGAGGATCATGGAGAGACGATAACGACATTATTCTACAAGCGTCTTTTTGAAAATTATCCGGAGCTGAAAAACCTATTCAACCAGACGCATCAGCGGGCTGGCGATCAGCCGCGAGCCTTGGCCAATATGGTTTATGCGGCTGCCAGGCACATTGAAAACCTGGGCTCGGTCCTTCCTCAGGTAAGGACTGTTGCGGAAAAGCACCGCAGTCTGAATGTGCAGCCGGAGCATTATCCGATTGTTGGTGAATATCTTTTGAAGGCGATGAAGGAAGTACTTGGAGATCAGGCAACGGATGAAGTCCTCGAAGCCTGGGGAGAGGCTTATGGTGTCATTGCCGGTGTATTCATTGATGTGGAGAAGAATCTATATGAAGAAGCGGAGGACCAGGACGGGGGCTGGGCAGACTGGCGATTCATGCAGGTCGTGGATAAGGTGAAGGAAAGTGATGAAATGACTTCCTTTTATTTAAAACCGGTAGATCAGCAGCCGCTGCCCCGTTACAAAGCTGGCCAGTATATTACGGTCAAAGCGCAGATTGAGGGAGAATCCTATGATCACCTTCGTCAGTACAGCTTATCTGATGCCCCCGGTCATGATTATTTCAGGATCACCGTCAAGCGTGAAGCGGGTTCGGAGCACGTGCCGGCCGGCATCGTTTCGACATGGCTGCATGACCATGTGCATGTTGGAGATAGGCTTCCGGTAAGTGCCCCGGCCGGCGATTTTCATCTGGATGATCGTAAGCGTCCGCTTGTTCTTATCAGCGGCGGGGCTGGGTTGACCCCTTTGATGAGTATGCAGAAGGAAGCCGCAGTACGGCAGCCTGAGCGGGATGTTTATGTTGTCCATGCTGCAAGGCACGGCAATGTCCATGCGTTTAAAGAGGACATGATGAAGAAGAAGGCCTGTTTTGTTTATGAACAGCCGACAGAGGAAGACATCCGTTCGGGTGCGTTTCATGAACGGGGCTTCGTTGATCTGGATGTCCTTCAGCGGACCGTACCCAAAGACGCTGACTTTTACTTCTGCGGGCCGAAGGGATTTATGACAGCTGTATACAGGAGTCTTGTGGAGTGGGGCGTTGAAGCAGATGCCCTGCATTATGAATTTTTCGGTCCTCAGGAAGCGTTGGTGCTGAGAGAATCGTAACGCTACGATTCTCTCAGTGGAGCTGCCTGGAAGGTGCGTTGGTCAAACTGATCGATGATTTTCATAAACAGGTGAATGATATAGCCGCTGAAAATGGTAATGATCACCGTACCAATGCCGACTGCCCCTCCGAACACGGCCGCCAGAATGACAAGAATGATACTGATGAAGGCTCTGGATATTGTTACGTTCCATCCGGTTAAATCCTTGATGACAAGCATCATCCGGTCAAAGGGGTTCGGAGCGAAATCCGCCTGAAGATTCATCGCAATACCAAAGCCGGCAATGATCATGCCGCTGATCAGGCAGGTAAACTGCACAGCCGCTGTTTCCGGCTGGACGGTTTCTCTTAGAATAAACACCCAGAAATCAATTCCCGCTCCAGTCATCAGTGAGGTGATGACCGCGAAAAGTTCCGGTTTTTTTCTGGAGGCCGCCGCATTAAAAAGGATCATCGTCAGGCCGACGACGATCTCCCAGCTTCCAATCGTCAATCCGAATGTCCGGTGCAGTCCTACAAGAAGCGCGTCAAAAGGAGAGGTACCGAGCGAGGATTGAATCGTCAAGGCAATGCCGGCGGTCATTATAAAAAGGCCTGCCAGATAATACAAGCCCCGGATGTAATGGCGTTTCATGACACCACCCCTTTTCTCGTTATCCTTAGACTATACAGCGGGGTCCGGCCGGATTTCAAGGGGGAGGGTGTAAATGAAAGTAAAAAAGCAGGAGCTTATCGCTCCTGCCTTTCAAGCTGGTGAGTGAGGAACCTTGACCACCATTTGGGTGAACGGTCACGTTCCGGTTATCGGTGGATGCCTGCCGCGGGCACGGCCTCAGCTAACTTGGGCAGAAAGAACACCTGCCCAAGTGGATCTTCGACCTGTGCTGTTCCCGCAGGCGTCACCACCGAATGCTCCTCGTGGCTTCACCAAATGATGGAGGATATGAAGGCTCTAAACGATCCTTGTTTTACAAGAACATGCCGTACGGGTCATGACAGGAACCCTGAACGATGTGTTATATACGTGTAGGGAGATGTCCACTTACCCTAATCGAAAGCATTTTACTTGAATAAGGAAGACTGGAGGCGTTGGGGTAAATGGGGGTTATCTACATATAAAAAAGCAGGAGCTTATAGCTCCTGCTTTCTCTATGATATCTATTACTCTTCAACGTAAGCCCACTTGAATTCGAACTCAGGACCTGTCGCTGTAGAATACACCCCTTTGATGGATGGGCGGAACAGCTGAGCTTTTGCATCCTGATAAATAGGAGCAACAGCCTGATCTTCTTCAAGAAGAAGCTTCTCTGCTTCCAGGAAGGTTTCGAAACGCTTCGCTGGATCTTGAGCATACTCGGTGTTGGCTTTTTCAATTAAGCTGTCATACTCTTCACTGGAGTACGCCATGTTGTTGTTCTGACCATCTGTCAGATACATGTTCAAGTATGTGTTCGGGTCGACGTAGTCCGGTCCCCAAGTCGCAGCTTCCATTTCGAATTCTGCATTGTTGTCACGGCGGACACGTTCCTTAAATGGTACTTCCATAAGCTTGATCGTCAAGCCGTCCAGGTTTTCCTCAAGCTGTCCTTTGTAGTAGGCAAGCGCATCTTTGGACGTCCCGGTATCATCGCCAAGCAGTTCGATTTCAACAGAGTCTGTTCCCAGTTCCTCAAGAGCTTTACTCCAGTGCTCCTGTGCTTTTTCTACGTTGGACTCTACAAGTGGTCCCTGTGCTTCACGGAAATCTTCCTCGCTGTCCGGCATGGACACGAAGTTGGATGGTACATAGCCTTCCGCAGGAACCGATCCGTCGTTCAGGATGACATCGACAAGACCCTGGCGGTCGATCGCGTAGGAAATGGCCTTACGTACGTTAACGTTGGCAAGCGCCTCGTTATTTTCCTGGTTGAACTTGAAGAAGTATAAGTATGGTTTTTCAACAACGTTAAATGCTTCGTCGGTACGGTACTGATCCACAAATTCAGCATTCAATTCTGTTTGATCAATTTCACCGGACTCATAAAGGTTCACGCCGGTCGAGACTTCTTTGACGACTTTCGCATTGATTGTTTCAAGCTGTACTGTATCTTTATCCCAGTAGGAATCGCTCTTTTCAATGGACCAGCCTTCCCCGTGGCTCCATTCCGTCATTTCGAACGGTCCGTTGGAAATGGTATATTCCGCTTCTGTTGCGAACTTGTCCCCTTGTTCTTCAACATACTCCTGATTGAGCGGCATGAACGTGATGAAGACCGTCATGGACTCAAAGTAAGGTACCGGCTTTTCCAGTTCGACTTCAAGCGTTTTATCATCGACAGCTGTTGCTCCGAGGTCTTCCAGAGAAGCTTCACCGTTGCTGATTTCAGTTGCATTTTTAATGATGCCACCAAGGAAGTATGGACCGTACTCGGATCCCACTTCCGGATCAACCGCTCTTCTCCACGCATAAACGAAATCGTCAGCGGTAACCGGGTCGCCGTTTGACCATTCGGCGTCACGCAGGTTGAATGTCCACGTCAGGCCGTCTTCGCTCACTTCAGAGCTTTCCGCCATTCCGTTGACAAGCTGGCTGTTTTCATCGAGTCGGTAAAGTCCCTCGTAGGTTTCCCCTGCCCATTGGAATCCGACGGAATCCGTAATCAAGGACGGGTCCATGCTTGGGATCTCACTTTTTGATGTAATCGTGATTTCCTGTTCTCCCGAAGCACTGCTTTCTTCTGTTCCTTCTGATGTTTCCTCATTACCTTCCCCTGATTCAGAAGATGTTTCGCTGTCCCCGCCGCTGCACGCTGCCAGTACAAGCACAAACATCAATCCGAAAAGCACCAACAGATGTTTTCTCAAAGTGACTCCCCCTATAGTTTAAATTTTCTAAAAATAATTACTTTTTGAATTATACAAATAAAAAAGAAAAAAAGCAAAGTCTATTTTTGTCTAATCCTTTGGTATACATGGGAAAACAGCGCCTTATACCGCTTTAAACAGAATATTCCCATTACATTGACATCGGGTTTTCTTCTGATAGGATTATAGAATATCCAATTCTTTTCTAACGTTTTAACGCGTCTATAAGATGAAAAGAGAGCATGAAATAAATAGGAGGTACAAGTCGAATGAAGCGTGAATGGGATTTGCTTCATACTCCGGGACCGACGCCGATCCCGCCGAGTGTGGACCGCAGTATGAGCCAGCCGATGATTGGACACAGAGGAGAGAAATGCAAGGAATTGATGCAGGACATCGCCCCGAGATTGAAGCCGGTCTTCGGTACATCCGGAGACGTTCTTGTGATTACCGGAAGCGGAACGTCAGCGCTCGAATCCGCTGTCGTCAACGCCACCCAGCCGGGAGATGAAGTGCTTGTCGTCGTTGCCGGTGCTTTTGGTGATCGTTTTGCTCAGATTTGTCAAACCTATGAATTGAATGTCCACCGTCTGGATGTCACATGGGGAGAGGCAGTAAAGGTCGATCATGTGACACAGGCCCTTCAGGAGAACCCGGATATCAAGGCCGTATTCGTGACGCATTGTGAAACGTCAACAGGAGTGATGCACCCGGTTGAAGCCGTCGCTGAAAAAGTGAAGGAAGTCAGTGAAGCTCTTGTCATTGTCGATGGTGTCTCGTCGATCGGCGGCGCTGGTTTGAATATGGACGCCTCTGGAATCGATATCTTAGTCTCCGGTTCCCAGAAGGCGATGATGCTCCCGGCGGGTCTTGCTTTTGTCGCCGTCTCTGATTCTGCCTGGAAGGTGATTGATGAGAATCCCAGACCGCGCTTTTACTTGGATCTGCGCGTCTACCGCAAGCAGTTGATGGCCGGGCAGACCCCGTACACCCCGGCTCTGTCCCTCTTGTTCGGTCTTCAGGAAGCGCTGCGCCTCTTAGAGGAAGAAACGTTGGAAAAGGTTTATGAACGCCATGAATTAATGAAGCAGATGACGCGGGAAGCCTTTCAGGCCCTTCAGGTTCCCCTGCTTGTATCGGACGAGGAGGCATCTACGACGGTGACCTCCGTCCGGCCGGAAACGTTCGAAGCCGAGCAGTTGAGGAAACTGGCGAGAGAAGAATTCGGCTTGCAGCTTGCCGGTGGACAGAAAGAGCTGAAGGGTGAAATTTTCCGTGTCGGCCATATGGGGTATTCCCGTCCGGCCAATGTTCTGCAGTATATCGGGATTATCGAAATCATTCTGAAGCGCCTCGGTCACACATTTGAACCGGGTGCGGGTACAGCAGCTGCTCAGGCCGCGTACCTCGATTTTACAAGGGAGGATTAGTCCATGCATCGAGTGTTAATTAGTGATCCATTGAGCGAGGAAGGCATTAAACCGCTCCGCGAAGCGGATGATATAGAAATCATCAAGGAAACGTCCATGTCCCATGAGGAACTGCTGGAAGCCATCGGTTCGGCAGAAGCTTTGATCGTCCGCAGTCAGACACAGGTGACGCGTGAAGTGATCGAACACGCTCCTCACCTGAAAATCATCGGCCGCGCAGGCGTCGGTGTCGATAACATCGATCTTGATGCAGCGACAGACCATGGTGTCATTGTCGTAAACGCCCCGGACGGCAATACGATCTCGACTGCGGAGCATACGATGGCAATGCTCATGTCCCTGGCCCGTAATATTCCGCAGGCATACCACCAGCTTCAGCAGCAGCGCTGGGAACGGAAGAAATTCGTCGGTGTCGAGCTGAAGGATAAAGTACTCGGGATTGTCGGCTTCGGCCGGATTGGACGCGAGGTTGCCCAGCGTGCCAAAGGGCACCGCATGAAAGTGGTAGCTTTTGATCCTTTCCTTAATGAAGAAAAAGCGCAGAAAGCAGGCGTCACTCACGGTACATTGGAGGAAGTGCTGCAGCAGGCGGATTTCCTGACTGTACATACGCCGCTGATTGAGAAAACGAAGCATTTGATCAATGAGGACGCGATTGCCTTAATGAAAGACGGCGCCCGTATTTTGAACTGTGCCCGCGGCGGAATCGTCGAGGAAAATGCCTTGTATGAGGCCGTTAAATCCGGAAAAATCGCTGGAGCGGCTCTCGATGTATTCGAAGAAGAGCCGGCCACTGAGCACCCGCTGTTATCCCTGCCGGAAGTGATTGCCACTCCTCACCTCGGCGCGAGTACAGTGGAAGCACAGGAAAACGTGGCAACAGATGTCAGTGCGGATGTGCTCGAGCTGCTGCGCGGCGGAACCGTAAGAAACCCGGTTAATCTGCCTTCCGTCTCTTCCGAAATGATGGAGAAGCTGTCTCCGTACTTTACGCTTTCGGAACGTCTTGGATCTTTTGTCTCCCGTATCGCAGAGGGCACGTTTGAAAAGATCAATGTCTACTACAGCGGGGAACTGCTCGATATTGATACGACCCCGCTGACGAGAATTGCGGTAAAAGGCATCCTCGGCCGTTACATTGGCAGCCGCGTCAATGATGTCAATGCTTATAAGACCGCTGCGGATAAAGGCATTACCATTAATGAGCAGAAGTCTACGAAAACGAAAGGGTTCACGAACCTGATTACGGTGGAAATTGAAACCGACAAGGAAAAGCATAGTGCAGCAGGTACCCGTTTGAATGGTCTTGGTGCAAGAATCGTCCAGCTGGATCAATATTCCATTGATATCGTTCCCCAAGGCCACTTGATTGTCATTCACCATACCGACCAGCCCGGTGCTATCGGGCGTGTCGGAAGTCTGCTTGCCGAGCAGGACGTCAACATTGCAACGATGCAGGTGGGACGTGCAAACGAAGGTGGAGAAGCAGTCATGGTCTTAACCGTCGACAAAGCGATCGATAAGCAGGCGGCTGATCAGCTGTCTGAGATTGCCGACATCCGCCAAGTGGATTATTTAACCCTCAAATAACCAAAAGACCGGCCTGAGCAGGCCGGTCTCAGCTTGTAGAGAAACCTCTGTTTCTTTACAAGCTTTTTTTCTTTCTTACCGCCGGGAGCGTAAGTCCCTTCCCTTTCCGCGGACGAGCTCCCTCGCAAAGCCTGCGCTCGGCGATCTCGGCACACTCGTTCTTCCGGAACGGTCTGTGCCCCATACGTAATTGAAAAAAAGTTCATTATCGATTATATTCTGTCTAATAATAAAGGGCGATCTTCTGTTTAACGGAAAATCGCTCTCTTTTTTTGGTGAGGTTACGGGGAGCGTTCGGTTTTGACGTCTGCGGGTCCAGCTGAAGCTGTGCCCGCGGCAGGCATCCACCGATAAGCGGAACGTGTCCGCTCCGTATAGGGGTACGATCTTGCCGTCTAATGATCTGCCTGTGGGTTGATTTTATGTGGTTTTTGTAAAAGTGAATCATAAGCTTTGACTTTGAGACAATCCCTTGTTAAATTTAATGCCGACCTTATTTGTAAGTATTAAATAGATTTTTAAAGGAGGACCATCATGAACGCCCAACAAAAAGAAGCTTCTGCCCCGAAAAAGCTTCTCTTCCGTATATTGGACGGGATTGAGTGGCTGGGGAATAAACTGCCTTCCCCATTGCTGCTGTTTGCCATTCTGGCCGCGCTCGTCGTAGTGATTTCCGGGATTTTTTCCGGTGTATCTGTGACCAACCCGACTTCAGGAGAAGTTGTCGAAGTCAAAAACCTGCTTAGTCTCAGTGGACTGGAGTATATCTTCAACAGTGCCGTGGAAAACTTCATCGGCTTTCCGCCTCTCGGTGCCGTTCTTGTTACGATGCTCGGTATCGGACTTGCAGAACAGACAGGATTGATCAATGCCTCTCTGAAAGGCATCGTCTTTTCCTTTCCCCGCCGCCTGCTGACTGCCGCACTCGTCTTTGCCGGTGTCATGTCCAGTGTGGCGGTTAACGCCGGATATGTCGTTCTTCCACCGCTTGGTGCGGTTCTGTTTCTAGGACTCGGCCGCCACCCGCTCGCCGGTCTCGCTGCGGCCTTCGCTGGTGTGTCCGGCGGGTTCGGAGCCAATTTGGCGCTGACATCCACCGACGCCATTCTGCTGGAGTTGACCGCCGATGCGGCCAGCACGATCGATCCAGCCTATGCAAATACGATTACTGTAACCATGAACTACTTCTTCGCTGCTGTTTCAGTCGCGTTGATTACGATTGTGGGTACGTTTGTTACAGATAAAATTGTAGAACCGCGTCTTGGCACTTATAAAGGTGACGAATCCGGTGATATTGATGAACTGACGGCTCTTGAGAAAAAAGGGATGCGCCGGGCCGGTATCGGTTTTCTCATTACATTCGCCTTTATGGCCTATCTTTCCTTAGGACCGCTCCGCGGAGATGGGGCATACATTGAATCTCCCTTCTTTAATGCCCTTGTCTTTGTTATTTTCATCCTGTTTCTCGTACCAGGACTGATCTACGGGATTGTGGTCAAGGAAATTACCAATGACAAAGATTTGACGAAGCTGTTAGGAAAAACGATGGCCACGATGAGCGGTTATATCGCTCTCGCCTTTACAGCCGGTCAGTTCATCGCTTACTTCCGTGAGACCAACCTTGGAACGGTTATCGCCTTTAAAGGGGCTGATTTCCTTGATTCCACAGGGTTTGACGGTGTTGGGCTGATCCTTACGTTCCTCGGCCTGACGATGGTCGTCAACTTCTTTATCGGAAGTTCTTCGGCCAAGTGGACGATTCTTGCACCGGTGTTCGTACCGATTATGATGAATCTCGGATACTCCCCGGAATTCACGACACTGCTTTACAGGATCGCGGACTCCGTGACCAACATGATCACACCGCTGCTCTTGTACTTCCCGGTGGTCATTGCATTTGCACAGCGTTATGACAAGAAGCTTGGAATCGGAACCCTCATCTCGATGATGATCCCGTATTCTGTCGCTTTTCTACTTGCATGGCTGCTGCTCTTACTCGTCTGGGTCATTCTTGGAATTCCAGTCGGACCGGGAGCTCCAATCAGCTATTAATAAATCTCAACATGGGTAACAAAAAAGGCCGGGCCCTCTAGAAGGGGCCCGGCCTTTCAACTTGTAGGAAAATCTGGTGCTGTTCTAGTTCCTCCAGGATCGAAAAATCTGATAAGCTGCGGGCGATTTTCCCTTTTTTCCTTCAGCCTATCCAATTTCTTTCGTATGTGCCCTGCGATTGGCACGAGAAGCGTTCGGTGGTGACGCCTGCGGGAACAGCGCGAGCCGAAGATCCACTTGGGCAGGTGGTTTTCCTGACCAAGTTAGCTGAGGCCGTGCCCGCGGCAAGCATCCACCGATAAGCGGAGCGTGGCCATAAACTCCTCATATGGGCCAGTTTACGCGAGGAGACGTATGTTTTCTCGTTTACCCGATCGGATGACGTTCAGCCTTCCGGTTCGTAAACGTATGGACATGGGTATAGCCCGCCGACTTGGCCAGGTCGATGGCTGCATCATAGCGGTAACCGATATGGTCCGGCTTATGCGCATCGGAGCAGAGAACGATTCCAACCCCGGCTTCCTTACAGATCCTCAGTAGATCAGGATCTGGGTACAGCTCTCCGACCGGCTTTCTGAGCCCTGCGGTACTGATTTCAATCAGCGTATTTGTAGAAGCCAGTGCTTCTGCTGCCCGCTTGTACTGCTGGATAAGAAAATCACGGTCGTCGGGACGGTAGCCGAATACTTTGATGACATCGATATGACCGACGAAGTCGAACAGTCCGGACTCCGCCAGTGTCACGACTCTGTCAAAGTACTGCTCATAGACTTCTTTCAAGTCTCTTTTTTCATACTCCTCGCGGTAAATGGCCAGATCGATGCCCCAGTCGTCAATCCAGTGCACAGAGCCGATCACATAATCGAAAGGATGGGTGTCGATGAAAGCTTCCATTTCTTTTTCCTTACCTGGCATGTAATCCATCTCAATGCCCATTTTAATGGGAAGTCCCTGCTTTTCTGCCTCATCAAACATCTGCTGGTAGATGTCGAAATCCAGTGTCCGGCGGTTATTCACCCACGGATTGGAGAGAATGTCCTTCGTCTCCTGAAAAAAGTACGCGTGTTCAGAAATACCTAATTCCTGAATGCCTTCATTTTTTGCTTTTTGTATGTAGGTTCTCAGGTAGTCGACGTCTAAATCTCCGGTTTCAGCCATATGCACGTGATAATCGGTCAGCATGAACATCCTCCTCAGTTGGAATTTCATTCATCATACCAGACTCACACCTGTTCACCAAGACAGAACAGGCGTGAGTAAACAACAACCCGTACAAACCGTACATATGTTAAAATAGGGTGGTTAAGACAGCGCGAAAAAAGTCGAGGTGCTACCTGAATATGAATAACTCAAAAAGAATAACCGAAGGGGCTTTAATGGCAGGGATATATCTGCTATTGTTATTGGTAATTATTTTCCTGCCGGGAGGAATCGGATCGTTACTCCTGTTCATCCTGCCGGTGCCATACATTTATTACAGCAGCCGGCATGGCTGGAAGCCCGGTCTGCTTCTGTTTTGTTTAACCATGATCTTCAGTGTGCTGATCGTTCCGGTCCTGTCGGTTCCTTTTACACTGACCGCAGGAATCGGCGGCGTGGTATCCGGGGGTGTCCTGTATGCCGGCCGGTCGGCCTATGAATCTCTTGCTCTTGGAACTGTAGGGTATACAGGAGGCCTTATGCTCGGTATGGGCCTTGTCCAGCTGCTTCTCGGCATCAACCTTGTCGATGAACTGACCGCAGGAATGAATGATAGTTTAGACACCGTGGAATCTACGATGGGCGCATTTGGACAGGTGGAGAACTCAGAGGAAGCTGTTGATACGTTCCGTGAAGCGGTCACGTTCATTCCGGATATCATTCCGAGTATCCTCGTTATGACAAGTGTGATGACAGCCTTGATCAGTTTGTGGCTGACGTTCAAGCTTATGAACCGGATTGAAAATAAATCCTATGCCTTTGCTTCATTCAAAAACTTCCGATTGCCGACAGCCATTCTGTGGTATTACTTCTTTGCGATGATTTTGAACTATGTGGTGACGGACCGGGAAGGCTGGGTTTATTTCGGAGCGATCAACGTCTTCATTGTGGCGGGCACACTGATTGCCATCCAGGGTTTTTCATTCGTCTTCTATTACGCATCACAGAAGAAGTGGCCGAAGGCTGTACCTGTCCTGGTCATCGTTTTTTCATTACTTTCTCCGGGATTGATCATGTATCTTGTTCGAATTTTAGGTATAATTGATTTAGGATTTCCACTGCGCAGCTATGTCAGTGAGAAGAAAAAAAACTAGCTCGGAGAAGATGGTAGGAGCTGAATGCAATGCCGAATTTTTTTAAGAAACCAACAATGAGCGGACACTTATGGATCATCTACGCGATTTCCCTGATTCTGCTCGGGTTTATCTGGTATTATCAGTGGATGCTCGGATTATTGATGACGCTGTTCCTTGCGGCGTCCATATTCTACAGTGTCCGCACTGAACAGCACATGATCAATGAAACCGAAGAATATATATCGACCCTTTCCTACCGGGTGAAAAAGGTGGGCGAGGAAGCCCTGTTGGAGATGCCGATCGGGATCATCCTATACAGTGAGAATTACATCGTCGAATGGGCCAATCCGTATATGAACCGGTTCACGAAGGAGGATACGGTCGTCGGCGAATCGCTGAAAAAGCTGTCGGACCAGCTCATTCCTGCCGTGAAGGAAGAACAGGATGAAGTGTGGATTACGATTGACGGCTATAAGTTCCAGACGATCGTCAAGCGCGAGGAACGGCTGCTTTACTTGTTTGACAGAACACAGCAGACAGAGATTCATAACCGTTATGAAAACGAACAGACGGTGCTTGCGATCATTTTCCTTGATAACTATGAAGAAATTACGCAGGGAATGGATGATACAGCGAAAAGCCATATCAACTCCCAGGTGACTTCCATTCTGAATAAATGGGCCGGGGACTACGGCATTTACCTGAAGCGCACATCACAGGAACGGTTTATGGCTGTAATGAACCAGGAGATTCTTTATACGCTGGAAAAAGCGAAGTTTGAAATTCTCGATGATGTCCGTGAACTGATTACGGATCAGAACGTCCCGCTGACGCTGAGTTTCGGTATCGGTGTCGGCCCGATCAGCCTGCCTGAGCTCGGGGAGCTGTCCCAGTCGAGTCTGGATCTTGCTCTCGGCCGCGGCGGCGACCAGGTGGCGATCAAGGACGATTCCGGAAAGGTCCGCTTCTATGGCGGTAAAACCAATCCGATGGAGAAACGGACACGTGTACGGGCCCGGGTCATCTCCCACGCCATGAAAGAACTCGTCCAGGCAAGTGAGAAGGTCTTGATTATGGGGCATAAATCCCCGGATATGGACTCGATCGGAGCCTCCATCGGGATCCTGAAAATTGCCCAGGCGAATGATAAAAAAGCGGCCATCGTCCTTGATCCGGATGATATCGATACAGGTGTCCAGCGGATGGTCGAGGAAATTGAAAAAGACGAGGATTTATGGCAGTATTTCATACCACCGGAAGATGCGTTGGAAATGGTGACGAACAACACGCTGCTCGTCGTTGTCGATACGCACAAACCGTCGATGGTTATGGAAGAAAAACTGCTGTCGAAGACGGAGCATGTCGTCGTCATCGACCACCACCGCCGCGCTGAGGAGTTCATCAAGGATCCGACGCTCGTCTACATGGAGCCGTACGCATCCTCGACGGCCGAGCTGGTCACCGAGCTTCTGGAATACCAGCCGAAGAAGCTGAAGCTGTCCATGCTTGAATCGACGGCTCTGCTTGCCGGAATCATCGTCGACACGAAGAGCTTTACGCTCCGGACAGGTTCAAGGACCTTTGATGCCGCTTCCTATCTGCGTTCCAAAGGAGCGGACACCGTCCAGGTGCAGAAATTCATGAAAGAGGATCTGGATGTGTATGTAAGACGAAGCAAGTTGATTGAGAAGGCTTCCGTATATAGAGATGGGATTGCCATATCAACAGGAGACCACGGTGAATCGTATGGTCCTGTCATCATCGCTCAGGCCGCGGATACACTGCTTACGATGAGCGGAATTGTCGCGTCGTTTGTCATATCTGAGCGCAGTGACGGCCGGATCGGCATCAGCGCCCGCTCTCTCGGGGATATCAACGTCCAGGTCATCATGGAGAAGATGAACGGCGGGGGTCACTTGACGAATGCGGCGACACAGCTGGAAGACACAACGATTGAAGATGCCAGAGATTTGCTGCAGGATATTATTGACGAATATTTTGAAGGGGGAGACACAGAATGAAAGTAATATTCAAAACGGATGTAAAAGGTAAAGGGAAAAAAGGCGAAATCAAAGAAGTGAACGACGGCTATGCCCGTAACTACCTTCTGAAAAACAACCTGGCTGTTGAGGCGACCAAAGGCAACATGCAGGCGCAGAAAGCCAAGGATGCCAAAGCTGAGCAGCAGGCTCAGGAAGAAGTGGAAGAAGCGAAGCGGCTTAAGGATCAGCTGGCTGACCTTGAAGTGAAGCTTGATGCGAAATCCGGCGACAACGGCCGCCTGTTCGGTTCGATTACGAGCAAGCAGATTGCAGAGCAGTTGAAGAAGGATCACAACATCAAAATCGACAAACGTAAAATCGAGCTGGATGATCCGATCCGTACGCTTGGATACTCAAACGTTCCTGTGAAGCTTCACCCTGAAGTGACAGGCACGATCCGTGTCCATATCGCTGAAAAATAAATGAGTCAAACAGGCGCCCTGTCCATTGTCCGGATGAACAGGGCGCTTTTACTTCTGCCCTTTCCGGCATATGGACAGCGGTCAGAATATGAGTTAATATGATGTATTGGTGTTAACGATTCAGAGGAGGAAAAGCTAGTGAGTGAAATGTGGAATGACCGTACCCCGCCTCATAACATAGAAGCAGAGCAGGCGGTGCTCGGTGCGATCTTTTTAGAACCTGAAGCAATGTCGACAGCCGCAGAGAATTTACTACCGGAAGATTTTTATCGAGCGAGCCACCAGCGGATTTTCGAGGTGATGCTGACGCTTGCTGACAGAGGCGAGCCGATCGACCTGGTTACGGTCACCACGGCTCTTTCCAACAACAAGGTGTTGGAGGAGGTCGGCGGAGTTTCCTATCTGACAGATATCGCAAACTCGGTGCCGACCGCCGCCAACGTCGGTTATTATACGAACATCGTCGGTGAAAAATCGACGCTCCGCAGCCTGATCCGAACGGCGACGAATATTGTAACGACAGGATATTCAGAGGAAGAGGAGATTGATGATGTCCTGAATTCCGCCGAGAAAGACATTTTGGAAGTGTCCCAGCGGAAAAATTCAAGTGCGTTCAAAAGCATCAAGGATGTCCTCATTGATGTCTATGACAACATCGAGCAGCTGCACAACAATGATGGCTCTACAACAGGAATTCCGACGGGCTACCGTGACCTTGATCACATCACCTCCGGATTCCAGCGGAACGATTTGATCATCATCGCTGCCCGTCCATCGATGGGTAAAACGGCCTTCGCCTTGAACATTGCCCAGAATGTCGCTGTCCATACGGATGAAAACGTCGCGATTTTCAGTTTGGAGATGGGCGCGGACCAGCTTGTTTCCCGTATGCTCTGTGCAGAAGGGAACATTGATGCCCAGCGCCTGCGTACCGGAAGCCTGGAAACAGAAGACTGGAACAAGCTGACGATGGCGATGGGAAGCTTGTCCAACGCCGGCATCTACATTGATGACACCCCCGGGGTGCGTGTCAGTGAAATCCGTTCCAAGTGCCGCCGTCTGAAGCAGGAGCATGGCCTCGGCATGATTTTGATCGACTACCTGCAGTTGATCCAGGGGAGCGCGAACTCGAAGGAAAACCGACAGCAGGAGGTTTCCGAAATTTCCCGTTCCTTGAAGGGGCTGGCCCGTGAGCTGAACGTCCCGTTGATTGCCTTGTCCCAGCTCTCCCGCGGAGTGGAATCCCGTCAGGATAAACGCCCGATGATGTCGGACCTTCGTGAATCCGGATCAATCGAGCAGGATGCCGATATCGTTGGATTCCTATATCGTGATGACTATTATGATAAGGAATCCGAAAGCCAGAACATCATTGAAATCATTATCGCTAAACAACGTAACGGTCCGGTCGGAAACGTCGAACTGGCCTTTGTGAAGGAGTATAACAAGTTCGTCGACCTCGATCACCGCTATACCGATGCCGATATACCGCCTGCCTGACAGGCGGAAATACGAAATGACGCTCACATCCAGAGGGGAGATCTGGAGGAGCGTCTTTTTTTGCAGCTTCTGTGAAGCCATGTATGATGATCACCACCCGTTACGCCTCCCGCAGAGTCACGCTGGGTCGTGGGTGATCCTAAGAAAAGTAGTGCGTGATGGCATAGGCCACGCCATCATCATCATTGGATTTTGTGATGTAATCGCTTGCTTTTTTCACATCATCGACCGCATTCTCCATTGCGGCACTTCTTCCGGCAGCTTCCAGCATGGAAAGGTCATTATGGCTGTCTCCAACCGCTGCTGTCCGGTCCATCGGGATGCCGAGGTGATCTGCCACCGACTTCAGGGCACTGCCTTTGGAGGCGGTGTGGTCCTCAAGCTCAAAGTTATGCTCGGCAGAACTCACCATAGTGAAAGAAGGATGGTCATGGAACTTCTCTTTCCCTTTTTCGAGTTTATCCAGGTCAAAGGTAAAAGCGAGAATGTTGTACATCGGATCTTTGGATTCCACAATTTCCTCATAAGACTCGACAAAAGCGAACCCGTTCTGGCTGAACTGCTTATCGAGCGCATGCTTCAAGCTCTGCTTGTCGGTTTCCGGGTTGGCGCTGATGAGGCGGTCCATTTCCACGTGGAGCAGTTCCCGTCCATTCTGCGGCGTGTAGATGGACGAGCCGCTGAAGACCTCATAATAATACGCTTCCTTTTCAAGCCACTTCAAGGCGTCCCCGGCGTCCCCCCTGTCCAGCGCCTTTTCTTCAAACAGGGTGCCGTCCGGTGTATGAATGACGGCACCGTTCGCACTGATCACCCATGGGCGGATCGGGAGGTCGGCAAAAATCTGCTGAACATCGAAATAGGCCCGTCCTGTCGCAATAACGATGTCCACCCCATCTTGCTGCGCCTGCTTGATCGCTTCTGCATTGCCTGCGCTGATCGTATGTTCCCTGTTCAAGAGCGTTCCGTCGAGGTCGATGGCCACTACGTCCATATGTCTGTTTCCTCCTCTTTTGTCACAATCAATTCTACTCCGCATTCTCTTAATAGACGCTGGAAGGATTCATCAGGGGCTTGATCGGTAATGATCATGTCGATGTCCTCAAGTCCGGCAAAGGTGAAGAATTCCGTCATTCCGAACTTCGTATGATCAGCGAGGACGATGACTTCCCCGGCCTGTTTGATCATATTTTTCTTCACCATTCCATCTTCTTCATGACCGAGGGTCAGTCCGTGCTCGGATATTCCGACCACACCGATAAAGGCTTTATCGACGTGGTAGCTTTTCAGACGTTCAATGACCGACGCTCCGTAAAGAAACTGATGCTCCTTCTGCAGATACCCGCCAAGCAGTTGTATAGATACATGGCCCACATTCGATAGTATATCCGCCTGGTGAATCGAATTGGTAATCACCTTGATCTCCATGGGGGAAATCTGGCTGGCACAGGCCTGTACGGTCGTCGACGTGTCTAAAATAATATGATCGCCTGAGTGGATGAGGGAAGCCGCCTTTCTGCCGATTTCCTGTTTCTCATAGGATACGGATTTCAAACGATGGGTATAATCCTGAATGGCGGCGTGCGTTTTCGGCAGGATCGCCCCGCCCCTCGTCCGTACAATCGCTCTGCGTTCTTCCAGTTTGACCAGATCGCGCCGGGCGGTATCACGTGAAATGTCGAACATCTCACACATTTGATCAATAGTAATGCGGCGCTGCTTTTTTAAGTATTCGATGACGCCGATCAGTCTTTCTTCCTGATACATGGGAGAACCCCTTCCATATCTATCCTCTTGTAAGTGATTATAAGTAATTTTATAATCAAAATCAATGGATAATAAGTTTTAATAAGTTGTTAGAAAAGCCTGATAGTAAGGTTATTATCGAACATTAAATTATTTTATTGAAAATAACGTTCGGATTCAGCGTTGACTTTCATTGCGGAAATTGGTAAACTGACGAAGGAAATTCAAACCAATAACCAAATTCATTGCGGAGGTGCCTTATGTCTTCAGTAGTTGTAGTCGGAACCCAGTGGGGGGACGAAGGTAAAGGCAAAATTACCGATTTTCTTTCACAAAATGCCGAAGTGGTTGCGCGTTACCAGGGTGGTAACAATGCGGGACACACGATTAAATTTGACGGAATTACTTATAAACTTCACCTGATTCCATCAGGGATTTTCTTTGATGATAAAATCTGCGTACTCGGAAATGGCATGGTCATTGATCCGAAAGCGCTTCTTGAGGAATTGAAATACCTTCACGATAAAGGTGTTTCCACAGACAACCTGCGGATCAGCAACCGTGCGCACGTCATTCTTCCATACCACTTGAAGCTGGATGCGCTTCAGGAGGAAGAAAAGGGCGCCAATAAGATCGGAACAACCAAAAAAGGGATTGGACCGGCTTATATGGACAAAGCGGCCCGTACAGGGATTCGTATTGCCGATCTCATGGACAAGGAAAGTTTCCGTGAGAAGCTGGAGCAGAACCTTGCCGAGAAGAACCGCCTGTTTGAAAAAGTGTATGAAACAGAGCCGTTCACCGTGGATGAAATTCTTGATGAATACTACGAGTATGGTCAGAAGATTGCTTCTTATGTATGCGATACGTCTGTCGTCCTGAATGACAACCTTGATGACGGCCGCCGCGTACTTTTCGAAGGCGCCCAGGGTGTTATGCTCGATATCGACCAGGGAACTTATCCGTTTGTGACGTCCTCGAACCCGATTGCCGGAGGAGTAACCATTGGTTCCGGTGTCGGCCCATCTAAAATCAAGCACGTGGTTGGTGTATCCAAAGCCTATACGACGCGTGTCGGTGACGGCCCGTTCCCAACAGAGCTTGAAAACGAAACCGGCGACCAAATCCGCGAAGTCGGCCGTGAATACGGAACGACAACAGGACGTCCGCGCCGTGTCGGCTGGTTCGACAGTGTTGTTGTCCGCCACGCCCGCCGTGTGAGCGGAATCACGGATCTTTCCCTGAATTCGATTGATGTGCTGACAGGCATTGAAACACTGAAGATTTGTACGGCATATAAGTACAAAGGCGAAGTCATTGAGGAGTTCCCGGCCAGCTTGAAAGTTCTCGCTGAATGTGAACCGGTCTATGAAGAAATGCCGGGCTGGACGGAAGACATCACGGGTGTGAAAAACCTGAGCGAACTGCCGGCCAATGCACGCCATTACATCGAGCGTGTGTCTCAGCTGACAGGCATTCCACTCTCTGTATTCTCTGTCGGTCCTGACCGTTCCCAAACGAACGTCGTCCGCAGCGTATACAGCGAATAATCAACGAGCACCTGGCTGTTTTCAGTCAGGTGTTTTTGTATAGGATAGAATGAGAAGAAAGGAGTGTTTCATGTGAAACGCATTTGTATTTTTGCCGGATCAAGTGCCGGGAGCAGCCCGGTCTTTGCTGAGCAGACAAGAATTCTCGGACAGGCCCTCGCTTCCCGGGGGATTGAACTCGTGTACGGAGGAGCCCGGAGCGGCCTGATGGGAGCAGCTGCTGATGCAGTGCTCGCCCATGGCGGCACCGTAACAGGCATCATGCCGACGCACCTGTTCGAAAAAGAAGTCCCCCATCCGGATATTACGAAGATGATTGAAGTGGATACCCTGCATGAGCGCAAAGCGAAGATGAGTGAGCTCGCGGATGGATTCATTGCTCTCCCGGGCGGCTTCGGGACACTGGAGGAGCTGTTTGAAACCGTCAGCTGGGCACAGATCGGCATCCATCAGAAGCCTGTCGCTTTATTCAATATCGACGGGTATTATACCCCGGTGATGAACCTTGTGGAACACAGCGTGAAGGCCGGGTTCGTAAAAGAAGAGCATCAGGATTTGATGGTGGCTTCCCCGGATCCACATCAGCTGCTGGATGAAATGGAAGCAAAAGAAAAACCGGACCTCCGTTGAGGTTCGGTTTCTTCCTATACATGGATCGTTTTTGAAAAGATCAACCCGAAGTACCGGTATGTCACTTTGATTCTGCTGATGGTTGTATCTTCGGCAATACTCAGTCCATATATGGTGGCAGGGGCTGGATCAGTGGCAGCGGCAACGGTTTTAGCAGCAAGGGGGGATGTGTCAGGACCTAGTGAGAATGAGGTGAAAGCTTGTGTATGCTGGGTCTCACCGAGGAGCGCATGGGTATCCGTAAGGGTGAAACCTTTTTCTGTGTCGCTGATCTGAACATTCACATGGGAAGGAACTTCATCATCATTAATGGAGACATCTGTAATGTGGATGCTTCCCAGCATGCTTTTATTTCCTAAAGCGACAATGACCGACTGTTTATCTTCTGTCGAACCGATTGATCCGTGCTCAAGCGGCGGATTCAGCTTCAAGAAGGCAATGAACGAAACCAATAAAAAGATAAGGGCGTAAACCAGGTAGCGGAACCATATCCTCGTCAACATAATCCTCCTTTCTATGTAAAATGACAGCTGTTCCGGCAGGGAATGAAGGAATTCTAACATTCTATGAAATTTTCTATTGCTTCCCTTTTGACCGTGTGGTACGATAGATATCGTTGCGGTGAACAAGCCGTATTGGTCCGGTAGTTCAGTTGGTTAGAATGCCTGCCTGTCACGCAGGAGGTCGCGGGTTCGAGTCCCGTCCGGACCGCCATTTTCATTATATCATTCTGTGTGGTCGAATTCACACGTAATGTGATTCAGTAATGGAAAGAAGAAGTCGAAAGCTCGGTAAATGAAGAAGCTTCATCGAAACCAGATTTGGGGCGGGAAGCTCCTGCGAAATTTAATTATTAACATGGCTCGGTAGCTCAGTCGGTAGAGCAACGGACTGAAAATCCGTGTGTCGGCGGTTCGATTCCGTCCCGAGCCACTTCTTTCAAAAGCCTGCGGTTTATTCCGCAGGCTTTTTTTGTATGGGTTCACAGGAAAATATTATCCATGTTTCCACATCTTCATTTTCATGCTAATTTATATCATTACATAAAAGATTGTTATCTATTTCGTAAAATTGGTAGTAAAATTATATCTTTTTTACAAGTTTCAAAATCTATTTTATTAAAAGTTTGGCTATGATAGATTAATGAAAGTGAAATTTACAGTTTTTATATAGATATAAACGCATAATAACCCAGGGGGAAGGAAACATGTGGAAGAAGATTATGATTACGGTGCTCGGGGTCGGTACATTAGGCGTGGGGACGGTTTATGCAGAGCAGTCCATGCAGACCGTTTATCATGTCCAGATGGATGGCTGGGAGATCGGAACCGTGACGGAGAAAGCTGTCGTCCAGGATGAACTGGAATCATTGGTGGAACAAAAGGAAAAGGAGCATGAGGATTGGGACATGACGGTGGCGGAAGAGATTACGTTCAATCCGGAGCGCGTCTTTTCTGTGGAAGCCGATGAAGAGAAGGTGCTTGAGCGTCTGCAGGAAGACGTGTCGTATGCAGTGGAAGCGGTACAAGTGCAGGTGAATGGGCAGTCCGTTTCGTATCTTCCGGAGGCCGGTGATGTAGAAACCGTCATAGATACGTTAAAAGCGGAATATGTCAATGAGGAACACGTGTCTGATGATGAAGAGGTTCCCGCCGGTGAAACCAAACTTGAAAACGTCTACGTGAATGGTGTGATCGACTATGCTCCTGTCAAAGTGGCTCCTTCATCCATCCATACGGTTGAAGAGACGGTGGACCGGATTCAAACCGGCAGCATGTCTGAGCAGGTGTCTCTGAGCAGCGGAGAACCGCTCGTCGATGTCATCGTCACGGAACAGGAACGGGAAGCAGAAATGATCGCACATAAAGTCGAAGTGCGTAACACAGATGCTCTTTATGAAGGGGAAACAGAAATCCACCAAGAGGGACAGGATGGGAAGAAGGAAACGCTCATCCAGACGGTGACAGAAAACGGGGAGACGACCGAAGAGGAAGTTCTTGAAGAAGAAGTCGTCGAGGATCCTGTGACAAAAGTCGTGTTGAAAGGGACGAGACCATCCCCGTCTATCGGATCAGGGAAGTTTATCTGGCCGGCGGTCGGTGGAACGATTACGAGTAAACAAGGGGAGCGTTGGGGACGTTATCACAAAGGCATCGATATCGCCGGTGTTTCCGACTTGACTATCAAAGCTGCTGATCACGGCAAAGTGACCGAAGCCGGTTATCAGGAAAGCTTCGGAAACAAAGTCGTCATTGATCATGGCAATGGCTATGAGACGCTGTATGCCCACTTATCATCGATCGATGTGCAGGTGGGGGATACCGTCAAGCAGGGGGACAAGCTCGGTGATATGGGAACGACCGGACATTCCACCGGTGTCCACCTTCATTTTGAAGTGCATAAGGACGGCGGTCTGGAAAACCCGCTTTCCCACGTATCTCAATAATCAAAAGCCGCTATGCAGACACATAGCGGCTTTTTTTATGGGAATGGCTATGATTAAAGAAACAGGCGGATAGGATGAACGGATGATTTCCCGGAGTGTCTTCAGATGAAGTAAGACATTTCTCAGTAAATAAGTTAAAATGAGGGAAAGAACAGAAGACGATGAAAGGGATGTGACAAGATGGCGCAGAAAATCTTAGTCGTAGACGATGAAAAACCAATTGCTGATATATTGAAATTCAACCTTGAAAAGGAAGGCTATGAAGTCGTTTGTGCCTACGATGGTGACGAAGCTGTCGCTAAAGCGGACGAGGAAGAGCCGGAGCTGATTCTGCTTGATATCATGCTTCCGAACAAAGATGGAAATGAAGTATGCCGTGAAGTGAGGAAGCGGCACAATATGCCGATCATTATGCTGACAGCCAAAGACGCAGAAATCGATAAAGTGCTCGGACTTGAAATGGGTGCGGATGATTATGTAACGAAACCGTTCAGCAACCGTGAACTGATT
Organism: Halobacillus litoralis; assembly: GCF_009856355.1. Classification (GTDB taxonomy): domain Bacteria; phylum Bacillota; class Bacilli; order Bacillales; family Halobacillaceae; genus Halobacillus; species Halobacillus litoralis_B. The sequence goes on along the minus strand of NZ_WMEW01000012.1, from coordinate 36,731 downwards.
GCCCGGGTCAAAGCGAACCTGCGCCGCCAGCAGCAGGAGCCGGAGGATACCTCCCAGCAGACGAAGGATATTGAAATCGGCCGCCTGGCGATCCATCCGGATGCCTACACCGTAACGCGTGATGGGACATACATCGAGCTTACCCACCGTGAATTCGAGCTTCTTCATTACTTAGCCCGTCATATCGGCCAGGTCATGACACGTGAACACCTGTTGGAAACCGTATGGGGCTACGATTACTACGGTGACGTCCGTACCGTTGATGTAACCGTCCGCCGTCTCCGTGAAAAAATTGAGGAGAATCCGAGTAACCCGATGTGGATCGTGACACGACGCGGGGTCGGCTACTATTTGAGAAACCCAGAGCAGGACTGACTTTATGAAGAAAGTGGGTTTCTTTCAGTCGGTCCGGCTGAAGCTGATTGTTGTTTATATACTGCTTTTATTATTAGGCATCCAAGTGATTGGGGCCTATTTTGTTAGTCAGCTTGATAAACAGCTGACAAGTAACTTCACCAGTTCCATCGATAACCAGCTGAACTCCCTTACATTCAGTCTGCAGAATGCGTTTAACGCAGAACGTGACGGGGACAGTCCGACACTTGAGGATGAAGTGCAGGGGCTGATCAGTGATTTTATAGAAGAAACGCAGAGCATCAACCCGCGCAAGCTGCAGATCCTGAACAGCAATGCCAACATCATCGCCTCTGTCGGCACCCGGGATGATTCATCCGATATCGGAAAAAAGGTGACGGACTACCAGCTGACCAACGTGTTATTCATTGGCGAGGCGACCGAACCGAAGTTCAAACGGGAAGAGGGCAGCAATGACCGTGTCTATGTAGGCACTCGTCCGATTACCGATGAAACAGGCGAGGAAGTCCTCGGGCTTCTCCATTACGAAGTGTATGGAGATGACATCTCCAGGCAGATGGAGGAGATCAGCAGTATATTTGCCAAAGGGACGGTCTTAGCTATTGTCGTAACGGCTCTGCTCGGGATTTTGGTGGCGCGTACCATCACGAAACCATTGACGGAAATGAAGCGTCAGGCGCAGATTATGGCCACAGGGGACTTCTCTCAGAAGGTCAATGTCCGGGGAAATGATGAAATCGGCGAACTTGGACACGCCTTCAATGATATGAATGATAAACTCAAGCTTGCCCAGGCAACTACCGAAGGGGAGCGCAGGAAGCTGAGCTCTGTCCTTTCCAATATGTCGGACGGCGTCATTGCCACCGACCGGCTGGGTGCGATTATATTGATGAACGCGCCGGCTTCCAAGCTGATCGGCCAGCGCTTTGAGGATATCCAGGGGCAGTCCCTGATTGATGTTCTTGATTTGGGCGATCAGATTGAAGAAATGGGGGAAGTCGAAGAGACGAACTCCATGATTATCGATTTGAGTAACGACGAGAACCACCTGTTATTAAAAGCGAACTTCTCTGTAGTGGAGGATGAAAACAACGAAATGGATGGTTTCATTACAGTGATCAGTGACGTTACCGAACAGCAGCGCGTCGAACAGGAGCGCCGCGAGTTCGTTTCCAATGTTTCCCACGAACTCCGCACACCGCTGACGACGATGCGCAGCTATATCGAAGCGCTGAACGACGGAGCATGGCAGGACCCGGATATTGCTCCCCGCTTCCTGGATGTCACCCAGAATGAGACTGACCGCATGATCCGGCTCGTCAATGATCTGCTCCAGCTTACAAAAATGGATCATAAAGAGACGACGCTTATGAAGAAGCGTGTGGAGTTCATCAGCTTCTATGAAAGCATTATCGAGCGCTTTGAAATGAACAAGGATGATAAAGTGAACTTCGTCCGCAGCCTGACGAAGAAAAAGATGTATGTATGGATCGATAAGGATAAGATCACACAGGTGCTGGATAACGTGATTTCCAATGCCATCAAGTATTCACCTGAAGGCGGCAGCATTACCTTTGAGGCTTCCACAACGAGAAAACAGCTGCGGGTCAGCATTACAGATGAAGGTATTGGGATGCCCCCGGATACGGTCGATAAAATCTTCGACCGCTTTTACCGCGTAGATAAATCAAGAGCCCGGGAGATGGGCGGTACCGGTCTTGGTCTTGCAATTGCCCGGGAAATAATTGATGCCCACCACGGGAAAATATGGGCGGAAAGCCGTGAAGGAGAAGGAACGACCGTTTACTTTACTCTTCCGCTCATGAGTCAGAAGCGGAGGGATAAATCATGAATAGAGAAACGTTGAAATCGATCATTCTCGTTATTCTGATTGCCTTCAGTCTTGTATTGACCGTAGCCCTTTGGAGTTACCAGCCCGCTTCGGAAACATTGGAAGAGGGCGGAAGCACGGCAGACAACAAACTTACGGGAGTCGGTACAGAAGAGGAGCTTTCCGACTTATTGATTCCTGAAATGGTTGTCTATCACGAAAACTCTGATCATTTCACCTTCCCTGAACCGAATGGGAAAGCGAACTTTAATGATCAATTCAAGAAGTGGGCGCTGTCCAACTTTGATACGACCCCTGGTGAGGTTGATTTAAGTAACATCGATAAAGGCGTCGAGGTCATTTTTCCGACGTCGCTTCCGTTAAAAGTGATCAAGGACTTGTTTACAGTAAACAACAACGTCATTCTTGATAACTTCAATAAGAACTTTGAACGGGTCTTCCTCATCCAGAACGATGAACGCTCAACGTCCACCTATGAGCTGTGGTTCATTCAGACAAGCAGCCAGGGCGATGAAGTGACGCTGAAGGCCAGTGTCAATGCGAGTGCGGGGGACAGAGTGATCAAGGAATTTGAAGAACGGAATGACCTGACGGAAATTGTCCGCCTTGCTGATGAAATGCCGTCTACTGACGTGTCAAATGTCGGCGCCAACCATATTTATCTGCCGACAGATGACATCTTTGTCCCTCAGGTCGTTCTGCAGACGACGGCCGTGCCGGTCACACCGCTGCAGAATGATTTGTTCCCGTCGCCCTCCAGTACCATCTTCTATGAGGCGGGGGAAGGGATCAAACGGACGAAAACGAACGACCGGAGGCTGGATCAGAAGAAGGATGACCGGCTGATGGAGTTTCTATTTTTAACGACGAAGAGTATTAATGAATCGGGGATGACGGAGTATGATCTGCTGACCAGAAGTGTTCAGGACATCAACAGTCATCTCGGGTGGACGAACGAATTCCGGATCGAATCGTTATCCACCGGGCTGGATGAACTGAAATACCGTATGTATTTCAATGAATTCCCTGTCATGGAAAATGAGGAAACGGAAGGTTTCGCGCAGATCTCCCTGACGTATGAGGACAGCGATATTCAAAGCTACGACCGTCCGCTGATCAAGTTCGTCCGGACGCCGTATGAAACAGATTCGATGGCTGAACTGCAGTCCGTCGATGAAGTGATCAATCAAATTCAAAATTCCAATACGTATGATTTCAACAGCATCAAGAATATCGGCATCCGCTACACGTTGGAAGAACAGACGAACAATTTGGCCTATAATTTGATTCCGGAGTGGTATATCGAGACGGAATCCGAAAACTGGGCACCATTATTCAAGGAAGAGCCGATGCCTAATGGCAACGCAGCACCTTAAGAGGAAGGCGGGATAACGAATGCAGTGGGGCCAGATTAAATTATTGTTCATCCTCAGCTTTTTGATTCTCGACCTTTTCCTCTTGCAGCAATTTATTGAAAAACAGTCGCAGGATGTTCTGGGCCAGATTTCAACAGCTGAAGAGAATATTGAAACTGAATTAGCCGAAGACGGAATTACGATCGCCGACGGCGCCAACCCTCAGGAGCCGGGGGAAGTTTCGACGATTAAATCCTCCGGCAGTACATTCTCTGAGGAAATTCTCGGCCAAATTGAAGATATGGACGAGGAGGAGCAGACGGTTGAGGTATTGAATGAGAACCGCGTACTGAAAGTGGAACTGGATGACCCGGTTCCCGTTACAGAAGACAACGTAATTGATAAAGTCCGCAGCCTTGTACCGTTTTATTCCCAATATTCATTCTGGGGCTGGAATGAAGAAAACGGAGTGGCGCTCTTTTTCCAGAAAGCCAATGATCGTACGATTTACTTTAACAACAGCGGGTCGCTGCTCGTCACGATTGAAGACGGGGAGATTACCGGCTATGTAGCGACGATGCTTGCTTTCAACGAAGGAGAAATGACCATCGATTCTGAACAGGATGGGGCGGTCATCGCTCCTTTGAATGCTGTGAGGACCCTTCACAGGCAGGGGATGCTCCAGGACGGGGACGAGGTGACGTCGATGAGTATCGGTTATTACACCGAGATTTTCGTCGAGCCGAGTGAGGAAAAAGGTGAGCAGGTTTTTGCGCCTGCCTGGAAAGTGACCGTTAATGGAGAGCGGAGCCACTTTGTCTATGCCTTGACGGGAGGCGTGATTGACGTCGAGGAAGGGAATTTTATTGAAGAAGAGTTACAAACGTACGATCTTCAGGAAAATCCATTAGAGAGTACGACAGAGGAGAACGAAGAAAGTGAAAACAATTAAATGGAGTGTCTTACATCATGACCTTACGCTTTAGTGTACTGGCTTCAGGCAGTACGGGGAACGCGTTTTTTATTGAATCAGGGGACGAACGGATTTTGGTGGACGCCGGCTTGAGCGGCAAAAAAATGGAAGGGTTGATGGAGCAGGTGGACATCGACCCCGCATCGCTGTCGCGGATCCTCGTCACGCACGAGCACAGCGATCATATTAAGGGGCTCGGCATCATGGCGCGCCGCTACAACCTGCCTGTTTATGCCAACGAGAAGACGTGGCAGGCGATGGAAGGGCAGATCGGCAAGCTGTCACTGGACCAGAAGTTCCTTTTCGGAATGGAGGAAGTGCAGACATTCGGGGGCATCGATGTGGAAAGCTTCGCGGTATCCCACGATGCGGCGGACCCGATGTTTTATACGTTCCATCAGGACGGGAAAAAAGTGGCGCTGGTCACCGACCTTGGCTACGTGTCGGAGCGCATCAAAAAGACAGTGGAAGGTGCCGACGCCTATGTGTTTGAATCCAATCATGATGTCAGCATGCTTCGGATGGGACGTTATCCTTGGAATGTGAAACGGCGGATCCTCGGCGATTCCGGGCACGTTTCCAATGAAGATGCAGCGCTTGCGCTTACCGATATCATTACCGATCAGACGAAACGGATCTACCTGGCCCACCTGAGTCTGGATAACAATATGAAGGACCTGGCCCGGATGTCAGTCTCCAACATCCTTGAGGAACGAGGCTTCGAGCTTGGGACGAAGGTGGCTCTGCATGACACAGACCCTGCTGAAGCTACACCGATTTTTGAGGTTTAAAAGGTTTGATTTAGTTAAAAATAAGGGAACAATACCTATTGAAGTTCATAGGAGCGAAAGAAAGGTAAGGTGAAGCGGAGTGGGTTATTACGATGACCATTCACCCCATACACAGCAGAAAAGATCCCGCAGGCGCTGGGTCATGCCGACCATCGTCGGAGGGATATTAGGCGCTGTGCTCGTCCTGCTTGCTCTCCCCGCACTCGTCCAGACCGAGCTGCTTCCATACGATATGACGATTCCAGAGGATGAAAGCGGCCTCGTGGATGACAATCAGGGACTGACCGGCGATACGAAGAGTGTCTCAGTCGATGTAACGACACAGATTACAGATGTCGTCGAGCAGGTCACACCGACCGTTGTCGGTGTCGTCAATCTCCAGACGAGGGAGAATTTCTGGCAGGAGGGTGCTGAGGATTCCTCGCAGCAGGCAGGCGTCGGTTCCGGCGTCATTTATAAAAAGGAAGACGGTACCGCTTATGTGGTTACGAACAATCACGTTATTGAAGGTGCCAGTGAAATTGAAGTCGTTCTTGCTGATGAGACAAGGATTAAAGCCGAATTGATCGGCGGCGATGTATTCACAGATCTTGCTGTTTTGGAAATGCCGGGGGATCAGGTGGAGCAGGTCGCTGAGCTTGGCAGTTCTGAAAATCTAAAAGTCGGCGAACCGGCCATTGCCATCGGCAACCCGCTCGGCTTAAGCTTTGCCGGTTCCGTCACACAGGGGATCATCAGCGGGAAAGAGCGTGCGATCCCGCAGGATTTCAATGGAGATGGACTGGAAGACTGGCAGGCGGAAGTGATCCAGACCGATGCAGCCATCAACCCTGGAAACAGCGGCGGTGCGCTGATTAACATCGAAGGCCAATTGATCGGAATCAACTCGATGAAAATCGCCCAGTCATCTGTGGAAGGCATCGGTTTTGCTATTCCGATCGATTCAGCCAAACCGATCATCGATGAGCTCGAGCAGAAGGGACAGGTCGACCGTCCATATATCGGTATTGAAGCCTACGGACTGGATGAAGTGCCTACATCCGAATGGAACAACACATTGAACCTTCCTGAGGATGTGGAGGGCGGCCTTTATATCCGCAGCATCCGTCAGATGTCACCAGCGGCGAAAGCCGGTCTTGAACCACTGGACGTGATCACAGCCCTTGATGGTGAACCTGTTGAAGATATCATTGATCTCAGAAAGTATTTATACAATGAGAAAGACCCTGGAGAAGAGATGGACATCACCTACTACCGCGATGGAGAGCAGCAGACAACGACGATCACTCTCGGTTCACAGGAATAAATCATAAAAAAGAGTACCTTCCGGCGAAGGTACTCTTTTTTGATGGTCAGAAATCGACATTCTTCTGTCTCATTCAACAACTATTTATCCACAGCCTGTGCATAGAGTTCTGGATAACTGTCATATATGGTAGGGAACGTATATTCCGATACCATATAGCCGAAGGGAATGTGAATATGTGGATAAAATCTGTGTATAACCTGTTTATATCTAAGTAAACCCTGTGAATATCAGAAAATTAACAAGGTTTGTGCATAAGTCTGTGGACAGTTGTGGGTAACTACTTTCGTTAGTGCTTGTTTTCCACATGTGTATGAAACTCAAACCTTCCCGCTTGAGTTTTCGATCGCTCCTGCGAAAATAATGTCTAATGCTAACGCCTTTCGTGACTCCATTTTCAGGAGGCGGTTTTTCCGGATTTTGAAATGTTGAACTTCTTCCTGTAGTAGGCATTGAAGCTGTAGATCAGTGGCGTCAGGACAGCGGCAGGCAGAAACCAGAGCCAGATGCTCACACTTGAAATGTTCAGCAGTCTCGGAGCTCCGAAGACGACAAAAGCCGTGATGGTGGCAATGGAGCAGCCGATCAGGTTTCCGTAGTGCTCAAAATACCAGTGCATTTTTGTTTTGGGCGGCGTGAGCCAATAGGACAGCTGCCCACTGCCGAGGAACAAACCTAAAATCGGGAAAAACTTCAACAGCGCAATATCGTATATCCAGCCGACTGCCATTGTGATGAGAGACATGATGACGAGCAGACCGGATGCCCCTAAATCATAAGGACTGCGGTGAGCTTTCGTCCGGCGCTTCAAACGCAGGACACGAATCCCCATCCAGGCCGTGGCTGCACTTAATACAGCGATGAATAATAAGAAAAAGGAAAAGGCCTGTTCCATTGAGGAGCGCTGCGGCTCCATAAAAAGCCGGTATAGTCCCATAAATAAGGCGCTGGCCGCAACAGTATACATCGCCCAGACGTAAACCCAGCCGACTTTCCGATGGACACGGCCGCCCTTTTTCGTCACAAGAGGTATCCAGAATACCGTCAGGGCGGTAAACCCGGCAGCGATATGAATCAGTAATATCATTGAAAATAAAGACATGGTTTTCACTCCTCTCTACTCTACCAGTTATACGCAACGAAAGAAGGGAATTCCTGCATTCTTAACGATTTTTACAAAGAAACGACCATCCCCTGCTGCGATGATGAAGGTTTGTCGTTTTATGTAGACGGGTGGAGATCGCTGTCTTCGGAAATATCAATATAAAATTGGGAAAGAACTTTCCTTGTCAGTCACCAGCTCTTTATTTTCACTCTGTACCCCTTAATCTAAGCGGTTTTCGATACTATATGATAACCCTTGCAGTTTTCAAATAATTAAAAATTCTGTTTGACTAGCTTTATGAAAAGGTTTACAATCCGAGTTAAGGAAAGTTCTTTCCTAAATTTCATTTATCTAGGAGGCGTTTGTTTTGAATACATTGAACATTGGATTGATCGGAGCAGGAAGAATGGGAGCCTTTCACGGAGAAACCATAGCCCAGCGTTTGCCCGGCGCACAATTGTATGCGGTTGCAGATCCGGTACCCAACGCAGCGGAACAGCTCGTCCACACGCTGAATACAACAGCGAAGGTGTACACAGATCCTATGGAATTGATCAAGGACCCTGAAGTAGAGGCCGTGGTTATCGTGTCTCCGGCAAAAACGCATGCTGCGAATGTTCTTGCTGCCATCCGGCACGGGAAAGCGGTTTTCTGTGAGAAACCGATGGCGATTACCATGGAAGAAGCAGATGAAATCGTCCAGGCGGCGGATGAGCATCAAACGTTCCTACAAGTTGGTTTTAACCGTCGTTTTGAAAAAGGGTTCCGCGCTGCCCATCGTGAGATTGCTGAAGGACGCATCGGCACACCACAGCTCTTGAAATCGAATACGAGGGATCCGGAGCTTCAGGGAGCAGAGTCGAAGCCGCAGTGGACGATTTTCCTGGAAACGCTCATTCACGATTTTGACGCCCTCCGCTACTTGAACCCGGGTGCCCAGCCGGTGGAAGTTTATGTAGCCGCCGATGCGCTTGTCCGACCGGACCTTAAGGAAAGCGGTCTGCTGGATACAGCCGTTGCGACAATCAAGTTTGACAACGGCGCCATTGCAACAGCAGAAGCAAGCTTCCAGGCTGTGTATGGATATGACGTCCGAGCCGAAGTTTTCGGATCTGAGGGGATGATTACAGCTGGAGGCATCCGCGAATCCAGTATGACACGTTATAATAAGGACGGGGTCAGCTATGATACAAGCCGTTATGACCAGCATTTATTGTTTGAAGCGTATGTAGAAGAGCTGCGGGCCTTTGTCGACGGTGTCGTACACAAGCATCCTTCCTATGCGACAGCTGAAGATGCCAGATGGGCACTGAAGATCGCGCTTGCCTGTATTGAATCCGTCCAGACAAATCAGCCTGTTCAAATTCCAAAACCAGCACTCGTTTAACCTTAGGCTGTCCTGACTCAGGCAGCAGAGAGAAAGGGGCAGCAAATAATGAAAGTCACCATTTATGATGTAGCAGAAAAAGCCAGCGTATCGATATCCACCGTATCCAAGGTGTTGAATGAAAAAGGAAACATTAATGAAAAAACGAAACAGCGTGTGTACGACGCCATCAAGGCGCTCGATTATAAGCCGAGTGTCGTACTTTCTGTCCAAAAAGCAATGAAGACGATCGGTGTCCTCATCCCGGATATCTCCAATCCGTTCATGGCGGAAGTGACGAGAGCCGTGGAGGACAGCGGCCGGAAGAAAGGCTTCAACGTCATGATCTGCAGTACAGACAACGATCCGGATAAGGAAGAGGAATATATCACGATGCTGCAGCAGAAGTACCTCGACGGGATGATTATAGCCACCGGCTTGAAAAACAGCCGTGCGCTGAACAAGCTGAAGAAAAGTGAAGTTCCTGTTGTGCTGCTGACGAGGGACGTCCCTAAGTTTCCAGCGCATTCGGTGATGGTGGATGATTTCCAGGGCGGTTATGATGCAGGCACCTACCTGGCTGAACTTGGACACAAACGGGTGGCGGCCTTGATGGAGGATGTGGATGTACCGTCCATCAAACAACGGTTTTATGGCTTGAAAGAAGCCCTCCAGGCCTGTAACGTGCCTATGACGGAAGCGTCCACACGCTATGCCTCCCATTCGCTTGCCGAAAGTAAACAAGCGGCGCTTGATCTGCTGTCACAGGAAATCACTCCTACGGCCATTTTTGCATCAACCGAGATTCTGGCCGTCGGCGTTCTGCAGGCAGCTAAGGAAAAAGGGCTCAAGGTGCCGGAGGATTTATCCGTCATCGGGTTTGATAACAGCATCCTTGCCCAGGTCACCGATCCGCAGCTGACGACGATCGGTCAGCCGGCTCAGAAAATGGGGGAAAAAGCGATTGAGCTGTTCGTCGAAGAACTGCTCGATAAGAAGGAGAAGGAAGAAAAAATTGTACAGCGGCTGGTACTTACCCCGTCGTTGATCGAACGCGAATCAACCGCCCGTCTTACATAGAACAGACGGGGACTATAGAACGGAGGAATACAATGACTCGAGATTACGGCTTGTGTTTATGGACGTTTGGAGATATCGATTTTGAAAAGAAGTGCCGCCTTGCTGCTGACATAGGGGTAGACGGCGTGGAAGTGCAGGGGGATGTCTCCCAGAACCCGGAAGAGTTAAAAAAAGTTCTTGATCAGTACGGGCTTAAAATTTTATCCATCACCCCGGACAATGTCGATATATCCAGTGCCGAAGATCAAGTGAGAAAGGAAGCGGTCCAATACTTCCTGGATCTGATCAGCTGGGCCGATGAGCTCGGTGCGGACAGAATCTGCCTGCACGGGGACGTCGGTAAAGTCCGCGGCAGCGGCGATGAAGAGAAGGACTGGAGGCTTCTTGTGGAAAGCTCCACTGAAATTATGAAAAAAGCAGAAGCCCACAACATGGAAGTCGTGTTTGAAGTCTTGAACCGGTATGAAAACCACCAGATTGTCACAGGAAAAGAAGCCCTGGATTTGATTGAAGCGGTTGGAAGTTCCCAATTGAAAGTGCTGCTCGATGCCTACCACATGAATATCGAAGAAGCAGCCCCAGCTGAGTCTTTGAAGGCGGTCGGCCGGCAGCTTGGTGTCTATCACATCGCCGATTCGAACAGACAGGCCGTCGGAAACGGCAACGCCGATCTGGCAGAGCAGGTTCAGACGCTCGATTACATCGGCTATCAAGGACCGATCATCATGGAAATGACCGCTGCAGGACCGGATCCGTTCACACCGGTCAAAGGCGCTGACTACCTGGATGTGATCACCGGCTATTACGAGACATCCCTTGATAAATTGAAGCAGTGGGAAGGCACACCGGTCAAAAGCTGACGGTCACTTGAAATTTGAAAGCGCTGTCTGAACGACATTACGTATAAAGGTGGGGTTCACGTAATTATGACAAAGCATTTGAAGTATATGATCTTTTTATCTGTTGTCGCTGCTTTAGGCGGGCTGTTGTTCGGATATGATACAGCTGTCATTTCGGGAGCGGAGCAGTCTCTTGAGGTGTATTTCATCGACAGTCTCGGCTTGAACAGCTTGTTCCAGGGATTGACGGTATCCAGTGCCTTATTCGGATGTATCATCGGCGGACTGATCAGCGGAGTGCTCTCCAACCGCATCGGACGGAGAAATTCCCTCATTACAGCTGCTGTGCTGTTCTTTTTGTCCGCCCTGCTTTCGGCGTATCCTGAATTTTTATTCTTCACGAAAGGCGATCCATCCATCGGACTTTTTATCATGTTTAATCTGTACCGCATTATCGGCGGGATTGGTGTCGGACTGGCCTCCGGTCTTGGACCGCTTTACATCAGTGAAACATCACCGGCCAAGATCCGCGGCAAGCTGGTGACGCTAAACAACCTGGCCATCATTTTCGGTATGCTCGTCGTCTATATCATCAACTGGCGGATTGCTGCCGGACAGAGTACCGCGTGGATCCATGATATCGGCTGGCGCTACATGTTCGCTTCTGAAGCCATCCCTGCGCTGTTATTCTTCGGATTGTTATTCTTAGTACCGGAAACACCGCGTTACTTGATTTTGAAAAACAAAGACGAAAAAGCGATGGATATTTTAACGAAGGTCAACGGCTCAAAAGAAAAGGCGAAAGCAATTTTCGATGAAATCAAAGAAACCGTTCAGAAGGAAGGCAAAAAGAAGGCACGCGTCTTTTCCTACGGCAAGCTTGTCGTCATTGTCGGAATTTTACTGGCTGCTGCCCAGCAGTTCGTCGGTATCAACGTTATCCTGTACTACGCGCCGCGTATTTTCGCCAACATGGGGGCATCGGCAGACGGATCGATGATGCAGACCGTTCTGATTGGTGTCGTCAACTTCATTTTCGTATTGATTGCGCTGCTGCTTGTTGAAAAAGTCGGAAGAAAACCGCTCCTGCTGATCGGATCGGTCGGTATGGGTGTGGGGATGTTCGGCATATCCGCCCTGTCCTTCGCTGATTCCCTTGGACTTGGCGCACTGTTGTTCATTCTCCTGTACGTCGCTTTTTACAACCTTTCCTTCGGCCCGCTCGTCTGGGTGCTGGCATCGGAATTGTTCCCGAACAAGATTCGCGGACAGGTCATGGCGATTACTGTAGTAGCAAACTGGGGAAGCAACTTGTTGATTTCATCCACATTCCCGTCGCTGCTTGAAATCGGTGCAGGCGTCGCCTACGGTTTTTACGGCGTAATGTGTGTCCTTTCCTTCCTATTCGTCTGGAAGCTCGTTCCGGAAACGAAGGGAAAAACACTCGAGGAAATCGAAGAACATTGGACAAGCAAAGCGGAAGATCAATCATCTGCCGGCTATTCCACACTGGAAGAAAGAAAAGCTTAACTGGAAGCGGTTATAGAAAGAGGGATATACAATGGAGCGTTATTCATGTGAAGGTGACTTGGAAGGACCCCTTTTCGTATACGAGTTTCGACCAAAAAACAGCACACGAAAGGATCCAGCCAAATCAGAATCATTTTATCACATGCGTTCCGGAAGAAAAACGCAAACGCACTGAGGATAGAAAAAAAGCCAGCCCGGCATCAGGCTGGCTTTTTTCTGTTTCAGGGTTGAAGGCGGTCGCTGTTCCACGTCTTTTTGATGATTTTCGTTAAGGCAAGGACAGCGATCAAGTTAGGAACCACCATCAATGCGTTGAACGTATCGGCCATCTGCCAGACGAATTCCACCTGGACGACGGCTCCTGTGACGATAAACAGCAGCACGAACGCGCGGTACGCCGGCACGGCTTTTTCTCCGAACAGGAACTTCACGTTGACTTCTCCGAAGAAGGCCCAGCCGAGGATCGTCGTAAAGGCGAAGAACAAGAGGCAGATCGCGATAAACGGAATACCGAATTCACCGAGTCCGCGGGCGAACCCTTCCTGCGTAATCGCACTTCCTTCAAGCCCTGCTTTATGGGCACCGGTTACGAGTACGACGAGGGCGGTCATCGTACAAATGATCACAGTGTCGATGAATACACCGACCATAGCGACAAGGCCCTGGTGGGACGGACGCTTCACTTGAGCGACCGCATGGGCGTGCGGGGTGGACCCCATTCCAGCTTCGTTCGAGAACAATCCGCGGGCAATGCCGTAACGGATCGCTTCTTTCACCGTTGCACCGAGCACACCACCGCCGGCGGCCTCCGGACTAATCGCAGCCTGTACAATCAGCTGCAGCGTCGGCAGCACCTGATCCCAGTATTCCACCATGATGACGAGGCTTCCGCCGATGTACAACAGCGCCATGACAGGGACGACATTTCCGGCAAAGGTGGAAATCCGGTCAATTCCGCCGAATAAGATAAGACCAATTAAAATAGCAATCACAATACCAAGACCGAGATTGAGACCGAACGAGGAGGCATCCAGCGCCTGGTTCATCGCCGTAGCGATCGCGTTGGACTGCACCATGTTTCCGACAAAGCCGAGCGCAATGATGATGGCTACAGCGAAAAAGCCGGCCAGCCATTTGCTGCCAAGACCGTCACGGATGTAATAGGCCGGACCACCGTAGACGGATCCATTTTTCTTTACCTTATAGAGCTGGGCAAGGACCGCTTCGGCAAAAATCGTCGCCATGCCGAAGAACGAGCTGATCCACATCCAGAAAATCGCACCGGGACCACCGGCAGCAATCGCTGTGGCGACACCAGCCAGGTTTCCGGTTCCGACCTGCGCGGAAATCGATGTGGCGAGCGCCTTGAATGAATGGATGCCTTCCTGCTTTTCCTTCTTGAAAAGCGGTGCGAAGGTAATCTTGAAGCCTTTACCAAGGAAGCGCACCTGGATGAAGCGGAGCTGGAAGGTGAGCCATACACCGGTTCCGAGGAGGAAGACGAGCATGACAGGTCCCCACAGAACACTGTTTATATCTTTAAAAAGTTGCGTCAACTGTTCCACTTTTTTAATGTCCTTTCTTTCTTTAATGTATAACCATAATAAAGAGTATCGCACGTGGAAGCGTTTCACAGCAAGTGACATTTATTGAAAAACCGGCGATTTCAAGCGATTTTCGACTGTTTTTTCACATCCCTGCCTTTCCTTTTTGTAAAATCCTTCTATACAATAGATGAAAAAGGGGGAGACGATGATCGATTTACGAAGGGATACGGTAATGAAACCGACCGATGCCATGCGCCGGGCCGCTGTTGAAGCAGAGGTGGGGGAATGAGGTGTATGAAGAATATTCAAATTTTCCTCATGTAATTGAATGTAGGTAGATGAAGAAAAAACTCCTGAAGCCAACCCATAGAAAGAAGGTGACTCTACATGCTGAAGCGTTATTTCATTCGTGCGTTGTGGACGATGATCCTATCGACTCTTCGGTTTTTCACTCATTTAATGGTTCGAAAAAGGAACATATTGAATAGAGAGAAGAAACCATACAAAGAAACGGTCAAAAATATGAAATTTTTAGAGGAAATGCTGTTAGAGAATAACTACTTAGACAAGAATTATCATGACCTGACTGATAAAATGAATCACAAAGCAGCTGAGAAGGCTGTCAATGCTTTTGTATCTAAAAAGGAAAAGCGGGAGGATGAAGACTTCTATTTTCTTGTGGCTCAAGAATGGGTCAAGGAATTGGATAAGAAGAGCTTCTGGACTTCTCTTGTTTTTTTAGGTTTGTTCTTTGCTTTATGCGGTGCTACGATCGGGCTCACTCAAATCGTGGGAGACATTCAAGGGAACGCCGTGTGGGTTATAGTGACAGCTCTCTTCTCCTCCATCGTCCTTGGCATTTTTAATTCCCTGCGGAGCCGAGGGTGGAGAAGGTGGTCCATGTTTTTTGCCCACGTACTGACCATTTCGTCTTTCTTCTTTCTCATTATCTTCTTCAGTTAGTACGGATGTTATAAAAAATTCCTGTCTGAACGCGATCCGTACATGAATGACAATATCCCCCGTGAATGGGCACGGGGGATTGATTGATTTAGACGAGGGCTGGTGTCCGGTTGTAATCCTGCTGTGCTTCAAGGCCCGCCTTGTTCAAGAAGTTCCATGGCTGGTTGAAGTGCGGCTGGAAGAAGAAATCGACGTAGGCGAGCTGGTCGATCGTCATGCCGGCCTGGATGCAGACACTCAACGTATTGATGGACTGCGTCACATCAGCTTTGGACAGAACCTGGGCACCGAGAATTTTCCTTGTTTCCGGATCGATCGATACTTTCAGCTTCACATGTTCCGCTGTCGGCATGAACGCCGGGCGGTGCGTATCTTCTATTGTGAAACTTTTCACATGTGCATCTAAAAGTTGAGCAGATGTTTCTGTCAGCCCCGTGGATGCCATGTTGTAGTCGTAAATGTGCAGACCGGATGTGCCCTGGGTGCCTCCATGGGGCATGACCGGCTCCATGATGTTGCGGGCGGCGAGTGTTCCCATACGGACCGCGTTCGTTGCGAGTGGGATATAGGCGTGTTTTCCAGTCGGGTTGTACGTCACGGCACAGCAGTCTCCCGCTGCAAAAATATCAGGATGGCTCGTCTGCATATATTCATTGACGATGATCGCACCGTTATCGAGCGTGTCGACGATTCCTCTGACAAGATTGGTATTCGGACGGAATCCGACACACATGATGACAAGATCGGTCTCATAGCTTCCGCTGTTCGTAATCACACGTCCGACCTGGCCGCCGCTCCCTTCAAACCGCTGGACAGTTTCATTCATCGCTAACGTAATCCCGCGGTTTTCGAAGTCCTCTTCGACGATGGATGTGAATGCCTCATCAAGGTATTTATTCAAAATCCGGTCCGCTCCGTCAATCAGTGTCACCTCTTTACCCGCTTTTTCAAAGGCTTCGACAAGCTCGACACCGATATAACCAGCTCCGACGACGGTCACTTTTTCGGCGTGTTCCGCCCGTTCAATGATGGTATTCGCCTGGTTGTAGTTTTTCGCAAGCAGGATGTTCTCAAGAGCGATGCCTTCGATCGGCGGTGTCACCGGCCATGAACCGGTCGTAATCACTAATTTATCATAGGAATCGGTGAGGTGTTCACCGGTCACAAGGTTCTCAGCGTAGATGGTTTTCGCTTCAGCATCAATGTCTTTCACGTCGTGCTGCATCCGGATCGTAACGCCGAGCTTCTGCAGCTCCTCCGGAGAAGAATAAAAGAGTCCCTGCGGGTCTTCGACGACTCCGCCGACATAGAGAGCGAGTCCACAGGATAGAAAGGAGACGTTATCGTTTCGTTCATAAACGGTAATCTGAGCTTCAGGATACATGTTCGCCATATTCGTCACCGCAGCGGTTCCTGCGTGGGTACTTCCAATTACTGCAATCTTCATGGAATAGATCCTCCTTATAAGCTCATGTGAAATACTTCACATGTTAACTGTAATTGTATTATAAAACGGTTTGAAGGAGAATACAACCCTTTTGCTCACTATTTCACAATATAAAAGAGAACCCGCCGGAAAGCCGGCGGGGCAGGGGTTATTCCTTATCCTTGCGGGAGAACGTTTTATTTTTCACTTTCTTGAAGGCTTCAGAGGACGTATCCACCGTTTTGTCGATGGCTTCGGTGCTTTTTTCGGACGCTTTTTTAATGATGTTCCCCGATGAATCGACGGTTTTGCCGATCAGGCCGCCTTCACCGGTAATCGATTTGATGACCTTTCCGGACGAATCGACCGTCTGCTGGACGATGTTGTTGGCCTCTTTGGTCACCTGCTTGAAGAAGCCGTCTTTTTCCTTAGAGCTGCGTTTTTCACTCATGTGAACATCTCCTCCTTGGAATCAATGGCTTACCCTTTATACATATGTATCCGTGACGCTCCTATGACAGAAGAAAAGGAATCTGATTCGGACGTCGTGCGCCGGAGGTCCTCATTATGAAGCGGATGTTAACGCTCTGTGAGAATCGTGCTAACTTCACGTTTTCAGGCAGGAAATCGAAGGTGGATATGGAAAGAATCGGTGTAAGGCCACATAACAAACAAGGGAGTGCACATGATGAAGAAATTATTTTTGATCCTCTTTAGTCTTGTCTTTTTCACCGGGGGGCCGGCCCTGAACGCGGCCGGAAACCTGTCTGTCCAGGAAGCGATGCAGACGTCGAACGGGACCGATGTGACCGTGGAGGGGTACATTGTCGGCGTCCCGGTATCCCAGTCGGCCGTGGAGCAGAGCGATTTTTCCTCGAATTATGCCCTCGCGCTTGCGGATGATGCCGGCGAAACCGATATGAACGACATGATTCTGGTCAAATTGGATTCCGAATACCGCTATGAGTGGGGACTCCAGAACAACCCCGGGCTGATGGGAGAAAAAATCGTCGTGGACGGCACCCGTGATGCCTACTTCGGCCATGAAGGCGTCGAATACGTAAGCTCGATCACCAATTCGTCCGGTGACTGCGGCGGCGGCACCGGAAGCGGGGACGGAGACGGCTCGACGTCCGGGGACTACTACAGCAGTGCGGATGGATTGACGGGGGATGCGTTGAAGCAGGAGCTGCACAACGTCATCGACGATCACACGGAGCTTTCGTATTCCGATGTATGGGATGCGCTTCGTCATACCGATGAAGATCCGAACAACGCAGGCAACGTCCTGCTTTTGTACACAGGGAACTCGATGTCCAAGTATGACAACGGCGGGTATGTCGATGATTGGAACCGCGAGCACGTCTGGGCGAAGTCCCACGGCGATTTCGGCACGAGCATGGGAGCCGGTACCGACATTCACCATCTTCGTCCGACCGATGTATCGGTGAACTCCGCACGAAGCAACCTTGATTTTGATAACGGCGGATCGGCTTATGCCGACGCCCCGGATACGTATTCGGACAGCGACTCCTGGGAGCCCCGCGATGAGGTCAAAGGGGATGTGGCCCGGATGATTTTCTATATGGCCGTCCGCTATGAAGGTGATCAGGGTGAGCTGGATCTTGAAATTGCCGATTACACCGGAACGAGCGGTCCATACTTAGGGAAGCTTTCCACATTGAAAGAATGGCACGAGAGCGATCCGGTCGACAGCTTTGAGCGTAACCGGAACGAAATTATTTTCAGTGACTATCAAGGTAACCGCAACCCGTTCATTGACCACCCGGAATACGTGGAACAGATCTGGTAATGAGAACCCCCCGGAAGCGGCCTGCTTCCGGGGGTTCTGCATTCTTTCATTCTTACAGCAGGGAGGTCAGTCTTGATGTGTGCTATTGTATCTGAACTTATGTAAATGTATCTCCAACCTGTTAGAGTTCTTCATGATATTCTTCCTTGTTGTACAACCGGAAGATACATTGATTCAGTCCCGGAAAGTGGGGGACTTAACAAAAAGCTGCTCCGGTTTTTTACGAACGATTTTTCTTCAACATCTGGTAGGTACCAAGGACAAGCAGTACAGCTGCGACGATGAGTTCGGTCCTGAATATCATGGGAAAGCCAGTGAAGACATGCGCCTCCATTGGTCCGCCACTCCCCAAAGTCTCTAAGTTCTGCAACATGAGCCATTGGCTGTACATCATCACTATACTGTAATGAACAAAAGAACCGAATAAAAGAAAGACACCATATTTTATAAAGTTCACGTTCTATCAACTCCTCTTCTAAACAACACTTCTGTCATCTAATTATTCATGGATTACCTGAGACAGACAACCCTGGGAAAGCAACTAATAATAAACGATTTTATTCCAAAACAGTATCTTCCGTCTTAACGTCCTTTTTGGGGGCTTTTCTTATATGCTGATAAAAAGGGAGGGGAGCACCAGCCGATCTTCTGTTTACCCACATATCCTTGAATAGGTGGAAATCCTTATATTCATTTAAGTCACAGCTGCTCCAAAAAAATAAAGGACTCCCGCCCCCGTCCGGCGTAAGTAATAGGAATGGGATTTGTTAACGAAAAAAGGGGGCAGACGGATGGATGTACGATTCCGCAGCGACGGCCGGTTTTTCAATCACCGCGCCGCCGGCATACTGATCGAGCAGGGGCATGTGCTGTTACATAAACGAAAGAAAGATGCCTACTGGGCCCTGCCGGGTGGCGGTATTGAGCTTGGCGAGGATTCGATGAATACGATCATCCGTGAGATGAGGGAGGAACTCGGCTGGGAGGTTGAGGTCGAGCGTACGGTCTGGATTGCCGAAAGCTTTTTTCCTCACCGCGGGGAAGCGCTGCACGAAGTGGCTTTTTACTATGCGCTGGAAACGAAGGAGCCCAAGTTCAGAGCCGGACCTTTTCACGGAAAAGATGGCGATCGTCTTATCTATCAGTGGATTGCTCTGGATGATCTGTCCCTGCATGAGGTGAAGCCGGCGTTTCTTAAGAAGTCGCTGCTGGAAATTCCAGATCATCTGATGCATCTGATCCTGAAGGAAACGTTCTAAGCGGACGGGCGGGCTCGTACACTATGACGAATGCGTATGTCAGGGAGGGCAGGCAGTGAAGAAAAAATTTATCACATGGACGTTCATTCTCTACGGCCTCTATAGTCTGGTGCTGGGCCTGTATTTTTTCCAGTGGTCGAACCCCGGCGTACCTCCGGAATACGAAGGGACCGCCGCCGATCCGGCGACATTTATGACGGCGAGGGAGCTTGAACTCAGTCAGGAATACTCGACCTATCAGAACTTCCTCTCCTTTCTCGGCGAGCCGTTGGAGTGGATCGTCTATCTCGGTGTAATGGTTTTCGGCGCGTCGATCGTCTTCAAGCAGTTCGGGGAAAAGGTATCACGCTTCCGGACCATCCAAATTCCGTTGTTTGTGCTGCTGTTGTCGACGCTGACATCGATCCTGTTATTCCCGATCGATTACGTAAAGCGGCGCTTGTCGGTGGAGTACGGCATTTCCACCCAGAGCTTTTCAAGCTGGATGCGCGATGAGCTGCTCAGCTTCTGGATCGGCTGGCTCATCATGGCCGTTCTCATTACCGTCTTATATTTCTTAATGAAAAAATTCGAGAAGCGCTGGTGGCTGATCGCCTGGCTGCTGATGATTCCGTTTCTCATTTTTATGATGTACCTGCAGCCCGTCGTCATCGACCCGCTGTATAATGATTTCGGTGAACTGCAGGATAAACAGCTTGAGGAAAAAATTCTCACGCTCGCCGATGAAGCGGATATTCCCGCTGACCGTGTCTATGAAGTGAACATGTCGGAGAAAACGAACAGTATGAACGCCTACGTGAACGGCATCGGCTCCAATCTCCGCATCGTTTTATGGGATACGACGCTGAACCGGCTTCAGGAAAATGAAGTGCTTTTCATCATGGCGCATGAAATCGGCCATTACGTCATGAATCACCTGTACTGGAATCTCGCCGGTGCGATCTTCGCCACCTTCCTTGGACTGCTGGTGACCTATCACCTGCTGCGGTGGGCGGTGCGGCGCTACGGGGAAAAGCTCGGCTTTACGAAGGTGTCCGAGATTGCGAGTCTGCCGATGTTTTATTTGATCCTGACGCTGCTCTCTTTCCTTGCAAGTCCTGTGGAGCTTGCAATCTCACGGAACGCGGAAGGGGATGCCGACCGTTATGCGATTGAGATGACCCAGGATACAGAAGCGGCTGTCGGGTCCTTCCAGGAGCTCACCGTCAACGGCTTGAGTGACGTCGATCCGCCGGCGCTTGTGAAGTACCTGCGCTACGGACATCCGACGATGATGGAGCGGATCCATATGCTCGAAAACTATGAGCTGAGCGATGAGGAGTAGACCCAAGCCCCCGCATGTCCGGGGGCTTGTTTTATTCAGAGCGCTTGCTTATTTTTCACAATCTGCAGCTGATACAGGATGCGCGCCAGGCGCTCCCGGTTCTTTTCGCTGATTTCGATGAACTCCACCCCATAGACAACGGCGGAGCTTGATAACTCCTCGTGTTTCCGGGCCATCCGGGCCTGCAGGGTAAAGTCTTCGTCATCCAAGGAAAAGTGCAGGGAAATTGTGATGTTCTCCTGGATCGGGATGTTGTACGCTGATGAAAATTTCAAGCCGGTGAGGCTGATGTTCTCGATATAGCCGGTAAAGTATTTCTGGTTCAAGGCTTTGAACCGTTTGGTATCGATATCAATGATGATGATTTTGCTTTCGATATGGGGGACATCGACCCGGAGGCTTCTTTTTACGTACGGCTGTTTCGACGGGGGGACGCTTCCTGCGGTGGGCTCGGCAGCTGTTGGAGCGTCCGCTGCCTTTTTCTTAAGCAGATCCTTCATTAATAACACGGTGAACAGGACAATAATCAGGGCTTCTGCCCATACGATATAAACCAAGACAACCACCTCGTCATTCTTCAAGTGTATCCCGGTTCTCTCTCAATGTTCCGGGCGAAATATAATATGGATGCAGCCTCCTGGTTTTTCATCTTTTGAGTAGCCTTCCACTCCTTTTGTAGGTATTTTTATCTATATTATGGCATGATAAAAGTATTTACTTTTACATATATCATATTTATTTTAAGAAAAGCTGTGATTTTTACAAAACGTGAGTGGAAAGGAGGCTGCTTATAACACTTCCTTTATTTATGGATCTCCTGCATGGTAATGTTTAGATGATATATCAAAGGGGAGCGTGATCGTTTGTTAACAAAGTGGAAGGCTGTGCTGGTTCTTTTTACTATTTTGTTCATTTCAGCGTGCAGTTCAGAAAGTACACCAGAGAAGGCTGATGAGCCGGAAGAAAAAGTGGAGGAAGAATCTTCTTCTAATGATGAAAAGGAACCTGAAATCGTGGAAACCGACCGGGGGAATTTTGAAATGGTCTCCACCGCCGAAGATATAGGTACATATGAAACAGGACCTGTTACCTTGGATTTCGCAGCGGCAAGCCTTGTTACAGGCACCTATACCGATGATTTGTTTATCGACTTGATTGGCAGAGAAGACGTAGAGTACTTGAATCTGGGAATGGACCTTGCCGTGTCCAATAAGGATATTATTTTCACATGGGATCATTTCCGTGTGGAGACAGGTACGGGTGAAATGGTTGATCCGGATGAGAAGATGAGTGATGGCCTCGTGGAACGTATTTTCCGTGAAGAAGGTGTTTCAAGGTTGTTCACGTTCTTCTTTGATGAAACGAACGTGAAGGATATTGAGGAACTGACCCTCTATGTCAAAGCTCCGACTGATCAAACAGGAAACCCTTTAGGCGATGATCTGGAGATTGATCTTCCTTTGCATCCATAATGCAGGAACCTCCCTCGTTCATGAGGGAGGTTTTTCCTCTTTTTCCCGCTCCAGACGATCCAGCCGCTCTTTCAATCTCTTATCCTCTCTTTTTGCCTGCTCCGCTGTATAAAAAGCACCAACAGCCAGAGATAAGGCGATCCAGCTCCATAACCCGTCCATAACGAACACCTCCTTTTTCTATCCTATCATGGTAAAAAAAGGAGGCGGGGTATCTAGCCACTACGGGACTCTTTTGATAGACTCAAAGTAGCGACTATTGAAAACGTTATCATATAAAGGAGTGACCCAGGATGCCATCGATGCTTGAGGAGCGCAATCATGTGCTGGAAACGCTGTTTGGCAATGTGAAGCACTGTATCGTCGTCGTCGACCGGGACGGACGGATTTCCT
This sequence comes from Halobacillus litoralis, assembly GCF_009856355.1. Classification (GTDB taxonomy): domain Bacteria; phylum Bacillota; class Bacilli; order Bacillales; family Halobacillaceae; genus Halobacillus; species Halobacillus litoralis_B. Next base: position 13,962 of record NZ_WMEW01000012.1, on the reverse strand, counting down.
ATATGAATGAAAGCTACGGCCGTTTTTTGGAAGTCGATCCAAAAGAGATCGCCGGCCGCCACGTCACCGAAGTGATCGAGAATACGCGGATGCACATCGTCGTCGACACCGGGGAGGAGGAGATGGCCGATCTCCAGAAGATCCGCGGCGATTATATGATCGCCCACCGGATTCCGCTCCAGGAGGACGGCGAGGTGATCGGGGCCCTCGGCATGGTGCTGTTCCGTGATACCGATGAATGGAAAATCATGAACACCCACATCAAGGACCTCCTGCTTGAGCTCGAGACGTACCGCAGCCAGATGCAGCACGTGAACGGGGCCAAGTATTCGCTTCATGACATCATCACCACCTCACCGGAAGTGCTGCAGGTCAAGGAAAAGATCCGCAAAACCGCCTACAGCGACGTGTCGGTGCTCGTCCGCGGCGAAAGCGGGACAGGGAAGGAATTGTTCGCCCACAGCATCCATCACTTGAGTGAGCGGAGCCAGCAGCCGTTCATCAAGGTGAACTGCGCGGCTATCCCGGAGCATTTGATCGAAGCGGAGCTGTTCGGCTACCAGGAAGGAGCGTTTACCGGTGCGAAAAAAGGCGGCAAGCCGGGCAAATTCCAGCTCGCCCACGGCGGCACGCTGTTCCTTGATGAAATTGGCGACATGCCGCTCCACGCCCAGGTGAAAATCCTCCGTGCCCTGCAGGAAGGCGAAATCGAAGCGGTCGGCGCAGAGAAGCCGCAGGCCATCGACGTCCGCATCATCGCCGCCACCAACCGGCCGCTCGAAGCGCTCATCAAGGAGGACAAATTCCGGGAGGATCTCTTCTACCGCATCAATGTCGTCCAGATCGATATTCCGCCACTCCGCAGACGCCGGGGCGACATCAAGGTGCTCACGAAGTTTCTGTTGAAAAAGCTCAGTGACCGGACCGGCAAACGGATTGAGACGCTCGCCCCGGACGTGGAGGCTCTCTTTAACAAACACGACTGGCCGGGGAATGTCCGTGAGCTGGAAAACGTCATTGAATCCGCCATTCATATGACCGACGACGGGGAAATCCGTTACCGAGACCTGCCGGATTATCTGTCATCCTCAGGAAACGGCCAGCGCGCCGGACAGACGCTCAAGGACGTGGTCGAGGAAGCGGAAAAAACGGCGATCCTCCGCGCGATCGAAGAAGCGGACGGTGACAAATGTACAGCCGCCGACCGCCTCGGCATCGGCAAATCAAGCCTGTATGACAAAGTGAAAAAGTACGACCTGTAAGCCATTCCAGATTTCAGGAATCCGTTCCGGAAATCCGGAATGGGTTTTTTTATGCCGTTTTGTAAGGGTTTTCATGAATGGCAAATCATTTTTTCCATAAATCCGGAAACCGGAAAACCAGATTCCTTTAGTACCGCGGTTGAAAAGTTGGCATGAAACTTGCATGTAGAAGGGTGGAAGGGGTGGAAACCAATATGAAACACATTCACACATCATTTCAGGAAGCAGTTAAGGACATAAACGATCACTCAACGATTATGGTCGGAGGATTCGGACTCGTCGGAATCCCGGAAAATCTCATTTTGGCACTCGTCGAATCGAACGTGAAGCATCTCACCGTCATCAGCAACAACTGTGGCGTTGACGACTGGGGTCTCGGCCTGCTTTTGGAAAACAAACAGATTGATAAGATGATCGGCTCCTACGTCGGCGAAAACAAGGAATTCGAACGTCAGGTGCTCGCAGGCGAACTGGAAGTCGAACTCACGCCGCAGGGAACGCTCGCAGAACGCATCCGCGCAGGCGGCGCCGGCATTCCTGCTTTCTATACACCGGCAGGCGTCGGAACACCGATTGCGGAAGGAAAAGAAGTGCGCACCTTCGACGGCAGGGACTACCTGCTGCAGACCGGACTCACCGCTGATGTCAGCCTCGTCCGTGCCCTGAAGGGTGACAAGCACGGCAACCTCATTTATAACAAAACGGCGCGCAACTTCAATCCGATGATGGCCGCTGCCGGGGCCGTCACGATCGCTGAAGTCGAAGAGCTGGTCGAGCCGGGCGAACTTGATGCCGATCAGATCCACACGCCGGGCATCTACGTACAGGGACTCATTGAAGGTCAGCAGGAAAAACGCATCGAACGCCGGACCGTACGCACTCATGCATAACAAAAGGAGGGGCTATTATGGCCGTAGAAATGGATAAAGCGGCAGTCAGGGAACTGATTGCCCGACGAGCTGAAAGGGAAATTGAAAGCGGTTACTATGTGAACCTTGGAATCGGAATGCCGACGATGGTCGCCAACTACATCGATTCTGATAAGGAAGTCGTCCTGCAGTCGGAAAACGGACTGCTCGGCATCGGACGCTCTCCGTATGAAGAGGAAGTCGATCCGGATTTGATCAACGCCGGAAAGGAAACCGTCACCGCCTCCATCGGCGCCGCCTACTGTGACAGTGCCGAATCGTTCGCGATGATCCGCGGTGAGCACCTCGACCTTGCGATTTTAGGCGGGATGGAAGTCGCAGAAAACGGCGATCTCGCCAACTGGATGATCCCTGGAAAAATGATCAAAGGCATGGGCGGGGCGATGGATATCGTCCACGGCTCCAAAAAAGTCGTCATCATCATGGACCACGTGAACAAGCACGGAGATCCGAAGATCCTGAAGGCATGCCGTCTGCCGCTCACAGGAAAAGGCGTCGTCGACCGCATCATCACCGAGCGTGCCGTCATGGACGTAACAGAGGAAGGCCTGAAGCTGATCGAAATCGCTGAAGGCTGGACGGTAGACGAAATCAAGGCATCGACAGAAGCGGATCTGATTGTCAGCGACGAGCTGATGACAATCCAGTCCAACACGTGAGGAGGAACACCGGATGGTAGAAAATAAAGTCGTCTTCATTACAGGCGCGGCCAGCGGCATTGGCTATGAAATCGGCACCGAGTTTGCCAAGAACGGCGCCAAGGTCGTCTTGAGCGATATAAACGAGGAAAAAGTGAAGGAAGCCGAAAAGCAGCTGTCTTCAGAAGGGTATGACGTCACTGGTCTCGTCTGCGATGTGACGAAGGAAAAGGATATCCAGGACGCCATTGATGCAACCGTGGACAAGTACGGCCGTCTCGACGTGCTCGTCAACAACGCCGGCCTCCAGCACGTTTCGTCCATCGAGGAGTTTCCGACAGAGAAGTTCGAGCTGATTACGAAGATCATGCTCGTGGCCCCGTTCATGGCGACAAAGCATGTATTCCCGATTATGAAAAAGCAGGGCTTCGGCCGCATCCTCAACATGGCCTCCATCAACGGCCTGATCGGATTCGCCGGCAAGTCCGCCTACAACAGCGCCAAGCACGGCGTCATCGGTCTCACGAAAGTGACCGCTCTGGAAGGCGCGGAGGACGGCATTACCGTCAACGCTATCTGCCCGGGCTATGTCGATACACCGCTCGTCCGCAACCAGCTTGAGGATCTCGCCAGCAACCGCGGCGTCTCGCTCGATAAGGCACTCGAAGAAGTCATCTATCCGCTCGTGCCGCAGAAGCGTCTCCTGGAAGTACAGGAAATCGCCGACTATGCGCTGTTTTTAGCCAGTGACAAAGCGAAAGGCATTACCGGTCAGGCAGCTGTCATCGACGGCGGCTATACGACCCAGTAACCGAAAGGGGTATTTCAATGAAATCCGTATATATCGTAGAAGGAGCGCGCACGCCGTTCGGTACATTCGGAGGCGCCCTCAAAGACGTGGAACCGACGGACCTCGGCATCACCGCTGGAAAAGAAGCACTGAAGCGGAGCGGCATCGATGCCGGCAGCATCGACTTCTCCGTCATCGGCAACGTCATTCATTCATCTCAAAACGCACCGTACATGGCGCGCCACATCGCGCTGAAAACAGGTATCCCGATGGAAAGCCCGGCCCTTGCCGTCAACCGCCTCTGCGGTTCGGGCATGCAGTCCGTCGTATCCGCAGCCCAGTCCATTCTCCTCGGGGAAGGGGAAACCGCGCTTGCCGGCGGTGTCGACAGCATGAGTCTCGCCCCGTACGCCCTGCGCGGCAGCCGTTTTGGTACGAAGCTCGGCACACCGAAGGTCGATGATATGCTCTGGTCCGCGCTTACGGATGAGTACATCGGTGCGGGCATGGGCATGACAGGGGAAAATCTGGCGGAGCGTTATGAAATCTCACGCGAAGCCCAGGATGAATATGCGACCCGCAGTCACCAGCGTGCCGCCGAAGCCCGGCGCTCCGGCCGTTTTGCTGAGGAAATCGCTCCGGTGGAAGTGAAGGGACGCAAAGGCACGACTGTCGTCGATCAGGACGAGCACATCCGGGAAGACACGAATTCAGAAAAACTGGCCAAGCTGAAGCCCGCCTTCAAAAAAGACGGCAGTGTCACAGGCGGAAACGCGAGCGGCATCAATGACGGCGCTGGAGCGGTTGTTCTGGCCAGTGAAAACTACGTCCAGGACCACAGCTTAAGCCCTGTGGCAAGAATCGTCTCCTGGTCCGTGGCCGGTGTGGATCCGCACTACATGGGCATCGGTCCTGCGCCTGCGATCCGTCAGGCGCTTGAAAAAGCGGAGCTCTCCCTTGAGGATATGGATCTTATCGAAGTGAACGAAGCCTTTGCCGCGCAGTATCTGGCGGTGGAAAAAGAGCTCGGGCTCGACCGTGAAAAAGTGAACGTCAACGGCGGCGCCATCGCGCTCGGCCACCCGGTCGGCGCCAGCGGGACCCGCGTGTTGTATACGATGATCAAGGAATTGAAGCGCCGCGGCGGACGCTATGGAGTCGCTTCACTCTGCATCGGAGGCGGACAGGGGATTGCCATGGTCGTCGAATCCGTCTAAAATCTTAATGTAAAAATCATTTAGGGGGAAACACCAATGTTCGGGATATTACTCGGCCTCATCGTCCTGATGGCGCTCGCCTACCTCGGCTGGTCGATCATCTGGGTCGCACCGATCGCTGCCGGCGTCGTCGCCGTCACCGGCGGCCTCGACCTGCTCGATGCTTATAAAGATACGTACATGGGCGGCTTTGTCGCCTTTGCGAAATCATGGTTCCCGGTCTTCATGCTCGGGGCGATCTTCGGAAAGCTGATGGAGGACACCGGCATGGCCCGCTCGGTCGCCGTCGCATTCACAAAAGTGATCGGCACCAAGCGCGCCATCCTCGGCGTACTCGTCTCCGCCGCCGTCTTAACGTACGGCGGGGTGAGCTTGTTCGTCGTCGTCTTCGCGGTCTATCCGCTCGCCTTATCGCTGTTCCGGGAAGCCAACATCAGCCGGAAGCTCATACCAGCGACCGTCGGGCTCGGCGCCTTCACCTTCACGATGACGGCCCTGCCTGGTACACCGCAGATCCAAAACCTCATTCCAATGGAATACTTCGGTACAACCGCATCCGCGGCCCCGGTCATGGGGATCGTCGCCGCCATCATCATGGCGGTCGGAGGCTATTTGTACCTGCGCTTTAGAGAAAAACAGCTGCGCGACAGAGGCGACATCTTCGTCGAACCGGAGGATAAAAGTTCACTCGGTGACGTGGAGCGCGAGCCGCACTTCATCCTGTCGATTCTGCCACTGCTGACCGTGTTACTGACACTCAACTTGCTGCAATGGGACGTTGTCACCGCATTAATCGCAGGAATTCTTTTAATTATGCTGTTGAACATCACCTTGTTCAAAAAGTTCGTCACATCCATCAACAAAGGGGCGAGCGGATCGGTCATCGCCATCATCAATACCAGTGCCGCCGTCGGCTTCGGGACCGTCGTCCGCGAAGTGCCCGGCTTTGAGAAGCTCACGCAGATCCTCGTCGGCATCAAAGGCAACCCGCTCATCTCCGAAGCGGTCGCCGTCAACGTCCTCGCCGGCGCCACAGGCTCCGCCTCCGGCGGCCTCGGCATCGCCCTTGAAGCCCTCGGCTCCAAGTACTATCAGATCGCCCAGGACACCGGCATCAGCGCTGAAGCGTTCCACCGCGTCGCTTCCCTGTCCTCCGGAGGTCTCGACGTGCTGCCGCACAACGGAGCGGTGCTCACGCTGTTTGCGATCACCGGCATGACCCACAAGGACAGCTACCGCGATATCTTCGTCGTCGCGCTTCTGATCCCGGTTATTTCCGTTGCGGTCGTCATTCTGTTGAATACGATTGGCATTCTATAAAAAGAGAGAAAGATTTGTAATGATGATGGTTACGGTCACGTTCCGCTTATCGGTGGCTGCTTGCCGCGGGCACGACCTCAGCTGACTTGGGCAGAAAAACCATCTGCCCAAGTGGATCTTCGGTCCGTGCTGTTCCCGCAGGCGTCACCACCGAACGCTGCTCGTGACCTTAACTTAAAAGGGAGTAAACACTCTCGAAAGCTTGCATGAACACCACAGGATACCTGTGGTGTTTTTCTATTCCTGGAATTGTCATGGTAAACTAAAGGAAACAGAACGTACGGGAGGAACCACCATGAAACTAACCATTGTCACCGTAGGAAAATTGAAAGAAAAATATTTGAAGCAGGGGATGGCTGAATATGTGAAGCGACTCGGCCCCTACGCTAAAGTCGAGGTCGTTGAAGTGCCCGACGAAAAAGCTCCGGAAAATCTGAGTGAAGCGCAGATGCTTGAGGTGAAGCAGAAGGAAGGCGAACGCATCCTGAGCAAGATTTCCCAGGATACGTACGTTATTACGCTTGAAATCGAAGGGAAGCAGCTGACGTCTGAGAAACTGGCGAAAAAGATGGACGAGCTTGCGACTTACGGAAAGAGTAAAGTCGCGTTTGTGATTGGAGGATCCCTCGGGTTGAGTGATGAGGTACTGGAGAGAAGTGATTTCGGGCTGTCATTTTCGAATATGACGTTCCCGCACCAATTGATGCGGTTGATGTTGGTGGAGCAGGTGTACCGGGCGTTTAAGATTAATCGGAATGAACCGTACCATAAGTGATTAGGAATAGAAAAAATAGGAGGAAGCCATTATGAAAATCACCCCTACTACTTTAACTATTAATCAATTATTAGGTAGCAGTAATGAACAATTTATTATTCCAGCTTACCAACGCAGGTATTCATGGGGAGAAAAACAATGGGCTGATTTATTTAATGACATTAAGTTATTAAACCAAGAAGATTCACACTTGTTAGGAAACATTTTGTGTCTAACTTCAAACTATTCTGTAGGGATTAATGAGCTTGAATTAGTGGATGGACAACAGAGGGCAACAACACTGACCATAATAATCAAGGCATTAGCGGACATGTTTAAAAATTTTGGCATTGATGAAGTACATAACGAATTGGAAGTATTACTCACATGTAAAGGTATAGATCGTAAGCAAAAGCGCAAACTTATTTTAGGTGATTTAGATGATATAGATTACATGAGATTTTTAAATAATGACGAATTAGATAAAGTAGAGAATGAGAATCTTGTTGAAGCCTATAAATTTTTTCTTAATGAATTTAGTTCTTTTAGCGTTGAAAACCTGTATGAATATGTACATAAACTTAGAAGTAATACTTATGTCATTCGTTTAGATGTAGCGAATGCTAAAGATGCATACAAATTATTTGAAACTATAAATAATCGTGGCCTTAGACTAAGTTCGACGGATATTATAAAAAATTTTCTATTGGGGCATGCTTCATTAATCAATGAGAAGACCCTTGAAAAAGTTAAAAGTTATTGGACAGAAATTATTATTAATTTAGATGGAACAAAGACTGATGACTTCTTTAGACACTATCTTTCATACGCTACCCAAAAAAGAATTACAAAATCAACGATTATTAGTGAATTTAAAAACTATTATTTTAATTCAGTTATAGAAGCGGAGAGTCTGAATGAATATAGTGAGTATAGTGGATTAGAGGAATCGACAGATGAAGATGTTGTTCATGAGAATATAAATTTTGAAGGACAAAAGGATATTGATCAATCAACCGTTAACAAAGTTTCTATTACTGAATTTGCAAAAAGACTAAAAGACTCTTCAACTATTTATAAAATGATTAGAAATGGTTCATTTGAAGTTAAAGACTATAATAAACATCTAATTAACCTTAAAAGAATCAAATCATTTCCAAGCTATATTTTTTTAATAGACTTGTTTCAAAGGAATATAGAAAAGAATGATAGAATTAAAATTCTTAAGCTAATCGAGACATTTATGTTAAGAAGACATATATGTGAGTATAGAACAGGAGAATTGGATACCATATTCTCTAATTTAGTTAATTTAAAAGATATACAAATCGTAAATGAAGTTAAAAGTAGACTTTTTAGATATTTACCTGGAGATAATGAGTTTGAAGAAAAGTTTGCTAGGCATAGTTTCCGTAATAATGAAGGCCGAGCTAAGTATGTCCTTGAGCAGCTTGAGTATAACTTGATAAATGATCAAGGAGAGTATGAGTTAACATCAGGTATTGACCTTCATTTAGAACATATAATTCCTCAAAAAATAACTACTAAAAAGTCTAAAAAGGATTTTGGGGACTGGGAAGGTTATTTGGGGGGGAATTCCAGCGGAGAACATAGAGAATATGTAAATAGAATTGGTAATTTGACACTCTTAGCCCGATCACTAAACATTAGTGCATCAAATAATCCATTTCAAAGTAAGGTTAAGGAATATAAAAAGTCCAATATTGCATTGACACAAGAAGTTTCAAAGTTTGATGATTTTAAATTCGAAGATGTTATTAATCGCTCAAAGATACTTGCTAATAGTGCTTTAGAGTTGTGGAATTTTAATTAAAAGAATAATTTCTTACTCTTGGTACAATTTAGAGGAACCCTTTCTCTGAGATGGCATCTCTGCAATGAGGTAGCATTTAAATGCCATGTTAGTGATGACCTTGTTCATTTTAAAATTCTCTAGTTAGATTATTATTAAAAAGTGGACAAATAGAGGTTTATATAAATGTCGTGGGCATTAGGTCGATGCTTCAACATTTTCATCAAAAGGTATTCTTAGTCTTTTGTTGAAATAGTTACTATTACCAATAATAAACCAGATAACGATGCCACATTATATTATTTGGAACCAACTATTCAGCTTTCAAACTTACATATTTGGAGGGGAGATTATGGGAGAAATAACTAAAAGCGGGAACTTTGAAATTATATTAGGGAAAGCATTGCAAATTCCTGGTGTGAAAGTTTATCGAGATGAATTCTTAACAAACACCTTTGCTGACCGTAAGAGTCCTAAACAGTTAGTAGATATAATTAAAAACGGCCCATATAATGCAGGGATTGAAAGAAAAGAGATTGATAATCTTGCTAGTTCAATCGTATCTAAAAGAACTTTGACTAGTACTAGTTTATCCTTTGGAGCAGGATTACCTGGAGGAATTGCTATGGCAGGAGCGATTCCTGCAGATATTATCCAGTTCTTTGGTATTGCGCTGAGGTTGTCCCAGGAATTAGCTTACTTATATGGTCATCAAGATCTTTGGCTGGAAGATCATCTTGATACTGAAAAAGCTAGGAGTAACTTAATCCTATATCTTGGGGTCATGTTTGGTGTAGGTGGGTCTACTTCAGCTATCAAATTAGTTGCCTCAGGAATGTCAAAGCAAGTTTTGAAAAGGCTGCCACAAAAAGCGCTTACTAAAACAATTTACTATCCAGTTATAAAGAAAATATCAGGGTATATCGGTGTAAAAATCACTAAGGATTCTTTTGCAAAAGGAGTTTCTAAAGCAATCCCAGTTGTAGGTGGAGTAGTATCCGGCACGGTAACTTATTTTACAATGAGACCAATGGGGAAAAGGCTAGCATCTACTTTATCTGAAGCTCTTATTCTTACAGAGGATGATATTGAAAATGAATTTAATGAATTAGAGAAAGAATTTCCTGATATCATTGATGTTGATTCTGAAGTGATAGAAAGTGAAGATGGTGAGGAGGACGAAGGTGAAGAATATAATAGTAAGTGAGTTTCTGATACCTTTCTTTCTTCATTACCTATTTGAGTATCAATATGTGAGCATTCTATGTTGGTAATGTAATGGAATACTTACGGAAATCGGCGGTATAGAAAATTAAATTCGAGTAAACAGAATCTCATCAGTTTATACCGAGTTAAGTTCCCCAATGTTCATGGCTGAATTCTCTCACATAAGAATAGGTATAGTTGAAATCGATACTTTAATGATGAGTCAACAACTAAAGAGACTGCCATAAGTGATTTGTCAAGGGTGATTTTGGCCCACCATGAAAATATTTAATATTGATAGAACTATATCTCGAAAGGCTGAAAGGCTGAAAGGCTGGTCTTTGTTAAGGTATAGCTTTTTTTGGTTTTGTTTATGACCTCATGCAAGATTGGTTGAGATGTATCTTAGTATTGAACAACGCTAAGGCGAAAATGGGGATTACTTCCTCTCTTTTACTGTATGTAAAATGATTATACTTTATTTCGTGACGAATTATTTCTTCTACCCCCGCTTCAAACACCGCGATCTTGAAATTGGCAATATCACAAGAGAGCTGAAGTTGCTTGCCCTTGAACTAGATATTCCGATTATTCTATTGTCTCAGCTATCCCGTAATGTGGAGCAGCGTCAGGACAAGCGCCCGCTTCTATCTGACCTTCGTGAATCAGGAAACATCGAACAGGATGCAGATATGATTGCTTTTCTATACAGGGAAGACTACTACAAGTGGCACCAGAACAGTAATAAAATTGAGTTGATTATCGGAAAGCAGCGGAATGGTTCAGTTGGGAAAGTCGATCTTAATTTTGAGAAGGAGTATGGGAAGTTTACAGGGAATGTACCAGAGTTAATACGAAGCTAGTTAAAAAGGATGAGGGAGACCTCGTTCTTTTTCTTTATTCTATTGCTTATATCCTATATTGTTATATATATCCATGTGTGGATGGGTAACATCCATTACATTTTAGAAGGTAGAGATAAAAGTAGATCAATAGGATGGAGGGTTATGATGGAATCAATTATTGAGCAGTTACAGAATTCCTTTCATAAGGGATTCATTGACCGTGAATTCTCAACTTCGACTCGTTTTCGGCCCGAACTTTTAGTGAACAATAAACAGCAACGTAAGGACGTTCTTACGTCATTAGTGGATGAACTTAAAAATTGTCGCTCGTTTATGTTTTCCGTAGCTTTTATTACGGAAAGTGGATTAGCGACTCTGAAATCACACTTATTAGATTTAAAATCAAAAGGTGTGAGAGGCAAAATACTAACCTCTACGTATCAAATGTTTAATAAACCTAAGGTGTTTAAAGAGCTACTAAAGCTCGACAATGTGGAAGTGCGAATTGCTGATGTGGAAGGTTTCCATTCAAAGGGATACATCTTCCAACATGACACTCATGTCTCTCTTATTGTAGGGAGCTCCAATCTCACAACCAATGCTCTTAAAGTTAATTATGAATGGAACATCAAGTTAACCTCTCATGAAAATGGGGAGATCATTCATCACTTTAATGACCAATTCCAAGTCATGTGGGATCAAGCCGATCATCTTTCATTGGCCTGGATCATGGCGTATGAAGAAAGCTATCAGCCTCCTCAGTTCTTCAAGGTTGCTGAAAAAGCAGCGCCATATGAACAAAATAAGCTAGGGGACTCTCTATCCATTCAGCCTAACCAAATGCAGGAGGCTGCATTGGAAGGCATTCAGCAGGTAAGGACGGAGAATGAAGAAAAGGCTCTGATCGTATCTGCTACGGGTACAGGGAAGACGTATTTATCCGCTTTTGACGTCCGTAGAGCTAGACCCAAACGGATGTTGTTCATTGTGCATAGAGAACAAATTCTACATAAAGCGAAAAGTGACTTTCAGAAAGTACTGGGCGGTGAGGATAAAGACTTTGGAATCCTTTCAGGTACCAAGCGTGAAACAGATGCTCGTTATTTATTTGCGACAGTCCAAACGATATCAAAATCAGATGTCATGAGATCTTTTGATCAAGAAGAATTTGATTACATATTAATTGATGAGGTTCATAAAGCGGGCGCACAGTCTTACTTGAAATTGATCGACTACTTTAAGCCCCAATTTCTGCTTGGCATGACAGCTACACCTGAGCGTACAGATGGCTTCAACCTTTTTGAGCTGTTTGATTATAACGTGGCTTATGAAATTCGCCTCCAGGAAGCGCTAGAAGCTGATATGCTAACACACTTTCACTATTTTGGGGTAACCGATCTTTCTATCGAGGGCCATGGGTTTACAGAAAATGAGATGTTTACCTACCTAACAGCAGATGAGCGGGTTGATCATGTTTTGGAGAAGGTAGAATACTATGGCTATTCAGGTGACAGGGTAGCTGGATTGATTTTTTGTAGTACGAAGAAAGAGGCTGAACAGCTTTCACATCTTATGAACCAGCGTGGCTATAACACCGACTTTCTCACAGGCGATCACTCTCAAGAAACAAGGCAAGCAGCTGTTCAAAAGTTAGAAAACGGTGCCTTGGACTACATTTTAACAGTAGATATTTTCAATGAAGGGATCGATATTCCCTGCATCAATCAAGTTGTTATGTTAAGACAAACACAGTCCAGTATTGTCTTCATTCAACAACTTGGACGAGGCCTTAGGAAGCATGATACAAAAGACTTTGTTACTGTCATCGATTTTATTGGGAACTACGAAAACAACTACCTGATCCCCATTGCTTTGTCTGGGGATCATTCGCAAAACAAAGATAATATCCGAAGAAGAGTCATTGATACGAGTTATATTCAAGGAAAATCCACAATCAATTTTGAAGAAGTAGCTAAAGAGAGAATTTACGAGTCCATTCGAACAGCTAACTTAACGCAAATGAAGGTGTTGCGTGATGCTTATAAAGAACTGAAGAATAGGATCGGTCGTATTCCAATGCTAGTAGACTTTCAGAAGCACCACTCTATTGATCCTCTCGTTTTGGTAGATAAAAAAGGGAACTATGTAGAATTTTTGGAGGGAGTCAAAGAAGAAGTGGGCCACCTAACCCATAGGGAAAGACAAATCCTAACCATGCTCTCTCAGGAAGTGTTAAATGGAAAAAGAATCAACGAGCCCTTATTGTTGCGTTTGCTATTAGATCACTCGTCTATCTCCTATCCTGAGTACAAAGAAAAAGTATTGGAGCAAGGCGGACGAGTGGATAAACAAACGCTACACTCTGTGGAGCGAATGTTTAGTCTGGAGTTTTTCAAGATTACCGATCAAAAAAAGTATGGAAACAAGCCTATTATTATCTTTGAAGGGAATCAAATTAGCTGGGAAGAGGAAATCGCCTCATCTTTAAATGAGAATGCTATCTTCCGTACTTTTGTTCACGATATTGTGGACGTTGCCATGACCAAAAGTAAAAGCTATTCTCCAGCACAACCCTTTACTCTTTTTGAAAAATACTCTCGTAAGGATGCTTGTAAGCTTCTGAATTGGGAGAATGATGAAAGCTCAACGGTCTATGGATACAAGCCTAAGTATGGGACATGTCCGATCTTTGTGACTTATCATAAGCCTGAAGAAGTGGAGTCTAGTGTGAACTATGAGGATGGATTCTTAAATCCTGAAGTTCTCACGTGGTATTCCAGAAGTAAACGGACCTTACAATCCAATGAAGTCGTCCAAATCGTTGAAGCGGAGCAAAAAGAGAATGATCTTCACATTTTTGTGAAGAAGGATAACGGGGAAGGTAGTGATTTTTATTACCTTGGGCAAGCGATCCCGGACCAAAACACGGTGGAACAAACCACAATGAATGATGGGGATAAAGAAATTCCTGTAGTTCGCATGAATATGAAACTTGAACATCAAGTGAATCAAAAAATTTATGATTATCTCCATGAGTAATAAAAAATCCCCTTCCGTATGAGTGGCCACTGAAAAACTCCTTTTCCTATCAAGAGAAGTGGTTAAAGGTTGTTGTTGATTCTCACGAATCGCTTGTCGATGGATGCTTGCCGCGGGCACGGCCTCAGCTAACTTGGTCAAGAAGATCA
>NZ_WMEW01000011.1 GCF_009856355.1 Halobacillus litoralis | reverse complement strand
TTTTAGCGTTCCTACCGGTCGAAGGCGGTTCACTAAAAATGGTCTAAGATCGTAAGCAAGACGTGAGAACACAAGATTTACATGGGTCGCTCGTTTAAAATATTGGTGAAGTCCTAAAACAAAGCTAATGTAACGATGAATATTCTCAGCAGAAGGCGAAGCTTTCATTCTTCGAATGAGCTTTTTCGCTTCCTGCTTCATTTTCTTTCTTTTTGAAGAAATGACCCTAGTATGGGCCACTCGTTTCTCACCCTTTTTATTCGCACGAATGGTGAACCCTAAGAACTCCGATTCTCGTTTTCTTAAGTTTACAATTTGAGATTTCTCTGGTGAGATGTCCAGCTTTAAACGCTCTTTGAGGTATAGACGTACCGCATGGTACCACCTTTGCGCTGTCTTTCCATCCCGACATAGAATTTTAAAGTCATCTGCATACCGGATCAGATATCCTTGTTTCAAATTCGTTTGTTTTCTTGCTCGCCTTCTTGCATCATCCGAACTGTAGGATTTCGACAAGGGAAAGACTTCCCACTGGTCTGCAACCCATTGGTCTAGATCATTTAAGACGACATTAGAAAGAAGGGGAGATAAGATTCCACCTTGTGGTGAACCCTTCTCAGGCACTCCTTCTCCATCAATTTCTGACTTTACCATTTTAGAAATACAAGCCAGTACCTTACGGTCTTGAATACCGATATTCCAGAGTTGCTTCTTTAATAGACGATGATTTACGTTATCAAAGAAACTCTTAATATCTACATCAACGACGTAATGAAGTTGACCGCGATTAATCAAAGATTGTATCCTTGCCATAGCATGATGAGCAGACCGTAAAGGTCTGAAACCGTAGCTATGTTTGAAGAATTGCGATTCTACAATCGGTTCGAGAACTTGCTTGAAACATTGTTGGATCACACGATCCAAGATGCATGGAATCCCAAGAGGTCTCCATTTTCCGTTCTCTTTTTCAATCCATTCTCTTCGAACTTTCTTCGGGCAATAGTTTTGAAGTTTACTTCGGGCTTCATTTACCAGATCATTTTCTGAGAGCTCTTTCATGTCATCGATGGTCTTCCCATCGGTTCCTGGTGTTTTGGCACCTTTATTGGTTTTGATCATGCGAAAAGCGAGCAGGATGTTTTCTCTCGATATGATGGTTTCATATAGATGTGAAAACGTACTTCCCTGACTCGCTTTTTCATGAAGATCCGTAAAGGTTTCCGTCATATTATAATAATCCCAGTTTCGCAGCGTTGACACTGTGGCATCCCTCCTTTGGAGCGATGTTCCCACGTTCCTACCCGATCGGTGCCATTCACGTAAGGAAAATAATCATTTCATACTCTAGACTTGGGGCTATTCCTCCACTTCCATTACAGAAATTTCATCAGTCATTCCCCTACCCTCACAAGGACAAATGCTTTTCAGCATACCTTTATAGCAACCGTTTCGGGTGACAGCCCTTGATTCAACGTCCCTTGCTTTCCAAGTACCATACAACGTAGCTATCCATACTAGACGTAGATGCTTCCTATAAGCCTGTGAGCTCGATACCGCCATCGTTCGGTATAGCGTCTTTCAGAGGGGGCAGTTTTACTCCACACCACTCACGTCATCGTAAGATGACACGTAAGTTTCCTTACATTCTAAACTCTAGACCCTTACCTTCGGAAGTTCGTCAGTTCCTATCTCAAAGAACAATTCTCATCCTATCTAGTTTTTTCAGCCGTGAGGCATATCCGTCGGCATACCTTTATGGCTTCAGCCTTCGTTCTGCCCAATCTACCTGTGCTTCACACCCTAAGACCTGTCCGTCTTAACGCATGCAGGAGTGTTGACGGGATGGTTTCGGGAAACATGGATCCTTCATTCCCATCCTCCGTTGTACAGTTAAAATTTAGTTAAATAAACTTCCTGCTTTTCACGCTAAAATGCGTTTATAGCAGAACTTGTCGCGCGCCCCCGTTTATGTAAGACTCGAAACCGAGATACTTTGGAGTTGATCTACAACTATCGCTCCGATTAGTTTAATATGGTAAACCCTGATGCTATAAACACTACAATTAGAATTAACTTTATATAACCACTATATTTAGGTGTTCCATGGTTTTTCTCTAAATATGCTATATAGTTCACAAGTAAAAGTAATCCAACGATTGAGGTAGCAAATCCCACATTGTCATCTTGTATTAACATAGCCCTTAAAGCCATGAATCCTACTAGAAAATACCCCAACTACCCCATTGTAAATTGCAAAATATGCTTCATACCTTCCCCTCCTAAGTTACCACCAATAAGGTGTTTTACTACCTTCAACAACAAAATATACAACCTACTTTGAGTAACAATAATCATTTTTTATCGACATTACTTCTCCGTCAGTACAATATACAAAAGTAATTATTAAACTAACGCCCCCATTACAGGAAGACTTGATTTCGAGATATCTTTATCCTTCCCAAACTAAGAACCTGTTAGTTTACTAACGATCCTTATTGAATTATTTTTTCATCTTATCTTGTTAGTAAGAAATTCCAACAATAATTCTTATTAAGGAAATTATTAATACTATAAAAATCACATATAGGAGTGTTTT
This sequence comes from Halobacillus litoralis, assembly GCF_009856355.1. Lineage (GTDB taxonomy): Bacteria > Bacillota > Bacilli > Bacillales > Halobacillaceae > Halobacillus > Halobacillus litoralis_B. Next base: position 135,046 of record NZ_WMEW01000011.1, on the reverse strand, counting down.
TAGGGACTCTTTATACGATTTATTTTCTCTATTCTCCTTCTTAGAAATACTCCAAAGAAAGTTTACGAGATATACAGTTATTAGTGCAATCCCTGTATAATAATTCGGCAAATCACTAAAAGCAATTACTAATATCAAAAATATAGCTATTAATCCAGGAAATGCACCTTCTTTGTGTTGTTTATCACCTGATTTTTCCAAAGCACCACCTCTTTTGTAGTAAGGATTTAACTTCTCTACTTATTCTGCTTAGTCACTTGAATACTTTCAATCACTTATTTAAAAGGAAGCGAACCACTATTGATGAATTGCCCCCGTTTTTATAAGACTTGATTTCGAGATGTTTTATATAAACCGCATTTATAACTCGATTCCTACTCTAAACTATTACTACCTTAATATTTCTAAGGTATAAGTTTCGCACAGAAAAATAAGTCAATATCCAAGTAAATAAGTAACAAGCAAGGTAAGCAATTTTAAACGTACTCAAATTTCCTGTCTGCATTATATTTATAGAAAAAAATGCAAATGGGATTGCTAACACCGGAATCATGACTCTGCCTATTTTCCGAAGAGTATCTCCTCTTTTGTTTGCGAGTCTGGTTTTATAAAAACCAAACAATACAATAGTCCCTACTATGAATTGTAATAAGAACGGTAAATACAAACCAATGTCTATGTGCTCCATTATAAGTGGCAGAGCTAATGCACCAAAAGGAGCTACTACTGAAACAACTGTAACCCCAAACCAATAATCTGGTAATTCAAATTCTGTTTTTTGTTTGGAAGTTTGTTCTTCCAGGAGAATGTCTTTACTGAGTTGTTCAGGAGAAATAAATGAGTCAACAATTTGATGCTCTGTTTTTCCTTCTTCTGCGACCAATTCCATGAGGTGATCTCTAATTTCATTAAGATGAGTACGTCTTTCATTTGCTGGCAAATCTCTTAATTTATGTTCCAACTGACTTAGGTAATCCTCCACGGTATACCTTTTACTCATTTCCTTCTCTCCCTCCAGATTTCAAGTTATTTAAAAACGTATAGACACTTAGAAACTCCTTCCACCGAGCTTCTAAAATCTCCTTTCCTAAATCTGTTAAATAATAATATTTTCTGTTCCTTCCTTCGTATTCTTCTTTAAATGAATCAATCCATTTGTTTGCACTCATCCTTCTCAGAATAGGGTAAATTGATCCGTCTGCTATTGGAAAACTACTGTCATCTTGCATTTTTTTCGTTGTTTGATACCCGTACATGGAATCATTCTTCAGAAGCAATAGAATAGCTAATTCAAAAGTTCCTTTTCTTAACTGAGTGTGCCATTTGTCATTTTTTGTATCCATAGCTATATGCTATATCAGTGATATATATGTTTCAATGACACATATTAGTTTTTTAAAATCCCCGCTACTAATAATTCAGTGCAGGGAATAAAGTAAAGCTATAGTTAGTTGTGGTTAATGTTAATCCTTTTATTGCAGAATCGCCCCCTTATATTGAAGACTCGAAGTCAAGGCATTTGCTGCCTTCACTTCCAATAAAATTATGTGTTCATCATACTTTCAATTTTCCCTTTTATTGATGTGTTGTTGGTGAAAAGAATATAATTCTGATTATTTGTCCTTATAAAAAGTCTTTCGGTCGTGGCATATGGATACCCCATTCTTACTGCAGTTTTCTCTTCGCCACCATAAGTATCATCATCAATAACTTCTATAATGTCAGTCTTATGTATTTCCACTTTACTAAAATGCCACGAAATAATAACATATCCGTCTTTTTCTCTTACATTAATTCCAACCATAAATAACCCTCCAGGACAAAGACAAAATTTGGATTTAAAACTCATAGTACAGGTACGATTTTGTTTGAATTAAGTTTCAAAAGCTAACTATCTCGAAACTGAGTCTTATAGAAACCTGCCCTATACTGAAAGACTCGATTCCACGATAATACCCCTCTCTCCTACGTCTTCTAAGAAACAGTTAATGAAAGAGAATATGGCCGCATCTTCCCTATTTTTCTTATGTATATAAGTAAGCGCAAATATTAATCACCGTTGTCAGCATCATGATTCATACCACATATCTCCGGCATCCTCGTCATCCCACGTTTCAAATTCTGAATGAAAGACATCAGCCTGGTGAGTGAGTTCGTGATCGGCAATCACAGCCACATCTTTTACGGTCAGGCTGTTGTAATACTCCTCTGCTTCCGGTACTCCTGCTGCACTGAGTCTATACAGCTCCTTCCACGTCTCCACCACAGGATGTACATGAATCAGATCCCTGGACGTATACGTTGGGGTGGAATAAAGTCCTGTGGCGGACGCAACATTGTGAAACACGATGCCCAGCGGGGATTCATACGGGGAAATCGAACGGGGGTGTTCATAGAACCTTTCGAGCTCTTCCAAAATCAGCTTCCCGCTTTTTTCATGGGATTGTATATGGGTTGTATCAGTTACGGATACGGCGTATTTCATCAAATCGCCTTTCTTCTTTTACAGTCGGAGTGAACCTCTGAACCCACGGGCGGCATAGTAGGATTCCGCCCCATTATGATAGGTGAATACACGCCCGTAACGGCGATCGCAGAAAAGGGCCCCGCCTTTGGAGCGGATATCGTCCGGCGTTTTTACCCAGCTGGATGTTTTCTTATCATAATCTCCTGTTTCCTGAAGAAAATGATATTCCTGTTCCGTAAGAATGGTGATGCCGATTTCTCCGGCCAGATCCACCGCGGAGGTTTCCGGTTTGTATTTCTTCCTCGCCTCCAGTGCCTCCCGGTCATAGCAGACGCTTCTCCTGCCTTTTGGACTTTCCTTCACACAATCATAAAAGATGAAATCATCTGCCTCTTCCTCGTAAAGCACTACATCCGGCTCGCCTCCGGTTTCTTCCATACGATAAAGCACAGCCGTTTTTTCAGGGTGAGCGTTCAGCTTTCTTTCCACATCCCCCCACTGAATATCCGGATGTCGTTCCGTATGTTTCTCAAAACGCTTCTGCAGTACAGTAAGGAACGCATTCATTTCCTCTTCGGCTAAAACATTTTGTTCAGACATGCTTCTTCCTCCTTGAACAGTTTTTTGTAAAGAATAATATGCGGGCCTATGGGCGGGTAATCGAACACATCTCCATAAGGGGAAAATCCGAGTTTTTCATAAAAGGGCTGGACAGACGTACGCCCTTTGCACCACAGAAGATCTCCACCGGCGTTTTTGATTCGCTTCTGCCCGTCTAAAATCAGTGCACGCCCTGCACTCCTCCCCCGGTACTCCTGCAGTACTGCCATAGCCCTTAATCGATAGGAATGAGCGCCGCCGATTACAAGTGTGGGTTCATGATAAAAGGATGCTGTACCGATCAATTTCTCCTTCGTGAACGCCCCCAAATGAAACGTATCGGCATCATGATCGGTATCGTACTGACACGCAGCAAAAGACTGATGCGGCCGCAGTATTTGATGGCGCAGCAGATAGGTCTCTTCCGGAGTGATTTCTTGAATATGGAACTTCTCCTTATCCATCATGACGATTACTTTCCGCTAACTTTTCCAGCTGTTTCCCGATAAACTGAAGATTACGTGCAATAACAATAAGTACTAGAGCGATGAATGCTAAAACAATGACAATCAAATTGGAGCCTCCTCTTAATATTTTCCGATAAATTCTTGAAACTGAATAATAAAACCGAATAACAAAACGATGCCGGTGCACAGGCAACCGATGTGAATGATCCGCTGAAATGTAGTTTCCTCTTTTACCTTCCGAATCGTTATGAGCGGAAACAAAGTCAGCAGCACACCAAATAATAGAGCGAAATCGATAACAACCCTCTCCTTATTTCTGGATGTTTTGTGACAAATAGGCTTCTTCCATTAATTCTACGATTTTCCTGCCGATTCGTTCCCGCATTTTCCCATGCCATTCATCCGTATATTGGTATCTTTCACTCTTCCATTTAACCTCCGGATACTGCCAGACCGGATACGCCATTCGTTCTTCCGGCTCCCAGTCATAACGCGGGAAAATGTGAGCGTGCAGAAAAGGGTCGGAATTGCCGTAAATGGAATAGTTCAGACGTCTCGGTTCACATACATCCTGGACAGCGTCCCCGATCAGACTCATATCAAACAGATAGTCCTTACGCTCGCTGACCGGCATATCTTCGAGCGACCGATATGGATGAAAAGGCAGAAGCACACAATACCCCGGAAGAAACTGCGTGTCCCCGATGGCTGCATATCCACTTTTCATCTTTGCGATGACCATCGGATTGGTGCCGTTGGCTGCCGACTGGATCCGGTCTTTTTTCCATGCTTCTTTGTTTACCATCGTACTCTCCCCTTTCTTTCACTCTAATCCCTCCCCCTTCGACAAAGAACCAAAAATTCCCTTCCTGGTTGGAGAAAGTATGAAAGATAGAAGATTCAAGTTCATTTTGAGGCATCAGGATTTTCAACTTGATGAATGCAAGGCTTCCCTTTGAAAAGCTCATGAAGAGAGGAGACTACAACTTGAATCAGGTGAATTTGAAATCCCTGATTCCCCGGGGAGTTATATAGTAGAAGTAACCATTTCCCTTGAATCCGTGAAAGTTCAATACGCAGGGAATATTGAAATTGTAAAAATCCAAGCGAAGGACCAGCTGATAAATACTACAGCAATAAAAAAGGCGGTTATTCACAACGAATAACTGCCTTTTTACGCACCTATGAAATGAATCCGCCCGAGACGTCCTTCACGTTGTGTACGACAATGAAGGCGTCAGGATCGGTTTCTTTGACGACCCGCTTCAGCTTGAGAAGACGGTGGGTATGAACGATGATGTACAGGACCCGGCGCTCCTGCTTGGAATATTCCCCTGTTCCGTAGAACAGCGTCGCACTGGAAGCGAGCTCCGTCGTAATCCGCTGAGAAATTTCCTCGGTCTTAGGGGAAATGATATTGATCGCTTTCTTCGAGTCAAACCCTCCGAGCACGAAGTCTGTCACGATCTTTCCGACGTACAAGGTGATCAGCGTGTACATCGTGGAGATGGGACCGATGATAAAGATACCTGCAACAACGACCATCGCATCAAGCGCGAACGTCACTCCGGTCAAATCCCACCCGAGCTGATGATTGAGCATCCGGGCGATAATAGAGGTTCCTCCGACCGAACTGCCGGCCTGATAAATGAAGCCGAAACCGATTCCGGTAATAACCCCGGCAAAAATGGCAGCAAGCAGCGCATCTTCAATCGGATACGCCCAGATGTGTTCGAAAAACCATAGTAAAAAGGAAAATAAGGCCACATTAAAAACGGTTTTGATTACCATCGGCTTCGGAAGATACCTTATGCCGACACCGAGAAGGGCGACGAATATGATCGGTGTCGTAATCCCGGGGGAGATTCCGGTGCCGTAGTAAATCAAAAGAGAAGCACCGACAATACCGCCCTCAGCGATGGAGTTCGGCATCGCCAGCTGCGTCACCGCCAGCGCAAATAAAAGAGATCCAATAATAATGTACAGGGTGTTTTTCATAGTTTTTCCTCCCATCTCCAACCAAAATGTCATCCACCTTTTCTAACAGACTCTTTTATTAAAAGCGAATAGAAAAAGATGGATTTGTAAATGATTCACTTCGAAATCCATAGATAAACCTGTTTTTTCAGCTGAAGAACAAAGGTTCAGCCGTCATTTTTTCAATACGAATTCTTCTTTGTTTTCTCCCCATTCGACGGTCACTCGGATGGTCTGATCGCTGTTGAACATGGTAGAGTTACTGCCGGAATGGTGCGTAAATGTCCCATTTTCCGGTGTATGTTTGAGGGTGATTTCTCCGTTTCCTGTAGACGTGTTCATTTCATACTCGTATTCTACATAACCAGCTTCCTCCAGTTCCTCCACATCTCCGTTGAATAGCAAGGCAAAGTCTTTCGTCGTTTCCTTCTCCGTCACATTCACTTCCAGTTCTCCGTGCCAATGTTCACTATCCCCTTCATAAATGTAGCGTTCCTGATTGGAACAGCTGCATAAAAGGAGTAAAGCGAGAAAGGCCGTTATGCTCCATCCCTTCATGTTTCCAGAACCCTTTCTTTTTGTGAGGTTTATTTCAGAGAAAATGATGCGGCTTTTAGCATCAAAGACCAGGGTATGACAATTATTTCAGAATCCCCCACATTCCTCAATATCTTCCCTGCAAAAAAGAAAAAAGCTGAAGACACGTGCTGCTTCAGCTTTTCGTGTTCAGGATGAACTGACAGGGATGTGCTTCTGCTGGATCGTATCAAACAACCCTTTCGTTGTCAGCTTCAACTCCGGTATGACGGGGAGGGTTAAGAAGGATAAGGTCAAAAACGGATTGATATCGACATCATTCTTTAATACGCGTTCCAACGCTGCATCGATTTTTTTCAATCCGTCATAAAGCGCTGGTGCGTCCTGCTTGGACATCAGTCCGGCGATTTCAAGCTCCACGGAAGCCAGAACCTTCCCGTTTTGAACGACAGCGAGACCTCCGCCCATGTCGTGGAGATGATGGACCGCAGTCAGGATATCCTTGTCACTCGTTCCTGCCGCCACCAGGTTATGAGAGTCGTGAGCGACGGTCGATGCGATGGCCCCATTGTTCATTTTCAGCCCTTTCACAATTCCGAGACCTGTATCCCCCGTGTTCTGATGACGCTCAACAACGACGAGTTTGCTTTGATCACGTGCAGGCGACGGAACAAACAGCCCATTCTCCACTTCCACCTCTTCCCTGCGCTTATGTGTCAGCAGCCGGTTGGGGACGACTTCGATAACTGTGCCCTGCTGGTGATAGACAGGGATATCAAGGGAGCCTTCCTGCATTTCAGGAATATGAACGGTGTCGCAGACCGCTGGAACGACAGAATCAGCTTCACGAGAATCACCGGCATAGGCCCCTTCCCCCGCCACCTTTACTCCTGATTTATAGACCGTTTGAACCTTTATGTTCTCTAAATCATCAAAGAAAACAAGGTCTGCTTCATACCCGGGAGCCACGGCTCCCTTCTGTTTCAGGCCGTAGCATTCCGCTGCATTGATGGTCGCCATTTGAATCGCCTGCACCGGGTCGATCCCATGTTCAATGCTCAACCGGACGTTATCATCGATGCTGCCTTCCTCCATTAATTCGTCCAAACCTTTATCATCGGTGCAGAATAGGAACCTGTGCGCATTACGATCGGTTACCACAGGAACAATAGATGCGAGATCCTTGGAGGCCGATCCCTGCCGGATGAGGACATGCATGCCCCGTTCAATCCGCTCCAGGGCTTCTTCGCCTGTATTGCATTCATGATCCGTCGTAATACCGGCGGCTTTATATATGTTCAGGGCCCTCTCATCAAACCCTGCACCATGACCGTCAATCGGTACATTATAATAGAATGCGGCAAGCACCTTGTCCATCATGTCATCTGAACCGGCTTCCACCGCAGGGAAGTCCATGACTTCAGCGAGACCGAGCACCTGTTTATTGTGATAGAAACCTTCGAGGTCATCAGCCATAAGGTGCGCTCCGTTCTGTTCAAGGCTTGCAGCGGGCACACAGGACGGCAGCATAAAATAAACATCCAGCAGGCTGTCTGCGGCATCATCCATCATGAACTGGATGCCTGCCTTTCCGCAGACGTTGGCGATTTCATGAGGATCTGTCACCACAGACGTCACGCCACGGGAAAGTGCAACTTTGGCAAACTCACTCGGCCTGACCATGGACGATTCAATATGGACGTGTCCGTCGATGAAGCCGGGCGCGATGTACATTCCAGCGGCATCCACCATCTCTTCGGCCGAATCATAGCTTCCAAGCCCGACGATGAGACCATCCACGATGGCGATGTCCTTCTCCACCACCCGCTGGTTAAAGACGTCGATCACCTGCCCATTCTTTATAATCATGTCAGCCGGTCGTTTCCCAGCTGCCACCTCTATACGCTTACGTAACTGCTCTTTGTGTTGATCCATGCTCCTGCCCCTTTCTTTGAACGAGATAAGCACGTACCGCCGGCTGGTCATCGATATAAAAAAACTCCAGGAAACAGACCTGGAGTTTGACGTTAAGGAGTAATGAATAAACGGGAACCTGTCCATAGTTAGACGCTCCCCTCTCATTTCTTCCTCGTAGTCAAACTATTTACGGTAGTTTGGTAGAGACTTTTGGACCTTATTTCCAACGTTATACGAGTCGTTCTGAAGTTGTGTTTAAAGATATTGTTTTCTATTGTAAGCAGAGACGGTTGTCCGGTCAACAAAAATTTTATAATGTCTTTCTGCGCTGGGTTTGATTTTCATCGTGCTTCTCAAAATCCGCTACCGCCAATCCCACTTTAATTAACACCATCGCCATCACACCCATGCCGACAAACAGGTAGATCATCGTAAACCATTTACTCAAATCCTCCTGCGGGACAAGGCCGGTGTTTCCGCTGGTTGGGATCAGACTGCTGAAGGCATAATAAAAGGCGTCCAGATACGTCCAGTCCTCCACCCCTTTGTAAAACAACGTACCGGACAGCAGAATGAATGCAAGTGTCGTCAGCAGCGAGCGGAAGACCGGCTCCTTCATACTCCGGAACAAGGCGGTCAACAGCCGCTTCAATGTTAATAGAAATGAAATCATACGTACGTCCCCTTTGTGAACCATATACCGTACATTTTACCACAGAGACCCGGAGGAAAAAGCGGAAAAGCAGGCCGGCTTTTTGACAAAGGGGGTTCTTTTTCTATATGTTTAAACGCGTATCCCATTGATCTACTGAAGGAGAGACACCATGAAAAATTTGGATTTGTATTTCGACTTATTCGACCGCTCAAGAACGAGTGAACAAGCGGAAGAAGAGCTTCACCAGCTGTTCAGTGAAGATATCGTTTTCGTTCTGAACGGTGACCGTAAGGAAGGCTTGGAGAACTGGAAAGCCTTCGTCCGCAGCATTTACGAAAACAACGTGGATTTGAAGCATATGTATGAAGGCTGGAGAAAGCACGAGGGGACGGATTTATATATAACGAGATGGGCCGTCTGCGGAAAACTCGCTTCCGGCAAAGTCTACACCCAGACCGGCATCGACAAGGCGATGCTCAATGAAAATGGGGAAATCACCTACCTCGAAAACATTCCGGATCAGCAGGATTTGTTTGACGCGTACTGATCATAAAAAGGCAGCGCTCCACGTGGAGCGCTGCCTTTTTCCTTTATTCAAAGTCGTACGTTAACTCCCACTGCTGGCGGGCTTCATCCATTAACGCCATCACCTGGCGGGAAAGCGGAAGGGTCCAGTTGTCCCCTTTTTCCAGTATCAAACGGTTCATGGCCTCGACCTCATACTGCAGGGCCTGCTTCGTATCACCGGCCTCGATCGTTTCAACGGAGCCATCTGCTGTATAGGTGATGGTCGCTTTTTCGGCTCTCGGGAAATCATCCACGGTAATGAAGCCTTCATCACCAGCGATAATCCCGCGCTTCGGCATCTTCGCACGCATCGCAAGGGAGACGACGGCCATTTCGTCATCATCATTCTTCATGACGATGCCGGACTGTTCATCGACGCCCGTCTGATATTTTTTCACGGTCGTATGAAGCTCTGTCGGCTGGCTGGACAGGAAGAAACGGACAAACGACAGCGCATAGGTGCCGATATCCAGCATTCCGCCGCCGGCCAGATCCGGGTTGATGAAGCGGTTGGATGGATCATCCTCCTTACAGCTTCCAAATGTCACGTTGACCATGTTCACCTTCCCGATTTTCCCTGCTTGAATCAGGTCAGCAAGCTTCTGATACAAAGGCATATGGTACAGCGTCATCGCTTCAGCAACGATGAGGTTTTCAGCTTCTGCAAAATCAATAATTTCCTGTAGCTGCTCGCCGTTCATCGTAATCGCTTTTTCACAGAAGACGTGCTTGCCGTGCTTTAGTGCGTCCATAATATAACGGTAATGAATGCTGTGCGGGGTAGCTATATATACCACATCCACGTTGTCATCCTGAAGCAGCTGTGCGGTTTCTTCATAGACGTGCTCGACTTGGTATTCATCAGCAAAGGCTTGAGTCTTCTCAGGGTTGCGGCCCCATACCGCGTATACGCTTCCATTCACCTCCTGGATCGCTTTGGCAAAGCTTCCGGCAATCCCGCCGGGCCCTACAATTCCCCAATTCACTTGTCTCATCTTACATCTCCTCCTTTATTCATTTCCTGTACTCCTGTTTCTCCAGCTACCAGTACCTTGGTAACGACAGATGTAAACAACGAGGAATCAACCACGCCGTTCACACCTTTGAACCGGCGTTCCAGATCAGCACTGTCCTGCCCCGCTTTCATGAAAACGTCTAGTAAAAGGTTCCCGTTTTCTGTGCGTACCGGCCCATCCTGTTCACTACTGTGACGAACATGAGAGGAGCGGACAGGAAACGATTCCACCTGCTGGGTAACGAAACGTAGGGCCTGCGGCAGCACTTCCAACACCACCGGATGGTCATAGGTTAATACCGGGACAACCTTTGTCTCATCAACAAGGAGGATATATTCTTCTGAAAGTCCAGCGACCAGCTTCTCCCTCGTATGAATGCCTCCGCCGCTTTTCAAAGCATGAAGCTGCTGGTCGACCTGATCACATCCGTCAAAAGCCGTATCGATTTTCGTAACATCTGTGATGGAAACAACCTCCAGACCGGCGTCATTACAGGTCTGCTTCGTCTCCCATGACGGCGTCACTACTTTTACATACATCTTATTTTCTTTCAGCAGCGTAATCAGGTGCTTGATCGTACTTCCTCCACCAAGCCCAATGATGCTGCCTTCGGTTATGTATTCCAGTGCCTTCTCCGCACAACGCTGTTTCACATCCATCTATTCTCCACCACCTTGGCACAAATGTACAGCAAGGGCGTCATTTCTGCAATGTATACGCTCCATTTTTATCCAAGTCGTCTCTTTGCCTGTTTACAAGGGAGCCGAACTCTTCTCGTTTCATAAAAGTCCCTATCTACGCCGGACCGATAAGGACTCCTTTATGTCGCAGAAACCCTCTCCCTCCATGGAAAGAAATCGTTACAGGTATTGAACGTCTTGCAAAATCTGAAAATTCAACACAATATGTTATCTCAGAATATCTTTATCCCCCAAAGTCCCTACTCCATTATACCGATTGTTATAGTTGTTGATGATTCTACGTTTAATAAGGGTTTCCTGATGGAATATGCCCTAAATAGATCTGGTAAATAGAGGAGGAAGCATATGAAATATATCGGTGTCACATTTATTTTGACCGCCGCTGTCTTATGGGGGATGACTGGTGGTGTGGCGGACATTTTAATGGATAAAGGATGGAGCCCGGGCGTCATTTCCTTTTACAGGGGAGCCGTCGGTCTCGTCTGTGTTTTCATTTGGTTTATCATCAAGCCCCGCCAGCATATGCCGCGCACGTATTCGCTCGTTTTATGGGCAGCTCTGGCTGGTGTCGGCGTCGCCGGGAACTTCACACTTTATTTTCTTAGTATAGAATCATCCAGTATTGCGGTAGCGGCGACCCTCATGTACACCGCACCTGTGTTTGTGATGCTTGCTTCTTTCTTTTTAGGGATCGAACGGTCTTCCTGGCTGAAATGGGGCTGTATCGTTTCCGTATTGATCGGGATCGTACTGCTTACCGGAGCCTATAGCAGCAGCGGGGCATCCGTCAATCTGACCGGAGCGCTCACTGGACTGGGCTCAGGCCTGTCCTACGCTCTGTTCATTTTCGCCTTCAAAAAAGCAGCCGCAGAAGGAAGCGCACCAACGACTCTGACGATTTCCTTCATCGTTTTCAGCATCCTGTTGTTTTTCTATATGGATATTCAGGAAGCGGCTTCCGTTCTTACATCAGAGGACCTGCCTCTGTTCATCGTACTCGGATTGATTGGTGCAGGCATTTCCTTCGTCCTCTATGTATTCGGGATTAAACGGACAGCTCCAACTACAGCTTCCATTGTTGCTATGGTGGAACCGGTCACGGCCTCCATTTTCGGCGTCCTTATTCTCAGTGACAGTTTATCGCTCATCCAAGGTGCCGGAATGGTTATTATCCTGGTGACCATCACTCTGCTATCCTTTAAACAGGCTCAAGATTGAATCCAAAAAAAAGCCGTTCCAGTTACTGGACGGCTTTTCTTTTTTATAAGGCTTTAAGGTTTATATGGATAGTTGACGAAATTATTTAATGTTTTCCCGGTTCTTTTGGTTGTAATGAATTTGATTAATGTAGAACTTACTAATGTAGTAAACAGCCCCAGTAATCAGCACTACAAATGCTGAAAAACTTAAAGTCATCAAAAATCCCCCAACAGCCGTCTGCAGGACATTGTTTAAGATTAAGGTCACAGCTGCGAAAATGATAGCTGAAATCAAAATAGTCTTTTTGTTCATCCCAATTCCCCTTTTGTTTCTGCGAAATTTAACTCCTATAGATATCTGTACACCAGCAGCCCCTGAATAACCATTATAAACTCCAATGATAGGAGAGTTATTTTCCAAAGGTAAGCAACCCTAAAACTTAACTCCGCCTATTATAAATACCCTTTACTTTTTCACTGCGGAAATGAAAGCGATAAGAAAGAAAACAAAATAAACAAGGCCGACGCCAATTAAGATGTTCATAATCACATCCATCCCAAGCCCACCTCCAACTAATACAGTCTGTTATGATAACTCTCATCCAGACGGTCCTGAATGGAGTCCATCGTGGAACCAGGGAGCTTGGCATGTGTAAAAAGCATCCGGGCGGCATTCGGATGTTTCCCTTCTGCGATCCATGCTTCCGGCTGCCAGAGCTTCGAGCGGATGAAGGCTTTGGCACAGTGAATAAAACACTCCTCCACCTCCACAGCAATGCCGAGCTCAGGCAGACGATTTTTGACTGCCATTTTCTTCAGCACATCCGGATCCTGTATGATCTCCGCACGACCTTTAATACGGAGCGTTTCTCCAAGTCCCGGAATGAAAAAAAGCAGACCTGCACGTGGATTGGCAATAATATTACGCAGGGAATCCACCCGTTTATTTCCCGGCCTTTCCGGTATAACCAGCTGTTTTTCGTTGAGGATGTGGACAAAGCCTGGGTGGTCCCCTCTCGGAGAGGCGTCCGGCTGCCCTTTTTCACCTGAAGTCGTAAGCACGAGAAACGGAGATTTAGAGATAAAATCCATACAGCCGTCATCCAGACTGTTAATCACCTTGTTGCGAACGAGATCACTTGGAGCTCCAACAAGACCCCGGAGCTCTTTCTCATCCGAAATCGTCTTCTTGAACCGATACATCCCGTTTCCACCCTTCTGTTTTCTTATAAAAACACAGCCCCTGCGATAAAAACGAGTAAAAGAGGAAGGAAAACAAAAATCATGATCAGCACCTTCACATTTTCCACGTCTGTAAACAATGTCCTGCGATTAAGATACAGCATGAAAGCAAGTAAAAGAATCGATATCCCTGTCAGCCACCCGTACACCGTCTCTCTTCCTCTCTCCCATTCATGACAGGATGTCTTTAATATCATACAGCTGATCCATTAAAGAAAGACCCGTCAACACAACCCCAAAGGAACTGTATAGAATGGTTTTCCGAACGCTCTCCCCTTTTTTCACATCAACGGCAACCCAGTACAACGCTGCGAAGATGGAAGTGAAAAACAGCCAGTAGTGAATGGACTGGTCATTGAGCTGATCGACGAGCATGTTGGCTTTCCATTGATCTTCTTCAGGTGGATCATACATCACGGTTTCCTCTGTCATTCCGAATGCATTGTTTTTCTCAACCGTGACCGCTGTGAAATCCTCATTAACCATCTTAAATCCGACAGCATCATAACCGAGGGGCGTATAGCTGAGCGAACAAGCGAGGAAGTAGGATAGACCGAAGGCAGCCAGTACAAAGCCTGCATAACCCAGCTTCCTTTTCCATGTCTTATTTTCATTGGTTTTCATGATGAATCCCTCTTCCTTTGTTATACATCTACCTAAATTCTATAAGTTATGGGTGTTTTTGTCACACCCTCTCTTCTCAGTTCCATCATTCTCTCGGGAGAGCTCAGAAAAAAAAGATCGTTCCTTAAGAACGATCTTTTTTGTTATGACGATCAGGCAGATGCCGCCACAATAAAGACAACCATGGCAACAGCATTCGAAGCGCTGATCAATACCATCCCGACCGCCCCTCGCACCCGGGCCCCTCTCCGAAATCAATAGGCTGCACTACACATGTATGTACAGCCCTTACGCTTACAAGTTGTTATGGATAGGTTGTTCCTTCCAGTAACGGTATGACGTTCTTCAATTCACGCAGGTCTTCGATGACATGATCCGCCTGCGCGAGTTCTTCCTCCTGCGCAAAATCAAAGCGGCACCCCACCGCTGTAAGACCATTTTCCTTGGCCGCCCGGATATCAGACAGTCTGTCCCCGACAACTGCCCCTTCCTGTATATGATACTTTCGGATAATCTCCTGTACAAGACTGGATTTATCAAGGGAATCGATCTGTTCAATACTGAACGTCTCCGTTACCCAGCTATTGAGACGGTAATATTCTACAATCGTCTGCAGGTAACGTTTGAGGCCATTACTGGCTATGTATACAGAAAAGCCCTGATTCGTCAGTTGTCCCATCGTCTCTTTCACACCGGGGTACAAGGCGCCTCTGCCGTTTCGAATATGGCTGATGAGCCTGTCTAAAAAGAGCGCGTCCACTTCGTTTCTTTCGTATGGAGTAAACTCAGGCAGCAGTGTCTCCCACACTTTTGGAAGAGGCACCCCCATAATCTGCTGATATTCAGCCAGCGGGGCATCTCCTTCCCATTTGTTGATTTTCCTCAACTTCTGGAAAGTATCTTCAAGAGAGGCTTCCAGGACTTGATTCGTTTGAAATAGTGTTCCGTCCATATCAAAAATGATGGCTTTTGTCATAGTACCCTGCCTTCCGTTTTTCAGTCATTTGTTGTTCCTCTGGTTAATCCATGGTCCTCATGAAGGAATTTAGGATTAGACATCACAATAAGTCCAGAAAGATCAATGAAATTATCGATAGACAATCCTCCGCAGATGTACGAGATCGACGGAATTATGAGGCATTCACTCTAAAAAGTCACTTTGTAAGTTTTATATACTTTTCTACTGCATCCTTTAAAGGTTCTAAAGAAGCTTCCCAGAAGTCTGATCCAGTCAAATCCTCATTCAGAAACTCCCTTCCCAGTTCTTCCATCGTACGCTTTCCAGAATTCTCAAGCAGTTGGTCATACATTATTGGAAAGCCCTCCCGTTCCTTTAAGTACATCGAATATAGACCGTTACTGAACAAGTAACCTATCGTGTACGGAAGGTTATAATAGGCCTTTTCTGTACTATAGAAATGTGGAATCGTCATCCATGTATATCCATTTACATCCGCCAAGGTGCCTTTGAACCACTCCTCTTCTTTTTCAGTATTCAATTGAACGAGTTCATCAGCTGAAAGGGCCCCATGCTTCCGACGTTCATAAAACGCTCTTTCAAACTCAAACTTTGCCGGGATAAAGGCGGTATACTTCAGTCCATTAGTAATTTTCATCTCCAAAAGAGAGAGCTGATCATTTTTTGTTTCCGCATGTTCAATTGCTGCATCAAGGACAAGATTTTCAAGGAATGTAGAAGCTGTTTCTGCAAGTCCTGTACCAATCTGTCTGGCAAAACCCGGCTGTTCATGAAGGATTAAATTATGGTAGGCATGCCCCAGTTCGTGGGCAAGCGTGACCAGATCCTGATAACTGCCTGTAAACGACAGAAGTACGCGGCTTTCTTCAGCCGCCGGAAGTGATGCACAAAAGGCACCATGACGTTTATGTTCAGAAGGCTCTGCATCAATCCACCCCTGTTCGAATGCGCGTTCAGCAAACACCCCCAGTTTTTCACTGAAAGAGTGGAACTGACGAATAATAATTTGTGCCGCTTCGTCATAGGTGAGCGATGTTTCTGAGGTATACGTCGGCGCCTGCGTGTCATACCATGTCAGCTTATCGACCTTACTCAATTCAGCTTTTCTTTGGAAAAATTGATGCAGCAAGTGTTTATGTTCATGCAGAGTGTTCATCAAACTCGAGATGGTCGTTTCACGTATGCGGTTTTGATCCAGCATTTCCTTCAACGGATTAGACCAGTCACGAATTCGGTAAAGCTCGTTTCGAAATCCAGCAAAGTGATTGAAAATAGAAGCAAACCGATCGGCATTCGCTTCACAGGTGTTTAAGATTTCTTCACCTACAGCTTTCCTTACACGACGATCGTGAGAAAAGGCCGCTTGTACAAAAGCCTGGCTGAAAGGAATACTCTGAGCTTCTCCGTTCGCTTCCACCCTTACGCGCAGGTTCGATAATTCCTGCTCGTAATGATCTTCCCACCCATCAAACCCATCCACAGCAAGGTCATGAATAAGTGCTTCCATCTCAGGAGAAAGCTGGTCCTCCATTTTTCTTCTTTCTTCATTTAAATAAAATCGGGCGGATCGAACCTCCGGATGTTCTACGAGTTGTTCCCATTGAGTGATCGAAATCTTTGCCAGGAACAAGCGGAACGAAACCATCATCGTATTAAATTTAGATTTTAAAATGCTGCACCGCCCGGCCATATCGCGCCATTTTGCATCTGTAACGTTTGTGGACTGCCGGCAGATGATATATTCATCCAATTCGAATATCTTTGTTTGAAGTTCCTGTACATGTAGAATGTTTTCAACAGCTTCCTCTATCAGCGTATCTTCATTCCCTTTCTCCAACTCGCTCTTTCTTCTTTCAAGCTGATGAACGATTTGCTCCATCTGTTCCTCCAGCGCCACTTCCCGCCCACCTGGGCGGACAGATTCCAGATCCCATTGGGTTGTTTTCACCCTCATCCAAAAACCCTCCTATGTAAATAAGCTGGTTTCATTGTAATATAAATTGGAATTCTTTTCCTCAAAAACAATGAATGTTCTAAAAATTGAGAGCGGTTAAAATCAAAATAATTCCACTCAATACCGCAGCGGCCACATACATCCACTGTCCATTCAGCTTCACAGGCAGATCTTTCAGCATGATTCCTCCCCATCCTGCGACTACAAGAATGGTTACAACAACAGCTAAAATAACCGTCTCCATTACAGTCCCCCTCTCTCATGCGGGTCATTAAAAGTTTTGTACACACCCTAAATCAGAGCGATGTCAAGCCTCTCACGATTCCCCTTAAATAATAGCTCCTACAAACAGCCAATAAATATCATAAGATAGTAATTAAAAATTATTCCTCAAAAATGTTTATGAGACTCAGTGACGGGAATGCATGTTCTGAGGGGGAATTTAAAATGGAATTACTCCAATTCCTTAGGGGGGAAATGTATACTGGAATAAGTTTTCACAACGAATATAACAAACCTGTCTGCTGTGATCTGGGGGCTTTCACCTCTAACGAGCAGCTTTTACTCTTTATGGAGTTAAAACCAACGACAGTGAAGTACTTTCCGATGGAGCGAAATCCGTACTTAATTTGTTCAGACCAACATCATTCGCAAACTTATTTCCTTTCTACATGACCTGGGCACGCCGGGAGTCCTTTTGGATTTCCGGCCGTCTCCCTTTTAAATAGATAACCCTCTGCATTCCAAGTATTACAAAACGACAGATGATCCGCAGCACGAAAAAGGCTTATCCATAATCGGATAAGCCTTTTTCGTGTTAAGAAAGCTCCTGCTCATACTCTCCGGTTGCTTTCTGAGGTACCGTTGCTGCACTTTTTGAACTGACACGCTGCAGCATATATTCGAGTAGAAACAGGTAATCCTCCTGATGACCTGTATTCTTGGAAAGCTCGGAAAGCTGTTCAATAATGTACAGGCAGTCATTTTCATAGAGACTGTAATTATCGAAGCCAAGAATCGTCTGACGCGCGAATTCCCACAGATCCTCGTGAACGTCCTCGTCCATCGTTTTGCTGAGCAGGGAAATCATCGTCAGCAGTTCCGTCATAATCGTTGAATTTTGGTTGGCGTATTCCCGGATCGACGCGAATCCTTTATGAAGATAATAACGGAAATCCTTCTGATTCAAAATCACCCGCAGCTGCTGTTCCTGGTCAAAAAGGTAGGGAGAGAAATTGGTGGACTGACCGATGCGCTTCAAGAGATCCGTAATCTGATGGATGGTATTCGTCACCGTCAGCGGGTCGTTATGACCGAGCGCTTTGATGGCTACCTCTGCAAGCTTGATCAGCCCGTATTCGAGGTCCTGAATTTCTGTCTGCTTTACACCAATTTCAATCGACTTAAAATAACGCTCCGGATGAATCTTGGAGCCCTTTTCCCAATAAGTGAGAAGCGGGGTCCCCTCCACAACAAACTCACCGATCCTTACATTAAACCGCAGGAGAGCATCCTCCCGTGAGGCCGTCTTGACGAGCTTTGCAAAATCCGCCACCTGAAGGTAACCGGACTGATGTGATGTCAACACCTTCCCCTCATCATCAGCAGGAAGTGAAGTCGGTTCGATTTCCTTGTCGAGATGAAAAGGAGCCAGCTCCTTCTCCAAAGCGGTCTGAACAGACTGGGACTTGGCGTTCATATTGTAGCTGATATTGTGCACCTGCATCCATGTCGTCGTATGGTTGATAAAATAGATGAAGGTGACAGCGGCAATAATCGCCGTCAGAATTGATAAAACCGGCGTTGCGGCGATGTACTCCTCTTCCTCATGCGTCACATACAGGAAGTTTAACAGCACATAAATGAAGCTTCCGTTGAAAATGCCGAGCACATGTTGAGTGGCCCGGTCACTGACAAAGTTGACGAGCATTTTGGATGAAAACTGCCCGCTGAACGTAGTTAAGGCAACAAGCAGCGAGTTGATTGTAAACGCGCTCAAAGTAAGAACGCCTCCGACGAGCGCACTCAGCAGCACCTGCAGCGTCTGTCCGCTGAAGCCGATGGGCGCCGGCAGGTACAAGCTGACGTCCACGATATAATCGAGGTAAAAGGTGAACGCCGATAATCCGACAGCCCCGAGAATATACCAGAACGGCATAAACCAGATCGTGGATTTCAGCTCACTCTTGCGTTGACGCCGGCTCATTTTGAAGTACTTTTTTATATAGTAGAAGAAACTCATACGCGGCACACCATTCTGTTCTTAAGTATTGGAATTCTTCTAATTCCTTCCCTTGAACGGTAGCTGCTAACCTGATTTCTTATAATTCTTTATGGTGGGTGACGCGATTTATCGATATATCGCAAAAAATAATTGATATACCCGAAAAAAAATCGATATCCTTTTCCACTATTTATTCGAATACGTTATCATCCATACTTCTACCTCTCATCCTAGGCAAAAACCGGCCGGAAATCCGGCCGGTCTGCTTCTTACTTTTGATCGGTCTGTGCCTTGATTGCTTTTATTGTTCCCGTATGTACCCCTTCGTGATACAACGTGAAATTCAGAATTTCACCAACGGTTTTCATGGATAGAAACTCTTCTGCTGCCTCTTCATCAAGTTTTCCTGTGAGAGCTTCCTGCAGGAGTGCCGGCTGCTCTTCCAGGTGTTTTTTCAATTCATCAAGGCTGGGGACGTTACCTTCCCAATCCGCCGGCTTCGTTCCTGGAGCGAATAATTGGAAAAAGCGCGGAGGTGTTTCGACCGGTGTACCGGCAAACTTAGCCACCATCCCATTTTGAGCAGCAACAATATGACCAAGATTCCACCGGATATTGTTCGCAAATCCTTTCGGCTGGAGGTCTGCCTGTTCCTCCGTAATTCCATCCAGCATTTTCAATGTCGCTTTTCTAACGAGTGCAATTTGTTGAAATACCTGTTCTTCATTCATGGTAACAACTCCCTTCTCTCCCATTCTATCCTTCTATGCATTGATTCTCAAAGAATCGGAGATTGAAAGGCCGTCGTTAATATCTGCAGATAATCTTCTTTCGTAATCGTCCGGGCATTGCTCGGGGTCGAGTTGTTGCGTTCCGCAAGTTCAGCCATCCGCTCGAAATCTTCTTCCTGAACAGAAGGTATTTCACTCAAAAGAGGAATGTCCAGCTGTTTTGTGAACGCATCGATTTTACGGACGAATTTCTCTACTGCTTCCTCATCCGGATCGTTATCTTCTGCCATCTTCATAAGCCGGGCCATTTCCGCGTGCAGCGGCACGTTTTCCTGCGCATTAAATTCCATGACATGAGGAAGGAATATGGCATTCGCTACGCCGTGCGGGGTATCATAGAGGCTGCCTAGCGCTTCCGCCAAGCAGTGGACAGCCGCTACATCCGCTGACCCAAAGCATAGACCCGCAAGCAGGCTTCCCTCCTGCATTTTCGCCCGTGCCTGAAGATCTGCTCCATGTTCAAACACTTGAGGAAGATGCTCGACAATGACCTCCATCGCTCTTGCTCCCATCGCCTGTGATACAGGGTTCGTCACCTTACACGAATATCCCTCGATAGCATGGACAAGGGCATCGACTCCTGTTGCTGCCGTTACGTCCTTTGGCACCGTCAACGTCAATTCCGGGTCCAGTACGGCTGTTATCGGACGGAGCATCGCGTGCTTCAGCGTGATTTTCCGGTGCGAGTCCGCGAGTGTAATGACCGAAGAGCGGGTAACTTCTGATCCGGTGCCGGCTGTGGTTGGAATACAGAGAATCGGTGCTGCATTCGTATAAGCCCTTCTCCCTTCTACATAGTCTTCGGGACGGCCGCCGTTCGGTCCAAGAAGCGCTACCGCTTTCGCCGTATCAATGGGACTTCCACCGCCAATCGCAAGGACAGCGGAAGCTTCTTCTTTTTGAAACACTTCCGCGCCCATCAGGCATTCGGTATCGCGCGGATTCGGAGATACCTGGTCAAAATCCACCACACGATAGCCCGCATCTTCAAGAGAATCTAAAACAGGCTTTACGATTCCAGCCTTTTTCACACCCGGATCGCTCACGACCATCACGGTGGCCCCCGGCTCTGTCATCTCCTTCAGCAGTCCCGGTACTTCCTTGGAACGTCCAGGTCCCATCACAATTTTAGTCTGGCAGTAGTAGTCAAAATTCAACAGTAAAACCTCCTTTTCTATTCATCGGCCTTCGGGCTTGTGTTTGAGTATGTACGTATGCTTCCTTAGCGTGCATCATTCAGCCCTCGTCACCATTTCTACTATACAACTTTTCACATAATATTCCGACAGATCAAATGCTTTTTTCTTCCTTATCGCCAGGAGCGAAAGCCCCTTCCCTTTCCGCGGACGAGCAGAGAACAATCGTTACCCTTCACTGGGACGGCTCAGAAAGCAAGCGTAAGGATGGCTGTCATTGCGGCAGCGAAGGATTTCAATCATTACCCGGCCTGTTTTCAGGTATTTGAATAGAGTGACGAATGAATGATACGACGGCTGAAAGGGATTTATTTCCAAGTGCTGAAACCTATGATACCCTTGGATTATCTACTTTCACGATGTAACCATAATGGAAAGAGGTGTTTATTTGAGGAGAATATGGCTCCCTTTATTAACATCAGTTGGGACAATGGCTCTATTATATTGGATTGGAGATCTATTTCATGTATCTCTTTTCAGGTTTTCATTCGAATTAAATGAACCACTGGAAAATGGGTTCTTTTTCGATCTGGATATTGAAATATCACCGATTGTTATCGGCTTAATCGTTGGATTTATTGTGGAACGAAGAGTTAAAGTCCAAAGTAAATAAAAAAGAGACACACCGGCTCTGCTATAAGAGCAATGTCTCTCTTTCTGCCTGTTACCCGCGCAGTATTTTTTCCATAGCCTTGCCTTTCGCCAGTTCATCCACCATCTTATCCAGATAGCGGATTTCCTGCATGATCGGTTCTTCAATGTCTTCCACCCGGACACCGCAGACGACCCCTTTGATCAGCTTCCGGGACGGGTGCAGCGCGGGTGCCTCCTCGAAAAAGGTTTCAAAATCCGTCTTTTCCTCCAAGTGCTCCTCCAGCTGTGCCTGGGACAGCCCGGTATGCCAGCGGATGATTTCATCGACTTCCTCTTTGGTGCGTCCTTTTTTCTCAGCTTTTGCGACGTAGTGAGGATAAACACTGGCGAAACTCATGCTGTAGATTTTATGTTTGGTCATTCCACAACACCTTCCTTTTAACAGGATCTGTATCTGTATTATAGCATGGTTTTACTTTCCGCTATTCCATCCCAGCAGGAAATCCTCGATGACATCAGTGACTTCGAACGGTCCGGATTCCTGATTGGAAGGAACCACTGTGATGAGGCCTGCATCCGGATAATAAGAGGAGCGGAAGCTGACACCGGGATCACAGCCCATGACGTGGTATTTGTATATATGCTCGTCTTTTTGGTTCAACCAAATTCCGTACCCGTAATAAATCATCTCATTCACTTGCACATAAGGCTGCAGAAGCCTGCTGGTCATCTCTTCGCTCAGCAGTTCATATTGGAATAAAGCTTCCCAGAACTTCGCCATATCCGGAGCTGATAAAAACGCGCCGCCATCTGACCCGCCTTGTTTGGGAATCGAATAAACATTCGTCCGCCATGTTCCCTTTTCCTTGTCATCGATATAGCCGATCGCTGTATTGACCGGGAGCTGATCGAGAGAAAAATACCCGGAGTCATACATCCCGCAGCGATCAAAAATCTCCGACTTTACATAATCGGTATACGCCTCTCCTGTTTGCTGCTCGATGATCAACCCAAGCAGAATATAGGCCGCATTGTTGTAGTGGAACCGCTCCCCAGGACCGCCGTTCATCGGTTTCTTTTGAAAAAGGGGCAGGAAATCCTTGAGCGTTTCGATTTTATAGACAGGCACATCCGTCCATAAATCCTCGTAATCCTCCATCACTTCCTCATCAAAATAATCCGGCAGGCCGGACGTATGCGTCAGCAGGTGATGAATGGTTACATCCTTATTAAAATAAGGGAATTCTATCGCCAGACAGTCGGCCAGTGGTGTATCAAACTCCAGCTGTCCTTGTTCCACAAGCCGGCAGACAGCCACAGCGGTGAACAGTTTGCTTCCGGAGGCTGTTCCGAAACGGGTGTTGTATGTATTCAGCCTTTTCTCCGCTCTGTCTGCGTAACCATAGGCCTTCTTCAAAAGCACTTGTTCCCTGTCCTTTACATAGACCACTCCGGAAAAGCTGATGTCCTTACTTTTATCATGGATCATTTCGGGCAGCTCTTTATGTATTCTCATCGATTTCCTCCGCTCCATTTTGTTTCCTGATGAAAGACTTTAATCTCAATCAGCGAAAAGTGGCGGCTTCTGTTTCGGCCAGCCATTTGTCGACAGCTTTGACAGGGAAATAGTATTCGTAGCCGATTTTCACATAAGGGATCTGACTCTTCACACCATCCCCCTCATTCTTCGGAAGAACCTTTTCTATCTGCTCGTCACTAAGACCCAGGTAATCCTGAAGCTCCAAATAACTCAACAGCTGAGGACCCTCAGGCTGTTCGCGGACTATAACCTGTTCACCAGCCTCCTGGGAGCTCTGCGTGAGAGCGTTGGAAAGAATAATTGCTCCTGACAAGATGCAGGCGCCTACAATTAATAATGACATGTTGGTCGTTAATTCTTTCATGACCATCCTCCTTTACGGCCCTATTATTCCAAAACCTCCCTGGAACCTCAATCCTTTTTGGAAAAATCGTACAAGAAAAGACTATTCGTCGCGCTCTTTCTGCCGAAGGCCGTACATATAAAAAGCGGGGAGGACCAAACAGACAAAAACGATTCCTCCAACCAACAAACCGTCCATCACGTTGTACCCATTCGTCAAGGCGGTGAAAGTAACAAATAAAAGAGAAATCAATGTGATTACACCGAGAGATATGTACAACCGTGTCACGGGGGACCGTTTTGTTTTCTCATGCTCCACACTGATACTCATGGAAAGGTAGGCATTAATCACTCCTGTCAAAATGAAAACAAACCAGACAGGATTGTTCGTCATCCCGTCCATCCCATAGTTAATCAGATCATAAAGCAGGATTCCGAGAATTCCTAAAGTCTGGACAATAAAAGTAATCCTGATGTTCTTTAAATTTTTCAACTGCAGACGTTCATCTTTAATTTTTTCCATTTCTTTTACTCCTTTCGTTCCTGCCAGAATACTTCATCCAGCGTTTGGTTAACGGCATAGCAGATCTCCAGACACAGCTTCAACGTTGGGTTGTAACGGCCTTTCTCAATCAAGCTGATTGTCTGACGTGTGACACCGACCTTCTCTGCAAGTTCCTGCTGGGTTAAACCGAGGGTGACACGCGCGATCTTCACTTTATTTTCCATAATTATCTATCCCTTCCTCATCAATGTAACATATAAGTTACATAATGCAATACATATATTCCATTTATCACAAAAACAGCCTTACTGCTTAAAAACGGTTATTAAAAAAGACCCACCCGGATGTCGAGTGGATCTTAAGCCTTTATTGATTAGAGAAATCCGGAAGAACGCCTTCCTGCTGGAATTCACGGAACAGGCGTGTGAACATTTCTTCACTATCTACAAATTCGTGGAATCCATATTCTCTGAGTTTTGTTGTAGATGTCATCACATCATAATCACAATTGAAAATGAAGTCTCCAAAGCCCCATAAGGCCAATTTGTCATAAGGAATGTCCTGCAGGTGGTATTTCTCTTTCATCTGCTCCCATAACTCCTGCTTGTCGGCCATCATCTCAGAGAGTTGGATTGGCGGCTCTGCTCCTGCTGCTTCCATGTCAAAATAGTCGGCAATCGTCTTCCACATGTGCTCCCAGCGGAAGTAATCCCCGTTCGTCACATTGAATATTTCAAATGCGCAGGATTCCTCAACCGCAGCCCACTCCACACACTGAGCGAGAAGGGTCGCATCTGTTACCTGAGCAAGATACGGATGCGCTTTTCCAGGAAAACGAAGAGGCAGACCCAGTTCCTTGGATATCGAAGCGTAGGCGCCGATCACCATAGCAAGGTTCATAGGCTTTCCGACTGAATACCCGCAGACGACATCCGGACGGAGGATTGTCCAGCTCCAATCTTTCCCTTCCTGTGCCCGGCGCATATAGTCTTCCTGTGTAAAGTAGAAGTTCGGCGGCATATGGCGGGCGTCCGTTTCCTTGGCTGGCGTTTTAATAGGTCCGAGATGCACGCCGTAGGCTTTTGCCCCCTGCATCAAAATCACACGCTCCAAGTGGTCCGCGTTTTTCTCTACGGCATTTAATGTATTTTCAAACATCGTCTGATTGACCTCCACCTGCTTTTGAGGATCAGATTCATAGTCCTGATATGCCGCATAAATGAAATGGGTCACTTCTGAGAACGATTCCAGATTCTCCTGGACGTTCTGACCATCCATCATATCCGCTGAAACATAAGTGATATCCGATGGATCATCAGGGATATGACGGGCAATGCCGATAACATCCCAGCCCTCCAGCTTACTCAGGTGCCTGGCAATGTAACTGCCGATCACTCCTGTAGCTCCGGCAACGACAGCTGTTTTCTTCTGCATATTCCATACCTCCCGGATCAGATTAATGTGAGTTTCACATAAGTATGACTCTACCCGCGACATTCTTCCTCCAAACAACTTCCATTCCAATCATGGTGAAAAAAGGAAGTTCAAGCACCTCATTCAGGATGACTAATTGATCGTTTATGCCTGCCTCTTTTTTTGTTTTTTCCGATCACTGAGAGGGGCAATCCAGAAGCCAATGACAAAGCCGGCAACCAGCATTCCTATTAAATGATTCCAGTCGATCGCACCATCATTGACGTATCCCAGGATAACAGAAAACGGGCCCAGTATGCTCCACATCAGAAGGACGGACATGATTCTCTTTTTCAAACTCATGTCCCCGCCTCCCTCAACGTACGGCTGATATCAATCCCTGGATTATTCCTCTGCAGAAGGCGTAGGAAAGCCTTCTCATCTTTGGGAGAAATATGTGTAATGGCATGGTCGGACGAATGGATTTCGAGACGCCTCACCGCGAGTGCAGGAGTGGCAAACGGACTGTTTCTCTTCTCCACTTTATGAATATCTTCTATGCGGATCTTTTTTCTCATGGGACCAAATCGAATGTGCAGGATCCCTGCATTAATTTTGTATCCGGTCGTAAACCAGATCCATGAAAGGATTCCTATGATTCCTGCACTGAGAAGGTATCCCGGCACGCTTTTATATGTAATCAACTGCCAACCGGCCGCTTCTCCCCCAAATAAATAGAGGAGAACAATGCTTCCAATGGTTCCTCCGTACATAAGCACAAACAATAAGTCTTTTCTGGACGGAAAATACACGTCCATCACCTCCACCATCTATACGTGTTCCTATCCGAAAAAGTTTCATATAATATGGAGGATATTGTAAAAAGCATCAACCGTGAGAGACACCCCGCTGAATCGGGGATATAAACATGAAAAGAACCGGATACGAAGTCCTTATAGTCAACTAAAAAGAAAGAGTGCCGGATGTAACCAGACACTCTTTCGTCTTTATATCTTCCCTTTCGTCTTTTGCTTATTGGTTAAAGAGGCTGTACAGCTCTATGTTTATGGAGAAAACGACGGACCAGTTCTACGTATCTTTCATTCTCCTCCAGCTGGGGAGAGTGGCCGCTGTTTTCAAAAATGACGAGCTCGGCATTCGGTACACATGAGGCAATCGTCTCCGAGCAGATCACTGGGGTGACCCAGTCATGCCTTCCGACTGTCACAAGCATCGGTGCATTGATCCCGGCTAATTGATCCACCAGATTAAACGCGGGTTTATTATACCGAAAAGCGAAGTTATGCGTTTCGTGCCTGTAGTAAATCTGGTCGAGGCGCTGACGGACGGCTTCTTCATCATATTCAACGGTATAAAGCGGCTGGATCAAAGTGAACAGCTCTTTCAAATCCTCATCAGAGTACACCTCCCCTCCAAAAAGGCGGGTCATGTTTTCTTCAGTGATGCCCTCAATCCCACTCTCAAGGGCACGGTCGATGGAGAGGTAATCAAAGTCACTGCTTGCTGCGGTATCCCTCAGCAGCACGCGGGTGACACTGTCAGGGTAGCGGATGGCATACTCGAGCGTTAGAAACCCGCCGTACGAGCCGCCTAAAATGGTGATCGGACCGCCGACAAGCTCCCGGCGGACAGCTTCAATATCCGCCGTCCACTGTTCGTGAGTAAACGGCGGCCGCCCCTCCGACCTCCCTGAACCTCTCATATCCATAAAAACGAGCTTGTACGTATCTCCTAAGGCTGAGAAGGCTTTGATATCACTACGGCAGTCGCCAAGGCCCGGAGCTCCGTGGATGAAGAATATCACCTCTCCCTCGGGATTTCCATGGACTTCATAATACAACTCATTGTCATTCACGTTCATGAACAAAGCGCATCCTCCTCTTTATTTTTTCGCAAAACGCGGATCCAGGGCATCTCTCAGCCCATCCCCGAGAAAATTATAAGCGAGTACAACAATGGTGATTGCTACACCAGGAAGCACACCTAAGATCGGCGCCGTCCAGATGTACTGCTGGGAGTTCTGCAGCATGTTCCCCCATGTCGGCGTCGGTGGCTGGATGCCGAGACCGAGGTAGCTGATCGCACTTTCCGTAAGAATGGCCCAGGCAATAGCGAGCGTCCCGGAGACGATGATCGAGGGAAGAATCTGCGGAACGACATATTTCAAGAGAATCCTTTTTGCAGAGGCCCCGGCCGCATGGGCCGCTTCAACAAACTCGTACTCCTTCCACTTCAACGTTTCTCCGTAAACGACACGGGCAATTTCCACCCAGCCGGTCAGGGCGATGACGAGCACGACCATGAACGGCGTCGTCCCAAGCACCGTAAGAGCGACAAGGACGAAGAAAAAGTTCGGAATCGCCATCATTGCTTCCGTAATGCGCATGAGGACAGCTTCGACCACTTTTCCAAAGAATCCGGCGCAGGCGCCTATGATCGTCCCGATAATCAAGGAGAAAAGCATGGCGCATAATCCGACTAAGAGCGTCACACGGCCGCCGTGAAGCATTCGGGCAAAAACATCCCTGCCCAGATCGTCCGTTCCGAAGGGGTGGTGCAGCGTCCATCCGGCAAGAGCCCCTGCATCGGTCAGTTCATCCGGTGAAAGCGGCCACAGAACAGGACCGATAAAGACGACGGCGTGGACAACGACTAAAAACCATAACGATAGATACGCCACTTTGTTCTGCTTCAACCTTGTAAGGAGTACGAAGCGCCGCTTTTCCTTTTTCAGGGGCTGTTCTTCCATATCTTCTTTTATAGAAGCTCCTAACATTCGGTCCCCTCCTATGCCATATTTTTTACACGCGGATCGACTTGGGAATAAATGATATCGACAAGCAGATTGCTGATGATAACGACAAGCGTAATGACAACGGTAATGCCCATGATCAATGGATAATCGCGGCCATTGGCCGCTTCAATAATCAACGTTCCGATTCCTGTCCATCCAAAAATCGCTTCGGTGATCACAGCACCGCTCAGCAGCCTCGGAATCAGCACGCCGATAATGCTGATGATCGGAATCATCGCATTCCGAAGCGCATGCACATACAAAACGACGAATTCCTTCGCCCCTTTGGAACGAGCAGTACGGATATAGTTCTGTGAAATCACTTCCAGCATCGATGATCGCGTGAAGCGGACGATATTCGGAAGCACGGTCGTTGACAGAATCAATACCGGCATGGCTAAGTGAGCCATCCAGCCCCCAAAATCAAAGTCCGCGCCCCTCGGTCCGACACCGGACGACGGCAGCCAGCCAAGTTCAACAGAAAATAACAGAATCAGCATCAGCCCGAGCCAGAAGGAAGGAACCGACAAACCGATGACACTCGAAAAGTTGATCACGTGATCCGCCGCTCTTCCTCGTTTCAAAGCGGAGATGACACCGAGGATGATGCCTGCAATGACTGAAAAGATGATCGTGAATACGGTCAGTTCCATCGTATAAGGCAGACGTTCTGCAATCCTTTCCACGACCGCTTCACTGGAGTTGAATGATGTGCCCAGGTCACCGGTGACAGCATTCCCCACCCATTCAAAATAGCGGACGATGACCGGCTGATCCAGACCGAGACGTTCAATCACCGCCTGACGTTCTTCAGGTGAGGCATCCATCCGCATGACCCCTGTGGGCCCACCTGGTGCAAGGTTGATGAGAAAAAAAGTAATGACAGTCACAATGAACAATAGAATGATGCTCTGGCCAAAGCGGTTGAGTAAAAAACGAATCACACAGGTCCCCCCTTTTTATAAAAGAGAAGTGCACGCGGTGGTGCACTTCTCCCATGACTTACTCCGCCATATACCATTCCTGGATATAGTGAAGCGTATCTCCAAAGGCCAGTTCAGGAACACCGTCGATATCCGAGCGCTTCACCTGTACTTCCTGCGGGTACCAGAGGAACATATACGGAAGCTCTTCAGCCATCAGCTTCTGGGCCTCAGTATAGATTTCCTTCCGCTCTTCCACATCGCTTGTTTCCGCACCAGCGTCCAAAAGCTTGTCCATTTCTTCATTTTGATAAGCCGGGATGTTATTACCCTGCTCGGCAAAATCAGAGTGCATATACGCCTTCAAATCGGGATCCGGCGGGTAGCGCCACCAGTTCAAGGTCATCGCATAATCCCTTTGGATGACGACTTTGTCAATCATCGTATTCCAGTCCATCGTGTTCAACTGGACATCCAGGCCGACATCAATCAAGTACTGCTGAACAAGCTGGGCAATCGCTTCTAAATCCCCTTGAATACCGATATCAAAGATAATTTCGAAGTTCTCTCCATCCTTATCGACAAATCCATCGCCGTTCGTATCCTCCCAGCCTGCTTCAGCAAGGAGCTTTTTCGCTTCTTCCGGATCGAACGGGTACTGCTTCACATCATCGGTGTAATACTCCGACAAGGCCGGCGTAATTCCCGCATCTGCAATCGTTCCATATCCCTGCAGAACGGTATCGATGATGTTCTGACGGTCAAGGGCATATTCCATCGCCTGACGCACTTTCACATCCTGGAACCTCTCCTCCTGCTGGTTGACGATCAGCCAGAAGAAACGGTTCGTATCACGTCCATCCACATCAACGCCGTCCGCACTCTCAATACGTTCGACCGCAGAGGTATCATCCAGAGCGAAGATGGAAAGTTCGCCGCTCAACAGCTGCGCCACGTGGGTGTTGGCATCAGGGAGGATTTTGTATTCCACTTCGTCCAGATTCGCGGCATCGCCGAAGTACTCATCATTCCGCTCAAGCACGACACTCTGGCCGGATGTATAAGATTTGAGCTTGAAAGGTCCTGTTCCAACAGGATTCTCCTTGTTAAAGCTCGTCAGATCCCATGGGTCTTCTCCCTGGAAGATGTGCTCAGGAATAATCTCTGTATTAAAGCTCAAGTAAGCCGGAAGGGCGGCAACCGGGCTCGATAAGTTGAACATAACGGTGTAATCGCCGTCTGCTTCCACACTTTCCACCTGTCCGAAATAGGAGGCACTGTTCGCTCCAAGCTCTTCGTTCAACGTAATATCGTTGAACGTAAACACCACGTCCTCTGATGTAAACGGCTCGCCGTCATGCCATGTGACATCATCACGGAGCTGGAAGGTCCAGGTCAGCCCATCTTCTGATGTTTCCCAGGATTCAGCAAGATCCGGTGCAGGCACGAGATCTTTCCCCGGCTTCGTCAAACCGTCGAATATGACACGGTTAATGACATTGGACTCGGCATAGGCACTCGGGTGCCACGGATTAAAGGTTGGATCAGCGACAATCGGAATCGATACCTTTCCACCGGAGACCGCCTCTTCCGAAGCAGCCGCCTCTCCTTCTGCTTCCTCTTCCCCGCCGTAGGAACAGGCGGCCAGGAACAACGCCATTAGTGCAGCTGATAAAAAGACCCACCATTTTTTATTCATCTTCATCGTCCCTCTCTTATTATTTCGCCCACGTTTCTTTCAGCACACGCAGAATGTTTCCACCGGTAACTTTACGGATGTCTTCCCGGCTGTATCCTTTAGCCACAAGCCAGCGGACGATGTTCGGGAAGCATTCCGCCGGGTTTTCCAGCCCTTTGACATAATCGACACGTTCCATCGAGGATTTCTGCGCACTTTTGATGGATAATTGGCCGGCCAGTGTATCATGAAGCCCGACGTGATCACCGAACAAGGTATCCGGACCAAACGCCACATGCTCGATGCCTACCAGATTCGCCGTGTATTCGAAGTGTTCCATGAACGAATCGATATTGTGATGCGGATGATTTTCCGAAACGGTCGAGTGCGGAGCTGCCTCAATTCCGATGACCCCTCCTTTTTCTGCGCAGGCTCGAATGACACTGTCCGGCTTCATACGCTTCGTATCCCATACTCCCCGTGCGCCGGCATGATTGATCGTCACCGGCTTTGTACTCGTTTCAATCGTATCGAGGGCTGTTTGGTCACCGGCGTGAGAAACATCCACAGTGATACCGAGCTTGTTCATCCGTTCGACCGCCTGTTTTCCAAAAACGGACAGGCCGGCATCATTCGGTTCACGGAGGCCGGAGCCCAGCATATTCGATTCAGAATAGCAGACGCCCATCGTGCGGATGCCGAAGCCATACAACACATCAAGACGGTCCAGCTCATTTTCAATCATGGATGCCGATTCCAAGGCTCCGACAAAAGCGATTTTTCCTTCTTGTTTCGCCCTGGACAAATCTTCGATACGCTCGGCTTTGATCACCATATCCTGATGAGCGATGTCGCTGAAGCGGATGCCCAGGTCGTGAATGACATCCGACCATTTCCACCCTGCGAGTGAAGTGATCATCGCTGTTCCGTCCATGAAATTTTCAAAAATGACATCAAGTCCGGAATGGCTCAGCGCTTCAAACGCTGTAAAGTCCCTGCCCTGCCGGCGGAATTCGTAAAACTGGCTAAGATCTTCCGGTGCGATGAACGTATGCTCATGCATGGAAATCATCAAATCCTCATCCAGGATCGTCTGGACCTCGTTTTCCTGCTCATCAGTCACAGGGTAGGAAAAGCTCGGGACACGGCCCACTTCTTTTGCAAGATTGTAAGATTTATAATCGACGTCCGCTTCCAGATATTGAAAAGACTTATAGCCGTCATAGACTTTTTGGTTCCCTTTTTGTATGAGTTCAGCCAAAGGATATTCCCCTTCCTTTTAATTACCGTTTATGCCATAATAAGGTTATTAGTTTTGTTGTCAGATGGTTTCTGACGTTGAGCGACAGCTTCTTTTAACGTCTGCCCTTTTTCCAAAGGGTAATGGCAGGCCGTGAAATGGCCGTTTCGCGTTTCCTGCCATGCTGGAACTTCCTGACTGCATCGTTCTGTTGCAAGTGGACACCTCGTCCGGAAATTGCATCCTGAAGGCGGAGATGCTGGTGAAGGCACTTCCCCTTTAAGGACGATGCGTTCTTTTCTTGCTTCGGGATCGGCTTCTGGTACAGTGGACAAGAGTGCTGCCGTATACGGATGCGCAGGATCATTGAAGATCGAATCCGTATCGGACAGTTCGACGAGTTTTCCTAAGTACATCACACCCACCCGGTCGGAAATATGCCGGACGACATTCAGTCCGTGTGCAATGAACAACAGCGTCAATCCCATCTCCCGCTTCAGCTGGATCAACAGGTTGATGACCTGGGACTGGACGGACACATCCAAAGCGGATACCGGTTCATCCGCAACAATGAATTCCGGCTCAAGTGCAAGCGCCCTTGCAATGCCCACCCGCTGCCTCTGTCCTCCCGAAAATTCATGCGGGTAGCTGTGATAACGGCTCGCATCCAATCCTACGAGCTCCAACAATTCCTTAACTTTCCTTTCTTTTTCTGCACCTTTGGCAAGACCATGAATCTCATACATCTCTCCGATAATCTGCCCGATAGTAAAACGCGGGTTCAAAGAACCGAAGGGATCCTGATAAATGATCTGCATATCCTTACGGAGTCTGCGCATGTCTTTCTTCGAATACTCTAGGATGTTCTTCCGGCCATAAAGCACCTGGCCGTCTGTCGGATCCTGCAGTCTTAAAATGTTCCGGCCGAGCGTCGATTTCCCGCATCCGGATTCTCCGACAAGTCCGAGCGTCTCTCCCTTATAAATATCAAAGGAAACATCATCCACCGCCTTCAGCGTCTGCTTACGCTTCCCTAAGGCCCCACCTCCTTTAATCTCAAAGTATTTCTTCAAATGCTGAATTTCCAACAGCTTTTCTTCATGATTTTGATTCAACGGGATCCTCCTTTCCTGGAAAAGGGTCAAGCTGCGAGGCAGCGAACTCTTCCACATGCCAGCAGGCGACGTCACGCCGGCCCATTTTTTGAAGCGCCGGTTCTTCTTTATGGCATTTCTCTGTCGCAAAACTGCAGCGTGGGGCAAACCGGCAGCCTTCAGGCATCTGGTTCACGCCTGGAATCGTTCCTTCAATGGTCGGAAGAAGCTCCCCTCTGGCACCGCTCATTTTCGGAATCGATTCAAGCAGCCCTTTTGTGTAAGGGTGATAGGGGCGTTCAAACAAATCGCTGGTCTCTGCAATCTCCATCACCTTCCCGGCATACATGATGATGATTCTATGGGAAAGCTCTGCGGCCACACCGATATCGTGGGTGATGAGCATGATGGACATGTCTTCTTCATCCCTCAACTTTCGGAGAAGCTCGAGAATCTGCGCTTCGATTGTGACATCAAGCGCCGTTGTCGGTTCATCTGCGATGAGAAGCTTCGGCTTGGAGGCGAGGGCAATGGCTATCATGACCCGCTGCCTCATCCCTCCCGACAATTCATGGGGGTACTGCTTCAACCTTGTTTTCGGTTCAGAAAGCCCGACAAGGGTCAGCAAATCCTCCGCCTTGTCCATCGCTTCCTTTTTCTTCAGCGGCTCATGATAACGGATTGCTTCGACGATCTGCTGGCCGATGGTGAAGACAGGGTTAAGGGCGGTCAACGGCTCCTGGAAAATCATTGAGATCTCTGCTCCTCTGATCTTCCTCATTTCTTCATTGGATTTGGTCGTCAGCTCTTCCCCCCTATACTCGATCGACCCGCTTACAATTTCCCCATTTTCAAACTCGACCAGCCTCATCACAGACATCGATGTGACACTTTTCCCACTGCCGGATTCCCCGACGATGCAGACGGTTTCTCCTTTTTCAATATCGAAACTCACCCCGTCGACCGCCCGTACAAACCCATCCTTTCCCTGGTAGCCCGTCACGAGGCCTTCCACCTTCAACATGTGTGATCCCCTCCTTTAATGAAGACTTTCAAGCAGATAGTTCCGTCTAGTCGGAAAACAAACTTTGCTTAAAACAGAATCGAGCTCTCCCCGGTGCCGGATGAGGTCAGGTAAGATTTGTTCAGCCACCTCTTCTGTGAGACGGTAGCTCGGACCGGCTATCGATAGCGACCCGAGAACCATATGGCCGTAATCAAACAAGGGAATGGAAACCGCGGCTACATCACTGATCGTTTCGCCGGAGGAATACGCCCACCGCTTCCTTTCGGTGTCCTCAAGTTTTTTCAACATATCAGTTTCTGACGGGATAAGGCCGGGGTGTTGGACAGCCCCTTCATGAACGATTCTTCGTTGAACTTCTTTAGGCAGGTGACAAAGGATGACTTTGTGGGAAGCTCCGACATAAAGCGGGGAACGACGGCCGACCGAGCCGGCGAAGCGGACAAGCCGGCTGCTTTCTACAATCTTGGAGAAGACCCCTTCCTCGTTATCCAGAAGTGTCATGACGACACTTTCCCCGGTTTCGGAAGCAATCTTATGCATGATGGGATGAATGATCTCAGAGATTTGGAAATGTTGTTCGACGATGTTGCTGAGCTCAAGGAACTTAATGCCGAGCTCATACTTTTGTGTATCCATGCTGCGGTACACATACCCCCGTTCTTCGAGGGTGGTCAGCATCCGGTGGACAATGGTGTGACTCATATCAAGCGCTCTGGACAACTCCCGGAGTCCCCACTTCGGATGTTCCAGTGTGAACATATCAAGGACCTGAAGCGCCTTATCGACGGTTTTTGAACTCACTCGGCTTCACCGCTTTCTAAGTGGTTCTATAATCGAACCAATATTCTGAATTTTATGATTACTAATGATACTAGCACAAAACGACCATTTTGCAACTACTTTTTCCGACTTTTTTCGAGAACCGAAATAAAAAGAAGCCCTAAGCTCAGACGGCTCAAGACTTCTTATCTAAAGGGTCCTGTTGAAAAAAGCGTCCATAACCTTGGGCGTTTCTTTTTGTTCAGTCAGCTTACCCAGTTTAAACCCCTGTTCCATCAGGGGCTGGAACCCAACTATTCCGTAGGGCACCTTTAACGAACGCACCCATTCTCCAAAATGGAAAATTATTCATTAGGTATAACCGCTGTCTTATGGTATACTAGATCCTGCGATGAGCTGAATTGCATAAGACGAGATTGACGCGCCTTTATGGCAGGGCACTAATGTGGAGTGCTGTCACTCGCCGCAATACGCAAAGACGTCCTTTACAGGGCGTCTTTTTTTATGGAGAAAAACGCTCCCCCCAGAAGATGAAACTATCCGCAGGCTTCACTTTTCCTCATACGTCAAAAAAAGAGCTGTCCTCCTGAAAAGGAGGACAGCTCTTTCTTAAGCTATGCTAATTAAGACGGGAATCCAAGAATCGCTTTTTTCTCAAGGTATTCTTCAATTCCGTAATCGCCCCATTCACGACCGATACCAGATTGTTTATAGCCGCCGAATGGTGCATTGAAATCATGAGAGGCATCATTTATCTTGATACGGCCGGCACGGATGGATGTTGCCACTTTTTTAAGTGTTTCCGGATCTTTACCATAGACGTAACCTGCTAATCCATACACCACATCATTACCTATTTCAATGGCTTGATCAATAGTGTCATACGTAATAATACTCATCACAGGTCCAAAAATCTCTTCCTGGGCTATGACCATATCGTTCGTTACATCAGTAAAAATCGTTGGTTTAGCATAATACCCTTTTTCTAAGCCTTCCGGAAGTCCTGTACCACCGGCAATCAGATTTGCACCTTCTTCCTTCCCTTTTTCAATATAGGATTGAACGGTGTCCCACTGTTTCTTGGATACAAGTGGTCCGACATAATTCCCTTCACGCGGATGCCCTACCGGAAATTCAGGAAGAACGTCCAGGACGGCCTGTTCAAATTCTTCCTTCTTGGAAGCTGGAACAATCATCCGGGTCGCAGCAGAACAAACCTGCCCTGTATTCGTGGCGATATTGCTTACTGCATTCCGGGCCGCATCTTTCATATCCGCATCTTCCAGAACAATCAATGGAGATTTACCTCCAAGTTCAAGAGCAACGTTTTTAATCGTTTCAGAAGCATTCTGCATGATTTTCGTTCCTACGCCCGCAGAACCTGTGAAGGATACAAAATCAATATCAGGATGGGAGCTGATACCGTCACCTATCGTTTCGCCTGTACCGTTAACCAGGTTGAACGCTCCCTTAGGTACGCCAACTTCATCAAAGATCTCTGCTAACATGATGGCAGCGAACGGCGTCATTTCCGAAGGTTTTAATACAACAGGGCTTCCCGCTGCAAATGCACTGGCAATTTTCGTTGAAGCTTGGTTTGTCGGGAAGTTCCAAGGTGTGATTAAGCCGCTGACCCCGACAGATTCCTTGACTACCGTATGGTTGCCGCGGTGCTCCATGAATTCAATATTTTTAAGAGATTCAGCCGCCTGGGCAAAATGATTATAGCCCATGCTGTAGTGAATCTTCTCCGAAATTTCAAGCGGTGCCCCCAGCTCTTCCGTCATCACATCAATGAATTCGTCTTTGCGTCGTGCATAGGCTTCGGCTATGTTCTCAAGCATTTCAATACGTTCTTCTTTAGAAGTTTGAGAGAAACCCGGGAAAGCATCGCGGGCGGCTTGAACAGCTTTATCCAGATCTTCCTTCGTACCTAAACTAATTTGACCCATCGGTTCTTCCGTGGCAGGGTTTATGACGTCCTCGGTGTCATTTCCCGTGGATTCAACCCATTCACCGTTAATGTAATGCTTCAATATCGTACGCATATTCAAATTCTCCTTTATAAAAAGTTGTGTAGTTTGCTTTGTTTAGTCATGTATTACCGCTAACGCTCTACACAAAACATCTCGAAGCTAAGAGGGGTTTTTGAACATGCGTCCGACTGCGCTTCCATTACTGATTTAGCAGGAATAGGAATTTGGTATAAGAATTACGAAAAGAAAACAGCGGCCTCCTTTACAGACAGGGAAGCCGTTAATGAACAGGTGAATGGAACTGCCCCCTTCTTGTCTCGTCAAACGCCCACTGCTAACATGAATAGAGAAAAGGAGGTTATATCCATGACTGTCAACCACAAGGGATTCAGACACTTGGCCATTCTATGTATCCTACTATCTCTGCTCGTCCAGAATCTCAGTCTGATGGGTACCGTTTCTTTCCACGAGAATGTATTATTCCTGTTCAACTGGATGCTTCCGGCAGCCGCTCTCACATTATCCATCATCTCGTTTTCGAGATCGCAGAATAAGAAAGATCTGCTTATCACGGGTTTTGCTGTACTGGCCTTTTTCTACAGTATCATCTTTATCCTCGTCGCTTGGATGATGATGGATAGTCCTTAACCACCGCTCCATACATAGACGAATTCGCCGTCTTCCTCTTCCATCTTCTGAAACCCTGATTTCTCCAGCAGGTTGATCGATGGAAGGTTTTCTTTTTCCACACCTGCCTTGATCACGTAATCCCCTTTGGATCGGATCCAGTGAGTCAGGGCTTGGATGATCTCATACGCATAGCCCTGCCGCTTATACGAAGGATCAATCGTATAGCCCACCCAGAAGTCATCCTCCTTCTTCAGCAGAAATACATCACCGAGGAGCGCCTGGTCTTTTTTTCTTATCACAGCCAGCTGAGAACCACCTTCCACTCTCTGCGGATTCAGCAGGGTCGTTTCATAGACCTGGCGGGTGAATCCTTTGAACCCCTGGTATTTCATCCAGTCCAGATCATTCCGGTAGCTCATGAACGCCTCAATGTCCACGGAAGTAAAAGGTCTTACATAACAGCGCGGAGTTTCTAAAACAGCGTTACTTTCCTCACTCATCCCCAGCTTCCTCCCCTCCCCTATGCAGCAGCTTATAGTAACTATACATCCGTTTGTTTTCATAAAAACGTTCTCTGTATTTAAGATAACCAAGAGAAGCCCAGAACTTTACGGCAGGAAGGTTGTCCGCATGAACAGCGATTTCAATCACGTCCGCCTGCCGCTTTTTCATAAGCTCCTCATAAACCCTGTACATTTTCTTCCCAAAACCCTGTCCATGATAAGCGCTGTCCATCAGCAGCAGACTCAGCCACGGATTTCCGGAGTTCGGCGACTGCATACCATATTCAATAATGCCTATGAGTCTATCACCATAACCAACCAAATGTCTTTCATTACCGAGTTCCTCCGCTTCCTTCCACTGCGCTCTTATGTCATCCACCGCTAGAAGCTGCTTATCATAAGCAATTTTATTGTAGGCAGGATTTGAGTTGTGAATCATACACTCTTTTTGGATATGAGCCTCCTGCACTTTTGTAAAGCTGAACATGTTCCCGACTCCTTTAGTTTCATATGAAGTTTCCAATTAGGGCAAAAAGCATCATCAAGGCAATACCTCCGAACAAAACATACCCAATCCATTTAATCGGGCCGGGCAGTCCGCCCTCACTCGGTTTTGGATACCCTTCGATTTTCTTTTGATGGTCGATGGCATCATTAAAAGACGGATCATCGTTGGAATGGTTGGACATAGACTCACCTCCGTATATAGGATCAAGAACCGTCATGATCGCTGATATCGTCAAAAAGATCTCCCGTAATAAGGTCGTCATCATAGGAATCAAAAGTATTGTAGTATTTGGCCTCCGGATGTCCTAATACAGCGTTTTTCCTTCTTTCATAGGTGCGGATGAGGTGAAGGACCGAATAACCGATGCCACCAGCCAGGGCTGTGTATACTAGAAAATCAGCTCGATAAAAAAGATATGTACAAACGGCAGCTATAGCGGAGAGGAGCAGCACAACTTCGAAAACTTTGATAGTCATCACCTCCTTTGGGTTACACACACTTCCCTTCGATACGAAACTTTTTGATTCTATCCTTTTCATGCAAAGGATAGAACAGCCATGACATGGACAACGGTAATCGTCAAAATACCGAGGATGTTCGCTAACACGACGAAGGTCTTCCAACGCTGAGCTTTCAAACCGGTCAACAAGCCGATGACAGGCAGCAGCATCGTTACGATAAAAATCAGACGGTACTCCTCGATGAAAGACCCCGGGGGAGCTTCAGGATTGATGATCATCAGGATGAAGGCAGTCACGATACAAAACAGTGATCCATACGCACGCATCATTGATCCACTCTCCTTTTATATTTCTATACCCTGATGTCCACTTTTTACCAACATGATCTTTCCGGTTCCTCTTTGACTTTCACGGCAAAGGACCGCATGCCTCTCGGGCCCCCCTTGATATCCAATCTGTTTTCCAGAACCAGCTGAATCAAACGGTACTCTACTTTCTTTTTCATCAAAGGATCCATTCCTCCACCCTTTCATCTCCTCTATCATTCAAGGTACTGCTGCTTTTTTTAAAACAAAGCTCTGTTAAAGTCTGTTGTTGATATTTTAAACGAGTACTAAATCGTTTCCGTCTGGAATCAGGGGTCCGGTCCGTTATTTACTCAGGGCATGGTACGGCAGGGAAAACCGTTCGCTTTCCACGGGGAACGGTACCCCACGGAAAGGGAGTCATTCCCAAGGCCGCCTCATACCAATCCCAGGACAGAAAGGGGGATAGGAGCTCACATGTTAAATAACAAACAGAGCCTAAAACAAAGACCGGTAAACAGCTGATATATGACCAACCGCTTCACCGGTTCAAACGCACCTGGAATCATTCCTCATCCATCCATACCCTACAGCAATCGATAAGCCGGCCATTTTCAAAAGAAAGCTTATAGATATCCGGCATCGAAAGCTTTTTCCAAAACTCAAAATCGTATCGTTCATGAAAAAAATTCATTATAAGCACCATAATGTTGCCGTGTGTGCCTGCGACAATACGGCGGCCTTGATATTGTTCCAGGAGTGTTTGGATGCCCTGCACGCCTCTATACCTGGCTTTATGGTTGGATTCTCCACCTTCCCACGAAAAATCAGGGTTCTCCCACAGCTTCGTAATGGCTTCTTCAAAATGGCG
This sequence comes from Halobacillus litoralis, assembly GCF_009856355.1. Lineage (GTDB taxonomy): Bacteria > Bacillota > Bacilli > Bacillales > Halobacillaceae > Halobacillus > Halobacillus litoralis_B. The sequence continues at coordinate 94,728 of NZ_WMEW01000011.1, read as the reverse complement.
GGCCGATCCATCCATCAATTTCCGTTCCTTCAATTCTTCCATCTTATGTACGGGTTTCCCGATTGCAGCTGCAATCCCTTCCACTGTTTGTACCGCCCTTAAGTAAGGACTGGATACAACGTCGTCGATCCCTTCGTTTATCAGCTGTTCTGTAACTTTATCAACATCCTTCTGTCCCTTTTCTGACAGGGGTCTTCCATGCTCGTCCGGTGTATAGACCGAATGGGCATGCCGGACTAAGTAAAGGTGTGTTTTCATACAATCCTCCTTCAAGAAGGGAAATCCAAAGAGCTGTCCCCTGCATATTCTGCAGGAGAAACAGACGGCTCCTTTTATACCAGTCTCGTAATCAAAAAGCATAGAAAGAACACAATCCCCCCGCTGATCACTGCATAGGAAATGATATGACGATCCAACAATCCTCCTCCTCTCCAAGTGAGACAGAAGTTTATCGACTCACACCGGAATCCACAACCAATTGAGGTGGAGATGTTGTAAGCTTTACGTTTACCCCCAATGGTACACCATAGTTCGGCTGCATATGTCCAAAAGGAAAATTCTTTACGACTGGAAAAGATGCGTCCGCAAAGAAATCACGAAGGACTTTGCTGACTTTCTCCTCTTCATCAGCCTCCACCTGGAAATTCCCTAACACAACTCCCTGTACGGAGTCGAAAACCCCAGCCTGTTTTAGGTGTGTAAGTTTTAAGTCAATAAGGAAGGCCGGCTCACCAACTTCCTCTATGAGGAGGACAGCTCCGTCTGAATCGACCTGATGAGGCGTGCCAAGGCCATTGGTAAGTAATGTTAAATTCCCACCTGCCAGATGCCCTCTTCCTTCCCCTTCTGCCAACACCTGAAGGGAAGAGTGCCGGTCACTAAAAACCGCTGTTTTTTCAACAAACGGCATGGAAAGCGAAGACTCTGTCTGTTCAGTCCTTTGTTCATCGTTTAAATCAGACGCCGCCATGGGACCGTGAAAAGTAACCAGACGGCTGTTCTTTTGAATCGCATTCAATAGATATGTAATGTCACTGTAACCCCAGAATATTTTCGGGTTCTTTTTTATGCCTTCATAATCCAGTAAAGGAGCAATTTTTGCGGATCCAAATCCTCCGGTGGCACAGAAAACTCCCCGTATAGACGGATCCGCAAAAGCTTCGTGCAGGTCCTTAACCTGTTGTTCAACCGCTTCTTTCCCCTCCTCATCTGAAAAGACGTGGGGGCCAATAGTGACCTCAAGCCCGAAGTTTTCCAGCACTTTTATGCCCTGCTTTAAATGTTCGTGATCTGGTTTCCCGGCAGGTGCAACGACTGTAACACGGTCGCCTGCACGTAATGCATTTGGCTTTATCATAAAACTCCCCTTTCCTGAACATCCGTAATAGATCGATATCGGCTGTCATACATTTGACTGGTCATTTTTGAAGGACAGATCCAGGCTTTTCACCTTGTGTCTCCTGCCTGACCATCACTCTCTACATGACCCACGCGCCCAGCAGAATGAATCCACTTCCGATAGTCATGACAACAGTCTTTGCCAGAGGGTATGGAAGCTTGTTCAGGAGTTTCATAAGACTTTCCCACTCCAGGTATCCGCTTGATCCAACTCTCCCATCATCCACATAATCCTTCCTTCTCATCTTGAATATGGACGCATACAGGATAAAGCCCCCCCAAGGATGAGGACTGCACCTAAAATAAGAACCATGAAGATCTCTTTTCTCTGCCGGCTGTTGGTTTATAATTCACCGCTTCAAACGCCTCCGCTCACTGTCCCGATGATGTTAAAAGCAATCGGGAACAAGAAGAGACCGATGTTAAAAATCATTCCTGCCCGTGCCAGGTTGTCACGGTTCATTTTATAGCCAATCAAACCAAGGGCTGCTCCTATGGGACAGATGACAAATGGAAGGACGAGAGGCAGTCCCTGTATGTTCAAAGGAACGATATCGAATAAAAAGTTTACAATCAAAATCGTTAAAACGGTTGGGATCAGGATGGACCCCACACTAATCAGTTTTTTCACTATAAAACATCCTCCTTTCTCCTCTGAGAGTTTTCATGAAGTGCGGTTGAGAAATCACCCTCCATCCTATACGGTCAAAAAGGAAATTGGTTTCAAATAAAACCATTTAATGGATAAAAGCACAACAAAAGGAGCAGCTGCTTGTACGCAAACAGCTGCTCCGTCTCAAACGTCATCGTAGTATAATCAACGAACCCTATAATCTCGTGAATCCTCACATTATTGATTGGATTTAGAGAAACTCTGGTAATTCTTATTTCCCCCGGAAAGGTTATAAACTTCCTCAAATCCCATGTTGATCAGCACGTTCTGGGCAGCATTTCCCGTTACACCCTTATTGCAGTAGGTCACTGTCGGGATGGCAGGATCCAGTTGTTTCGCTTCCGCGCGCAATTCAGCCAATGGAATGTTGACCGCTCCCTCCACATTGGATACTTTGTACTGCTTCGGCGCTCGTGTATCAATGACTTGAATCTTCTCTCCGTTCTTGATTCGATTCGTCAGTTCCTGCGGCGTGATGATCCGGTTCTTTTTGTCCATCGCATTCTGAAGAGCCATACCTGTATACATGACCGGATCTTTAGTGGTACTGAATGGTGGCGCATATGCTAAGTCCAAATGGAAGAGATCTTCGGCACTCGCTTTTAAGGAAATCGCCGTCACGAACACGTCGATGCGCTTATCAACGCCGTCTTCCCCGACAATCTGCACACCTAGAATCCGGCCCGTTTTACGATCGGCGATGGCTTTAATGACCATTTCCTTACCACCCAGGTATTCCGCTCTTGCCGGCTTAATATTGTGAAGAACTTCAATGTCAAAGCCTTCCATAACCGCATCTTTTTCACTTAAGCCGGTATAGCCGACAGCTAAGTCAAAGACTCTTAATATTCCTGTCCCTAAAATACCGCGGTGGGCCAGATCTCCACCGGTGATGACATCTCCGGCGATCCTGCCCATTTTATTCGCTGTCGACCCAAGCGGACGATAGAGCGGGTTTCCTGTAACGATGGAATAACTCTCCGCGACGTCTCCAACGGCATAAACATCAGAGATATTCGTCTGCATCTTTTCGTTGACCTGAACGGCCCCGGATACACCTAATTCTATACCGATCTGTTCAGCCAGCTTCGTATTCGGGCGTACACCTGTCGCTAAAATGACCATATCCGCATCGATGACGCTTCCCTTGGTTGTTTCTACGGAAGTCTCTGTAATGGCTGCCGCTTCTTCATTGAGTAATAGGTTGACCCCGTTTGCTCTCAAATGCTCTTCCACCCGGAAAGCCATATCCTTATCCAAGTGCGGCATAATTTGATTGCTGCGCTGGACAATCGTTACATCCAGTCCTCTATGCTTCAACTGCTCAGCCATCTCTAGTCCGATGAATCCTGCGCCGATAATCGTCACTTTTTCCGGACTTTCGGCCTGCATATACGAATGGATGGAAGCGGTGTTCTGGATGTTGCGGACATGGAACACATGCTCCATCTCCACTCCGTCGATTTGTGGCGTCGTTGGAGCCGCTCCTGTAGCAAAGACCAGTGTATCGTAATGATCTTCGATGATTTCATTGGTGTTCAGATTTTTCACTGTGACCACTTTTTGATCCGGATTGATCTCTACGACTTCGTGACGGGTGTGAATGTCTACGTTGTAGCGTTTCTTAAACCATTCGGAACTTCTTGGTGTAAGGGTCTCCAATTCGTCCACTTCGCCGCCTAAAAAGTAAGGAATCCCGCAGATGGAATAAGAGATATCGTAATCCGCATTGTATAATGTAATGTCTGCATTTTCGTCGTTTCTTCGTGCCTTTGCAGCGACAGAGGTACCTGCTGCAACGGACCCAATAATGATGATCTTCATTTCGGTGTCACCCTCCAGGTTTTATCTTGATGTTTTTCTCAGCAGCACTGGTCCATACCAAGCAGGACGAACTGTGCTCCTTCCGGTGTATCTTCCTGATCTAACGTTAAGCCATCCACTGTATCTTTGACATCCTGATCAATGGAAACCTTCAGGCCGTCCATGTCATTCACAACGTCGTTTTCTTCCGGTGCGTCGAGGGAAATGCCGAGTTGTGGACCACAGCACCCGTCCCCCATGGAATAAAAACGGACTCCCTCCGCTCCATTTTCTTCAATCATTCCCTGTAATGTACTCTTTGCATTTTCTGTAATTTTCATGTTTCATCACCTCATCATTAAGATTGAATGTAGACTTTCCATTGTTCATAGCCGGCATTTTTTGCTGCGCCCCATGGAATCAGCGCACTTTGAGCAGACAATTCGTTCTGGACCTTTCTAATCCATTGTTTTTCCGTGGCTGCACGGGCCTCTAAAACAGGGTCCTTCGTTCCTGCCGCATATAAACTACGGTTGATCACCCACCACTTCGGAGTAATTTCCGCCCGCTTCAAGTCTTCCTGCAGACGGCCTGCTTCAAATACGGGAGTCGCTTCCGGAAGAGTTACGACGACTACACCTGTCTCTTCCGGGTTTCGCAGTCTCGGCAGTAATTTCGTTACACTCTCTGGTATGTCACCTGTGGAGCGGCTCATTTCCTTGTGATAGGCCTCAGAAGAGTCGAGTAAAAGCAGCGTATGACCGGTAGGCGCCGTATCAATGACTACGATTTCCTCCTCAGAATCTACAACATCGGCAAAGGCACGGAAGACGGCAATCTCTTCGGTGCAGGGCGAATCCAGGTCTTCTTTCAGATAGGCGAGCTCATCTTCATTCAGCTCACCAGCGTTTGCAATGACCTCGGCTTTGTAGTTTTCCACTTCGACTTCCGGATCGATGCTGCTGATGGTGAGGTTCTCATGGACCCGGCTGTCCTTGAACATATCCGCTACATGAGCAGCAGGATCTGTCGTGGTTAAGTGGACACGGTGACCTTTTTCAGTCAATCCAACGGCAATTGCCGAAGCCACCGATGTTTTTCCGACGCCGCCTTTTCCCATCGTAAAAATGACACGCGTGTTTTTCGCTGAGAAATCGTCCACGACCTCTTTTAATGAAGGAAGCGGCTCAACATCCTCGCTTTCTTCCGTAATCTCCACTTCAGCCAACGGCGACTCACTCACAATCTGACGCATGTGCTGAATATCCGTTAAGGAATAAGGAACATAAGGTAAAGAATACGTGCGGATCTGTTGAAGGGCGTCAGGGATCTCCTTCAAGGCTTCCTGCTGCTCCGTGTAAAAGACAGACGCCACTTCATCCCCGCTATCTTGCGGCTGGAAGACACCATTGATCACCAGCATTTGATGTTCAATCCCGATCCTTCCAAGCTCAACGGATGCCCGGTCTGCTTCCAGAAGGGTGGATTCTTCCGACCTTGCCACCATGACCAATGTCGTTTTCTCCCCATTGGATAGAGTATCCATTGCTTTCTGGTACATATTCTTCTTGTCCCCGAGGCCGGACAACGGTCCCAGACAGGAAGCTCCATGCGTCGATTCCTCCAAATATCCGGACCACGCTGTCGGAAGGGTCAAAAGCCTTAACGTGTGCCCTGTGGGCGCCGTATCAAACAAGACATGATCAAAGTCCTTGAATATGCCCTCGTCTGCGAGCAGGTGGGAAAATTCATCAAAGGCGGCAATCTCAACGGTACAGGCCCCGGACAGCTGTTCCTCCATCTGGTTGACGACAGATTCGGGAAGCTTGTCCCGATACGGCCCGACGGTCTTTTCCCTGTAGGCTCTTGCTGCTTCCTCCGGGTCAATATTACTGGCATACAGATGGCTCACACTGGGAACAGCTGCAGGTTCACGAGTCAGCTCCATATTAAACACATCCTGAAGATTGGAGGCAGGATCCGTGCTCACCAGCAGAACCTTCTTCCCCTGATCCGCCAGGCTTACCGCTGTGGCGCAGGCGACGGATGTTTTTCCAACCCCTCCTTTTCCAGTGAAAAACAGGTACGGCGTTTGAACATGTGTACGTGGATGGTAGGATGTATGCATAACTACGTCTCCTTTATTTGTCCATATTGATGGAAACACGGACTTTCGGTTTCTGCGTCAATTCTTCTCCTTTGATTTCAAGCCATTCACTGAACTCTTCATTGGTCGGGTATTCTCCTACTTTGACAACCTGATCGTCCAGTAGAGTTACAGGAAGAGCATCTGCCCCTTTCTCCTGCAGTACCTCGTTCACTGCCCCATTCTCAGCAAAAGCTTCTGGTTCATTACCCAGATTGAATCTTGTAATATTCACGCCTTTTTGCTCCAATGAATAAACGGCTGAAGCCACTCGTGTCAGGTTCGGATCGACACTCGGTCCGCAGACGCCTGTGGAACAGCACATGGCCGGGTCGAAAATTTCCACCTTTTTCATATGTAAAACCTCCTTGGGAATGTTCGTAACTATTAAACCATGCATGCTGATGCCGGCTTTTTTGAACTTCCATCTTCCGTTCGGTATCACCATTTAAAGATTACAGCATCATTATATAATTAAATGCTTATATATCTCAAGGGATAATTTACAGGCTTTTGCTGGAAGAGGGCCGCTCTTCCCCCTGTTGGCAGAGTTTCATAGTAACAAACCCCACTAAAAAATTCTTCTTCTATCCTGAATCTCTGTTATGAATGAGAGAGCCTCTGGTTTTCATGAAACATTCCAGTTCATTGAATAGGTTTTATTTAAGTCCTCCCTTGTGAATATCTATGCTGGATTGAAAATCAAAACCAGTGGGGGGAGACCCTCATTGATTTTAAGTAAAATGAAAAGGCCGCCTCAGAGAATGTTCGGGATGGTCAACCATTAAGATACCACCTTTTATGAAACAGGCTCTTTCTTTATGATCACTCAAACGATTTCCTCTGAAACATCGCCGGTTATGAATCTGTCCATGCCTCATCGGTTGACGTCTGTTTCAGCATGATGTAATCTTCTAACCACTAAATATTAATTTAGTAGTTATTAAAAATGCAAGGAGGAATGGAATATGGCTATCCGAAACGCCACAGACGAAACATTTGCACAGGAGACAAGCAGCGGTCTCGTTATCGCAGACCTTGGTGCCCCATGGTGTGGTCCTTGTAAAATGATCGCTCCTGTTCTGGAAGAAATTGATGAAGAACAGGGAGATCAAATGAACATTGTAAAAGTAGATATTGATGAAAATATGGAAACTGCTCAAAAATACGGGGTAATGAGTGTTCCCACCCTCTTATTCTTCAAAGATGGAGAACTCGTCGATCAGGCTGTAGGTTTCAAGCCGAAGGAAGAAATTGTAAGCATCGCCGAAAAACATGCGTAAGGAAGATGCTCCATAATAAAATTTTATCCTGGGAGGTATAAGAATGAACCAAACGACAACTGTGAATGAAGAAACATTTAAACAAAGACAGCAATCCGTTATGTTGGAAGGTATCGTCGAAGAACCGGTTAAAGTCAATTATACGGATGTAGGCTCAGGAACGCCTGTGATGCTTTTACACGGCATCCCGACTTGGTCCTACTTATATCAGAGCGTCATTCCTGAACTGGAGGAAGACTACCGCGTCATTGCTCCAGACCTGCTCGGCTATGGACAATCCGATCAGCGTGACCAGTTCGACCGCTCCCTTCATGTGCAGGCGGATATGGTGCTCAAGCTTATGGACGAATTAGGATTGGATCAAGTGAATCTTGTCGCTCATGATATCGGTGGAGGCATTGGTTTACTTCTCGCTCTTCAAGCGCCGGAACGCATCAATAAGCTCGTTCTATCCAATTCCGTCGCTTATGATTCCTGGCCGATTCAAGATATGCTCGTGATGGGACACCCTTCCAAGAAGAACGAGTCCACGGAGGAATTTGAAGCGTTTCTATCCAAAGCGTATAAAGAAGTGTTCGCTCATCCGGAACAGCTGACCGAAACCTTCTTACAGGGCATCATGGCTCCTTACCTGCATGAGGAAGGCAAGCTGAGCCTCGTACGTAACGCCGCAGCGTTGAATACAAACGAAACGACGGCGATCACGTCGAAGCTTTCCACCATCAAGCAGCCTGTTCTTTTACTATGGGGAACGAAAGATGAGTGGCAGCCGGTGGAAACAGCAGAAAAACTCATTAAAGATCTGCCTGACAGTACACTCGTAAGGTTTGACGAGTCCGCCCACTGGGTCCCGCAGGAAGCACCGAAAGAGTTCAGTGCAGAAATCAAGAAGTTCATATAAACAATGATCTATAAAAAGGAAGAGCAGCCAGCATCACGCCACTGCTCTTCCTTTTTTACTTCTGGTAATGAAACCGGCATGTTAAGCAGCTGGTCTACATCTTTAGAGAGGGAGCTTTTCGAATATCGCATGCATTTGACCATGCAGGGATAATTTGGACGCCTGTAAATAAAAAGACCGGCTCCAGGCCGGCCTTCAATCCTTATCCGATTGAACAATTAAGCGATACTTTTACATGCCTCTGCGCATGCAAAGCACGCTTCCGCGCATGTTTGGCAATGATCGTGGTTATGTTTTTGGCATTCGTTCCCACAGGCTTCACAGATTTGCGCACAGACATTGGCGAGTTCTGCAGAAAAAGGTGAGTTTCTAACTAAGGACTGTTCAAGGTAAGCGCATATATCTGCGCATTCCCGATCCAGGCGAATACATTCAGCCATCATATTGACGTCTTCCTCCTGCAGGCATGAATCAAAACAGTGGTTGCAAGCTTCCATACAATCATGCAGGGACTGGATGACCGACTGATACTGTTCATGTGACATACAGATAAACCTCCTCATTGATTATCTTCCATTTTTTACAATAACCTGAATCGATGAGAAGCAAACATCTAAAGCCTATATTTGATCACGAAATCTTGAATCACACCACCCATAAACAAAGGATGAACAGCAGGCCGGAAACAGGCGTCATAATCAGACGTTCTTTTTTACTTCTTGATATTAAGTTCATTAGCGTGTTGATGCCCATAAAAATGATGATCACCCACATGAGAATCGTGGTGGGTAAAAAACGAAGCAGATCAGAGAATTGAAACGCATGCTGGAGAACGATGCCGGCCATAAAAATCAGCAGCAGGGCATTCAGTGCGCTTGCTGCTCTCAAATTCGCCGGCAGGACGCGGTGGGAGCCTCCCATGGCCGCTTCTCCAAGCGGAAACCCGAATGCGAGTAACACTTGAAAGACAGCCACAAGACCAAATAGAATGGCTGCTGTAATCGCTGCGATTTCCATGACGCTTCCCCCTCTTTCTCGAATCTCTTCAGATTTCCCCCGGCTGACTTTTCATGAAATCCAGCACCTTGCGATCGACTTTCCCCTGGTCCAGCTCACGCCCTTCGAAGTTTTCGGTATGCAGGTACGTCGTCCAGGATTCATAGAACACCTTGTCATCAACGTCCTTACTCTTGAGGTAACCAAGGCGGAATAAATGGCCGGCCATTTCCCTTTTTACATTTTCATCGATCAGCTGGATATTCTCTTCTTTCGTTTCACCAAAGTACAATTGATGAAGCTGGTAAATCCGCTCCAGTTCCTTGATCGGCTCAGGATGATCATCTACTCTGAGGTCTACAGCGACATCACTGAGTCCGCCGTAGCCTGCTTGATCACGAACGACAAGGACGGCCGCCGACTGCTTTCCACGGCTGTCTCCGCCCGCTTCCTGCGCGGCTTGGATCGCTTGAATGAGACGGTCAGCCAGTGGCCCCTCTGCTTTTTCAAACGTGTCTCCCATTTGGGTCACTGTTTCTTGATTTACTAATATGTTCCCTTGAGCAGTATAATGCTTCCCTGTGACTCCCCCGGCCCAGTCATAACAATCTTTTCCGGTAAACGTCGCTGCCCGGCCGGAACTGTCAATGACTCCGACTTGGCGGTCTTCTTTTTGAAGGTCAGCGTCCGTTAATTTTTTGATGACTTCCTCCGCAGACAGACCTTCCTCAAGGAGCTTCAACCCTTCCGGACCATAGGCAGGGTTGGCAAAGGCCTGGGTGGCCACCGCCCCCACACCTGCTTTCGCCCATGGTACGACGGAGCCGACGCCTAAAAATTTTGACTGGACCGCCACGCCCCATTCCCCGCGGTCGGGGTCACAGGCGGCGATTGAAAATGTAGCAATGATTGGATTGTTCATCTCTTTCCCCTCCAATATCCTTATCCTTCGACAACGCATTTGGATTTCCTTCTCTACTTATTTTCTGATTAACGATGGAAAATAACGGGTCATTTCATTGTAGAACATTCTATAAACAAAGGAGCGTTGAAAAACATGAAACCCCTTGTACGTGAATACACAAATGATGAACAGTTGAAGGATATGGTAGAGAAGCTGAAGAACGAAGGCTTGGATAACGAAGAGATTTACATCCTGTCCCATGATGATGACCGGACCGAACGGATTTCGAAGGGTGTGAATGCGAATACGATCGGTGCTTCCGAGCAGGATGCGAAAAGTGTCCTTACGAATATCTTCAGTAAAAAAGGCGATGAGCTCCGCACAAAGATGCAGGAAATTGGATTCTCCAAAGAGGAAGCGGGACAGTACGAAGAGGATCTGGATGAAGGGAAAGTTCTTTTAATCATAACCAACCCAGCGAAGGCTCAGGCTGTCCTGACATGAACAAATAAGCCCCTGCCGCAAGCGGCAGGGGCTTTCTTTTAATAAGTGGTAAACCATGTCCACTTCTGCAGGTAGTACGTCGCATAACGGATGGAGGTCAGGTTGTCCTGATAGGTTTCATACTCCGTCGTATAGTGGCCTTCTTCATTGGACCAGATACGTGTAAAGTAGTCGTTGACCTCCTGAAAGACATCCTCCTCTCCCGGACCTTGGATGACGACATCCGCTTCCAGGTTGAGGTTGGACAGGTTTCTTCTCGTATAGTTGGCGGAACCGGCGACGATGGCATCATGATCGGGCCCATCGACATACAGCATTTTCGTATGGTACTGTTCAACGTCCGTATCATACCAGCGCAGGTGGATGTTCTCATTCCCGAGATTCTTAAGCTCCGCAGCGACTGGTAGATTGGGAAGGCCGGGCTTTTCATGACCGAACGCGGTTTTGTTGGGGTCCATGATGATGCGCACTTCCGCCCCGCGGTTGGCCGCTTCATCGATCCGGGCGGTCACCTTTTTGTCGGCTAAGTAATACATCCCGATCCAGACGTCATCTCCTTCACCGGCCGCTTCCAGCTGTTCCAGCACGGCATCATAGATTTTTCCTTCCGTTACGAACTGTGTCTGGAGAGGCCCTTGCTGCTCCTCCCATTCATAGCCGCTGTAGTCGATGAATTCCCCGCCGGAATAGCGGGCCACCGCTTCTTCTGCTTCCAGAATATCTTCAATGATCGGCCCTTCCATTTTAAAAGCAACATTCTCATGATACCCGCTGGCATCGTGAGGGTTTGCTGTGGAAACAACCGCCGAATCCTCAGTTACGAGGAGCTTCCGGTGGTTCGCCTTAATATTCAACAGCTTCATGTAGGACCGCAGAGTAACATCAGGCGCTTCCTTGGCAATCGGGTTGCCGATCCACCCTTCTCCTCCGGTACCCATCCAGGAAAACATCAGACGCCACGCACTCGAGTATAACGGATTGGAATCCCTCAGCTTATCAAGATTGGTTAAGACGACGTTCACCCCGCCATCTTCCAGCCGCCGGATCGTTTCCGATTCATAGGAGCCGTAGATAGTATTGATCTGATCGGTAATAAACACGACCTCAAGGTCAGGCACCTCTTCTTTTCGTTCTAATACAGCATCCACAAGACGGCCGCTGATTTCAGGAAATTCATTTTTGCCGTTCGTGTAGCCGTTGAAAAGAAACATATCAGCGACAATAAAATCATCCGCCTCACCTATGGTGTTATAGATTTCCTCAAACACCTGCAGGTCATGAACCGTATTTCCTTCCGGATCCTCATAGGAAAGGTCCCGGAAAAACTCGATATCCTCCATCTGATGGACATCCCCCTTGTAGGAAACGCCTTCCGGGAGCGCTTTCCATGAGGTATGGTAGGCAATCATGACAGAAAGGATCAGCACGATCAAAAGCAGCAGCCAGACCCACTTTTTCCCTGCTAACCTCTTAAATTTTTTCATTACAATCCCCCCTGCTCTCTGCCTGTCTTTTCACTACCCCGGGGTGTTTCAAACATGGAAAAAAAAGCCTTCCGCCGCCGGGGCAGAAGACTTTTTTCCATTTAATGAAGCACAAGCTTTGGACGCTGCATGAACAAGAGGCTGATCACGATGGCGCTCAAAATAAACGCTGGCAGCATGTATCCGCCGTTATAAACGAGGGAATACAGCCAGACCGGCTGTCCTTCCGGTGCGAATTCACCGTAAAAGATGATCCCCGCAGCAAAGTGACCGAAGAAGCGGAGTACACTTCCGATAAAGCAGCCCGTGATGATCCAGCCGATAAGGGCTTTCGTTTCCTTGGAACGGATCGCATTCCAAAGCGGTTTGGCAACGATGCCGGCCGCACCGATCACGGCAAATGCTACGACATAATCGAGCAGCGTCTGCAGTGGAGTGATGATATAGGCACCCGTTAAAATCTGGTAGATTCCGAGCAGCAGTCCTGTCGCTACGCCGCCCTTCACACCCCAGCGGAAGGCCATAATGAAGACCGGCACCATCGCAAACGAGACGGAACCGCCCTGGGCCCACAATTTAAATGATAGAAACGGGATGATATCCAGTAGCAGTGCTAATGCGGAAAAGATCGCAATTTCAACTAAAAATAGGACTCTGCGGTTTCTCATTCCAGCATTCCTCCTTTAAAAAAAGACACAAAAAAAGCAATGCAGACAGGGACGCTTCCTGATGGAGGGATCCCAAATGCATTGCACCATCAAAAAAGCCGCCATCCCTGCGCCAGTACTAACTGACAGGTTCGAAGGGTCTGAACGAGGTCCACTCTCAGCCGTTAGGCTCCCCTTGAAGGCTTTGTACCGATTACTCTTCTTGCTATGACTCTATTATATCAAACTTCCCGGTTATGACAAAACTTATTTCCCGGGCTATAAACATTACTTCGTATTCGTGTACATCTGGAAAAATTCCAGACTCCGCTCGATGATCAAATCCTGATCATGATCAAGCGTGGCCACATGGTAGCTGTTTTCCATATGGACAAGTTCCTTATGCTCGGAGAAGACCGAATCGAAAATCACTTCCGAATTATTCGGAGGGACAACGTGGTCTTCATCGGAAACGAAAATCAAAATCGGACAGCGAATGGTGTCGAGACGTTTTTTCACATCATCCATTAATACTGTGATTTCGGTAATCGATTTGACCGGCGTTTTTTCGTAGGCCAGTTCGTCCTGCTCCGGATTTTTAATATCCGAACCGATGGCATCGAGAAAACGCTCTTCTGCAGCTGCGCTCTCCTCCATCACGGGGATGTCGATCGCTGCGTTGATCGGAACGACTCCCTGGATATCCTTGTGCTCACCAGCCATATAAAGAGCAAGGGTCCCTCCCATCGATAAGCCGACGACAAAAATCGAGCTGCATCGTTCGTGCAGCCACTGGTAGGCACTTTCGACAGACTCGATCCAATCCTTATGGGACGTCGTTTCCATATCCTCCGGTGCTGTCCCATGACCTTTCAAACGCGGACAGTATACGGTATATCCCTCGCGGGCATAGGCCTCTGCAAGCGGACGCATGCTCTGCGTGGTCCCTGTGAACCCGTGGGAAACGAGAATCCCTACTTCATTGCCTTCATATTTGATTTCCTCTGCCCCTTCAAGAATGCTGTACTCGTCCATCAGGCTTTCCTCCTTCTGTTTGTCTGGATCCTAAAATTCTCTGAAGCACGGCTTTCTCAAGCCACCGCCATGGCAGGAGACGCTTCAAAAGCACATTTGTGCGCACGCCCGCCCCGACAGGATAACGGAGCTTCTTGAGCCTGTCTTTTTCCATCAATCCTGTCATGAGATCGCCAACGGCCCCCGGCTGGGCACGGGACTCTTCGTTCAAAGCGCTCCACAGTCCTTTTATGTAGGAAGCATAAGGCGACGAAGGATTGTGTACTTCCTCTGGAAGCTTCATACCGGACGACCAGATATTCGTCTGGAAAGAGCCTGGTTCAATCAACGCGACATCAATGCCGAACGGCTGCAGTTCAAAGCGGAGACTCTCCGAAAGTCCCTCTAAGGCATGCTTGGAGGAGACGTACGCGGAGAGTCCCGGAAATCCGATCAATCCGCTGACACTGCTGACATTTAGGATCTTTCCGTACCCCTGCCGGCGCATCACGGGCAGAACGGCCTTCGTTACGGCTATCACACCAAAAACGTTCGTGTCGAACTGGCGGCGGTATTCTTCAAGCGGGACCTGCTCAAGAAACCCGCCCACGGCATAGCCGGCATTGTTCACGAGCACATCCAACCGGTCCAGTTGTTCTGCTTTTTCCTTAAAACGCTCAATGGATGCGTTATCTGTGACATCCAGCTGCCACACTTCGATCTTCTGCTTCACGTCTTCTGACAGGTCTTCGCTTCGGAAAACCGACGCTTTTTCCATATTCCTCATTGTTGCAATGACACGGAACCCTTTCTCTGCACATTTCACAGCGGTCTGCTGTCCGAATCCGCTGGAGGATCCGGTAATGATTACGGTTGGCTGCATCGATGGTGTCCTCCTTTATCTATTCGTCTACCCTTTTCCTTTCTCTGTCACACGGGGAAACTCCTTTTTCGATGTGCAAACGTTTCCTGATGCTTTTTCACGATCGCCGGGAAGGAATGGTATAGTTCGAGCTTGAATAATGTTAGAATAGGAAAGGTTAAGACCGAATCAATAAAATAGAAAGGAAGTTTCATATTCTATGAGTACCAACATGAAGCTTCAGAAGCTTACACCTGAGTTTGACCCGTGGGAAGCCTACATGGACGTGAAGGAACACGGTCATATGACGTTATCCAATATTGAATTTACGACGACGACGCTGTGCAATATGCGCTGCGAGCACTGCGCGGTCGGATATACCCTGCAGCAGAGGGACCCGGAAGCCCTGCCGATGGACCTGATCCGGAAGCGTCTGGACGAAATCCCTCACCTCAGGACCTTGAGCATAACCGGCGGCGAGCCGATGATGTCGAAAAAGTCCGTGGAAAACTATGTGCTGCCCCTGCTGAAATACGCCCATGAACGCGGAGTCCGGACACAGATCAACTCCAACCTGACGCTGCCTTATGAGCGCTATATTCCGATCATCCCCTACCTCGATGTTTTACATATTTCACATAACTGGGGAACGCTCGAAGAATTCATCCATACCGGGTTCGCCCGCATGGAGCGTAAGCCTTCCGAGGAGAACCGGAAGAAGTTTTTCGACCGGATGGTGGAGAATTCCCAGCGTCTGGCCGATGAAGGCGTGATGGTGTCCGCCGAGACGATGCTGAACCGCCGCACCTTCCCTTATTTGGAATCGATCCATGATCATGTGAAGGAAATGAAGTGTGCAAGGCACGAAATTCATCCGATGTACCCGGTGGACTTCGCAAGCGCCCTTGAAACACTGAGTCTTGAGGACATGCGCAAAGGGATCAACCGCCTGCTTGATCACCGCGATGAAGATATGTGGATGCTGTTCGGCACGCTGCCTTACTACCCGTGCAGTACGGATGATGATGACCTGGACATGCTGAAGCGCCTGTACAGTGCGGAAAACGTAACGGTGAGAAACGATCCGGACGGCCGTTCCCGCCTGAACGTCAACATTTTCAGCGGCGACATCATCGTCACCGATTTCGGGGATGAGCCCGGCCTCGGCAACATCCAGGACACTTCCCTGGAAGATGCGTATCAGCAGTGGATGCAGACCGATACGGCGAAAAGCCTGAACTGTCACTGCCCGGCAGTGGAATGCCTCGGTCCGAACGTTCTTGTGAAGAACTCGTATTACCAGGACGTCGATTTTCAGAAGCGGGAAGCAAAAATCACCCTGTGAATTTCCAAGCAGTGCTCCTCCTTTCAGGGGCACTGTTTTTTTACAACATCACTCAAACGCAAAGGAGGTCTTGATATGCCGCTCCTACAGCATAATGAGACAACGATCCAATATACCGTTCATAAACAGCCGAAGCTGCAGTTTACGAAAATTTACCTGGACGACTTGAACGGGGTCCAGGTGACAGCCCCCGAGGAAAAATCAGATGAGAAAGTCCAGGCTTTTGTTGAAAAGAAAGCCGACTGGATCATCGACAACTGGCAGAAAACCCACGCGGATCTTTACCCTGAGTCCCTCTCCATAGAAGAAGGGCAGAAAATCATCTATCTCGGCCGCGCCTACCGGGTATTGTTTGAAGAAGCAGACACAGAGGAGAGCACGTTCTCTTTTCAAAAAGGAAAATTCCAGTTCTGCTTCTCTCCTTCAACGCCAGAGAAAGAACAGATTGCCGCATTGAACGAGCACATCGAAGCGTGGCTGCGGGAAAAAGCGGCTGAAAAATTCAAGGCCCTGACAAAACAGCCCGTCACGGTGGAGGATGATGTCACCCGTCTTGGCAGCAGACAGGAAGATGCCATTGCGCTCAACTGGCGGCTCATCCACCGAAAAAAAGACGCCATCCAGACGGTCATTGAAGATATTATTGAAGGAAAGACCTATTAAAAAATCCCCCGGGCGCCCTGAGGCATCCGGGGGATTTTCATTAAATAAACAGCAGCAGGCTGAGCGCCATGACTGCCATGCCGGCGACTACGCCGTAAATGGATAAATGCGGCTCCCCGTACCTTCTGGAGGCCGGGAGCAGTTCATCAAGGGAGATAAAAACCATGATACCGGCCACACCGGCAAAAAGAATCCCGAAAATCATATCATTCAGAAAAGGCATGAGTACAAGATAGGCAAGAATGGCTCCGACCGGCTCGGATAACCCGCTTAAGAAGGACAGGTTGAACGCCTTTTTCTTATCACCCGTGGCGAAATAAATCGGCACCGACACGGCAATCCCCTCTGGAATGTTATGGATCGCAATCGCGGTGGCGATGGCAATGCCAAGGGCCGGGTCATTCAATGCCGCTGTGAAGGTGGCAATCCCTTCCGGAAAGTTGTGAATGGCGATGGCGAGCGCTGTGAACGTTCCCATCTTCAAAAGATCACGGTCCTTCTGCTTGTCCTGTGTCATATCCTCGACCTTCTTCACTTCATGAGGGTTGCCGGCTTTCGGAATCCATTTATCGATAAGGGCAATAAGCAGCATGCCTCCGAAAAAGGACACGACGGTGATCCACTGGCCCATCTCATTCCCGAGCGCACTGATAAGAGAGTCCTGGGCCTTGAAGAAAATTTCGATCATGGATACATAGATCATCACTCCGGCCGAAAACCCGAGTGACAGCGATAAAAATCGTGTGTTGGTTGTGGATGTGAAAAATGCGAGTATGCTCCCTACTCCGGTAGCCAGCCCTGCAAACAGGGTGAGACCGAACGCGAGCAGTAAGTTTTCCATGTGACCTCTCCTTACCTGCGAACATCTGTTACTGCCCATTGTAATGGATGTTTTTCCTCGGCACAACATTTTAAACCAAGACCTTTTTCTCCATATAAAAAAACACAGTCAAAAAGCCCTGTGTTTTAAGGATAGAACGGAAACCAGACATCGACACGGGCCTCGATTTCCATCAGCCCCGGCTCGATCGGCACAGCACTTTCACTGAGCGCCTGTGTTTTGGCATAAGGCTGGACAGGAGGGACATCCGGTCCTTTTTCTTCGACGATCCGGAACGGTTTACGATCGAGTTTCACGTTCATCGTATTCGCAATGGTCTGAGCGGTGGCCAGCGCCTGGCCGAGGGCTATCTGCAGAGCGTTTTGATAATAGTAATAGGACTGGCTGACCGTAAATTCTATATTCGTCACCCGGTTTGCTCCGCTTTGGACCGCTGCGTCAATGACCGCGCCCGTCTGTTCAATATCCTCTACAGTCACGGTCAGCATATGGGAAACCTGGTAACCGCGGAACTCCTGTTTCCCGTCCACATAATCGTACTGCGGGTACACGGAATAATCGGACGTCTGAATGTTCTCCTCTTCCACACCTGCTGCCATCAGCTTGCTTTTCACACGGTTGATGGTGGATGCATTTTCATTCTGAACACTGGTCAGATTCGTTCCTTCCGTCACAACTCCGAGCTGGATAACCGCTGTGTCCGGCTTCACCTTGACGCTTCCTGACCCGTGGACACGGATCTGCCGGTCGGCCCCGTCCTGTCGATAGGCTTGATACATCTGTCATCCCCCCTTCTTTAATTCATGTCGGTTTGATGATGAATATGCTCATTGGAAAATACATCCATAGAACCGTACTGTTCATCACATGGACTGAATAGCCATAAAAGGGGGTGTTTTCCATGACGAATTATCAATCGGAAGGCTTTACATATCCGGATGATTTTCTCCACATTATACACAACGGTCTTTCCTCATCCGTTCAAAAAAAACGAGTCATCATCATCGGAGCGGGAATGGCGGGGCTTACGGCCGGAAGCCTTCTAAAAGCAGCCGGCCATGAAGTGACGATTTTAGAAGCCGGCAGCCGGCTCGGCGGAAGGGTCTATACGGTGCGGTCTCCGTTTAGTAATGGCAATTACCTCGATGTAGGAGCCATGAGAATTCCGACCAACCATAAACTCGTGTATGCCTATATTGATAAATTCGGCCTGGAAACGGCTCCTTTCCAAAATACACGAACTAATGACCTGATGTTGATCAATGGAAAAAGCGTGTACTACAAGGACTACGAAAAAAACCCTGCCATTCTCGATTTCCCTGTAGACCCGGAAGAACAGGGAAAAACCGCCAAGGATCTCTTTTTGTCCGCTGTCCGGCCATTCCTGGACCTTTATAACAGCAGCAGCGATGCAGAAAAAGAGCGGCTGAGAGATCAATTTTCCGATCTTTCCATGGGAGAATATTTACGTAATAACCCGTACGGTCCCTCCCTGTCACTCAATGCCGTGAGAAAAATCAAGGTAGTTCTGGGAATTGAAGGGTTTCCGGAATTCGCTTTTCTTAACATTCTCACCGACATTACGTTCCCGATTTTTCAAGGAGATACGAAGTTCAGGGAGATTAAAGGCGGCAATGACCGGCTGCCGTGGGCCTTTTATCCGTACCTCTCCTCCTCCATCCACTTCTGTGAACGGGCAGTGGCGATCAACCATTACAAAGACGGGGTGCAGGTAGTTTCCAAAAACGAAAAAAATGGAGGCTTTTCCACCTGGTGCGGGGACTATGTCCTGACGACCATTCCATTTACGACGTTTCAATGGATCGACGTCCACCCATACGATACCATCTGTATTAAAAAATGGGCGGCTATCCATGAGATCATCAACGTTCCAGCCGTTAAAATCGGGATCGAGTTTTCCTGTAAATTCTGGGAACAGTATCCGGTGGGGAATATCATCACAGACTATCCATCCCGCTTCATTTATCAGCCGAGTCACGACGGTGGTAAACCGGGTCCCGGGATTCTGCTCGCCAGTTACACGTGGGGGCAGAACGCGCTGTTATTCAACAGCCTCAGTAAAAAACGGGCGGTGCAGGAAGTGATGAGCGATCTTGCCAGAGTGTACGGCCGGGTCGTTTATGATACGTATATGACAAGCATCGTCTACAACTGGAGCCGCGACCCTTATTCTGCCGGCTGCTTCACCCTTTTCACTCCGGGTCAGAGCCGTGACCTGGAGGATATTATCCCCCTTCCGGAAGGACGGATTCATTTTGCCGGCGAGCACACCTCCTCCTATCACGGATGGATTGAAGGAGCCATAGAGTCCGGCATCAGGGGCGCAGCGGAAATCCATAACCGATAAATAAAACCACCGCTCTTACGATGAGCGGTGGTTTCCTATGGTAGACATGTACGTTGTGTATTCCTATAATCTTTTTTCGCCAACAGGAATGTCACGCATTCTTTGAGAGCGGACGAAGGTTTGATCTTCCTGGGGAAAGCCACACGAAGGGCTTGGAGCGTTCGATGGCGACGCCTGCGGGAACAGCACGAGCCGAAGATCCACTTTGCAAGCATCCATCGATAAGCGGAACGGATCCGTATCTACCACCTGTGACACCCATAGTTTCTTAACAGATGAAAACCTCCGCCCGGGTTGAGCGGAGGTTTCGCCGTTATTCTTCCTGCTTGTCTTCGTTACTGATTTCCTCACCGGAGCCCTGCATGATTTTCACGGACTGGTTTTCCTTCTGAATCGGATAAACCACTTTATATTTCTTCATCTGGACTTCCCCGTCCACCGTTTCCTCAGCGTTGATAAAGGCGGTGACAACCACCTGGTCGTCCTTTGGATCAGCGACAAGATTGTCCACTGTCACACTAAGCGTATTGTTGTAGCCGGAACGGAACTCTTCAAATGACGTTTTCTCCTGCCAGCTTGAACTGATCAAGGAATAAGCCGTTACAAAATCGCCCTGATTGATGCTGTCGTAGAAATACTGCACCATGTAGGTCGCCTGTTCGGCGTCGGTGCCGGTAACCGGTGACTTCACCTGGTCGTTCAGCTCAGGAAATTCGGGCAGCGACTTCATCGGTGTCTCACTCCAGCGCTCCACCATCGGCATGACGTCGGCAATCGGGATACTGAAGCCGATCGTTTCCTCATCCAGCTTCGCCGAATTAATTCCGATCACTTCTCCGGTATTCCGGTCCAGCAGCGGCCCGCCGCTGTTACCCGGAGAAATCGGTGCAGAAATCTGATACATATTCTCATAATGGAACGGTTCGATATCCAGCGTCCGGTCCACGCCGCTGATTTCACCGCGGGTCACTGTGTTCTGCAGACCGAGCGGGCTCCCAAGTGCAAGCACTTCATCCAAAAGCTCAGCATAGCCCTCTGTCCGGATCGGAAGCGCATCGCGCCCCTTCAATCCAGGTACACGGACAACCGCGACATCTGTATCGCGGCTGACCCCGATCACATCGCCGGGCATGGTTTTACTGTCCGTCGTAATGACGGAGACTTCCTCGGTATTGGCCACAACGTGGGCATTCGTAATCACATCGCCCTTGTCATTGTATAAAAATCCGGAGCCGATCGTGCCGTCCGGCAGTTCAATCTGGACGACAAGTTTTTGAGATTCATAGATAATGTCCTGTGTTTCCTTTGGTACTTCTGCGTTTTTCTTATCTTCCTCAGGAGGCTGATTGAGTACAGCCGACACGGCCAGTTGTTCCGGCACGGTGTCCAGGATATAGAAAACGCCCGCCGTTCCGCCCCCAACGATGAGCAGGGAGACGATCAGGCTGATCATCCAGGAGCGTTTCATTTCCGCATCCTCCTATTCTACTAACCATTCCAGCTCTGTCATTTCCACCATATATTCCCCTTCTTCCAGGTTGTAGTACATTTTCTCAAAGCTCCCTGTACTACCCGGGGTTAAATAGTTCGGGTACACTTTGGCGGATTCTGAACGGACCACTTCTCCGTCCTGTGTTTTAATGTCGTACTTTACAGAAATCGTACTGATCACCTGTGTCGCGACACTCTTCAGTTCACCACTGATCTTGTAATCTCCGAATTCATCTTTCTCCATTCGGATATCCGCCACTTCAAGAGCTTCCGTTTCATTACGGAGCTCATCCTGGGCAGCCTGCTGCATCGCACTTTCCAGACGCTCCTGTGCGGCCTGCTCAAACGCCTGCTTCTCCTGCTGCACCCGTTCTTTCAGCTGGATCAGCTTTTCGTCGTTCGAGACATACTGAAGCCCCTCATCAATCAGAGCAATGGCCTCGGTATACCGTTTGTCCTCGGCTGCAGCCTCGGCTGTTTTCGTAGAGCGGTTGACAATTTTCTCATAAATTTTTTCCCGTACTTTGGCCGCTTCCTCTAAATTCAGATCCGAAAGGGTGTTCAGCTTGGCGGCCAGCTCATCCACGTCTGTAATTTTAGAAAGCTCCTCATTCACTTCCTGAAGCGTAAATCTGGAATCCATTTCATTCAGTGCGGGGACAAGGGTCTGATAAAGACGGCCGTTTTCCTGTTTCAGAGCCGCCTGAATCGTTGCCAGCTGTTCGTCAGCTTCCGAAAGGCTGCCTTCTTCCAACAGCTTGGAGACTTCTTCAAGCTCCTTTTCCATACTGAGCGCCGTCTGCACATGACTCAGTTCCTCCTGCAGGGCTTCTTCATCCGGACGTTCCTGGATGGCACGGGTGAGCAGCTTCTCCGCCTCCCGGTACTCGCCGGCAAGGGCGGCCTCCTCCGCTTCTGTTTTCCATGTGACAACCTCTTTGTTTATACCTGCTTGCTGATCATAGACAAAATAAAGGGCCGCCCCCACCAAAACAAGGACTATCGCAGGTGTGAGAATAGGCAGCCACAATCGCTTCCGTTTTGTATCAGCCGGGGATTCTTCCGATAAGGATGCTCCACACTGGGAACAGTAACGCGACCCCTCGGCGTTTTCATAGTTACATTGAGGACATGTGATCATGGTCTGGTCCTCCTTTTTTCACAGCTTTCTAATGATCCAGAATCGTACATAATCCTCAACTATTATAGCATGACCATTGATAGATTCGTAAACGTCTATCGTCCCTTTTTTCGATTTTTTCAGGATTGCTCCCTGCGTCCCGTTCCTGCTTTTCAAAGCAGATCACGCCCCCGCCGAATGTCACAGAACTGTAATCAATCTGTAGGTATTTTGTATTTGTTTATGCATGGGCGTCCTTGTTATACTCCTCTAAGAACTCCTTCGAAAGAGGTGTATGACATGATGAAATATTTCCTATCCCTTGCTGTCATGCTGACCCTGTTTTCCGGAATCACCCATATTTCAAGTGCTGAGGAAACCGATAAGACGGCTCAGCCTGCCGATAAAAAAGTAACCACCCTCGATGAGAAAGAACTCCAGCACAACCGATTTGAGGAAGAGGAAGATAAAGAAGCCTCCTTTGCTTCACAACCTGCCAAAGATGATGTGAAACGGACGGTGGCCGTCGAAGCGACTGCCTACACCGCTTTCTGCGAAGGGTGCAGTGGAACGACCTACACCGGCATCGACCTCCGCGCCAATCCCGATCAGAAAGTGATCGCTGTCGATCCTTCTGTCATTCCCCTCGGCTCGAAAGTCCGCGTCCCGGGCTACGGAACAGCCACGGCCGGAGATATCGGCGGGGACATTGAAGGTCACCGGATCGATTTGTTTATGGCAGAAGAAAGCGACGCCTTTGATTACGGGCGCCGCCAGATTGAAGTCGAAATTCTCGAGTAAGCCTTTTATAAATCGTTGGATTGTGAGAAACTCCCTTTTAGATACAGAAGGGAGTTTTTTTATGCCTGTAACCATCAGACAGGAACAGCGGGCGGACATCCCGGCCGTGAGGAAACTCATCGAACGGGCCTTCGCTCATGAAGAGCACAGTGATCAGACCGAGCATGTGCTTGTCGAAAGACTGCGGGCCTCGGATGCGTTTATTCCTGAGCTTTCATTGACAGCCGTCGATGATGGAGAGGTGATCGGCTATATCCTCCTCACAAAAATCGCTGTCGGGGAAAGCGTGTCACTCGCTCTCGCTCCGGCTGCTGTCCATCCCGACCGACAGAAAGAGGGCATCGGTACAATGCTGATAACCAAAGCGCTGGCGGCCGCCAGGTCCCTGGGATTTTCCTCCGTCATCGTTCTCGGTCACCCGGATTATTATCCAAAGTTCGGGTTCCAGCCTGCTTCCCAATGGGGAATCAAAGCGCCATTCGACGTTCCTGAGGAGGCCTTTATGGCTGTTGAACTGCATCCGGGCGCATTGAAAAACGTGAGCGGCATCGTCCGCTATTCCCAGCCTTTTCTGGAAACATGAAAAAAGGCCGGATGAACGGCATCCGGCCTTCTATTCTATACGCCACTTTCTCTCCATATTATAAACAGGGGGCGTTAATCTCTGCTGAAGCGTGTGCGGCGGGCACAGCGGTCAAGGTAGAAGCTTTCCACCCCGCTTGTATGAAGAGCCACTCCATCCTCAAGGAACCACCAGGTCCCACGGTCCAGCTGCTTGACGATAAACTCAGAGGTTTCCTTTTCATCCATTTCCTCACTCAACTCAAGATCATGGGTGACGACCCTCTTGCTGTCAAGCAGGAAAATAACGTGCCATTCCTTCTTCTTCGGCATTGCAATCATCCCTTCCTATGTAGGCTTATTAATGTAACAGTACCCGGCTTTTTCGTCTGCTAATCATAGAATTCCCTTACCTGCATAAAATTTATGCAGATCAAGCAAAAAAAGCCACGCGGAACGCGTCGCTTTTCATTATATCGTTATGTAGGGGGAGGTGCGCCTGATGTACGCCAAGAAGTTCTTCGGTTTGAGTTGGTCCAAACAAAGAAAAACCAGCGAGTGACATATGAGCGAACGACAGGTATAAGACATCCCTCCAATAATTGTATTCAACCTTCCTGTCCACACTTCGAGTGTACCACTTGTCCCTGCCATATAGTGTTAAATCTCCGTAAAGACTGAACTGTGTTCTCTTTGTACAACCATTGTATGCAAACTGGTTTACAAATAGAAGAACTGTCGGTTAGAATGTTTAAAGCTTATTAATCAAATCGGAATTAGGAGGAATCACATATGCAGCAACAAGCAGTTCACCAAACGGCTTCCAACCGTTCAACGATTCCTGCCCCGCTTGACCCGGTCCAAAAGCCGTTCATGTGGGTGGGTATCATTGCTTCCCTGCTTTTATTTATAACCATCATCAGCATCACCAATGTCACTCAGGGGGTTCTTTTCATCATCGGAATCGCCTTCGGCCTCGTGCTGCTCCACGCACGCTTCGGATTTACATCAGCCTTCAGAAGACTGCTTTCTGTCGGTAATGTCCAGGGCCTTCAGTCACACATGCTGATGCTTGCGGTCGCAACGACAGGGTTTGCGATCATCCTAGGTACAGGATTCAGCTTTACCGGAACTGCTCCCCAAGGATACGTCTTCCCCGTCGGTGTGAGTGTCATTTTCGGTTCGTTCATTTTCGGAATCGGCATGCAGCTCGGTTCCGGCTGTGCATCCGGGACCCTGTATACGGTCGGCGGCGGAAAATCCTCGATGGTCTTAACGCTGATCGGTTTTATCGCCGGTTCTGTTCTTGGTGCCTACCATATCGGATTCTGGCGGGAAACTCCGGCGCTTCCGGCGATTTCTCTGGCTGAATCCACAGGACTCGGATATTTGGGCGGCTGGATTTTACAACTTCTTATTTTCCTGGGGATCTACGGCGTGACCGTGAAAATTGCCAGGAAAAAGAACCCGCCCCGTATGGAACCTTTGAAAACGACGACAGGTCTGAAGCGTCTATGGCGCGGAGCCTGGCCGCTGCTTGCTGCGGCGGTAGCACTTGGTGTACTGAATGCCATCACACTAGCCGTCCGCGGCAACCCGTGGGGGATTACGTCAGCGTTCGCCCTGTGGGGCTCCCAGTTCATTCAAATGTTCGGTGTGGATGTAGCGAGCTGGCAGTACTGGTCTGAAAATCCAGCACCCCTGAACCAGACTGTGCTTGCCGACTCTACAAGTGTCATGAACTTCGGAATCATCCTCGGCGCATTCATCGCCGCCAGTGCGCAGGGGAACTTCAAGCCGGGTAAAATCAAACCAGGCATCGGTTTCGCCTCCATCATAGGCGGAATCCTGATGGGATACGGCGCCCGCCTCGCCTTCGGCTGTAACATCGGCGCCTACTTCGGCGGCATCGCCTCCTTCAGCCTGCACGGCTGGGTGTGGATGATCATGGCGCTGATCGGGACGTACCTCGCTCTGTTCCTGAGACCGCTGTTCGGATTGAAAAATCCGAATCCGAGAGATTCGATCTGCTGAATGATGATCCAGCACGCCCCTTATGGTGTGCTGGATTTTTTTATGCCTGGAGCGGTGGCGGAGAAAGCCTGATATCCTCCGGCACCCGGAAGAGCAGGAATGCTCGATGAGGTTTCTTTTTCCGGAAAATGTGGTATGATAAAAGCAGATACAGGATACACATAAGAAAAGGGACCACAGCTGGCACTGTGATCCCTCTACGGATAGCTGGTCCGCCAAAGGGCGCAGCCTACATGAAAAATAGACTCACCCGCATTCACGTCAGAATAGGGAGTCTATTTTTTTATGCGTAAAATCGCTACAATCAAACCGAGCAAGGACACGATCAGGGAACTGAACGCGATCATCACCATCAGCGATTCATACATACTCAGAGGCATCACCCCCTCCATCGATGAGACATGGGGATCAGCCGACACCCTATTCAGCTGGCAGGAACCATTATCCTCCTTAAATTATAGCATGGCCCGCCACAAGAACGTGACAGGCTTTTCTACCTAAAAAAGGACGGTCTCCTGGTTAACAGAAAACCGTCCTTCTTTTCAGCCGCCACGATAATCGTTCGATGGTGACGCCTGCGGGAACAGCAGGAGCCTCAGCAGGCCGGGTTGCCACGCCCTTTTACTAAAGCAAAAGAGCAGGCACGATGCCTGCTCTTTCTCTTATAACACTTTAGCTACGAATTTACGGTTGCGCGGACCGTCAAATTCACAAAAGTACAGTCCCTGCCACGTGCCGAGTACGAGGCGGCCGTCTTCTACGATCAGTGTCTGCGCATGTCCGATCGTACTCGTTTTCATATGAGCGGCTGTATTGCCTTCTCCGTGTTTATCTTCAGCATGATCCCACGGATACACTTCGCGGAAACGGCGGAGCATATCGGTTTTCACATCCGGGTCGGCATTTTCATTCACCGTCAGTCCCGCGGTCGTGTGCATGGAAGAGACGATGACGACGCCATCCTTCACGCCTTCTTCACCCAGCCAGTCCTGTACCTGGCTTGTGACATCGATCATCTGGTCATGATGGTCTGTACGTACATGAAACGTCTTCAGCATCTTTCACCCTCCGATTTCGGAAGCGGCATAGGCTTCCAGTTTTTGATACGTTTCGTTTTCCTTGTCGAAAAACGTTTGTTCATTGATTTCTACGCGGCTGTTTCCAAGGTCAACATCAGCCACAGCTTCGTATACATTCGTTCCATTCCCGCGCAGCTGGATGGAAAAACGTCCCTCATTCTTTTCAACGACACAGTTGACGAGTCCGCCTTTATTGATGACGACAATGGGTGTATCGAGATCGTTAGGACCAAGGATGGTGGACACAAGAGACGAGGCAGACATCGCCGTCCCACAGGCATTGGTCAGTCCGACGCCACGCTCATACGTACGGACGAAGATTTTGTTCTTTTCAAGTACCTGGACAAAGCTGACGTTCACCCCGTTCGGGAAAACCTCGGGGAGTTGATTGGCCAGGCGTCCGGTCTGTTCAAGCTCCTCCTGATCCACGTCGTCCATCAGGCTGACGATATGCGGGTTCGGTACACTCAGTGCTGTGAATGTCCGCTTGTCTGAGAGTTCCGGGATGGAAACATCCACGGCTTCCTCTCCATCATGGATCATAGGAAGCGATGCAGGGGCAAACGATACCGGCTCGATCTGCACAGAGAATGTATCAATCTCCGGGAAAATTTCAGCGACCTGGCTGACAGGCAGCACCGCCTCCTGGGTTTCAATCGCAATCGATGCGTGTCCGAGCTTTTCGATCATATGGCGGGCTACACAACGGAGGCCGTTCCCGCACATTTCCGCTTCTGTTCCGTCGGAGTTAAACATCCGCATCCGGCCCTCCGCTTTCTCACTCGGCATGACAAATAAAATGCCATCGGAGCCGATGCCATTCGTTCGATCACATAACAAAAGCGACAGCTCTCTTCTTTCTTCCTCGGTAAATGTAAAGTCATGCTCGATTTCATCAATCAGGATGAAATCGTTCCCTGACCCATGGCATTTGATGTATGGCAGCTTCATAAATCTCTCCCCTTCACGCTCTTTTTCTCCCTATCTTAGCATATTTCCCATCCAAATGAAGCGTGAGCGTTTGAATTTTGTAAAAAGTAAAAAACAGGACCGCCCTGCTCCTTACATTCTAAAAAAGAGAGGACCTTTTGTTGAACAAAAAGATCCTCCCTCCTTATCAAAAGACAAAATGTCAGACACGCGTAACTTCCCACTAATACCGCACTTTTTATAGTGGAACTATGCGGCCTTTCTTTTCATCAACCAAAGGAAATACGGCGCGCCGATGATGGCCACGAGGATCCCGGATGGAATCTCATTAGGAGCCAGCAGCGTCCGGCTGAACAAATCAGCAGCCACCAGGAGCACGCCTCCAATCAGCATCGTGACCGGAAGCAGCTTTTGATTGGCACTTCCGACAAGCAGACGGGCCAGATGCGGAGCAATCAGCCCGACAAAACCGATGGAACCGACAGCCGCTACGCTGGAAGCTGCCATCAGGGTCGCCATCAGTGCCATTTGAAACCGGACATTGACCACACGGAGACCGAGTCCTTTCGCTGTATCGTCTCCAAGTCCAAGAACATCCAGCGTTTTAATGGAAAAGGCAAGGACAGGGACAAGCAGGAGCACCGGCCAGATCAAGTACTGGATAAGTTCCTCCCACCCTTTTGCATAGGTCGTCCCGGAGAGCCACGTCAGCGCAGAAGCTACCCCAAGGTCCGCCTGCACGACCATAATTTGAATCAGAGCGGACCCGAAAGCGGAGATCCCGATTCCGAGCAGAGCGAGCACAGTCGGCTGGAACTCAGCCTTAGCCCCGAGGGCCATCACGATGAAGAAAAAGATCACCGCTCCGGCCATCGCTCCAACCGGAATCCACACCGCCGATACACTGAACCAATACATCGTCATCAGGGCACCGACGCCGGCCCCGGATGTGATGCCGATCACGGAGGGATCAGCCAGAGGGTTCCGCAGCACTCCCTGAAAAATGAGGCCGCTTAGCGCAAGAACCGCTCCACTGAACAAGGCAACGAGCGCCCGCGGAAGTCTCAAATTCAAAATCATATCCTGCATAAACGTACTGCCTTCGCCGAAAAATGCCCGGAAGCCGACGAGCGGCTCAAAGCCGTAGTTACCCGACACAAGGCTCACACCTACGGTCACTATAATGAGCGCAATCAGAACGGGGAGCACCCGGCCGAGAGACAGACCAATCGAATTCCGTCCCGCCATGACCGCTCCGTTCTCCTGGGAGCTGTTCCGCTTCATCCGCAGGACAAGCCAGATGAGCCACGGCGAACCGACAAGAGCTGTAATCGCACCGACAGGAAGCTCTGAAAAGGATGGATCAATGATACGGGCAAGAACGTCGGCTAGAAGCAGGACATTCCCTCCCCATAAGAAAGACCCGAGAATAAGCAGCAGGTGCGACCTGTAGCCGATCAGCTTGATCAAATGCGGGGCGACAAGACCGACGAACCCGATCGGCCCGACAATGCTGACAGTTACACTCGTCAAAAGCACCGCAGCCAGAATAGTGATGAACTTCACGTTCCTTACGTTCTGACCAAGAGCCGTCGCTACATCATCTCCAAGCGTCAGCGTGTCTAATTTTCCCGCAAACGCCAGAACGATCAGCATGCACACCCCTATGAAAGGAAGAGAAAAGGTGACCCCGCCCCAGTCGTTCTGAACGAGTGTCCCTGATCCCCATAGAAAGATCCCACGGGTTTCATTTTCATAAAAGATCTGCAGGACAGACGTTAACGAAGAAAATAAAAATGTAATGATCATCCCGGCCAGCACCATCCGGACCGGAGTGGCATCTCCACCGCCGGATAATACATAGACGAACCCAAACGTTAAAAGACCACCGAGAAAGGCGGTGACGATTCCATTGCCCACCAATGCGGACGGTAAGAAGATCGTAGTGACAACGACCGCAAAGTACGTACCCGAGTGAATCCCGAGCGTACTGGCAGAGGAAAGCGGGTTTTTCGTTACCGTCTGCAGGATGACTCCGGAAACGGCGAGCGCCCCGCCGGCAAGAATACCCATCACAGCACGCGGCAGTCTAAGCGTCCTGACCGTATGGTGCTCCAGCGTATTCTCAGGACGTAAGAGCGCATCCATGACCGTAGCAAAAGGGAGATCCACGTTCCCTTGATTGATATGTATAAAAGTTAAAAGACACAACAATGCGGCTCCACCCCCGAAGGTGGAGACCGCCATTATTGTGTTCTTCATCGTTGTGTTCATACGCACACACTCACTTTATTCTTCTTCCAGCGCCGCGTTTACGACCTGTTCAGCCAGAACTTCCGCAGAAAGAGGTCCACCGAATGTCCAGGCATCCCCAGGCATCTGGTAGGTACGATCTTCTTTTACAAATGCCAGTTCTTCCCACACCGGATTGCCGGCCAGCTGGTTTTCGAAAATGTTGTCTTCTTCCTGCACGATGTAGAAGAAGTTCGTGTCCTGATAATTCTGCAGGGTTTCAACCGTTGTTTCCGTGTAGCCGTACACTTCCAGTTCTTCGGATTGATAATCATTCGTCATGCCCATATTGTTCATCACCTGCGCGGCCATGGAATTGTCTGTGAACAAACGCATTGTCGGCGTATCCTGAAGCGTGAAGGACTGACTGAGCACGTAGTTCATGCCTTCTTTGCCGGCTTCCTCCAGACGGGACTGCTGCTCAGCAAACGTATCCTCCATATCGGTGAGGACTTCTTCAGCCTTATCCTGTTTACCAACGATTTCTGCAACCGTATTGAATTCTTCCTTCATGTTGGCAAATTGATCCTGAGCCGCTTCCTCAGAATAAGGAGCGAACATGACCGTTGGAGCGATTTTCTCCAGTTCTTCCTGTATCGCTTCGTGACGGAACTGGACACCGATGATCAAATCAGGCTCCAAACGGGAAATCGCTTCCAGGTTCGGCTCCTGACGTGTCCCTACATTCTCAACAGAGTCGCTGAATGGAATACCAACGTTCACCCAGTCCCCGTAGGCGTCCAGTTCAGCAACACCAACCGGTTCCATGCCCAGGGCCTGAAGATCCTCTGCATAGGTCCACTCCAATACGACAACTTTCTCAGGAGTGCCTTCAATGGTCTTTTCTCCTGTTGCGTCTTCAATCGTTACAGAACGGGATTCATCGGAGGAAGCTTCTTCAGTGCCGTCCTCTCCAGACTGATCTTCATTGGTTCCTTCTTCTGATCCTCCGCCGCAGGCAGCCAGCAGAACAAGACCAAGGATAAGTGCAAAAAGCCAAATCTTCTTCATATGTAGCATCCTCTCTATGATTCGAATCAGAATCTATCATCCAGCTGTCTTTATACCCCTAAATAAACTAAATGATAAAGATTCTCAATCTCATTACAACTTATATCCTACTTCACTCCCCATGTTGTGTCAATCCTGTTTCCTGGAATTTTTCAGACTCTTTCGTTCCATACCACCGATCCTCCTGCAGAAAACTTCTCAGCCATCCACCCAGTTGTATTTCACAAGCCTTTTCCTTGTTTCTTTTTCCACAGCTGTATGGATCTGCTTGATCAGGCCTCCATAAAAATAAGGGAATAACCCTTTCTTCACCCATCCATGCTTCCAGGCGAAAACGGCCTGCTTGAACGTTGTAACGACCTCGGAAATGTAAGCACTCCCATCGATGTCCAGCTGACGGGCGGCGCTCTCTACCGTCCGCCAGGCTTTCAGAACATCCGGCGGAGAAAGAAAAGGACGTGCGGCCTCAATAAAGGGGATCGGAATGAAGGAAGGCAGGTGGGAATGATCCAGGGGGTCAATATTACTAAAGGAAGCTTTCCTTTGGTTCCTCTTTGTTTCCTGAAGAGTTTTGGATGCGCGGAGCTTAGAGCCGCTTGAAGTTGTAAAAGATGGAGGGGTGTCAGGAAGGGTGTCGCCAGGAGTGTCATCAGAAGGAAAAAAACATCCGGCTGTGGAAGGAATACAATCAAATTCACTCCCTGCCGGCCGTTCGGTTTCTTCGTCTGCACTCTCTCGATCAACCCTTCCTTTTCAAGGGTGCGGAGGGCACGGACGACAGTACTTTCACTGCAGCGGACAGCCGAAACGATGGTCGAACGTTTCGGAAAAGCGACGCCTGGAAATTTAACGGCATGCCGCCATACATAGCGGAGGACTTCTCTTGTTCCTTCCGATAAAAAGGGTTTGCGTTGATATAGATAGCTCCGTACATGACGGTCAAGTTCCTGCTTCGTCTGAAAACGCTGATGTTCCTTAATGTTTATCCAATTCATAGGTTCGGCCTCCCAAAAAAATCCGGTATACCCTATAATCGAAACCAGTATGGGAGTTGGTGTCTATTTTATTAAAATTTCTCCAAAAAAATTGAAGGAAACCTTAAGATTTCCTCCGTGCGTCTTTCTGATCGAGAAGCTGCTGGATCGTAAACTGTTTTAACTCTTCCTGAAAACGTGTCTCAGCGTGACTGATCATTTGAGCAATGAAATACTCTACACCCGTCGAAGGAACAGTATAAAAGGGGGTAGCCTCTGAATCTCCCAGCGCTTGATAGACATCTTTAACCGTAATCTCCCCGGGAGACTTTGAAAGTTGATAGCCACCATACCTGCCTCCCTGCGCTGTCACATAACCTGACTTGGACAGCTTTGATAAAATCTTCCTTACGAACGTGGGGTCCTCCCCCATCTTTTCTGCTATCTGATGGCTTTTCAGCATCGTATTAGAGGAAGCCAGCAGTACGAGCGTCCTTAAAGCAACATGGAACCATTTGGGCCCTAAATCGCCGGATTGAATCATCAACTGCATAAAATTCCTCCTCCATCATTTGCTGAATATTCTATTGACTATTATAGCATAACAGGCGTATGATTTAATTGTGCAGAAATCATCACAATTGAACCCTTCTTACATTTTCTTCTTCTCTTTTTTAGAAAGCGATTACAAAAAAGGAGTGTTTTTTATGAAAAATCGTGTAGATCCTTCCCTTCTTCCCGGCCTGGAAATGTTCCAGGATATCGACCTCAAACCCGAATTCCTGCCGTCTATCAGAGAAGGACTTGACCAGATGTATTCCCCTCTTCCCCAGGATGATTCGCTGTCCATTTACAATGAAACGATTGCAGGTCCGGACGGAGATCCACTCCAGCTCAGAATCTATCAGCCTGCTGACCGGGATGACGAGCTACCTGCCCTTTTATGGATTCATGGAGGAGGTTATGTGCTTGGGACAGTGGAAAGCAACGATGCTTCCTGCGCAGAGTTTGTTAAAGAAGCGGGTTGTGTTGTCGTTTCGGTTGATTACCGCCTCGCTCCGGAGCATCCGTATCCAGCCCCTCTCGAAGACTGTTACACCGCTTTGACATGGATCGCTGAGAATGTAGAGACTTTAAATATTGATGGTGATCGTATTGGTGTGGCAGGAGCAAGTGCCGGTGGCGGCTTGACTGCAGCCTTAACCCTTTTGGCAAGGGACCGCGGCTATCCTTCCGTTCACTTTCAAATGCCTCTTTACCCTATGATTGACGACAGGAACAATACCCCGTCAGCAGAGGAAATCAAGGAAGGCATGGTGTGGAACCAGAAAACGAATGAAGATGGCTGGAAGATGTACCTTGGATCTTTACATGGGACGGACAAGGTTCCATCCTATGCCGCTCCTGCAAGAGAAACGGATTACAGCCGTCTTCCTTCTACGTATACCTGCGTCGGGCAGCTTGATCCTTTCCGTAGCGAAACGATGACCTATGTGACAAAGCTTGCCGAAGCTTGTGTAGATGTGGAATTCCACCTTTTCCCCGGAGCGTATCACGGATTTGAAGGGTTTAACCCGGATGCAGAAATAGCGGTCCGTGCGAAAGCTGGATATATCCAAGCCTTGAAACGGGGATTACACTCACAGACACGATCCCGATCCTAAACGGCCGCCCTTGAACGGGCGGTCGTTTATTGTTCCTGCTTTTACTCATGCACGTTTTCACCGCTGTTGCGAAATGCTCCTACCTTCGAACAAACCCCCCGGCTGAAACCGTGTGCACGTTCCGCTGAACCACAACTCTCCTCTTCCTTTGACGTTCACCCTGTCCCTACGTTATACTGGAATAACTCTTGAAGCTTCGGTACTAATCTTT
This sequence comes from Halobacillus litoralis, assembly GCF_009856355.1. GTDB lineage: Bacteria > Bacillota > Bacilli > Bacillales > Halobacillaceae > Halobacillus > Halobacillus litoralis_B. The sequence continues at coordinate 60,728 of NZ_WMEW01000011.1, read as the reverse complement.
AAGAGTTTTGGAGTGATACACATGATGAAAATGGAAGTCGGACAGTTGGTTAAAGATCGCTGCACAAGCTGTCTTAACCACCAGCTGAAAGTGATTAAAATCGTCCCGAAAAATTTTGACGAAAAAGTAACCTATGTCGTCTGGACCCAGTGTCCGGAATGCGGAAACAACGACCATTCTCTTATGCCGGCCGAAAGCTGAGCTGAAGAGATACAAATAGACCGTGACTGAAATCAGTCACGGTTCTTTTTATGACAGCTCACAGGCCAGCAGCTGATTCCCTTCCGGATCGTAAAAGTGGCAGCCATGGATGGACTCCCCGAAGGACTCGATATCATCCACTTTAACCCCTTTAGCCTTCAATTCCTGTGATGTCTTTTCAACATTTTCTGTCTCCATGAAAAACGGAGCGTAAGGGAGCGGCCGGATCGAATCCGCCTGCGCCTGAAGCAGAACAAGGTCGGTGCCTTCCAGGTCGAATTTTAAGTACCCTTCTCCTTCATCCTGTATGTCAAAAGGCAGCACACGTTTATACCATTCTTTCGTCCGATCATAATACACCAGATGGATAAAGCACGTATGGATACGATTTTTCATACCTCTCCCCCTTTATTCTTTTAAGGCCTCCCATTCGGAACGCAGCATCCCCATTTTCACGGCATCATAATACTCACCATCGACAAGACGGGCCTGTCTCACCCGGGCTTCTTCAACCATCCCGGTTTTCTCCGCCACACGGATCATCCGTGTATTCCCCGACCACGTGGACATACCGAGGCGGTGGATGGACGTTTGCTCAAAAATATAGTCGATCCACTTCTCATAAGCGAAGGAGCCATAGCCGCCATCCCAATACTGCGAATCAAAGATGACGATGCCTGTCTCCAGCCAGCCGGAATGGCGGTCGAGCCAGTAGGAACCGACATACCCGATCACCCGGTCATCCATGCGCAGAACGAGTCCGTCCGGTATGCCTGGGGCAAGCTCCTTCTGCCAGAGCACTTCATATTCATCCAGGCTCATTTTCTTTTCCTGTATATAAGGGGCATTCCATTCCTTTGCTTCCTGCCGTTCTTCAATGAATGACCAGTAGTATAAATCAGCTATATCCTGTTTCGTTGCTTTAGCTAGATACAAAGTTTCTTCATTCGTCTGTGTCAAAAAATTACGCTTCCTTTCCTTGTCCGTACCGTTGTTTTCCATTGAATTGTTCTCTGTCTTATTATTTCAAACTAATCCGGAATGTTCAATATAAGATCGATCAGGAAGACGCCATTGTCGAATTTTGACCATTAAAATACATACCTTTTTATCTTCCATTCCTATATAATCCTCTTAGTGTAAAGAAATGGAAGGTGACGCCCGGAACCCATAACTGTTTCATGTGAGTAAAGGAACCTATTTCAAACAAGAAGAGGAGAAACGATCGAATTGAAGAAAACATGGGGATGGACAACAGCACTAATACTTACAGCTGTACTTTATACGCAGCCTGCGGAAGCGGCTGTGGATGCAGCACTGAAGGCTCCGGAAATCGAAAAACCGAATCTCAATGAAATCCGTCTGCTGGGAACAGACGAATGGGAATTCACCGAAGAAAAAGAACCAAATAACACGTTTACTCAGTCCAATAATATTTCACCCGATAATGTGGTCACCGGTACGTTCACAGACAAAGACAAAGATGTGTATAAACTGACCATTGACGGCGATGATGAAGTGAACCTCATCCTCTCCCTTGGGACGGATGAAGAAACGAAGATGGAATTGAATGTAACGGTCTATGATGAAAAACAAAACAAAGTGGAAGCCTATGTCGAGGATGCCGGTGAGTTCGGATACTTCGGAGACTTTTACCTGCAGCCCGGCACTTATTATCTGGAGGCTTCCGATCTCAAGAATAGGAACAATGGAGAAAGGTACTATCTTTTCCCTTATATTTATGAGGAAGAGCCCTATATTGAGCGGATTGCGGGTAAGGACCGGTATGAAACATCTGCCTTTATCGCTGCCCGCAGCAGCGGAGGCATGGCAGTCGAACACGTTGTTCTTGCAACAGGTCAGGATTTCCCGGATGCTTTAGCCGGCTCACCACTGGCGTCCATGTATGCGGCCCCGATCCTGTTAACAAAACAGAACGCTCTTCCTGAGATAACGAAATCCGCCCTCCAAGTGCTGAATACGAAATCCGTGACCATTCTTGGCGGAACGGGAGCGGTTTCTAAACAAGCGGAAAAATCCTTGAAACAGATGGGAATCCAAGTCGATCGGATTGCAGGCATAGACCGGTATGCGACAGCGGCAGCTATCGCTGATGAACTTCCTCCAACCGATGAAGTCGTGATTGCCTCCGGCCGTAATTTCCCGGATGCGTTAGCTGTAGGGCCGGTGGCTTCCATGTACTTGATGCCGATACTGCTTACAGAAAAAGACAGTCTTCCGAAGGCGACGGGAGAGGTACTGAACTCTTATGACACTTCCTTTGTCATCGGAGGCACGGGGGCAGTCGGTTCAAACGTGTTCAAGCAGCTTCCTGATCCTGATCGTATATCCGGTCAAAACCGCTACGCTACTTCCGTGGCCGTAGCCGACTATTTCGACCTTGATCCGTTTCAAGTGACGATCGCTTCAGGAGGACACTTCGCTGATGCTTTATCAGGCTCTGTCCTTTCTTACGGCACACCTCTTCTGCTGACTCCAAAAACCAAGCTGGATCCATCAGTGAAAGCTTATATGAAGCAGAATGATACATTCATGTTCACCATCCTCGGCGGCCCTGGTGCTGTCAGTGAAAAAGTGGAAGACGATATTTGGAATCTGTTTGAATAAATCCTTTCCGGTGTATGCCGCCGGGTTAAAAAGCCGCCGCGGAAATCCCCGGTGGCTTTTCCGCTTTTTGTCACTATTTTTCTACGTATAATTTCTCTCCAACCACCGTATAATAAGGGCGCAAGCCTTTTTATAAAATAAATTCGAACATTTTGTGTCCAAAATGAGAACTTTCTGTTACAATATAAATATAAAGAAAACGTTTTCAACATTTACAGAATGAAAAGGAGATGAATATCGTGGGTGTATTAGTCATGTTCCTTCTATTGTCTACCGTTACGCCATTTTTATTCTTGCAGTTGAAAAAACCGGCCCTTGCAGTTGCACAGTCCATCCTGCTTGTCGGGATGTGGGTGTACTACTTCCAAATCATCCTATACACGGCTCCCGCAGCCTTTTCCGTTACGTGGTCCATGTTCTACGCGGGTTTGATCGGATCACAAATCGCCTGGATCCTGTTCATCATTGCTACGGTTGAACAAAGCCCCGGATATCAGGCAAATCTCGCCAAAGAAAAAGACACGCTCCCTTCCTGATACGTCAGGAAGAGGCGTGTCTTTTTTTTATTGCCCGGGCTGAAGTTTCACAAGCTGAATCATCGCCTGTGTAAACGCCAGTCCAGTCAGAATCATAAATACATACGTTGGCTGGTAAGAGGAATACAGGACCGCTGTCAGTGAAAATGCTGTCAATGCAATACATAGGATAAACCCAACCAGGTCCTTCCAAGGCCAGTGGCTGACTCTTGCTTCTTCCTGGTTGATCTCTTCTCTCTTCTCCATTCCTTCTCACCCCCGTATGTGTATTTTAATGACCGCTGTGGTCTCCTTCACTATCATCCATCTCCATGTGCTCTTCGTGCTCTCCACCGTGATCGCCATGATCGCCGTGGTCAAACCCGAAGGACATGGTGAATAGAGAGCCGGCGACAAGGATTGCTGCGAGGGCGAATCCGTGGAACATCATATTCCATGGAACGGCTCCCCCGCCGCTTTCCTTTTCGGTCATGTGCATAAACATGAACAACTGTACGCCTGCCTGTAAAAGCGCGAGAACCATGATGAATACGATCACCCATGTCACAGGCAGATCAGATTGAATGACCGCCCAGGCAGCAAGCAGTGTCATGATGATGGACAACGCAAAACCGATCACGTGATTCATCGGTACTTTTTTATCTGTTTTTGCCATCTTAGATCACCATCCCTATGAGATATACGCATGTGAAAATGAAGATCCAGATAACATCAAGGAAGTGCCAGTAAAGACTGATGATAAAGAATTTGCGGCTCGTTACATTTGTCAGACCGCGTCTTGCAATCTGAATGAGCAGCAGGATGGCCCAGCCGGTACCGAGGGTAACGTGAAGTCCGTGGGTTCCGGCAAGGACGAAGAATCCAGACCAGTATGCACTGGACGTTAAGCTGGCTCCTTCATGCACATAGTGTACAAACTCGTAAATTTCAAAGCCGAGGAATCCAAAGCCAAGCGCGAGTGTGACGATCATCCACGTCATCAAGCCTTTGACATTCCCTCTGCGCATCTGGTGAATGGCCAGACCGCAGGTGAAACTACTTGTTAAAAGCAGGAAGGTCATGACAAGGACAATGCCCGGCTCAAATAGTTCCATTGGTGCCGGTGCATCTCCTGTACGGCCGAACAACACGGCATACGTAGCAAAAAGTGTCGCGAACAGGACAACTTCTGCGGCAAGGAATATCCAGAAGCCAAGAATGGTCATACGTCCTTCCTGAGTCCGGTATTCCAATGGTCCGGTTTTCAGTTCTTCAGCAGCCATATCATAACCCCCTTGCTTTTCGCTCAATGCGTTTGATTTCTTCTACAGATACGTAATAGCCGTCATCATAGTCGAAGGAGCGGAGAATCATAACAGCAACTCCACCAATCAGACCAAAGATGGCTACTGGCATCCATTCGAATACGAGACCGAAGCTTCCCAGTCCGAGGAACGTCATCATAATGATCGGCGTTGCTTTGTAGCTCGGCATGTGAATCGGCTTCAGCTGCGATTCGTCATAGGTTGTCTTACCTTCTTCTTTCATGCGTACGTAAGGATCGATTTCGTCCACGTAAGGCACGGTAGCGAAGTTGTAGAATGGTACCGGCGTCGTTGTCGCCCACTCGAGCGTACGGCCGTTGCCGTTCCAGGAATCTCCTGTTTTTTCACGTTCCGCATGACGGAAGCTGTAGTAAACGTTGTATACAAATACAATGAAACCAAGTCCCATTCCGAATGCACCGACTGTGGAAATGACGTTCAATGGCAGCCACTCGACGACGTTCGTAATGAACAGGCGGCGCGGCATTCCGTCAAGACCAAGGAAGTACTGCGGGAAGAAGCAGACGTGGAACCCGAAGAAGAAGATCCAGAATGCCCATTTTCCAAGTCGTTCGTTCATCTTGTGACCGAACATCTTCGGATACCAGAATACAAGACCTGCAAAGCAGGCAAAGACTGTACCCGCAATCAGTACATAGTGGAAGTGCGCTACAAGGAAGTACGAGTTATGGAACTGATAGTCCGCTGCGGCCATACCGAGCATAACCCCTGTAACCCCGCCGAGAATGAAACTCGGTATAAAGGCCAGAGACCAAAGCATCGGAACCGTAAACTCGATTTTCGATTTATACAGTGTCGCAAGCCAGTTAAAGATTTTAACCCCTGTCGGCACTGCGATCAGCATCGTAGATACAGAGAATACAGAGTTAACAAACGCTCCGGCTCCCATTGTAAAGAAGTGGTGCACCCATACAAGGAAACTTAACAGAGCAATGATGATCATCGACCAGACCATCGCGTGATAACCGAACAAACGCTTCTTCGCGAATGTGGCAATGATTTCTGAGAAGATACCGAAAGCCGGAAGGATAACGATATAAACCTCAGGGTGTCCCCACATCCAGAACAAGTTGGCCCACATCATCGGCAGTCCTTCTGCTGTAAGCGTAAAGAAGTGAGCACCGAAGATACGGTCAATAGTAAGAAGTGCAAGCGCCACGGTTAGGATCGGGAATGCAAAAACAATAATAAAACATGTGACAAGAGTAGACCATGTAAAGATCGGCATATGGAACAGCTTCATTCCAGGAGCGCGCATCTTAAGAATGGTTACCATCAAGTTAATACCCGTTGCCAGTGTACCAATACCGGATAGCTGCAGTCCCATCAGGTAGAAGTTCTGTCCCGGTCCCGGGCTTAAAGCCGCACCGGAAAGTGGTGTGTAGCTTGTCCAACCGGCATCTGGTGATCCACCGATGACGAAGGAAATGTTAAAGAGCATCGCTCCAATGAAGAAGGACCAGAAACTCATGGCGTTCAACCAAGGGAACGCGAAGTCACGGGCTCCAATCTGCAATGGAACTACAATGTTCATTAATCCGATCAGGAACGGCATCGCCATGAAGATGATCATGACCGTTCCGTGTGTTGTAAATATTTCGTTATAGTGCTGGGAATCAAGGAATCCCAAGTCTGGAAAAGCGAGCTGGACACGCATCATCAAGGCGTCCATTCCGCCTCGGAATAACATCAGTAATGCACTGAGAATGTACATGACACCGATTTTTTTGTGGTCAACGGTCGTCAGCCATTCACGCCAGAGCCAGCCCCACTTCTTAAAGTAAGTTAATAGGACAGGAATGGCGATGGATACAAGCGCTATGGAGACCATGGCGGCATATATAATCGGCTCACCGGTGACTAATATATCTGTAATGCCCATGTTTTCACCTGCTTTCTTAACGTTCTATTGAAATTCTTCCTGTTTTTCAATTTCATCCAAGTGCAGTTTCTCTTCAAAGAGTTCTGCATAGTTTTCGGCTACAAAGCCCATTCCCTCATGAGTACCGTGATCATAGTACTCCAGGTGTGTGGATGAATAAGCATCTTTTTCCGTCAAGCCCGGCTTGAGAAGCTCCTCATACTGTTCTTTCGACAGCTCAGGTGCTTCATTCTGGATGCCGCTGACCCAGTTGTTAAAGTCTTCTTCAGGTTCTGCGTGGACTTTGAACGTCTGTGCAGCGAACCCTTCGCCGTTGAAGTTGGAGTTACGTCCGTCATAGACGCCTTCCTCATCAGCTTCCAGATAAAGAATGTTCATCATTCCCGCCATGTTGTATTTCTGCCCGCCAAGAGCAGGAATCCACAAGGCTGTCATGGAATCCGCGGATGTCAGATGGAATTCGATCGGACGATCCACCGGAATGTGCAGATAGTTGACTGTTTCAATGTCTTCCTCAGGATAGCTGAAGAACCATTTCCAGTCGGCTGTTGTTGCATGAATGACAAGCGGCTCCTTGGCCTCTTCCCCTTCAGCAGGCTCTGCGGGTTTTTCCAGGTCAAACAATGTTGTTACTGTCGGAATCGACAGTAGAATAACGATGATTAACGGAATGACAGTCCAGATAATCTCAATCGTGGTATTGCCGTGCAGATTCGGATCATAATCGCTTTCTTTACGTCCGGGACGATTTTCACGATATTTAATGACCATGAACGCAAAAAGAGCGAATACGACAACGATGATGCCGAACATAAACCAAAGAGAATATTTAATCAGTTCATATTGACTTTCTGCTGCAGGCCCTTTGGGATCGAGCACTGTCATCTCAAGCTGCCCACACCCACTAAGGAACAAAATCAATCCAAGTGGAAGCAGCCCTAACCATCTTTTGCGAAGATGCTTAGCTTTCATTAGTTTTCACCCTCCTATCAACCAAACCTATATAAGTATGAAACTAAGAATCTATATTGTTCTTATAGATCATAACGCTTGATAAATTATATCAGAAATTACAAAAATGCAAACAACCGTTCACAATTTTGTCAAAGAAGAGTCAAGACATTGTTAATAAATCGACACAAGTTATACGCTTTCAAGGAAATTAAAGGAATTTATAGTTATATTTACACACAAAAAACCTGCATTCCCTTGTAAGAGAAGCAGATCTTGTAAACGGCTGTAACAAATGCGCCGACACATTTCGACAAGGGGTCGCTCGTGGTGTATGGAAAATCAACAGAAACAGATTGATGGTGTCCCCCTTCCTGAACAGACTACCTGTACGGACTACGAATCTGGAAATCAATGGCCTGGGAATCTATTGCCTTTCTGTCTTGTTCTGAAACTCCTGAACACGCCACAAAGGAATATTTGCATCCTTCTACCTATCATCTAACCACACCCTTCGACAATTCTCTACTATTTATCGGCAGAGCGGAGGGTTGAATCGGTTTTAAAAAGAAAAAAAGCTCCCTTATAGGAAGCCATTCTCCGCACTCCTTTTACCTATTCCCTCATTTGTATGGTTTCCGACGACTGCACTGCACTCTCCGGAGGGGCATGTTCTTCCCCATCCAAAGTGTGGTGCTTATGAACAGCAGCCTCTGCCCCGCCATTCAAAATAGAGGAATAGGATGCTGTCCCCGCTCCTGCCCGTTCCTCCCATTTTCCTTTCTTTGCGAACAGGACCGTATAATCTGTTCCTTGAGGAGACGTGACCTCCACTCCTCCACCAGTCGTATTATGAAGGGATAATCGGGCGGAAATCCGTACGACGGCATACCGGTCCCTGTTTTCTTCCATCCCGAAGATGCTGTACACGTGATGGGCTGAACGTGTGAGCCACAATTTTTCACCGACCGTCGTCACAATGGATTCCACATCACTTCCAGGGTGTTCGCTCCACGGCTTCTGTCTCAGAGGAATAAGACTCCTCCTCTTCATCCTGAACGGCCTGCCCCTGGCTGCATCCTGCTGTAAGCCCGAATAACAGAACGATGAACAGGATTGAAGAGATTTGTTTCATCCTGCCCCAACCTCCTCCCTATGTTTATTGCTGATTTTATCATAAATGGGTGAACTTTCCTTTCTGACAAAAAGAAAAACCGGATCACACAAGGGTCCGGCTTGGCTGTAGAAAAAGCCTGAGTTAACCAGTTAGAGTTGTCCGCATGTCGTGTGGAGAGGGCACGTTCCGCTTATCGGCGGATGCCTGCCACGGGCACGGCCCCTGTGGAAAACTACGCTGCGATAAAATGAAGGAAAGTGGATATACCGTATGAGAAAAGAGAAGATCGAGCGTAGATTCGCAGATTCAAGGGAACGGCATGGGCTGAGCGATTGCCGCTTGCGTGCAAAAGAAAGAGGGAAAGAACACGCGCTGATGACGGCTGCCTGCCGAAATATGAAAAAGATTGCCCTCCATCCAACAAGGGTGAGCGGGGTGAAGGGGAGTCTTTGTCGATTTTAAAGATTGCCCAAGGAGTGGTGCCCCTCCCACTCCTGCGGAAGAACAAGTGGTCTGAGATCGCCGAGCGTGGGTTTTGCGAGGAAGCTCGGGCGCTCGTCCGCGGAAAGGGAAGGGGCTTTTGCTCCTGGCGGCAAGAAAGAAAAAAGCCGGACCACTCAGGGGTCCGGCTTTTTTCACTTATTTACCTTCCGGCAGCAGGACGATTTTCCCGAGCTTTCCGGCTTCTTTGAAGTATTTCTGCGCCTCCTTCGCTTCCGACAGTGGGAAGGTCCGTTCAATCACAGGCTTTAATCTGCCATCGGATATCGCTTGCAGCATCTTCTTGAATTCATCTCTCGTTCCAAGCACAGATCCATACATCGTAATGTGCTTCAAGTAAAGGGTCCGGAAGTCGAGCTCTGTTTTTTGACCGCCGGCGGAACCGGATGTACAGAAACGTCCGCCTTTTTTCAGGACGTGTAGCGCTGTGGAGAACAACGCATCTCCGACAACATCAAGAACGGCATCCACAGGTCCCCCGGCCGCTTCCAGGATGTCATCACTCAAGGTTTCCGACTTATAGGAAACCACATGGGCTGCTCCCAAGTCTTTTAATTGAGCTGCTTTACCAAGATCTCCGACGACAGCGATCACCTCAGCTCCAAATACCTGGGAGGCGATTTGGACATTCAAAGATCCAACGCCTCCGTTGGCCCCTGTAACCATCACTTTTTCACCAGGCTTGATCTGAATTTGTTCAACCATATGCCAGGCGGTGAGTCCGCTGACAGAAAAAACCGCACTCTTCGTGAAGTCTTTGAGCGGCATCGGCATACAAAGTTCAGCCGGCCAGACAACATACTCCGCATAACCTCCGTCATATTCGGAACCGATGAAGGACATGTCCTCAGAGATATGCTCAAGCCCTTCTTCACCGCTGGACGTGAACGGAAATAAAACCACGTTCTCCCCCTCAAGAGAAGACTCGACCTGGTCCCCTGTCTTTACAACCGTTCCTGTAATATCTGAACCGGGAGTCCGTGGAAACTGGACACCTTCGGGACGCCAGCCGGACTGACTGCCCTGTCCGTAAGCTCCTTCCCTCATCCAGATTTCCGTATTGTTAATCGCACAGGCTTTAACTTTAATGAGGACCTCGCCGGCTTTCGGCTCCGGTACCGGCACCTCTTTTTCTTCGAGTTTTTCAATGCCGCCATATCCTGTGACCTGCATAGCTTTCATTATTAAATAACCTCCTTCAAGTCTGCTTCTCTATGTACAGGATAAACATTCTGAAAGATATTATCCAGTTAAACCGTTCGGTATACAACAAAATAGAGCAGGAAGGACTACATAATTTCCTACTCTATCCATACGTTTTACATATCAGACCTGACAAGTGGACTAAACTCCTTCAGCGTGCCGTTTCGAAGGTCATTCGTATGGCTGTAGAGAATTTCATCAATCATCCATAAATCTTCCCGCGACAGCTGGAATTCATCCGCATCTTCCACACCCGCCAGCTGCGAGGGGGTCGCTGCTTCCCACAAAGCTACGTCAGCACCGGGTTTATGATCAAGCAGCCAGCGAATGGCTAATGGAATGAGGTCGTGACCTCGTTCAGCAGCAAACTTTTTCAACGATTCAACCGCATCAACCAGTTGTGAAAAGCGTCCGCCTTGAAACAGGCCGCTGTCCCCCGGGGATTCTTCTTGAGGCAGAGAGGCATGTTTATCAAACCTTCCTGTCAGCATTCCGTGAGCGAGTGACCCCCAGGAGAGAGTGGCAATCTCGTGATTGTGGCTGTATTCAAACCAGTCCAACAGGTAGCGCTGCAGCATGTTCAAGTGCATCTGAGCGGTATGGATCGGAGCATAATTCTGCCACTCGTCCATCTGTTCCGGACTGAAATGGCTCACACCTATCGACCGGATGCGGCCGGATTCATAAAATGATCTCATTTTCTCCGCTGTTTCCTTGATCGAAAAATCGGAGTCGGGCCAATGCATCTGATAGATATCAATATAATCGGTCTGCAGCCTTTTCATGCTGTTTTCCAAATCCTCTTCCAGTTGATCCGGACGGCTGCCCCTGTAACGGTCTTCCCCAGTCCAATCCATTCCTGCTTTCGCAGCAACAACCAGTTCATCTCTCGGGACGTGTGAACAGGTCATCGCTTTCCCTACAAGTTCCTCCGAAAGCCCTTTTCCACAGGCAGGCGCGGTGTCTATCGTAGTAATCCCCCTGCTTAATGCGGCCTGGATCGTTTGGATTGATGCATCCTCATCCGTCCCACCCCCGCCTGTGCCCCCGATGGTCCACGTACCGAGGGCAATGCGGGTCGCTTCCACTTCACTGCGTCCAAGCTTTACTTTTTCCATCAGTGAGCCCCCTTCCTTTTTATGGGAACCATTAACCCTTCTCTCTTATTTCCAAACATGAAAACTCTTACAAAAACAAAAAACTCCTGATCATATCAGAAGCTTTAAGCGTTGATTTTTAAGTTTTCCAAGGTCAGAAAATAGTTGAGGACAAACTGACGCACTTCCCATTCCGGAAGAGGACTTCTCCCATCCGTAAACCTGCCGTCTTCGTAGGAAAAGTTCCCGAAAGACTTCCGTTCTCCAGACATCAGCTCCAGCATCACTTGATTCGTTCTTTCCATATAATGCATGACCATCACCCTTTCTATCAGAAGGATAGCCAGAATGATAGCTTTTTATACATGGGAGATTCTATGAATCAATCGTGAAGCTTCCCTTCTGCAAGAACGACCCCATCTTCATCGACGTACACATAATCCCCCGGGTGCCACACGACGTTCCCGAATGTTAACGGAATGCCCTCCTCCCCTTTTCCTTCCTTTTTACTTTTCAGTGGAAAAGTACCCAGCGCAAGCACTCCGACATCTGTACCTGCCACTTCAAGTGAATCTCTTATGTACCCGTGAATAATAATCCCCGCCAGTTTCCTCTTCTCAGCGACAGCGGCTAAATTTCCTCCCATAAGGGCGCAGTTCTGCGAGCCCATGCCGTCCACGACCAATACATTTCCGGCCGGTATAGTTTCCAGCGCTTTTTTAACAAGCACATTATCGTCCTTCACCTGAACGGTCGATATGGGTCCGTGAAAGCTTTTCTTCTTTCCATAGCTCTTTAATCCCGGGGAGGCTGTGCGCAGTTGGTCCGAATAGTCATCACATAAATCTGCTGTCTTCACATCCATTGATCTTCCTCCTTCAAAAAGAAAGTATAGAAAACTCCTCTACACATCATTCGCTCCTGAACCTCCGTTATCCTTCTCTCTACTGAAGACAAAGGTGCAGCAATGATGATGAGCCAATCCTTCGGCAATAGAAAAAGTCAGGACCTTATATGAAATAAAGGATCCTTCTTCTTTGATCTTCTCATGCAATGGAGTCACGAAGAGCGTTCGTGGGTTACGCCTGCGGAAACAGCGCGAGCCAAAGGTCCACTCGGGCAGGTGAGGCCGTACCTGCGCCACCGATAAGCCGCACGTGACCAGCCATCGGAGCCGTACCACTGGATGTTCATTCTTATTTACACAATCAAAAAAAGCAGGCACGGAAGTTCCGTGCCTGCCTTTCTTCTATATTAGTAGAGTTTACCTAGAGCTTCTTTGTCGAATGGCTTCAGTTCATCAGAACGGCCTTCTTCCACCTTCTTCACCCATGCCGGGTCATGAAGCAGAGAACGACCGATGGCGACAAGGTCGAATTCATCGTTCTGCAGTTTCTCCATCAACCCATCAAGACTTGATGTTTCTGTGCTGGAGAAGGATGTGAACACACCGTCAAGACCGACAGAACCAACGGATATGACCGGCTTGCCAGTGATTTTCTTCGTCCATCCAGCAAGGTTCAAGTCAGAGCCTTCAAATTCCGGCTCCCAGAAACGGCGGGTCGAGCAGTGGAAAATATCCACACCGGCTTCGATAAGCGGATTCAGGAACTGCTCCAGCTCTTCCGGAGTTTCTACAAGTTTCGCTTGGAAATCGTTCATCTTCCACTGGGAGAAACGGAAAATGATCGGGAAATCAGGACCGACTTCACGGCGGCAGGCTTCAACGATTTCCACAGCGAACTGGGTACGTCCTACAAGATCTCCACCGAAGCGGTCGGTCCGTTTGTTTGTCTGTTCCCAGAAGAACTGGTCAATCAAATAGCCGTGGGCTCCGTGAATCTCAATCGCATCAAATCCGATACGTTTTGCGTGGCCGGCGGCTGACGCGTACGCTTCTACCAGATCTTCCACTTCTTCTGTTGTCAACGGTTCGTTGACTTTTTCTCCATCCAGATTCAAACCGGATGGACCGACAGCGGCGGCTTCCGGATTCGGAAGATCGCCTTCATTACGGGTCATGCCGACATGCCAGAGCTGCGGCGCGATTTTACCGCCCGCTTCATGCACTTCTTTCACGACATTCTCCCAGCCTTTCAACGCTTCTTCACCGTAGAAAAGAGGAATGTTTTCTCCAGACACAGAGGCCGGATGACCGATCCCTGTACCTTCTGTGACAATCAAACCGACATGGTTTTCCGCACGGCGGCGGTAATACGCAGCGACTTCCTCATTCGGTACACCACCCGGGGAAAATCCACGCGTCATCGGGGCCATAACGGTCCGGTTTGCAAGTTCTAGCTGATCACTATTGAATTTTTCGAATAATGGTTGGACAGATGTTGGAACATTCTTTGTCATTGTCTTTCCTCCTCCTTTTTCTCTGCTAGTCATTATTGCAGAGCAAAGGAACAAACGAAAGCAATACGTTTTGAGAATGGCAAACATGAGCCCATTGTCTCATCTTACCTCTCCACAAACCATTGAGAGGACGTTCGCCTTCACAGAAAAAAAGCCCCATATGAATATGAGGCTACTGAAAATTTCCTTCCTAATCAAGAGAAGTGGTTAAAGGTTGTTGTTGATTCTCACGAATCGCTTTTCGATGGATGCTTGCCGCGGGCACGGCCTCAGCTAACTTGGTCAAGAAGATCATTTGACCAAGTGGATCTTCAGCTCGCGCTGTTCCCGCAGGCGTCACCATCGAACGCTCATCGTGGAATCAACGGTGTCCCATCTTAAAAAAGTGATTTGACTTTGATATAAAAATAAAATCACTCTTTTTTTCTTGTACAATGTAAAGAATACATAAACACACGGATATAGGTTTACCTCAACTTCTGTCTCGAAGGCATACGCCTCAAGGTGCCAATGAAATTTCTACAGCGAATATGAAACGACTGATAGGATAGAAAAGTTAAGACTCATAAATACAGAGTCCTTTTTTCCGACAATTTTTTCTACCGTGATGAATGGACACCAAGGTAGGAAAGAGCTTCCTTCACGTCAGCGACAGCCGGGATTTCCGATAAATCCATTTGCATGCGCGCGGCCTCCATGGCCATTTCCGGCCGCAGTCCTGCAAGAATCGTTTTGACGCCGAGAAGTGAGAGCACCCCGTTGATTTTAAACAACGAGTCAATCACAACGTGGTCGAACGTGTAAATACCGGAAAAATCAATGATCAAATGATTCAGCTGCTGCTTCTGTACTTTTTCAGGAATCACCGCTAGAATCTGCCCGGCCTTTTCCTGGTCGATCTTCCCGGTCAACGGAAGCACAGCTGTGTCTTCCAAAATCGGCACGATGGTTGCTGATAATTCGTTGATTTCCTTCACCACCGCCTGATGTTTATCCTCCATGACCTTCCTGTCGGAGATATCGCGGATATAGGACTGAATGGCTTTACGCTTTCCCATCCTGACGGGATGACAATACAATTCGACAGGGACCTGCGTCCCGTCCGTCCGGTAGACCGTTTCTTCAATCACGTCTGCCGGTTTTTCATAAGCAGCAGTAATCCGGTTTCTAATTGCCCCTCTGGACGTTTCCTGGAAAATATCAAGAGGGCTGCTGCCCGCAACTTCCTCTTTTGTCGTTTGAAACAGCTTTTCTGCTGCCTGGTTTATGTAAATAATTTTATAATCGGTGTGAATGATCAAAGGATCGAGCGAATACTCCATCACTTCTTTGTAATCCACGTCTGTAATGCTTTCAATCATGTTTCGTCCTCCTTGTAGTCAGGCAGCAGTCTGCCTGTCGATCCAACCAGATGAAAATGGGAGGTCTCTATGATGATTTCTTTTTTTCTATTTTAACATGTCTATTCGACATCCGCTGTTCATACAAAATCTTTTATTATCTGACAAAAGAAGTTTATTACATGAAAGAAGTGGTAGATAAAGGAAGAACCATCATTTATTCAAGGAGTGAAAACGTATGAAATCATCCATCCCGGAAATGGTATTGAATGACGGACTCCGTCTCCCTGTCATGGGATTTGGAACATCAGGTCTGAAAGGGAATGAAGGGGCCGCGGCTGTCGAAAGTGCCATCCGCACGGGCTACCGATTGATCGACAGTGCCTACAACTACGAAAATGAAGGAACCATCGGCGAAGCGGTTCGCCGCAGCGCTGTTCCAAGAGAAGAACTGCTCCTTACATCCAAGCTGCCCGGGCGCTATCACGAGTATGATAAAGCGGTGGCAGCCATTCAGGAATCCTTGTATAGAGGAGGTCTTGATTACTATGACTTATACTTAATCCACTGGCCGAACCCGGAGGAAGACCGGTTCGTCGAAGCCTGGCAGGCCTTGATCGATGCTAAGAAATGGGGACTCATCCGTTCGATCGGTGTCTGTAATTTCCTTCCTGAACACTTGGAGCGTTTGAAAAATGAGACCGGCGTCCTGCCGAGCATCAATCAAATAGAACTTCACCCCTACTTTAATCAGGAAGAGCAGCGGCGTTTCCATGAAGAGCACAACATTGCAACGGAATCGTGGAGTCCGCTCGCCCGTGTACAGGACATTCTCGATCATGATGTGATCCAGAAAATCGCGGATGACCAGAACCGGACGGTATCCCAGGTGATTTTACGCTGGCATTACCAGATCGGTGCGGTATCGATTCCAAAGTCATCCAACCCGGTACGTCAGAAGGAAAACCTGTCCATCTTTGATTTCTCCCTGAGTGAAAACCAAATGAATGACATTGCCGCCCTTACCAAGGAGGATGGCCGGATCCAAAATCAGGACCCAGCCGTTTACCAAGAATTTTAAT
This sequence comes from Halobacillus litoralis, assembly GCF_009856355.1. GTDB lineage: Bacteria > Bacillota > Bacilli > Bacillales > Halobacillaceae > Halobacillus > Halobacillus litoralis_B. Next base: position 44,504 of record NZ_WMEW01000011.1, on the reverse strand, counting down.
AGCCGATAAACAGAAAAAAAGCCTGGAGAAGAACGTCACGTTTTTCTCCAGGCTTTTTCATTAATGCATCTTTACTTTTGCCAAATACTGATCCAGACAGTTGAACTGGGAGGTCATCCCGTCAATGACCTGCATCTCCAGTAATTTCTGGAGCTCTGCTTCTGATTCAAACTCACTCTCAATAACCAGCTTTGTCTCCTTACCCTCAGGAATAAAACGCAGGTCAATATCAATCATCGGAAGCTGTTCATTCACCATGCCTTCCGCGTCTGAAAACATATCTTTGTACTGTATTCTTTTCATCGGTTCAATCGACTGGAAAATCCCCAGCCCCCATGACTGCATCCCATAAAACTCTCCCATGCCTTCATCTACACACGTCATTCCATAATGCCAGACACCGTTCGGCATAAACTCGAACGTCTTCACTTTCGTTTCCCAGCCTTCCGGTCCCCACCATTTTTCCAAACGATCCGGCTCCGAATAGGCTTGAAAAACAAGTTCCACAGGCGCCTGAAAGACACGTTCCAAGACAAGCTTATTCCCTTTGACACTAGAGTTCATGGTCAGCCTCCATTCATAATGGTCTACCTTATTTAACTTCCCGTTCCCCTGCTGGAATTCCTGCTTGACGTTTATTGCTTTTCCATCTGACACTCAACATGCTCCAACACGATCCCGGACTTCTCCATTTCAGGCAGGCCTCCGTTATCATAGCAGTCATTCGTCTTCTTCATCACTTCTGCATGACTTTGGTATATCAATAGAAAAGCCGTCGCTGCCAAAATAATGATGGCCGCTGAACTGATAAAGAATATTTTCTTCATTGTTTCTCCCCCTCCTTTTTTAGAAAATATTCCAAGCCTTTACCTATCTCTTCGTTTTCAGAATTGTTATACTACATGTAAATCTATTGGAAAGGGTGGTTATTCATGAACAAACCGACGATTGGATTTATCGGTACCGGAGTAATGGGAAAAAGCATGGCCCGCAATCTAATGCAGGCCGGGTACCCGCTGCAGCTTTTCACCCGCACCAAAGAGAAAGCTGCCGAACTTATCGAGGACGGTGCCCGCTGGTATGAGGACATTCCTTCCCTCGCAGCAGCATCTGACATCATCATTACCATTGTCGGCTATCCCAAGGATGTCGAAGAGGTATACTTCGGGGAAGCTGGGATTCTACATAATGCCGGTCCGGGTTCAACCGTTATCGATATGACGACCTCTTCCCCTGACTTGGCGAAAACGATTGCCAACAAGGCGAAGGAAAAAGACATCCACGCCTTTGATGCCCCTGTTTCCGGCGGCGATGTCGGGGCGCGTAACGGAAAGCTGACGATTATGGTCGGCGGCGGACAGGAGTCTTTTGACGAAATAAAGCCCGTGTTTGAATCCATGGGTGAAAACATCGTCCTTCAAGGAGAAGCCGGCGCCGGTCAGCACACGAAAATGTCCAACCAGATTGCCATTGCTTCCGGGATGATGGGTGTAACAGAAGCCATCCTGTATGCAGAAAAAGCCGGTCTCGACCCGAAAACCGTCTTGAAAAGCATCGAATTCGGAGCAGCCGGAAGCTGGTCCCTTTCCAACCTCGGCCCGCGTATGATCGACGGTAACTTCGACCCCGGGTTTTACGTCAAACACTTCATTAAGGATATGCAGATTGCCATTGAATCCGCAGAAAAACTCGACATTCCCGTTCCAGGTCTGAAGCTTGCCAAGCAGCTGTATGACCAGCTGGCAGAGGCCGGTGGTGAAAATAACGGAACACAGGCGTTATACAAATACTATGAGCTTATAAAAGCAGAAGCATAAGAAGAAGGCTCCGGGCCGATGGTCTGGAGCCTTTCCTATGTACAAATCCATGTTACTGCCCGGACTCAAACAGATAATTATAAATGGATAGAAAAATGACCGTAAAGACAGACAACCCTATGATATCGATCCAATCCATGCCCCTTCCTCCCTCCAATAACTGGAATTTAATTGTATCACGAAAAAGGCCGTCTATGTACGGGGGCCAGGTACGTTTTTCACGAAAAAAAGCCCGCCCAGGAGGCGGGCTTCCAGCTTGAAGAGAAACTCTTTTTCCAGTGACTCCAAAGGAGCAGGCATCCATAGTTGGTCATGGATAGGATCATTCCCACGCAAGCGGCAGTAACGCAGCCTGTACTGTTCTATTGAAACGGCGAAGAAGCTATGCTCACCTTTCCGTTTTATGATAGCGTAAAGCTGTTTTTCCACAGGCACCGGCACGAGGAGCGTTCGGTGGTGACACCTGCGGGAACAGCGCGAGCTGAAGATCCACTTGGTCAAATGGTTTCTTGACCAAGTCAGCGGAGGCCATGCCCGCGGCAGGCATCCGCCGATAAGCAGAACGTGTCCGCTCAACACGACATGCGGACGACTCTAACTGGATAGGACCAACTTTTTCTACAGACTGAAAAACCTCCTCCCCGGCGGGCTTCTTCTATGCTTTTTCTGTGACAGGAAGAGCAAAAACTTTCAGGCAGCCGATGATTCCAAGCAGCAGAAAAATGAGCTCATACGGGGAATAGGCCAGAATCCAGCCGAAAACTGCCGGACCGATAATCGCTCCGACATTCAAAATAACAATACAGATACTGAAGCCTTGAGCTGGTATATTCGGAAAGACCTTCGCACTCCATATCGGCAGGTAAGCCGCATACAGCATAAAGGAAGCTCCGAACAAAGCACCGGAAATGCATACCAGAATCCATCCCTGGAATAGATACAGGACGGCAATACTCAGTGAATAAACAAGGATGGTCACAATAAAGCTCATCCGCATTCCCAGTCTGCTGATCATGTCTCCGGCACATAAACCGGCAAGACCGGCGATACCTGTAATCAAAAAGAAGACGGCATTGGCATTCGTGATCGAGAAGTTTTCCTGGACGAAATCCGCCGCATACGTCCAGTAGGTTGCTTCGGTTATGCCAAAGAGAAAGGAAGCGATATAAAAGGGATTGGCTTCTTTTGTAAAAATAGGACGCAGGTCCGCCATCTTAATCGGAGCCCCAATCGTTTCCGCATTTTTTTCAGGGACAGAACGCCAGGCCCATAGAAGAATGAGATAACCGAACACGGCACCTCCGCCCCAGATGATCCGCCAGTCCCCATCCAGGAGTAAATATAAAAGGGATATAAAAATCAATCCGACAGAAGATCCTGTACTGATAATCGCCAGTGTCCGCTCCTGCACCCTCTCTTCTACGTGCTGGGTCACACTCTTCGAAAAGGACGACCAGGTCAATCCAGGACTGAAGCCGGCCAGCAGACAGGAAGCCGCAAAAATGAGCCAGCTGTCTGTAAGCGCTGCGGTTAAAAGACCCGTGGAGGCCGCAAAGATCCCTCCCAGAATCATCGGCCGGGCTCCGAATTTAGATACAAGAAGAATCACCATAAGCGCCCCGGCCAAAAACGTAATAAACGTCAGGCTGGAAATCACTCCGAGCAGCGATGCCGATAGATCGAAGGAACTCCTGAATTCAGTGAACAATAAGCCGTAGCCATACCTGAACCAACCAAATATAATAGATAAAGCCAGTAAACCAATGATTGATATCCTGGGTATTTCCATTCGTTTTGCCATAAAACCATCCTTTGTATTCTGTGTAGTTTTTCTGGAATAGCATTACCCGGGTTCCATAGAACTCAAACAGCTTATTCACAAAGGTTATTGTGCATAAATATCCCACTAAACTCTCCATTTATTATAGGAGTATAAATGTTAACCCCCACATTCACATCCACAATGCAAAAAACCCTGCTCAATTTGAGCAGGGGTAGTTTGTAGAAAAAGCCCTTTTCTATTGCCTCCAAAGGGGTTGTCATCAACCCTTGGTCACGAATATGGCCTTCCCCACGCAAACGGAAGTTACGCAGCCTGTACTGTTACCTCCCTGTATTCTTTATGTACTGCAAAGAGCTCCCCCTCTTTACAATCAAGCAGGAACCTTCAAAAACCTTCGTTACCAGGCTCAAGGATGCCCGTCTGTGATGGACTGAATCCAATAGCCCCCCGCCATAAGAATAAAAAAGCTGAAAAACATCACCGTATTTGCGGCTGCGAGCCAGTAATTTTTCGCAAGCACGGCAAAGGCAGTACCGATGGGGGCGATAATAAAAATCAGGAGCCATAATGGGCTGGCCACCTGAAAAACGAGATTCGGCACCCATATGAGCAGGCTGATGACCAGACTGGACGCAGCTGTCCTCCTGTATACCCTTTCTTTTTCCATTTTCTCTTCTCCTTCCGACTACAATAAACTGATGACCATTAAAACGAATAGAGTGAGAAACACCAGCAGGATCCCTAAAAGAATAAGTGGAGCCGTCCATTTTAAGAAACCTCTCTCTTTGTTCTTCCAGGCTAGAAAGCTCAGGGCGAGACTTGCCACCGCTGAAGCCAGCGCTCCGAAAAAGAAGATTTGTATCATCATTTTATGAAAGCCCTGAGGATCAGCCGGAGCAGTCCCATAGGACAAGACGATCAGCAGAACCGCGGAAGCTCCTAAACCCGCTGACCATAAACTGTATGTACACCCCACTACAAAAACCCCTTCTCTTTATTCATGACATCCCCTGCCTGCTTTATAAAACGACCTTTCTATCATTCCATATGATGGAATCTGTTTCAACGTCCTCCCTCCTATCCGAGGTAGACATGGTTACGGTTTTCAAACGAGAGATTAACCCCGTGTAAAGAAAGTAACCAGCATCATCAACAGTCCATAAGCAAACGATACAAGAACGAGATTCACAGGAATACAGAACGTTTCATATAGATAGGGAAGAAACCCTATCACTACAAGCATAAGTGCAAATCCGCCTATGTCTCTATTTTTATCCTTCTTCGTCCACCCTTCTGTCCGGCACTTCAACCCCAGCCCCTCCTTTTCAAAAATGCGGAATTCACAAATCAGGACGCCAAAACCACCTGCGTAGAATAGCAGTTTTTAACGTAGGCACGTTTGTAAGAGCGGGGGTCTGGGTACAAAATAGGAAGGATTTAGGGAAACAGGAGGTTCATAGATGAGCGCCAAACATATTCAACCCAACCGCCACCATTATACAAAGCGAACGTTATGGTCAGGACTGCTTTTCGGAATCGGACTGGCCGCTTTTATTGATGAAACCATCTTTCACCAGCTTTTGAGATGGCATCACTTTTACGATCAATCCACCACAGACGTGGGGCTGATTTCTGATGGATTTTTTCATGCCTTCAGCTGGTTTGCCACGATTGGAGGTTTGTTTTTATTTGCAGATGTCCGGCGCAGAAACGGCTTATCCCTCACCCGCTGGTGGGGAGGTGTACTGACAGGCGCAGGAGCCTTTCAATTGTATGATGGGATCATCCAGCATAAGCTGATGGGACTGCATCAAATCCGTTATGTGGAAAATATTCTTCCCTATGATCTCGTATGGAATATATCAGCAGTCCTCATGATTATCACAGGGGTGTTTCTCCTTAAACGGAGCAGTGGAAAAGGTGAGATTTTCCATGCCTGACCATCACGGAGGGATGGGAGGAGGCCTGATGGATGCGGGGATTATCGTTCTTTCTCTTCTTCTCATCGGCTTATACATAGGAGGCGGTATCCATTCCAGCCGTATCCGCCACCTTCACCGCTGGCCTTGGTTTCGTTATGTCTGCTGGACAGCTGGGGTTTTTTGCGTGTGGGGAGCCACAGGCAGCACCATCGCCGACCAGGCACACCATGACTTCCGTGCCCATATGCTGGGCCACCTTCTTTTAGGAATGCTCGGCCCATTACTGCTTGTCCTTGCCGCTCCTGTAACCCTGCTCCTTCGAACCCTGCCGGTATCAGCAGCTCGGAACGTTTCCCGTCTGCTCAGGAGCTCTTATGCCGGGTTCATCACCCATCCAGTGACAGCCACTGTCCTGAATATCGGAGGGTTATGGCTGCTTTACACAACGCCTCTCTATAGCATGATGCATGGAAATCCCTGGATCCATGGCGCTGTTCACCTGCATGTTTTCCTGGCAGGCGTCCTTTTCACTACCGCGATGATTTATATCGACCCTGTTGCCCACCGTTTCAGCTTTTTGTACAGGATTGTCGTATTCATTTTCGCCCTTGCCGGACACGGAATCCTTTCCAAATATGTCTATGCATTTCCACCGGATGGGGTCCCACAGCTTCAGGCTGAGGAGGGAGCCAAGCTTATGTACTACGGCGGGGATGTGATCGACGCTGCGATTATTTTCATTCTCTGCCTGCACTGGTACAAAGCGGCGGCTCCGGAAAAGGGAAGAGAGACCGCCCGCCGTTAAAAACACGGGCGGTTTCACTTCATCATCCGGAACTTCTCACGTTCCAGAGAAATCTCTTATTGTCCGGAGTCTCCCCATTTCAACGAAAAGGCGGACCAAGTACGGCAGGAATCTTCAGGTAAAAGCTGGGGCGGGTTTGTCCGGACGTTATGCTACCCCCTGTTCCTTACCACCGGGGACATTTGTGAAAAATCATAGTCATAACAGACGCGGTAAAGCTCTTCCATTTCATAAAGAGTCGGTACTCTGGGATTGCTGGCTGGACTTCCACTGTCCCATGCATCCGCAGACATTTTACTGATAACGCTTTCAAATTCCTGTTTATCGATTCCCCATTCCTTTAAGTTCGGGATATGCAGCTCCCGGCACAATTCTTTAACAGAGGAAACCGCATGATCCGCCGCTTGTTCATTGGAAGACAGCCCGCCCGGAGAAAAAATCCTTCCTACATCGGCCAGTCGATCAACCGCCTCTTTTCTGCTGAACTCCAGCACAGCGGGCAGCAGCATCGCGTTTGAGTAACCGTGGGGAACATGAAATAATGCACCGATCGGTCTCGACATGCCGTGAACCAGGCAGACAGAGGCGTTGGAAAACGCAATCCCTGCCTGCATCGCTGCCAGGGACATCGCTTCTCTCGCATCCAAGTTATCCCCCTCACGATAAGCTGTTTTCAAATGCTGCACAATTAAATTCATTGCGGAAAGAGCCATAGAATCGGCCATTGGATGGGACTTTTTTGATACATAGGCTTCAATCGCATGACTTAAGGCATCAATTCCTGTAGCTGCCGTGACATGCTTCGGTGAAGAAAGAGTAAGCGCAGGATCCACAATCGCCACATCCGGCATAAAGGCCGGCTGCTTGATCATCATTTTCACATCATCGGTGGTGTTCGTAATGACGGTTACATCCGTTGCTTCAGAACCAGTTCCCGCTGTCGTCGGCACCGCCAGATGAGGAGCCGGCTTTACATTCACTGTTTTCTTCCCGCCCCGGTAATCACCAATATACCCTTCATTCGATGCAAGGACAGCAACAGCTTTAGCTGTATCTATACAGCTTCCGCCTCCCAGAGAGATCACCACATCACACTGCTTCGTCCGGAACAATTGGAGAGCTTCGGTTACATAAACATCTGTCGGTTCAGATTCAACTCCTGAATAAACAACGCTTTCCATATTAGATTCTGTTAAGTACTTCCTTCCTTCGTTGACATATCCCAGCTTGTCCATGACAGGATCGCTGATGACCAACGCTCTCCTTCCCCTGAGAGACGCTTCTTTTCCAATCGTTTGAAAGGCTCTACGGCCATAGTTGATCGTTTCAGGCATTTGAAAGACGGCATAGTGCTTCACGACAACCCCACCTTTTGATTTTTTTATCACAAAGCTTGGAATGGACGACCGCAGCCTGGTGGGAAAAATCTCTTGTGTACAACTGTGAAGTGTTAAAAAGGTGTGATGTATGTAGGAAACATCTAGATGAAGGATGCTGTTCTGCTGCCTGCGGTATTTGTTCACTTTCTTCCTATGATTTATTTGTTACCGATATTCCCTGATTCACGCTTGCAGGGATGCTCCGAACTGATTAGAACCGTCCCCTCTTCCGTCGTTTTTACCCAGCTCTTAAAGTCCGCTTATTAAGGATGAAACTCCGGCGTTCTTTTACCGTATACAACTGTTCTTTTCGTACGTATCCTTTCGATTTTTCTACAGGCATGACACCTCCCACATTTGTAATTATCTGTATTTTAACATAATGATGTTCTGAAGAAGGTAAAAAAAGACGCCCGCCATAACGGCGGACGTCCTTTGTTTTTCTAATAATGAATCGGTGATCCCGGCCCTAAGTCCGCTCCTGTCATCATCCAGATGATCAGCATGATCGTCCAGGAAATAAGGAAGAAAACGGAGTACGGGAACATAACGGAAATCAGTGTTCCGATTCCCATTTTTTTATCGTACTTCTGAGCAAAGGCGATAATGATGGCAAAGTAGGTCATCAGTGGTGTAATAATGTTCGTCGTTGAATCGGCTACCCGGTAAGCCATTTGTGTCAGCTCCGGGGAATAGCCGAGCTGCATCATGATTGGTACAAACACCGGGGCCATCATCGCCCACTTCGCCGAGGCACTGCCGATGAATAAGTTGATGACAGCAGCCACAAGGATAAACCCTAATATCAATGGGATCCCTGAAAGATTGGCGGATTCCAGCAGTTCAGCTCCATAAACCCCGATCACGAGTCCCATATTGGTTTCTGAAAAATACGCGACAAACTGTCCGGCCGTGAAGGCGAGCACAATGAACATGCCCATGGATGCCATCGTATCCGAAAGCTGCTCGGCGACGTCCTTATCATTTTTGATTTTCTTGGTCGCTATTCCGTAAAACAATCCCGGAATGAAGAACAGAATCGTTATGATCGGTACAAGAGAACTCATGAACGGTGACTGGATAATTGCTCCATCCTCACCTCTCAGCGGTGCGCCCGGCGGAAGAATCAACAGGGCCGTCAGTACAACAGCAATGGCAATGGAAATGCCGGCCCATTTCAATCCTTTCTTTTCGATCGCATTGAGTCCCTTCAAATCTTCACGGAACTGTCCCTTATACTCACCGAGACGCGGCTCGACTATCTTTTCCGTGACGATTCCACCGACAAAGGTCAGCAGGAAGACAGATACGATGATGAAGTAATAGTTCATCGCAATATTCATGCCGTCTGCATAAGCCGGATCAATGATCGCTGCTGCATCTATCGTCAATTCACCCAGCAAGGGGTCGGTCGCAGATAAAAACAAGTTGGCACTGAAGCCGGCGGATACCCCTGCAAAAGCCGCAGCCAGTCCGGCCAGCGGATGACGTCCGAGGGCGGCAAAAATCACAGCCCCAAGCGGCGGAAGCACTACATAACCTGCATCAGAGGCCACACTGGACATGACACCCGCAAAAACGAGTCCGTATGTAATCAATGATCTTGGAACAGATAAAACGAATCCACGAAGGCAGGCACTGATCAGTCCGGTCCGTTCCGCGAGCCCGATTCCAATCATCGTCACAAGTACAACGCCCAGCGGAGCAAAACCGATAAAGTTTTCCGTCATACTGGAAAAGATGTATTCAATGCCATCTGCGCTGAGCAGATTGGTCACTTCGACCGTTTCCCCCTCTTCCCCGGGATGCTCCACGCTTACACCAAAGCTGGAAACCACTGCCGAAATGAGAACAACCAACAGAGCCAGGACAGCAAATAATGTGATTGGATGCGGAAGCTTATTCCCCACACGCTCTATGACATCCAACCCTTTTTGAAACAATCCTTTACGTTTGTTTTCCAAAACAGACTTCTCCTCTCTTGTTGCAAAAATAAAAAACGGCAAGGAAAAAAACTTCTGCCGTTTTTAATCTACTCCTGTCGTATTCAGTATATAAGTTATTGAAAGAAAATTGAAGGCGCTTTCAATAATAGTCAATATTAGCCCTATTCTGAAAATGATACTCAACCCTTTTTCTAATGGCATATAAAAGCTTTTTTTCTTGTATGGTTGACGTATCCTCATCTCCCTGATATAGTAGTAATTAATTATTCTTGTTCGTTTAGGAATGAAAGCAGAAGGAACTACTCAGTGACTTTCGTCTGGAATGAATATGCAGAGCAATTATAGTAATACAATGTGGATCAGATCCACGCAGGAGGTAACAATTTATGTTACAAGGTAATGTGAAATGGTTTAACGAAAGCAAAGGTTTCGGTTTTATTGAAGTAGAAGGACAAGACGATGTATTCGTACACTTCTCTGCTATTCAAGGCGAAGGTTTCAAAACTCTAGAAGAAAACCAAACAGTAACGTTTGAAATCGTTGAAGGCGACCGCGGACCACAAGCGGCTAACGTTCAAAAGTAATCGTTACTCGTTGAAAAAGACTTCCCATTCCGGGAAGTCTTTTTTTGTGCATTTTTGTAACAATTCCTCTATACCAACTACCCGAGCCTGCCTTGAGCGGGTCCCTGCATGTGTTCCATCCCAAAGTAAGATGAGAAATCACTCACTTTCCTTTGACCATCCGGAAAACCACGCTTCAGAACCTCAGAGTGAGAGTTAATGCCTGGTTACCTCCCCAAGATGGCTGGTCAGGTATTGACGTTTTTTAATGTAACGCCTCTGTCAGGCATGGTTTTGCAGGATGATGGACACCCTAACTGCAACAATTGCATGTAAGGAGCGGAAAAAATGGCTAAACCTAAGCTGAAGATTATATTCCCGGTAACTTTGTTCATCCTCTCCTGGCTTTCAGCTTTCTTCCTCGGTAAGCGGACCTTTTTCAGGTATTTACCGATCGCCAGCTTTACAAGTTTAATCATCAGCGTCCTCAGCGTTGTTTCGAATCAGAGGAAATGGTGGGAGAACAAAAACCCCCTCTCCCCCGGACCTGTGGATTACACGTATAAAATCGGACCGTTCTTTCTGGCAACCATTTGGATTTTCAAATTCACCTATGGGACATTCAAAAAGTATGTATGGCTGAATGCGCTCTTAAATATCATAAATGCCTATGCATTAGCAGAGGTCTGGGAGCGGCTCGGGTTATTCAAATTAAAAAAAATCAATCATACAATCTGGTATTTCATCTGCGTTCATTTATCCATCATCATATACGGCGTACAGTTTCTGATGGAAAAAGCCATTCGAAACAGCGGAAAATAAAAAACAGGCGGGGCTGCCAGCCCCACCTGTTTTCGTTGTTCCTCTATACCGTTACACTTCCTCGATGATTTCCGCCTGATCCAGTCTGGATTTTGGCAGCTCCGCGTTAAAGTCCGTTGACTTACGGTAGCCCAGGGAAACCACCACGCTGGAAGTGAATCCTTTTTCGCGTAGGTTGAACTCCTCATCCAAGGCCTTCATATCCATACCTTCCATTGGGACAGCATCAATCCCAAGTTCAGCCACACCAAGCAGGAAGCTTCCTACATTCAGGTACGTCTGCTTTTCAGACCAGTGGTATAGATCCTTCAGGTCAAATTTATGGGTATCCACAAACATTTTTCGTACGTTATGGTTCATCTCTTTGAATTTCTGTTCAGCAAAACGACCGTCCTGGTCTTCCTTTTCACTGATATGATGAAGGAACTCATCCGTGATGTCTGTTTTCGTTGCAAAAACAACGACCGCTGAAGCGTCCAGCACTTTTGGTTCGTTGAAGCTGAACGTCCCTTCTGCACCTTTGGCTACACGTTTCTTCCCTTCTTCTGTCGTTGCCAGGATGAAATGCCACGGCTGTACGTTTGCAGAAGATGGAGCAAGCTGGAGCATCCCTTTGATTTTTTCAATGTCTTCTGCAGAGATTTTTTTCTCTTGATCAAATTCCTTTGTTGAATAACGTTGATTTAGTGCTTGAATCGGTTCCATTCCAATCGTCTCCTTTAAATGCAGTTTTTTGTTTCTCTCTATTTTGTCTGTCGAAAAAGCTTCGAGATCTCCGATTGACCAGATATGACTGAAGTCATTCAGGAATCTTACCGCGTCCGCCTGTTGGTCACGTTTAAGGGTAGAAACGTCACCAACGCCACCCCACACGTTGCAGATGATCTTTTCTCTCTATCTTCAGACCGCTCTCCAACAACGGGGCTTCACAGGTTCCGTGCTGCCCGTCCCTCATCGGACTAACGAGCGTCCCTATGCTGGTTTCAAACGCACACTTCCCTGCACGAATCTGGTTTGTTTCGGTGATGCAGACATAGCATAGCACAGCCGCAAAGACCATGTAAGTATGCACATTTTTGTGGCATGGTATCCTTTTTGATACCTAGGAAGGAACTTGTAAAAAAAGCGCAGCAAAACCAACACCAATCCGACCTATACCTCCCGACCCGATCCACCCAATCGTAACAGGCGGAATGATCTTTCCTCCTTCTTTGTACACCCATTACATTTTATTACATATATCATTTTTCCTAAATAATAAATGTTTTACCATTTCTATGTGTTTTTTACGTTTATAGGAAATGGATATGGGTATATTCTCTATGTAACAAAAATAAATGAAAAGGGGTTTTTTGAAATGGCAGAGCGTTATAAGACTGGAGAAAAAGCACCTGAAAACGGCACGTATGAATTTGATGGTTTGGTAAACGGCGGTAACGATGCGGACGTTACGGAAGATGAAAAACATATCGAACTGAGCAATGGAGATACATTCCCGCCAACCCGCTCCAATAAGGACGCTGCTTATTGGAAGAAAGCCAAATAAATCATCATAAAAACCCTCCAGCTTTTGCTGGAGGGTTTTCTCATGCCTTTTATTACATCAGCCATTACAATATTAAAGGAATATTTCAAAACACATCGAGCTGTTCCCTTCCTCTTTAATCCATGAGATAATATTATATTAATATAATAAACAACCCTGCTGATATAGAAAGGCTGAGCAATGATGTTCCTTATTGAACGAACACGGAATGGAAAAGTGGAAACGTTAAAAGATTCAAGCAGCCATCTTACTAAGAAATTTACAACCCTCTGGGAAGCAGAAACGTTCTGCGCCAAACTAAACCGGGTCATTGATTCGGATAAACAGTGGGAAGTAAAAAAAAGCAGGTTTGCCTGAGAAAGCGGTTGAGAGATGGCTTTCTTTCTTATGCGGTTTTGGAAGGATATCCATTAAATATGGGATATATCAATCTTTTCAGGCATATATCAATTATTTTGGAGATATATCAGTCAAAATCCAAATATATCGACCAAATCGAAAATATATCAACGTTTCCCTTTTGTACATAAAAAAGCGGCCTCCCCATCACAGAAATCCTGATCGGGACAGCCGCTTCATTTATGATCTTCTACACTTTGAGACTCACGCCTTCACCTTATGCTATCGGTGTTTCTTACAAGGGAAGCCTCGCTTTTGAAGCATACTCCAGGGATCAGTCGACGGTATTCTTCAATGCTTGATCCTGATGATGCCGTTCGATGGCGAGATCCAGAAGCTTCTCAATCAGCTGCGGATAAGAAATGCCGCTCGCTTCCCACAGTTTTGGGTACATACTGATTTTTGTAAAGCCGGGCAGGGTGTTGACTTCATTGATGATCAGCGCCCCGTTTTCCTTCAGGAAGAAGTCCACCCGTGCAAGACCCTGACATTCCAGAGCTTCAAACGCCTGTACGGACTGGGTGCGGATGTTCTCCATAACCTTCTCATCCAAGTCAGCTGGGATTTGCAGAGACGCTCCGTTTTCATCAATATACTTCGTTTCATAGGAATAAAAATCACTGTTGGGCAGCACTTCTCCAGCGGTGGAAGCGGCGGGATGGTCATTTCCAAGCACGGCACACTCGATTTCCCTGCCTTCCACGAACGCTTCAATCATTACCTTGTGGTCATACTGCAGCGCTTTTTCCAAGCCTTCCTTGTATTCTGCTTCAGTCCTGATCTTGCTGACACCGACCGAGGATCCTTGATTCGCCGGTTTAATGAAGAAAGGAACACCAAGTTTGTTCTTCACTTCTTCAAAAGACGGGGCGTTTGATGCAGACCGCTTCACGGTGAACCAGTCAGCGACCTGAAACCCGGCGGATTGCAGGAGTTTCTTGGTTATGTCTTTATCCATGCATACGGCGGAGCTGAGCACATTCGGGCCTACGTAAGGAAGATTGGCCATCCGGAGCATTCCCTGTATACTGCCGTCTTCTCCGAGCGGACCGTGGAGAATCGGAAAGATGACATCCAGCTGGTCTAATGCTTCTGATCCTGTGACCGGAATCATTTGATCCTTCTCCCGCCCCGGGACGACTGCGACGTTTTTGTTCGATTTATGGAGCGCGATTTTATCCGGATGGTCTTCATTCATCAAGTAATTATCCGGACTGCTTAAGTGCCACTCCCCCTGCTTATCAATGCCGATCAAGGTGACCTCATACCGTTCATGATCCACCGCTTCCATAATGTTTTTAGCTGACTGCAGCGATACTTCATGTTCCGAGGATTTCCCACCGAACAGAAGGCCTACTTTAGTTTTCCCCATGATTTCGTCCTCCCTTTTCCTGCCATATTCTTCTTTATCATATCAAAAAAAACGGATGATTCATGTCTTTCTCGCTATTCATTTATAAAGGTCCAGAATGCCCTGTGCTCTTGCTTTAATCTTTTCAATGAGTGCTTCAGGCTTTATCACCTTCACCTGGCTTCCGAAACCTGTCACAAAACCGATGGCTTCTTCTTCTGTATTGAACGACAAGGACTGGTCCACCCAGCCATCAGCCCCTGCACGTCCTTCTCCATCCAGCGTTGCAAAACGCCCGGTAAATCGAAGGCGGGGATACGCTTCCGGCGAAACACGGAGGGTTGCCGCGTACGTCGGGAGGTTACGGGTGAAATGCTTTTTCGATTCTTCCCAATAGGAGGCCAGATGAAAGTCCACAGGTCTTTCGAACGTTTCTTCTGTTCCGGTTACCATTTTGACCCGCGCGTGTTTATAGCTTCGGTATTCTCCCTTATCATTCAACGCAGCTACGTACCATTGGTTCGCCTTTGCAATCAGACCGAGCGGGCAGATGGTTCCCTTTGTCACCGTTCCATCTGCTTTTTCGTAGATCATCTGAACTTTTCTATCCTCCATGACCGCCTTTTTCAAAACATCCAGCTCCGGGCCTGCTTCCTCCTGACCATCTTTCCAGGTGCCCATGTCCACATAAATGCGGGACCACACATTCCAGGCCGTCTTTTTTGACTGCTCCGGCAGCGATAACAGGAGCTTCTGTATCCGGTCCTCCCCGCCATCATCCATATGCAGATCCTGTATGATTTTTCCTGCGGGTGGAAGGAATAAGGCCAGCATCTCCTGCTCCTTCAGCCAGCTGAGCTTCTGTTTCCAATGATCGACGAGTCTCCATCCCCCTGTGCGCCCTTTTTCTGCATAAATCGGAAGTCCTGCGGCACTCAAGGATTCCATATCACGGTGAATCGTCCGTTCCGATACTTCCAGCTCCTCAGCCATCCGGCGGGTCGTCACTGTCTGGCCATGCTGGAGAAGCAGAAGGATTTTGATCAATCGTTCCGCTTTCATAAAAAAATCCCTCCCTTTTTTAAAGTATGACACTCTTTGTCATAGATTAAAGATAGGATAAAGATAATGCAAAAGAAAGGATGATCCGATGGACATCACAAATAAAGTCGCTGTTGTCGCAGGAGCCACTAGAGGCGCAGGAAGAGCCATGGCCGTCAAGCTCGGAGAAACCGGGGCTGTCGTTTACGTAACGGGACGGACGACAAGAGAAGAACAGTCTCCGATGGAGCGGAAGGAGACGATTGAAGAAAGTGCAGAACTGGTTACGAAGGCCGGTGGGACCGGCATCCCTGTGAAAGTCGACCATACAAAGGAAGAAGAGGTTCAAAGGCTTTTTCATAAGATTGAAGAGGAACAGGGCGGAAAGCTGGATATCCTCGTCAATGACATCTGGGGCGGCGACCCGCTGACTGAATGGGGCAGAGATATCGCAGAGCATAATCTGACTAAAGGGCTGCAGCTGCTGAACCAGGCTGTCCAGGCTCACATCATTACGGCTCATTATGCAGTACCGCTTATGAAAAAGAACCGCTCCGGCTTGATAGTAGAAATAACCGATGGCACCGATGACAAGTACCGCGGCAGCTTCTATTACAGCCTGGCCAAAATCTCAAACATTCACATGGCCGAAGCGATGGCGGAGGACTTGAAAGCCTTTGGCATTACCGCTGTTTCGTTGACACCGGGATTCCTCCGTTCAGAAGCGATGTTGGAACACTTTGGTGTTACAGAGGAAAACTGGAAGGAGGGCGCCGAGGTCGACCCCCACTTCATCGCCTCCGAATCGCCGGCTTACATTGGAGAAGCGTTGAAACACCTCGTACTTGATCCGGATACTGCTCGTTTCAATGGACAGGCCTTGAGCACGTGGGGCCTTTCCGACATGTATGGATTTAAGGATGCGGATGGAACCCAGCCGCACTGGGGACGGTATTTTGAAAAGTATGTAAAGGAATAAAAACAAGGCACGGTCGCAGGCTCCGCGATCGTGCCTTTCTTACTCTGGATGGTGCATTTACAGGTTCTTCTCTTTAAATGTGCGGTGCAGTTCTCTGGACTGTACCTCTTTAATGACAGAGGTCCCTGTCGTTTGTTCCTCATCCATCCACTGCCACTCTTCATGCAGCTCCAGCTGCTCGTCCTCATTGATGTGTGGCACAGACCGGCACTTTCCGCCTCTAATTTCATGATTTGTATTGATATGGTTGTACCTGAACTCCAGCGTGTCATCCTCATGGACAATGCCGATCAATCTGCCTTTGATAATATCTCCACCTGCATAATCAGCATAAAGGATGCTGCCCTCCTGATAATACGTAAACTGTGTTTTGGACGATACTTCTCCCCCTGCACTGTTTTCAACGGATACGAACGTACGGTTATGGTAGTTGATCATTGCAATCCCTCCTTCGAATTGTACCGCTCTTTCCTCCGATTACCGATATCCGGCCATTCCACTTTCAAATGCCTCGGCATCTCCATGATCCAACCCATGAAGAGCTTCTTTCAGAGCGAACGTCTGCTTATAAAAAAGGGCCCGCCCAAACAAACGCTCCCCTTCCGGATACTGAGATAAGCCTTCCTTAACAAAGGCTTCGCCGTAGCCGGCCAGAAGACCTGCAAAGTCATAAGCTGGATCGCCGATGCCTGCTTCTCCGAAGTCAATGACCCCGGTAATGCGCTCTTCTTTTCTGTCCCAAAGCAAATTGGACGGACCGAAATCCCCATGGATAAGTGTCGTCGAAAACGTAAAAGCTTCTTTCTCAAAAAAGCGTTCAAAGGTGTCATTCACATGACGACGGGCCATGGGGGTCATATAAGGGAACAATTGACCCCGGATACGATGGTAAAGCGTCTTAAGATCATCTTTGATCTGTTCAGCGGTCGTCTTCACTACATTCAGCTGTCCGGGAGGAATGGCATGCAGCGTCTGCAGGAAGAAGGAAAGCTGTCCTGCGAGCTTTCTCTGAGAAGACTCCGACAGCTTTTTCATAGACTCCGGCCACAGCGGCTCTCCTTCGATCCAACGGGCGCCCGCAAAGACGTTCCCCGGTTCCCTATCCTCCAGAGATCTGTATATGGGGACGGGAATGGTCAGGGGAAGCTTCCCTTGAACATGGTCAAGGACATGCGTTTCCTTGATGAGCTTGCGGATCCCTTCCTTATATTTCGGAAAGCGGAACACGAACGTACCATTGGCAACGTACACATCATTGTTCTGACCAAGCTCATTCTTTGTAAACCGGTGCAGCACCAGATCGGGCCAGCACTCTTTCAGCCGATTCAGCTTTTCTTTTTCCTGCAGGTTCTCAAGGACTCCGGATAGGTCCTTTAAGCCAGTGATCACGGCGTCCGCTGGTGCTGTTTTCCAATGCGGGTCTTTCTTCCAAACGGCTTTCATGCCTGCTGCGGCAGCCGCCTGGACATCTTTTTCCGGGTGGTCCCCAATAAAAACACAGGCTTCCACAGGGACCCCCAGTCTCCAGGCCGCCCTTTGAAAAATCACGGAATCGGGCTTCTTGATGCCTTCGGATTCAGAAATGAGGATGTCATCCATGAAACCATCGATACCGAGCGCTTTCATGTTATCCATCTGGAACGGATCACGGCCATTCGTAATGACGCCGAGCTTCCATCCCGTGTTCTTCAAAGCTTCCAAGGTTTCGACAAGAAAAGGAAAAGGTACACAGGAATCTTGAAAGTGTGTCAAATAGTCGTCCAACAGTTCTTCCCACGTGACACCTTTGATATGAAATTCGTCGATCAGCTGCTGATAGACCACGTCCTTCCACACATATCCGCGGTCATCCAGTTCTAGAAACCTCCGCACGTACGTTTCTATAGGAATAAAGCCGAGCCTTCCCTGCCACCGCTCATGCTGCCGGGTGATGAACGCCCGGACAGAAGCGTCCCGGTCAAGCAGCGTTCCATCCAGATCAAACAAAACCGCCTGCATCAGCCATCCCTCCGCTCATTCACATATTCCTGAAACCCCTTCAGCGCTTTGGAGAACGCCTCGTTGATTTCCTGTTCATCGACTTTCGTCATCCTGCTCTCTTTCATCACCCAGTCCCCTGCCACCATGACGTGGTGCACATCCGCTTCCCTCGTCTGAAACATCAGGTTGTTCAGGGCAGTGGAAAAACCTTCATCTTCAAAAGGGGCGCCTGTATATTCGTTCTTTTTGATAAAGACGAGATCCGCTTCACATCCCTCTTCGATTCGACCCAGCCTGTCCTGCAGTCCATACGCGGCCGCGCCATTCACTGTTGCCATCTTCCATACATCCGCAGCGGAAAAGCGTTCAACCGGCTGATGGATCTTCAAGCCGTAATACACCATCCTCATGAGATGCCACATATTCGTGTGGACAAAATCGGTGCCTAGAGAGACATTCACCCCTTTTTCGAGCATTAAAGGAACATCCGCCACGCCTGCTCCGGTGTCGAGGTTGGATAACGGACAGTGCACAACGGAACTTCCCTGATCCGCAATCATCCCGATATCTTCCTCTGACAGATAGACGCCGTGAAAAAGGACGGTTTCCTTATCCAGCAGGCCGCGCTCCTGATAGAGCTCGACGCTGGACCGGCCGAACGCCTCGTAAACGAGGTCATGGCGCCACTTGTTTTCCATGCAGTGAGTCATCCGGACGGCCTTGTACGCTTCTTTCTCGTCTTGCAGCTTCCGCAGCTCCTCTTCGGACAGGTCTTCCTCTTCCAGGAGATGCGTGCCGAACATCACCCGTCCGTTCATTTTGTTATGATACCCGCCGATTTCCTCATAGGTATCCACGATTCCCCGGACTCCCAGGTCGTTCACGGCTTCACTCAGCTGCCACGGGGATGGTCCGGGGTCGGAGTCACTCACGAAGGTGACGCCGCCTTTCACCATTTCGATGTAACTCTTCTGCGCCACCTTATAGAAAAGCTCCCGGGGCATATGGTGATCCAGATAATCAAAAAACAGCTGCTGGATGCGGCCCTGGTCCGAATCACCAGCCCAGTCCTGGATGGCCATCTCTTTCATCAGCCCGGCTGCTAAAGGGGAATAGCTGTGAAAGTGGGCATTCACTAAACCAGGCACAATGATGTACTCCTCACAGTCCATCACTTCTTCTCCTTGAGCCCCGGGTTGAAAGGTAATATTCCCGTTCACAATACGGAATCCACCTTTTTCCAAAGATCCTTCCGCATTCAAAAACACGGCATTTTCAAGCTTCATCGTCTTTCCCGCCTTTCCTATTTAATGGAGAAACAGGGCAAATGTGATCAATACCGACCCGAGGGCGAGCGTTTTGATAAACTGTCTGGATGCTTTGATGTATCGGTATTCAAACCAGACCTCAATGCCTGTCATGATGACAAAAAAGCTGACCCAGAATACCCTTAGATAAAAGGGGGAATCCAAGGAGAGCACAGGCCAGAGCAGACTTACAAAAACAACGGCCGCCACACCTCTCACCCATTGATAAGCCTTTTTTCCAGATGTTTCATGAACGGACCTCCTCTTCTTTACCCCCAGCAGCTTTTTCAACAAAACATCCAGAGCAAAAAGGAGAATAATCCCGCCAACGATGAGTAACCATAGATTCACAACATTCACTCCTTTCCTGTACTCTCCTTACTGTGCTGCTCCTTTATCACTACTTTTAAAAGAGATTTCACTTCCTCTATATCCCTCTCCTGCTTGCTCATCTTTTTATCTATATAACTTACCGTAAAGACGACATATAAAAACAAACCTGCGCCTGCAAGAACGATAAATCCATTCACCATCATCACCTACTCCACCGTCTGATTCGCTTTGGTTACAAGGTCGCCGACGCCCATGGCTGTGAATCCATTCAACAAGCCAAACCAGGGGAGGACGGATTCTCCCCCGCCTAAAAAAAGCATCTCAATTGCAGCGATCGCACTAAAAAATACAAAAAACAATCCTAGAACAAAAACAATCCGACCGACAATCACTATCTATATCCCTCCACCTCACCTTTTGTCATCAGGTGATCGATCTTTTTTTATGTATGACGTCTATTTCAAACGGAAGGCGGCATTCATCAAGGCGGGCGTTCCCCACCTGACCGCCTGTTCATTGTCCATGTCCACTCCTCCTTCTTCTTTTTCTAAAGGCCCTGAAGAGAGATTCCCTACTTTTGGTACACCTTTTCCATCGTAACATGGATGAACCGTGACAAGGACCATCATTCCTGGACGCTCTTTACAAAAAAAAACGCCCCCTGCCCTTAAGAGGCGGAGACATTTTTCGTTTAAGAGATCTGTGTTTTTCTGCGGACCGCTTCATAGTCTGCGACAACCTTTTTCATATAATGATAGAGATCCTCCTGCAGCTCTTCCCGCTCGAGAGCAAGATCGATGGTCGTCTGGACAAATCCCAGTTTTTCTCCTACATCATAGCGGCGTCCTTCTATCTCCCACGCGTAGACGGAGTGGATGGCATTCAAACGATCGATCGCGTCAGTCAGCTGGATTTCACCACCGGCTCCGATTTCCTGACGATCCAGGAAGGCAAAGATTTCAGGTGTCAGGACGTAGCGACCGATAATCGCCATATTGGAAGGTGCTGTCCCCGGTTTCGGCTTTTCAACAAAACCTTCCACATCATACCAGCGTCCCTGCTGGGCAGCCGGCTGGATAACACCGTATTTGTGCGTGTCTTCCATCGGCACAGCTTTGACACCGATGACTGGCGACTGGGTTTCTTCATAGATATCCATCAACTGGCGGATCCCCGGCCGTGGACTCCTTACGATATCATCGCCGAGCAGAACAGCAAACGGCTCGTCCCCAATGAAATGGCGGGCACACCAGACTGCATGGCCGAGACCTTTCTGCTCCTTCTGCCGGATGTAATGAATATCAGCGAGGTTTGATGTGTAGCGGACCTGGTCAAGCAGCTGCTGTTTTCCTTTATCCAGAAGTGTTTTCTCCAATTCAAAGGCGGTGTCGAAATGATCCTCGATTGACCGCTTCCCCTTCCCGGTCACGATGATGATTTCTTCGATGCCCGCTTCAATAGCTTCCTCTACAATGTATTGAATCGTCGGCTTGTCGACAATCGGCAGCATTTCCTTCGGCTGGGCTTTCGTAGCCGGAAGAAACCTCGTTCCAAAACCAGCCGCTGGAATGATCGCTTTTTTTACTTTCATCGTTATGTCCTCCTTCAAATCGAGTGGTCACGCTGTATGTCTGCCACGAAGTGTCCAGATTTGGTACGCCATCAGCAATGAGGTATAAATGGTAAGCGCGGTTAAGATCACCCAGCCTGTATCGAGATAAGGGTACACCGCTTCCTGTACAGGGGTACTTGTCAGGAAGTCACGGTAATGGAAAGCCAGATAGACGAGCACTCCAGCAGCGGCTGCGATGCCGACCAGTCCTTCAGCCAGTTTACTCCGCGTTGCTCCTCTTTCGGCACTGTACTGGATCGCCCATCCATCTTTTTTGTGGGCGGAAAGCTTGCCGAGCCAGACGTGGGAGAAGGTCACAAAGTTGACCCACATATACATTTCAGGACTGATCAACAACCCGGCGAGAATCACATCAATGGGTCGGTGCATCGGTGTTTTCAAGGCAAGGATCGTATTCAGGACGGACGCAAGAATAATCGGCGTCAACCAGATCCATGACCAGAAGAATTGATCAGTCGCTATCGATACGGTCAGAAGGCTGAGGAACAACAGGCGGATCATCAAATCAATGAATGTTTTAATCTGGGACCGCCAGATTTTCGAACGGTGTTTCGATTTTACGCCGATGTCACTGTTGGTCAGAAGCTCCACCGTCCCTCCCTGCCATTTATTCCGCTGCTGACGGAAGGTGTGGTAGGAACGCATGGAATCTACAAAACAGCGGGCCTTAGGACTGATGAGGGTTTTCCACCTTTTCTGGATCTGCCAGGTTAACAGCATATCCTCTACATCACTTTCATCCTGCCATGGGCCATCCAGCTTGTTTTCCTCAATAATGTCCTGAAGAGCTTCCGGGCGGAACAGTGTCGCCTGTCCTCCGAGAACATAGGTGCTCCCGCCCCGGTACTGCAGATCAAGCAGCCAGCTCGCCATATCCTGCTTCTGCTGGTGGGTCCACCAGCGCGTTATCGGACCGCCGTACTGACCACTTGCAATCATTTCCTCGTAATGAACATCATCTTTAGAGATCAGGCTCTTCTTTTTCGGCATGCGCATCGTATACTTCGCCATCACCCCGCCGATATTCCGGGCGCTCATCAGGCCTTCCCACAGCTGTGTCAGGGCATCTGGAGCAAGCCGGCTGTCGGCATCCATCCCGAGAACCGCTTTGACGGAGGTTTTGTAAAATTCCTCATAAACGCTCGGTTTCTTATCGTAGAGGTCCAGAGGGTCACCGTAAATGCTCTTCCAGGCAGCATTTAACGCGCCTACTTTCCGCTGCTTGTTATTGACAGTCGTCAACACTTTCAAGTTGAGATTGAATTCTTCCCCTGCAGCGAGAGCAACTTCCTCTGTCCGGTCTGTGCAGTTGTCGGCGATCACAATAACATCAAGTTCCACGTCTTTGGGCAGCGTCTGATCACCGAGGCCGGCCAGGCAGTCACGGATGGACTTTTCTTCATTGTGAGCAGGAATGAATGCTGTAATTCTCGGTTTCATGTACGTATGTTTGACACCGTGGATGTTCAGCGACGGCCGGTCTTCCTGGACAGACGGGATGGACACCACATTTTCCATTTCATTACCTCCATTGGTTCGTTCCGTAGTCCTGTATGACAGTCCCAGCAGAACGCCTCGTTCTTTTCGTTCGTTTTAGAGAATGATTGTGTTCATTATAAAATGCTTTTTCCGAATAGAAAAGTTCTATTTTTCCGGATATTCCATTATAACGAACAAAAAACCAATGGATATTTCAATATTTCTCTCATTTTTAACTAATTTCACGTATTTAGGATAAATAGACTAATTCTTTTGAATCAAAAAAGCCCCGGAGCACCCTCCGGGGTTCGTTCAATATAAAATACAATTCTATAAGGCCACGTAATCTTTTCATAGGTCTGACAAAAAGCAGAGGTCATCAGCCAGCCTTTTACGAGTCACTAAGGGCTGCTGATGAAGCATTTGAGCTGCACAGGCCTTGTTCCAGCTTTCAAGAAGAAAAAGAAGCTCCTTCAGCCGGGCGTACCTATGTAACCCAGCGAGAGCACCGGCTGTGTCCAGCTATTCTATGTTCCCCTTTACAGCTTTGCCTCCCTAAAGGATAAGCTACTGGATTTTGCGCATACGTCCGTAACCACTGTATGGGTTTGTTTTCGCACGGAAATACTGGCGCGCACCGTGATAGGTCGTATACCACAACCCATTGATAATCGAGTATTTTCCTTCGCTTTCTTTCTGATAACAGACCGGGTGAAATGATGAACCAAACACTTGATCTTTCACCTCAATAATGCCGAGCCCATTCTTCTCATCTTTCCAAATGGCTACTACATGTTCCACCCTTCCACCCCCTGAAATGTAATGACGAGAATAATTATGCCAGTTTATTCACTTCCTGGCAATCCTTTTTTCAGAAAAATCGCAAATTATCAGAAAAGGATTCCATAAGAACGGATATTCCCCGCTTTCCAATTTCTGTTTACCACTCATCAGAAAGGGTAGTGGAGAAGAAAAGGAAAGGGAGGATATTATGAAAAAGAAAACGAAAGCCATCCTTATAGCGCTCGGAGGCTTGGTTATGCTTGGGTTTATTGTTTTTGAAATCGTTCAAGGTGACATTGGATATACGACGTTCAAAGACATCGGGGTTGTGGCTGTTATTGCTTACGTTGTGTACACGTTTTTTTCAAAGAAACAGAAGAGTGAGATATAGAAAAGGAGCTGCCGACAGGCCGCTCCTTTCTCAACTTCCCCTATAGATGAAAGATCTGCTTCTCCATGCGCACGTCTGCCCACATCCGGCCCTGCCAGTACGTGAAATCAGCCTGCTGTGCCAGTTCGCTGTACCCCATTTTTTCGTACAGCCGCCGGGCTCTTGTATTGTATTCAAATACGCCGAGTTCAATCCTCTCCAACCCGGCTTCCTTGATTTTTTCCTCTATATGAGCCATGGCGAGAACACCAATCCCCTTCCCACGCCCTTCAGGTTCACCGATTGTAATGCCGATCCATGCCGACCGGGGTGCTTTTTTGAAAAGGTGTGGAGGGTCAATCATGTAATTCATTTCCCCAACCAGTTTTCCATCCGCATAGATCAGAAAAATCGTATGGTCGCTCAGGCGTTTTTCCAAGTCCGCGAGGGTCATAGTACTTCGGCCGGACAGCTCTTCTTCGTTTTTGTTGGGACGGATCAGCGGAATCAGCTGATCATCGTTGTTCCAACGGTTGAAGGCTGCGACGTGTTCCTCGGTGGGAACGGTTAGTTTTTCAAAGGTCGTTGTCATTGTTCTGTCCTCTCTGGAACGGGTTCTTCAAGATACCAGTCGAACCAGCGGCCGTGGCCGTCCGTCGCTCCAATCGTATGGGTTTCAATTCTCCCGTCCTCATACACATCCATATGAAGATCGGAGTCATTCATATGGTTATAGATATGAAACACCTGTCGGGTTCCGCTGATTTCCACGAGGCGTTCATGAAGTCGTGTCTTGACTTCAACCGGCATCTGATTGGCCACATGGGTGTGGAAGATGCACAACGCCTGATCTTCCGGTATCCGTCGAGCCAGTTCAGGGAGAACCTCCACCCCATCCCCCTCGTAGAAATCCGGCGGGTTCAGGCGCAGTTCCTGCACGGCCTGCTCCAGATGCTCCCGCCTTTGGTTATGTTCCGGCCAGATAAGCGCCTTCAACCACAGCATCGTCTCCTCATGGGTCACATCACAAACGTGCAGATCCACTCCGATCTTTTCCTTAATGACTGGCGGCTGATGCATAAAACCCGGCAGCTTCCCGTGACGGACCTCTGAATTAAGATACAGCTGGGATCGGGCACAGCCATAGATCGTATCCCTGCCATAACTGTACGAATACCGGTCAACAAGCAGCTGCAGGCCGGCACTCGTGCCGATTTCGATCAGGCCGAGCGGACGGTTCGTACGGACGGCAATGTGACAGAAAACCGGATAGAGATAGGCACAGCGACGCACTTCATTCGTCTGCACACGCTTTTCCCGTATGAGCTTTTGAACCGCCTGTTTATTCGTAAATACATAACTCCGGAAAACGGGATACGCCCGTTCCTTCGGCTTCGGGTGATTCGTGAATGTTGGGTAAAACGCCTGGAGCGGATGGTCCCGTTCTCCCATTAAAAGGTAGTGGACAGCCCCGAACAGCAGGTTTGGCACGGGCTGACCATCCGGTGCCTGTTCTGCCAGCTGAAGGATATCGTCGTCTCCAGCCATCTGTTCAGCCAGGTGCTCATACAAAGGACTCGACCCGGAACACTCCTGCTCTGCAAACATGTAAAAACGCTCAGACATCGAAGACATGAACTTTCTCCTCCCTTTTCTAAGACTCTTTCATTCTATCTTAGCATACGATCCACTCCTCTTTTTAATTGAAAGCGCTTGATGTTGAAAAGTTAAGAAAACGGCGTTGACAACGTTAATAGATACCTGCATAATGAACGCAATATCATACTGGTACCTTTAATTCAGTCCCGTGAGGCTGACAAGGACAGCGTATAGGAAACGACCACCAGAGAAGCCGGCAGACGCAGCGCCTCTTCTTTTTGGTGGCGTCTGTGAGGCTTCTTGTCGGAAACGGCAGGGAGCCTCTTTTCGTTTCCTGAACCCTTCCGCGCCTGGTACCAGTGTCTTATCAAAAGATACTGGAGGAATGAGATATGAAGGATTATGCATTAACCGCCGTCCCGCAGTCGGAGCGGCAGGGGTTTTGGAAAATGCTGATGGTCATGATGGGATTGACATTTTTCTCCGCGAGCATGTGGTCCGGGGGGACACTCGGAACAGGCTTGACCTTTCCGCAATTCTTAATGATCGTCCTGCTTGGCAATCTGATTTTAGGAGCCTACACCGGTGGTCTTGCTTACATTTCCGCCAAAACCGGACTTTCCACCCATCTGTTGAGCCGCTGGGCGTTTGGAGAAAAAGGTTCATACCTGGCTTCGTTCCTGCTTGGTGGCACCCAGGTCGGCTGGTTCGGTGTAGGGGTGGTCATGTTCGCCCTGCCCGTTCATCAGGCGACGGGCATTGATATGATCTGGCTGATTGGCGGGGCCGGCCTTCTTATGACAGCCACTGCCTTTTTCGGAATGAAAGCCCTCATGCTGCTCAGCTTTATCGCTGTGCCGATGATTACGGTGCTCGGAAGCTTTTCTGTCTTCCAGGCGACGTCGGATATGGGAGGGTTGGGCAGTCTTTGGGAGCATACACCGGAGAAATCGATTGGTCTTGCAGCTGCCTTAACCATCTGTATCGGGTCTTTCATCAGTGCAGGGACATTGACACCTGATTTCACCCGGTTCGCAAAGACGAAGACATCGGCTGTCTTCAGTACCGTGACTGCCTTTTTCATCGGAAACTCACTCATGTTCCTGTTCGGGGCTGTTGGAGCAATGGCTACGGGCAAGGCGGACATTTCTGAAGTCATGTTCACGCAGGGGCTGATCATTCCGGCCATCCTCGTTCTCGGTTTGAACATCTGGACAACCAACGACAACGCGCTCTACGCCTCCGGTCTCGGATTTTCCAGCATCACGAAAATCACGAAAAATAAAGTAGTCATTTTCAACGGAATCGTCGGCACACTGCTTGCGATGTGGCTGTATAACAACTTCGTCAGCTGGCTGACAGTCCTTGGAACAGCCCTGCCGCCGATTGGCGCGGTGCTGCTTGCCGATTACTTCTTACACTACCGGAAGCAGGCGTACCAGGATACACCACTGAAAAACTTCCGCTGGCAGGGACTCGCTGCCTGGGCAGCCGGCGTGGGTGCCTCCCAGTTCGTGCCGGGACTCGCCCCTGTCAACGCTCTTGCCGGAGCAGCGCTTATTTATATCATCATTACAAAAATTCCCTGGAAAGCTGAAGCATCTGAAATCAATGAAGAAAAAGGAGAAGTTATATGATTATCACCAACGCACGACTAAGGGGTAAAGCTGGAACCTGGAATATAAAAATAGAGGGTGAACAGATCACATCCATTACGAAGGAAGTTGTGAATGGCCACGAAGAAGAAATACTGGATGCAGGTGGAAATCTTGTCCTGCCTCCTTTTGTAGAACCACATATTCACCTGGATACGACGATGACAGCCGGTGATCCGGACTGGAACCACAGCGGAACGCTTTTTGAAGGGATTCAGCGCTGGTCGGAAAGAAAAGAAAAATTGACGCATGAGGACGTCAAAACGCGCGCAGCACAGGCGCTCTCCATGCAGATTGCCAATGGCATCCAGCACGTACGCACACACGTCGATGTGACGGACCCTGACCTGACAGCCTTGAAGGCTCTGCTTGAAGTGAAACAGGAAATGAAGGCTTACGTAGACCTTCAGCTGGTCGCTTTTCCACAGGAAGGCATCCTTTCGTATCAAAACGGAGCCGAACTCCTTGAAGAAGCGCTTCGGTTAGGCGCGGACGGTGTCGGTGCCATCCCTCACTTTGAGTTCACAAGAGAATACGGCGTGCAGTCGTTGAAAATCGCTTTTGACCTCGCCGAGCAATACGACCGGTTCGTCGATGTCCACTGTGACGAAATCGATGATGAACAGTCCCGATTCGTAGAAGTCGTTGCGACAGAAGCCCTTGAGCGTGGCATCGGGCATAAAGTTACGGCCAGTCATACAACAGCGATGGGCTCCTACAATGATGCCTATACATCTAAACTGTTCCGTGTGCTGAAGCTCTCCGGCATTCACATCGTTGCCAATCCACTTGTCAACATTCACCTGCAGGGACGTTTCGACAGCTATCCGAAGCGCCGCGGACTGACAAGAATCAAGGAGCTTCAGGAAGCCGGAATCAACGTCGGATTCGGACATGATGATATTTTCGATCCGTGGTATCCGCTCGGAACAGGGAATATGCTTCAAGTGCTCCATATGGGGCTGCACCTCTCCCACTTGATGGGCTATGACCAGATTGTACAGGGGATGAATTTTATCACAACGAACAGCGCCGCCATTCTCAACCTTGATGAAGCGTACGGCATTGAGGTCGGAAGGCCGGCAAACCTGATCGTTTTAGATGCAGCGGATGAATATGAAGCCATCCGCCACCAGGCCGCTGTCCGCTGGTCGATCCGCAAAGGAAAAATTATCGCCGAAACGAAGCCGAAAGAAACCAAGCTCCACCTGCACGAACAACAGATGCAGTAATCCTACGTGCATCTGCCATCAGGCTCTTGAAGTGGTCACATGCCGCTTATCGGTGGATGCTTGCCGCGGGCACGGCTTCAGCTAACTTGGTCAGGGAAAGCACCTGCCCAAGTGGATCTTCAGCTCGTGCTGTTCCCGCAGGCGTCACCACCGAACGCTCCTCGTGACCGCCATACAAGGAGAACCTCGAGGGATGACATCTATTAAACATAAGATCATCCCTTTTTACTGCAAAAAAACTCCAGATTCATACGGCTGAGAGCGAGTGGAAGCGAATCTATTTGTATTCCGGAAGGTGTGCAGACGATTCCACTCCTGCGGAAAAACGGGCGGGCGAGACCCCACAGGGTGGTTTTCCCGAGGAGGCTCGGACGTTCGTCCGCGGAAAGGGAATCGTCGGAGCACCTGAAGGTACCACCAGTACATAAGAGCGGGTGTTTAATTCATGACCTTCTCCATCTCCACTTCCCCGGCCTGTTCACGTACAATGGAAAAACCCGCTTTCTTATAGACCGTCACGGCAGGTTCATTCTCCACGGAAACAGTGAGGGTCACCGACCGGATCCCCTCATACTGTTGAAGACCAAAAGCGATGCCGTCACGGACGAAGGTCACTCCAAACCCCCGCCCGATCCACTCAGGCTTCAGAGCGAGTCCGATTTCAAGAGACGCCTTCTTTGGAATAAACTCGAACAGCCCCGCTGTTTTTCCATCCAAAAGAGCGGCATACCCTTCACAGCCGCCGGGCCCCTTCAGCTTCCCCTCCTCACTATGGGACTCATAATAAGGAGTCATCCCCACCTGCTCAACGAACCCTTCGTAATCCCACGCATCAATCTCATCGACCAGCTCCATGGTCAGAGGGACAAATGTAAACATCATTCCATTCTCTCCTTTATACTAAACGATACACGTCGTAAACCAGTACCCACCGTCGACGCTCCAATGATGAGCCGCACCGCCTAGGCCAGCGTTTCAATGGTATGGATGACTAAAATGAACAAAGCTATGTAAAGGACTTTCTCCGTGAATACTTCCATTCGACAACCATCCTTCTTGTAGACGTGTGAACCTTTCGACCGGGCTTGACCATAAAAAAAGAAACATCTCAGCTGGAGATGCATCTTTTTTCAACAGGTTTTCTTGTCAGTGCCGGATACTTCCCTTTCTGATCGGGTCCTGTTCCGGCTGATCTTCGGGAATCTGGAGGCGGCTGGGATGGCTTCTGTGGTGCCCTTCCCTTTTGATGTCCACAAACACCATCAACATCACGACGAGGAGCAGCGTACCGCCCCAAAGAAGATTTTCAATCAATGAGATCCCCCTTTTATTGTCCAAAACCTGTTACGTACAGCCCGGCCTTTTTACCTTCACAAAAACGGCTGCGTCTTCTTTACGTTAAAGAGCGTTCCCGCTCGATTTATTTCCGAAACAGGGAAAACAGCTTTTCCCATGGGCCTTTGGTATTTTTCACGGTGACTTCCAGACGGCGGTTGAAATCATTCTGTGCCTGCCACTCCTGCTTCTGTTCGGCACGCATCGCCCGGAGCTCTTCTTTCAACAGATCGCTTTTCTCTTTCTCCCGCTCCAGCATCTCTTCATACTGCTCCTTCTGATCATCCATCATCCGGTCAAGCTTCGTATGAGTTTTCTGTGAAAAGTTGCCGACACCTGAACTGATGACGTGGTGATCCTGCTGGAGACGAGAAACCGTATTTTTCAACTCGGCCATATCCTGCTTCAGCTGGACGTTCATTTCCCTTGAGGCGGCAAGTTCACCGGCCAGCAGCTTCAGAAGTTCCCCGGTCTGTCCAGGGTTTCCAAGAGCTGAGGAATATGTATCTGATACAGTCAGCGCCGTTTCTGTGTATCCCTTCAATTTCTCCTTCTGCTCCTCCACGACAATCCTTGCCTGTTCATCCTGAGGAAGGTCCGTGTCGCGGATTTCCTTCAAGGCTTCTATATCAGACGCGACGAAAATCCGCCTGTCCCCATCTTTAAAGAACTCGTATCCGTTCCGTTCAAGAATCTGCCCATAACGACGAACGGTAGTTGTTGCGATCCCTACTTCTTCAGCCACTTCCTTCGTTGAAAAAGCGCGCTCATTCGGTTGTATATCGTGTCGCATGCAGGGCCTCCTTTTCTTCTCCAGTATTGTCCAAGAACGACCGGAAACAAAGGCACTGTTTCCGTTTTCTCTCTTCCTCTATTATACATGGATGAAGGCCCTTTGTGGTTTACGGAAGTGTTAAATCGCAGGATTTTTACCGTTCAGGCTGTTGAATCTGCTTCTGCAGGTATGTACTCAATTCCTCTGCGCTGTTGAATGTGACCGGGTATCCATAGGATGTAGGCGTCTGTCCCTGGTTCGTTTTTTTACAGAACCGGCGGAGGGATGTGTTATGGACCGGCCTCCAACTCTCCGTATCCTCCACCCTGTCCGGGTCCCTGACAATCGTAATCTCCTTATTCATCAACATATGGATGACTTCACCTGTGCCGCGTTGTTCGAACTCCATGGATTTGGTTGTTTCATAGGACATCACAAAGTCCTGCTTGAAAAAAGCCTGTCTGTATTCTCTCATTACTCCTGCTTTCCCCTCTACTCTATCCATTCTTCTATACTATGAACGGTTTTCCTGCCGGCATCCATCCTTACCTTTTTACCGATAGCAAGTGGATGCATCGGGTGTGTGTGACACGTATCAAACTCAGCCAGCACCGGGATTTCAAGACCATCCAGCTGCTCCAACAGGAGATCGAGAGGACGCTTGCCTGTACCGAGATCATCATACAACTCATGCTTCCCGATCAGAATACCACCGGCTTTATGGAAAAGACCGTGTGCTTTCAGCATGGCAAAATTCTTCTCGACCACGGCTGCGGTTTTCCGACAGTCTTCCAACAATAAAACATCTCCTTCATGGATCTCCGGGAAGTATTCCGTCCCGATAAATCCGTACATGGCATTGACATTGCCGCCGATGACACGCCCTTCCGCCTGCCCCTCCTGACCGGTCACCCAGTCGTTCTCATACAGGGTCTTTTCTGTCGTTTTGTCCAGCCAGTTCACCGGTTCATCCGACCAGTAGGCGGGCATTGGAACGGTGTAAGGAAGGTCCGGCTTCTCCATGAAATAGCTCTTGAAATAATCATACGTATCTCCGACAAACGGTGGAAATTCCCCGAACGACGGAATCAAGCCTGGGCCGTAATAGGTCGTCCTCCCTGTTTTGGCATACAGGCTCAACAAAACAGCGGTAGCATCCGAATAGCCCACGATAAGCTTCGGGTTCCTTTGAAAGGCTTCATAATCAATGTACGGGAGCAGACTGTTGGAGTTCGTTCCACCAATCGTCGGCATGATCATTGTGACTTCCGGGTCCCTCAGCAGCTCATTCAATTCCTCCGCCCGTTCTTTTGGTGTACCGGAACGGTAGCTTTCCTGTTTACCTGTCCGGCTGCCTTCTTTGATATGAAATCCTTTTCCTTCAAGAAAAGCCTTCGCCCTGGTGAAGCGCTTCTCAGCTGTAACCGTCGCAGGTGCTGAAGGTGTAAATACACCAATGGTATCCCCTTTACGTAAGCGTCTCAATACCATTCCACTCCTTCTCTATATTTCTTCAATTATTTCAGATGGCGAAAAATAAAACAATTTTTTCCTTTTCGAGCGAACCTTTCCTGCTTCTCATTGGTATAGTTGGTAGAAGAGATCAAAGGAGGAATGAAGATGGGCATCGGTTTTATCATTTCAATGGGGGTCATGTTTGTCTGGATGGGGGTCATTTTGGCCGTGACGATACCAATGGAGAAAAAGTACATCATACGCAGCAAAGGAAAGATTGATTATAAGAAAACGGAGCTTTTTCTGCGCTGGAATGTTTTTGATACCTTAACCGTCATCCTTGCCGTATATACGATTATCTGCGTACAGGTTCTCAACCTGATGATCAGCTCAGGCGCCACCGTTGAAAATCCATATGTCCAGTTTTTCACGAACCAGGCACAGGCATGGACGATTGTCGTCATCCTGTATTTATTCAGTCGTTTAAGCCGCACATTAAAGTCTGTACACGCCCGTATGGGAGAAGCTTCGTGAACCACCCGGAAGCCGTCATGGAGGACTGGCAGCAGGGAAATGAAGAAGCTTTCGAACAGATCTATACCGCCTTTCACAGGCCGGTGTATGCGTTTATTTACCGCTATACGAGAGACGAACCATTCAGTGTTGATATCGTTCAGGATACGTTTCTCCGCCTGCAGACACATAAGCACCAGTATGTGTCTTCCAAGGGGACTTTGAAATCCTACCTGTTTCAGATCGCCTACCGGTTGATGGTCAACAAATTGAACCGGAGAAAAAAGTGGCGGAGCCTGCTTCCCTTTTTAGTTCCTTCACAGGAGAGCACGCTCCATCCTGCAGAAAAGCTGACGGTCCAGCAGGCAGTCAGCGGCCTTCCGGATCTGCAGCGTGCCGTGATTCTTCTCTACTACTACCATGACCTTCCTCAAAAAGAAATCGCCGACATCCTTCACATCCCCTTAGGGACTGTGAAATCGAGACGGCATCAAGCCATTCAAACATTAAAAACGCACCTGGAGGTGGAAGACCTGTGAAAAATAAGCTCCATGATCACACAGAGCTCGACCGTAAGCTCGCCGAATACGACGTCGACGTTCCATATATCCCCCGAAAAAAGAGCCGTTGGAGCCGCCTGGTTCACTACCTTGCGTCACCAGCCGATAACCCTGTTGATTTTCTCGCACCTGTCCGGCCGAGCTTTTCTTTGACGTCCGTCATTCCAGTCCTCGCGGCTGCTTCCCTGCCTATCACCGCCATCTTTTTATAGGATTGAAAGTTTCCAATTTTACAACTTCCTTTGAATCTATTGTTCCCTTTCCTGTATTCTGCTAGAATGCTGAACATACAATTTCACACGGATTCCTTATATACATGCGGAGATATGGTCCGCAAGTTTCTACCCGGCTGCCGTAAAGAGCCGGACTATAAGGAAAGAATAGACAGGGATCTTACAGCCGCAGGTAGGTCCCCGGGCCTCTTTCCTTATGTTTATAGGAAAGAGGCTTTTTTGTTGTCTGACGTCTAATCTCCTTAAGGGATCCGTCATATTCAGGGAGGATTACATCATGCAGATCATCACCGGACTGCTCTCACTCGCAGCCCTTATTGGACTGGGCTGGCTGTTGAGCAGCAGCAGAAAAAACATCAAGTGGCGGACGATCCTGACCGGCTTATTGATTGAAGGACTGTTCGTTTATACGATGCTGAACATTTCTATCGGTCAAGCCGCTTTGAAAAAGGCCGCTCTTTTCATCCAGCACATCATTGATTACAGCTCGGCCGGCATCGATTTTGTCTTTGGTCCACTGCTTGCGGAAACAGGCGTCAACTTTGTATTTGCCATCCATGTCCTAGGGGCCCTGATTTTTATTTCCGCCCTGATTTCCGGATTATATTACCTCCGTATCCTGCCGGTCATTGTGAAGTTCCTCGGCACGATCGTAGGAAAGCTTTTGAAAACCTCAAAGGTGGAGTCATTCAGCGCGGTTGGGAATACCTTCCTTGGAGTTGCCGAAGCTCCTCTACTGGTGAAGCCGTACTTGAGCCGCATGACCAAATCGGAAACCTTTGCGATCATGGTCGGTGGAACAGCCTCTGCCAGCGGGGCGATCCTCGTCGGCTATGTAGAAATGGGCATTGATTTAACGTATCTATTGATCGCCATCTTCAGCGTGCCCTTCGTTTCTCTTGTCATGGCCAAGCTGTTGGAGCCGGAAACAGAAATCTCCGAGTTGAATGAAACCGTCTCTCTCGAAAAGTCCGGGCAGGCGAACGTCTTTGAAGCCATCTCCGACGGTGCGGTTAATGGAGTAAAACTTGCGGCCAGCATCGGTGGTTTGATGATCGCTTTTATCAGTGTCATTGCCCTGGTCAACGGGGGATTGGGATTGATCGGAACAGATCTGTCCACCATTTTCGGCTATCTCTTTTATCCCTTTGCCGTGATGATCGGCATTCCTTTTTCCGATGCCTTCCAGGCG
This sequence comes from Halobacillus litoralis, assembly GCF_009856355.1. GTDB lineage: Bacteria > Bacillota > Bacilli > Bacillales > Halobacillaceae > Halobacillus > Halobacillus litoralis_B. The sequence continues at coordinate 9,717 of NZ_WMEW01000011.1, read as the reverse complement.
GCTTCCTTAATTGGAACGAAGCTTGCGGCGAATGAGTTTCTCGCCTACTCCAACCTGAAGCAGATGGCCGGGGATCTTTCTCCGATGACGATGGCTGTCATGTCTGTGGCCCTCTGCAATTTTGCCAACTTATCCTCGATCGGCCAGTTGATTGTCGGACTCGGATCACTGGCTCCGGAGAAGCAGTCCCAAGTTGCCCGCCTCGGTTTGAAGGCAATCATCGGCGGCACACTTGCCAGCTTCATCACCGCTGTATTCGTATCTATGTTTCTTTGAAAATTCAACAGTCCTATGAAGACAAAAGGGACTTCCAATTTCATGGAAGTCCCTTTTTCTATTCAACTGAACCACCTTATTGTTTAAACCTCAAGGTCATTCAGGTAATTTTCAATGGACGCACCCGACACACGAAGTATGTCGTTATGAATTCGTAGTAATTTTTAAATGTTTTTCCCCTAAAATAGTAATGCTGATGTTCCACCTGGGGTGCATAACTAAATGATCATAATCATCAAATTCCAAAACCATATGAATGTCATCATCATCAGCTGTAAGAACAGCAACCCTTTTGTTTTCAAGGTCTACATATGTCTTGAAGCTTTCCTGCATCTCTATTTTCCAATCAAAAAAATCCATCATGCACCTCCAATTACCATGGCCTTACCCATGTACCAACCACAAATGAACATATGAATCTTCATGCTTCTTTTTTCTTCCACATATAAAAGTTATAAATAACTTGAAAAACAAAAACCATAAGCAATACTAGGATAAACACCATTTTTGTCATCGTCGTAATTGCTGAAGAGTAGTAAAGAATAAGGGCTGAGAAAATGACCACCGGTGTAAGGGTGACCGTCCTTACCAATTTCCTTCTGTACGAAAGTGCAAAATAATTTAGTTTAAACCCTTTGTCTTGTTTGCCTTTATTTTTATATCTAATAGATAAGACGGCAATGACGATTGCAGAGATTAGCCCGGGAATTATAAAAGACATTCCAGACAGCTCCTTTCTTTCAAGACTGCCCCCGTGTTAAAGAAGTGAAGGAATACATGACGGCTAATTCTCCTCGTTGTTTTCCTTGTGTTTGAAAAGCACTAAATTACATTCTTCACACCTTGAAGCCGGTGTTTTTTTGACTTTTAACCATGCATCTTCTATTAATATTTCACTCCCAAAATCAGCAAAAATTGAATCAGGCGAGTCTGACCAGCAAATTCTTCGTGGAGAGAAAATATATCCACCCTTCAACTCATTCCCACACTCCGGGCATCTGAGCATATCGTCCATTATTAATAACCCTCCTCCCTTGTTCTACTTTCTAAAAGCTTCTTTCTCATGCTCATCCAACCGCACCAAAAATCATGTCTTTTATTACACCTACGATACCAATCCAATTCAGTTTCAACAAATATGTGGGTGAATCCCCTTGTTGACTCGTGCTTAGAAAAAAGGTGCAGACTTGTCCCTACATCTTTTTTCTAATACCTTTTTGTTTTAGGTAGTATTGTACTTCTTCTATTTTGCTGCTTAACTTAACTTGATGAATATATTTATTCGTATGTAAGTAGATGTAAGGGTCGTTCCTTACAAAAAATTTCAATTCATTCCAAGAACACTCTTCTTTAGTTTCTCCTTTATGAATTACTTGAATAAGATCACCAGTTAAATAGACTTCCTTATCTCCAAAAAAAACATCCTTTTTCTTTAATAGTGCTTTTTTATTCCGTTTTTTTATGAGAATGAACGTTCCAACTAAATAGAACCCTAAACCAAACGTATACAAAAAAATGTAACTAAGAGGACCTATATATACCCCGGGCCTCATGGCCTTATAAACTAAATCGTAGGATACAAGGATAATGACCCATAATATAATAGTTATAATTTTCCTTATTTGTTCATTTTTACTATGTTTTAAGATGTGTTGTATATATGGATCTATATCTTCAGCATTTGTAGTGTAGTTGACTTTTATGGCCATATTTACCTCCAGAAAGTTTGATGGATCATAACCGTTTTTCCAACATATTCAATTTACCGTATGATGTTTTCACTATTCTACTTAATTAATACATAGGGAACTTTCTTACCTTGCAGCGCTCAACCCATTTGTTAGTTTATAAACAACTCTACCAAAAGTGAACTTAACAGGATACAGCGAAAGAATCACTGCAATAATCACACTAAAGGTCTTTATACCTCCAGTTAAGTGTAATATGTCGCTTATCAAGTAACTGGATAATTGCAAAAGACCATAAACGATAGCAATTGACACAACATATGCAAACAATATTAGAATCACTTGGAGTATAGACATCTGTTTTATCTTTCCTATATTTTTAATGCTGCCATCATTAATTGAAAAAGAAATGTACGTCATTGGAAGTAATAATAAATACCAATTCGAATAACCAAACCCTATCCATGAAGCACCCATTCCCAGAAGCAGACCCCATCCAATGATGTTAAAGATTTTTTTACTCACTTTATCACTCCCACAAGAAGGTGATAGACATCTGTATTCCCATGTCATCCCGGTTGGTGCTGGTTCTTATTCCACAGCTTCCCCCGTTTCCATAAGACTTGATCACGGGATATGTTATGTAATTCATTAACCTTCCCACCTTACTTAGTTCAGGCAGATGGTCACCCTTTTTAAATTTAAAGAGATAATGCTCCTATGAATACAATAATTAAAGCCAGGAATAACAAGTTCCATAAGTTTCTACCACGAAAAAGTGATAAGTTATTAAGCTAACCGATAAGACAGGTGAAAACCCTTATTCTTTCATTCTTAAATTCCAAACGTTGTATCCTTTCTACTCACGCAACAATAAATAGGAATAACGAAAATAAACCTACATATATCCTTGTTTTTCTTCGTCTGACTCATTATTTCTTTATTCTCAGCGGTCATTAGTTATCTCCTCCAAACCGCATAATACTATCCGGACCATTTTCTTCCCTGATACCTCAGTCCAAAATAAAGAAAAGACGACCATCAGTATTGAACATTTGTCATCGTTACTTTATTTGTGACCTTACATTTAGTTTCCATCAGTACCTTCTGATCCTTCGAAAAATTCCTCATACAACCATTTAAATAATGTTGAAAAAAAAGAGATCCCTATTATTTCAATGGTTGACTGGTTATTGGATGAAAACAATGCATTCCATAGTAAAAGACCAATAATCATGAAGAAGAAAAACCTAATATAACCCAGCACTTTAACCACCTCTTATCTTTAGACGTACACTTGTTACTATTCCTTCGTCATTATTTCAGCCGTTCCAATTATGTATCTAAGAGAGAAGATCCGACCTTTTTTCAAACTGTTTATCATTTAGAAATCAACCACAACCCTAAACTTTATGAAAAAGGCGACCACTCGTATAGAATAGTCGCCCTTGTTAGTGGAAGACTCAATTTCAAGAAGGGATTACATTTTTTCTTTTGAAAACGGAGGATGCTTGGTAAAGACAAATAAAATGAATAATCCTATAGTAGAAAAAATAGCTGAGGTAACAATACCAAATTCACTCATTGTAAAGGTTTTATAAATAGACCAAGCTGTAACTATACTTACAATAAAGGCAGGTATATAATATTTGATATATTTATCATTTTTAACTTTTACCGATAAATATAAGACTTGGAAAAGAAGCAGCGTTAAGAGTACAACTTTAATGACCATTTTCTTCTCCCCCTTATCTATTGAATAACCTTTAATGTATTTTAGGCTCCAGCATTACCGTATGTTCTATGATGGCTTCCAGTATTCTCAACGTTTTAACGCCTCCATTTCAGAGGTACAATCGTTATCCCCCTTCACCTATTCTGGTTCCTCCTATTACTCATACGATACTTCTCCAATTTAGTTTCAATATACCTTATATTTCCAAGGTTGATTCTTCCACAATCCTGCAAAAAATAAAAGAGGCAATCCTTTTTTCATAATTGCCTCCTTATACTGAAGATTCATATTTAAAACAGCCTGCAATCAGAAGAAATTGTTTATTCATGACCATTCATATCCCAAGATGCCATGCAGTAAAGAAGCTCACCATCAGCAAAGAATTTCCTTTTCTTTTCGCTCTTACTATGCTTGACGACGTGGTCAATGTAAGGATCTATACCTTCTGTATTTGTAGGATAATGTAATTTGATGTTGATAATAATTATTCAAGTAAATCTTTATTGACTATAGACTGTTTAATGCTTGTTACAAATTCATCTAATCCCATATCTTTCGTTGCTTTATCTCCATAAGACCTAACGTTCACACATCCTTTTTCAACTTCCTTGTCTCCCAACACCAGAATGAAGGGTGTTTTGTTTATTTGAGTTTCCCTGATCTTGTACCCTATCTTTTCCTCTCTACTGTCCTTTTCCACTCTAATCCCTTCTTGTTTTAACCGATTCATTACTTGATCCGAATATTCTTTATGAACGTCGTTTGATACAGGTAGTATTTTTACTTGAACAGGTGCTAACCAAGTTGGAAATGCCCCTCTATAATGCTCAATGAGTATGCCTAAAAAGCGATCAAGGGACCCAAACACAGCCCGGTGAATAACCACTGGACGAACTTTTTCATTATGTTCATTTATATATTCCAGATCGAATTTTTCCGGCATTTGAAAATCCAGCTGCATAGTTGCACATTGATGACTCCTATTCAAGGCATCTTTTATATGGATATCAATCTTAGGCCCGTAAAAAGCACCGTCTCCCTCATTCACTCTAAAATCATAACCTAGTTTATCCAAAACGTTTTTAAGGGCATCTTCTGCTTGGTCCCACAACCCTGGACCCCCCATAGATTTTTCAGGACGAGTAGATAGCTCAATCTCATAATTGAAACCAAAAGTTCGATAAACATCATCAATCAACTGCAAGGCTGAAGTGATCTCGCCTTCTATCTGATGAGGTGTGACAAAGATATGAGCATCGTCTTGGCAGAAGGAACGAACTCTCAATAACCCGTTTAATGCTCCACTGAATTCATGACGGTGAACTTGACCGAATTCAGCCATACGTATTGGAAGGTCTCTATAGGAGCGCAAACGGTCCTTAAAAATAAGCATATGTCCTGGGCAATTCATTGGTTTAAGAGCGAAATGCTGCTGGTCAACTTCAGAGAAATACATATTGTCTTTATAATGATTCCAGTGCCCCGATTGTTCCCATAACCTCTGATTCATCATTAATGGAGTTTTCACTTCTTTATAATTAAACGATTCCTGCAGACTTCTAAGGAATGCTTCCAACTCATTTCTTATCACCTGACCATTACTTAAATAGAATGGCATTCCTGGAGCTTCATCTGAAAACATAAACAATTCAAGCTGTTTCCCTAATTTGCGGTGATCTCTCTTTTTGGCTTCTTCGACAAAATGAAAGTATTCATTGAGTTCTTTTTTTGTTGAGAAAGCTACACCATATATTCGTTGTAACATCTGGTTATCATTATTCCCCAGCCAGTAGGCCCCCGAGATATTTGTTAAGGAAAAAGCTTTAAGTAATTTCGTTGACGGTAAATGGGGACCTCTGCATAGATCTATAAATTCTCCTTGTTTGTAGATGGAGACATCTTCTTCCCTAGGAATTTTCTTTAATAGCTCCAGCTTTAAATGATCATTCGAAAAAATGCTCTCAGCTTCATCTCTAGATACTAACTCCCGTTTAATAAACAAGTTCTCAGCTACAATGTTCCTCATTTCTTTTTCAATTTTAGATAGATCATCTTTAGATATACTCTGATCCGTATCGATGTCATAGTAGAAACCATTCTCCACAACAGGACCTACACCCAGCCTCGCGCTTCCGAAAAGTCGCTTAACCGCCTGAGCCATAATATGAGCTGCGGTATGCCTCATCACCTCTAATCCCTCTGAAGAATGAAGTGGAAATAATTCAATCTCAGCATTAGAGTTGATTGGCCTCTGCATATCATATAAGGATCCATTGACTCTCCCAACTACTGACTTTTTCTTAAGGCCAGGGCTTATAGATTGGGCAATATCCCCCAATGTACTCCCTTTTAAGTAAGATTTTTCGCTGCCATCCGGAAACGAAATTACCATTTTGTCATGATTCATACATACACATCCTTTGATAAAATTAAAAAACCATACTCGTCCCTATCTACAAGGGACGAGTATGGTTTTACCCGCGGTTCCACCCAATTTCCCACTACCTTTCAAAGTAATGGCTTTGGTTTGCTGTATCGTAGCACACGTCATGAACTACTCACATTTCGCCCATGCAGCTCCAAGGTGGTAAGCTATTACGCTGCGTTAGGAAGATCGCACCTTTTCTTCCCTCTCTGATAACCGTCCTAATAGCTCTTGTCCTCTTCTTCACTATAACTTCTTCAATTAAAAAAACACCCGTCCCTAAAAAAGGGACGAGTGCTGTACTCGTGGTTCCACCCAACTTCCCGTTACATGGATAAAGTAACGGCTTTGGTTTGCTGTATCGTAGCAATACGGCATGAACTACTCATATTCGCCCATGCAGCTCCAAGGTGGTAAGCTATTACGCTGCGTTAGGAAGATTCCACCTTTTCTTCCCTCTCTGGTAACCGTTCATAATAGCTCTTATCCTCTTCATCACAAATTATTTTAAATTTATTTCACTATATATTTATTTCCAAATATAGTCAATGCAATCCTGAAAATTAATTGGGAGATTTTTTAGATTAGCCCCGTTTCTTTAAGACTTGAATTCAAGATACTTATTACCTTCCACACTATTATTTCCGCTCCACCAAAGCTTAAGTAACGAGAATGATTGCTATGAAAATAAATGCTACCGCAATCGTGCCCATCAAAATAGTACCCTATATCTTACTACCCTCTTTAAAGTAACACCTGTATCCAACAGTAAATTGATTGATAAGGACTAAGGTGTCCCAGTAAATCAATAGATCATTAATGATGAATAGATCGATGACGAATAGGAAAGCGGATAATACAATGGCGATATTACCAAGAATGAAAACTTTTGATAATACTAACACCACCCTTAAAATAGTGTTGATCTCAATTTTTTCTATTGTAGTCCCATATCTCAATAAAAAATATTGTTATGAGCATACATGAACCAAGTAAAACATACAGAAATATAGGTACATCTAAAAAGTATAAGATGACTAAAATAATAAAGCTACGATATTAGCTTCTAAATAATTCTTTTGTTTATTTGTCATATACTCCCCCAATTATTTGTCTATTTATAGACTTTGTATAGCTATGCTCATGTATTAAAGGCGAACGCTCTATTGAAAAATCGTCCCCTATAACGGAAGACTTGATTTCGAGATGTTTAATCAGATTTTCAACTACCTCATCCGTTAGTTTTACAATGCGCCCCTATCCCGATATAAAAACAACGTAGATGAATTTAATAATATGGTAACAATGACAAGTACAGTTGAAGCAACAGCTACAGCGCGCATTTCTGACAGAGCAGACCAGTCTTCAATGTTTACTAAGTGAAGGTTATAAAAAATTTGTAAACATATTGCAATAGCGCAAGCGCTGAAACTGATAATGGTAAGCGCAATCCATTTCTTATTCATCTGTTTTTTACCTACCGCAAGAATAACAAAAGGAATTATCCAAGATACTAATCCAAGTACCAAACTGCCGATATTAAGCCAACCAGCATCGAACATTTTTCATCCCACCTTCATTTTTTCTTTCTAATTTCTCCTCAACAAAATGTCCCGTTTGCGGAACATTATACTAAAACACTCTTCCACTAATCTGCTCCGTCAGTTAAATAATTAAATGAAAGGATATTCCTTGCGCTTATGTAATGGGCTAATGCTCTATTGAACAAATTGCCCCCGTTTCAGTAAGACTCTTTTTCGAGATATAAGATATAAAATGTCCTAAATCAATTCCCTTTCTTATTTCTTACTAAAGAAATTTGTGAAGTACCTGATATATAACAAAATTGTAGTTGATACAATAAAAACCACCTTGCTAGTCAGAGCCATATCATCCCAAACTATGAATTCATATAACGATATGACCACATAAACAAGCACAGGAATACCGATGATTTTTAATAATGTCTCCCTCCTCAAAACCAGCACCACCCAGCAATCAAGTATTTTGCACTTGTCCACGTTGGTGAAGAAACAAATACGAGAGGTCTTTACAATTTTTCTTTATCTCTAAACTTGCGTGTTATAGAAAAAGTGATACTGCCTAGCGTTAAACCTAATACAAGTCCCCATCTTATTTCACCGTATATCAAGTATTCGAAGAGAATAGCAGCGACTGCACAAGCAAATGCAGAGATTATGCCGTCTTCAATTCTTTTGTTCATATTACGATTCTCCTCCTACTACCTATATTTAATCTCTGTCCTTACTGACCTCTATTACCAACGGAGTACATTCCCAAACTATACCAATGTAAAAAAGGCGATCCTTCAATTGAAGAAACGCCACCGTTTCCGCAAGACTTTATTTCAAGACATATACTCACTATGGAATATTATGTAGCTAGATTAAACCCCAATTGTACTCCAAGTAGGATTGAAATCCATGTGATAAGAATAGATATAAACAAATATATTCCAGGGTTTTTACTTTTAAAAATAAGCAATCCTAGTAGAAATCCTAAAGCCCATATAGGTAAAATCACAAAAAACACTGGGGAGACCCAAGTCTCGTCAGTATAGTTCTCAGCTATAGTACCTCCAGCAAAAAAAGTAGATATAAGAATAGCGATTAAACCAATCAAGATCGTGTTAAGAACATATGCGATCTTTATTTTCTTCAAAATAATACCCCCCTTTTACAACTAAGCTCTATTTACGTGAATTCGCTAAAAGATAATGAACAACCTTTAATAATTTCACTATCTTAGAAGCACTGTTCACTACTGAATATATAGAAAAAGGCAACCATCCTAATTGAATATTTGTTAGCAATAGGTAAGCGTTTGAAGTTATCTCCAGCTTTTCCCCTGCTCCACACCGAACGTGCTAGTTTCCCAGCATTCGGCGCTCCATCTAAAGGTATGTACTACATTATAAGTTCCTTTGTTACTCTTCGAGACTGGATGCAACGATCCCTTCCACCCCACATACCTTTCGGTATTGATTGATTTTATCTAAGATCAATCGATTCTGTGGTAACTTATCAAGATAAACCTTTATCTTCTCTACATCTTTCATATGGATAAGTCGGTGAATATCCTTATGAAGAATACGGAGATTTTGAAATTGATCAGATCCTCCCTGGTTCCTGGGCACGTAATGGTGACAGTGAACGTCTGATGCATGGAGGTACTCACCTGTAATTTCGCATTTCCCCATCTTCATACTATACCGACTAATACGATTATCCAGATATTCAATACTTCTTTTCGGTAGAGAAGCCCTCATTAAATGTCCAATTTCTATCTGGATATCCGGGCGGAGACTTTTGTGTATTTGTTCTCTGCCCTTCTTCGTGTAAAGCGAAAGCTTTGAACTGAAGTTCATTGCATTGGATGTTTTCACATTGCCAATGGGAAATAGATACGTACCATTGATATAAATCGTTTTCGTTCCTGAACTAACGGTTCTCTTATAAAAAGGCGGTGGCTGAAAAGGATGTTTTAGCGTTCCTACCGGTCGAAGGCGGTTCACTAAAAATGGTCTAAGATCGTAAGCAAGACGTGAGAACACAAGATTTACATGGGTCGCT
>NZ_WMEW01000010.1 GCF_009856355.1 Halobacillus litoralis | reverse complement strand
AACACCCTATCCATTAAGTACGATATCAATATTAATCAAGTTGATGACAATTACTTAAAAGACTATATAAGTCAAATAATATCGTTAAGTAGAATAGCAACCCTTAAATATAAAGCATTCACATTTTCAGTAAATATAAAAATTTTGTCTTTTGTGATTTTAGGTTTTTTACTGATTTTTTAAAATACAATTGCGGGGGGTTTACATGAACTCAAAAAAAAGAAAAAAAATTAATACACTATCTAACACTCTATTACACCATTTAAATATAGACTCACCTATTGATAATATATATGACTTAGTTAGAGAACTAGGTGGAAATATTAAAGAAGAAGATCTCGAAGATGGGATGGAAGCAAAAATTGTAAAAAATAATGAAGAGGAATATAAATTTACAATTTACTTAAATCCAGATACTTTAAATGAAAAACGACGCCGATTTAGTATTGCTCACGAATTGGGTCACTTATTTTTGCATATGGGGTACCTAATTGATGAAAATAAATGGAACAATATTACTAAATATGAAGATTCAGTGTACTATAGGTTTGGACATAATGAAGAGGAATATGAGGCTAACGAATTTGCAGCGTCATTACTAATGCCCGAAGAGGAATTTAAGGAAGTTGCACGTCAACATTATTCAAAAGGTTACTATAGTATTGGTCCTATTGCAGAGCACTTCAAAGTTTCTGAACATGCTGCTACTAACAGAGGAAGGTGGCTAGATATATTTAGTTGGGAGTGAAGATTTATGGAAGAGAAAGAACCTAGTAATGATCAAAAGCTATCAGAACTAAGAAGAATTTTCGGGAATTTGAATTTTGAAGAAGATGAAAAAAAAGAGGATACTCATGCTGGGTTATATATTTTTTGGTCTTTTGATTTAGTAAACTCTACACTTTACAAAGACAAACACCCTTCTGAATGGCCAAAAGTTTTCCAACATTTTTATTCAATTAGTCAAAAAGAAGTTGCCGATAGTTTTCCGAAATCACGTGTTTGGAAATATATTGGTGATGAAATATTATTCTACTGTAAAATAAACAATAAAGAGGAGCTATACAATATTCCTCATCAAACTCTAAAAATCATCAGGAGTGTGTCTACTACAGTAAAAAATACCTTTCCAAATTCAAAAGGGATCTTAGACTTGAAAGGAACATTATGGACTGCTGTAGTAAGCCATATCCCTTCACATTCTTTAAAGGACAGCCCTGGGAAAATTGTAGCTCCTAGTGGAGATATTGAATCTAATATAGTATTCTCATATAAACTATTAGATTCAATGTACTTTGATTTTCTAGGTCCTGATATAGATCTTGGTTTTAGAATTGCAAGCTATTCAGAAAAGGGTAAGTTAGTTATAAGTGCAGATTTAGCATACATATTGTATAAAAATAGAGTGAATATCGAAGATAAAAACCCAGAAATGAATATTGAAAAATATGTAAAAATAGTAGACTATGTTTCTTTAAAAGGAATATGGAAAGGAAGAAAGTACCCAATTATATGGTTTTATGATAATTGGGGTCTTAAAGAAAATATGTTCGAGTATGATGAACATTTTGAATCTAGTACTATTAATAAGATAATATCCAATGATTTCGTTTTACCCGGAGTAGAAAGACTCCACAAAATGTTTATGGACTTAGATTTGATTGAACGTGTCAATCGTATGCACGATATGATTAATGAGGCATCTCCTCCAGGAACATCTGATTCTGAACAACACTTAATTCCAGAGGAGAAAAAAGCTGAAGTACACTGCGCTGCAATTTGTTTTTCTCCTGATGGTAAAGTTTTAGTTGGTAAAAGACCTGCGGATAAGAAATTAGGTGGACTCTGGGAATTTGGATGTGGGCAGATAAAACTTGATCAAAGTTTCACCACTTGTTTAATTGAGAGCTACAAAGAGGATTTTGGAGCAGATATTTCTGTTATATCTAAAAATAACAACCCTATCCCTGTAGCCACATATGACTTCTCAAAAGATGATAGAACAATACCAGGGATATTATTTGCAGGGATAATTGATAATACTGACGATATACAACAAAAATTTAATAAGAATAAGCACTCTGAAATTAAATTCATAGACCCAGAGAATCTTGAAACCTTAAATGATAATAATTACGTTGAAAATGTGAGAGAAAATATTACAAGGGCTTATGGAATATACAAAGATCAAGATTAACTGCTTGTATTCTAATATCATCAAAAGTAGACGCTATCTTCTTCTGCCATAGATTTAATTACACAGTTGAACGTTTAAGTGGAAAAAACAGATATGAGACTGCAGTTGCTATCAACGAAGAAGCCGAAACGACTAATAACTCAGAATCTAACCTTGTTAACGGTCTAACTGTAACTGATGGCCTTTCTGCATTCAGTAATTCAGCTTTAAATGGAGCTCCACTCTACTTACCTACTAAAGATAAATTCACTGCGAATTTACCTAGTAATGGCAAGGTGATCCAGGTTATGGATCACCTCTTGACCGTGACGGTAACGGTTTTGGATGTGAATAGTATTTAGGAACGCCTTTATTAGGTGATTTTTTTTATTGAAAAAGGGAACATTTGTTCTTAAAATATCCCATTAGGAAGGTGATTAGTATGAATTTCCCACAATACACTACAACTGCACTAGAAGATTGGGTATTAAATTGGTACATTAAACACCGTTTCGTATCTCCTAAGGACTTAAACCTAAGGAAAATTGCAATGAAATATGAAATTTTCCTTCACTACAAACCTATACAAAGCAGATACGTCCGATTTGGTCGGTACAAAGAAATTGTTCTCAATAATACACTTGATAATTTAGAACAACGTGAACACTTCTTCCATGAACTCTGCCACGCTGTTCGTCATGCCGGGAAGCAGTCCATAATGCCGGAAGCTTTCAGGGAGCTGCAAGAGCGCGATGCAAAGCATTTCACTCTTTATGCTGCTCTTCCCTTACATATGATAAAAAAGTACGACATAAGCGATCCAGAGCTATTAGAACGATGGGTAAATGATTTTGGTGTCTCTTATGATTTGTGCAAAGAACGATTGAACCTAATAAGGAGACGTTCTTATTGTACCAGATCTTTTTAGATCTTTAACTAAACTAATATAAAGGGGTGAACTCATGGGAAGTATTGAAAAACGTGGTAAAGGTTCATTTAGACTGTCTATAGTAACTGGTTACGATAAAAAAGGAAAACCAATTCGAGAAAGGAAAAACGTAAAGGTTAAGAACAAAACACTTGCTAAACAAGAGCTTGCAAAATTTGAAGCAGAAGTTTTGAGTGGGGATTATTCTAAACCCAACTACACAAGACTCGAAGACTTTTATCAGGAATGGGTTAAGAAGTATGCGGAAGACAAACTTTCTCCTCGGACATTAAGAGAGTATAAGAGTATTATTGAAAAAAGAATTCTACCAGATTACGGTCATCTAAAGTTGTCTAATATTAACGCTATGCATGTAGTTAACTTTCTAGATGATTTAAAGGACACTAAAAATAGATTAGATGGTAAAGATGAGGCATTATCTCCTTCAACTATCAGAAACTGTTACAAGGCTTTTAAAAGCATGTTAACAGCTGCAGATGAGTTTGACCTAATAAAAAATAATCCTGCAAGGAATATAAAGCCTCCTACTGTTAAACAGAAGAAACCTCTCTCATATTCCAGAGAGAAGATAGACCATCTCATCAAATGCATTAACCATGAACCTTTTGAGAAACAAGTAATGTTTTGGATTGCATTTGTAACTGGATGTAGAGAGGGTGAACTCGTTGCATTAGAGGAAAAACATATACTTAATGAGAAAAGCGCTATTCTTTTTGAACAGTCTCTTTCCCAACAACAAAGCGGTGAATTACTTATAAAAGAGATCAAAAATGGAATGGAGGGTACAGCTTCCATACCTAGCGAACTCCTTGAGATGGTAACTCAAATTAAGAACAGACGTAAGAAAGAGTTTATCCGAACCAGGGATATGCAGTACGATCCAAATAGAGTATTCCTCTTTGCTGACGAATTAGGAAAACCAATGAGGCCCGACAGTGTTAGTCAATGGTGGAGCAGATTAAGAAAGCGTCATCACATCGATGGATTAAGGTTTCATGATTTAAGGCATTATTCGGTAACTTATTTAATTCAGCAAAACGTCCCCACTAAATCCATTAGCCAACGTATTCGCCATAGAAAAATCGGAACAACGATGGATATATATGGCCATCACATTGAAGAAGTTGATCGAGCAGCTGCTGATCATTTCAGTGAGTTCTTCAAACAAAATAACTCACATTATTAAAGCCCTTATTACAGGGCTTTTTATTTTTCTGATATTATTATTTACTTTCATAAGGTACTCCAAGCTCGTTAGCTATAATTCTTTTCTTGCCTTTAATCATTTTACTTACAAAAGCATCAAAGGATTCATCAGGGTAAAGTTTATTTTCAGCATAAGTACCAAAAGCACTTCCCATATTCACTCCTAAATCAGCTAATGTTTTGTACTTTATCCTATCTATGTTTTTATATAATGCTTTTAATTGTGTAAGATGATCAGACAACTCTAATGAGGTTTCAGCAGCTAAATATTCTAATCTTCTCCCTATTAATTTATTTATGTCAGTGTTATCTGCCAGTTTTGTTGAAGTTCCTTATCTGATGTATATATGACCTGCAATAATTGTATTCCCACTCGAGCTAGTAGCTACCAGAGGTAAATTCTCATCTTGCTTTTCTATCTTAATTAGTTGAAAACTCTTTCCATTAACTCTCTCTTCATAACCTTTTTCGGGATACTCAAAAGCAATTGTATGAAAATCAAAGCTGGAAGGTATAAATTTCTCCACTTTATTATAGAGCTGGGATCTATCGTATGTTGTCTCTAAGCCAATAGGTTCCATTCTATTATTTTCAACTTCCTTTACCCCGATTATTATTAATCCTCCACCTATGTTTCCCATACCTAACATAATCTTAGCCAATTCAGCGTTCTTAATCCATGTTTCTTTAAAATCTAAATTATTATCTTCCATATTTTCATCTACTAAATCAAGAAAGTTCTCTCTATGAGCATTTTCTAATACTGCAGCAAATTTTTCGCGATAAATACTATGCATAATTCTCCCCCTTTCGAAGTACAACTGGTTTAATTATATCAGATAAAAATCCTGCCCCATTTCTGCCCCAAATGGGGATATATAATGGATACACCCATCGTTAATTCCTATAAATAAAAACGCTGAAACTCTTATATATCAAAGGTTTCAGCGTTTTCGCGGTTAGCGTCCCAGGAGAGATTCGAACTCCCGACCCACAGCTTAGAAGGCTGTTGCTCTATCCAGCTGAGCTACTGGGACAAATAAATATGTATGGAGCGGGTGAAGGGAATCGAACCCTCATCATCAGCTTGGAAGGCTGAGGTTTTACCACTAAACTACACCCGCATATGTAAATGTGTTTCAGCTGCGTTTATCGTTCGCAGCACGCCCCTTCCTCTGAAAGCTTCTTAAGGAAGTAAAGTCCGTCGGGGCAACTCGCAGTGGATTCGGTAGATGTTCAGCTCGTGGCTGAGGTTTTACTACTAAACTACCCGCATATGTAAAGCTATGTATGTGTGTTTCAAAGGATATTTTTCAACGTCCTTTTGAAGCGGACAAGAATTATTATATTAGGGATTCGCTTATATGTCAACAGATTGCAGCAAAGAATTTTAATTCTTTGCTGCTACTGCTGTTTCCATGTAGAGACCGTCAATTTTCTGCCCGTTCACATGGTAATACTGCAGGCGGACGTGATCGAGATCCTCCCACTCCAGAATGGCGTAGGTCGGTTCTTCGCGGTCACGTGGAAGCCTGGCGCTTCCCGGATTGATGAAGAGGGTGTCCTTCACCTTTTCCGCTCCTGCAATATGTGAATGCCCGAAGCAGGCGATCTGGGCTCCAGCCTCTTCTGCTCTGTAGGACAAGGGCATCAGGGTGGATTTCACTTGAAACAAATGCCCGTGCGTAACGAGGAATGTGATGTCTCCGACAGAAAAAACCTGATCGTTTTCCATTTCGGGTTCGAAGTCACAATTTCCTTTGGCATAATGAAAGCCTTCCAGCTCCTTCGATCCGTAGGAGAGCTCGGAATCGCCGCAGTGGATCATAGCATCCACGTCGCTGTGGCGATTCTTCACTTCCATTACTTCGTCGGTTAGTCCGTGTGTGTCACTGATGATGAGTACTTTCGGCATCCTTCATCCCCACTTTCAGGATTGAGTTTTCAGCCAGTCTTCGATCTGCACGATGGCATGATGACGGTGGCTGATGGCGTTCTTTTCGTCGGACGTGTGCTCAGCCATCGTCCGGCTGGAGCCTTCCGGAATGAACACAGGATCATATCCGAACCCATGCTCCCCCTGCCGCTCCCCGGCAATCCGGCCTTCACACGTTCCACGCTTCGTAAACGTCGCTTCTCCCGGTCGTGCAACGGCTACGGCACAGACGAAACGGGCGGTCCGTTCTTCTTCGGACACTCCGTTCAGCTCATTCAGCAGTTTAGCTGTATTTTTTTCGTCATCTTTTTCTATTCCTGCATAGCGGGCGGAATAAACCCCCGGCTCCCCGTTCAGGGCATCGACCTCTAAACCGGAATCATCGGCTACAACAGGGATATTCAATGCGTTCATCATTGCTTCTGCTTTAATGACGGCATTCTCCTCAAACGTTGTACCCGTTTCTTCAATATCGATGGAAGGGTCATGATCAAGAAGAGAAACGACGGAGATGCCGTATTTGGAAAACATCTCGCGGAACTCTTTGATCTTCCCTTCGTTTTTTGTGGCGATTAAAAGCTCATTCATGCTTTTGCGGCTCCGGCTTTCGCACGAATGACGTCCGCCCATTCCCCAATCGCTTCTTCCTGAAGCTTGATCAGCTCCTGGACACCTTCATCGGCAAGAGAAAGCATTTTCTGAAGCTGCTGCATAGAGAAGGTTGCTTCTTCTCCTGTTCCCTGCAGTTCTACGAATTCGCCTTTGCCGGTCATGATGACGTTCATGTCTACTTCGGCACGGCTGTCCTCTTCGTAACAGAGGTCAAGGATCTCTTTACCGTCCGGCAGTACACCGACGGAAATCGCCGTCAAGTAGTCGGTGATCGGCAGTTCTTTGATGGATTTTTTGTTCACAAGCTTTCCAAGGGCAAGCACAACAGCCACAAAGGCACCTGTAATGGAAGCTGTGCGTGTTCCACCGTCAGCCTGGATGACGTCACAGTCGACCCAGATGGTGCGCTCTCCGATTTTATCAAGATCGACGACCGCACGAAGGGAACGGCCGATCAGGCGCTGGATTTCCATCGTCCGGCCGGACACCTTCCCTTTGGAAGATTCACGGATGTTGCGTGATTCCGTGGCTCTTGGAAGCATGGCGTATTCAGCTGTAATCCAGCCTTTGCCCTGACCACGTAAAAAAGGAGGCACTCGGTCCTCAATGCTGGCATTACAGATCACTTTTGTATCTCCAAAGCTGATGAGTACAGATCCTTCCGGGTGTTTCACATAATCGGTTTCTATTGTAACGGTTCTTAATTCATTGACTTCGCGTTGATCATTTCGCATCAATGATGACCTCCTTTTTCTTCATCATTATCCTTGCCCATCTTAACACAAATTACATACGTGCGGGTAGTTATTCATGAACGTAAAAGGCGCTTCAAAAGTGATTCACTTCTGAAGCGCCGGGTTTTACATTTCTTCAGCACCGCTGATGTCGGTTCTTGACACAGGCTCGGCGAGCGGTTCACCCGCTTCATTGATGACCTGCTCCGATCCTTCGACCTGAACTTCGACCGATTCCACATCATCAAGATCCGTCATGCTTAACACGAGGCTGGCGAGGGCGGCATCAGACAGGGCCGGCTGATCTGATCCTGTCAGAATTTTTTCATTGAAGGAAAGGGCGAGGACGCCGTTCTCCAGCCGGGAGCTGACCATTTCCGCTCCTTCATGAAACGGGTTGGTCAAAGAGCTGCCGAGCTCAGGCCCTTCAAAAAGGGCCTCCACTCTTGCGGCATATTCATCACTGTCTTCAGCGACACGGGTGGTGACAGGAACGTGGTACACCTGCTCCCCATTCTGGGCCGGGAAGTACACGGTGACCGCTTTACTGTTTAATACATCACGCTTCACCCCGACGTGGTTGTTAATCCCATCCGCCCGGGAGACTCCCTGGGAGATCGGAGTACCGTCAACAGGCATCACTTCCTGCTCATGACCGTTGATCCACAACTTAATCCGCTTCACGTTATCAAACTGAGTGAGCGTGTAGGTCATCGCCTGTAGAATTTTTTCTTCATCTTCAGCTTCGTAATTTTTAAAGTCCTCGGACACATCGACGACAAGGGTGCCGTCATCTTGAGTATTTAAGCCGATAATTTCTGTTCCGGCCGGCAGAACGGCTTCAAACCCGTTCGGCAGCAGGTTCGTGACAGGGCCATCCTTCACAAGGTATTCCAGTGCCTGGGAAGCGACTTCCTGGGAAGCCGGCAGCTCCAGGGTCTGCGGGGCGATCATACCATTGGCATCCAGTAAATAAAGCTCACGAGGGACGGTCGCTGTGGATTCCTGTTCTGTTGAATCCTCGGCTTTCTCTCCATCCTTTTCCGGTTCTGAACCGTCATCTTCCGCTTCCGGTGACGTTGTTACAGCTTCATCCGGATCATCCATTTTTTCAAGCGACTGCTCTCCTTCAAACAGGCATCCGGCAAGCAGCCCTGTGCACATTAGAAGCACCAGGGCCGTCAAAAAGGATCTATAGCTGTATTTTCTCATTCTTTTCCCCCCTGAGATAGATTGTACTACCATGTATACGAGCCCTCGTTTGGAATAGACCAGGGTAATTTGGAGGAGATAAGTGCATAAAAAAACTCCGCCTGAATCAGGCGGAGCTTGAGACGTGTTCCAGTTCTACCGATTTCAGAATCTGAATCGGCTCTTCAAACCAGCTGTTGGCGACGAGACGGAATTTCTCCATATCACCGGTCGTATAAAATTCATGCCGGGGGGTGTGGTCATCCGTTTCCAGTGCTTTGTGATAAGCAAGAATCAGGCTCGCTTCACGGGCCGTTTCCTCACCGGAGCTGATGACCTGGATGTGATCCCCCATCTCGTTCTGGACCAGATCCTTGATCAGCGGATAATGGGTGCAGCCGAGGATCAACGTATCGATATGATTCATGTCCTTCAATGGCTGCAGCGTTCGGGAAACGATTCCCTCCGCTTTCGGACCGGATAATATTCCTTCCTCGACCATCGGAACGAAAGGCGGACAGGCCAGGTCGTTCACCCGGATATCCTGGTCAATGGAAACAAGGGCCTGGGGATAGGCTTTACTTTCAATGGTCCCTTCTGTACCAATAACGCCGATCCGCTTGTTCTGGCTGACTTTGATCGCCGCACGCGCCCCTGGTTCGATAACCCCGATCACCGGGATATCCAGTTCTTCCTGCAGCTCTGTGAGCGTATAAGCCGTCGCCGTATTACACGCGACAACGAGCATTTTTATATTTTTGCCCAGCAGATAATTGACCATCTGCCATGTAAATGCACGTACTTCTTCCTCTGAACGCGGGCCGTAGGGGCACCGTTTCGTATCTCCAAGATAGATAAAGGTCTCCTTCGGTAACTGCCTCATCAACTCTCTCGCTACGGTCAGTCCCCCGACGCCAGAATCGATGACTCCAATTGCCTGTTTCACTCTGCATCCCTCTTTTATGTCTTAATGTTCTTCTTCATCGATTTCGATCATGTTCCCGTGAAGGACGTGGAGCAGACGGTTCAGCGTTTCCACATCTTCTTCCGGAACATTTCTCAACACATTTTCCAGGTAGTTCTGTCGTTTTTCGATCACTTCATGAATGATCTTCTGTCCTTTGCTCAGCACATGAATCCTGACGACCCGGCGGTCCTTCGGGTCCCTGACCCGCTCGACCAGCTCGTTTTTCTCCATACGGTCGACAAGGTCCGTGGTCGTACTGCACGCCAGGTGTATATGATTGGAGAGTTCTCCGATCGTTAAATCCCCTTTTTCCATCAGCCACTGCAGCGCTACAAACTGCGGAGCTGTAATCGAGTAATGATTCAGGATAACTCGTCCTCTTTGTTTAATGATCCCGGATATGTAACGAAGTTCCTTCTCTACATCTGCGATCATGGATGTCTGCTGGGTTTCAGCCACATTCAGCACTCCTAACGAAATTACTTGATAAGTATCATTGTGGTCGTTTCTCTGTGAAATTTCAAGGTGAATGTATCCGGTGATACAAAAAACCCTTTCAGGTATGATCATCACCACGTGACAAACCCTACCTGAAAGGACTCCCTCCAATCCACAGACCAAAGCCTCTGCTGCATCATGGAATTAAAGTTCCAGTTCACCCATACGCAGCAGTTCAACCACTGCCTGGGAACGGCCTTTCACTCCTAGCTTCTGCATGGCGTTTGAAATGTGGTTCCGCACAGTTTTCTCCGAAATGAAGAGCTCTTTTGCGATCTCCCTTGTCGTCTTATCCTGTACTAGAAGCTCGAAGACTTCTCGCTCCCGCTTGGTAAGAATTTGTGTTGGCCGATAGCCGTCCTCCTTCACAAGCGTACCCCTCCTTGTTGTTCCTGAGCTTTTCTTGAGGGGAATTATTTAGTCTTTGTATCGTATGAGGGGATTAGCCCCCGTGTGCTACGCATTCATGATTTAGACACAAGCCCGAGTTCCTGGGCTTTGAAAAGGGCTTCCGTCCTGGAACGGACGTTCAGCTTGTTGAAAATGCCCGTGAGCGTGTACTCCACGCTCCGCTGGGACATATGAAGGGTCTGGGCGATTTCCCTGTTGGTGAAACCCGATGCCACTTCCTTTAAAATCGACTGTTCCTTCTCATTCAGGGAAATGCCTTTATTTTCAGCTGATTCGATCGTTTCGGCCGTGCAGGCCTCGGTACGGCGCAGCTGTTTGAAAAGGTGGAGCGGAATAATCACTTCGTCCCTTAGAGCGGCTTTGATCGCTGTAACCAGCTGTTCACTGGCAGCGGTCTTGCTGACAAAGCCGTTGATATCCGCTTCTACAATCATATTGAAATGCGTACTCAAATCGAAGCCGGTATAGATGAGCATTTTAATATCGGGGAACGTTTTTCTGAGCCGTTTGGCCAGTTCAATACCGTTCAGGCCGGGCATATATAAATCCAGAAGCAGCACATCGTAGGCTTTCTTCTCGAGGCAGCTTTCCAGATGGTCGGTTTCGTGGATGACATCCACCTGCATATCCCCCTCCTGCTCGAGCATCGCTTTCGTGCCTGCTCCAACAGCGGGGTGGTCGTCGACTATTAATACGTGAATCATACGTGCTGGACCTCCTTGTGTGACGGGTAAGGGAAAGTGATCCTCGTCCTGAATCCTTCCCCTGGTGCTGTGGTAATTTCCAGACTTCCATTCAAACCGTTGACCCTCTGTTCAATTCCGGAAAGTCCGATATGAGAAAACAAGTCCCGCTTCATGGAATAATCCATCCCTTTTCCATTATCAGAATAGTAAAGAACGACCTGGTCGTTCTCATTATAAAGCGAGAGTTTGACGATTTTGGCTCCTGAATGCTTCATGGCATTCGTCAACAGTTCCTGGACAATCCTGAAAATCCCGAGAATCCGCTCTTGGTCCAGCTCTGATTCAAACTGCTCGTGGGAAAAGTAGACGGTGAAATTAGACCGAAGCTGATACTGATGAATTAAGTTCTTCAGCGACTGGACAAGACCGAGCTCTTCGATAAACGCCGGCCGCAGTTCGTTACACGTCTCCCTCGTGAGGTGAATGCTGTCCAGCAGAGATTCCTTATACATTTTCAATTCTGCATGAAGACTCGTGGATAAATCGGTCCGGTTGCGGATCAGGTCGTCCATTTTGCGATATAGGTACAGTTGTTCCTGCAGGACAGTGTCATGGATATCGATCGACAGCTGTTTCCGCTGATTTTCAGCGATTGTAAACAAGAGCCGGGACAGCCACGCAGGGTACTTCTGCGTCTGATCGTTTCTCAACGTACGGAGTTCCTTGACCAGATCCTCAATCAAATTCATATTCTCTATCGCAATGTTGGCATGGTGGGAGATGGTTTGTAAATACGTTTTTTCATCCCTGTTTAACGTAGTAAAGTCCTTTTTCCCTCTGCACCAGAGCATCGTCATCTTCTCAAGCGACAGTCCGACGACGACGCCGAATCCTTTTTCTGTTTCAATGATGGACCCGATATCATAGGGTTTATGGAATAGATGGTCGTCAAAATGACCGACGATCCCTTCGGGTATTTCATTGTACACACAGTACATCTTCCGCTTATTGTGTTTGGAGAAAATATAGATCTCCCGAACACTCATTACGTTTTTGATTTCATCCCGCACAACCTTCATCAAGTCCACCGCGTTGGACTGATCCTTCATGTCACTGGCCAGGCGGTGCATACTTTCCTGGTAGCTGTACCGGGCAGAGAAGAGGAATCGCTGCATCCGGACGTCGAGCCCTTCCTTCAATGATAAGAACGCAATCAGCGCCGTGTGCATCAATAAATACAGCTGGATGAAGGACACCATCGACAAGCCGGATACGATCCACCCGATGGCAGCTGTCAAAACAAAAGACGGCAGAACAGAAAGGATAAAGTAATAACGCAGGCGGTTCATAATAAAATTGATATCAATCAGCTGTTCCCGTGTAATCAAATACATGAAGGTGGCTGGAATAGCGATTAGAAACACGGCACCGAACTCCAGCGACACGATAGTCACGCCGGATACGAGCACAGGAATCAGGTAAAGCAGGATATAAGGGAAAAACGCAACAGTCATCCCGATCGCCATATACTTAAAGACCGGTCCGACAGCGGCATGCCGGTAAATATAAACACCCCTGTACACAATCACAAAGGTAATGATATACAACCCAAGCAGACACGTGAGCGGCACCAGTTGAAAGTAGGGCGGGTTTTGAAGAGTCACTAAATAATACGTATCCAGCAGGGAAACACCTGCCATGGCAGCGTATAAGAAATAGAGAATGTTCTTAGAGAACCAGACGACCTTCAATTCCTGAAAATAATTGTACAGGAAATGAAGAAGGATAACAGGAGCAATCAGGAATAAACTGGTATTCAAAACAAGACTGTACAAGTCATCTCTTACCGCGCCACTGTTACTCAAATAAGCCGTAGCAATCGCCAGGAAATACAAAATCAGCTGTTCCGCCGAATACCGTTTAGGCACCCGTTTATGAACCAGATAAGAGATTCCTAGAATCGACACAAAAAACAGGGCAGGAAGCAGGATATAAAACACCCAGTGCACCCGGCTGAACTGGTCAATGTCGCTGTAACGCAGCACTTCTCCGGAAGATTCAATACTGAAGGACTGGGCATTTTCCAGTTCATTGAACATGGTAAGAGAATGATGGAGCCCCGGGTCTTCCTCATCCACGGAGAGGATGACAGCCCCCGGCGGAACGTTCTGCCTGTCCGCCCAGCCTCCACTTTCTACATCAGAAATGACCCATCCACCGTCCTCCTGTTCCACATCAATCCCCAGATAGGGCTGGGTTACCGATAAAACAATTAAATAACATGCCGACACGACAAAAAAGGTCAGGACAATCCATTGAGACCATTTGAAGTTTTTCATTCTACTGCTTCACCTTCTAACTCGGACGAATTTCAGTCACATCTATTATACTATCCTTCTCAAGTCCCACAACCCCCATATCGACGGCAGGACTTGTCAGTCTCCTGTCCACTCCTTAAAGATAGCAGTAAAAAAAGGACCCCGGTCGGCTCCGGGGTCCTTCGTAAGGATCTTATACCTGCTTATCACTGCCAAAGAAGCTCTTGAAGGATTCAACGGCGGTATCACGGTTCAATGCTGCGATGGATGTTGTCAAAGGAATGCCTTTCGGGCAGGACTGGACACAGTTTTGTGCGTTTCCGCAGCCCATCAGACCTTCGCCATCCATAATCGTCTGCAGGCGCTCGCTCTTGTTCATTTCCCCTGTCGGGTGGGAGTTGAACAAGCGCACCTGGGATAATGGTGCAGGTCCGATAAAGTCGGACTTGCTGTTGACGTTCGGGCAGGCTTCTAGACAGACACCGCATGTCATGCACTTGGAAAGCTCATACGCCCACTGACGCTTGCTTTCGGCCATCCGCGGTCCTGGACCGAGATCGTATGTTCCATCGATTGGAATCCAGGCTTTGACCTTTTTCAAGGAATCAAACATCCGGCTCCGGTCAACCGCAAGGTCACGATTGATCGGGAACGTGGACATCGGCTCCAGACGGATCGGCTGTTCCAGCTGATCCACAAGCGCTGTACAGGACTGACGCGGTGTTCCGTTAATCACCATGGAACAGGCGCCGCATACTTCTTCCAGACAGCCCATATCCCAGTAGACCGGGGTGGTCGCCTCTCCCTCAGCATTGACAGGGTTCCGGCGGATTTCCATAAGCGCAGAGATGACATTCATATTTTCACGATACGGAATCTCAAACTTTTCTTCATACGGAGACTGATCTGGATCGTCCTGCCGTTTGATGATCATCGTAATCATTTTATTTTCGCTCATGATCGTTACCTCCTTTATTTACTCTTCGAGTAGTCACGTTTACGAGGCTCGATTAAGGATGTATCGACATCGTCATAACGGAAAACCGGCTTGTTATTTTCTTTGTCGTAGCTTGCAACTGTTGTCTTCAGCCATTCTTCATCGTTACGATCCGGGAATTCAGGCTTATAGTGGGCACCGCGGCTTTCATTACGGTTATAGGCCCCCTGGGTAATGACACGGGCCAGCTGAAGCATGTTCCAGAGCTGGCGGGTAAACATAGCCCCCTGGTTGCTCCAGCGTGATGTATCGTTGATGTTGATGCGTTCATAACGCTCCATCAGCTCGACAATCTTTTTATCTGTCTCCATCAGCTTGTCATTATCACGGACCACTGTAACGTTGTCCGTCATCCATTCCCCAAGCTCTTTATGAATCTGGTAGGCGTTCTCGTCGCCGTCCATACTCATGATTTTCTCGAATTTATCCTGCTCTTCCTTCACAGCTTTATCGAACAGAGCTGAACTCATATCGTCCGCAAGTGTTTCAAGGCCGTCCAGGTATTTCACAGCATTCGGGCCTGCCACCATACCTCCGTAAATGGAGGAAAGCAGAGAGTTGGCGCCGAGACGGTTGCCTCCGTGCTGTGTATAATCACATTCACCAGCGGCAAAAATACCAGGAATGTTTGTCATCTGATCATAGTCGACCCACATACCGCCCATGGAATAGTGAACGGCAGGGAAAATCTTCATAGGGACCTTCTTCGGATCTTCACCGACGAACTTCTCATAAATCTCAATGATTCCGCCAAGCTTAACATCCAGTTCTTTCGGATCTTTATGGGATAGATCAAGGTAGACCATGTTTTCTCCGTTGATTCCCAATTTCTGGTTAACGCAAACATCGAAAATTTCCCTCGTTGCGATATCACGCGGCACAAGGTTTCCGTATGCCGGATATTTTTCCTCGAGGAAATACCACGGCTCTCCATCCTTGTATGTCCAGACACGTCCGCCTTCCCCGCGTGCGGATTCACTCATGAGGCGGAGCTTATCATCCCCGGGAATAGCGGTCGGGTGGATCTGGATGAACTCCCCATTCGCATAGTTCACACCCTGCTGGAATAGGGAACCGGCAGCAGAACCCGTGTTGATCACGGAGTTGGTGGACTTACCAAAGATGATGCCGGGCCCTCCGGTAGCCATGATGACGGCATCAGAAGGGAATGCTTTAATTTCATGGGTACTCAAATTCTGACCGATCACTCCACGGCCGACTCCATCGTCTCCGACAATCGCAGAAAGGAACTCCCAGTTTTCATATTTGGTTACAAGACCGTTCACCTCATGACGGCGGACCTGCTCGTCAAGGGCGTACAGAAGCTGCTGTCCGGTCGTAGCTCCCGCATAAGCTGTACGGTGGTGCTGGGTGCCGCCGAAACGCCGGAAATCGAGAAGACCCTCTGGTGTACGGTTGAACATAACTCCCATACGATCCAGAAGGTGAATGATGCCGGGCGCTGCATCACACATCGCTTTAACCGGTGGCTGGTTGGCGAGGAAGTCGCCGCCGTAAACCGTATCGTCAAAGTGTTCCCACGGGGAATCTCCTTCCCCTTTTGTATTGACGGCCCCGTTTATTCCGCCCTGGGCGCATACAGAGTGAGAACGTTTAACGGGTACAATAGATAGAAGATCTACGTGAACCCCTTGTTCTGCTGCTTTAATTGTTGCCATCAAGCCGGCAAGACCGCCGCCGACAACAACAATATTCTTATTTGTCATGATTGAAGCTCACTCCCTTAAGTACTGAAAATCTATAAAACTGCCATTGTTATGTTCATAGTTTAAATCCCGTAGGCAAACTGAATTAACGTGCGCACCCCTACATAGGAAATGGCAACGAAAACAATAATGCTTACATATGTCATGATCTTCTGAGAGCGTGGTGACACGGTAATGCCCCAGCTGACGAAGAAGGACCATAGTCCATTGGAAAAGTGGAAGGTTGTGGAAATTACTCCGATGACATAGAACCAGAAGAAGAACGGCTCTGTTAAAATCCCTTCCATCAACTGATAATTAAGCTCCGCCCATCCAAAACCGACGGCAATCCTTGTTTCCCAGACGTGCCACGCAATAAAGATCAGCGTAACAATTCCTGTGATTCTCTGGAAGATGAACATCCAGTTCCGGAAATACCCGAAATTAGACAAGTTGCTCTTGGCTGTAAAGGCAATATACACGCCGTAAATTGCGTGAAACAACAGTGGTAGAAAAATGATAAAGGTTTCCAGTACATATCGATAAGGCAGACTTTCCATGAAGTGTGCCGCATCATTGAATGCTTGTGGACCACGTGTTGCAAAAAAGTTTACAGTCAGGTGTTGAATCAGAAAGATCCCGATTGGAATAACTCCCAGTAGTGAATGTAGTCTTCGATTGACGTATCCGCGCGTTCCCGCCATATTTACCCCCCTCAAGATAGTAACAGATTGAATATGGACATTTTTCAGACAGTTAAGCGCTTTAATTCCGCTTAAAAAAATTATAGGAAAAGCCCCATTCCCAAACTTGTCTGACGAATGTACAATTTGTGACATGTTTATTGTACTTCTATCCCGTAGGAGCGTCAAGAAAGCGCGGTTATAAAATGTTCAAAAATACACATTTATTTCCTTTTGATAAAATGGCGTAAATCATATTGCACTGCTGGAGATTTCAAGTGATAATAAAGGGAGAAAGGAATGAGCGTCTTGAAAGAATCTACAAAACTAACAACAAGCAACATTTCATCGCTTGTGGGCACCGGAGCAGGGTTCGATTTAATGCGCTACTTCACCCTCCCTGATTTTCTCGGAAAAGATGCCCCTTATCTTCTTTATTACATGGGGAAAAACATAGCACGTCAGACCAGCCTTGAAACCTTCGATGAGCTCTTTGAATTCTTCCAGTACATGGGCTGGGGAGAGCTCGTTAAAATAAAAGAAAAAAAGAATGAATTAACGTTCCACCTAAAAGGCCACATCATCGAAAAACGCCTGCACCAGACACTGCTCGATGTGGATTTTCGACTGGAATGCGGATTTCTTTCCGAATCCATTAAACAAATGACCGATGATACATATGAGTGCTTTGAAGAGATAAACAAAAAAGACAACGTCGTGGAAATCAAAGCGATGAAAGCATAAGAAAAGAACCAGCTGTTATTCTTCAGCTGGTTCTTCTTGTTCATCCGGGTCTTCCTGGTTGTCATTCAAATGGATAAGAATCGTATTGGCTACAGGTTCCGGGATACCGAGCTTCGTAATCGACTGAATATCCGCTTCCTTAATTTCTGTGACGGACTTGAAGTGTCGAAGCAGGAGGCGTCTCCGCTTTTGACCGACACCCGGGATGTTATCCAGCTCGGACTGGATGGCCCCTTTTCCGCGTAGCTGCCTGTGGAAGGAAATCGCAAACCGGTGTACTTCATCCTGGATTCTTTGGACGAGGTAGAATTCCTGCGATTTTCTATCCAGGTCTATTGGGGAAGGTGGATCTCCATACAGCAGCTCACTCGTTTTGTGTTTATCATCCTTGGCAAGTCCGCAGAGTGGTACATCAATCCCCAGTTCATTTTCCAGCACATCTAGCGCGGCGGACATCTGTCCTTTCCCTCCATCTACCACAATCAGATCCGGCAGTGGAAGGTCTTCTTTTAAGACACGCTGGTAGCGCCTCCGGATGACTTCCCGCATCGTCTCATAATCATCCGGTCCTTTGACATCACGGACTTTGTACTTTCTGTATTCTTTTTTATCCGCACGTCCGTCTGTAAATACGACCATCGCCGAAACTGGATCCGCTCCCTGAATATTGGAGTTATCAAACGCCTCGATCCGGTGCGGGGTTTCAATATGAAGCTTCTCTCCCAGCGATTCCACCGCTTTGATCGTCCGTTCCTCATCCCGTTCAATCAAGGCGAATTTCTCTTCGAGCGAGATCTTCGCATTTTTCATCGCCAGCTCCACCAGTTCCTTTTTACGTCCGCGCATCGGAATCATCACTTTCGTATCGATCGCCCCTTCGAGCACATCGACGTTCGTCGCAACAGGGACAAGCACCTGCTTCGGATACGGGTGGTTCTGGTGCAGGTAAAACCTGGCGATATAGCTGAGGAAGGTCTCTTCCGGATCATCAAAGAATGGAAACAGAGAAACGTCGCGTTCGATCAGCTTACCCTGACGGATGAAGAAAACCTGGACACACATCCACCCTTTATCGTAGCTGTATCCGAAAATATCCCGGTCCACTTGATCGTTCATCGTCATCTTCTGCTGTTCCATAACCGATTCAATGTGCTCAATCTGGTCCCTGAGTTCCTTGGCGCGCTCAAAATCCAGTTCCTCAGACGCATCAAGCATTTTCTGTTTCAAATCTTTTTTGATTTCCTTATGGCCACCGTTCAGGAAGGAAGTAATCTGCTGGACGATTTCATCATTCGTTTGTTTTGTAACCTTATACTCACAGGGACCTAAACATTGATGCATATGGTAATACAAGCAGACACGGTCCGGCATCGTATTGCATTTCCTTAATGGATACAGCCGGTCGAGCAGTTTCTTCGTTTCCCTTGCCGCAATGACGTTCGGATAGGGGCCGAAGTATTTCCCCTTATCTTTCTTCACATTCCTCGTTACGATCAACCGTGGATGCCGTTCGCCGGTCACCTTTAAGTACGGGTACGTTTTATCATCTTTCAATAGAACATTGTATTTCGGATCATACTTTTTGATCAGATTCATCTCAAGAATCAGTGCCTCTATTTCAGAGGTTGTGACAATGTATTCAAAGTTGACGATTTCTCGTACTAGACGCTGGGTCTTTCCGTCATGCGCCCCGGTAAAGTAGGAACGCACGCGGTTCTTCAATACTTTCGATTTCCCCACATAAATAATTGTCCCGTGCTTATCTTTCATTAAATAACAGCCGGGCTGGTCTGGTAAAACGGCCAGTTTCTCCTTAATCGTTGAATTCATCGTTTTCACTCCATACTGTCAGAAGGATATATAATGAAAGTACCACACGACCGGTACATTTATGCATGATAAAAGCCGCGCTGCATACAGCGCGGCTTTCTACGATCACCTTTTTACTCAGGCATGTTTCGTAATGATTTCAGTTAGCGCTTCTTTAGGCTGGAAGCCGATTACCTGGTCAACAACCTGGCCGTCTTTGAAAAGAAGCAGTGTCGGGATACTCATAACGCCGAATTTACCAGCTGTTTCCTGGTTTTCATCAACATCGAGTTTCACGATTTTTACCTGGTCGCTCATTTCCGCATCGATTTCTTCCAATACAGGAGCGATCATTTTACAAGGTCCGCACCATGGTGCCCAGAAATCTGCAAGGACAAGTCCCTGGCCTGTTTCTTCTGTAAATGTTTGATCAGTAGCTTTTACAATTGCCATACTATAATTCCTCCTCGACCTTTTAGTCTGTAAAAAGTATATCACTATCTATTGTTAGTGACTAATATTTTGTTTATACCCTTATTTAAACATGGAATAAAGCCGAAGCCAAATCATCGGCTTCGGCTTTTTCCTATGCGTTTACTTTCATCTGTTTGATTTCTTCTGTCAATTTCGGAATGACGTCGAACAAGTCACCGACGATGCCGTAGTCAGCGACATTGAAAATGTTCGCTTCCGGATCCTTATTGACTGCTACAATGACCTTGGAATTGGACATCCCGGCTAAGTGCTGGATCGCACCGGAAATACCGCAGGCAATGTACAGATCCGGTGTAACAACCTTCCCTGTCTGCCCGATCTGGAGGGAGTAGTCGCAGTAACCCGCATCACAGGCCCCGCGGGAAGCCCCCACCGTTCCGCCAAGGACTTCTGCCAGCTTTTCAAGCGGTTCGAATCCTTCTGCGCTTTTCACTCCGCGCCCGCCGGCCACAATCACTTTGGCTTCGGACAAATCCACACCGTCCGAGGATTTTCTCAACACTTCTTTAATGATGGTACGGATATTGGAAATCTGGACATCCTTCTCAGATACCGCGCCGGTCAAAGAATCGTCACGATTCAACGCCGGGATGTTATTCGGGCGGATGGTGGCAAAAACCAATCCGTCTGTAATCTTTTTCTTTTCAAAGGCTTTACCGGAATAAATCGGCCGTGTGAAGACGATGTCGCCGCTTTCGGCTGTCACTTCCGTAGCATCTGAAATCAGTCCGGACTCCAGCCTGCTGGCAAGCTTCGGTGTTAAGTCCTTCCCAATCGCCGTATGGCCCATAATGATGCCTTCGGGAGATTCATCTTCAATGACCTGGTGGACCGCCTGGGCGTATCCGTCGGATGTATACGTTTTCAATTCAGGGTTCGAAACGGTGATAACACGTGCCGCGCCGTAATACACCATTTCCTGTGCCATTTCCTTCAATTCTCCATCCCCGCAGAGTACACCGACCACTTCACCGCCGTCACTGACGATATTTGCTGCAGCAATGGCTTCAAAAGTTACATTACGCAGGGACCCCTCTCTAGCTTCTCCAATGACCAATACTTTTTTGCTCATAACCCATTCTCCTTTCCCTTTGTCTATTTACAGGACCTTCGCTTCGGTTTTTAGTAAAGATACCAATTCTTTAACCTGATCATCGACTTCCCCTTCAAGAACCTTTCCGGCTTCTTTCGCAGGTGGAAGGAAAATTTCCATGGTGGTGGTCTTCGCTTCGACATCGTCTTCATCCAGATCAAGATCGTCAATTTCAAGCTCTTCCAACGGTTTCTTCTTCGCCTTCATAATTCCTGGAAGAGATGGATAGCGCGGTTCATTCAACCCTTGCTGGCAGGTAACCAGTAGCGGCAGGGATGTTTCCACTTTCTCCACATCACCCTCCACGTCACGCTCAATATTGACGGTGCTTCCGTCGACATCGATCTTCGTAATCGTCGTCACACAGGCCATATCCAGGCGTTCGGCAAGGCGGGGACCGACCTGACCGCTGGCCTCATCAATCGCTACGTTACCGGCTAAAATGATGTCGGCTTCCTTATCTTCGAAGAAAGCTTCCAGAATCTTAACGGTTGTAAACTGATCTCCTTCTTCAAGATCATCCTCTGTATTGACCAGGACCGCTTTGTCCGCTCCCATCGCCAGAGCTGTGCGGAGCTGTTTCTCAGCATCTTCTTCACCAATGGTTACCACCGTAACCTCACCGCCATGGGCATCACGTAGATTGATCGCTTCTTCCACAGCATATTCGTCATAAGGATTGATGATGTATTCAGCTCCATCCTCGGCAATCGCTCCACCGTTGACCGCGATCTTTTCCTCTGTATCAAACGTTCTTTTAAGCAGTACATAAATGTTCATTGTCTATGACCTCCTAAAGCATTAATGTTTGAAATCAGGTTTTCTCTTCTCGATAAACGCCTGGATGCCTTCTTTAGCATCCTCTTTTCCAAATACATCGCCAAACGCTTCCGCCTCCGCACGGTTTCCTTCCCCGAATTGAGGATTGTGTGTCATCGGAACGAGATTCATCACATGATGGATCGTCGGACCACTTTTCTCTGCAATAGCAGCAGCCAGTCTGGAGGCTTCCTCATGCACTTCCTCAGCAGAAAAGCTCTTATTGACCAAGCCGGCGGCCGCTGCTTCCTGCCCGGTAATCGGAACACCCGTCAAAATCATTTCATAAGCTTTAGCTGCTCCGACGTATCTTGGCAGCCGCTGTGTTCCTGCAAAACCTGGTATAATTCCAAGGTTGATTTCCGGAAGGCCGAGCTTGGCATCTTCTGCGGCATAGCGGATGTGGCAGGCCATTGCAAGCTCCAGACCGCCTCCAAGGGCCGCCCCGTGGATCGATGCGATCACAGGGACGTGGAAATTCTCAATCCGTTGGAAAAGCTGCTGCCCTTTGGAGGACAATGACTTATAGTCATCCGCTCCCTGCAGGGTCGTGAATTCCTTAATGTCAGCCCCGGCCGAGAAGAACCTCCCCTCTCCTTTGAGAAGGATGGCCTTCACAGAGGCATCGTTTTCCACCTTATCCAGCTCCTTGGAAAGATCCTGGAGAATATGAGTGGACAGGGCATTGGCCGGCGGACTCTGCAGGGTGATTTCAGCGACATGGTTATGGATTTCCATCGTTAACGTTGACAAAATTACCTCTCCTCTTCTTCACGATTCCGGGCTAATCCATAGATAATCAAGCTATGGACTTCACTTGCCTGGTCTACTATGTTATAACGCTGATCCTTCATGACCCAGTTGGTCACCGTCTCATCCATCATCCCGAAAATCATCTGACGTACAAGACGGCGGTCCAAGCCATTCCGGAACAGTCCTTCCTCCACACCTTCGTCGACAATTTGGTCGATGACATTCAAATAGCGCTTTAAGACATTGTTGATTTTCTGTCTTAAGTCCTTGTTTGACTGTCTCAGCTCCAACTGGGTGACTATAGCCAGATGGTGATCGGCAGCCAGCTGCTCAAAATGGGTGTGGATCAGCGTATGAAGCTTTTCATCCGCTGACTGCCTGGAGGTGGTTTCCTGCTCGATTTTTTCTATGAACTGCCCCATTTTCTCCTGGAACAGTGAAACGAGGATATCTTCCTTGTTTTTGAAGTACAAATAAATGGTGCCGTCAGCTACTCCCGCTTTTTTGGCTATCTTTGATACCTGCGAGGAGTGGTACCCATTTTCAGCAATGACTTCGACCGCTGCATCTATAATCTGTTTGAATTTCGGTTTATTTTTTTTCATGTGTCTATCTCCTTGATCTGCATACTGAAAATGAATGAATCATCATTCACTTATTATATTACATTCAAGGAAATATTCTGTCAACTTTCTTTTTCAGGTTTACTGAATACTTTCGGATTCTTCATATTTCGCCTTTTCCTCCTCCACGAGCTGACGGCGGAGAATTTTCCCTACAGCCGTCTTCGGAAGCTCCTCTCTGAACTCATAAAGCCTCGGTGCTTTGAAGGAGGCCATATGTTTACGACAGAACTCATTCAGCTCATCCTCTGTTATATCACTGCCCTGTTTTCTTACAATGAAGGCTTTGACTGTTTCTCCTCTGTACGGATCAGGTACACCCACAACTACCGCTTCCTGCACTTCAGAATGTTCGTACAGCACTTCCTCCACCTCGCGCGGATAAATGTTGTATCCGCCGGCAATGATCATATCCTTCTTGCGGTCGACAATATAGAAATAACCGTCTTCATTCATATAGCCCATGTCGCCCGTACGGAACCAGCCATCTTCACTTAACACCTGGGCCGTTTCCTCCGGACGGTTCCAATACCCCTTCATCACCTGGGGACCTTTAACGACAATTTCCCCGATTTCCCCGTAGTCCGCTTCTTCATCTGCATCCATTTTGAAAATCTTCGAATCTGTGTCCGGCCACGGAATGCCGATGCTTCCGCTGATCCGATGCCCCCATATGAGGTTGGAATGCGTCGTCGGAGACGTTTCCGTTAAACCGTATCCCTCGACGAGCCGGCCTCCGGTAATCTTCTCGAACTGCTCCTGCACTTCAACAGGGAGCGGGGCAGAGCCGCTGATACAGGCTTCAATCGAGGAAAGGTCATATTTCTTCAGATTCGGGTGGTTCAACAGGGCAATATAAATGGTCGGGGCTCCCGGGAACAGCGTTGGGCGCTGCTTCTCAATCACTTTCAAAACGGCCTCGGCATCAAATTTCGGCATAAGGATCATTTTGTTGCCCATCATGACTGACAGATTCATCACAGAGGTCATGCCGTACACATGGAAGAATGGAAGGATGGCAAGCACCCGCTCTTCGCCGTCCCTGCATTTGTACAACCATTTCTTTGCCATCTGCGTATTAACGATCAAATTGTAATGAGTCAGCATAACTCCCTTCGGAAAGCCCGTTGTACCGCCGGTGTACTGAAGCAGAGCCAGATCCTCCAAAGGGTCGACCTCTACAGGTTTCACCTCACGTGTGCTCTCCTTCAAAAGGTGGGTCCAAAGGTGAGTGTCTGTGGATTGTTCCGGTTTAACGAGAACCTGATACTGACGCTTCTGTATAAAAGGATAAATCTTATTCTTTGGAAATGGAAGATAATCCTTTATCCCCGTAACAATGATATGTTCCAGATCGGTCTCCGGTTTCACATTTGCCGCTTTCGGATAAAGGATATCCAGACAGATGATCACCTTCGCTCCGGAGTCCTTCATCTGGTACTCCAGCTCCCTTTCCATATACAGCGGATTGGTCTGAACGACGATCCCTCCCGCCAAAAGCACACCATAATATGCGACGACTGACTGCGGGCAGTTGGGAAGCATAATGGATACACGGTCCCCTTTTTCCACACCCAGCTGCTGCAGGTAGCTCGCTACAGCGAGGGACTGGTCATATACCTCCTTATAGGAAAGCTCCTTGCCCATAAAATAAAGCGCTTTCTTTTCTCCGTAATCTTGGGCTGTATCGCGCAGGTAATCCTGCAGTGGACGTTGGTCGTACTCCATTTCCACCGGTACTTCCGGCGGGTAATACTTGTGCCATGGACGCTGAAAGTCTGTCATACTCACATGCCCCCTTTTTTAACTTCTCTTCTATTATAACGACACTTCCCCCACATTTGAAATAAAATTTAAAATTTTGAGAATATTTGACAGAAAACTACATGAAACAAAGAAATTCACCGGAGGACTCCCCCGGTGAATGCTCCCTGTCTCTTCAAGTTCAAATTCCAATGCACCTGGTTGAACAACAGCTTGTTCTTAAATGATGAAAAATAAAATACCGACTATAAGAAATAGAGCGGCAACGACCATGAGGACTTTCGCTAACGTTTCCAAACGACTCGCTCCCTAAATGATATTCGCCCCGATGACATAGGAAAGACCGACGGATATGATGAGGGAAATAAAACCAACAGCCCGGTTGTCTGCAGCAATTTCCTCGTCAATCTTAAACGAAGGGGTTAAAAATTCAAAAATGAAATACCCGCCAAGCAGGAGACAAAAGCCATACAGGCCCCATCCCATCGTCTGGGTGAGGGCATCATTATGTTCAATGGAGAAGCGGAATATATTAGCGATTCCGAATAATTTCCCACCCGTAGCCATCGCTACGGCAAGGTTGCCTTTTTTTATTTCTTCCCAGTTGTTGTAGGAAGTCACCATTTCAAAAATCGCCATGAATACGACCAGGCACAGGACGACAACACTGTAGCTGGCGGCTGTTTCCACTAACGAATGTTCCCAAAAATCAGTCATACTCGCTCCCGCTCCCCTTTTTCTTTGAACATTAGCGGAGTTCCAGTACGGTAACTCCACTTCCACCTTCATTCATACCTCCGGCACGATGGGCCGCTATGCTCCGATGGTTTTTCGCGTAATTCTGGACGGCTGTCCGAAGAGCTCCTGTACCTTTCCCGTGAATGATGGATACTTGCGGATATCCGGCAAGCAGGGCATCATCCACATATTTCTCCAAACGGTTCAAAGCATCTTCGTAACGCTCTCCGCGCAGATCCAGTTCTGTTTTCACGTGAAAACTTTTGCCTTTGACCGTCGCCATCGGCTTTTCTTTATAAGGCTCTTTAGCCTTTACGAACTCAAGTTCTTTTCGTTTCGCTTTGACTTTCATAACCCCAACCTGGACCTGATATTCATTTTTTCCTGTCTGGTCCACGATGGTCCCCTGTTGATTGAGCGTAAGCAGCTTCACTTCATCGCCCGGCTTCAGTTCTTTCGTTTCTTTCTTTTTCGGGGCCGGAGCCTCTTTGGCCTTTTTCTTCGCCAGCTCAGGCTGGGCCTCATCGAACATCTTACGGGCTTCAATCCACTCGTGCTCTTTCATCTGGGACTGGGTTTTCATATTTCGGATTTCGCCGACAATGGTTTCCGCTTCCTCACGGGCCTGCTGGATCGCTTTTTCCGCTTTCTGTTCAGCTTTTTCATACAGCTTTTCCCGCTGATTTTCAAACTGGTTCCATTTTTCCTCAAGTTCACGCTTCAGCTTCTCTGCCTCGGCGAGCATCTCTTCCGCTTCTTCGTAGTCGCGCTCCGCTTCCCGCTTAGACTCTTCAAGAGAGGCAATCATGTTCTCAACACTTTGTGAATCGACACCGATATGGCTTTTCGCGGATTCAATTACGCCTTCCTTCAATCCAAGACGCCTGGATATCTCAAAAGCGTTACTGCGCCCCGGCACCCCGATCAGCAGCCGGTACGTCGGCTTCAGTGTCTGGATATCGAATTCCACAGACGCATTAATGACGCCATCACGGTTATATCCGTAAGCTTTCAGCTCTGGATAGTGGGTCGTTGCGATGACACGCGCATCCCGTTGAACGACCTCATCAAGAATAGACATGGCAAGAGCGGCCCCTTCCTGTGGATCTGTGCCTGCTCCTAATTCATCGAACAAGACAAGGGATTGGTGATCGACCTTATCTAGAATATCGACGATGTTCGTCATATGGGAGGAGAACGTGGATAAGCTCTGTTCTATGGACTGCTCATCACCAATATCCGCATACACTTCCTTAAACACCGCCAGTTCACATCCATCCAGCGCAGGAACCTGAAGACCGGACTGGGCCATAAGCGTACAAAGACCGACCAGTTTCAACGTAACGGTCTTCCCCCCGGTGTTCGGACCGGTGATGACAATGGACGTGTAATCCTCACCGATTTCAACATCGTTCGGTACCACTTCATCTCCGTCAATAAGTGGATGTCTGGCCTGCTTCATTTTTATCCGGCCTTCATCATTCATCGCTGGCATGGAAGCTTTCATCTGCTGGCCGAGCTTGGCTCTTGCAAACATAAAGTCGATCTGTCCAAGGATCTGCACGTTATAGGACAAAGTTTCGTGCTCCTCAGCAATTGATTCCGAAAGTTCTTTCAGAATTTTTTCGATTTCATTTCTTTCCTTCACACGTGCTTCCTGCAGGTTGTTGTTCAAGTCGACAACGGACTGGGGTTCTATAAACAAGGTGGCACCCGAAGAGGACTGGTCATGGACAATCCCTCCGATTGAACCTCTGTATTCCTGTTTGACAGGAAGAACGTAACGCTCGTTCCGGATCGTTACGATGGAATCTGAGAGCATCTTGGATTTTGATTTTGTAAAGGAATCCATTTTGTCCCTGACCCGGCTTTCATACGTACGTATATTGGAGCGGATGGTACGGAGTTTGTCAGAAGCTCCATCCATGACCGTTCCATGCTCGTCGATACAGTTCCTGATTTCCTGCTCGAGTTCCTTTAATGGGACCAGACTGCCTGCCAGTTCTCTAAGAATCGGCATTTCAGGCTCTTCCATATCGTCGATGAAACGCTTCAGCTGACGTCCGCCGTAAATCGTGCTCGCTATATCCAGACACTCCAGCGGACTCAGTGTGCCGCCGATGGTCGTCCGCTTGATGCTCGGCTTAATATCAAAGATTCCACCAAGAGGGACGTGGCCTTTCAAACGGAGCACCTGGCCGGCTTCATCCGTTTCTCTCTGCAGCTGTCTCACTTCGTCGAGATCTGAGGACGGCTTGAGTGCCGCTGTCTTCTCTTTTCCTAAAGAAGAGGCTGCCTGCTCGTTCAGCTGTTCGATAATTTTTTTGT
Source organism: Halobacillus litoralis (assembly GCF_009856355.1). Taxonomy (GTDB): domain Bacteria; phylum Bacillota; class Bacilli; order Bacillales; family Halobacillaceae; genus Halobacillus; species Halobacillus litoralis_B. The sequence goes on along the minus strand of NZ_WMEW01000010.1, from coordinate 115,028 downwards.
ATTCAAGTACATGAAGGATTCTTTGATTCATGCCTGACCGACTCCTTTTATTCCTACTTACGAATGCTGCATTGATCCATGAACTTCTCTTTCGTCCATGTGTTTACAACCGTATCTTTTCTTAACCAGCCTTTACGGGCTGTACCGACACCGATTCTCATATGCTCCAGCATGGCATAACTGTGGGCATCGGTATTGATGGCGACCTTCACACCGGCTTCCTGAGCCTTCATGAGCCACTCCCAGTTCAAATCGAGGCGGTTGGGGTTGGCATTCAGCTCAAGAATGGTACCTGTACGGGCCGCCCCTTCAATCAACTGATCCAGGTTCACGGCGTAACCATCGCGGCGGCCGATCAAACGCCCCGTAGGGTGGGCAATCATATGAACATGCGGGTTTTCCACAGCATTCATCAACCGTTCCATAATCTGCTCCTCGGACTGTTGGAAGCTCGAATGAATGGAAGCAATGACGAAGTCCATCTCTTGAAGAAAATCATCATCAAAGTCCAGACTTCCGTCTGGAAGAATGTCCATTTCAATGCCGGCAAATATATAAAAATCCTCCATCGTTTCGTTGATTTCGTCAATTTCTTTCCGCTGCTCGCGCAGGCGTTTTTCATTTAAGCCGTTCGCCACTCTCAAATACTTGGAGTGGTCGGTGATGGCGATGTAGTCATAACCTTTTTCCCTGGCTCTTTGTGCCATTTCCTTAATGGACTGGGCGCCGTCACTCCATGTTGAGTGCATATGAAGATCCGAGCGTATATCAGGAAGGTCGACAAAATGGATCGGTTCCTTGAACTTCTCCACCTCTCCATAATTCTCCCGCACTTCAGGTGGGATGAAATGAAGATCGAAATGCTTGAAGAATGCCTCTTCAGATTCAAAGGTTTTCACTTCACCCGTATGGATGTCTTCTATGCCGTACTCGCTGATTTTTTCATCCTGCTCTTTCGCCAGCTGTCTCATGGCTACGTTGTGGTCTTTGGACCCGGTGAAATGATGAAGGGTTGTCGCAAATTCGTGAGGGGCAACGATACGGAAGTCAATGCCGATGTCATAGCCTTCATGGACAACGATGGACACCTTCGTTTCTCCGGAGGCGACGACTTCTTTCACGTCCGGGTAGGCCAGCAGTTCGTCCCTTGTGGCTGCTGGATTCTCCGATGCAATAATAAAGTCGAGATCCTTGATCGTTTCTCTCATTCTCCGCAGGCTTCCTGCGCGGGAAAAACGGTCAAACGTTTCAGCCCGCTCCAAGTAGGCTTCCACTTTTTCTGCCAGGGGAAGCATGATGGCAATCGGGAGGCGTTCCGGCCGGGAATGGGCGTCTTCGAGAGCCTTCAGCATTTTTTCTGCGGACTTCTTCCCGAATCCCTCCAGTTCCTCCACTTTTCCGGACTCCAGCGCTTCCTTCAACGTTTCTGCGTCCGTCACCTCAAGCTTTTGGTAGAGTTTGGCCAGCTTTTTCCCACCAAGGCCGGGCAGATCCAAAAGGGGAACGAGTCCTTCAGGAACTTCCGCCTGCAGCTGCTTTAATGTATCAGATTCTTCATTGGCGACATACTCGTCAATGACCGCCGCCGTTCCTTTCCCTATTCCATTCATCTTCTTGAAATCATCAATCTCACTCAGGGAGCGGTCATCCCGCTCCAATGCCTGCGCCGCTTTGCGGTAGGCGGATATTTTAAAGGGATTCTCGCCTTTCAATTCCAAATAAACAGCGATTTGTTCCAGTAATTGAATGACCTGTTTCTTATCGACAGCCATTGTTCATATCTCCTTTTTTTAAAGAGTGGTGTAGATGCTCATGAAAAAGCCGCTATGATTACTATCACAGCGGCTCAACCTTCATTCCTAAATCGTACCTGCTCAGCCCGCTACGTGTTCAATCCACAGATTTTCCAGTTGGTTGGAAAGCACCGGCGTATGTTCAATGATCAGCTGGGCTAACAGGGATCCGTCCAACGCACTCTGCACCCCGGCTACAGGTACCAGCGCGGCTATGTACAACACGACAAATAAAATGACATAGTTCTCGACGAAGCCTAGTATGCCACCCAGAAGGGTATTCAATGAATTCAAAATCGGCAGCTCCGAAACAAAATCCAGCATGGAGGCTATAATATGAAGCACGATTTTCACACCGAAAAACAATATAGCGAAGGCTACAGCGTTATAAAAGGCCTGCTCCAACGGAAGGTTATCAAGAAATACAGCCCATGAGGCGTCCGCCGGCAGTTCGGGGTAGGGAACCCACAGCGTAAGCTTCGGGGAAAGATCGTCATAGTAAATGACAGCTGCCACAAAAGCAACGATAAAGCCGATAAGGTGAAAGAGCTGAAGGATGAATCCTCTCTTCAACCCTGTAAGTACTCCGATAAACAAAAGAAACAATAGCAGTAAATCAATCATTTTCTCTGTCGTCCTCTTTCTCTAGCTTTTCAATATAGTTCATAAGCTCCGCACATTCGTCTTTTAATTTAATGTATTCATTCATCGTATTTACAGCGGTCAATACAGCGAGCATTGAGGTATCCAGGCTAGGGTTCGCTTCATGGATTTCACGCATTTTCTGATCCACCAGACTCGATACCATACGGATATGATGAGGCTCTTCATGACCAACTATCGTGTAAGATCGTTTATTGATCTCCACGGTGATTCTTTTTTTCTCTTGGTCTGACTGCGACACATTCATACCCCCTAGTTTCTCTCAATCCTAAAGTTAATATTAACATGACTATTCTCCTTTAGGAAACCAATATGGATGTTTTTCGCAAATGTTCTCATTTTTACGCCGTTCTGCTATACTGTGGTTATTATTTTGGTACGAAAGAAAGGATCGAATTATGCCTCAAGTTGTCTTAACACTACCCGCCTCTACCTTACAGAAAATGAAAACCTATTACGCATCCCAGAGTAAGCCGAACGTCCCTTCCAGTGCGTTATTTGCTGCAAAAACAGGGGCGTGCACCATCACCGCCTACCGCTCCGGGAAAGTCCTCTTCCAAGGGAAGAATCCTGAAGAAGAATCAGGCAAATGGGGGACGGGCTCTTCTACGTCCGGTCAGAAGAAAAAGAGTTCCTCCCACCACCGCTATCATCCGTCAGAAAGCCTGTTTACCAGCTCTCATATCGGTTCAGATGAAGCAGGGACCGGGGATTACTTCGGCCCCATCACCGTCGCTGCCGCTTATGTAACAGCGGAGCAGATTCCACAGCTGAAGGCCATCGGTGTCAAAGATTCCAAAAACCTGTCAGATGCACAAATTACTGACCTGGCCAAGGACCTGATTGCCTTGAAGATTCCTTACAGCCTCCTCCGCCTGCCCAACAAAAAATACAACCAGCTGCAGAAAAAAGGATGGAGTCAGGGGAAAATGAAAACGATTCTTCACCATCAGGCGATCAACCGGCTGTTGGAAAAGATCGCTCCGGATAAACCGGAAGGGATTTTGATTGACCAGTTTTCCCAGCCTGATGTCTATCAGAAGCATCTGCGGTCTGAAAAACAGCAGCTTCAGAAAGACGTCTACTTCATGACGAAAGCGGAAAGCTATTCCATTGCCGTAGCAGCTGGATCGATCATCGCGCGCTCCGCATTCGTCAAAGCTATGGATACCCTTGAATTTGATACCGGTCTGCCGATCCCGAAAGGTGCATCCGGCAAAGTGGATAAAGCCGCCGCCGCTGTGATTGAGGCATACGGGGAAGACAAGCTCGATGAACTGGCCAAGGTTCATTTCGCCAATACGGAAAAAGCGAAAAAGCTGGTACGATGACACAGAAAACCCCCGCCTGGATTTCCCGGCGGGGGTTCTGTATTATCCACGAAGTTCTGCTTCGTGCTTGTCCTTAACAGCGGTTAAAATCTGTTCGTGAGCTTCTTCTACTTCCTGATCCTTCAGTGTACGAAGCGGATCAAGGTAAAGGAGACGGAAAGCGAGAGACTTTTTCCCGGCTTCCAAGTGCTCTCCCTGATACACGTCAAACACTTGAACATCCTTCACAAGCGGCGCCCCTGCTTCAGAGATCGTGGCTTCAATCGCACCTGCTGATACGTCCTCGTCCACCACAAGTGCAATATCCCTTGAAACAGACGGATGTCTCGGAATCACGCGGAACGTTTCTTCTTTTTCATAAGAACGGAACAATTCCTCAAGATTGAGATCGAACACGTACGTTTCCTTTAGACCGAATTCTTTCTGCAGCTTCGGATGCACCTGACCGGCAAAACCGATGATGCGGCCTTCGTGACGGATCACAGCTGTACGACCCGGGTGCATGGATGGCAGTTTCGCTTTTTCGTACGTGAAGGAAAGTCCAAGCTGGTCTCCCAGGCCTTCGACAATACCTTTAACAACAAAGAAGTCGACCGCTTTTTTCTCCTGCTGCCACAGATGGGACGTCCAGTCACCTGTGAGGGCTCCTGAGGCACGCAGCATTTCAGACGGCTGTTTCGTCACTTCCTGCTCATCACTGATGAACACCGTTCCTACTTCATAATAGGCCAGGTTCTCTTGACGACGCGCGACGTTATAAGAGAGAGATTCCAGCAATTCCGGCAGGATGCTCAATCTCAGATAAGCGTGATCCTCACTCATCGGCATGGCAAGACCTACAGGGCTCTCAGCGGCTTCCTCTACTTCCGGGCTGACGAGCATAACGGCTTTCTCTTTATGAGTCAGGGAATACGTAATGGTTTCGTGAAGACCTGCTCCCTCGAAATAGGCTTTCACACGGCGTTTCAACTGTTGGTTCACAGTGAGACCGCCGGCTTGGGATTCCCCTTCCGGAAGGGTGTACGGCAGGTTGTCGTAGCCATAAATACGGGCGACTTCCTCAAGCATATCTTCAAAAATGGTGATATCGCCGCGGCGGGTCGGGATGGTTACATCGAACTGTTCGCCGTCCAAGCTGTATACAAACTGCAGACGACGGAAAATATCCGCCATTTCCTCATTGGAAATCTCTGTCCCCAGACGATCATTGATCACGCTCGTACGTACGGTTACCTGCTTTTCAGAGCGGTCCAGCTGGTCGAAAGAAGCATTCCCTTCCAGTACCCGGCCGCCGGCATACTTCTGAAGAAGCTCACAGGCACGTTTTCCAGCGCGTTCTACACGGTTCGGGTCCACCCCTTTTTCAAAACGGGAGCTGGATTCACTGCGCAGGCCGTGATCCTTGGATGCTTCACGGACGACAGAAGGAGCAAAATAAGCCGCTTCAAGGATGATGGTCGTCGTATCTTCCTGAACTTCCGATTCCGCTCCACCCATGACGCCGGCAATGGCATGCGGTTTTTCACCATTGGTAATGACCAGGTGTTGGCTGTTCAATGTGCGTTCCTGGTCATCGAGGGTAACGATTTTCTCTCCATCTTCTGCACGACGGGTAAGAATGGTTTGAGAACCGAAGCGGTCATAGTCAAATGCGTGAAGCGGCTGGCCGTACTCCATTAACACGTAGTTGGTAATATCCACAACATTATTGATCGGGCGGATTCCAGCGGCTGTCAGACGGTTGCGCATCCATAACGGAGATGGGCCGACCTGAACATCCTTGATGACAAAAGCACCGTAATATGGATTGGCGTCCGGATCATCCACTTGAACCGTCAGCATATCTTCCGCTTTCTCATCAATGGTTTCAACATTTTCTTCAGCCAGCGTGTACGTGCCGTCAATCGCAGCAGCCACTTCATACGCGACCCCCGCCATGCTCATCGCATCAGAACGGTTCGGTGTCAGGCCAAGCTCAATGATCAAATCATCAAGGTTCAATTCAGAAACAGCGTCCGCTCCGATTTCTGTATCCTCAGGAAACACGAAAATCCCTTCCGCATATTCCTTAGGTACATCCTTTTCATCCACACCAAGTTCTTGAAGCGAGCAGATCATTCCGTTGGACGCTTCCCCGCGAAGCTTCGTTTTCTTGATTTTGAAGTTTCCCGGAAGAACGGCTCCCGGTACAGCAACCGCGACTTTCTGACCTTCGGCGACGTTGGGTGCTCCACATACGATCTGAAGCGTCTCTTCGCCGACGTCGACCTGACAGAGATTCAGTTTATCCGCATTCGGATGCTGCACACAGGATGTCACATGTCCGACGACGACTCCTGTAACCCCTTCGGCTACAGGCTCTACGCTTTCTACTTCAATCCCCGTTTTTGTAATGATTTCAGCCAGTTCCTCCGGAGAGTAGGCGCTGACATCAATATAATCGTTCAGCCAGTTTAAAGATACAAGCATTTTTCCATTCCTCCCTTAAGCTTTATGATACTGTTCCAAGAACCGGATATCGTTTGTATAGAAGTGACGGATATCGTCGACCCCGTATTTCAGCATGGCAATCCGTTCAGGTCCCATTCCGAAAGCAAAGCCGGAGTATTCGCTGGAATCATAGCCGGCCATTTCCAATACGTTCGGGTGGACCATGCCTCCGCCAAGGATTTCGATCCAGCCCGTCCCCTTACAGACAGAGCAGCCTTTACCTCCGCAGACTTTACAGGAAATGTCCATTTCGACCGATGGCTCTGTGAACGGGAAGAAGCTCGGACGAAGGCGGATTTCTCGTTCGGCACCGAACATCTGCTTCGCGAATGCATTCAATACCCCTTTCAAGTCACTCATACGGACATGCTTATCAACAAGCAGACCTTCAATCTGGGTGAACTGGTGAGAGTGAGTAGCATCGTCGGTATCGCGGCGGTATACTTTACCAGGACAGATCATTTTCACAGGCTCCGCGCCGTTTCTAGCACCCATGGTTCTTGCCTGTACAGGAGAGGTGTGGGTACGCATCAACAATTCTTCTGTAACGTAGAAGGAATCCTGCATGTCGCGGGCCGGATGGCCTTTCGGCAGATTCAACGCCTCGAAGTTGTAATAATCGGTTTCCACTTCAGGCCCTTCCTTGATTTCAAAACCCATCCCGATGAATAGGTCTTCAATTTCTTCAACAATACTCGTCAACAGGTGCGGGCCGCCTACTTTGACTGGACGGGCGGGAAGGGTTACATCAATGCTTTCCTCTTCCAGCTGCTTTTCAAGAGCCTCGTCCTCAAGGCCTGTCTGTTTAGCTTCGATCGCATCTGCAATGTTCTCGCGCACGTCGTTGGCGAGCTGTCCGATGACCGGGCGCTCTTCCTTCGACAATTTACCCATGCCCCGCAGTACTTCCGTAATCGGACCTTTCTTTCCAAGGTACTCGACACGAATGTCTTTCAATCCCTGAATGGAATCAGCGGTTTCCACTTTCTGCAGCGCTTCCTGCTTCAGCTGCTCTAAACGTTCCTTCATCAGTAATTCCTCCTTTAATGAAAATAAAAAAAGCCCCCTCCCTGTAAAAAGGGACGAGACTTGTATGGTTTGTTTCGCGGTACCACCCTTGTTGACACCTGTGGTGCCCACTTGTAAGAAATAACGGACGTTCATCCGGGCCGAAACGGCCAGCTCCAGAGTGAAATTTCAACGAATGTCACGATGGCAGCACTCCCAGTCTATGGTGCTTCCTCCCTGAAACGATTCCCATTCATTTACTTTGCTCTATCTCAGCTATTGATCGATGTAATTATTAGAACTGCATTTATTATAGTCAAAGTTGCTGCTGGATGCAACCTCAGCTTTTCAAATGATACATAAGAACAGCACCCGCAATGGCAGCATTCAGCGACTCCGCCTGTCCATATATCGGAATATACACCTGCTGATCCGCCGCCTCGACAAGTTCTTCAGAGATGCCGCTGCCTTCATTTCCAACCACTAACGCAGCTTTCTCAGGAATCGGAAGGTCCTTGTAAGAGGCGGCGTTCTCCAATGTAGAGGCCCAGATTTCCACGCCCTGGTCCTTCAATCCGCCCACATAATCCGTAAGGTCTCCTGTCAGGACCGGTAAATGAAACAGGGAGCCTTGAGAAGCACGGATCACTTTATCATTGAAAATATCCACAGAACCAGTGCCGACAATGACTTGATCAAAGCCGGCGGCGTCTGCTGTCCGGATCAGTGTCCCGATATTCCCCGGATCCTGTACAGCATCGAGCATCAGAGTAAGGCTTCCCGGCGTAAAGGTATAATCTTCTTTAGCGACAACAGCCGCAATCCCCTGAGGCGTTTCCGTCTCAGCGACGGCCGCAAACACGTCCCGGCTGACGATGGTATAAGGAATATCATCCGGAAGGGTGACTTCCGTTTCCTCACGGACAATCAGTTCTTTGACGGTCCACCCGCTTTTCATCACCTCTTCCACGAGATGAAACCCTTCGACAAGAAACGTACCTGTTTGATTTCTATACTTTCGTTTATGTAGTTTCTTCCAATTCTTCACTTTTGCGTTTTGTAAGGAAGTGAGCATTGTCGTCCCTCTTTTCCTGTTTATTTCTCATTCATCATACATAGCCGCACCACGGTTGGTCAAACTAATCATGAATAATTTTCGAAACCTATTACAAAGGAGGACGCGGCGATGAATTTAAATCTGCGTGCAGCGATTCTGTCCAACGTCAGCAATCATAATGCCGAACAGCTCGAAGCCACTATTGATGATGCCCTGCAGAAGGGTGAGGAAAAAATGCTTCCAGGTCTCGGTGTATTCTTTGAAATGCTGTGGAAAGAATCCGATGAACAGGAACGCCAGGAAATTCTTGATACATTGGAACAGAGCTTAAAACAACAGAAATAAGAGTGAAAAAAAAGCTTGTAGAGAAACCCCTGGTTCTCTACAAGCTTTTCTCTTTCTTACCACCAGGAGCGTAAGCCCCTTCCCTTTCCGCGGACGAGCGCCCGAGCTTCCTCGCCAAACCCACGCTCGGCGATCTCGGCCCACTCGTTCTTCCGCCGGAGTGGAAGGGGCACCGCTCCTTGGGGATTCTTTCAAATTGAAAAAGACTCTTCTTCACCCAGCTCATCCTTGATGGATGGAGGGCAGTCTTTTTCATATTCCGGCAGGCAGCCGTCATCAGCGCCTGTGCTTTCCTTTTTCTTTTCCACGCAAGCGGCCATAGCGCAGCCCATGCCGGTCTTTCGAATCTGCGAACCTGCTTCGTGCACAGTCTCTCCTATATACTCTAACGTCGGCACGAGGAGCGTTCGGTGGTGATGCCTGCGGGAACAGCACGGGCCGAAGATCCACTTGGACAGGCGGTCTTCCTGACCAAGTCAGCTGAGGGCGTGCACGCGGCATTCATCCACCAACAAGCGGAATGTGACCCTTTAAACGACATATGGACAACTCTAACTGGTTGACACAGACTTTTTCTACAGCCAAAAAAGCCAGCCTCCATGGGCTGGCTTTTTAAAATTATTGGAATGTAATTTCCTTCACTGTATCGGCATCAAGGCCTTTAATGACTTCTACGATTAAACGGACCGCATTTTCAAAATCATCCCTGTGAAGCATAGCCGCATGGGAATGAATGTAACGCGTAGCAATCGTAATAGAAAGGGCCGGAACTCCATCATGACTTAAGTGGATGGCCCCGGAGTCTGTTCCTCCGCCGGCAAGAGAATCAAACTGATAAGGAATATCGTTTTCATCCGCTGTATCCGTAACAAAATCACGCAGTCCCTTATGGGAAATCATAGAGGCATCGTACAGGATAATCTGCGGGCCGTCTCCCATTTTACTGGAAGCATCTTTATCCGACACACCAGGAGTATCCCCTGCGATTCCGACATCGACACCGAAAGCAATATCAGGGTTGATCAGGTTGGCAGACGTCCGTGCACCACGGAGGCCGACCTCCTCCTGAACCGTTCCGACACCGTAGACGGTATTCGGGTGTTTTTCCCCTTTCAGCTGCTTCAGTACTTCGATCGCAATCGCACAGCCGATCCGGTTATCCCATGCTTTGGCCAACAGCATTTTTTCATTCTTCATCTGAGTGAATTCAAAGTATGGAACGACAGAATCTCCCGGTTTCACACCGAATTCCATCGCTTCTTCGCGGCTGGAAGCCCCGATATCGATGAACATATCCTTGATTTCCACAGCCTTTTTCCGCTGCTCAGCAGGCAGGATATGCGGCGGTTTTGAACCGATGACACCGGTAAGGTCGCCATTACGGGTCATGATCGTTACACGCTGGGCCAGCATCACCTGACTCCACCATCCTCCGACCGTCTGGAAGTAAATATAGCCGTGATCGTCAATACGGGTTACCATGAATCCGACCTCATCAAGGTGACCAGCAACCATAACACTCGGGCCTTTTTTATTTCCCACTTTCTTTGCGATCAGACTTCCCAGATTATCTGTGAACACTTCATCCGCATAGGGAGTGATGTACTGCTTCATGACGTCACGGGCTTCTCTTTCGTTACCCGGTACACCTTTCGCATCCGTCAGATCTTTCAACATCTGCAGTGTTTCATCTTTTTTAGCCATATGTATTCAAATCCTCCTTTTTCTATCCAATGTTATTATAAACCCTTTGAAGCGATTTCACAAAAATTCTGCCATTTTGTGATTAATAACCTTGGTCCTGTCTCTTAAAATTCACTTCATTTTTATTTATATACGCCTCTTTCAAATCCTCTGCCGTAATTCCAAGAGTACGGCCTAAGGAAACATAGGCATGAAACAACGCTTCATAATTATCCTTCGTCCTTTCGTGACGGAAAACCTCCACCCGGCTGTACACTTCCAGGAAGGCGTCTGTCTGCGTCATTGAACGGTTCTCCTCTTCCTGATGGGTATAGCGGAAACCAAGGTCCAAACCAAGGGACAACAGGAAATGAACTCCGTCGACATACTCCTCCTGAATGACGGATGGAGCGCTCGGCCCTTTGGTGCTCCAAAATTTAAAGCAGCGGGTTTCATTCGCCAATTCCCCAAGCTCTACTAATAAAGCAAGAATCTTGGATTCCACATAGCCGCTTTTCTCCAAGTCGTGCTGTTGTTCAATATATTGGTCCAGTTTCTTCTGCATCTGGTATAACGATTCCCAAAACATCGTTTGACCCTCCTAAAAAAATCATCGATAATAATGTATCATTTTCTGAAACAAAAAGACATGCTGATACGTATAGGAGGCACGCACCTTCAAGGAAGGAGTCCGATATTTATGATCATCCTTTTGTTCCGACTGCTGCTGCTTCTGGCTGTAGCCTTTATCATGTACACCGCCTATAAATTCATCGTTAACCCACGCAGGAAGCTGGACCTTGCCCGGGATAAGAAAGAATTTTACTTTCATGACAATCAAGAAGATACGAAGGAAAACTTCCTGATGACCTTGAAAGGTCATGTATTTGAAGGGGAGAAATATTTAGGGACAACGGAAGATGCCTTCGAGGTCGTTACCATCAATGTGAGTGCCCATGACCCACAGAAGCTTCAAGGGCTGGACCGGGAGGATCTTTACTTTATGGAAAAAGAAATCCTGCTCCGTTATCCGCACGCTTCTATTGAATGGAAATATCCGATCAACCGTCTGATCATCCACCCGTTGAAGAATAACGATGACTTCCATTAAAATAACCCTCTGCATTCTCACTGCAGAGGGTTATTTTTATGGGTTCGTCTGGAAGAAATCGTGCCAGAGAAACACTTCACTTTTTTTCCGGATCATAAAACTCACCCCGACGAGAGCTCCCGAAAAAGCGACCATCATCGGCAGGGAAAAAAGCGTGACCCACTGACCGACAGATGTGTAAATAAAAGCAAGTGGAAAATTAGCAAATAAAGATGATTTCGCGTAATCCTTAAAATCTGCACTGCTTTCAATGAGACAATAGGACAACAAGTGAAAATGAATGAAAGGAACAAGGCGCAGCACAGCCACCTGTCTGACGGACAGCGACGCCTGCTTCTTCATCCACCGCTCCTTAATCCCCGCCATCCTTTTCATCACCCACGGCATGATCCGGATCGTCCTGTAAAACAAGAGGCTGGATATCATCGTCCCAATGACAGAGTAGGCCGTCCCCGCAATCGGGCCGAACAAGACACCTCCGGTTATACAGACGAGCATGACCGGCAGAAACAAAAACGGCCGAAGCATATGAATTCCGATAAACAAGAGCGGCGCCCAGGCTTCCTGATGTTCCAACCATGCCAGCACAGCTGTCGTTGTCCCGCCCACGTCAATCCCCTCCCTGCCTACATCTTATGACAGGATATTTATGTATAGAACCTCATGTACAGCCAGCCGATCAACAGCGCATGGGCAGCTGCAAGCAATGGAAAGCCTGCTGCAAATGCCTTATGTTTCGTCTTATGACGAAAAACCTTCATCCCAAGCATGCCTCCTAACGCGCCTCCGATCCATGCCAGCAGCCAAAGATGCTTTTCCGGCACCCTCCACTGCTCCAGCCGCGACCGCTTCTTGTCCACTCCCATCAGAATAAACAGCCACGCGTTTACCACCAGGTAAAACAATGCTGCATACACCATCACTTTCACACTCCCCTCATTGATTGAAACAGGGTATAAAAAAAGAGCCATTTCCAACCGGACGGAAATGGCTCTTTCTCATACTGTTACTTAAGAGCAGATTTAGCTTGCTCAGCTAGACTTGCGAAACCTTGTGCATCGTTAACAGCAAGATCAGCAAGCATCTTACGGTTTACTTCGATACCCGCAAGTTTAAGACCGTGCATTAGACGGCTGTAGGAAATGTCGTTCAAACGCGCTGCAGCGTTGATACGGGCGATCCAAAGCTTACGGAAGTCGCGCTTTTTCTGACGACGGTCGCGGTAAGCGTACTGTCCTGATTTCATTACCTGCTGTTTAGCAGTTTTAAATAGTGCGTGCTTTGAACCATAATAACCTTTTGCTAGTTTAAGGACACGGTTACGACGTTGACGTGTCACTGTTCCACCTTTTACTCGTGGCATGGTAATCCCTCCTAATTAAATCAGTCTTTATTAGTCTTTTGGAAGCATATGCTTGATGCGGCGGTAGTCTCCTGCAGAAACTAGTGCCTCTTTACGAAGCTTACGCTTTTGCTTAGTTGATTTGTTTGCGAACAAGTGGCTTGTGAAAGCGTGGGAACGTTTCACTTTACCTGTTCCAGTTTTTTTGAAGCGTTTTTGAGAACCTTTATGGGTCTTCATTTTTGGCATGTGAATTTCCTCCTTTAAACTTGATACTTTGTCTTACTTCTCGCCGAGAGGAGCAAGCATTAAGAACATGCTGCGACCTTCCATTTTAGGCTTGGTCTCAACCTGGGCGACATCTTTGCACTCTTCAGCCAGACGTTCGAGTACTTTCTGCCCTAGTTCCTTGTGTGTGATGGCACGTCCGCGGAAACGGACAGATGCTTTCACTTTGTCACCTTTAGACAAGAACTTGCGTGCGTTACGAAGTTTTGTGTTGAAGTCGTGGTCTTCAATCCCTGGGCTGAGACGCACTTCCTTCACTTTGATGACGGTTTGTTTCTTACGAGCTTCTTTTTCTTTCTTCTGCTGCTCGAAACGATATTTTCCGTAGTCCATCACTCGGCAAACCGGAGGCTTCGCATTTGGGGCCACCATAACAAGATCAAGATTTGCGTTTGCTGCAATATCAAGCGCTTCGTTACGGGATTTAACTCCAAGCTGCTCACCATTCACGTCGATCAGACGGACTTCACGGGCACGGATTTTTTCATTAACGTTCATGTTATCCTTGCTAATATCGAGCCACCTCCAACTAGTTTTAGAAAACTTATATGAGATCTGTCATCGACAAGATTCCTGCTGCAAATAAAAAAAGTGTCGGTACACATTATGCACCCACACGTATCCTAACATTTAAGGAATTAGTGACCTGCCAACTGCTTTATCAGCGTCGATCAGGTGAGAAGCGGGTGCTCCTACTTGTCTCTAGATCCGTTCATTCAGTTACCTAAACAATAATAGCATGCCTGATGATGCATGTCAACAATCAAATGTTGTTTATCTGACTACCTAATCTAGGATAATCGAAATCCGGATAAAAATCAATCCCTTTCCTGCAAACCAATGCCTGGAAAGAGAGGATTGCGATGCTGGGTGAACGGGAGCACAGGCTGTAGTGTTCTCCCCGGTCCACGCACACCGTCTGAAAAAGAAGAGACCCGAAAGGATAAAAAGAACCCGTACCAGGAGCGGCATTTGTCCGTCCTCGTACGGGTTTGACAGGTTATACATTCTTTTCCGCTTCAGCTGTTACTTTCTTAGAAGCTTTTGGTCGATCTCGTTTTTGATTTCGGACTTGAATGTGTCTACAGATTTTGTAGCGGAGTCCTGCTCTCCGTAACGACGGACGTTGACCGCATGACCTTCAATCTCCTTATCTCCAACGACAAGCTGGAACGGAACTTTCTGTATCTGAGCTTCACGAATCTTATAGCCGATCTTTTCATTCCGCTCATCCACTTCCACACGCACGCCTGCTTCACGAAGTTCATCCTCCAGTTTTTTAGCATAGTCCAGATGGACATCAGCAGAAACCGGGATTATCTTAGCCTGGACAGGTGCAAGCCATGTCGGGAATACGCCTTTGTACTCTTCAATAAGGAAAGCTACAAAGCGTTCCATTGTTGAAACGACACCACGGTGAATAACGACCGGACGGTGATCCTCTCCATCTTCCCCGACATAAGTCAGGTCAAACCGCTCCGGAAGGTGGAAGTCCAGCTGGACAGTGGAAAGTGTTTCGTCTTTACCGAGGGCTGTTTTCACTTGGACATCCAGTTTCGGACCGTAGAAGGCCGCTTCCCCTTCAGCTTCCACATACTCCAGCTTCATATCTTCCATCGTTTCTTTGAGCATGCCCTGCGCTTTATCCCACATCGCATCATTGTCGATGTATTTTTCTTTATCCTCCGGGTCCCGGTAGGACAGGCGGAAGTAGTAGTCATTGATGCCGAAGTCACGGTACACTTCCTGAACAAGGCGGACAACGCGCTTGAATTCATCCTTCAGCTGATCCGGGCGGGCAAAGATATGAGCATCATTCAAGGTCATCGCACGAACACGCTGAAGACCGGCAAGGGCTCCGGACATTTCATAACGGTGCATCGTCCCGAGTTCAGCAATCCGGACAGGCAGATTCCGGTAGCTGTGCATCTGGTTTTTATAGACCATCATATGGTGAGGACAGTTCATTGGCCGAAGCACAAGATCTTCGTTATCCATTTCCATTGTCGGGAACATATCATCCTGATAGTGATCCCAGTGTCCGCTCGTTTTATAGAGATCGACGCTGCCGAGAACAGGCGTATACACGTGATCGTAACCGAGACGCTCCTCTGTATCGACGATATAGCGCTCAATCGTACGGCGGATGGTCGAACCTTTCGGAAGCCACATCGGAAGTCCCTGGCCGACTTTCTGATTGATTGTGAAGATTTCAAGTTCCTTCCCTAATTTACGGTGGTCACGTTCCTTCGCTTCTTCAAGCATCTGCAGGTATTCATCCAGGTGGGCTTTCTTCTCAAAAGCTGTACCGTAAATACGCTGAAGCATCTGGTTGTCGCTGTCCCCTCTCCAGTAAGCGCCGGAAATGCTCAACAGCTTGAAGACTTTGATTTTACTTGTCTGCGGCACGTGGACACCACGGCAGAGATCAAAGAATTCACCCTGCTTGTAAATCGTCACCTGCTCCCCTTCAGGAATGGCTTCGATCAGCTCAAGCTTCAACTCATCGCCGATTTCCTTATATTTCTCGATCGCTTCTTCCCTTGAAAGCTCAATGCGTTCGATCTCATGGTTTTCATCCACGATTTTCTGCATTTCCTTTTCGATTTTCGGAAGATCCTCCGGAGTCAAGGATTCCTCCATATCGATATCATAATAGAATCCATTTTCAATGACCGGACCAACGCCAAGCTTCACGTTTCCGTAAAGACGTTTCACTGCCTGGGCCATCAGGTGGGCAGTAGAGTGGCGCGCCACTTCCAGACCTTCTGGATTTTTATAAGTCAGGATTTCTATTTCCCCGTCCTGTTCAATGGGACGTCTAAGATCGTAAGGTTCGCCGTCCAGCTTGATCGCCAGAGCCTGCTTCTTCAATCCTGAAGAAATTGACTTAGCAATATCCTCACCTGTGGTCCCTTTCTCAAACTCCTTCATGTTTCCGTCTGGGAATTTGATTTGAATCACATCCGCCATGTATAACACTCCTTTTCTAAATAAATAAAAAAACGCCCATCCCTCAGCATTGTGCTAAGGGACGAGCGTTGTCTCTCGTGGTTCCACCCAGTTTCCCGCATCCTCAAAGGGCTGCGGCTTCATTATCCTTAACGCGGATCAGACGCTGTCCATTACTCTGACTCATTTCACAGACAGGGCTCCAAGGTGGTAAACGATAAGCCGTTAAGAAGGAGCTTCCAGCCGATGACTCCTCTCTCTGATCCTACGCCACTTTCCGTTCATATCCTTATCAAAGCCATTGATTTAATATGTACGTATTATATCCATTTGCGAAAAGGAAATCAAGGGCTTTAAAAAGGAAATTGTGATTTAGGCTTCCAGACAGCCTTTTCCTCAAAGATATTCATCAACAATTCCAGGTTGGAATTCTCCGCCTGATCAGAATAGATGATGATCTCCTCGGGGGCATGGACGAGCGCCGGTGTGACCGGCCATTCCAAAGGCAGATCAGACACAGCTTCATCCGGGTATTGTTTCTGATACAAACGGGTCTCCGAATGACTCAGCGGGTTGCCTTCATCATGGAAGTAAGTCAGTCCATGATCATCCAGGATATGAAGCAGCTGTACACCTGTATCCTGATGATGAACGCGGTGCCGCCAGGAATCCACCAGCAGCTGGTACGATTCTTCCTGCTTGTATTCATCGATGACTTTTCCGGTATAATCCGCAAGACACGTGTGTATATGAGCCAGGCAGCCCGCACTCAAGTCATCAAACACCACCGCATCCCTTACGTGCACATACTCCTGAATGTAGGCTTTAATATAGTGGTGGACAGGCGGCAGACGCAGGCCCGCTGGAGGATGAGAATCAAATTCCTGCTCAATTTCGAGGATGCGCTGAATTTCATCGGCATCATCGAAATGATACGAGAACCGGAGGACCCCTTCCATCCAGGCTGGGATTTTCCTTTTCCGTACGACATGGTGCAGGGCCCGCACCACGTCTACATAAGCAGACTCCCTTGAGGACGAATGCATTAATTTAACAGAAAAGCGCCTGCCGCTTTCCTCATAAACCCACAGCTTCTGTTCGGAAACGATGGCATTATAAAACGTTTCGGCTTCCAGACGCTTGGAAAAAGATAAGTCAAACACCAGAATTCCCCCTCATCCCGACTTTCCATCCTATGTCTATCATCAATGCTTCCTGGAAGCATAGAAAATATCATCAAGACCGGCTCGTCTTTTCTTTGTTATATTTATGAGAGGGATAGGAAAATCATGTCACTGACCTTCCTGTTCGAAAAAAATTTATGAACGCCTGTTCTGCCCGTCGACAAAAACCGTCTCACTCAGCTGCTTGATGCGTTCGGTAATCCGCTTCGCTTTTACTTGTTCCACATCGCCGCGGCTGCTTGTCATCAATACCTTTTCAAGCTCATTCAACGTGTAATTGGACGTAAAAAAGACAGGCAGACGCTCCATCATCCGGTAGTGGAGAATACTCCCCAGGATTTCATCCCTGAACCAGGCCGACTGGGACTCTGCCCCGATATCGTCCAGCATCAACACCGGCGTTTCTTTAAAAGCGGTAATTTTTTCGTTGAGGGAATCATCTTTGATGGATGATTTCATCTCTCTGACAAATTCCGGCATATAAATGATCATCGATGGAATCTGTTTATCACTGAGGGCATTGGCGATCGCCCCGAGAAAATACGTTTTCCCCACACCGAATGGTCCATGAAAATACAAGCCTTTGGCCGGAAGTTCATCACCGAGACTTTCAATATACCGGACGGTTTCAGCCACCGCTCCGCCGCGGTCAGGGTCTTCCAGATCCATCCGCTCCAGAGACGCTTCCAGAATTTCTCTCGGCATATGAAGGCTGCTCACCAATGATTTCTGGTACGACTGCTGTTCCTGTGAACGCTGGCGTCTGCATTTATCATAAATAAGTTTAATGTCCGTCCCTTCAACTTCCAGCGACGGGACGTATCCAGGCAGAATGTTGATACATTCCTCCCTGGAGGGGCATTTTTCGCAGTTTTTCGATTGAGTACGGTATTCATAAAGCTTGATCAGGTGCTTTTCCACGGCCTTCTCATCCAAGCCTTCATTTTCCTGCATCAGCCGCTGGACTTCGCTGGAGTCCAGAACCTCCGCTTTCATTTGGTTATAGCGCTGCTGGAACTGCTTATTATCTTTCATCCATTTCTTCAGTGACTGCTGGATGGGCTCCATTCCGTTCACCCCTTACTCTAATTTCCTCTATTGGTCAGCCTGGCAATCCGGGCTGCGATGTCCTCTTTATCCACCTGAGGCTCAGCCGTAGATGCAGCGGTAGGCTGCTTCTCTTCCTCCTTGTTGAACCAGACAGGAATGACTTCATCTTTTTGGGAGGCCCGCTTCTGTGTTTTCTGACGGCCCCACTGCTGGTATTTCTGGTGTTCTGCCTTGGCGAGATTCATAGCCTGGCGGACAGTTGTTACATTTTTACGCGCCCAGTGACTGGCGATTTTCTCCATATAGGATTTCGACAATTTCATATCCGTCTTCAACATGACGTAGTGAACAAGCACGTTCATAACCCCGGCCGTCATTCCCTGTTCCGTCATGACATCCCGGATCAGCTTCAAGTCCTGCTCTGATGCGCTGTTACCGTTGGATAGATCTTCAAGAAGCTCTCTCGGAGATATCTGCTCGAGCATTTCAACAAACTGGTCTTCCTTGGAGCCCGTCGTCCCTTTTTCCATAGATGCCCATTTCTCGCGGTCATCCACAGACGCATGCTGCCCCGTTTTTTCTTCCTTCATAAAGTCATGGCACGCAGCCTTGAACTCTTCTTCGACCAGGCAGTGGTTTTCATCAATCGCCCATGTCACCGCTTTTTCCAGTTCCACGTTGGATAAATCATACAAACTGGCCAGCTGCACAATTAATTTTTTATTCCGTCCGGTTAAAATCCGTTCGCTTGGATACATCCTCTTATGAAGCGCTTGGCGGAGCCAGGTGAAATCGACGCGCCCTTCCGAGGTGCGCGGCCCCCTGTACTCCTGGGAACGCTTCTGTTCAGCCATCACTTCTGTTTCCCTCTGGACAGATTCCATCATTTTATGATGGAAGACTGCGTCAAAAGAAGCCGTGATTTCTTCATATCCTTCCACGGAAGGCTCCGGCTTAACAAAGCGGCTTTTCACCTGCTCATACTTATCCTGCCCCAGTTCATGGGTCAAAAGAAGCGCCAGCATGTCATCCTGAAAAAATTCCTCCGGCGTAAAAGGAGGATGGACCGCATAAATATAGATGGTCTGCTCGCTTTCTTCCTTGGAACGATACGTTCTCAACAACCCGAGCGCTTCCAGTCTTCCTCTCGCTTCATAAATCTTATCCAGAGGAGCTGAAAGGTACGCCATCAATGAATGATGCGTTTGAACTGCATCCTGATCAGCAAGATCCGCTTCGGACAGGAGCAAATGATAAAGGGATACAGCCAGTCGTCCTACGATCGGCTGATATAGATGGGATAACGAACGATGAAAATTTCGAGGCATTTCTCCGCTGTTCCTGACTTTAAAGCCGTCTACAGGCAGCAGTCTGCCAATGGAATGATTCATCGTCTACACCTCCTTCGTTCATCCAAATCTATGAAAAAGAAAATGAGCCGGCCCAGGCTCATTCATCATGATCATCTTTAATTAATTCTTTCAATTCGTCAATAAATACGTTTATATCTTTAAACTGACGATAAACCGACGCAAAACGGACGTAGGCCACTTCATCGACTTCAGATAAACGACCCATGACCATTTCGCCGATATCCTCACTCAGCACTTCTGAAACGCCGCGGTTCCTCAGTTCCTTTTCAATATCCAGCGTGACGGCTTCGAGCTTCTCCACTTCAACCGGACGCTTCTCACAGGCTCTGATCAGTCCCCGCATCAGCTTTTCCCTGCTGAATTCCTCACGAGTCCCCTCTTTTTTCACGACAATCAGAGGGACTTCTTCAATCCGCTCAAACGTTGTATAACGAAAGCCGCACTGTTCACATTCTCTACGTCTTCTGATTGTCTGACCTTCCTCTATAGGTCTAGAATCAAGCACCTTTGTGCTCTTGTAGTGACAGTTAGGACACTTCACCTTTGATCAACTCCACATCGTCTTCGTTTCATCATCGAATCACCCGGGATCCACAGCTGTAAACTGCCGGTCCAGCTGTTCATAGAACTGTACGATCAGATTACGGCTGTAGCCAAAATCCACAGGACCGCCTGAATCAGTGGTGACCGAAAAGTCAACCGCCGTGCGGAACGGACGAACCATAATGATTGTGGCTACAACAAACGCCCGCCGCTTTCCTTTATAGGTGATCGTCAGTTCCCCGCGCTCCTTGGAGACGGCTTTAATTTCGGAAGGTGAGGGGAACATCTCTTCCACAGCACGGAAAATCTCATCATGCTTCGCTTTGTAATAGTGTGTGATAAGGGCCGTGTCCTTATGCTGTTCACTGGTTTCGGAATGAGTGCTGAGATACCTGGAAATAAATGCTTTCACTAATCTGACTCCTTCAGTCCATTCGACATAATCTTAATTTATTTTAACATGACTTTCATAAATTAGAAACGGTTTTACAGAAGGAGGGGCTGGCAGCATAATCCAGCGTGAAGGCAGAAAAAAAGCCATGCAGATCGTTCTGCATGACTTTCCTGCTTTATCTTCTTACAGGGCACGGGCTTCCTTGACTTCAACAGGTCCCATCCCTCTTGGTACTTCAACGGTTTCGTTCCGCCCGGCTTCCAATGCTTCTACAATATAGTGTGCAGCTACATTGGGATCAATGCGGTCCCCGCACGTATATACATCAATGCTGGCATATCCGTGTTCAGGGAAGCTGTGTATCGTCAGATGCGACTCTGAAATAATGACAACTCCACTGACGCCATGAGGGGCGAATTTGTGAAAAGCCACCTCCCGCACTTCTGCACCGGCTTTCAGTGCAGCATCAACAAAAACCTGCTCTATATACGACATATCGTTCAATTTCGATTCATTACAATCCCATAGTTCAGCTATTACGTGTCTTCCCATTGTATCCATAATGGATCCCCCTTTGTACATTAACTTCTTCCCCTCTGAAATTACGGCCATGTACTACCACGGGGGAAAGTTAGTCCTGAGAGGTCCTAACCCTTTGAGTAGACATGAAGATTTTTGAAATTCAGAAGTTCAAAAGAAAGTATAAAGGGTTTATCCGTTTTTTGCAAGATATATTTGAGCAGGCCCAATAAGGCTTATGAAGAGCCTTCATCCGTTGTCAGGGAGATCCACCGGGGTCTTCTACGATACCCTCGCCGTCCTTTCCTGCTTCATTAAGTTTCCCACATATTTAGCAAGATCAACAACGCGGCAGGAGTAACCCCATTCATTATCATACCAGGCCAGTACTTTCACTTTTGACCCTTCCATCACCTGAGTTGACAATCCATCAATAATAGCAGACGACGGTGAAGTCGTATAATCAATGGATACAAGCGGCTCATCGCTGTACTCCAGAATACCTTTCATTTCACTCTCTGAGGCAGATGCGAAAGCTTCGTTCAATTGCTCTTTCGTAACCGCTTCCTTAAGATCAACCACTAAATCCACTAAAGAGACGTTCGGTGTCGGGACACGCAGAGCCATCCCATTCAACTTGCCCTTCATGCTCGGAATGACATCTCCAAGAGCCTTGGCTGCTCCTGTGGAGGTTGGAATGATGGACTGGGTGCACCCCCGTGCTCTCCGCAGATCCTTATGAGGGTTATCCAGGTTCTTCTGATCGTTTGTAAAGGAATGAACGGTTGTCATCAATCCATTTTCAATACCAAATTCATCTTCAAGCACTTTCACCACCGGCGCAAGACAGTTTGTCGTGCAGGAGGCATTGGAAATAACATCGTGCGTTTCGGGGGAATAGGAATCCTCATTAACCCCCATCACGATCGTAGCATCTACTTCCTTGCCAGGAGCTGTAATGATTACCTTTTTGGCTCCTGCATCCAGGTGGAGCGCTGCCTCATCCTTCGTCCGGAACTTCCCAGTGGCTTCAATGACAATATCCACACCAAGCTCTTTCCAAGGGAGCTCAGCCGGGTTTCTTGTGGAGCAGAGCTTGATTTTCTTCCCATTTACCATTAATCCTTCAGGAATCGTACGCACTTCCCCATCGAATCGTCCATGAACACTGTCATATTTCACCATATGAGCGATCGTTTCAGCAGGATAGCTGGCATTAACAGCCACAAGCTCCACTGTATCGTCTACCGCCGCCTGTCTGAATACCATACGTCCGATTCTTCCCAAGCCATTAATGGCGATCTTTGTTTTCCCCATGATGTTACAGCCCCCTATATATGATATACTTTTTGAAGCATTTCTAGGATTAGTATAACATATTGTAAGCGCTTTTGAAGTGGGATCAATAATTTTACACAAAAATAACACGTCTTTCTCAGACGTGTTATTATACGAGGTTCCACCGGTGAAGTATGTCTCTTAATTGACGAAAGCTCTCTTCTTCGGTTCCGTTATTATCAATCACCGCATCCGCCATTTCTGCTTTACGGCTGACAGGGATCTGCGAAGCGATCCGTTCGCGGGCATCTTCCCTTGATGAACCATCGCGCTCCATCAGTCTCTGCAGCTGCGTTTCCTCATCGACCGCTACGACAAGTACCCTTTCTACATAATCGGTCAGGCCGCTTTCATAAAGAAGAGGGATATCCAGGACAACCGCCTTGTAATCTTCCTCTTTATAGGATTCGCGCCGACGGATCATTTCCTCACGGACGCGGGGGTGAACGATGTCATTCAGTTCTTTCCTTCGCTCTTTACTACTGAAAATTACTTTCCCGAGCTTTTTCCGATCCAGGGTTCCGTCTTCAAAAAGCACATCCTTACCAAAAACGTGAACAATGTCCTCATAAGCGGGCTCTCCGGGACGGACAACATCCCTGGATATTTGATCCGCATCTATAACAGGAATCTCCCACTCATCAAACATGCGGGATACGGTACTTTTTCCACTTGCGATACTGCCGGTTAAACCAATGACCAGTGTCATACAATCCTTCCTTTACGATAGCTTGATCAAGCCGATGATGATCAACAGCACCCCGGGAAGAATGGAGATGCTCTCCACCCTGCTTGTCAGTTTCGATCCAGCGATGATCCCCGTGCTGAGCATAAGAAAAGTGGCCGAAGCAATGAGGCCCGCCGTCATCAGAACAGGAAGACCAATAAGGGCTCCGCTGATGCCCGCGCCTATGGTATCCAGAGACAGGGCGGTTCCGAGCAGCCATACTTCTTTTCCTTGAATCCCACCCGATTTATCAACATCAGCGGTCACTGGATCATTCAATACTTTCGCAGGGTTCAGCCAGGGGTCCTGCTGATCCTCGGTATGTTTTTTGAAAAACTGCCTTAAAAAATAGATGCCGATTCCAATTAAAGCGACAGCTCCGGCCTTTTCCGCCATTTCCGGTTTAACAACATGAACGAGCAGATGACCGAAATAGGAGGAAAGAAGAAACACCATCCCGGAAACAAAGGCAATGACCACAATGCCCCAGAACGCGAGTTTCACTTTTTTCAAGCCGAGCACGCAGCCAATCCCGAAGCTGTCGACACTTACGGCCGTAACGAATAAAAATATGAACATTCCGATGCCCATACCGCCCACTCCTCTAACATGGAAGTGGGATAGTATATGGCTGGTTATTCAATTACGTGAAGCGGCTGACAGACCGGACACACGTGTGTGCCCCTTCCCCCAACTTTTGTTTTGACGATCGATGTCCCACAGTTCCGGCATTCCATATCCTGTCTGCCATACACCTGGAGCTTCTGCTGGAACATCCCGATTTCACCCTGGCTGTTTAAATAGGACCGGATCGTTGTGCCTCCCTGTTCAATGGCCTCTAAAATAACAGCGATGCTTGCTTCCCGGATGCTTTCAGCTTCTTCTCTTGTCAGTGTACTGGCCATCCGCTCCGGATGAAGACCGGCTCGGAAAAGGGCTTCATCTACATAGATATTGCCAAGACCGGCAACGATTGACTGATCCAGAAGAACCGCCTTCATATTACGGCTGGTCTTCAATAACTTCTGATGAAAATAGTCAAGAGTGAAGGCTTCATCAAAAGGATCGGGCCCGAGCTGCACCAGTGGTTTATTCAAAGCCTCTTCCCCTTTTTTAAAGGCATGCATCGTTCCGAACTTCCGTACGTCGTTGTAGCGGAGCTCTGTCCCGTCTGTAAAATGGAAAATGACGTGCGTATGCTTCGGTTTTTCAAGCGTTCCATCATAGACGCCGAATTTCCCTTCCATGCGCAGGTGGGAAACAAGGGCAATATCATCGAGATGAAAAATGAGAAATTTCCCCCTGCGGTCGATATCCTGGATGGACTGCCCCCTCAAAAGATCTCCGAAGGCCCTGGGATCCTTCGGTTCTTTAATGATGTTCCCCCAGAAAACAGAGACATCCTGTATTTCTTTCCCCAAGGTTAAATGCTTCAACGTTTTTCTTACAGTTTCCACTTCTGGTAATTCCGGCATCTTTCATTCTCCTTACTTATTTCGCATCGTACCAAGTGCTTCCATAGGAGGAATCCACCTTCAAAGGTACATCAAGCTCTACGGTGTTTTCCATAACAGCTGCCACAAGCGTTTCCAGCTTCTTGATTTCCGCTTCCGGCGCTTCAATAATGAGTTCATCATGTACCTGCAGGAGAACTCTTGCTTCCATCTTCTCTTCACGGAGCTTCTCCTCCAGATCGATCATGGCTTTTTTAATGACATCCGCGGCACTGCCCTGGATGGGTGTGTTCATAGCCGTACGTTCAGCAAAGCTGCGTTTATTGAAATTCCGGCTTGTAATATCAGGAAGGTAGCGCCGGCGGTTCATAAAGGTGCGCACATAGCCTGTCTCCTTCGCTTCGCGGACAGACTCCTCCATGTAGCTTTTGACACCCGGGTAACTTTCCAAATATTTATCAATGAACGCCTGTGCTTCTTTTCTCGTAATTCCGAGACTTTGGGACAAACCATAATCACTGATGCCATAAACAATCCCGAAGTTGACGGCTTTCGCCTGCCTGCGCATTTCACCGGTAACCTCCGACGCCGTTACGCCGAATACTTCAGAGGCGGTCTGAGTGTGAATGTCCTTATCCTGCCGGAACGCTTCAATCAGCTTTTCATCCCCGGCGATGTGGGCCAGCACACGCAGTTCAATCTGCGAATAGTCACTGGCAAACATCACCCAGCCTTCTTGGGAAGGGACGAATGCCTGACGGATTTTCCGCCCTTCCTCCAGACGGATCGGGATGTTCTGCAGGTTCGGATCCGTGGAACTCAAACGACCGGTCTGGGTTAGCGCCTGATTGAAACGGGTATGAATCTTACCTGTATCTTCATGAACGACCTTCAACAGCCCTTCAATGTAGGTGGATTTCAACTTGGACAGCTGGCGGTTCAGAAGGATCTTAGGAATAATTTCATGCTTCTCCTCCAGCTGCTCCAATACATCCGCGGAGGTGGAGTAGCCTGTTTTCGTTTTCTTAATGACAGGCAGACCAAGCTTTTCGAACAAAATAGGGCCCAGCTGTTTCGGAGAATTCAAGTTGAATTCTTCCCCTGCCAGTTCATAGACTTCCTGTTCGACTTTATTCAAACGCTCTTCAAGCTCTGCCCCCATTTCTTCCAGACGGCTGACATCCACGGACACGCCACGGTGCTCCATTCGTCCGAGAATAACAGCCAGAGGCATTTCAAGCTCCATAAGCAGCTCATACTGTTCATTGGCCTTCAGCTGTTCCTCCATGTTTTCTTTCAGCTTATACAGCACAGCTGCCTTTCTAGCAATGTGTTCATAAACGACCTGATCATCATCCGGACGCTTCATTTTCGCACCTTTGCCATACACCTCTTCATCATATTGGACCGCTGTCTCTCCCATTCGATGAGCGATGGCGGGAATATCATGGTTATTTTCAGAAGGGTTCAGCAGGTAGGAAGCAAGAAGCAGATCAAAGCTGATCCCTTTGATATCCACGCCGTGCCTCATCAGAGCCACAGCCGTCTGTTTGGCATCGAACACCCATTTCTCTTTGGAGGCATCTTCCACCCAGGAAACGAATGCTTCTGATTTTACCGCATTCTCCATGGAAAGGACGAGTTTGGAATGATCGTTGACGATGGCAATCCCTTCAACAGGAGCGGTATGATAGTTTTCATAAAGCATCTCCACCACGAGCGCCTCTGCACCAGTGAACACATCAGCAGACACCTCATCAACAACCTCTACTTCGATTTCAGGCAGAGCCTCTGCGACAGACTCCCCCTCTCCCCCTTCCTGTATTCTTGGAAGCAGGGACTGGAATCCGAGTTCTTTGAAGAAACCACTCACCTGCTGGGTTTGATATCCTTCATAGCCGATCGTATCGACGCTGATCTCAATCGGGGCATTTCTCTCGATTGTTACAAGCTGCTGGCTCATAAAGGCGTTGCCGCGGTTGGTTTCCAGCTTTTCCTTCAGTTTTTTACCACTCACATCGTCCAGGTTTTCATAAAGGTTTTCCAATGTCTCAAACTGTTTCAGGAGCTTAACAGCTGTCTTCTCACCAACACCCGGAACACCCGGGATGTTATCGGAATTATCCCCCATGAGGGCTTTCAGGTCGATAATCTGATCCGCCCGGACGTCCATTTTTTCCATCAGGAAAGAAGGGGTGTATGTATCCACGTTCGTGATCCCTTTTTTCGTAAGACTGACGGTGATTTGATCGTTGACCAGCTGCAGAAGGTCCTTGTCTCCGGAAATGACCTTCACCTCAAGGCCTTTCTCACCAGCCTGCGTCGCCAGCGTACCGATAATGTCATCGGCTTCAAAGTTGGGAAGCTGGTAATACTTCACTCCGAAAGCGTCCAGAAGCTCTTTTAGTACAGGAAACTGTTCAGAAAGCTCAGATGGGGTTTTCTGCCTTCCACCTTTATACTCCTGATACGTTTCATGACGAAAAGTCGTTTTTCCTGCGTCAAATGCAACAAGAAGGTGATCCGGTTGATCTTCCTCCAGAATTTTGAGCAGCATCGTCGTAAATCCGTAAACGGCGTTCGTATACACACCTTTATCATTATTCAGCAGCGGCAGGGCAAAAAACGCCCGGTAGGCAATACTGTTTCCATCAATCAATACAACTTTCTCAGCCATAAACTCACTCCTTAACCGGAAATGCCCCTCCCTTTTCACAAAGGCAGTCGCCTGCATTTCCAAGCGTTGTTATTCCAGTGTTCCCTAAAAGAAAACGCCTTTTCCTTCATTCTACCATGATTCATGTAGAGAAGGAAAAGGCGCGCCCGTTCGTTATTCGTAGTAGCCGAGAAGCAGATCGGCGTATGGCGATCCCTTGGGAAGGATAATGGTTGTTTCCCCGTCAATGGTTTTCTTGTAGGACTCCAGCGTCCGGTACAACTGATAAAACTCCGGATCCTGGGAGAAGGAATTGTTATAGATTTGAGCAGCTTCCTGCTCTCCTTCCGCCCGGATTTTTTCTGCATCGGCCCTCGCTGTGGACAGCATCTCTTTGACTTCTCTGTCAACTGAAGCGCGGATCCGGCTTTTTTCTGCTTCCCCTTCAGACAAATAAGTCTGAGCGATTTTTTCCCTGTCCGTAATCATCTGGTTGAAAACGGCCTCTTCATTCGCCTGAGGGAGGTCGGAACGCTTAATGCGGACATCATCCACGACAATGCCATAATTGTCCCGTTCCAAATATTCATTCACCCGTTTGGCAATTTCCTCGTTCAAGGTGCCCCGGGAGCTTTCTTCCTCATTGATGATTTCCGAGAAGTTCATCTTCCCGAGCTCCGCCCGGACGATGGAGAAGATAAATTCTCCCATCCGCGCTTCTGCGCTCATCATTGTTCTTGCATTGGAAATCATTTTCTCCGGATCAGATATGCTCCAAACCGCATAGTTATCAATAATCATCCGCTTTTTATCAAGCGTTGTGATTTCTTTCTCATCCACGTCATACACCATTTTCTTTTGGGAAAGGGTGGCGACTTCCTGGATAAGCGGCACTTTAAATTTCAACCCGGGATCTTCGTGGATTTTAATGACATCACCGAACTGTCGAACCACTTTATATTCCCCTTCTTTTACAATGACAACAGAACTGAGAGCGATTAAAACCACCCCGACGACAGCCACTAAAGCAAGACCGGCTTTCATAAACCTGCGGAAGTCCTTCTGCTGCTTTTCGTTGATATCCTGAATTCGATCGTCGGTCATGATTCCTCCTCCTCTTCTGATTCTTCCTGTGCAGGGGCCGCCGGCGGATTCTGCTGCTGCAGAGGAAGATATTTCATCGTATCTCCCTCATCATTCATTACGTAAACGTCCGCTTCCGGAAGGACTTCCTCCAGCGTTTCCATGACAAGACGTTCTCTCGTTACACTCTCATTGCCCTCGTATTCATCAAGCAGCGCGTCAAATTTGGAGACGGCTCCTTCCGCTGTACGGACCCTGTCCACCTTGTCTCCTTCCGCCCTTTGAATAATGGCATCCTTTTCACCTTTAGCCTCTTCACGCATCTGGTTGGCATACTTCTCAGCTTCGTTTACTTTACTTTGTTTTTGTTCACGTGCATCGGTTACTTTCGTAAACGCACTTCGGACTTCTTCGTTCGGCAGATCCACCTCCTGCAGGCGGACATCAATGATGGAAATCCCAATTTCATACCCTTCAATCAGGCTGACAAGGTCTTCCCTGACCTCATTTTCGATTTCTGCTTTACCTGAAGTCAGCGCTTCATCAATTTCACTACTGCCTATGACTCCCCGGAGAGTAGAAGAGGTGGCATTGAAAAGCACCTGCTCTGGATTCTCAGACGCAAAAAGGTAACCGGCTGGATCTGTAATTTTCCATTGAACGACGAGGTCTGCTTGAACGATCATGTCGTCTCCTGTAATCATCGTCACTTTATCAGCCTCTTCGCCTTCCTCATCGAAGCCAAAATCCAGGCTGAATGTTTCCTTGGACATTTTCTCTACTTCCTGGACCGGCCACGGCATTTTAAAATGAAGACCCGGCTCTGTAATTCCATCCTCCGCTTCCCCGAACGTAAGCACGACAGCCTGCTCGGATTCATCCACGGTGTACCACGTGGTCATGAATACGACAAGCAGAACAGCTGCTGCTGCAACCAAACCGGCCCACTTATATATCTGTTTCAGACTCATGTAGACTTCCCCTTTTTATGTAGATTACTATTCTTTACGAATATGTAACAAAAAGGTTTCAGAATCTCGTCTTTAAATAAAAGGCTCTGGTATTGCTTGGTGTTGTTATTTAACATGTGAGCGCCTATCCCCCCTTTCTGTCGTGGGATTTGTATGAGGCGGCCTTGGGAATGCCATGCTCTGGGCAAACAACGGACCGGACCCCTAATCCCAGACGGAGACGATTTAGTAATCGTTTAAAAGATCAACAACAGACTTTAACAGAGCCAAATAAAAAAAAGACAGAAGCGAGGGAAGCTTCTGTCCAAAAGAGAAAACACCTTGGATGAAAGGGTTTCAAAGGTAGTTTATCGAAACAATGTTAATTCCAATTTAATGAAATATTAATTTTCCGTAAACTTCTTGGGAATTTCTACATAGAAGGTTGTCCCTTGATCCACGACACTTTCTACGCTGATGTTTCCATGATGGGCTTCTATGATATGCTTGACGATGGCCAGACCGAGGCCGGTACCACCGGAATTACGGCTTCTCGCCTTATCTACCCGATAAAAGCGTTCGAAAATCCTGGGAACTTCATCCTCCGGAATGCCCACACCGTTATCAGAGACAGAGACAATCACCTTATCTTCTTTTTCTTCAAACTGAAGAGAAACTTCTCCATCATCACGGCTGTAGTTAATCGCATTCGCCAGTAAGTTCATAAACACCTGTTTCAAACGACTGGAATCCCCGCGTATAATCGTTTCTCCTTCCACCGAAGAACGCAGATGGACCCCTTTCTGCTCGGCATGCTGCTCGACGATAGGGAGGAGATCGTGAAGAAGACGCTGCACATCAACGCTTTCGATATTGAGATGGAAATCTTCCCGCTCAAGCTTAGACAGCTCCAGAAGATCCTGAATCAGTGACTGCAGACGGCCGCTTTCCTTCAATATGATCTGAAGAAACTGCTCGAGCATCTTTTCATCCTTCATCGCGCCGTCCAGAAGTGTTTCGGAAAATCCACGGATGGAGGTGATCGGTGTTTTCAGCTCATGAGAAACGTTGGCCACAAAGTCCTTTCTCATCTGCTCCAAATGTTTCAATTCAGAAATGTCGTGAAACACCAGAACAACACCTTTCCATTTCCGGCCTTCACTGAAAATAGGTGCTCCAGTTACCTCAAGATGCTTCCGATTGATATTGACTGGAAGCACAAACGTCTCACTGATCGTTTCTTCAAACATATAAATCTTTTTCACGGTTTCATGGATGGTTGTATAAGGGATGGCATCATGGTAGAGATATCCGATGTAATCTTTCTGCTCACCGCCGAATGTCTCCATAAAAGCACGGTTGGTCAAAAGGATATAGCCTTTCTCATCTATCAGCATCAGCCCGTTGCCCATATTGTTAATGACGGCTTCCAGCTGATTCTCCTGCATTCCTTTCGTACTGGTCATTTCCTGAAGGTTGCGTGCAAGAATGTTAATTGACTGACTCAGCTGACCGGCTTCACCGTAGTGACCTTCATAGGTACGCGCCTTATAATTCCCTTCCGCCAGTTCATTCGCTACATCAGCGGCCGAACGGATGGGACGGATGTATTTCGAAAAGACATTGTAGCCGAGAACAAAGATGATCACCAGCCCTATCAGCAGGGTACACCCAATCAACAGCCAGATGTTTTTTGTAATGTTGGTCAACGAGTTGACGGGGGATAAGAGAATGAGTGTCCCTTCGACATCATTCACCTCATTTTCAACAGGATAATAGAAGATATTATCTATCAAATAGCCTTCATTGTCTGTGATCTGACCTGTCTTTACTCTTGTCAGAACGTGCTGCTTTTCGCTCTCACTGATTATAGGAACGGTCTCAACGGTATCCAGCAGTTTTTCACCTTCATCTGAAATGAAAACCATTCCTGTGTTCAGCTGTTCACTAAATTCAAAAAGTTCCTCTTGACTGACATTCTCATCACTCGTAAACCTTTCCAAATAAGTGACGAAATACCGGCTCTCAAGTTCCACCCGTTCTTCAAAAATGTTAATAAAATACCCGCGCGTCAGCTGGGCAAGAATAATTCCAAGACCAAGCATAACGATGACGACGAGTATGGAGTAGGTCATGAGTGGTCTTGTATTGGAGGAAGCCATCTATTTCGGCTCCTCCATCTTATAGCCAAGGCCGCGGATCGTCTTAATATACACCGGTTTTTTCGTATCCGGTTCAATCTTCTCCCGCAGGTGACTGACATGGACGTCAACAATACGGGTATCCCCGGCAAAATCATAATTCCAGACCGCACTTAACAGCTGGTCTCTCGATAAGACCCGGCCGAGGTTCTGGCCTAAATAGAGCAGCAGCTCAAACTCCTTCGGTGTAAATGTCAGCGGCTTGTCTTTAATCGACGCTTCATACTGCTCAGGATAAATAATTAAATCAGCCACCTGAATCATTTTCATTTCCGCTGCCGCCGGTTCACGGACCATTCTTCTTAAGATTGCTTTAATCCTTGCGACAACCTCCCTCGGACTGAACGGTTTCGTTAAGTAATCGTCCGCTCCAAGTTCAAGGCCGAGCACCTTGTCAAATTCATCATCCTTGGCGGTCAGCATTAGAATCGGCGTGGACACCTGCATCTGCCGCAGCTGTTTACACACTTCCATTCCGTCCATCCCTGGAAGCATGACGTCCAGTACGATGAGATCAAACGTGGAATTTGATGCTTTCTCGAGGGCATCTGTTCCTGAATAAGCCACTTCTGTTTCAAATCCGGCCTGGTCTATATTGTATTTCAACAATGTTACGATGGATTCTTCATCATCGACAATCAGTATTCTTTGTTGTTCCAATCCCATCACCTCAACTGCAAAGTTAATCTCATCATACAATGAAGTTTACATTTTGAATACGGATCTTTATGATTTTTACTTAATTTTAATATAGTCCCAATTCCTGTCTTCATACGCCCGGTTTCTATCTCTCTCTTAAAGCAGAGCATAGAAAGCATGAAAAACAGGCTGCCGGTAACAAGACCGACAGCCTCAGTAAAAAGAAACTTCCGTTGATTTTCTCTTCTCCCACTCACCCGATTTCCGAAAGCACCTGAAAGGGAACCACACCAGCATTCCATGGAGGCCCTGCAAATTTCGAGATTGTTTCCTTCAGCGTTGGATCAGTAAAAGTTTTCGAGGGAGACCGCATTCATGGACGTCGGCTCATAAGGGGGAATGACAGTCATCTTTCCTTTCATGACTTCTTTTCCCTCTTCATCATAACCGTGCATATCCAGAATAACTTGATGTTCCTGCTGATTAATGTCCGTTATCTCTGCATGAAACCGAACTTCAGCATAGTGGTAAAGAGGATGAGGATAGCTTAACTGCTGTTCTACAATATGACTTCCCGGTCCCGGAAGGTGCATGGAAACAATGGAAGATGCCATCCCACACAGCATCACACTGGGTACGACCGGCTGTTTGAAGGGAGTTTGAGTTGCATAGTCGTGTTGAATGTAAAGCGGATTCGCATCATCTGTCAGCCCCAGGTACATAAGAAGATCCCGATCTTCCACTCTCGAAGTGGTCGTAAAGGTTTCTCCGATTTTCAAATCCTGTATCTTTCTACCGAGCTTTCTTTTCTTTCCAATCATGGCAGCCACTCCTTTTTTGAAAGCGTTTGCTTATTTGGTATAAAAAAGGGATTCGAGATATCCCCGAACCCCTTCTCTTCTTTATTTTAATACATGGAGGACATTTTTAACAGAGTCGGCTGATTGATCCAGCTGTTGTTTCTCTTCCTCTGTTAATTCCAGCTCAATGACTTCCTCAATGCCATTCCCACCAAGAATGGTAGGCACACCGAGGTAAATGCCGTCATAGCCATACTCACCTTCCAAATAGGCGATGGCAGGTATGATACGGCGCTGATCCTTCAAGATGGCCTCTGCCATTTGAACGAGTGAAGCAGCAGGAGCATAATAAGCACTGCCGTTACCAAGCAGCCCTACGATTTCTCCCCCGCCTTTTCGTGTACGTTCCACAATGGCATCGAGACGCTCTTTGGAAATGAGACGTTCAAGCGGAATACCGCCCGCAAAGGAATAGCGGAGCATCGGAACCATGTCGTCCCCGTGGCCGCCTAGAACAAAGCCGGTGACATCCTTAATGGAAATGTTCAATTCCTCTGCGACGAAGGTACGGAACCTGGCTGTATCCAAGACACCGGACTGACCAATCACCTTGTTCTTAGGAAGACCGGCTTCCTGGAAAACGGAGTAGGTCATCGCGTCGACCGGGTTCGTCAATACAACTATGAAACAGTCCGGCGAGTTTTTCACAATCTCTTTTGTAACACTCTTCATAATCTTGGCGTTTGTACTGACAAGATCATCGCGGCTCATCCCGGGTTTACGGGCAATCCCAGCTGTAATGATCACCAGGTCGGACCCTTCTGTATCCGCATAATCCGATGTTCCCTGAATCTTCGCATCAAAGCCCTGGACAGGACTGGCTTCCAGCATATCCAGTGCTTTTCCTTTCGTTGGATCTTCCATATCAGGAACATCTACCAGGACAACATCCCCAAGTTCCTTCTGAGCAAGCATTAATGCCGTAGTTGCACCTGTAAATCCGGCACCGATGACGGAGATTTTCCTTCTTTGAATACTCATCGTACCTCTCCTTCCACTTGCAATTAGTCCATGTTCTTAATAAGTTCGTCTCCAAACTCAGAACATTTCACTTCTGATGCCCCTTCCATCATACGGGCAAAGTCATAAGTAACCACTTTACTTCCAATCGTCTTATCCATGGATTGGGAAATAAGATCTGCTGCTTCTCTCCAACCCAGGTGTTCAAGCATCAGGACACCGGAAAGGATGACAGATGATGGGTTCACCTTATCAAGACCTGCGTATTTAGGAGCTGTTCCGTGAGTGGCTTCAAAAATAGCATGGCCGGTTTCAAAGTTAATATTTGCTCCTGGAGCAATTCCGATACCGCCGACCTGGGCTGCAAGCGCATCAGAGATATAGTCACCGTTCAGGTTCATTGTAGCTACCACGTCAAATTCCTTCGGACGGGTTAGAATCTGCTGAAGGAAAATATCAGCGATGGCATCTTTTACAATGATCTTGCCTTCTGCTTCGGCCTCATCCTGCGCTTTGTTCGCTGCATCCTTGCCTTCTTTCTCAACGATGCGGTCATATTCAGCCCATGTGAAGACCTTCCCTGCATACTCTTCTTCAGCTACTTCATAACCCCAGGACTTGAAGGAGCCTTCCGTGAACTTCATGATGTTTCCTTTATGAACAAGTGTCACGTTTTTACGCCCTTCATTGATCGCGTAATCAATTGCCGCACGGACAAGACGTTTCGTACCCTCTTCAGATACTGGTTTGATACCAATACCGGAAGTTTCAGGGAAACGAATGTTATGTACACCCATTTCGTTCTGCAGAAAATCGATGACTTTTTTGACTTCCGGAGTGCCCTTCTGCCACTCAATACCAGCATAAATATCTTCAGTATTCTCACGGAAGATCGCCATATCCGTATCCTCAGGACGTTTCACTGGTGAAGGAACGCCTTTGAAGTAGCGGACCGGACGAAGACATGTAAACAAATCCAGTTCCTGGCGTAGAGCTACGTTCAAGGAGCGGATACCGCCGCCGATTGGCGTTGTCAAAGGTCCTTTGATTGCAATCTTGTAATCGCGGATCGTATCGAGCGTCGCTTCCGGAAGCCATTCCCCTGTCTGATCATAAGCTTTTTGACCGGCAAGAACTTCTTTCCACTCAATCGATTTCTGACCGTTATAGGCTTTATCAACAGCTGCTTCAATGACACGGCTGGCTGCCGCCCAGATATCAGGACCGATGCCGTCACCTTCGATATATGGGATCACCGGACGATCGGGTACGTTTAATGTTCCGTTTTGTTCTACTGCGATTTTTTGTGCTTGTGTCAAAATAAACCCTCCTAAATTTTCTGTAATCATGGATGATTCATCCTATTCTATCATACGTTAAAATAGGATGAATAAAAAGCAGGGACCTCTCCCGTTCCGTTTGTCAGCGTTCTTCAATCGGAGTATACGTCTGTCCCTTAGGACCTGCATATTCCGCACGCGGACGGATCAGGCGGTTGTTGGAATACTGTTCAAGGATATGAGCGAGCCATCCGGAAACACGGCTGACTGCAAAGATCGGCGTGAACAAATCGTGATCGATTCCAAGACTGTGATAGACAGAAGCGGAATAAAAATCAACGTTTGCCGGAAGTCCCTTGTTCTCCTTGATGTAATCTTCAATTTTAATAGACATTTCATAGTATTTAGAGTGGCCGGTAAGCTTCGTGAGTTCCCGGGACATCTCTTTCAAATGCTTGGCGCGTGGATCACCGGAGCGATAGACACGGTGGCCCATTCCCATAATTTTTTCCTTGTTTTCGAGTTTCTTTTCAATGGCCGGCACGGCATTTTCCACACTATCAATTTCCGTAAGCATCTTCATGACACGTTCATTGGCACCACCGTGAAGCGGCCCTTTCAATGCTCCGATTGCCGCTGTTACACCAGAGTAGACATCAGATAATGTAGCGACACAGACACGGGCGGTGAATGTGGATGCATTCAATTCATGGTCCGCATGGAGGACAAGGGCTTTGTTGAAAGCTTCTACTTCCAGATCCTCCGGGTCTTTTCCATTCAGCATATAAAGGAAATTCGCTGCAAAGCTGAGTTCTTTTTTAGGTGAGACAGGCTCTTCACCTTTGCGGATACGGGCAAAAGCCGTGACCACAGTCGGAATTTTCGCCTGAAGACGCAGTGCCTTGCGATTATTCGCTTCCTCTTCCATCACATCGGACTCTGGATCATACAGTCCCAGCATGGAAACAGCTGTACGCAGGGCAGCCATTGGATGAACCGTTTTCAGATCATAGGATTTAAGATGATCAATGACCTCTTTCGGAATATCCATATTGGAAATTAAATCTTCTTTGAAATCTTTCAACTCCTGTGCATTCGGAAGCTTTAAATTCCAAAGAAGGTAGATCACTTCTTCAAAGCTTGAGTTATCAGCTAAATCATCGATATCGTACCCAACATATGTCAGTTTATCGTCAATGATGGAACTGATGGATGATTCAGTTGCTGTAATCCCTTCAAGACCTTTAGTTGATGATGACATACAATCTCTCCCTTTCGAAAAGTTCCAAACGAATGCTTGTCCGTTTGACAAGAAAACGCTTTACATTTAACAGAATCCCTTTATAGGAAAATGACCCCACACACAATTATAAAGTATTCTGAAGAGAATGTGAATTGAAACCGTTTAATTTTGGTGGATTTTATCGAATCTTTTTCCTTATATTCCCTGATTGAAGACGAAGCAAACAGGGTGGAAATGTTACGAACTCCAGAAAAAAGAGGGTGCCGGAGCTGAACAACAACCTTATTTCCATGATTTTAAGGTCCCTTCTACTGATTTCAGGCTTAACGGCTGCTGCTGTTCTTTTTCTGTTGGTATGGAATTATTTACATCCATTTCTGAGTGCTTATATATGTGCAGCGCTCCTGCGTCCCTTTGTCCTTCTTTTATCCCAAAGGCTCCACCTGCCGCATGTTCTCTCCATTCTACTGGTTCTCAGCATCTTCACCCTGCTTGCACTCAGTACTTTCGCTCTTGTTTTAGCAGAGCTGGTCAAAGGATTTCAGCACTATTCTACGGATCTCCCTGCACAGGCAGCCGCTTTATCGACATTTTTAATGAATCAAATAAGAGAATGGGGAGAGCCGTTGTTTTTAAGACTGCAGGCCTCCCTGGAGCATTCCGGAATCATGACTTCCTCGATTGATGAATACCTGCAGGCAGCCCAGACGCAGGCCGGGCAGATCAGTATGGATCTGCTGAAGGGTGTATTTGAAGCTGTGCAGCATCTGGCCGGGATGCTCCCAACCTCTGCAGCTTACATAGGTATCGTTGTCATCGGGACTTTTTTTTTCAGTAAAGACTGGGAGACGATTCACCGCCCTCTGCACTCGGTTATCCCTCCCATCATCCAGGAACGTGCCTTACAGCTGCGTGCTGAAATGGAGCGGACATTCAAAGGGCTGATCCGTGCTCAATGCAAGCTTGTAAGCATCAGTACCTTTATAATAGGAACCGGCTTATACCTGCTTGATGCCCCTCACCTTCTCGCGATAACAGCAGCGGCCTGTCTGCTTGACTTTATTCCTTATGTAGGGACAGGGGTCATTTTCATCCCCTGGATGTTGTTCCAGTTCTTTTCTGGTGATTTCCCCATGACTATTGGACTTGCTGTTTTATATGCCATCGTCGTCCTTACAAGACAGATGCTGGAACCAAAGCTGATGGCCGATCAATTCGGCGTCCCTCCCATCATCCTGCTTCTCACCTTTGCCGGTGGCTTCAAACTTCTGGGGGTTTATGGGATTATGCTCAGCCCAATCCTGCTGATGGTGATCCAGACATTGAAGAAGACAGGCGCATTGAAAGAACTCCTTCATTTTATCACAAGTAAATAAAACTCCATTTCCGCTTTGGAAATGGAGTCTTCTCATTTTCTGTAAATGGTCACGGTTCCTTTATCCATGGCTTTCTGGATGGCTCGTTTCACCACTGCTTTCAAAGGTGTTCTCGTGATGGGCAGAAGAAGGATAAACCCTGCCGCATCTGTAATAAACCCGGGTGTCAACAGGACAGCTCCCCCGACAAGGATACAAGCTCCATCCAACAAGGCGTCCTGAGGCATACGTCCCTGCTGCATCGATAACTGGACATTCTGAATGGTTTCCAGTCCTTGTTTTTTCGCAAGCCAGGCTCCCAGCGCTCCTGTACTGATGATCAGCAGAATGACCCACCATGGACCGATGACATTTCCCGCTCCGATCAGCAGACCGATCTCCAGTGCAGGTATGATCAATATGAGGATGAATAACCAGCGAAACATAGCATCTTCCCTTCTTTTCCTTTCCTCCATTATACCTGTTTCAAGCAGTAAGGTAAAAATAAAAGGCAGAGATAAACATCTCTGCCTTTCAAGCTTGAAGAGAAACCTTTTTTCTAGTGACTCCAAAGGAGCGGGCATCCACACTTGGTCATGGATAGGACCTTTCCCACGCAAGCGGGAGTAACGCAGCCTGTACTGTTCTTTTGAAACGGCGAAGGAGCTATGCTCACCTTTCTCTTTTATCATAGCGTAAGCTGTTTTCCCACAGACACCGGCACGAGGAGCGTTCGGTGGTGACGCCTGCGGGAACAGCGCGAGCCGAAGATCCATTTGGTCAAATGGTTTCTTGACTAAATTAGCTGAGGCCGTGCCCGCGGCAAGCATCCGCCGATAAGCGGAACGTGCCCTCTCCACACGACAAACGGACAACTCTAATTGGCTGGGACGAACGTTTTCTACAGACTAAAAAGGCAGAGATTAAAATCTCTGCCTTTCCTTCTATTCATTACAGGACACTCGCATGCCCTTCATAAATGTCACCACGGGAACTGTCGATGGTAAGATCAGAACCATCCTTGATCAGTTCAAGAGCGTTTGGTACACCGACGATAACCGGAATACCAAGGCTGAGGCCGACAACTGCTGCGTGGGAAGTCAGGCCGCCTTCCAATGTAACGATACCAGCAGCTTTTTCGATCGCCGGCATCATGTCACGGTCTGTTCCGTGTGTAACGATAATATCGCCGTCATCTACACGGTTAATGGCATCCTGGGCATCTTTAGCGACAATCGCACGACCAAACGCGCTCTTCTGGCCGACACCCTGGCCTTTGACTAAAACATCACCGATGACGTGAACTTTCATCAGGTTGGTTGTACCGCTCTCTCCGACAGGTACGCCTCCTGTAATGATCACACGGTCACCGCGGTCAGCAAGACCTGAAGCAAGGCTGCGTTCAACGGCAACATCAAGCATGTCATCCGTGGAGTAAGCACGAGGTCCCATCACTGCATAAACACCCCATACTAGAGAAAGCTTGCGGTTTACTTCTTCGTCAGACGTAATCGCTACGATAGGGGCTTTTGGACGATACTTGGAAATCATACGGGCGGTATGTCCGCTTTCTGTCGGCGTAACGATGGCTGCTGCATCCAGGTTGATCGCTGTGTGGGTAACAGACTGGCTGATCGCGTCCGTAATCGTCATATCACTATGCTTGGAGCGGTCCTGCAACAGGGATACGTGGTTCAAGCCTGTTTCTGTTTTGGAAGCAATATTATGCATCGTCTGAACAGCTTCCACCGGATAGTCACCAGCAGCTGTTTCACCGGAAAGCATGATCGCATCGGTGCCATCAAAAATGGCATTGGCTACGTCAGAAGCTTCCGCACGCGTCGGGCGTGGGTTGCGCTGCATGGAATCGAGCATTTGTGTGGCTGTAATAACCGGCTTGCCGGCTTTGTTGCATTTGCGGATCAACTGCTTCTGTACAAGAGGTACATCTTCTGCTGGAATTTCAACACCAAGGTCACCACGGGCAACCATCAATCCATCACTGACTTCAAGAATTTCGTCGATGTTGTCGACACCTTCCTGGTTCTCGATTTTTGGAATGATTTGAATGTGGTTGGCATTATGTTTTTCAAGAAGTTCTTTGATTTCAAGAACATCAGACGCGCGGCGCACGAAAGATGCAGCGATGAAATCAACACCCTGCTCAATACCGAACTCGATATCCTTGGCATCTTTATCTGTAATACCAGGCAGGTTGACGCTCACATTTGGAACGTTGACCCCTTTTTTGTTCTTCAATGGTCCATTGTTCAGAACCGTCGTTTTGATTTCTTCATTTTCCTTGTCCACTTCTTCCACCTGAAGTTCTACAAGTCCGTCATCAAGAAGGATTTTGGATCCTGGGTGTACGTCGTTGATCAGGCCGGAATAAGTCACAGAGAAGCGCTCTGCATCACCTTCGATATCTTTCATGGATACATAAGCTGTTGAGCCTTTTTCAAGGTAGCACTCTCCGCCCTTCAGAGAACCGGTACGAATTTCAGGACCTTTGGTATCAAGAAGAATCGCTACGGTCTTCCCGACAGCCTTTGAAGCTTCACGGATGTTTGTAATACGCGCTCCGTGTTCATCGAAGTCACCGTGTGAAAAGTTCAGGCGGGCGACGTTCATCCCTGATTCAATAAGCTGTGTCAGCTTCTCTACGGATTCAGACGCTGGTCCAATCGTGCTGACGATTTTTGTTTTTCTAAACATATTATTTCCTCCTCTATTGCCTCTTACGTTTATATAGATAGTTCTTTGGAAAGACGATACATATCAAGATCAAGCGTATGCTTCGCGTTTAAAATCTCTACAATGTCATGGTCCACCAGTTTGTTCGATTGTATACCAACCATGCGGCCGGCTTTACCTTCGATGAGCAGATCGACGGCATAAGCACCTAAGCGGCTTGCAAGAACTCTGTCTGAAGCACTCGGGGATCCTCCACGCTGTGTGTGTCCCAGTACAGTCACACGGGATTCAAGGCCGGCAGCTTCATCAATACGGCGTGCCAGTTCGCCTCCGGTGCAGACGCCTTCAGCAACAATAATGATGCTGTGTTTTTTGCCGCGTTCATGTCCTCTGCGAAGACGGTCGATAATATCTTCAAGCTCATCTTCCGCTTCCGGGATCATGATACTTTCCGCACCATCCGCCAGTCCGGCCCACAAGGCAAGATCCCCTGCGTCGCGGCCCATCACTTCGATAATGAACGTACGCTCATGGGATGTCGCCGTGTCACGGATTTTGTCAATCGCGTCAATGATGGTATTCAATGCTGTATCAAATCCAATTGTGAAATCAGTTCCAGGAATGTCATTATCTATGGTTCCTGGTACACCGATACATGGGTAGCCTTTTTCCGTAAGTTTCTTAGCCCCCATAAAGGTACCATCACCACCGACAGCTATCAAGCCTTCAATGCCATGTTTTTTTAATTGTTCAATCCCTTTCAGCTGACCTTCTTCGGTTTTGAACTCTTCACAGCGGGCAGAATAAAGCTTGGTCCCTCCGCGTTGAATGATGTCACCCACGGATCCCAGCTCCATTTTTTCGATGTCCCCATCAATTAACCCCTGGTATCCGTATTTAATACCGTACACTTCGATGTTATGATAGATGGCTTTCCTGACAACTGAACGGATCGCCGCGTTCATGCCTGGAGCGTCTCCGCCACTCGTAAGTACTCCAATTTTTTTCATTCTCATCACCTCAAAAGTAATCTATTTATGTTGTTTCCAACTAAAGATGAATTGAAACCTCAGTCTTCCTGATCTCATAGGACTCCCTTTACAGTCTACCCTTTTTTACGCAGCCGGACTATTCTTTTCCTGTGATAACGTTACCATCCTGCGAAGATGAGAAAAGCCGCACGTGATGTGCGACCTTTCATAACGGACCTTTATATTTCAACCCTATCATTATAAATCAAGATACGAGTAATCGCCAATGTTTTTATATTTTTCAAAGCGGTTTTCCAACAGTTGATCGTGATTTAAGGTATGAAGTTCATTCAGGGAATCGGTCAGCACCTGTCTGATTTCCTCTGCCTGTTTCCCTACATCCCGGTGGGCTCCACCTCTCACTTCAGGGATGACACCATCAATGACGTTCAATTTCTTTAAGTCATAGGATGTAATCTTCATGGATTCCGCGGCTTCCTGGGCAAGACCTGCATCCTTCCATAAAATGGATGAAGCACCTTCAGGGGATATGACGGAATACGTGGAGTTTTCCAGCATGAAAATTTTATCACCAATGCCGAGCCCCAGAGCTCCACCGCTTCCTCCTTCACCGATCACGATACAGATGATGGGCACTGTTAGTCCTGCCATCTCCATCAAGTTCCGGGCGATCGCCTCACTCTGGCCGCGTTCTTCTGCGGCTTTTCCCGGATAGGCTCCCTTCGTATCAATGAATGTGATAATCGGGCGTTTGAACTTTTCCGCCTGCTTCATTAATCGAAGAGCTTTGCGGTACCCTTCCGGATGAGGCATGCCGAAGTTCCGGCGGATATTTTCTTTCGTATCTTTCCCCCGCTGGTGGCCGATGACTGTGACCGGCTGTTCATTAAACTTGGCAATACCGGAAACGATCGCTGCATCATCACCAAATGTACGGTCACCGTGAAGCTCAAGGAACCCTGTAAATAAGTGCTCGATATAATCAAGCGTCGTCGGTCGTTCCGGATGGCGGGCCATTTGTACCCTGTCCCAAGGGGCCATGCGGTCATAGACATCCGTTTCCAGTTTTTCCAGACGTTTTTCCAGCTTCGCGATCTCATCACTCAGATCCATTTCACTACTGTCTGTAAGCTGTTTCAAATCTACAATCTTTTCTCTTAGTTCGATGACTGGTTTTTCAAATTCTAGCACGTGTTTCATAACCGGCTTCCTCCTACTGCGTGAAGATCCAGAACAGTGGTCAGTGTTTCTCTCAGTTCATGGCGGTGGACAACCCGGTCCAGCTGGCCATGCTCCAAGAGAAATTCGGCCGTCTGAAAATCATCCGGCAGCTTTTCCCGGATGGTCTGTTCAATTATTCTTCGTCCCGCAAAACCAATCAATGCTTTAGGTTCTGCAAAGTTATAATCACCAAGGGAAGCGAAACTGGCGGATACACCACCTGTCGTCGGGTGAGTCATGACAGAAATAAATAAGCCTCCATCCGCGTGAAGACGCTGCAGCGCCACAGAGGTTTTCCCCATCTGCATCAGACTGAGAACCCCCTCCTGCATGCGGGCGCCGCCGGATGCCGTAAAGATGATAAAAGGAATCCCTTCCTTGCGGGCCTGTTCAATAGCATTCGTTATTTTTTCACCGACGACGGATCCCATACTCCCCATTCTGAACCGGGCATCCATCACAGCGACTGCTGCCTCAAGGCCGTTCATTTGAGCTTTACCAGTTACTACCGCTTCATTCAGATCGGATTTCAACCGGTCTTTTTCCAATTTCTCTTCGTAATCTGGAAAGCCGAGCGGGTTACTTGAAATCATATGTTTATCCCACTCTGTAAACGTCCCCTCATCGAATAGGTGCTCAATCCGCTCATAGGCGTTGAGGCGGTGATGATGGTCACAGTATGGACAGACATTCATATTCCGATTTAACTCTTTACGGTAGAAGATTTTTTGACACTCGGGGCATTTCTGCATCAACCCTTCCGGGACATCCTGTTTGGCTTCCTGGCTTGGTATGGATGCATACCTTTTTTTCTTGCTGAAAAAGTCTCTAAGCAAGGTGATTCCTCCTTTGGGACAAAGCTTCCTTTCTATTCAATATACAAAAAGTACTTTGCGTAATATCACTGAATTTGTCGTCATTGTTTCGACATCATTTTCAACGATAGAGCTGTATGATATCCATCGTATCTCCCTTCTGAAGAGTTTCTGCGACGGACTCATACCAGCTTTTATCATAGTGCACATTATGAACGGTATTGGTAAATCCGGCAATAAACTGCCACATGGAAAAAAGCAGCTCCTGCTCAGATGTGGAAGAAAGATATTCAAACACATGGTAATGACGTTCCTTACCAACATATCCTTCTATGATGTCTTTTAGACGGCGGAGCTGGTGGCTGTCCAGCTTGTGCTGCAGAATCATCAATACTTCTTTTTCTATCATCTGCATAGCTGTCAAAAGTTCCTTTTTCGTCCTTTTTTCGGTTAACAGGAAGTTCGACAGCAGTTCAACCATATGATAAGGGCGGTAGGATCTCATGTACGTGCCTTCCCCGCGGCGGGTTTCTATCAGGCCAAGCAGTTCCATGGCCCGGAACGCCTCACGGATGGATGACCTCCCTACACCGAGCTGTTCGCTGAGTTCGCATTCAGAAGGCAGCTTATCGCCGGGGCTCAATTGATTCTCCTCGATGTAAACCTTCAATTGGTATAAAACCCCTTCGTATACCTTCCCATTTGGTTTAGTCAACGTATCCGAACACCTCTTTCGCGCTTCATCCTACGGCCATATGTAAAGGGAAAGATCCCTTTCCCCTTTTCCGGCAGTTATTCTTCATCAATTAAAGTAAGCTGTCTCGTCTTTTCTGCTACTTCTTCAGGATCGACATGATGACGAGCCACCCCTGACTCCATTGCGGCCTTGGCAACGCTTGCCGCTACAGCCGGCGCTACGCGCGGATCAAATGGAGCAGGAATAACATAATCCTCACTCAATTCGTCTTCACTTACAAGTGAAGCAATGGCCTCGGCGGCTGCGATTTTCATTTTTTCATTGATTCGTGTCGCGCGTACATCAAGCGCTCCTCTGA
This sequence comes from Halobacillus litoralis, assembly GCF_009856355.1. Lineage (GTDB taxonomy): Bacteria > Bacillota > Bacilli > Bacillales > Halobacillaceae > Halobacillus > Halobacillus litoralis_B. The sequence goes on along the minus strand of NZ_WMEW01000010.1, from coordinate 70,379 downwards.
AGATTCCAGGAAAAGCCAGAACGTTGTTGACCTGGTTGGGGAAATCAGATCGGCCTGTACCGATCACCCGGGCTCCTGCTTCCTTCGCATCCTCGGGCATGATTTCCGGCTCCGGATTGGCCATAGCAAATATGATGGAATCATCTTTCATACGGGCAACGGTCTCCTTGGACAACAGCCCTCCAACCGATACACCGATAAAGACGTCGGCATCCTCCATGACCTCTTCAAGAGCTCCTTCGACCCGGTCTTTGTTCGTAATTTTAGCGATTTCATCTTTGACATCATTCATTCCATAGTCGCGGCCTTCAAAAATAGCTCCTTTGGAATCACACATAATAATATCACGTACACCGAAATGGTAAAGTAATTTAATAATAGCGATCCCTGCTGCTCCTGCTCCATTGGCCACTACTTTAATGTCCGACCATGATTTTCCAGTCAACTTCAAAGCGTTCATCAGACCTGCGACAGTTACGATAGCGGTTCCGTGCTGATCATCGTGGAAGATAGGGATATTCGTTTCTTTTTTCAAACGATCTTCAATAATAAAGCAGTTTGGTGCAGCGATATCTTCCAGGTTTACGCCCCCAAAGGTAGGCTCCATCAGCTTCACCGTATTCACAATCTGATCGACTTCTCTTGTGTTCAGGCAGATAGGAAAAGCGTCGACGCCTGCAAAGCTTTTGAACAAGGCGGCTTTCCCCTCCATGACTGGAAGAGCAGCCTCGGGGCCGATATTCCCAAGTCCGAGTACCGCAGAGCCGTCGCTGACAACCGCCACCATGTTGCCCTTCATTGTATAGTCATAGACCGTCTCTTTATGGTCATAGATTTCCTTACATGGCTCAGCCACTCCAGGGGAGTAGGCAAGACTTAGATCCTTCGCATTCCGGACGGGTACTTTAGAATGAGTTTCCAGCTTCCCTTTGTTCACTCGGTGTATATGCAATGCTTCGTCTCGCAGATTTGACACAACAACACGCTCCTTTAAATGAATGAATGATTGAACCGACCCAGGTGGTCTGACCACCAGTAACTCTTTAATTATAACAGATGAAAAGGTCGTGTAAAGATTTTCAAAAATATGGACTTAGTTTTTAATTTTCCGTCTTCTTCCGATTGCTCCTTAATGCCACATGCTTCTCGCCGAAAAAGTCATTCAATTGATCCAGACAGTCTCTTGTCGGCTGCAGCCCGTAGCTTTCGTCCAGCCGGTAGGTTTTCCGATCTTCAGACCGGAACAGGAAAACAGGGGTATTCCCCGGGAAATACTGCGCTGTTTCCTTCAACTGCTGAATCGCTTCATTCTCATTCTCTTCTGTCACTTTAATGAACAGCCGGCGCTCCTCCTGCTCTTCTCCCCGGCGGTCCTGTTCCATTTCAAAAGGATCCAGAGACTGAATAATCAGCTGTTTCCTTCCGTTTCTTTCTTCGACTTTTCCTGAGGCTGTGACAAGCATCTGCTCTGCCAGCCACACTTTAACGTCCCTGTACGTATCCGGAAAGATGACGGCATCCACTTCGGCAGTTTCATCACTTAAGGATAAAAAGGCCATCGGGTCCCCGCGTTTTGTTCGGATTTCCCGAATGCTGTCTACGACCGCAGCTGTATCGACTTTGTTATTCATTTTCATTCGGTACAGCTGTGAAAGAGCCAGGACGCCTATGCGCCTGAGGCCTTTACGCTGACTTTCCAGAGGATGATCGGACAAGTACGTGCCAAGGACTTCTTTTTCCATCGCCAGATTCTTGAGAAGGGGGAATGGATCAACGTCCACCATATCCATGACCATTTCCTGATCAAAAAAACCGGGCTGATCCTGAAACTCCTTGAATAACTCCCCCTGCTCGAGGGCTTGATCAATCGTGGCGAGGGCACTCGCACGATTAGGATGAAGGTCATCAAACGCCCCGGCTATAATTAGACCCTCGATCACTTTGCGTGAAACGATTTTCGTATCCACACGCAGACAGAAATCATTCAAATGCCGGAAGGGCTGCTGCCCGCGTCCTTCCACAATGGCTTTAGCCGCTTGATATCCCACGCCTTTGATGGAAAGAAAACCCATAATGATCTCATTTCGGGATCCCCGGGCGGTCGTCCCGCTTTTATTAATAGAGGGAGCCTTCACATTCACGCGCATGTCTCTCGCTTCCCGGATGTAAGCTGCCAGTTTCTCGCGATCGCCAAGATTAGCGTTGATGAGCTCTGCCATAAAGGCCGAGGGGTAATGAGCTTTCATAAAAGCCAGCTGATAAGAAATCAAACTATAGGCGACCGCATGGCTCCGGTTAAATCCGTAATTTGAGAACTTGACTATCCAGTCAAACAGCTGCTCCGCCACCTGCTCGGAATAGTCGTTTTCCAAAGCTCCTGTTACAAACGCTTTCCTTTCACTCTCCAAAACTCCGCCCTGTTTTTTACTAACCGCTCTTCGGAGCATGTCCGCCTGTCCTAATGAATAGCCTGCTATAAGCCCTGCCACCTGCATAATCTGCTCCTGATAGACGAGCACACCATACGTTGGACTCAAAATCTCCTTTAAATCCGGGTGCGGAAGATTGAAAGCTTCGTTTTGATTCTTCCTCTTCACATACGTATCGATATATTCCATCGGGCCCGGCCGGTAAAGAGCGTTGACAGCCACCACATCTTCAAAGTGGGTCGGCTTCAGCTTCGTCAAAACCTGCTTCATTCCCTGCGACTCCAGCTGGAAGACTCCATTGGTTTTTCCTTTTGAAAGCAGGGAAAAGGTTTCCGGATCATTCAATGGAATGTGGTCAAGAGAGAAGGAACGGCTTTCTGTCCTTTGAATTTTACGCTCCAGATTTTCCATAAAGGTTAAGTTACGCAGTCCTAGAAAATCAATTTTCAGAAGGCCGATCTTTTCCAGATCCCCCATCGTGAGCTGGGTTAAATATACATCTCCCTGACTTTTCATCAAGGGGGTATATTCCATCAGCGGCTGTTCGGAAAGGACTACCCCTGCCGCATGTGTGGAAATATGACGTGGAAGGCCTTCCAGTTTGGCCGCAATCTTGAATAGATGCTTCAGTTTTTCCGAGTTTCTAATATAATCTTTCAGTTCCTCCGAATGACGGACGATCTCTACGAGCGATTGATTCGTCTGCTTCGGCAGCTGATGAAGAATATAAGAGGCATCACTTTCATCAATATGGAGAACCTTGAATAATTCCCTGAGTACACTTTTGGCAGCGAAGGTACCGAACGTGCTGATCTGAGCTGCATGCTGCCTGCCGTATTTTTCAGCAACGTAGGAAATGACCTCATCCCTCCGCTGGTCAGGAAAGTCGATATCGATATCCGGCATCGTAATACGTTCCGGATTTAAAAACCGTTCAAAAAGCAGTTGATATTCGAGCGGGTCCACCTTCGTGATTTCAAGCAGATAAGCAACGATTGATCCTGCGGCCGACCCCCGGCCCGGACCAGCATTGATGCCCTTTTCCCGGGCAAACGCGATAAAGTCCCAGACAATTAAGAAGTAATCACTGAATTCCATGGATTCAATTACGCTCAACTCATGATTCAGGCGCTGGAAAGCTTCCGCCTTTCCTTCATATTTTTCATGGAGGGCTTGTTCACAGAGCTCACGCAGATAAACAGCGGCGCTCTTTCCTTCAGGCGCCGGATATGTAGGAAGAAGCTGCTGGTTCAGGTTCATATCCCATTGACAGCGCTCTGCAATGTGCCCTGTCGTTTCGAGGACTTCCGGCCACCATTCTCCGAAAAAGGCCTCCATTTCCTCCGCACTTTTCAAGTAATAAGGACCGTGAGCATGATCAGGTGTAAAACGTGTCCCTTCCTCCACTGCTCTTAAGCAGTGATAGGCGTCCGCTTCCTCTTTCCTTATATAGCGGACATCCCCGACTGCCGTTACCTGCAGCCCCTTCTCATCCGTCCATTCCCGTAAAGGGGTGTGCAGCTGCCGTTCAGAATGAAGGTCCAGATCTTGAATACTTAAGTAAAAATTCCTTTTCTTCACTGCGTCCTTCCAACGGTTCAACCCGTCTTCCATGTGCTCAAACATCCGTCCGGCTATAGGCTCTGCCCACGGCGAGGCCGATGTCTTATGAACGACAATCAGTCCATCGCTCATGCCGGCAAACGTTTCAAGACTCAACGGCTCGTCTTTTGTGTTCGCCCACGTAGCTGCTTTCATCAGATTTTTATATCCCGTCTGATTTTCTGCAAGAAGCAGTACCGGATGGAGAAGAGAACGATCTTCTATAGTTGTGGATATACCGATAATCGGTTGGATGCCGTGGGCCCGGCACTCCTGATAAAACGCCAGCGCCCCGCTCAACGTGTTCTCATCCGTTAAAGCGATCGACTGGAATCCGCGGCCTTTCGCTTCACTGACCAAATCGTTAATCTTCACCGTACTCTTCATCAGACTATAGCCGCTGCGGACGTTTAAATGGGTGAAAGTCATTTCGTACACCTTCTTTCATGTGTAAATTATAGCTACTATTGAACAGGGAATAAAGCCCTCTGCATAAAACCACAGGAAAAAGAATATCCGTTTAAATAGAAACACATTTTCCAGGCGGAAAGAGGGACAAGATGGAAGACCGTTTAATCGTATCCATGATCCAATGTTTCTTTATCGCTTTTGGAGTTATTGTAGGCGGGACCCTCATTGGATGTATTGGCAGTTACTTAACCGGAGAAGCTCCGCTGACCGCCATGTTCCGTATCGCCAAAAGTTTAAGAATCTGGGCCGTTGTAGCAGCCATAGGCGGAACCTTTGATGCCATCAGCAACTTTGAAAAAGGAATCCTGGACGGCTCTACTTTTGATATGTTCAAGCAGATCGTCATTATCGTCGCGGCTATGGGCGGGGTGAAGGCAGCCCTTCTCCTGTTTGAGTGGCTGCTCGGAGAAGAGGTGACCTGATGCATGCACTTTCCTCCTTACCATAGAAGCAGGGAATGGAGACGCTTTTTCGCTGGTGTCCTGTTAGGTACCATTGCCGGCTGGCTTTTTTTTCTTTACACCCACGGACAGCTGCAGCAGAAATATACGGAAGAACATATTGCATTAACGACAGAACTGCATGAATTGGAAGTGAAGTATGAAGGGCTCCTGAACAATAAAAACAAGGATATGGACACCGCACCGTTGACGGTAAGCGAAATGGACGTCTCGTACACCAATGCCAAAAAGCTTGAAGTTGATCTGCTTACCCAGCATCAGCTGACGTCTATGGCGAAAGATCAGCTCTCCTCCCTGCCGGGCAAGCGTGTGCAGGTCGTTGCAGAGCAGACGGACTTGATTTTAACTTCCCTTGAAAGCAAAAACTATGTGGTGGATGATTTTACCTACCAATTAAAAGTCAACCAGCTGATCATATCCGAAATCATTACCTTGAGACTTGAAATAAAGCTGGTGCGGTAAGAAACGAAGGCTCACACTTCCACCTGTTCGTCCATATGCCGGAAACGCCGTGTTTTTCCAGTTTCTTCATTCCCTTTCCAGAGGAGCCCGTATTTTGAAGCCTATTCCAAAAATAAAGCTGCCGAGAAGATTCTCGGCAGCTTTTTTAATGGCATTGTCACCCTTAAGATCATGGACTCTTGTGTGGAAGAATGCTCTCCACATTCTTATTCTGCTGTACAAAAGGGAAACGGTTCTAAATAAGCGGATGCCGTGCCCGCAGCACGCACGCTTACCCCTCCTCCTTTTGATAAGCTTTACAGACCTCCTCCAATTCTCCAGCAATTTCCTCTGTTTCCGCCCAGTCTGAAGCAGAAGCTCCGGAGGCCATCGGGTGTCCACCGCCATTATGATCAGCAGCCACTCCATTGATCACCGGACCTTTCGAACGCAGGCGGACGCGGATATTATCCTCTTCTTCCACAAAGAACGCCCACGCAAGAATTCCCTCAATATCTCCGAGCAGACCCACCAGCTGGCTTGTTTCTGTCGCAGTCACACCAAAACGCTCCAACGTTTCCTTATCCAGACGAATGGTCGAATACCCGGCAGGATGAAGTGTGAAATTCTCCAGCACGTATCCTTTCAATCTGGCGACATGGACAGGGGTTTTGTACATTTCATTAAACAGGGAAGATCGATCAAAATCGTAATGAACTAAATCAGCCGCGTATGAGAGCGTTTTGTTCGTTGTGCTCGGAAAAAGAAAACGCCCGGTATCGCCTACGATTCCTGCATACAACAGTCGTGCAGAACGTTCATTCATCTTAAATCCTGCCTCGATCCCTTCCTTATATAAATGGTAGATCATTTCCGATGTGGAGCTGGATGTCGTATCCACCCATTGAACATCCCCGTACTGGTCGACGTCAGGGTGGTGGTCGATTTTCACCAGCTGATTTCCGGAGGCAAATCTTTGATCATCAATCCGGGCCTGATTGGCGGTGTCACAGACAATTACCAGAGCTTCCTTGAACGTATCATCCTCAATATCGTCCATTTCGGCAAGAAAAGCCAGTGAAGGCTCCCCTTCTCCCGCAAGATACACCTGTTTGTCCGGAAAGCTTGCTTTAATGATTTCGGCAAGCCCGGCCTGCGAACCATAGGCGTCCGGATCCGGACGGATGTGACGATGGATGATGATGGTCGAATATTCTTTAATGGATTGTATAATGGCTTGTGTAGACATGAGTTGAAGCCTCCTCTTATTTTTTCCTGACATCTGCTTTAAGAATTCCAGGCACAGGTAGCCTTTTCCAAAAAAACAAGCTACAATGATAAGGAATTCTTAACGATCAGGAGTCGATTAACCTTGATTATTTTTCCGATTCTCATTTTAGTTTCCCTTGTCCTTTACATTTATTACAAAGTGATGGTCATCCGGGCCCGCGATCCACTCACACAGGAGTACTTGAACAGCAGGTCTAAGATTTTTCTCGGTGGATTCGTGTTTTTCTTTGCGATTAATCAATATGTATTCTATCAGACAAGGCTCTCCTTGTTTGTCGGGCTGGTGTTCCTGATTCTGGGGGCTGCCCAGGCACGGCTTGGATGGAAAGCGAGCCGCCACTATCAGCAGGAATACAAAAAACAGGAGGCCCATTCCCAGACTTGAATGTGGCACGAAGCCGCTGCCCGGACAGCGGCTTTTTTTATCGGTCGATCAACTGCGCCATAAGGAGAGCTTTCCCGACAATGGCTTTCCCGTGGTGAACTTCAATGTCCACCTTCGCAAATTTACGTCCGACTTCTAAAATCTGCGGACTGATTTCTATATCACTTTCAATCTGCACCGGCTTGATAAAGTAGACGGAAATATTTTCGACGACCAGATCCCCTTTTTTATACTTCCGCAGCATCCGGCTTGATGCCTCTGTGATCAGAGAAACAAACACACCATAAGACATCGTCCCAAGCTGGTTGGTCATCTGCGGTGTCACCCTCGTACTCCACCTCCGGGGCTCCTGATCACTCTCTACCATGACCATGCGGTTGGTAGCCAGATCATCAATCGTTTCCCCTACCTGCGGCTGACGTTGAATATGCTGCAGCGCCTTCAACACATCCTGACGGGAAATGATCCCCTGGAATTTGTGACTCGTGTCAACGACAGGCATTAGTTCGATCCCTTCCCACACCATCACATGCGCCGCATTGGCCAGCGACGTTGTCGTATGAGCTGTCATCGGATTACGGGTCATCACCTTATCGATCCTTACCGTTTTTTCCTGTCCAATAACATCCTTGGAAGTTACAATTCCGACCACACGGTTCTGTTCATCAACGACAGGATAGCGGCTGTGCTTTGTTTCATCATTTAAATCGTGCCAGCGCTGAACGGTATCTCCTGTAGAGAGAAACCTCGAATTCTCAAAAGATGTATAAATATCATCCACCAGCACGATTTCCTTTTTAATCAGCTGATCGTATATGGCTCTATTGATCATGGTCGCTACCGTAAATGTATCATAACTCGTGGAAATGACAGGGAGTTTCTTTTCGTCCGCCAGTTTTTTTACGGTATCCGTTGTATCAAATCCTCCCGTTACTAAAACGGCCGCTCCCTCTTTTACCGCAAGTTCATGGGCGTTCGTCCGGTTTCCGACAATGAGGAGGGAACCCGCTTCTGTATAGCGCATCATCGCTTCCAGTTTCATAGCCCCGATGACAAACTTTCCAAGCGTCTTGTAAAGTCCTTCCCTGCCGCCAAGCACCTGTCCATCGACAACGTTGACGATCTCGGCGAAGGTCAAACGTTCGATATTTTCTTTTTTCTTCTTTTCAATCCGGATGGTACCCACACGTTCCATCGTACTGACAAGATGCTGGTTTTCCGCTTCCTTAATAGCACGGTAGGCCGTTCCTTCACTGACATTCAGCGCTTTTGCAATCCCGCGTACGGATATTTTGCTTCCTACGGATAAGGACTCGATATGTTCCAGGATCTGTTCATGTTTTGTAGCCATTCACCCACCAAACTTTCTATCTGTACTAGTCATATTTCTCTTAATTGTTATTATACAACTGATACAGATGTTCTGCAATTTCTTCCAAAAAAACTGCTCCCTCTGTTCAGACCTCTACGTCCATTCTTCTCAAAAAATAAGCGGCGGAACCTCAAAGGCCCGCCGCTTATTCCAACTCCTTATAGTTCTATGACATCTCCCGGCTGAAGGGCACGTCCCGTTCCGGGTTTTACCTGAGAGGCAAACCCTTCTCCATCCTGGTTGATGAGATCGAAGGTGTTATAGTGAACCGGCACCACCTGTTTCGCCTGCAGCCATTCTGCTGCTGTTAAGGCATCTTCCGGTCCCATCGTAAAATTGTCGCCAATAGGAAGGAAAGCCAGATCAATATCATTGCGTTCGCCAATCAGTTTCATATCAGAAAACAACCCGGTATCTCCGGCGTGGAAAACTGTTTTGCCATCAATGGTCAGAAGTATCCCTGTCGGCATCCCGGTATAGACAATGGTTCCGTCTTCTTCTGTATAAGCCGAACCATGAAAAGCCTGGGTAAACTTGACATGACCGAAATCAAATTCATGCCCGCCGCCGATATGCATCGGATGAGCATTGAATCCTTTGTTTCCGAGATAGGTAGCCAGTTCATATGGGGCCACAATCTGCGCATCGGTACGTTTGGCAATTTCAAATGTATCCCCCACGTGATCGTTATGTCCGTGTGTAAGCAGAATCACATCCGCCTTTACCTGATCCGCATTCAAATCCGTGTTCCCATTATCTGAAATGAATGGATCAAACAGGATCGTTTTGCCATTGGCTTCCACTTTGACTACGGCATGTCCATGATAAGAAACTTTCATTCTTCCACTCCTTCTAACAAAAGTAATGTTTACGACTGGATTCTGTTATCCAGCCCTCTCCATTTCCTTCTACATTTTTCTTTATTTCCCTGTCTCTCTACACCTAAAACCCAGCCCGCCCTGCACGGACTTTGAATAGAGAGCGGTTACAACAGAAGCAGGGGACCACCGGACGAAAGAAAACGGTATAGATATTGGGCTTCCACCCCAGGAAAAGGGGGGACCATCTGCGGATTTCCACATACAAAAACCCCCGGATGCCGGGGGTTTTTCATTATTCTTTGTTCATTTTGCGCTTCAATGCCTGCAGTTCATCATCGACGTCATCTTTCTTATTCATTTCTTCGAATTCATCATCAATGGAACGGGCTTCGGATGAAAGGTCGTCACTCGTATCCGCTTCCGCCTCATACTGCATGACCTTTTCTTCCATACGCTCAAAACCTTGACGGGATTCATCTCCACCGATGCTTGACATCGTTCTGTTCATTTTCGTGCGCGTTTTCGCCGATTCCGCACGAGCTTTCAAGGAGTCTTTCTTCAATTTCATCTCCTGATATTCTTTCTTCATCTCATCCAGTTTTTCGCGGAGGTTGGAAGCGTCTGTTTGAGCGCGTTCCCAGGAAGCTTTCAACTGCTCCGCCTGCTCCTGATGATTTTTCTTGTCTTCCAGCGCACGACGGGCCAGATCTTCATTACCCGCTTCTATCGCTTTCTCTGCCTGCTGCATCCGCTTATCCGCAAGAGCCTGGGCATCATCATATTTACGCTTCAGCATTTTCTCATTGGCGATCTGTTTAGCAACCGCACTTTCTGCTTCACGGATATCATTTTCCATGTCTCTCATGAACTGGTCGAGCATCTTCACAGGGTCTTCCGCTTTATCGAGCATCGCATTCATTTCAGAACCTACGACCGTTTTAACACGTTTGAAAAATTTAAACATGTAAAATCCTCCTTTTTATTTGGAACCTGCAATAATCTTCAATTCATACGCTTCAATGTCTGATCCGACACTGACTTCGACTTCCGTGCCCCAGGCTTCCACACTGAGGTAGGTTTCTTCATCTTCAGATATATAATCTGCATAGCTGACGGTACGGCCGTTCACATTTGTGCTGCGGCCTTCGCCTGTCACCCGGGCTTCCCCTTCTTCATCCTTCGTATAGGTAACTCCTTCATACTCAAGAGAAGCGGGGTACGGCCTGTTTACAGGCAGGTTGATTTTTTCATACATCCCAAGCTCCAGTTCGTCATCCATTTCAGCAGCAAGCCATTTGGTTTGATTTCCTTCCAGCAGTTGGTAGGCATACCATTCATAAGACCCGTCACGGTAGGTGATTTTCCCTACCACTTCGTAATCGGCAAGGTCGTAGGTCACAATGTCCCCTACTTCAATCGTCAGCGGCGTCCGCTCTTTCACCTCGGGCGGCTGCTGGTCTTTCTTTGAAAACAATCGAGAGAATAAACCCAATGCTTCACTTCCCTTCTGCTCTGCCCTGTGTACCTTATGTACGGAAAGCCCCGGGCAGAGGTTTCAACTTTTCTTAAAATATTCTTCCTCTGCCTTAACGGTGACGGTGGATGACATCAAGACCGCCGGTGACTTCATACACGGTCCCGGTAATCATGTCCGATCGTTCATCGCATAGGAAATCAATCGTACGGGCGATATCCTCCCCTGTCCCGGGTCTTCCAATCGGCGTTTCCTGATCCGCCGTGCTCCGGCTTTGGTCGATGGAAGACTCTTTCCATTCACCCACAATATTCCCGGGGCAGATCATGTTCGAGGTGATCCCGTATTCTGCTTCCTCATAGGCGATTGTTTTGGTCAGGGACACCAGCCCGACTTTTGCAGCAGCAAAGGCCGATCGATATATCCACCCGGAAGCTGCATGGGCGCCTTGAAACCCGTAATTGATGATCCGGCCGAACTGCTGCCGGCGCATATGCGGAACTGTCAGCTTGAGCAGGTAAAACACAGCGTCCAGATTCCCCCTGATCATTTGGTTCCACTCATCTTTTGTATAATCCATCAGCTTTTTCCGTTCAAATATATAAGGCCCTGCATTATTAATCAAAAAATCGATCCGGCCGTAGCGGTCCACCGCCTGCTGAACCACACGTTCCAAATCCTGTTCCACTGTTACATCCGCCTTTACGAGCTGAATACGCTCACGTGCGGAAGCAAAGTCATTCAGGAGTGTCTGCGCCTTCGGTTCGTCGTTAAAATAGGTCACAGTTACTGAATATCCCCGGGCCAGCATATGTTCCGTAACTTTTCTGCCAAGGCCCTTGGTTCCGGCTGTTATGATGGCGTGGCGCATGTTAACCCCTCCTTTTATCATTCAATCTTCGTTTTCAAGCTGTTGTATTGTTTACTTCCTTTCTCCTCTTCTGTACAATTAGCTCGTCAGAAAGGACGTGACAGCCATGAGAGCTGCTGCAGGCAGAACGTCTGTTGTGGAGAGGTACGGCCTGGAAGCCGTCCCTGCTCATCAAAAAAATACGCCCTGGTACCGCTTCGCTTTTATCCAGATGGCGGCTGCGGCCAATGCCGGAAACTTTCTCGTTCCCGCTCTTGCCGTCATTGAAGGCGGGCTTTCCTTTTGGAGTGCTGTTTTATGCACGTGTGCCGGGGCATGGCTCGGTTTTCTATTTGTCTCTTATTTATCTTTACCCGGGGCACGGCTGGGCATCCCCGCACAGTACGCGATCCGCACGATGCTTGGTGTCCGGGGCGCGCAGTTTTTATCTTCTCCAGTGCGGAGCCTGACTTCTTTGTATTGGTTCGGTGTGCAGACGATCGGAGGAACCTATGTCATCCAGGAGCTCGTATCCAGAATCTCAGGAGCAGAGCTCCCCTTCTGGGTTGTGTCCTTCCCGCTGTCCCTGCTGATGGTTATCCTTGCCATTATCGGTTTTGATGCGGTTAAAAAAGCGACTAGTTATTTCCTCCCCCTCCTGCTTGCAGGAGAAGGGACGATGCTCTATGTATACTTTACTACAAACAATGAATCCGGTGCATCCTTGACGCTTGGCATGGATGGCTGGAGCGGCTCGTTTCCGATGATGCTCTTTTTCTCAAGCCTGGCATTTGTCCAGTATGTTTCTGGTGTGAGCGCATCTGCCGATATGACGAGATATGCAAAAACACCGGCCCACGGTTTCTGGGGACTGCTTACAGGCAACGGAGCAGGCTTTCTTCTGACTGCTGTCATTGGATGCGCTTCCGCCTCGCTGTACGGCAGCGTCAACCCTTATGTGTCCTCGTCAAATCAAACGATGTCCCCTCTTATCATTGCCGTAATTACAATAACAGCTGTCATCTCCATGATCAGCATCAACGTCAGCAACGCCTATACAGGAGGGTTCAGCCTTCTCAACATTTTCCCGAAACTGTCGAGAGTGCAGAGCGCTGTTCTTTTTGGCGCCGCAGGAGTTATGCTGAGTGGATTCCCAAGCCTTGTGAACGAAGCTGAATCGTTTATTTCTCTTCTCGGAGGATTGATCATACCTATTTCTGCTGTGCTCGCCAGCGACTTCCTATGGGTGAAGCGCGGCCGGCTGACCCATGATGACTTCAATTCTCCCACCCATGCCGCGCCGTTTAACACGCCTGCCATCGGAGCCATTTCCCTGGGCACGCTGCTGTACTTTTCCATTCCGGGCGATTGGTCCCCCGGTTTTCTCACCTTTATGGTCATTGCACTGCTTTATCCGCTGATCCATAGGAAAAGAAATGTACAGCCCTGACCCTGTACATGCGAAAAATCCCCCTCCGTAATTCCGGAAGGGGGATTTCTTAACTACCGCCGCTTTTGACGACGATCACCGGACTGGTAGCTTTCATTCAAAGCACTCATGATCCGGCGCTGATCGATGCTTTCTTTTTCAAGAGGATTCATTGGTTTTTTCATTGACGTCACCTCTGTCTTATTGTTCACACAATTCTCTGGATTATGTACAGAACAGCGGTCTACAGGAGACCATCGCATGGTATAATAAAAGTAATTAAATGGGAGGGGGTAGTTGGGATGACTTATGAATATAAAGATATCGTCGTTGCCGTGGATGGTTCCGTTACTGCAGAAGAGGCTTTTTCAAAAGCCATTGATATAGCCAACCGAAATGGAGCCAAGCTGATTCTCGCTCATGTAGTGGATACAAGAGCTTTTGCTACCGTAGAAGCATACGACCGTTCCTTAGCCATCAGAGCAGAAAAGTATGCCACGGAGCTGTTGAATGATTATCAGAAAAAAGCTGAACAAGCCGGCGTCACCAACGTCGTCATTGATATTGAATATGGGTCCCCGAAAGTGAAAATTGCTAAGGACATCGCGCCTAAACACAACGCGGATTTAATTGTCTGTGGTGCGACTGGTTTGAATGCTATGGAACGCTTCTTTATTGGAAGTGTTTCTGAACACATTACCCGCTCTTCCTCTTGCGACGTTCTCGTTGTCCGAGCCAATCCGGATAAAACCAAAGATTAAGGAGCCCCTTGGAGGGCTCCTTTTTTCATTGATCTTTTCTCAATTCACGTACAACATGGCGCAGCTCCGGAAGAATCAGCTTATCCATAGCCAGCTTCACCGCTCCTGAGGACCCGGGTGTGGAAAAGACAGCTTTTCCATTCACCACCCCGGCTGCAGCTCTGGAGAGGATGGCAGCGGATCCAATATCTTCTGTATAGCTGAGCATACGGAAAATTTCCCCGAATCCCGGCATTTCTTTCTCAAAAATGCTTTCCAACGCTTCGATGGTCACATCTCTGGAAGCAATCCCTGTCCCGCCATTCATCAGTATGACATCCATGGTGGGATGAGCTGTATACTCATGAAGCTCCTGGAGAATAGAGGCTTTTTCATCCCGTATAATCGAAGAGCGGATGATTTCATGATTACCCTCGAGAAGCTTCTCCTTCATCAGTCTCCCGCTCTTATCCGTATCCACTGTTCTTGTATCACTTACGGTAATGATTCCACAGCGTACAGGTCCTTGAATGGCCTGCTTATGTTCATGGACAGACATAGTCAGCCTCCTTCTTTACTCGTAAGGTGACGGTATTGGTAAAACTTCATAGCGAATTCCGTCACCCGCTTGGTTAAATGATAATTCGAATAAGCACCGATGGCTATGCTGATAAAAGGAAGCCCCTGCACCAGTTTTTTTCTGAACATCAAAATAAACAGCGACTTGAAGCAATGCTTCAGCGGCTGCTCCAGCCACCCTTCATCTGTAAGCCGGTCATCCCCGGCAACAATGTAATTATGTTCTTTCTTCCCCACTTCCTGAATCAAGTCTTCCCAAGCCTCTGCTTTCAACCGTTTAGGAAGTGTGGCCGCATGAAATACTTTTAAGGAGATCATCATTTCATAAGGGTGATTCATTTCATGGCCGAAGGTAAGTCCAATCAACTGGATCGCGCGTATATTCATCAGCATCATCATTGGATAGTCAACACCGAGGAACAGCCATCCCCCGGCCCCTGTCAATCCTCCCTGGGCAAAAGAATACAGCCGGCCACGGGCCATCTGCTGCTCAGCAATGTAGGTCAACTGATCTGTCGTTAATTCTTTCTCCATATCCTGGATATGGTGAATGTTGGAGGAAAAGATCCGGCCGGCGGTCAGAATACGCTCACGGGCCTCATATTGGTAGGACGTCCCCTGAAGAAACGCATGGGTGTGAAAGAACCACGCATCCAGCTTGGAAAAGAATTTATCCCTGACGCCCGGGTCCAGGTTTTGAAAGTTCTGATACATCCATTGATCATACATATTTTCAAAATCATTCGGCTGGTACTGCCGAAACTGCTGGAGCCATACCTCAAGTTCTCTACGGATTCGATCATCAGCCAATCCATTCTCCCCCTTATAAGGCAGCCTTTTCCTCTATTGTAGCCTCAACCATGAAAAAAAAGCAATGAACCCGGAGAACCGGATTCACTGCTTTCATCTTTCTTATAAACCTTTTTCCACAGTGTCGCGGGCAATCATGACTTCCTCGTTGGTAGGAATGACCATGACTTTGACCGGAGAGTGCGGGTAGTTTACAAACGCTTCTTTACCACGGACTTTGTTCAGGGATGGATCCCAGTATACGCCCATGAATTCAAGTCCTTTAAGGACGCGCTCACGCATTGTAATACTGTTTTCACCAACACCTGCTGTGAAAATGATGCCATCAATTCCGTGCATACGTGCCGCGTAGGAACCAATATATTTGTGGATACGGGCTGCGAATACTTCCAGAGCAAGCTCTGCACGCTCGTCTCCTTCATTCGCCTGCACTTCAATATCTCTCAGATCGCTGGAGAAACCGGAAAGAGCCAGCATACCGCTTTCTTTATTCAAGACGTTCATAACCTCTGACGCCGTTTTCCCCGTCTTTTCCATAATGAACGGAATAACGGCCGGGTCAATGTTACCGGAACGGGTTCCCATTGTAACTCCGGCAAGCGGTGTGAAGCCCATGGATGTATCAATGGATTTTCCGCCTTCAATGGCTGCAATACTCGCCCCATTACCCAGGTGGCAGGAAAGCAGACGAAGCTCTTCAACCGGACGGCCGAGCATTTCCGCTGCACGCTCAGAAACATACTTGTGAGACGTTCCGTGGAAACCATATTTACGAATGCCGTATTCTTCATAGTACTCATATGGCAGGCTGTACAAATATGACTGTTCAGGCATGGATTGGTGGAAGGCTGTATCGAAAACGGCCACGTTCGGGACGTCTGGAAGCACGGCACGGAATGCATGGATCCCAGATAGATGGGCAGGGTTATGCAGAGGTGCAAGATCCGATACTTCTTCGATTTCTTTAATCACTTCGTCTGTAATTAACACAGATTCACTGAAGCGCTCGCCTCCGTGGACGATACGGTGGCCGACACCGTTAATTTCATCCAGAGAGTTGATGATGCCGTTGGCTGTCAGCTTATTCAAAAGCATTTTTACCGCTTTGGCATGATCTGGAATATCTGTTACCGTTTTATCTTCTTCATCATTAAACTCAATGGTGAAAACAGCGTCATCAAGACCGATCCGCTCAACGAGGCCTTTGGTAACGACTTTTTCTTCAGGCATTTCAATCAGTTGGAATTTCAACGATGAACTGCCGGCATTGATAGCAAGAATGTTATTACTCAACGATGCTCATCCCCTCAATTATAGGTTCGTAACTTTCTACCATTACTATTTAATCACCCGCACCCTTTGATTTCAAGGCAGTTCGGTAATGTTAACGTTTACTTGTTATATTCGTTATTTTCTCACAATTACCGGCTTTTATATTCATCGAACCAGGCGTTCATTTGACTGAGAATATCCGCCATGCCATTTGGATTTTTAAAGGACGGCAGCTTCACAAGAAGGGCCTGCTTCGGCGCTTTTGTATTCTTCCCTTTCTTCTGCATGATTAGTATACTCTTGCCGTGCTTTTCATCCTTGAAGAGGGAATCAGAAAGCTGAAGCATCCCCACAATATGGGCGTGTTCACGCAGGTAGGCGTTCAAGGCTTTGGACTGATCGCTTTCAAACAAGAAGTTCGGTACGATGAACATCAGGTACCCGCCTTCTTTCGTGTAGTTCAGCCCCTGCTCAATGAATAAGTGATGAGCGTAGGAAAGACCCTCTTCGGCTTTCAGCTCATATTTGGCTGCCTGTACGTCATCCGGATAGTAGCCGACCGGGAGATCCCCCATTACAAAGTCAACCGGTTCCATTAAAAATGGAGCCAGACTGTCCTGGTGGAAAAACTCAATTTTGTTCTTCTGCAGATTGGCGTTGGTGACTGCCAGCTGGATCAATGTAGGGTCGACTTCGCTGGCGTAGGCGTTTACCGGCATGTCAAGCTGGTTCATCACCGACGTAATCAAGTTGGCACTTCCGGCCGCCGGATCGAAGATTTTCAGTTCCTCTTCGCCCTCAAATAAGCGGGAGGCGAGATACCCCATAAACATGGCTACGGAATCCGGGGTGATCAAGTGCTGCTGCTGCGTGGCCCCTTTCATCCCTTTCAAAATTGCCAGTTGAACAGCTTTCCGGATTTCTTCCTTCTCATATTGATCCTTCTTTACTTTTGTCAGTTCATTGGTGAGGTACGTTTGAAGGTTTTCACTCATGTCATCGAATGGCTGACCATTGAATAAAACGTCCATGGTTTCCGCAATGGCTTCGAGGTAGGTAATGTTCATATCTTCTGAAATCGTTGTCGCTGTATCATCAATCCATTGAAATAGTTGTTCTACATGTTCCTGCTTCATAATTAGACTCCTTCTTCGTAAGATTCCAAAGAAATGACGCACGTTGTCAATAACAAAATGCGCCCGTTTACGTACTTGTTCCATTATGGTCTAAACTAACCATAACGAAAACCATACCGTAATTCAACAATGTGAAACTTTCCCGATTTATTTGAAAACTGTGTGCGCTTACACTTTTGAAATGATATGATATGGCTAATGCTGTACAACTTAAAGGAGGACTCACGATGACGGATCAACGTAGAAACCTATACTTTTATTATCATCAAAAAAGCGAACTTCAGGATAAATTAGAAGCGCTCTTCCAGCTGGCCAAGGACAATGATTTTCAAATTGTTGAAAACTCGAAAGACGCCAACATCATTATCGCAGTCGGAGGAGACGGTGCCTTTCTTCAAGCTGTCAGAAAAACGGGATTCCGTCAGGACTGCCTGTACGTAGGTATCCGCAGTGAAAATGAAGCAGGACTGTATTGTGATTTCAATATTGATGATCACGATGAAATGATCGAAGCCATGAAAAACGCAGAGGTCGAAGTCCGCCGCTTTCCTGTAATCGATACCACCATCAACGATGAATCGACTTTCTCCTGTCTGAATGAATGCAGCGTACGCTCGACATTGATAAAATCCATTGTCATTGATGTGTACATTGATGACCTGCATTTTGAAACATTCCGTGGCGACGGATTGATCATCGCCACTCCAACAGGAAGTACAGCCTACAACAAATCCATCAACGGAGCGGTTGTCGATCCGAAACTGCCGTGCTTCCAAATCAGTGAGCTCGCCTCCCTGAATAACAACCGGTACCGGACCCTTGGTTCATCCTTCATTTTAAGCGGAGAGAGAACCTTGAACCTTAAGGTCAGACAGGACGGCAATGACTACCCTATCATCGGGATGGACAACGAGGCGTTTTCCATCCGGAACATTCATGATGTAACGGTAAACCTCAGTGAAAAAGTGATTAAGACGGTCAAATTAAAAAATAATACGTACTGGGACCGCGTTAAACGCACATTCCTATAACCATAACAACAGGCCTCCACGGGTGGATTCCGTGGAGGCCTGTTCATGGAGTTAAACGTCAGGAACGCTGATACATGATATCTTCGTCCACCACTGTCATCGTCACCTTGGCATCTGCAAGTTCATGGGATTTCAATGTAAAAAGATCTCTGTCGAGCACTGTAAAGTCAGCGGTGAATCCAGGTTGGATCATCCCCTGTTCCCCCTCTTTATGAATCGCTTCCGCACTTCCTTTCGTATACAGACAGACGGCCTCATATACGCTCAATTTTTCTTCAGCCTGGTAGACTTCGTGGTCATACGAGGCTCTGCGGTCCACAGCAGCCCGGATACCAAGAAGCGGGTTGATTTCTTCAATCGGAGCATCTGACCCACCAGCGCATTGAACACCTGCATCAAGAAGCGTCTTCCAGGAATACGAATTTTTCAGGCGCATGTTCCCCAGTCTTTCCATGACCCACGGAAAGTCGGAGGCTACGAATGTCGGCTGGATATCCAAAACGACATTCAATTGTTGAAGCTTATGAATCAGTTCACTGCTTAAAATTTGAGCATGAATAATACGGTCCCTTTCCCCCGTCTTCAAAGGATTTCTGGCTACCGCGTCTGCTACAGCCTCAACGGCTCCGTCTCCGATAGCATGAACGGCTACAGGCATGTTCCGCTTACGTGCTTCCCCAACGAGGGCGTCCAGTCCCTCCTGTGTATGAATCGCTACTCCATAATTATCCGGGTCATCCGCATATGGTTCCTTCAACCATGCCGTCCGGCCGCCAAGAGCACCATCAGAGAATATTTTTAACGCGCCCAGTTCTACAAAATCGGTTCCTTGTTTGAATCCAAGCCCGGCCTCATCCACCTGTTCAATTACACCGTGATGGACAAGGAGGTGGGCCCTGAACTTCGTTGTTTTTCCATCAATCACATCCAAAAAGGCGTCATAGGTTCTTTTGAACCCTCCGTAATAGTTCAAATCCTCGCTGTGTCCGCCGACAAGTCCGAAGGCGTGCATATCCTTGACAGCAAGATCGGCTGCTTTTCTCAAATATTCCGGAGTAACCTCCGGCATTGCGGATTTAATCAAGTCCTGGGCTTTATCATGGAAATACCCTGTAACATGACCGTCCTCATCTTTAACGACCACCCCTCCCTGCGGGTCTGGAGTACTGTCTGTAATTCCGGCCAGCTCCATCGCCTTCGTATTGGCAAGAAGGGCATGACGACAGACGCGTGTCAGCATCATGGGATGATCTCTGGAGATTTCGTCCAGTTCGTCCTTATGTATGATCCGCTTTTCCTCCCACTGGTTCTCATTCCAGCCGTCCCCGATAATCCATTCACCTTCAGGAAGCTGTTCCGCGTGCAGCTGGAGAGCCTGTTTAACTTCCTCCGCGGATTTCATAAATGAAAGATCCAGTCGCATCAGCCGTTCTCCGTGACCGAGGATGTGCAGATGACTATCTGTAAAACCGGGATACATCACCGCCCCCTTCAGATCGATTTCCTCCTTAATATCATCTTTATAGGATTCAAAAAGATCCTGCGTATCCCCTACGGCTTTAATGCGTCCGTTTTCAGTCACAACAGATTCCACCCAGGCGTCTTCCGCTGTCAGGGTGTAGATTTTCCCACCATACCAAAGCTTCATCACGACACTTCCTCTCTGTTTGTTTATTACTATCTATAACATATCCTGAAAAAAAAGAGAACAATAAACACCCCCCTGACCTACATAAAGGTCAGGGGGGTGGAGGATTTAAAGCAGATCGTCAAAAGCGTCTTCATGCTGGTCCGTACTTCCCTGCGCATCGACTTCAATGGTATAGGATTCACGAACCGCCTTCTCAAGATCTTCAGAAAAATCGGTATTGGATTCATAATAATTAGCATTGGCCCTTGTCGGTTTTGTTTTCGGCGCCTTTGGCACAAAGACCGTACAGCAGTCTTCAAACGGACGGATGGAAATATCATAGGTTCCTATTTTCCGGGAAATATCAATAATTTCAAGCTTATCCATCGCAGCCAGCGGGCGGATGACAGGGTAATTGGTGACTTCATTAATGGTGTTCATACTCTCCATCGTCTGACTGGCCACCTGGCCAAGGCTTTCGCCCGTAGTCATGGACAAAATCCCCCGCTGCTCCGCGATTTTCTCACTGATTCTCATCATCATCCGTCTCGTGATGGTCATGCTGTACCCAGACGGCATTTCACGGTGAATTTTTTGCTGAACAGCAGTGAATGGAACCACGTGAATTTTCACCTTGCTTCCGTATTTGGCCAGTTCCTGGGCAAGATCAATCACTTTCTGTTTCGCACGCTCGCTCGTATAAGGCGGCGAATGGAAATGAACAGCTTCAAGTTCCACACCACGTTTCATCGTTAAATATCCGGCAACCGGACTATCGATTCCACCGGAAAGCATCAACAGACTTTTTCCTGTTGTACCTGCCGGGAGACCGCCGGCACCCGGGTAATCCCGAGCCGTGACAAGAACACCTTCATGGCGGACTTCCACTTTGATCTCCACGTCAGGACGGTGGACATCGACAGTGACACCGTCGGTATTCCGAAGGATATGTCCGCCCAGCATCGGATTGATCTCCTGTGAAGGAAGCGGGAACGATTTGTCCGTACGCTTGGACGAGATTTTGAAGGTCTGAGCTCCTTCGGCATCACGAAAAGCAAGCAGCACAGCTTCTTTCATCGCTTCCTCTGTCTGATCAACGTTCACAGCAAAGCTCAAGCTGTGAATACCAAATACCTTCTGGCATGCTTCCATAACCTTCCGGGGAGGCTCGCCGTTCAAGTGTACATACATGCGGCCCTGCGTCTTTTCAATCGTCGTTTCAGGGAACTCCTTGAGTTTACCCGTTAAATTGTATTTCAGCTTTTGCTCAAATAACTTTTTATTTTTTCCTTTTAACGCCATTTCACCATAACGGATCATAATACGGTCAAATTTCATTGATTGCTCACCTCATTGCAGCTTGTAAGTGACGGACAGCTTCATCCAGTGCATCTACAAATTGTTTAATGTCCTCTTCTGTATTCTGTGAAGAAAAACTGACTCTTAACGCTGATGTCGTACGGTCATAATCGAAATTACACGCCTTCAGCACAGCACTCACATCCGGCTGCTTGGAGGAGCAGGCGGACTTGGTCGAAATATATATCCCTTTCTCACCAAGTGCATGGATGACCACCTCAGGCTTTAAGCCGGGTATAGAAAAATTCGTAATATGAGAAACGCCATCCTCTGAAGAATTCAGGACACAGTAGGAACGACGGCTCAACGCCTCCCGCAGCTGTTTACGCAGTTTCCATAAATGATCTCTGTTCTGCTGTTCTTCTTCCTTCAGAATGCGCAGAGCTTTCACGAAGGCTACCGTACCGGGGAGATTCTCGGTCCCTGCTCTCTTTTCAGCTTCCTGGCTGCCTCCATGGAGGAGTGGAAATAGAGACACATGTTTTCGCACAAGAAGAGCCCCCGTCCCTTTCACACCATGGATTTTGTGACCGGAAATCGTACACAAATCGATGCCCCATTCATCCATAGGAAGGTCTATTTTCCCCAGTCCCTGAACATGGTCTACGTGAAAGAAGGTTTTGGGACGGCTCTTCAGTTTTCGTCCGATTTCCTCAACCGGCTGAATCGACCCCAGTTCATTATTTACAGACATGACACTAACTAAAATCGTGTCCGGTCTGACCGCATCCATGACGGTCTCTGCATCTACAAGACCCTTTCGATCTACATCTATATAGGTAACTTCAAAGCCCAATGACTCCAAGGCCCGAAAAGCTTCCAATACAGATGGGTGCTCAATAGAAGTTGTAATGAGATGCTTCCCTCTATTTTGATGCTGCAGAGCCACCCCTTTCACCGCCATATTGTTCCCTTCGGTTCCACCAGAAGTAAAAATTACTTCATGCGGATCCACATGCAGCAGACTGGCTGCCTGTTTACGGGAACGATCCAGCAGACGCTCCACTTCACTACCTAAACTGTGAATGGATGAAGGATTAGCAAAATACTGTTCGGCGGCTTTCTGGAAACTTGCCAGCACTTCCGGGTAAGGCTGGGTCGTCGCGCTGTTATCCAAGTATATCATTGGCTTTGACTCCTTTTTTTCAAATTGCAGTCCATTATTCTACCACACCCGTTAAAGAAATGAAACACTCTGTCCCTCTCATATCTCTGCAGAAAAAGGCATCTGCATGACTGCAGATGCCTTTTTCAAGGAAACACGGCTTATTCCATTGCATTCAGATGATCAAGGAGGGTATCAATACTGAGCCTGCCATCTTCAGAAACATCCTCCACCCAGGCCCGGGTACCTTTGATGTCCCTTAAAATATCCTCCGGCTGATCTTGATTGGATATCAGGGACGGCTCATCTCCATCCTTCTGTTTCATGATCTTTTCCTCCACTCCATACTCCAGCTGACTGTAGCTGTGCTCTGAAGCAGGAAGACGTCCCTGGTCTGAAGGGAGAAGCAGAAAGACAAGCACTGTTGTCCATAGGAGGACGACACATGTGAATAGTCCAACAAGGAGTTTTCTTCTCATAGGTCCACGTCCTAGACAAGCATTTCTTCTTCTGCTTCCATTTTCTCAAGGGCGCGAGGGTCCACTTCCTTGACCGCCTCGGCGGCCAGTGCTAACGCTTGATCATACTCGTACGAACGGAACTTCTCCTCTGCTTCCAACAGCTTTGCCGCCAGCAGTGGATGTTTGCTCCGATATCGATTCCCATGCTGAATGAGGCGTTCAGATAGATGAGCTTTGTCCATCACTTTTTCGGCATCGCTCTTCAGTTTCTCCACAAGTTCAACCGCTTCTTCCAATGAGGCGTGGACATGATTCATATCCAAAGGCTGTTTCTCAAGATTTTGAAAAACTTCATCTACTTTTACACTCGCTGTTTTCATATCTTCAAAAATGAAAACGGGAATTCCAGGAATATTGCTTCGTTTGAGTCGACGGTGGGTTTCCATCAGCAGTTCTTCCATTCTTCGCAGCTGCTGCTTCGCCTCGCGTTCGTCTTTCCTCAGGTTTTCCACCCGCTCCTGGAAGAATTCATGTTTTTCGTGGAGGTCTGCCGTCTGCTTCTGAAGCTGCTCTAAATCATCACGAAGCTCAGAGTAGGCGGTCTCTCCATCCTGACGCTTAAATTCCAGGCTGGTCATTTTCTTTTTCACCTGATTGAACCAGTTTTTCAACCCATGATGGGATTCCAAATCTTCTTCTTCAAGCTGATAGGTCACAGTCAGTTCATTCAGTTCCTGTTCCGTTGCCCCAAACATGCTTTCCAGCTCATCCAGCTTCCATTTGAGAGGTTCGAACTGCTTTTCTACATATTGATGAGCAACGGCCTCCCCTTCAAGGACCTGATACATTTCCTGGATCCTTGATTCAATGGCTTCCACCGCTTCCTGAACATCGGCCTGATCCCCCTGCTCCAGCTTCTCAAAAGCTTCGGTCAGCGTGCGCTCATGCTTATGTATTTCCGGCAGAAATTCGAAATGAGTGATCCGATAGCCTTCTGCTTTCATCTCCTCGATGCCGTTCTTCAGCTCCCTCAGCTGTTCAGGAATTTCCACTTTCACTTTACGGTACCGTTCAGGGAAAGCCTCTATATCTTCCTGGAGCAGAAGGGTTTCCTCCTTTACGGTCTGCACAAGCTTGTTAGCTTCCAAATAATCACCCTGTTCTGTCAGCTGCTCAAACTGTGCCAGCTTTTCCTTCTCTGCATCCACCCTTTTCTCAAAAAAGCTGACGGCTTTACCGTACTGATGACGGTTCTGAATCAGACGCTTCGTCAGTTCTTTCAATTCCGGAGAGATGGATTCGATTTCGACACGGCTCTCTTTCTCAGAGTTCAGAAGGTATTCCAATTCTGTTAACATCGTTTTAATATCTTCTTCGATGGATTCCAGCTTCTTTTCGGTGTTTTCAATAATAGACCTGACCTTCTTCAGCCGGTACTTGTCGGCAGCTTCCTCTGCGTCAAAAAGGTATTCTTCCAGTTCGGGCAGTTCTTTTGTAAGGATTTGATCCCAACGTTCACGCCATGATTCGAACTTTTCTTGTGTCTCGCCGGAAAGGTTCAGATTCTTTACTTTGGATAATTCCTCCGTCACGCGCCGGTTCATGATATCCATTTTCCAACCTTCAAGACGATCCACTTCATCATAGACCTTTTTACGCCAAATCAGCCCGATGATGAACATTGCAATTAGTAGTAATATAGCCCCTATGACGTACTTCATAAATAGCCTCCTTACAATAAACATGTCCTACGGATGAATTACGTTCCGATATGTGATTTAGTTGTTTATAATGATACCATGTAAAACAGCCTTTTGGCTAAATTATTTCAAAATTATTAGCGTACTGACAAAAAATTCTATTTAAGGAGGACAGCCGGATGAAAGACGGTCATATCCATACCCCCTACTGCCCTCATGGGTCGAAGGATTCGCTGGAAAATTATATAGAAAACGCCGTAAAAGCAGGGTATTCCGCCTTAACATTTACGGAACATGCCCCCCTGCCTGCATCATTCACTGATCCCGCACCAGCTGGAGACAGCAGCATGGATATCAAGGATCTGGAAAACTACCTTGCAGATCTGAATCAACTGCAGAAAAAATACCAGAATGACCTGACGATTCTAAAAGGACTTGAAGTGGATTACATCGAAGGGTACGAGAAGGAAATTACATCGTTCCTTGAAACCTATGGACCTGAACTGGACGACAGCATCCTCTCCGTCCACTTTCTTAAAGGCGGCAGGGCGTGGTACTGCATCGATTACAGTCCGGATATGTTCAAGGAGGCAGCCGAGGACTTCGGAAGTGTAGAAGCCCTTTACCACAGCTATTATGAAACCCTTTCCCAATCGGTTATAACCCCATTGGGAACGTATAAGCCGAAACGGATCGGCCACATGACATTAGTCAGGAAGTTTCAGGAACTGTATCCCGGACCGGAAAACTGGCAGGCTTATGCTTCCCGTTTTCTGACACTCGCCAAAGAGCACGGCTTTGAGCTTGATTACAATGGAGCAGGAACGAAAAAACCCCACTGCAAAGAAACCTACCCGCCGCTTGCCATCGCCAGGGAGGCTTCTTCCATGGGGATACCACTCATTTATGGATCGGATGCGCATACGGCCTCAGCCTTGAAACAGGGGTGGGACACTGTCGATCAAAGCCTTGTCAAACCTTGGCGGCGATAAGCTGCACCGATTGATGTTCATTCATTAAATCGCTGTACACATTAACAAAGTGGTCAATGGAAGCTTCTGTAATAAACGGGTCCTTGAACTCATGAGGCATTGTAAACGGTGCGTTCAAAAGACCTTTCAATTGAAGAAGGCAGAGTTTCTCCTTGAAGGTGACTTCAATGTGGGAATGTTTATCGAATAAGATCTGCGTAAATAAATGATTTTCCTTAGCCAGATAGGTGACGAGCATTTCCCTGGCGAATACAGTATTCAGGGACAGCTCCCTGTTTAAAAGACAGGATAGTTGATAATGGCTCTGTTTATAATGTAGAATTTTCTTCACTAATGAATGGAGACTGCCGCCGTCCTCAGAGGGCTGCTCACTCTCAAGCATATCAAGATAGGGTTCAAAGTAACTGACAGCGAGCGATTCAAAAAGACCCTGCTTGCTTTTGAAGTAGTAATGGATCAATGAAACATTTACATTGGCAGCCTTAGCGATATCTCTAACCGAGGTTCCATTAAAACCCTGGCTGTAAAATAGGCGGCAGGCTACGTCCAACACTTTATTGCGTGTTCCATTCGGTCGATTCATTATTTTTCCCCCTCGGGATAGAATTCTCTATAATCTTGGGAAATCCTGCTTAGAATCGTCCTGCAAATCCCGACAATTCTCCCACGATTTGCCGAATAATAAATGATCAGGAGGTCTATTATGTTCCAAGCAATGACTTATTCAGGTACGAAAGAGCAACAGTATGATCTGCTTAATAAGCAGTTGAAAGCCTTAATCGAGGACGAAAAGGATGCCGTCGCAAACCTTTCCAACGCATCCTCCCTGCTGAACCAGTTCCTTGATGACGTAAACTGGGTCGGATTCTATGTATGGAAAGAAGATGAACTCGTTCTCGGACCGTTCCAAGGGATGCCTGCATGTGTCCGCATCCCTTCTGGACGAGGCGTATGTGGAACAGCTGTAGCTGAAAGAAAAGTACAGCGTGTAGAAGATGTTCATGCATTCCCCGGTCACATTGCCTGCGATGCAGCCAGCCAGTCCGAAATCGTTGTACCGGTTGTTAAGAACGGTGACATTTACGGCGTGCTGGACATTGACAGTCCTTCCAAAGGCCGCTTTGATGAAGTGGATGAGCAGAAACTGGTGGAATTCGTGGAAACTCTACAAAACTATATCTAATAGACTTTAAGAAGTCCCGGTCCATGATGAACCGGGACTTTTTCATGCTGGAGCTCCCTGAATAGACGGTACACTCCTCTGCATTCATCAAACAAATCGTCAGCTGCCCAACATCCGGCCGTTTTATATGGATAAGCATTGGAATCCCTAAAGAAAAAGTTCATAAGTCCTTGACTTCCTGCCCGATCCTTTATATAATATTCGTTGTGTAAAATAAATGGCAGCCTATGTGAGCCGCCGTTGTCATCATTTTGTTCCTCTACGGAGGTGCATCGTGTAACCCTCTGCTGCTGGGGCGATGGTGCATGAAAACATAATGAGCAATGGAAGCAGGACACACTGTTTTTATTTTATGCGAAATAAAATAAAAAAGGAGGAAATTCCTATGGCACGATATACAGGTCCAACATGGAAAAAATCCCGTCGCTATGGTATTTCTTTAAGCGGAACAGGTAAGGAGCTTGAAAAGCGCCCTTACGCACCAGGACAACACGGTCCTAACCAACGTAAAAAACTTTCTGAATTCGGTCTTCAGCTTCAAGAGAAGCAGAAGCTTCGTTTCATGTACGGTTTGACTGAGCGTCAATTCCGCCGCATGTTCGAGGAAGCCGGAAATATGAAAGGTATCCACGGTGAGAACTTCATGATTCTTCTTGAATCCCGTCTGGATAACCTTGTGTACCGTCTCGGCCTTGCACGTACACGCAGCCAGGCGCGTCAGCTTGTTACACACGGTCACGTTACTGTTGATGGCGGCCGCGTTGACATTCCATCTTACCGCGTAGCTCCTGGTCAAGTGATCAGCCTTCGTGAAAAATCTCAAAAGCTTAACGTCGTAGAAGAGGCGATCGAAGTGAACAACTTCGTACCAGAATACCTTACTTTCGACGAAGACAAGCGTGAGGGTACGTACACTCGTTTCCCTGAGCGTTCTGAACTTCCATCTGAAATCAACGAAGCTCTTATCGTTGAATTCTACTCTCGTTAATAGCTTTACAAAAAAACCGCCTTTCCGGCGGTTTTTTTATTTACCCTTGATCCTTAAAGATTTCTTGAAGAAAACACGGGAGTCATCCCTCCCCACTTCCTCCCATCCCATGGATGTATAGAACGCTGCATTTTCTGTCAGGAGGACATGCGTGGCCAGGCGCATCTCCACATACCCACGATCCAGGGCCTTCTGCTCTGCAAAATTCAAAAGCTTCCGACCTAACCCCCGTCCTTGATAATCAGGATCGACAGCAATGTTGGCGACCTGTGTGCAGGAGGGATCAAACGTAAGAATAACAGCCCCTATGATTTCCCCTTCCCTTTCTATTACCCATACCGGATAGGAAGCGATTTCTTCTTCATAATCTACATCCATTGGTGGAAGTCTTTTTCCTTTCATCCGTTCTTCATAAGCCATGTATGCTTTTTGCATACAAACGTTCAACTGCGGTGCATCTTCTGCTGCAGCTTCTCTTATAATCCCTTGATTTTCATCCATCGGTTATCGTGCCTCCCGGTTTCATTAATAGAAAAAAAGCAGGGAATCCCCTGCTTTTATCGTGATATTAGTAACGGATAAGGAAGTATTTCTTTTTCCCTCTACGAATGATCGTAAAGCGGTCTTCAATCCGTTCTTCCTGTTGAATGGTGTGCTTCAGATCCTGGTTCCGCTCCCCATTGATGTAAACTGCACCGTTGCTGATATCTTCCCGCGCCTGCCGCTTGGACGATGAGATTCCGGCATCTACCAACAAATCAAGCAGCTGAGGGTCTTTGGATTCAGACGTAAAGGACGGGACATCTTTAAAGCCTTGTTCAATTTCTTCCCCTGTGAGAGCTTTGATATCGCCGCTGAATAAAGCTTCTGAAATACGTTCCGCCTGCTGCAGTGCTTTTTCATCATGGACAAGCTTCGTCATTTCTTCCGCAAGCCTGCGCTGAGCCACACGTTTCTCCGGGCGTTCCTGCACTTCTTTTTCAAGCTCTGCAATTTCATCCATACTGAGGAATGTAAAGACCTTCAAGTAGCGGATGACATCACGGTCATCTGCATTGATCCAGAACTGGTAAAACTCGTATGGAGACGTTTTTTCAGGATCAAGCCAAACCGCTCCACCTGCTGTTTTTCCGAATTTGGATCCATCTGCTTTCGTAATAAGAGGAACAGTCAGTCCGTAAGCTTCTACTTCTTCCTCACCCGCTGTAGAACGGCGGAGAAGTTCAAGACCCGCTGTAATGTTTCCCCACTGATCACTGCCGCCGATTTGAAGCGTACAGTTTTCTTTCTGATACAGCTGTTGGAAATCAAGGGACTGTAGAATCATGTAACTGAATTCTGTGAAGCTGATCCCCTGTTCAATCCGGGATTCCACGGAATCCTTTGCCAGCATGTAATTGACGCCAAAGTGCTTCCCTGTATCCCGCAAAAAGTCGATGATTGACATTTGAGAAAGCCAGTCGTGGTTATTGCGTGCGACAGCAGCATTCTCTCCATGATCAAAGTTCAGGATACCGGCAAGCTGGTCCTTGATGCGGTCACTGTATCCTTTAACAACGTCCGCGCTGTTCAATTGACGCTCTGAAGACCGCCCGCTCGGATCGCCGATCATCCCGGTTCCACCACCGACAAGAGCAATCGGACGGTGCCCCGCGACCTGGAATCTCTTCAGCATTAACACAGGCAGCAGGTGTCCGATATGCAGGCTGTCAGCCGTCGGGTCAAATCCGCAGTACAGCGTCACCTGATGGTTCTCTAAATGCTTCTGAAGGCCCTCTTCGTCTGTTATTTGATTGACCAGTCCCCGCTGATGCAGATCCTCTAATAAATTCATTACATACACTCCTCTACTTGTCTTTACATCCATTAAGCTGTGGTTTAAGATTCGGAACACAAAAAAGACCCCATCCCTGAAAAAGGGACGAGGTCTTCGCGGTACCACCCTTGTTGCACACAAAATGTGCCACTTCTATCGATAACGGTTTCCACCGTCTTCTGATTCCTACCAGAAGATGCTCCGGGTCGTAATTCGAAATCCAATATGTACTGACTCGCACCAGCCGTCAGCTCTCTGAAACAGGGATTGTCACTCTACTTCAATCCATCCACGCACGCTTATTTAACTATGTACTATATTTAACACATCCCAGAAAAAAATGCAACAAAATCCCCAATACCTTTCGTGTCTTAATAGAAAGGGGTATGTTATAATATTGTTGGATTTTTTAGGAGGTTTTATTCATGTCTAATAACCAGAAGAACGGTCGAAATAAGATAGATTTCCGCTCTTTATGGGAGCAGGGACGTATTCAGAAAAACACACGAATCACTTACGATGTCGTTTGGAACGTCATCTTATTTTTTATCATTATTGGTGTGATCGGTCTGTTTTTCGCCGGCGGCGTCGGAGCCGGATACTTCGCCTCTCTCGTAAAGGACGAATCAGTCCGCAGCGAAGCGGATATGAAAGAGGATATTTATAATTATTCGCAGACATCGACGATGTTATTTACTGACGAAACAGAGATTGGAGATGTCAGTTCCGACCTTTACCGGGAAGTTGTTGAACTGAATCAAGTCAGCGATTACTTGAAAAATGCGGTAGTCGCGACCGAAGATGAATACTTTGAAGAGCACCAGGGTGTTGTACCTAAAGCTGTCATGCGTGCCGTCGTCCAGGAAGTGACGAATTCCTCCGTGAAAACCGGCGGAAGTACGCTGACTCAGCAGCTCGTTAAAAACCAGATTTTAACGAACGAAGTATCATTTGAGCGGAAAGCCAAGGAAATGCTGCTCGCCCTCCGCGTAGAACGTTTCTTTGAAAAAGAAGAAATATTGGAGGCCTACTTAAACATCGTTCCGTTCGGAAGGAATGCCAACGGACAGAACGTCGCAGGCGTCCAGACAGCCGCCCAGGGTATCTTCGGCGTGAATGCCGATGAACTTTCCCTTGCCCAATCAGCCTTTATTGCCGGCCTTCCTCAGTCTCCTTTTGGTTATACCCCTTTCAACAACGATGGGACGATTAAGGATAAAGAAGGACTGGAACCCGGGATCGACCGGATGCACGAAGTACTCGAACGTATGCTGGAAGCGGATTACATTTCACAGGATGAATACGATGAGGCGATGACTTTTTCGTTAAACGATGAAACGCTGGCGGATGCTGAACCAACAGCGATCAGTGAATACCCCGCCATCAACCAGGAAGTGCAGAGTCGTGCAAGAAGTCTTATTAAAGATTACTTAATGAAAGAAAACGGTCATACACAGGAAGACCTGGACAACGATGAAGAACTGGCCCGGGAGTACGTGGAGCTGGCGGAACGGGAAATGTCCTCCGGCGGTTATAAAATCCATACGACACTGGACAAAGAGGTTTATGAAGCGATGCAGGATGTGAAGGAATCCTATACCACTTCTTCTTATTGGCCGTGGGGGGAAGAAACGATTTATGATGAGAATGGGGAACCAACCGGAAAAACATCTCCTATCCCCCTTCAACTCGGAAGTGTAATTATAGAGAATTCTACCGGTAAAATTTACGGATTTATCGGTGGATACGACTTTGAAGAAGAAAACCTTAACCACGCCACACAGGCACGCCGGTCCAATGGTAGTACGATGAAGCCGCTGCTCGTCTACGGTCCGAGTTTTGACATGGGGGCTGCTCAACCCGGGTCTGTCATAGCAGATGTTCCTTATTACTACAGCGGAGGGAAAGAAGTACGGAACTTCTCCAGAAGTCATAAAGGATTTGTATCTGCGCGTTACGCTTTAGCCCAGTCATACAATGTTCCAGCTGTGAAACAGTATTCTGAAATTCTGGAAGAAAATCCAGTTAAAAACTACCTCAATAAAATGGATATAGAAGATACGCTCTACAAAGATGATTATACAAACCCATCCATGGCTCTTGGAGCATTGACAGATGGAATAACTGTGGAACAGAACGTAAATGCATTTGCCACTTTCGCCAACATGGGTAAATTCGTCGATGCCTATATGATCGAAAAAATCGAAACCAAAGACGGAGAGACCGTTTATCAGCACGAAACAGAAGAAACAGAGGTATACAGCCCGCAAGCCTCTTATCTTACCCTGGATGTTATGAGGGATGTGCTTGATTATGGTACAGGCTCACGTGTACGCGGCCTGCTCGCTGACCGCGGTGTCGACTGGGCAGGAAAAACCGGGACTTCTCAAGCAACGAAAGACTCCTGGTTTGTCGCTACGAACCCGAATGTCTCTGTCGGAATGTGGACAGGGTTCTCCGAAGGCAACATGCAGAACATGAATTACAACCAGCGGACGCAGGGGTTATGGGCCGATGTGGTCAATGCGGTTACGGAATTACGTCCGGAGCTGATGGCACCAAGTAATGATTTCGAGAACCCC
Organism: Halobacillus litoralis; assembly: GCF_009856355.1. GTDB lineage: Bacteria > Bacillota > Bacilli > Bacillales > Halobacillaceae > Halobacillus > Halobacillus litoralis_B. Next base: position 37,970 of record NZ_WMEW01000010.1, on the reverse strand, counting down.
GGCGGACTTGTAACAAGTTCCTACTGTGCGACATCAGGAATGCTGCCTTCTGACCTATGCTCGTCCGCAGGCCTTGTAGACAGTGACATTTTTGATGCCGACTATGCTCCATCAGAAGTCGACGACAGCTTGATCGGCGGCGACTTTGTGAGTGTGAAAGATCAACTGGTCATCGCCGGCCCGGATACACCGCGTGAATTCGTCAAAGACGGAGGCGGCGTTACCTTGAGTCCTGAATGGCTGGAGGATGAAGGATTGACTTCCTCAGAAGAATTAAGTGAATTAATTCCTAATTCATCTCGATGGAGCAGTGTAGCTCTTCCTTCGTCTTCTTCCATCGGATCAACCGTGTCGTCTATTGATAATGACGGCAAAGCGCCTTCCGCTCCAGGATCTGTTTCTGCCAGCGGGGCAACCATCAGCTGGAATGCATCCGGAAGCAGCGATGTCGTCGGGTACCGGATCTACCGCGCTTCTGAGCCGGGTGGCAGCTATTCCCTGCTCGGCAGCACAGTGAATACTTCGTACAGCTTTTCAGGCGACGGTGTCTATGCTGTTCGAGCAGTGGATTACTTTGGTCAATCATCCGGACTTTCTTCTTCTGTGACGGTCGGCAACCCCGGGGCTCCTGAACCGGAACCAGAGCCGGAACCAGAGCCGGAACCGGAAGAAAACACGGACAATTCCACTAACGAAAACAGTAACGAAGGTAATAGTGAAAACAATGAGGAGAACAATACAGGCTCCAATGAGAGCGAGTCGAATGGCAGTTCAGGTGAAAATGATGATACGGCCAATGAAGATAATCAAAATGATGAATCCAGTGAATCGGAAGGAGATTCCAATGATGATTCAAGTGAAACACCACCGGAAGAAGACTCAGAAAACGAGAACAGTGAAGAGTCTTCCGGAGAAGAAACACAAAACGAACAATGAATGAATCTCCACTATATTGATTCCCAGGCTGCCGAAACATTTTCGGCAGCTTTTTTTGTGAAACAAGCGCATCCCCTTTTTTACACCCCCGCAAGATGTCAGCTGTGTACTCTTCCATGCCCGCTGACTACCCTCACACGTTGATTTTCTTTTTGGAGAACAATTAACAAACCCACCATTTGTTGTATAATAGAAACAATCGCTCTATGAATCTCTTTTTCAGGTGGTGACTGAATGAATCATGAAAAAACCTACTACAACGAATCCTTCGATACCGAGCATGGGCCAGTTATTGTTGAAGGACCCTTATCATCAGAAGAATTATCACATTATACGTTTAACAAAGGTCTTGTAGCCTTTCGTCCGCCGGAAAAACAGTTTGAAGCTGTAAAAAGCATCGCGGATTTTGATGAAGGCCGGATCATTATTGCAAGAAACAGGGAAGAAATTATCGGCTATGTGACCTACCTGCACCCGGACCCGCTGGAACGGTGGTCGGAAGGAAACATGGAAGATTTAATTGAACTGGGTGCTATTGAAGTCAGCCCGGAGTTCCGTGGGTATCGGATTGGTTCACGCCTTTTGAAACTTTCCATGATGGATGAATACATGGAGAATTACATCATCATCTCTACGGAATATTACTGGCACTGGGATTTGAAAGGGACAGGATTGAACATCTGGGATTATCGGAAGGTTATGGAAAAGATGATGGCTGCCGGCGGGTTGACCCCTTCCCCCACCGATGACCCTGAAATCATCTCCCATCCGGCCAACTGTCTCATGGTCAGAATAGGCAGCCGGGTTCCTGAGTCATCGGTCGAAACATTTGATCAACTGCGATTTTTAACGAGGCATCGAAATCGCCAGCTGAGGAGGTAGCGGAATTGTTAGTAGAAGAAATTATGAAGGAACATGTCATTACACTCACTCCGGATGATACGATTGAAACAGCACTGAAGCTTCTCCACCAACACCATATCCGGCATATCCCGATTATAGACAAGGAACGGGCCGTCATAGGTATTGTTTCTGACCGTGATGTCAGAGATGCCAGTCCATCCGTTTTGGAAGAAGACACCGGACAGGAGGAACTTCAACATCCGATCCACTCCATCATGACCTATCCGGTAACGACCGTACACCCTCTTGATTTTGTCGAAGAAACAGCCTCCATTTTTTATGAACAGGAGATTGCCTGTGTACCCGTCACCCGGGATGACAAACTGGTCGGAATCGTAACTGAAAAAGACATGCTCTATACGTTGATTCAGTTAACAGGCACCCACGTTCAAAGTTCTCAGATAGAAGTGAAAGTCATCAACAAACCAGGTATCCTTCCACAAGTCACCCAGGTTTTCGGAAAACGAAAAGTAAATATCAGTTCCATTCTCATCTATCCGTATAAGCCGGATGCCAAGTACAAAATTGTCGTCGTTCGTATTCAGACGATGAATCCTCTTCCAACCGTTGAAGATTTGGAAGAAGCAGGCTATGAAGTGCTGTGGCCCAAGAAACCGGAGAGCTCCTATGAGTTGTAAAGCCGGCTTCGTATACTCCAATGATTTTACTTCCTACCGGTTCAGGGAGGACCATCCATTTAATCAAATGAGAGTTGTACTGGCGAAGGAACTGCTGGATGCTGTTGGAATGCTTGAGGACGATCACTTCATCACCCCTAGAATGGCAACTGAGGAAGAGCTGCGCCTTGCCCACAGCTCCGCTTATATCCAAGCTGTGAAAAAGGCATCTGCAGGTCATCTATCAGAGGAAGAAGGGCTGGAATATGGAATAGGAACAGAAGATACACCGATGTTTAAAGGTATGCACGAAGCCTCTCAGCTGCTTGTAGGAAGTACGTTGTCCGCCATTGATGCTGTTCTTGATGGAAACGTCGCGCACGCCCTTAATCTCGGAGGCGGCCTGCATCACGGATTTGAACGCAAAGCCTCCGGCTTCTGCATCTATAATGACGGAGCTGTAGGCATTAAGTACATCCGTCAGAAATACGATTACAAGGTACTCTACGTCGATACAGATGCGCACCACGGGGACGGTGTACAGTGGGCCTTTTATGATGATCCCAACGTCTGTACATTGTCCATCCATGAAACAGGACGCTACCTTTTCCCGGGGACTGGGCATGTCAATGAACGCGGATTGAAAGAAGGCTACGGGTATTCCTTCAATTTACCGATCGATGCCTTCACAGAGGATGAATCATTTTTACACGTTTATGAATCCGCTTTCAGAGAGATCACTGACTATTTCAAGCCGGATATCATTATTACGCAAAACGGCGCCGATGCGCATTTTCTTGATCCGCTCACCCATTTAAGCTCGACAATGGCTATTTATGAACGCATCCCTGCCATTGCCCATGACCTGGCTCATCAATATTGCGATGGACGGTGGGTCGCTCTCGGAGGAGGCGGATACGATATATGGCGCGTTGTACCAAGAGCCTGGGCTCAAATTTGGAAAGTCATGTTGGATAACGAGCCGTTTTCAGGTCCACTGCCTGTGGAATGGCTGAAGAAATGGGAAAAGGATTCCCCTGTTTCTCTTCCCAGCACGTGGAACGACCCACCGAATGCGTTTAAACCGATACCAAGAAGAGCAGAAATTACCGAAAAGAATAACAAGCTTCTGGAAAAAGCGCTGCAGCTGATTCATAACCAAAAGAAATTCAATTCCTCGTAATGAAAAAAGCCACTACCTGTGTAGTGGCTTTTACGATGCCGGATTTTCGTAAGCCGGATCTAAAATGACAATTTCAACTCTGCGGTTCCTGCTCCAGTTCTCCTCCGAATCATTAGGAACGACCGGTCTCGTCTCTCCGTAAGCAACAGCTGTAAAACGTTTTGGATCAAGATCTTCTGAGTTATTTAAAATATAGCGGATGACACTGCCTGCCCGCGCTCCGGACAATTCCCAGTTGGATGGATAACGGTAGCTGGAAATCTGACGGTTATCGGTATGCCCTTCGACTTTGATAAAGTTCGGGATGTTCTCAAGCAGGGTGCCTACCTTAGATAAAAAAGGCTTGGCCTGTTCAAGAATTTCCGCCTCACTCGTTTCAAACAGCAGCTGTTCTTCCAGCACAAGCACAACACCGCGGTCAGAGTTTGTCGCCGCAATAATATCGCTCAGATCGTTTTCCTTAAGGTATTCATCGATCTCCTGCTTCAGCTGATCCAGGTCCTCTTCCTGCTCCGCTTCCGTGGCCGCCACTTCTTCGGCAGGCAGCTCATACTCATTATTCTTCTCACCGTTTTCCTCAATCTTCACTTGATCGGTAGGATTCTCATTTTCCACGGCCGAAGGATAGAAGTCCAGAATCATCCGGTTTCGAAAGCTTTCAGCTACAGCCTCAAACTTATCAAGATTGATCTGGGACATGGAAAACAGGAGAATGAAGAACACAAGCACAAGAGTAATCATATCTGCGTATGTAGTCATCCACTTAGGAGCGCCGTCCTGCTTCTGCTTTTTAGGTCTACGCCTCATTGGCGGCTTCTCCAAGGGAATGGTTTTGTTCCTTATCCTCGAGAATTTTCTTATCATTCTCAGAGAGGAATGCACCCAGCTTCTCTTCCAGAAGCTTCGGGTTCTGGCCCGACTGCACACCGATGACCCCTTCAATGATAATCTGCTTCATGAACACTTCCTGATCCGTTTTATTCTCCAGCTTCCCGGCCATGGGGATGAAGACCAGATTAGCCAGTAGTGTTCCATAAAAAGTCGTGAGAAGAGCGACCGCCATTTTAGGTCCGAGCTCTTCCGGAGTGGATAAACTGGAAAGCATCAGGACAAGCCCGATCAGCGTTCCAATCATCCCCCAGGCGGGTGCATACTCTCCCGCCTTTTCTATAAGCGCTCTCCCTTTTTGGTGCCGCTCTTCCACAGCAGAAATTTCCGCATTCATAATTTCATTAATGACATCAGGCTCCACTCCATCCACAGCCAGAAGGATCCCCTTCTTTATAAAGGGGTCCTCCACTTCCTCAAGCTCTGCTTCCAAAGCAAGCAGCCCTTCCCTCCGGGCCCGCTCGGAAAGCCTCACAAAGAGGCTGATCAGCTCTCTGAGGTTCATCCGGCTTTCCTTGAAGGCTTCCTTCGTCACGCGGAAGGTCAGCTTTACTTCAGCAAGGTTGAAGTTCACGAGAATGGCGGCGGCCAGTCCCCCCAGCACAATCACAATTGAGGATGCTTGTATAAAAGAGGCCGCTCCTCCAATACCTGCGTTGGACATAATCCCAACCATAACCATAGCAAATCCAAGAGTAATTCCTATGGGAGTCATTAAATCTTTTTTTGTCATTTTTTACTCTCTCCTCAGTTCGAACAAGTACCTTTCAGTACATATATCGGTACTATTTCTGCTGAGTTGAGTTTCTTTCAATAATTCGGTGCGGGAGAACAACGTTTTGTTCATCAACTTCTTCTTTGTTCATGAATTTCGTAAGCAGACGCATAGCTACGGCTCCGATATCATACATCGGCTGTACCACTGTGGAAAGCGTTGGACGTACCATTGTAGCCAGGCGTGTATTGTCAAAGCCGAACACTTCCATATCCTCCGGTACACGGATGCCGCGGTCCTGGGCTCCGTGAATGACCCCCAGGGCCATTTCATCAGAAGAAACGAAAACGGCAGACGGCTGTTCCTCCATCTCAAGGATCTGCTCCAGCGCTTCGTGACCGGAATCGTAGGAATAATCCCCGGTTACGATATACTTATCAGCGTCCTCAATACCTTTTTCACTCATGGCTCGCTTATAGCCGGCCACTTTCCTTGTGTTGATTAATGTATTCTCCGGTCCGGAAATGAAGGCGATCCCTTCCTGATTCGTTTCAAGAAGCCTCTTCGTCGCATCATAAGCCGCTTCTTCATAGTCGATGTTTACAGACGGGGTTTCCTCTGATTCATCGACGGTTGCTGCCAAGGCAATTGGTACAGAGGACGTCTTGAACTCACGGATATGGTCATCGGTAATATCGCCGCCCATAAAAATAAGACCGTCCACTTGTTTTCCGAGCATGGCATTGATCAGGTGAAGTTCCTTGTCTTTGTTCTGATCAGAGTTACTTAAAATGATATTATAATTGTACATCGTTGCGATATCTTCAATACCCCGGGCCAGTTCTGCAAAGAATATGCTGGAGATATCCGGAATAATGACACCCACGGTGGTTGTCTTCTTACTTGCCAGACCTCTCGCTACTGCGTTCGGACGGTATCCAAGACGCTCGATTGCATCATGTACTTTCTTCCTTGTGGCGGGTTTCACATTCGGGTTTCCATTGACGACCCGCGAAACGGTTGCCATTGAAACGTTCGCTTCGCGTGCTACATCATATATTGTTACATTCATCTTATTTCCTCCTCATCGAATCCTGTCGTACCGTAGTACTTATAAGAACAATCATACGACAGATCGCCTGCCTTCGCAATAATCATACGGTTCTATAGAGTTTGTACCCTATCCATTATAACGGAATCCTAAAATCGTGCAAAAGGTTACTTATAGTCTTCCTGTTTTTTTTAGAAACTATGAATAAAAAAATAAGACAGGCTGTCAAACAGCCTGTCTTTCTCATTCACCTTTTTTACTTTTTCAATTCTTCCATGAAGGAATGGAAGGTTGGAATGTCCATCTGTTGAGCTGAATCCGAAAGCGCGACAGCCGGATCCGGGTGAACTTCCGCCATTACACCGTCTGCTCCTACAGCAAGGGCAGCTTTCGCTGTTGGAAGCAGAAGATCACGTCGGCCGGTTGAGTGGGTCACATCCACCATGACCGGCAGGTGGGTTTCCTGCTTAAGAATTGGGACCGCGGAAATATCCAATGTATTTCTTGTTGCTTTTTCGTAAGTTCGGATTCCACGCTCGCATAGAATGATGTTCTCATTTCCACGTGAAATGATGTATTCGGCTGCGTTGATGAATTCAGAAATCGTCGCTGACAACCCGCGTTTAAGTAATACCGGCTTGTTTACGGAACCTGCCGCCTTCAATAATTCGAAGTTCTGCATGTTACGAGCGCCGATTTGGATGACATCCAGGTACTCCAGGGCTTCTTCCAGATCCCCCGGATTGACGATTTCACTGACGACAGCAAGTCCCTGCTCATCCGCCGCCTGCTTCAAAATCTTCAACCCTTCCAGTCCAAGTCCCTGGAAGTCATATGGAGAAGTTCTTGGTTTGAATGCTCCACCGCGCAGCAGTGTCAGACCTTCTGCTTTCACAGCTTTAGCCACTTCAGAAACCTGCTCGTAGCTTTCCACCGCACATGGGCCCATGACAAAGGATGGCGTACCGTTCCCGACTTTTTCACCTTTTATTTCAACGACTGTATCTTCAGGTTTTTTCTTCCTGGATACAAGCAGTGCTTTACGATGGTCATCTTCCTGCAGTTCAAGCGCTGCTTTGAAGATTTCCTTGAACAAATGTACGATTGTTGAATCCTCGAAAGGTCCATCATTGTGCTGGGACAACTGGTCAAGCATCGCTCTCTCCCTTACTGGATCGAAGCGGTTCATCCCCTGTTGTTCTTTGATCTGGCCAATTTCCTTTACCAGATCACCGCGTTTATTGATTAAACTCAAAAGGTCTAAATTAACCTTATCCAACTCGCTGCGCAACTGGTCAAGCTTTTGATTACTCATGCGTACGTCCCCCTACAATGAAATTTAATAATTAGAATCATAAGTATTATGAAATAATTAGGGACAATTATAGCTAACTTTTTGAATATTGTCATCCCTTTGAAAGTGTTTTCATGAAAAACTGGCTAAAAAGTTCGGGAAGGGTCAAGATGATTCTGACCCTTCCCCCTTCCAGCTGATGGATTAAGCTGTGACTTCTTTCAGTTGATCCGCCGTGATGGCACCATGACTGTCATGCCAGACAACCTGCCCATTTTTGAAATAAAGAGCCTGCGGGGATTCGTGCTGTACGCCGTATTCACTGGCAATATGGCTCGATAAATCTCTTGCTTCCTGAACATGAAGAATATAGCAGGGGACGTTCGCTCCGTCGGTAAACTGCTTGTATTGGTGATGGGCAAATGTACTGACCGGACACGTTAAACTATGCTTGAGCAGGATGAATGCCTCTTTCTCATTCACCACCTGTTCAAACGCCTGCTTATCCTGGATTACTTCAATTGTCATTTCTATTCCTCCTAAAAGAAAGATGGAGACTGCGAACAGTCCCCATGCTGTGTTTTAAATATTGGATGATGTCGTAGAGTCCTGCTGTCTTTCCAGCTCCTGAGCAGCTTCCTCGATCGCTTCAGCTACTTCCTGAGCGGCTCTTTCCGCTTCATCTTCTTCGCTTGTACGGATGTTTTTCACTTTGTCCTTCATCAGGCCGCTCCACTCCTGAGACTTCTCAGAAACGGACTTTGTCAGGTGGGAAGAGGATTCAACAGCGCGGTCTTTCCATTCTCCGCCTTTTTCATAAGCGACATCCTTCCACTCGCCGGCACGCTCTCTCCACTCACCGGAACTCTGGTTAATGTTCTCGCGCAGTTCACGTCCGGATTTCGGAGCAAAGAGCAAGGCAACAGCTGCACCGACTAAACCGCCGATCAGCGAACCCAGTACAAAATCTCTACCGTTATTTTGTTCTTTGTTTTGTTGTCCCATGTTAATTCCTCCTTATAAATTCTTATCTTCTTTTTTCGCTTTCTTCCAAAGGCTGATCGCCACCTGCCCCCACTTGACCGCCTGGGCAGCTGAGTCTGTGTGTTCATTGGCTGACTGGGTAAACCCTTTGGATACAGAACGTATGGATTGATTAAACTCCTGTACAGTATCCCCTATACCCTTCACACCATCAACTAATGTATTGAGTTTCTGCGATTTCTCGCCTACATCCTCAGCCAGCTTGTTCGTCTTATTCAACAGCTCAGTGGTCTCAAGGGTGATGCCTTCCATCTGTTTCTCTACACCCTCAAGGGTATCAGCTACGTTGTTCATTGTACGGCGTACAGCCGTTAACGTTCTTGCCAGGAAAATAACAAGAACAGCAAAAGCCACTGCTGCAATTAAAGCAGCAATGTAAAGGATATTGATCATTCCCCCTGCACACTCCTTCTTATGTAATCAACACAGTTTAGTTATTGCCCTAATGAGGCTTTTCCTAAACGTGAAGGCTGCTTATAAATGGACATATTCGCTATCTTAAACCTAATATCCTTTTTTATCAGCCAATTTTCTACTTTTATTGAAAAAACATGCGGCCTTTCAAAGCTGAAAGCCGCATGCCTGCTCAATTGTACTGCTTTTCGTAAGCGTCCTGGAACTTTTGAATATCCCCGGCTCCCATGAAAAGAAGAACGGCATCGTCATATTCGGCCAGCTGTCGGGTCTCATCCAGTTGAAGGACCTTGGATTCAGGAATCAGCTCCTGCAGATGGTCAATAGTCAGCTTTCCGCCATTTTCACGGGCCGACCCAAAGATATCGCACAAGTATACATGATCCGCTTCCTTCAAGCTTTCTGCAAATTCATTCAGGAACGTTTTTGTCCGTGTAAATGTATGCGGTTGGAAAATAGCGATGACCGGACGGCCGGCATATTTCTTACGGGCTGAATCGATGGTCGCTGTAATTTCGATTGGATGATGGGCATAGTCATCAACGAGGATCTGGTTATGCCAAACCTTTTCAGTAAAGCGGCGCTTCACACCTTTAAATGTAGCAAGCTTTTTGATCTGCTCCGGCTGCATCTGCTCATAATGGCAGAGGGCGATGACGCTGAGGGCATTCAAGACCGTGTGGTTCCCATACTGAGGAATCGTAAAGGTATCATAGAAATTGTTGCGTACAAACACGTCAAACGTCGTACCGTCAGACCCCTCCCTGATGTTCTGGGCCTGGAAATCATTCGAATCAGCCAGTCCATAATAAAGTACAGGAACGTTGGCCTGGATATGTTGGAGATGCTCATCATCTCCACAGGCGATGATTCCCTTCTTCACCTGCTTTGCCATCTGTTGAAACGCCTGAAAAACGTCCTCAACACTTGAGAAGTAGTCCGGGTGGTCGAAATCAATGTTCGTCATGATCGCATAATCCGGCTCATAGGCAAGAAAATGACGACGGTACTCACAAGCTTCGAAAGCAAAATATTGACTATCCTGATGGCCTTTCCCCGTTCCATCCCCAATCAGGAACGATGTCGGGTAATTTTCTGTCAGCACATGCGCAAGAAGACCGGTGGTCGATGTTTTTCCGTGAGCACCTGTAACAGCTATGCTGGTAAATTTCTGCAGCCACTCTCCAAGAAACTCATGATAGCGGTAAAACGGCAGACCCTTTTCCCTGGCAGCCACAATTTCCTCATGGTCGTCCCCAAAGGCATTTCCGGCAATGATCGTCAGGCCGTCTGTAATGTTTTCTTCTGAAAAAGACATGATCTCTATATTTTTAGCTTCTAATACGTCTTGTGTAAAAAAACGTTTATCTACATCTGATCCTTGAACTTTCTCACCCGAGTCATGGAGAATCTGGGCAAGCGAACTCATTCCTGTTCCTTTGATACCAATGAAATGGTAAGTTGTCATAAACAAGAACCTCCAAAATAAAGTGGGTCACTTTAGGTATAGTATATGTAACAAGAATCGATCTGCGCTTCACCTCTCGGCTCAGATGATCCTTGTCTGCATTTCCTTATCTTATCACGGAAATCGCTTTAGAAAAAGCAGGACCTGCTTGAAAGGCACCAACGAATACCGTCGGTGCCTTTCAAGCTGTTATTCGGCGGACCCTGTATATTCCACATATTCCAGTCTTGGATTCGGTTTGAAACGGCGGCCTTCCTTAGCTTCGGCTTCACCATCAATCAGGACGTTATCCCCCGTAAAACCGATGCTTATCTTCAGGAGGCTTCCACCTACTCCATACATATCAACAGGAACTTTTTTCTCTTCGAAAGCGCGGATCCGTTCCTTTGTGAAGCCTCCGCTTACAACAATCTTCACATGACGGAATCCTTCCTGATCCAGCGCTCTGCGCAGGGCAAAGATCAACTCTGGATTGACACCTCTTGGATCAAATGTCCCCATCAGGTGCTGATTTCTCAGGAAATATTTGTCCACGAGATTCCTTGATGTATCCAGGCGGACGCCTTTCAACTCGTCTCCGAATTCTCGGGCAACGCTAAGGGAATCTGTAATTACATCATTATTATAATCAACGAGAGCCATGAGCTGATCGTCCGGGAATTGTTCATGATAGGCTTTTGTAGCCGCGACTACATCGCCTTTAAACATTTGGATCAGAGCATGAGGCATCGTGCCCATTCCTTCTTTCCCCCACCATTCATTCATGGCATGGGTGGCCTGGGCGGTCGATCCTCCGATAAATGCAGAATAACCATCTCCAGACTGCTGCGTAAAGTGGTCATCCCTGTCTCCCATAAAAATAATCGGCTTTTGTTTTCCGGAGGATCTGGCCGCTTTTACGACATTGTAGACATTCGTGGCCACAGATGTACGCCGGGCCAGAATGCCGTCGATGATACCTTCCAGAAATCCGAAATATTGATAAGGGCCCGTGACTGTGAGCACAGTTTCGTATGGACTGATCTTATCGCCATCTTTCAGTGAATGAATCTCCAGTTCCTCCGGGTGGTCCGCAAAGGTATGGATAAGGGCAATCACTTCATCCGTCCCGCATAAAACGGCATGATCCTTCTGGAAAAACTGCATCGTCACCTTGTTATCAGGAAGATGACTTTTAACGATATCCCGGGTCTTCAAAAAATAGACGGCAGAGAACCAGCCTTCTGCAACGCGTTCATCGAATTTGAATGTTTTGTTTGTCAGTCGGCTGATCTCACCATTTAATTTAAGTGCAATTTCCTTCATGGCTTAACTCCTTAAACATATAGGTCGTAATTGGTCGAATTTTTATTCATAGTCCATCATATAAAATTGAGACCTGTTTCACAAGCCTTTCGACCAATATCCAAAATTTTAGTCCATTATTTCTTCAATCTGCTGTCTGGTCAGAAGGACATCCCTTGGTTTGCTGCCCTTCTGCTCAGAAATGATTCCATAGTCCTCCATCTGGTCAATGAGACGGGCGGCTCTATTATAACCGACTTTAAAACGGCGCTGAATCAAGGAGGCACTGGCTCCGTTTTGAGCAAGGACGAAATCAACCGCTTCATCAAACAGTTCATCCGTCTCCTCTTCGGTGGATACCTGTTTGATCAATTCGTCCTGATGAAACAGATACTGCGGAGGAGCCATTTTCTTCACAAAGCTTGTGACACGCTCAATTTCATCATCCGATACGAAAGCGCCCTGGATCCGGACAGGCTGGCCTGAGCCATTCTCCACAAACAGCATATCCCCTTTCCCTAACAGCTTCTCTGCTCCGGAAGAGTCGATAATGGTACGGGAATCGACCTGGGAGGAAACACTGAATGCAATCCTTGTTGGGATGTTGGCTTTAATAAGGCCTGTAATGACATCCACCGATGGACGCTGGGTGGCTAGCAGGAGATGAATCCCGCAGGCACGTGCTTTCTGAGCAATCCGGCAGATCGCATCCTCGACGTCCTGAGGGGAGACCATCATCAAGTCGGCAAGTTCATCAATGACAATGACAAGGTACGGCAGCTTTTCAGAAGCCCGTCCCTGCTTGATCATCTTATCGTTATACCGCTCCACATCTCTGACACCTTCAGTTACAAATTTCTCATAACGTTCTTCCATTTCTTTCACGGCCCACTTCAACGCTGTCGTGGCTGCTTTTACATCTGTAATGACCGGAGCCACTAAGTGAGGCAGATCATTGTATGGCGCGAGCTCAACCATTTTAGGGTCAATAAGCAGGAACTTCACGTCATCATAGTGCGCTTTGTATAACAAGCTGACGAGAATGGTGTTGATACACACACTCTTTCCTGAACCTGTAGCCCCTGCAATCAACCCGTGGGGCATTTTCTTAAGGTTGGTCACGATAGATTCGCCGCCGATATCAAGACCGAGACCGACAGAAAGCGGGGATTGCTCCTGAGAAAAGGATTCGTCCTCAAAAATCTCCTGCAGTCCCACCATCTGCGGCTGTTTGTTCGGAACTTCAATACCTACCGCCTGCTTTCCTGGAATCGGAGCTTCTATACGTATATCCTTTGCAGCCATGCTCAGTTTTATATCATCAGCAAGATTGGTGATCTTGCTTACTTTCACGCCCGGCTCCGGCTGAACTTCAAAACGTGTGACGGAAGGTCCCTTCATAGCGTTGACCACATTCGCCCGGACATGGAAATGTCGCAGCGTTGTTTCAAGCAGTTCCATCTGCCCCGTAATCCAGCTGTCATCATCCGTGGAGGGACGAACAGGATCTTCAAGCAGATGGAGCGGGGTCTGATAATCACTGCGCACGTATTCAGAGCTGCTGTTGTCTGCTTTTTCTTCCTGAGCCGCCACCGGGGTCTCTTCTTTTTGAGGCTCCTCCGGCTTTGATTCCTCCTGTTTAGGAGCTTCTGCTTTCTGGTGGTCTCTTGTGCGTTTATCTCTCGGTGTCATAAGCACATTAAATGGTACGCTTCTCCTTGAAGAGGACTTCCGTGGTGCCTCTTCGGTATCCCCTGCACTTAACGGCTCGTCCCCGGACTCCTCCACAGGCTCCTCAACCTTACTACTCTTCTCTGTTTCAGAGTCTTGGTTATCAGATAAAGATTCTCCCGCGGGTTCTTCGTCAGAAAGCGGGGACTCTATTTGCTGCACCGCATCCTGCCCGGCTTCGTCCGCCTCTGGGTGTTCTTCAGCCGTTTCCCATTCAAGAAATTCTTCGGAGGCATCCTCTGCCAATGAACCATCCTGATGGGTCTCTTCCTCTGTATCTGTAAGCTCCGGGTTTTGCGGGTCTTCGAAAGCGAGGAGATCCGTTTCTTTCTCCTCCCCACTGTCCAAAGCAGGTTCCGATGGGACATCTTCTTCTGAAGAACGGCCTTCATGCGCTCCTGCAGGGGGTTCTTCATATTCCGATTCTTCTTGAGGTTCATCTTCCACCTGCACCTGATCCGTGTGATCGTCTCTGGAATCTTCATTGCTTCGGTCTTCCTGTTCAAAAATATCCTGCAGACGGTATCGATAGGTTTCTTCCTCAGGCTGATCGGATACAACCTCTTCCTCTTCTTTTGTAAGAGATTCGCCTTCGTCCTCCGTCGAATCAGCGTCTGCCTCAAGGTCTGGATCCAGCGTTTCATTTTGTTCATCGTGGTTCATTCCTGGATGTTGTTCAGGAACGCTATCAGCTTCTTCTGCCGGTACCGGCTCTTCGCCAATTTCATCATGAGAGGAGTCTTTGATCAACGAAGCTTCTTCGCTTCCGCTTAATAGCTCCTTCCGGACACGGGCTTCCATTTCAAGAGAAGCCGCGCCTTCCTGCTGTCCTTCCGGTTCGTCCTCAGGTGCCGGCTTGTCGTCCGGCCCTTTCTTTCCGACCTGGACACGTTCCCTCAGCTTTTCCCTTAAATCCTGCCATTTCTTCTCCTCATAGGATCCTGTATAAAATTCCGGTTTGGAGTTTTCCTCTACAGTATACTCCAGCTTCTGCAGGCCTTTCGTCATCTGCCTGGTTTGGTATCCGAAAATAGGTGAAGGAACATCGGTAGGGGTGAAAGGATTGGACGTCGTTTCAAGCGTCTCTTTCGATTCTTCCTGTTCCGGTTGTTTCCTTTTCCTTCTCTGCGGTCGTTGTTCCACTTCAGACTGTTCTTCCTGGACATGATGCCTGCGCTCACCCCTCACGCGCGGTTCATTTTCCCGCCGTTCTTCGCGCTCGCCGGGCTGATCTGGAATCACAGGAAATCGAAATTCCCCCTGCTTAGGGTATCGATAGGTCATTTTTGTTTTAGCGTTGACTTCTTTTCTTTCTTCTTTATGTACAGCCGCTTCTTCTACGTCGTTTTCTTCCTGTTCAAACAAGCGTTTCATTTTATCTTTTATGTCTTTCCACATTTCAGTTCACACTCTTTTCCAATTTAAATCATAATGCTGATTCCCTTATATTTTAACAGGTTTACAGGAGTGTTTGGTTTACAATCGCTTTAAAAATGACTTTTAAATCAAAAAAAGCAAAGCAGACCGGCTGCTTTGCTTTTAGACAGCGTTATTCCAATTCAAACGTCTGTCCTGTCTCATATTGATCATCCAATACCAGAATACCTTTTTCTTCAGGAGCATCGGGAAGATTGAGTTCCTTAGCGGAACAGATCATCCCTGAAGAAGGAACGCCTCTAAGCTTCGCATCCCTAATCTTCATTCCACCCGGCATGACGGCTCCAACTTTCGCTACAACCACCTTCTGTCCTGCGTCTACATTAGGCGCTCCGCAGACGATTTGAAGGGTTTCATTCCCAACATCCACCTGACATACGCTTAATTTATCCGCATTTTCATGAGGGGCTTTTTCTTTTACGTACCCTACGACAAACTTGGGGCTGAGATCGAAGTCAAGTACATCATTTAATTCATTTTGTGTGAAAAGATCCTTGATTGGAGCCAGAACCTCTTCCGTTAAGCGGATCTTGCCCTGACCTTCGATATTGAAGTACTTGGATGCGTTGAAGATGTTGTATCCAAGCAGGGATCCGTCTCTCTTGTCCGTGATTTTCACGACGTCACCATAGGATTCCTGTTTAATTTCGTCACGGCTGCCTTCCTTAACGGGAATAAGTAAAACGTCTCCAATTCCTTGCTTGTTGTAAAATACGTGCATGATCTACTCTTCCTTTCGGTCCTTTTTCGGTTTTTTCTGAGCCAGGATGAAAATCGGCTCCAATTGTTTATCTTCATAAAGAAAGCTCAAAGAAGTTACAGGGACCGTTCCTTCGGCAAAGAACTTCATAGCCATCTGAGCTAATATATCATAGCCCTCTGGATTTTGAACATCCGCAAAAATGATAACATCCTGGTGCGGAATGCTGATTGCCAGCTCCCCTTTGGCCTCCGCCTTCAGTTTTTCCAGCAGAGCTTCATTCAGAACCCGGCTTGCGTCATACCCGTCCCCGGCGGAATGAAAATAAAAATCATTGCCATAGACCGTGTCCTGTTTCAGGTTGGTCTCCAGCGACCGGACGTTAAATCCGGAAATCTCCCGGATTCTGTCTATGTCCCATTGTTCTTTTTTCAACATATCCTCATCAATCAGCTGATAGGATTTACCAAGGTCAAGGGCATAATAAATACGGGTTTCGGCCGTATGTTCTGTATAAACGAGCTTTTTCCCCTGCTCTGTTTCCGTCGGAAAAGAAGCCGCACGAATAACAGGAAAGATATGCTGTTCCTTCCCTGTCAGCTTATGATCTTCTTTCATCACCCGGAGCGCTTCTGTTACATGGTCTTCAAGCTCATCAAGAGCCTCTTCCCCGCGCGCCTCATACTTGGATATGACGTTGGGGAGGGTGATGGTAATTCCTTTTCCAGATTGTGCCCATTCAATTCTGAACGTGTCTTTATCTCTGTTGAAGGTAGCTTTCCACTCATCACGGGCCAGCCGTTCCTCTAATTTCTTCTTCATTTTAATACTTGTCATTTTCATTGGTTTTCCTCCTTTTACGTGGGAAGAAAGAGGATCATGTCCTTGATTTCTCTTCGATTTGCATACCCTTCCATTATACACACATCTCAATGGTAAAAAAAGCAGACAGGCTGCGCCATCTGCACAGCCTGTCTTCGGCTTAACTGGAAACTTTCGTTAAGAATGCTTCAATTTCTTCTTTCGACTTACGGTCTTTACTTACAAACCGACCGACTTCCTCACCATCACGGACGGCCAGGAAACTCGGAATTCCAAAAATGTCATGTTCGGCGCAGACGTGAATGAATTGGTCCCGGTCTACATAGACAAATGTCCAGTCGGAATAGTTTTCTTCGAGCTCAGGAAGAAATGGCTCAATCACTCTGCAGTCCGGGCACCAGTCCGCAGAAAAGAGTAAAATAACAGATTCATTCTCTGTTAATTCTTTTAATTGCTGATCAGATTCTAATGTAATCATAAGGACACCTCCTCCGCTATTCTAGCACAGGATCACTCATATTCAATTCTCATGTCTCCAGGCTGAATCCACCCTCTTCTGGAAAACCAGTAATAGAAACCGTAGCTGATTACGGCTGGTCCTATAAAGTGCAGGAAAAGAATGACGAGTCCAACTTCAAGTGAAAGCCCCATCGTCTCAATAGTCATAATCTGACCGACAAAACCACTCGTCCCCATACCGGCTCCGGCTGCATTGTTTTCCATCGACAGCCAAACCGTTGCTGCAGGAGCCAGCAGTGCTCCTGCCAACGTCGGCGGAAGAATGATCAGCGGTTTTTTTACGACATTGGCAACCTGGAGCATGGATGTACCGATGCCCTGGGCAAGTGCGCCTCCAAATCCATTATCTTTATAGCTGGTTACGGCAAACCCAATCATCTGAGCCGCACAGCCGACAGTAGCCGCTCCAGCTGCTGCTCCTTCCAGAGAAAGCATGAGAGCGATGGCCAGACTGGAGATGGGTGCGGTTAACGCCAGACCCATGAGAACCGCCACAAGAATTCCCATTAACAACGGCTGCTGCTGCGTGGACCAGTTGATGATTTCCCCCAGACCGGTCATAAACGTTCCGATAGGGGCACCAATCAGCACACCGATGAAATATCCCACTAGAATCGTAGAAAAAGGAGTGAGGATAATATCAATTTTCGTTTCCTTACTAACAAGTTTTCCAAATTCGGCTGCAAAAAGAGCGGCAACATAACTGCCGGCCGGTCCTCCGAGCTCAGCCCCGTAAGCTCCGCTGAATAAGGCAGCAAAGATTACGAGCGGTGGCGCTTTCAACCCGTAGGCTATTGCAGCCCCTATGGCGCCTCCCCATATTTTTGTATCCATCGCGAAGGTTCCCATATCTATGAGAGAAGCTGAGAACATCCCTAAATCCAGTTGTTCACCAATGGTTTTCATAATCAACCCAATGATTAATGAAGAAAAAAGTCCGAGAGCCATGTAGCTGAGGGCCGTTATGAAATAGGCTTGAACTGAAATATGCACTCCTTTTTTAATTAAAAACTTTTTCATTTCCTGACCTCCTGTCTTACCGAAAAGATTATACACTGATATAAAACATGTGTAAAGACACTTTTCCACACATTTCCACAAGGCCTTTACTAACACTCCTAAAAGGCTGGGTTTCTATTGTCTTCCTAAGAGTTGAGTTCTATTATGGCTTCCTGCTGCTTTTTGCAGGAATATCGACTTTGGGACAGTCAGAACAGATTTAGAAGAGTCTTCTTATGAGCGGAAGGAAGAGGTGTGTCCGTTGGACGTAGATTCTTTGAAAGCCCACGCATGGGATCCAGGCGGAAAAGCGAAGTTCCCGACAGAGAGCTGTCACTGGACTTGGACAGCCTTCTCTCTCATACTGAAAAGGAAGAAAATTTTGGGAGGGATCATTATGGAACTTACCGTATACTTAGCCGGCCAGATCCACGATGACTGGCGCAGGGAAATCAAATCAAAGGCGGATGAGAAGCAGCTGCCTTTGACTTTTGTCGGCCCTCAGGAAAATCATGCACGGTCCGACGATATTGGGGAAAACATTCTTGGTGAACAACCTGGTCAAGTGGCAAGAGACGATGCTGCCTCTTCCATCAACAACTTCCGCACGAGAGTTTTATTAAATAAGGCGGATGCTGTCATCGCCTATTTCGGTGAATCCTATAAACAATGGAATACAGCCATGGATGCAGGAGCGGCTGTTCAGGCAGGCCGACCACTTATCCTGATCCGACCGGAGTCCCTCGTCCATCCGTTAAAGGAGCTCTCCAATCAGGCGGATGTAACAGTAGAAACTATTGATCAGGCTGTTGAGGTCCTTTCTTATATTTATGAGTAAAAAAGATGGAGCCGTTCTCCTAAGAAAACGGCTCCTGACATAAAAGAATGGACGGGGGGATCCCCGTCCATTTATTGTTGATCAAATTCCCATTGTCCCTTAAGAAGCTGGACAACGTGAGTGAACATATCTTCTCGATGAATCAGACCATTCGTAAATATACCGATGGCCCCTTCGTTTTTTCGGACATCGTGCTTATCTGCGTATTCATCCATGACATCGCCTAATTCTTTTCCTTTTTCCAGTCCTGCCTTCACCTCGTCCGGCAGTCGGATTCTGGCTCCGCTTGCACTGTAGACGTTTTCTTTTTCATCTACAAGCGCGCCCCAGTTGCAAAGGTAGAGATCATCTTCGATTTCCATGACTCCGCCTTCCAGGCCGATGCCCATTTTAGATTTATGGTGCGACGCACATTCGCGTGCTCTATTGACGGCGCCCTCCAAGGTCTCTTCATCAGAAAAGGGCTGCGCTGCCACTTTTGATTCAACTTCCATCCCCACAACTTCGGCTTCCGGGAACACCCTCTTCACCGAATCAACCTTCGTAGGGTTCTTTGATCCTACATAAATCTTCAACATAACAGGCACCTTTCTCCTTCTCACTTGTATTCTTTCAAGGTCCTTGAATTCTTTAGTTCCTATCATTCTAGCATAAAGTCACACCCGCTGACATCAGCAAGTGTGACTTTTTGGTAATCTATACGTTGCGGCGGATTTCATCAACGGTGGATTGGTCCGACGCTTTGACAAGCTTCACAAGAAGTTCTTTGGCTGCCGCATAATCATCCACATGAATAATGGAAGAGGAGGTATGGATGTACCGGGAGCTGATTCCAACGACTGCAGATGGAACTCCATCATTCGCCATATGCACCCGTCCGGCATCGGTTCCGCCCTGGGAAACAAAATACTGGTATGGAATATCATGGGTCTCTGCTGTATCCAGAATGAATTCCCTCATTCCACGGTGCGTCACCATGGAACGATCCAGAATACGCAGAAGCGCTCCTTTACCGAGCTGACCGAATTCCTTTTTGTCCCCGCTCATATCATTGGCCGGTGAAGCGTCCATTGCATAAAAGATATCGGGTTGAATCATGTTGGCTGCCACCTGTGCCCCACGCAGCCCCACTTCTTCCTGGACGGTGGCGCCTGAATAAAGGACATTCGGAAGCTTTTCTCCTTGAAGCTCTTTCAGGAGTTCGATGGAAAGACCACAGCCATATCGGTTATCCCAGGCTTTCGCAAGGATTTTCTTTTCATTAGCCATCGGTGTAAACGGACAGATTGGAACAATTGGCTGCCCGGGCTTGATCCCGATTTCCCTGGCGTCTTCTTTATTATCCGCTCCAATATCAATCAGCATGTTTTTGATTTCCATCGGCTTTTTGCGTTGTTCCGGCGTCAAATTGTGAGGGGGAATGGATCCGATGACACCTACGACAGGACCCCGGTCTGTCACCACTTGAACACGCTGGGCCAAAAGAACCTGATTCCACCAGCCTCCAAGCGGCTGAAAACGAATCATCCCGTTTTCGGTGACTTGAGTGACCATGAAGCCGACTTCATCCATATGGCCGGCAGCCATAACCGTCGGCCCCTTTCCTTTCTTCACTCCAAACACACCGCCAAGGCGGTCCTGAACGATTTCATCGGAATACTTTTCTAATTCTTCCTTCATAAATTGGCGGACCAGATGCTCGTTACCAGGTGCACCCGGCAGTTCCGTCAACGTTTTGAAAAGATCTTGGGTTTCTTGGTTCATATGTACATCTCCTTTATTTCCATCTGTTTTCATTTTAACGGAATTGTGAAAACGTTTCTACAAATCCGCCGCTCAAATGAGTTTTGATTTTCTTTTAACGGGAATATTTAGTATACTGGACACTAGAAACTAGTTGTGAGGTGATTGGTTAATGAATTGGAAAAAAGTCGCGATAGCCGCAGGTGTAGGAGCACTGGCCGGTTATATTGTAAAAGAACAAATCAGCAGCAGTCAGAATGTTACTCCTGAAAAGGCATTGAAAATCGCAAAAGAAGCCTTTAAGAAACAAGGGCCGATCAGCGGCTCATGGATCTACATGAAGCCGGAGGAACTGAATAAAAACGGCATCAACTATGATGTGTATCGAGGCGGCATCTCCAAGAACCAGGACGGGGAAACCTCTCAATTCGAATTTTATATCGATACAGACACCGGCACGATCGTCGATGTAGCCGAAACAACAGCGTAACTTATAAAAATACCCTCTGCAGAGAGGGTATTTTTTATGTGTAATGGTGCTTTTTCTGTTCGACCTGATCGATGATATTGCCCTCATGGTCATATTTCAGCGCTCGGTAAACGGCATCGTGGTAAAACGTGTACCAGGCTTTTTTATCATACCCAAATTCCATCCATTTCTTCTTTTCATGAACAGATGTAACAGGATAATCATCATATGCGAGAGCCCACAGTACATTCTGATGGGCATGAGTAGGCATTAAATCAGCCATATGGATCCAAACGTGCTCTCCTTCCTCGTACACAAGAACCGCATGGCCGTCACTATGACCGCTTGTGTGGATCATCCGCAGTCCGGGAACAACCTCCAGGCTGTCCTCAAACGTATGGACCTGATGTTCCACGGGTTTCCAGTTATCCTCCCAATATGTATTGATGGATCTCATATTCGGATTCCTCATTTCCTCCCATTCCGTCCTGCTTGTATAAATGACAGCTTCAGGAAAAGCAGGGACAAGCTTTTCTCCCTCCCAGCGGGTTAGACCGCAGGCGTGGTCGAAATGAAGGTGAGTCATCAAAACATAATCAATATCCGCACGTGTCAGGTTGAACGCTTGAAGTCCTTCATCTACTTTGGATTCTTCAAACACTCCGAAATTACGCCTCTGTTTTTCACTCATTTTCCCGTTTCCAATACCAGAGTCGATGAGCATACGCTTCCCTTCCAACTCTACAAGTATAGGGTCTGTCCGAAGTTCAATTTGGTTTTTATCGTTTACTGGATACTTTTTGCTCCATAACGCTCTTGGTACGACACCAAACATCGCCCCTCCGTCCAGATGGGTTACTCCTCCATCCAGCCAGGTCAGCTCAGCTTTACCGATTGACAGCTTTTCCACCTTCATCACCCCTTACATAAAGATAGCTCTAGTTTATCATAATAACTAGAGCTCTTGAAAACGCTATCAAGTTGTGAACCTTGCTGTACACCGGTAAATCGGCTGTCCTTTTGCTGAAAATTTCTCTTCATATTCCGTCGTAACATTCAATGGATCCTCATCTGCATGCAGATCGACAGATACGTCTTCGAGGATCATGCCGTACTCAGAAAAACTGACAAGTGAATATTCGAATAATCCTTTGTTATCCGTTTTCAACGTCACCCTGCCCTCTTCTTTGAGAACGGATTCGTATTGAGAAAGGAACGTATGGAAGGTCAGCCTCCGCTTTTCATGTTTCGTTTTCGGCCAGGGATCGGAAAAGTTCAAATAAATATGATCGACTTCATTATGTTCAAACAGATCAGTCAAATCTTTAGCATTTTCATTAACCATCCGAACGTTCTCTGTCTCCGCATCCTTGACTTTTTTCACCGCACCGACAATGACACTCTTTACGAATTCAATGCCGATAAAGTTGATTTCCGGATGCTGGACACCCATGCCGGCAATAAACTGACCTTTTCCTGATCCGATTTCCAAATGAAGAGGCTGTTCAGGGTGGGAAAATAACGCCTTCCAGCTTCCCTTTTGTGCAAACGGGTCCTGAACGACAATCTGATCCTCTTCGCTTAGAAAATCGTCCGCCCAGGGTTTATTTCTTAAACGCATGTATGGAATTCCTCCTTCTTATCGATAAAATGGTACCATGAAGCCCGGAAAATTGAAAATCTTTTTCTATATTTGATGTATCTGTACGTATTCCGGACAATTCGTGATGATTAAAGCCATTTCTTCCTCTATATCTTCTTCAGAACGTCTGCTCCGTGTATAACGTAAAATTTACCGTTATTAGGGGGTTGGGTTGTAAGCGCTTCCTAATTTATGATGAATATCGTGTTGATCAATACTGAACGGGAGTGATGAGAAAGCTATGAAATTGATGACAAAACTTTTTGAAGTATCTGTTCTGGCCGTCTTCTCTGTTCTATTCGCAGGCTATGCCCTGTTTGTGTATCCGTTTGAAAAGATGTCTGAACTTATGAGTGCAGAAGTGAAAGCGAAAAAGCTTAAATATACACCAGCCACACAAAAAACCGCTGCCTAAGGGGAGGCCGTTGAATAACTCCTGCCTGGGTAAAGGTGGTTGTTGATTCTCACGAACCGCATGTCGATGGATGCCTGCTACGGGCGTCACCATCGGACGCTCTTCGTGGAATCAACGGCGTCCCACCTAAAAAGAGTGATGTTCTTTTAATGATAAAAGAACATCACTCTTTTTTTGTACAATGAAAAAATACATAAAGACCCGGAAATGAGGCAGCCTCATCTCCGGGTCTTAAAAGTATGCGCCTTCAATCCGCCATTGTGATTACTACAGCGAATGTGAAACGAATGAAGGAATAGAAAGGATATGCCTCCTGAAAATAAAAAAAGCGGATGACATGGATAAAATACTCCATGGCATTCCACATTTTTGACCTTTACCTTTCAAGAATCTCCGTTTTTAAGTGGCCGTGCCTAAGGGCAGTGTTTTTTTCATTAAGGCTGACAGCCCATTAAAATTCAAGCTCCTCCTTGTCTTTGAAGAATTTCCCTGTCGGACCATCCTCCTCCAGCTGCGAAAGCCATAAGATCCCTTCCATGGCCTCTTCCGGCTCCCGCTCTGCCTTTTCTCCTCCAAGGTCCGTTTTCACCCAGCCGGGACTTACGGAGTTCACTTTCACGTTCTTCCGGCGTGCTGCTCCTGCAAACAACCTCGTCAAGGCATTCAAGCTGTACTTGGACGCTTTATAGGCGCCGGCCATTGGAGCGTCCATCGCCCGGCTGACCCCTATCTCTGCGGCAACGTTAACGATCCGGCCATAATTATTCTCAAGCATCACAGGCATAAGGCTGCTCATGAGAAAATAAGGACCAAAATAATTCACAAGTTGAATTTCCTCAAAGGTGACCGCGTCAATGTCCAGAATGGAACTTTTTTTATCCGGGAAGATGCCGGCATTATTGATCAGGGCATCGATCCGGCCGTCCTCTTCAAGAATTTTATCCCTCACTGCATCCATCTTATCCGGCTGGGCAGCATCAAGGAAAATAAACTGGACGTCGAGTCCCTCCTCCTGAAGCCGGAAGGCCGCTTCCTTCCCTTTCTCCTCATTTCTGGCTCCGTGCCATACCTTAAACCCTGCTTCTGACAGCTGACGGCATGCCTCAAAACCCAGGCCGCGGTTTCCACCTGACACGAGTACGTTTTTCTCCATATCATACCCCTCCCAATGACTGATACCTCAACGATACCCGCCTGTTTGGAAAATTGATCCTTTGGATGTTCTCGAAGCCGTCAAAAAAAGCTTATGCCGCGGCGGCATAAGCTTTCCCTCTATTGGACGTTTATATAATTCCATGCTGCTTCATGATGGTTTTTAACTTTTCCGTTCGTACGGAGGATTCATGATATTCGCCCCGCATTTGATGCCACTGGATAAAAGAAAGAGCCTGGGAGATGGAATACCATTTCATCCGTTGGAACATATGGGAATCCGGCTGGATGCCATACTCCTTCAGCCACGTTTCCCAATAATCCTCAGGGATATAGTTATATAAAAGCATTCCAAGATCCAAAGCCGGATCAGCTACCATAGCGTTATCCCAATCAATCAGATAAAGGTGATCTCTTGCTGATAACATCCAGTTATTATGATTTGTATCACAATGGCAGACGACGTGAACATCATGCTGAACATTCCAAACTTCCTGCTCAAGGTATCTGACGGCCTGATGAATTTCTATCCTCGGGTCCACCTTATCAAGAACCTTCTGATTTTCCTTAATGTCCAAAAGTATTTCATCAGGGGTTAAAGGATGCTTACCCAGTCTCATTAACATATCCAGCAGCTCAGTGGAATGGTGAATCTTACTTAACAGGGCTGCGACTCTCGGGTGTTTCATCTCTTCTGGATTTAACTCCCGCCCGTCCAGCCATTCCTGGGCAGTAATGACATCCCCGTTCTCCAGCCTTTTGGTCCAGATCAGCTTAGGAACGATCCCTTCTGCAGACAGGACAGCTAAAAAAGGTGAAGAGTTGCGTTTTAAAAACAGCCGCTTCTCATCTGTCTGGGCATAGTAAGCTTCCCCTGTTGAACCGCCTGCTGGTGTTATTGTCCAATTACTACCGAGTATATGTTCCAACCAATTCACCTTCAATTCCTCAAATCCTCTTGTGATTGAATCACATCTTTATTCATTCAGTATACCGTACTTTTGTCATTATTCGAAATATACCCTGCCGATTCAATAGTCACCTTAGAATAGATTAACTCATTGATCTGTAAAGTTTCAAGAGATATCTATGAATTGCTGAGGAATGTCGTTTTTGATGACGCTTTCTTCATCAGCCATTCATCTGAGCGGGAAGGCTGGCCGTCGACCTGGAAAAACGTTTCATGCTTTGTACGGATGTGCACCGTGTCTGCCTCCCACTCCACAACCTCCTTCAATGCTGTATGTTTTCCTATAAAAACGCTGAGGAATAGAGTGAGCAGTTTCTGTTTGGACAGAGCTCGAACGAGTATGACCGACATGCGCGGATGTTGAAAATCAGACCGGGGAGCCAATTTCATACCGCCTCCGAAATAAGGGTGATTGGTCATCGTAATCATCATCACTTTTTCCATCACAGGTGCCTGACCATCCAGCTTCACTTCCACCTCAAAGGGCTTGAAAGACGGTAGAGCACAAATGAGAGCAGCGGGGTAGATCCACTTCGTTAAATGAAGCCGGCGCATCCATACCCTAAAAGCCGGACGGTCTGCATAAGAGGCCACAGCCCCGTCAAAACCGATTCCGATATTGTTCAAGAAGGTTCTTTCTTCCCCCTTCGGCAAACGGTAGTTTCCAAGATAAACATGATGCTCCTCCGGATTACGGAGAACCGCTTTAAATAAGGGCAGGATTCCTGCCTTTACACCCAGCCCTCTTGCGAAGTCATTCCCTGAACCGGCCGGTAAAAAACAGATGGGAACCCGCCCCTGCGGCTTCCAGCCATTGATCACTTCATGAAGGGTGCCGTCCCCTCCAAGGACCAGGCAGGCTTTCAAGGAAGGGGCCTCTATTTTTGACAGCTCCGCCGCCAGCGCTTCCGCCCCTTCTGAGGCCTTTGTGAAAAATGTCCGGATGTTTTGTCTATGGTATTCCTTAGTTTTTTTAAGCTGTTTGAAAAGCTTCAACCCCCGGCCGTTTCCTGCCGCGGGATTCACAATCAGGATATACATACGCCCACTCCCTGTAAGTCGAATGGCTGTCCATTCCCTGCTTTTCACATCTACTACGGATATAAAGGAAGGGAATCGTGCGGTTAATAGGGTCACCGGCTGCAGGATTTTTTCATATATCCTAATCCATCACAGCCGTTGAACCGTGACGGCTATGAAAAAGAGCGGGGACGGTTATAACCATCAAAATCAACTCACATCAACTCCGTGATTCCTATTCTTCCAAAGAGTCTTCTGTATCCCATTCTGCTCGTTTGACAGCACTTGTCCGGCAGTGCTTCAAAAGGGCTTCTGCTGTTTTCAACTGCTTATGTTTCAAAGGTGTGCGCATCTGCCTTTTCTCATACAGCCAACGATTGTACTCTTTATCTCCGATATAGAACGTCTCGTAAGGCTCCTGCATTTTTTCAAACGACAATTGAGGGGATAGGACGACTTTGGTATAGGGAAAGTCAATGTCATATGTTTTTAAAACACTGCGCACGAAAGTTTCTGTCCGCTTTAGCGAAATTAAAGGACTCGGGACTTTCCTCTGAATATTCCCGTCTTCCAAAAGCCACGTGTGCTCAGACAAGACATAAGCGGTTTCACCAGCGCGCGCCGGAAGGGATGTAATCAATTCCAGGCTGTTTGGACCGATCAGGATATGATCGATTTCCAAATCCGTATTTCTCAGCTGAGCCACAGGATCGTACATGAGCAGATAGGTATCCGGAAAGCGTTGAAGATAGAAGGAAAGGGATGCATCCTCCTGATAGGACGGATGTAAAAAGGACTTATTCTGGAGCGTTGTGGTTGCCCATTTCAATTGAAACGGAAGCAGACCATCGAGATAATACTGCTTTAACTCCCTCAAGGACCGCGGGGTTTTCCGGCTTTCTAAAGGGGCGGCCGCTTCAACCGGCTGTTCCACCTTCTTCTCCCGGAACAACGCTTTCCACCACGGGATTTTTTCGATTTCCGTTTCATCCGTGACGGCTGATTCGCTTTGAAAGTCAAGCTGTCCCCTCTCATAAAGGGTGCGCATCTTCTGCCAGTTTTCCTGTTTTAACCGGATAAACTGTGCAGGATACTGATACATATTCACATGATATCTGGATATATAATCATTCAGTTTAATTAATTGAGCCATTGTTATCCCTACTTTTACAAATCAATGGTGAACACGTCTTTATACTTCGGATTTTCACCAGGGTGGATTCTGTACAGGGTGATGCGTTCCACCATGATGGAAAACTGCTGTTGAAAAACGGCGGGAACGTGACTGAGTGAAAGCGGTGACCGTCCTTCCGCCTGTTTTTTCGCAAGCGTTATATGGGGGTGGAAATCTCTTTTTTCCCGTTCCCAGCCCGACGCAGCTGCCGCCTCCTCCACCCGCTTATACAGCTTTACCAGACCGGGAGGCTTCTCCACCTCTGCAAGAAAAACCCTCGGAGCTTCCGGATGACCAAAACCACCGGCCGGGCCGACAGTTGTGGAAAATGCATCCGGCAGGTTTTGCTGCTGGAGCATGGACATGAGCCTGTTTATTTTTTCATCGGATGCCGCTCCTAAAAACTTTAGAGTCACGTGAAAGTCTTCTGCATTCGTCCATACTTTGTAACGCATATGCTTCTGGAGAGTATGCTGCCAGCTGGACAAATGCCCGGCAAGTTCCCTCGGTACTTGAATACCCACGAAATAATGGCTGTTCATAAGCAGGCCTCCGCTCTGGATAAATTTATTTGATGTCTGAGTACGAATAACAGCGCTGTCCCCCCACACGTTACTAAAGAGAAAATGCCGTACATAAAAGCTTCGCTGTGCCAGTCGATAAAAACCCCTCCGAGAAAAGTGAATACGGCGTTACCATGTCCATTTTTCACCGCCGCAGCACGCACGTCAGTCAGTGCAATTTCCAGCACAAACAACAAACCTGCCGGGATATACAAATCCATAGAGACTCCTTGTGCTGCCGTACTTGCATAAATACCAGTCGTACTCGGTTAAAAATAGTATAAGACCCATTGCGAGCAGGAAAGCCAGTCCTACACCGGAGAGGGTCCCTTTTGCTGACCTCCCCCAATGGATGGAAGTGAAGTTTTATTTTGTGAGCCTGTATAGACTCTCTGCATAGATTGCCATAGCCTTGACCATGTCCTGGAGCCGCACGTGCTCATCTGCCTGGTGGGCTGTATCCGGGCTGTCAGCAAACATCGCTCCGAAAGCTACACCCGTTTTCAAAGCCCGGGCGTAAGTAGCTCCTCCAATGGATAAAGCTTCAGCCTTCTCCCCCGTGGCATCGTTATACACCGTCAACAATGTCTGCACAAAAGGGTCCTCTTTCTCGAGGTGGATAGAAGCAAGATGATCATAAATCTCAAGTTTCCCTTCGTTTCTCTCCAACGCCGTATGCAGCTCTCTGATAACCTGATCGGCATCAGCCGTTACTGGATATCGAAGGTTCACCCCGGCCTTCCAGCCTTCGTTTGTTTTCTCAAGAGAACCCAAGTTTGACGTTAATGGACCAGACACATCATCACTAATCTCTAATCCAAGTCCCCGCCCATTCGTATCTTTAAAACTGGCGTGCAGATGTTCGGCAGCCGCCTGGTCGGAAGCAGGGAGAGGAAGCGTTTTTAAAAAACCAAGCAGATCGGTCAGCGCGTTTTTCCCTGTCTCCGGCCGGCTCGCATGAGCCGCTCTCCCTTTAAACACTATCCTTACAGACTCTTCTTTTTCCTCCAGATATGCCTTCTCTTGATCGTCCTTAACATAAGCTTCAAAAGCAGCCCGGATGTCTCCCGATATTTCAGCGACCGCCTCATCGGGCACCATGTTCAAAGGACCTCCGCCTTTCACGTTCAAAAGGGCAGCCTCCCCTTCCCTGCTTGATTCGGAGGGATAGGTAACATAAGCATCCAGCAGCCCCTTTTCAGCATGGATCACTGGAAAAGAAGCATCCGGGGTAAACCCTGCTGCAGGCATTGGTTCCTTCTTAAAATAATGAGCCATTCCCTGCCAGTCCCGCTCTTCGTCTGTTCCTAGGATGAGCCGTATTTTTTTCCTTGGGATAAACCCTTGGTCCTTCAGCATTTTCATTGCCATATAAGCAGCCATCACAGGTCCTTTATCATCCTGGGCTCCCCGCCCATACAGCCTTTCATTTCTTACAACAGGTTCAAAGGGCGGAGAAGTCCACCCTTCCCCGGCAGGAACCACATCAAGGTGGCCGAGCACACCAATGATTTCGTCTCCTTCTCCAAATTCAATATGGCCGGCATATCCGTCGATGTTCTTCGTCACAAAACCGTCTCTTTCCCCTAAAGCCAGCATATGAGACAAGGCTTCCTGTATCGAAGGTCCGAATGGTGTCCCTTCATCTTCTGTGTAAACACTTGGGATGCTGATCAGTTTACCAGCCTGCTGGACGAACGAGTCCAGATAATCTTCACTGAGTTGTTTGAAATTCATGATTGTCCTCCTTTGGAAACGATGGTGTCATAGGTTGTTTTATCACAAACGACATAGAGTTCGGCCTCCGCTGGAATACGTTCATCCAGCTTTCGATTAATCGCCAGATCATTCCGGTCTGCGATGAGAGTGGCTCCTTCTGATAGAAGGTTTTGAAAAGCGTCCCGGTACGTTGTCCATTCCGACCGGGTTGGAATATAAAAGAGATCTTCCCCGACAGAACGCTTCAAGAGTTGTCCATAAATTTCCGAAACCCCTTTTCTAAACGCCGCCCGGACAGCAAGAGAAGAGATCGTTTCACTGGAAACAATGAACTCATCCACCTGTGCATGCTTAAAGTTCTTAATATGCTTTTCTTCCATGATTTCCACAATGGTGTGGACCCCCGGCGCCAGATTCTCCACCGATGATGCAATAAGGAGGGTTTTACCGTCAATCATCTGGTTGCTGGTCATCTGATCATCCGCAAATATCAGCACCGCTTCCGCCTTTGTAATGTTGGCTTTTTCCAGTGTCTTTTGGTCTCCGGCCTCCCCTTTTATGTAGTAAATATTCTCAGTGAGCAGCGGAGCTTTTGGAAGCTGATCAATCAGTACGATTTCACAGTCTTCATGCGTGTCCATCATTTCCCTCACCGCATATTCTGCTTTTTGTGACCAGCCGATAATCACAAAATGTCCTTCATCTTTATACACAATATCACCTTCCAGTCGCTTTTTTCTATAAATGGCCAGACTATCGACGACTTTTCCAATCACAATTCCTATGAGGCCGATCCCAAAGACATATAAAAAGATGGCAATAAGCCTTCCTCCGGCACTGACAGGGTAGTAATCCCCGTATCCGACAGTCGTTACAGTGGTCATGACCCACCAGAACCCATCAAATAATGTCGGGAAGGTATCATTTTCCACGAAAACGATCAAAATACTGGATAGAAACAGCAGGCCTGCACTTGCTGAAAAAAGAACAAGATTATTGACCTTTACCATTTTTAAAAGAATTTTCCTGAAAAAGTACAATTTTATACCTCCGATCTTTAATAATCTGTAAATTAGGTGAATAATCTGTAAATTGAGGGGATTATAGTAGCACGATACCTTTCATTATTGTAGAATGAAACCAAATTCAGAGATTCATTGGCATCACAAGTTCCATATAATGACGATTAAGGAGTGGTTTTTTGAATCATCCATCATCACGTATGCTCGACCGAATCAAAGCTGTCTACCTTTATATTAGAGAAAAAGGGACAGTCTCGACAAATGAGTTAGCAGATGAGTTTGGTATCACTGATCGCACAATGCAGAGGGACTTAAGCATTCTGGAATACAATGGGCTTGTAGCCAGTCCACACCGTGGAAGGTGGACAATCACTGAAAAGAGGGTCAAAATTTCATAATTGAATCATTATCTCTTCTTATATAGATGACACCCGGTCGTGGACCGGGTGTTTTTTTCTTATTCTCGAATTTAGAGGTTTGTGATCTTCCTCAAATACTCCAGTTCCTCATCCGTCAGCTCACGGTATTCTCCGAGCTCCAGCTCTTCATCAAGAACCAGTTCACCCATTTTAATCCGCTGCAGGTACACGACCTTTTTCCCGACAGCTTCAAACATCCGCTTCACCTGATGGAACTTGCCTTCTGTAATCGTCAGTTCAATTTCCGAAAATTCATCAGAAGAGAGAATCACCAGATCGCCCGGCTTGGTATGGTAGCCATCATCCAGGGTAACCCCTTCAGAGAATTTCTCCACATCACTCTCTGTAACCTTCCCTTCAATCCGGGCAAAGTATGTTTTACCTACATCTTTTTTCGGAGATGTCAGCCTGTGGTTCAACTGCCCATCATTCGTTATCAGCAGCAGACCTTCTGTATCCTTATCCAGCCGCCCGACAGGAAAAGGTTCGAAGACGATATCCTCCGGCTGGAGAATATCGATGACAGTTGTTTCATGCGGGTCTTCAGTAGCGGATATCAGATCACCAGGTTTGTTCATCATCAAGTAGATGTATTCCCGGTACTCCACTTCATCTCCCATAACGGTCACTAAATCTTCGTTAGGATCCACATGGCTTTTCGGGCTTTTTTCCGGTTCGCCATTGATGCGGACATGGCCGCTTTTCAAAAGGCCTTTCACTTCTTTACGAGTTCCATATCCCATATTGGCGAGCAGTTTATCAATTCTCAATCCTATTCCTCCTTAGCTGCGCTTCAAGAACTTATTGAGCACACGGACTCTTCCGCCCAGTACATGTTCAAGCAGTGTCGTCTTGTAGGCCGTCCACAAGTAGACGATCCCGCCGGCCCCTATACTGAGTATCAATACAATCAGAGCATGCAGGCGGTTTTCAGTTGGGTCAAATACAAAACCGAGCAGCCATTTGACTATAATGACCGTAATGGCCATGACGGCTGTCAAAATCACAACAAGCAGCGTCCGCTTCAGCAGCTGTTTATAAGCAAATTCGATGGTCGTAAATATCCGCCAGAAATTGAGCCCGACGGCTGCAGCCACACCAATTCCTGTAGCTAAAATCGCGCCTTTGGCACCCAGCAGCTGGATAAGCCACCAGTTCAGGCTGATTTTCAGCAGAATTCCTGTACCAAGACTGACCACAGCAAAATTCTGCTTGTTCACTCCTTGAAGAATGGAAGAAGTGACCGTGTATAAAGCAAGGAACAGGCCTACCGGTGCATACCATCTGAGGAGATCTCCGCGGTATTCAATATGATCCACGCCGTAAAACGTCGCGTACGCTTCCCAAGCGACGACTGATAAACCAACAACGGCTGGTATGATCAACAGGGCAACAATCTGCAGAGCCTGATTAATCTGCTTGTTCAACCGGCTCATCTCATTTTTCGTAAACGCCTGGGTAATTGCCGGAAGCAGGGCCAGTGATAATCCAAGTCCGAGGGTTACGGGAATCATAATTAATTTGTGACTTAGAAAATTAATGATCGAAAAGGCATTGTTATATTCAGCGCCTGACGCCTTAATTGCTTTCTCCAGAGTGAACTGGTCGACAAGCTGGTATAAAGGCGTGGCAATTCCGACCAGAATGAAAGGGCCGGCATATGTGAACAATTCCTTAAACATTTCCTTATTGGACAAGCCGTACGTATATTCCTGGGCCTGCAGCTGGTTTTCCAGGAACGGCTTTCGTTTTCTCCAATACACATAAAGAACGATACAGGAAGCAATCCCTCCGATAAAGGCGGCAAAGGTTGCAAACCCGACAGCTTGGTGGATCGGTCCACCAAGTACCTGGACAATGATAAACGCAGAGGCCAGGAGGAAGACAATCCGTACGATCTGCTCAACGACTTGTGAGACCGCCGTCGGAGCCATCGATTCGTGGCCCTGGAAGAAACCTCTTGTAATACTCATCGGTGGTATTACGAGCAAGGCGAAACTGACCATCTGAATGACCATCGTCGCATGACCGAGGCGTTCAGAATCCGGACCGATTGTCCATATGGCTACCTGTTCAGCTGAGAAGTACAGCATTAAAAACGCGATGACTCCGGTAATAGACATCAGGGTCAGGCCCGCTTTTAACATCCGCTGCCCTGTTTCATAATCTCCAAGCGAGTTGTATTTGGATACAAACTTGGAAACCGCAACAGGTACCCCCATGCTCGATAAGCTGAGCAGGATGCTGTAAGGAACATAAGCAATGGAAAACAGATCCGTTCCTTCTGTTCCCACCATATTTTCAAACGGAACCGTATAAATCATTCCCAGGAACTTGGACAAGAACGTTCCTGCAGTCAATAACATGGTACCTTTAAGTATTTTTGACATAATTCGCTTTTCACCTTCAATTTTATTGTAGAATCGACCTCATCTATTTTATCATAGATAGAGGATAAACAAGGAACGAATGAGATAAGAAAGGAACGACATTTATGAATTACCATGTAACCGTCATTGGCGGCGGGCCTTCCGGGCTGATGGCAGCCATCGCAGCTGCCGAACAGGGTGTAAGTACCCTGTTGATTGAAAAAGGGAAGAAACTGGGCACAAAGCTGGCCATTTCCGGAGGTGGACGCTGTAATGTTACGAACCGTCTTCCAGAGGAGGAAGTGATTAAGCATATCCCGGGAAACGGGAAATTTCTCTACAGTCCCTTCTCCGTGTTCAACAATTACGATATCATCGATTTCTTCGAGGGGCTTGGAGTCGCTCTCAAGGAAGAGGATCACGGCCGGATGTTTCCGGTCAGTAATAAGGCCAAGGATGTTGTCCAGGCTCTTTTGAACCGAATGGATGAGTTGAATATCGAGGTAAGAAAAGAAACACCTGTAGAAGCCATTCACTACGGGGAGAACGAACACGAGATCATTCTGAAGTCCAAAGAAAAAATTCGAACGAATGCGGTCGTCATTGCCGCTGGTGGAAAAGCAGTCCCACATACAGGGTCTACAGGAGACGGCTACGCATGGGCGAAAAAAGCAGGCCATACAATTACGAAGCTCTTTCCAACCGAAGTTCCCCTGCTTTCCAAAGATCCTGTGATTACACAGAAAACCCTGCAGGGACTTTCCCTGCGAGGCGTGAACGTATCTGTTTTAAATCCGAAAGGGAAGAAAATCATTACCCACCGGATGGATATGCTGTTCACTCACTTTGGCCTTTCCGGACCGGCTGTTCTACGCTGCTCTCAGTATGTAGTGAAAGAATTAATGAAAGGGCACTCCCCTGTCCAGGTGGAGATTGACGCTCTTCCAGACCAGCATGAGCAGTCTCTGTTGGACGAGCTGCAGAAGACCATGCAGGACCAGCCCAAAAAGGCTTTTCGGAATATAGTCAAAGGGATGGTACCTGAGCGTCTGCTGGATTATGTACTCGATCAGTCCGAAATTGATCGTGAAGACAAAGCAGCGAACCTGTCCAACCAGCAGCTTCACCAGTTCGTTCAGCTGCTGAAACACTTTACCGTACATGTTCATGACTCTCAGCCTCTTGAAAAAGCCTTTGTTACGGGAGGCGGTGTATCGATTAAGGAAATCGTTCCAAATACGATGCAGTCGAAATTCATGCAGGGTCTTTATTTCTGCGGAGAAGTATTGGACATCCACGGCTATACAGGAGGATACAACATTACGTCAGCTATGGTCACCGGTCGGGTTGCAGGTATGCATGCCGCTTGGGAATCAATGGGCTGATAAAAAAAGTCGAGAAAAGGTCAGCCTTTTCTCGACTTTCTTTGATTATATTCTTCCTCGCGTCCAAGCTCACGGTTGATCAGCAGCTGCATCCCTTCACGATCCTCAGGCGTGATGACCGGATCCAGCTCATGCCAATCGACCATATAAATAATATAGAAGCGCCGTATTCTTCTGAAGTATACGGTTGAATGTGGGAACTTATCAAAATATCCGCGGACCATTTTCCTACGTGAATAACTCCATCTCGTCAGTTGTATGATGATCACCCCGAACATATATTCTCCCAATCAGTATAACGAGGAATCTATGAAAATACAACCGGAATTACCAAATAAAAACAAGTCCGAGGAAAGAGAATAATAGACTGCTGAAAAGGTACAAATATCCGTACACCTGGAGCCGGTCCCACCTGTTAGTTAAACCGAAAACGCCTGCAATAGCCAGCCAGATAATAAGGACCACAAAGATCATGTGCTGGATTTCTCCGATTCCTTCTCTCAGGGAAACAAGATAAAATCCAAGAGGGAGAAGCAGCAGCAGTACAGCATACTTCCAATTCCAAAATGTATTGCGCTTTCTTTCAAACTGAACCATTTCAAACGCTCCTTCATTGCCTGGGTTCCATATGTATGTATCCTTCCGCCTATATTTTACCACACTTTCAAATGTTCATGGATGGATCATTTCCGTTCCCAAATAAAAACGCCCGATCATTGACCGGACGTTTTAGCTGTAGAAAAAGCCTGTGTTAACCAGTTAGAGCTGTCCATTTGTCGTGTAAAGGGTTACTTTCCTCTTATCGGTGGATGAATGCCGCCTGCGTGGAACAGAAAAAGGGAAAGCACAGGCGCTGATGACGGCTGCCTGCCAGAATATGAAAAAGACTGCCTTCCATCCAGCTGTGCTGGGGGAAGCGTCTTTTTCGAATTTAAGGAATCCCCAAGGAGCGGCGCCCCTTCCACTCCTGCGGAAGAACGAGTGGGCCGAGATCGGCGAGCGTGGTTTTTGCGAGGAAGCTCGGGCGCTCGTCCGCGGAAAGGGAAGGGGCTCCCGCTCCTGGCGGTAAGAAAGAAAAAAGCTTGTAAAGAAACAGGAGTTTCTCTACAAGCTGAACGCCCGGTCATTGACCGGGCGTTTCTCATTGATTAAAAATTGACATCTTTACCATAATAAGCGGCTTCAAACAATTGTTTCATCTGCTCTACAGATGTTTCACGTGGGTTGGTGCCTGTACATGGATCTTCTACAGCATTGGCGGCCATTTGATCCACGTGCTCTTTAAACAACTCTTCCTCTACACCAAAGTCTTTTAGTGTATTTGGGATACCCATCTCTTTATTGAGATTGCGCACCCACTCGATCAAGCGGTCAACAAGTTCGGCATCAGATTGACCGGAAAGGCCGATCCGCCGTGCCAGAGCCGCATATCGGTCCTCAACTACACTGCGGTTGAACTGGATGACATATGGGAGATAGATCGCGTTTGCACAACCGTGCGGAACACCGAACGTAGGTCCACTTTTATGAGCCAGGCTGTGAACATTCCCAAGAACAGCATTAGCAAAAGCCATTCCTGCCATCGCTTGTGCATAGTGGACTTTTTCACGGGAATCCTGATCATCTTTATAGGAAGACAGAAGATGCTGATTCAACGTCTCCAGTGCCTCAATGGACAATGCATCCGTGAAGGTCGTTCTTGGCTTAGCCACATACGCCTCAATGCTGTGTGTCACAGCGTCCATACCACTATAGGCGGTTACGCGTTTCGGCATGGATTCAACCATTACCGGATCAATCACCGCAAGATCAGGAGTCAGCTCAAAATCAGCGAGTGGATACTTCACTCCTGTTTCTGATTCGGTAATCACGGATAGGTTGGAGATTTCAGAAGCTGTACCACTTGTGGTAGGAATACCTGCAAACTTTGCCTTCTCTCTTAGAGCTGGCAGGTTAAATGGCTGCATCGCATCCTGGAACGTAAGGTCTGGATGTTCATAGAAAATCCACAAGGCTTTGGCAGCATCCATAGGAGAACCTCCGCCAATACCGATAATCCAATCCGGTCCAAAGTTCTTCACTTCTTCCAGATGATTGTTTACTAAATCCGTAGACGGTTCTTCTGTAATTCCTTCAATAACCTTCGTTTCTATATCTGCTTTAGATAAATGTTGTTTAATTGTATCCAGATTGCCATTTTCTTTAACGGAGCCTCCGCCAATAACAAGGAGTGCCCGGTTACCTTTGATGTCCTGCAGTACTTCAAGAGCATTTTCACCAAAGTAAATATCTCGGGGAATTGTAAATCGATTCATGTTCATACCTCCAAACTAGATTTGAACTCACAATGTGGAGATAACCGTTTATCGCTTCCTTTAAACACCACAGCAGGCAGATGGCACGAATTCGTGACTAAAGACTCTGGTTGTATTATAAAAAAGGGGCTGAAGGCACACGCTTTGCTTAGAAATCATTAGAACCCCATGAACATTCACTTGTTTACGATTGATGGAAAAATAAAATAGAAAAAACCCTTCAGGAAAATCCTGAAGGGTTTGAGTGATGTGGCGGCGTCCTACTCTCACGGGGGTAAACCCGACTACCATCGGCGCTGAAGAGCTTAACTGCTGTGTTCGGCATGGGAACAGGTGTGACCTCTTCGCCTTCACTACCACATCGATATAAAGTTTGAGGTGAACCCTCAAAACCGGATAAGGAAACATTTATTGATTAAACATCATTCACGAAGTTCAGTCCGGCTGCAGCTCCTAAATCCTCGCTGTTCTAAGCACACCTTCTTCAAGACTGAAAAAAACAGCCTTTACGAATGTTTGCTTAGCCAGTCGGATTTGACCAGTCGCTTTCGCCTTTTTCATATAGATAAGTCATCGATCCATTAGTATCCGTCAGCTCCACGTGTCACCACGCTTCCACCTCGGACCTATCAACCTCATCGTCTCTGAGGGATCTTATCTGCTCGAAGCAGAGGGAAATCTCATCTCAAGGGGGGCTTCATGCTTAGATGCTTTCAGCACTTATCCCGACCACACGTAGCTACCCAGCGA